>CAWGDV010000005.1:0-75978 GCA_963821465.1 uncultured Nitrospiraceae bacterium | reverse complement strand
GTCAGCTGCTCTACCAACTGAGCTAACGGCCCACCGGGTATGTGTGTGGCGGATATCTGTGTGCGGCTGCTGTCCCTTGCCTGTGTTTGGTGCGCCTGACAGGATTTGAACCTGTGGCCCTCAGCTCCGGAGGCTGATGCTCTATCCAGCTGAGCTACAGGCGCTCCTGCAACCAAGGGGGGTGACAGTAGCACAGGATTTTAGCCTCTGTCTAGCCTCACAGGCTACGGAAGAAGGCTGTTATTTGGTTTGTTTGGTTTGTCTCGTTTGTTTGGTTGAACGAAACTAACCAGATAAACCAAACAAACCAGATCAACCAAATGAACGAGACAGACCAGGCTTGTCCTAAACGGGCGGGAAAAGCGCGACAGGAAGTTCCGAACACTTCAGCCTTCAGCCTTCAGACTTCCTCACCCGTCTCGCTTTTCTCGCCTGTCTCGCGGTCTCGCGGCGTAAGAATCCATAGGGTAGGAATACTTCTTCTCCTGTCGATCCGGTGGCCCGACGAAGCCTGTCCAGGGAGGACGCTTCTTCCTGCGCTAACCGATCTTCTTCTTCTCGGAATGTGGAGGGGAGCCGCAGGATTGGGATGAAGGTTTGGACCTCGCAGGCGCCATGGGCCAGACCGCGATCTTCTGTCGGGATGCCCATCGATCGGCAGACAAGGGGACGGTGATGGTAGACGCTACAGCGCCCGTCTGGTTCCAGCGCTGGACAGGGAAGATGGTGAAACGCTGTGACCAACCGGTCGATGTCCTGATCGGACCAATTGTCGAGCAAGTCGGTCTGGGTCAATAGCGGGAAGGCGGTCTCCATTGCAGCGGTCTGTTCAACGGCACGCTGTTCGATGCGATGACGGTGATCCGTCGGGAGGCCGGCGAGTCCCTGTTGGAGGGTGCGGATGTCGAGGAGGGTGATGGGAAAGGGGCCGATGCAACAGCTGGTGCAGCCGAGCCGGCAGGGAACTTCACCCAGCAGAGCGGCGGTTGCCCGCTGGAACCAGTGGTCGGTTTTTCGATAGAGCGGAGGAGGGTCGGACGGAGTGGGGCTTGGGAGCCTGTCTGGCATGGCGGCTCATTCCACTTTGATGGAGAGATCGACGATGAGATCGCCTTTGGGTGAGTAGAAGCCCTGGTTGTCAATCTGGACGATGCCGTTGCACTGGTCTTGGTAGAACTCCAAGATCCATCCGTTGAAGTCATACCCTTCGTCGGTTATATCGTTCTGGGCGAACCGAGTCGTGAGCACAAACCTCGCACGCTCCACATACGCACGTACGAGTCCCGCCTCAACATCGTCGTGAGCGGAGAGGAGGTCCAAGAACTGCGCCTTCTCTTTGTCGAACACGTCTTGATAGGTGCCTCGATCCCGGACACAGAACACCTGAATCGGTTTTCGGTTGCGATCGTATCCGAGCGTCACCTGGACCCAGGCCCATTCATCCAACATGCCGGCGTCCATGATTCGGCGGGGTAATCGCCGTCTGACCGCGTGACGTGAGAAATTCCAGGAGCAACCGGAGCGGGGGGGAATTTTCCTTCTGACAAAACACGCGAGAATACTGGTACAGCTCGGCCTCCGCCGCGTCGGCCGATTGGGCGTTCGATGGCAGAATAGGTAGTTCTTTCGCCATGCTAGCGACTCCCGTGGTACAGCAATAGTGACTCAGGAATACGGTACTGGACTGTACTGTACGCTCGCTGGTCTCGAAACTGCAAGAAGCCGCTGTAGGCGTTTTCCTACGTCCGGCCTGTGTTTTCGTGTTTTTCTGGTTGACAGCATCAGAGCGCTTGGATAGACTCCCGCAGGTTTTCGCCGCTTCCAGCGACAGGACTATTCATTCATGAATATTCATTGAGTCTGAGCGGAGTGACGAGCGGGCGTTCACTACATTTCACCATCATCGTTCTTTAAGGAGGTTGCTCATTATGGCTAAATCAATGACCAAGTCGCAGATCGCCGATTATCTGGCCCAGAAGACCGGGTTGACCAAGAAGGCGTCCGTCCAGCTCATGGATGACTTTGCCGCCTTGGCCTACAAGGAAGCGAAGAACGTGTTCGTGATACCTGGAATCGGGAAGCTGGTATTGGCGAACCGCAAGGCCCGCATGGGACGGAACCCGCAAACTGGCGAGGCTATCAAGATCCCAGCCAAGCGTGTGGTCAAGTTCCGCGTGGCCAAAGCCGCCAAGGACGCGATCCTCGGGAAGAAGTAAGCAGGGAGCATCCGGCGCAGGTCGTCCGTGGAGGGCTGTTTTCCGGTTTCCTGCACGCCGCATAATGACCGACAGGGCCGACTCCCCGAGAGGGGCGTCGGCCCTGTTGTTTTGTGGCCTCGTTACATCGATGGACCCAGCCCAGTCCCGCCCATGCCGTCGTGCCCGACCAGCCTGATCGCATCACCGTCCTGAACCAGTGAGTCTTCGCTGGCGATCTTCTTATTGATGGTCACCAGCACTTTCTTCTCGCGAATAAGTTGGAGAAGATGGCGCAACTGAATGCCCTGCCGCTGGATCACCTGGCGGACGGACATGGGGGACGGAACCTCACAGGCAAGGTCCCGTTCGCCGTCGGCGGTTTGAAGCTGGCCCATCAAAGAAATGGTGATCATGGTCGAGCACTCCTGATCTTCAGTCGTAACATCCACGAGGGAGGCGGGTGTATTGTGCCCGTTGACTCCGTGCCGGTCGCCATCGATAATGTTCGGCCATGCCGTCGTTGGATATCCAGAACCCCGGGATGCCGGACTTGCAATTCGTCCTGTTCGTATCGGCCCTCTGCACAGCTGACCTCACGACATGCAATGTCTCGCCGGCACTCCGCGCCACTATTTTCGACCGCTGTTGGGCGCTCATCCATACCGAGGCGCCGCCGACTGATCCCAAGGCGCGCGTGCTCGATCTTCGAGAGGGCACGGAGTTGACACTGGAGGCCTGTTTGTCGACGATCCGATCGTTGCTGGCGGACGCCGGCATTCGGACCCTCACCTGGGACCATCCGGTGAGTGAGCCGACCCACGAGAGCACGCCGGCTGCAAAGCCGTTGATCGATCGGCTTGGGCAATTGTACCCCGAACCTCCTGAGATCGTCGATCCCGAAAGCCCGGCGTCGGGTTAGCCGAGCGGGATAGGCGAGGGTTCGAAGGCTGAAGTCTGAAGTTCGAGGTTTTCGGAACTTCGAACCCTGGATTCGAACTTCGGATCGTGCCCGTCCCGCGTTGAAGAGACAGACAAGCAGACGAAGAGGAGAAACGTGCGCGTCACCACAACCGATATCCTAGACGTATTACTGATTGAACCGGATATTTTCCGCGATCCACGGGGGCTCTTTCTCGAAACGTACCACGCGCGTCGGTATGCGGACGCCGGCATTCCCGGTCCCTTCGTTCAGGATAACTATTCACAGTCTCTCCGTGGCACGTTGCGCGGGCTCCACTATCAAGAGCCGCATGCTCAGGGGAAGCTTGTGATGGTGACAGAGGGAACCGTCTACGATGTCGTGGTGGATATCCGAAAGGGGTCTCCAAGTTTTGGCCGGTGGTATGGAGTCGATCTCTCGGCGGAGAATCGGCTCCAAGTCTATGTGCCGCCGGGTTGTGCGCATGGATTCTGCGTGATCAGCGACCGAGCCTCGTTTCTGTATAAGTGCACGGACTATTATGCGCCGGGCGACGAGCGAGGAATCATGTGGAACGATCCGGCCCTCGCCATTTCCTGGCCGGTCGCGACACCCATCTTGTCCGCCAAGGACCGGACCTACAAATCGTTCGCTGGGATGGAATCGGAGTTGCCACGGTATCGACCGATCGGATGATGAGTCGTAACCCGCATGATTCATGACAGTTCGTCGCGAAATCGTGCCGACAGGCCAGGCCATGGCGGGCCATGGGTGCGAGGCTAGAGGTAAGAGCCGTGCTTTCGACCGGGGAGTCTTGGCCGCTTGCCTCTGGCCTCCTGCCTCTCGCCCGCGCATTGGCCATTGCAGCAGAAGTGCTCATGAATAATGGGAGCTAAGAGCCTATTTATCCCGCGAGGATGACTCTGTTATTCACCGAAGGCATAGTGGTAAGATTGCGCGGGCGGTGACAGTATGATCTCTAAGCATAAGGAGGAGGACACAATGGGAAAAAGTTTACAAGGGACCAAGAGCCACGACAATCTCAAGGGTGCATTTGCCGGAGAATCCCAGGCCAATCGGCGCTATCTGTATTTCGCGCGACGAGCGGACATCGAAGGCTATCCTGATATCGGAGGGTTGTTCCGCGATACGTCAGAGGCGGAAACAGGCCATGCGTTCGGGCACCTGGATTTCTTGAAGGAAGTCGGGGATCCGGCGACGGGGGTGCCGATCGGCAATACCGAAGCGAATCTCAAGTCGGCGGTCGAAGGCGAAACCTACGAGTACACACAGATGTACCCTGGAATGGCCAAAACAGCCAGGGATGAGGGATTTCCTGAACTTGCCGAATGGTTCGAGACACTTGCGAAGGCAGAGCGGTCCCATGCGAATCGCTTCACGAAGGGGCTCGACAGCCTGAAGCAAGGCTGAGTAAACCTGACAGGAGTCAGCGTTCAGCGGTCAGTTTTCAGAAGGGCTGGATGAGGATCGGACTCCTCCCTGTCGCTGATAGCTGACCGCTGATTGCTTTCTGATTGGAGAAACGTGAATGGCCTGAGCCTGATCGATTCCATCGACCCCGCGCAGCTCCAGAAAAACACGCAGCGCATCTATGAAGTCTGCGATGGCTGCCGACGTTGCTTCAATCTGTGTCCGTCGTTCAACACGCTACTCGACGGTATCGACCAGTATGAGGGAGACGTTGCCAAGCTCACATCCACCGACCACCATCGGATCGTCGATGAGTGTTATTACTGTAAACTTTGCTACAACCACTGTCCCTATACGCCGCCGCATCAGTATGCGCTCGATTTTCCCCGCTTGATGATCGCGTGGAAGAAGCATCTGGCAGCGACGCGCGGAGTGGGTTGGCGCGATCGGTGGTTGATCAAGACGGATATGATCGGCGCCCTCGGGAGTTCTCTGGCGTCCTTGGCCAATTGGGTCCTGGGACTCCGGTTCATCCGCGGAATGATAGAATCGTGGGCTGGCGTACATCGGGATCGACAGATCTTGCGATTTTCTTCGGAGACGTTTATTCATTGGTGGGAACGCCGCGGGGCTGCGCAGGTTCCGGCTTCCGCACCACGGAAGGTCGCGCTCTTTGGGAGCTGCCTGGTCAATTATCAAGCGACGGATATCGGCAAAGCGACGATCCAAGTTCTCGAAAAGAACGGTGTGTATGTCGTGGTTCCCGAACAGCGCTGTTGCGGCATGCCCTCGTTCGATATCGGCGATACGGCGGCAATTCAGCTGGCCGCCTCGGCGAATGTCGCCTCGTTTATACCCTGGGTGGACAAAGGCTACGACATTGTCGTGCCGGTGCCCAGTTGCAGTTTGATGTGGAAGCGGGAATATTTCGAGATCATCGGAGGCGATGCGGTGCGGCGCGTGGCGGAACGGACGTTCGATATCAGCGAATATCTCATGAAGTTGAAGCGGGAAGGCGCTCTCGCCACTGATTTTCAACGGAAACCTGGACGAGTCGCCTACCAGGTGCCGTGTCATTTGCGGGATCAGAACATTGGATTCAAGTCTAAGGAACTCATGGAGTGTGCCGGCGCGCAGGTCGAAGTCATCGAGAA
This sequence comes from uncultured Nitrospiraceae bacterium, assembly GCA_963821465.1. Classification (GTDB taxonomy): domain Bacteria; phylum Nitrospirota; class Nitrospiria; order Nitrospirales; family Nitrospiraceae; genus Palsa-1315. The sequence goes on along the minus strand of CAWGDV010000005.1, from coordinate 70,276 downwards.
ATGCTCCGGTCACGATGGCTCATGGTCTGCCAAGGCGGAGTTCTTTCCTCTCTCGATGCTGATCGCGCAGAAGGCCGTTCGAGCGATTGAGCAGGCTCCGGCCGATCTTGTGGCCTCCGATTGCCCGCTGGCTGGATTGCAGCTGGATCAGGCCGGCGCTATGGCCCATGTGGGCGGCAGACCGACGCAGCATCCGATCCAAATTGTTCGCGATGCCTATGGGTTGCGGCTATGAATCCATTGATCCCCCAAGACCTCCTGCCCTCGGCAGAGTATGAACAGCAGCGGGAGCAGTTTCGCTCGCAGATCATTGCGCTCAAGCAGCGGCGACGAATTTCCGTCGGGCCGCTCATCACGCTCATCTTCGAAAATCGTGAGACGTTGCGGTTTCAGACCCAGGAAATGATTCGGGTCGAGCACATTCTCGATCCCCACAAAGTCCAGGATGAACTCGATGTCTATAATGCCCTCATGCCGGGGGCCGGTGAGTTGAGCGCCACGTTGCTGATTGAGATTACAGAGCAGGACCGGATGAAAGAATGGCTCGACGTGTTCATGGGACTCGATCATGGCGAAACCCTTGCGATTCGCGCCGGAAACGAGCAGGTGTTCGGGCAGTTCGAAGGCGGCCACAGTCATGAAACCAAAATCAGCGCGGTGCATTTCGTCCGATTCAGTCCGACCGCGTCAATGACCGCTGCGTTTGCCGACTTGCGCCAGCCAGTTATGCTGACGGTGCACCACCACGAGTACCACGCCGAGGTCCCTGTTCCTGGGAGTATGCGGGAAGAGTGGCTCTCTGATTTACACCAATAGTGCTGAGTGCTGAGTTTTGAGTTGTCCGTTTGGACGAAGTTTCGAACCCAGGACTCAGAGACCCAGAACTGGAAACTATGTCTACCGTTTTACTGACAAAGCGCCTCGAGTTTGCCGCGGCGCATCGGTATATCAAGGCTGAATGGGATGAGGCCAAGAACCGAGCCGTGTTCGGCCTTTGCTACAACCCGCCGGCGCATGGACATAACTACATGATCGAGGTGACGGTTGTAGGCGAGGTGGATCCAAAGACCGGCATGGTCGTGAATCTCTTCGACTTGAAGTGCGCCTTGCTCAAGGTCCTAGAAGAATTCGACCATAAGAACTTAAACTTGGATATGCACTACTTCAAGGACCAGATTCCCACGTCGGAAAACCTGGCCCGTGTCCTCTGGAGCAAGCTGGATGGGCAGAAAGACATCGGGAAGCTCCACGCGATTCGGTTGTATGAGGATGAAGACCTGTATGCCGAGGTGACGGCGGTGGCTGGGCTCGACGTTGCCAGCGTGACGCGGCGTTACTCATTCATGGCCTTGCAGGACGGCAATCAAGGCCGCGAATGGGACTGTTTCGTGACGGTCCAAGGCACGATCGATCCGGTGACAGGGATGGTGACGGATATCGGCGCGCTGGACCGCTTGGTGCAGGATAAGGTGGTGAAGGTGTTCGATCGCCAGGATCCGCGCCAGGTCTTCGACGCTGAATCTGTCACGGGCGGGCAACTTGCCGAACGGATTTGGACGTCGCTCGTGTCCGGCCTCTCATCGGGGCGGCTTGCCAACGTTCACATCGTCCAATCTCGCGATCTCTCATTCGATTATGCCGGTTGATCGGTTGATGTTTCCCCTATCGGATCGCCTCTTATGAAGAGCCGACTTGCCGGTGCGGTGATGATGGCCTGCCTCTCATGGATGGCCGTGGCCTGGTCTGCAGAGGAAGGCGAGGCGATCGAGAGGATCGTCAAGGAGGCCGCCATGGCATCCTCGACCTACTCCGAAACCAGAGACAAGCAAGCCGTGTTGAAATTGTACACCAAGGACTATGTCGGTATTCAGGATGGCGAGACGGAAACGCGGGAGTCAATCGAGAAGTGGTTGTCGGACTATGAATCTGAACTGAACAAGGGAAGCACCCTGCGCTTTATCAGTGTCGTATCGAACCTGCGTGTCCGGACGCCGGGCCCAACGGCGTGGGCGACCTATGACTATGTATTTCAGGCGGTCAGGAAAGGCGAACTCGAAGGGCAGGACTCCGGGCAATGCACCACCCTCCTGCGCAAGGAAGGTTCAACCTGGCTGATTCAGCATGAGCATTGTTCCAAGACGCGACCGGTGAAATAGCATCCTCTCCCTGAGACACTCTTCTGAGCCGGTGGCCTTAGCCCTTCACTCCCGTTCCTCCGGAGCGATCTTCACGGGCTCGGTCGGGCGGTAGCTTTTGGCATTTCCTCGCAGACTCAGTCTGTTCCCGCTTTCCTTCCCAGCCAAGCCTCGGCGGATCTCCGCTCCTCCGGCAAAGTTCGCTCAAGGCCGTAGGCCAGCTGTCCCACCGTAATACTCGCTCGACTTTCCCGTTTCCTCTTCAGTATCGTGCTCATTATCTCGGGAACGAATCCAAATGGCGCGATCACATCTCGACATATCACGCTTAGTAAGTGGTTTCCTGGTAACGATCCTATTGCTACTGTTGTAGCCAGACTTGCATCTTGAGGGAAGATTACCTCCTCGAACTGCAAGGTCTGATAAAGACCGATTTTAATCCACTCGATGTTAATTCATCTGCTTCTAAGCCCGATTCGCTAGATGGAAACTCGCCGAGCTGGAGGAGAATTTATTTCTTCAGAAATTCGCTGAGGACATTGAACGAAATTCGAAATGTAGTCGATGGGTTATTTTCTGATAGCGCAAATAGAGCTGCTCTTGCAAATGAGACAGGGGAGTTGCGCCAGGCTTTTGAGGTGCTGCGAGATGAGATTAGGGGTCAATCTACCGTGATCAAGGCTTTGCGTGATCGGATTGGTGGGCATGTCTTACCGGAGGGAGTGAGAGACGCGTTAAAGGGTATGGACCATGGACGCAACGCTCTCATGGAGATGGGAGAAACTGTGGCCGAGACTCATTACCGATTTGCAGGAGATATTGCCCTGGCGATCATGTTTCCAGGAAAGTCAGAGGAATCTTTACTCGTAGAAATTCAAGAGCTATTCGACAAGACCGCTAAGCTTGTTTTCATTGTCGGCTCGATAGACAGGATTTTTGAAGCTTATGTCGCGGGAAGAGGGCTAATAAATGGCACATGAAACTAATCCAGTAATTCCCTCCGTTATTCTCTAGCGGGTAGCCTGGTTGAGCCTCACAGTGCGCGCGTCGAACGAGCACCTTCTGAGCGTGCGCGTTCCGCGAGCACAGAGGACAACCATGCTGCTCGCTCTTTTTTCTATTTCAGTAAGTGATCTACGATTAGCGCGGCGAGTTCGTCCGGCTCCACCACCCCTTCACGGGTGAGGAGCAACTTGCCATTGGAGAAGAAGTGGGTTGTGGGATAGGTCTCGAAGGTGTGGGCTTTCTTAATCTCTCGGCAGCGGCCTGGGACATGCATCTTGGCCTTGCCGACTTTTACATCGGGAAACTTGGCGGCGGTCTCTACCAGGATCGGATCGTAGGCAACGCAGGGTTCGCAGGTCGCTAGGCCGTAGGCGACGATCGACGCGGGCGCACCGGTGAACTCTTTGTAATTTTCGTCTCTAACGTCTTCGACGATTCCAGGCATGATTAACAGTGCTGAGTCCTGAGTTCTGAGTGCTGAGTCAGCCAAACGCTCGGCCCTCAGCACCCAGCACTCAGGACTGAAAATTAGCTCAGCTTTGCGAGGGCTGCGAGGATGTCCTTGTCTTCCCGCGCCACTTTGATGTCCTGGACTTTCGCGTAGGCGACCTTGCCGCTCTTGTCGACAATGACCGTCGCGCGCTTCGAGCAGTTTAACGGCTCAAAGTAGAGGCCGTAGCCCTTTGCCGTGGTTCGATGCACGTCCGACAGCAGCCGATGCTTGAGGTCCATGGAATCAGCCCAGGCCTTGTGCGAGAAGAAACTATCGCAGCTGATGCCGAACAGTTCCGCGTTGGCCGATTGGAACTTGGGGAAGTCGTCGGTCAAACACTTGTTCTCGCCTTGACAGACGGGACTCCAGTCCAGCGGATAGAAGCAGAGCACGACATTCTTCTTGCCGCGAAAGTCGCTTAACTTCACGTCCTTCTGGTCCTGGTCCTTTAAGTTAAAATCCGGTGCGGTATCGCCCACCTTGATTTCTGCTGCTACATCGCTCATCTCTGTACCTCCTTCACTGGGTTTAATCCGGCCTCTGACACTGTCACCTACAATTTTGTACCGTGTGGCTCTGAACCTTGTCAACAGGCCTGAAGGCCTAACTGAGGTCTAGATGACCCATAAGTGGCTGATAAAGAAGGCGGGCTATGATAGTAAACGAATTTCTCGAAAACTCAGCATGCGTCCGGCTGGTGCAGCGGTGCGGTGGTTGGCAATCTCAATGCTCTGACCCAAGAGTTCCACGCGGATGAGACTTCCGACTTTTGGCGACTGTCCGATCCTCGTCAATTCGTCTGCCGCTCCCCTGAGTAGCTCGCGTGCAGGCTGGTCTGGGAGGCCAGGGGAGAGAAACATTTCAAGTTCATTTACCCCGAACTTGCTGAGGCCGAGCGTGTAGTACCAGCTCTGGTGGTTTTGCTCATCATCGCTCTGCATGATTGGGATATGATCACCGGCGACAAAATGGGTGAGGGGGCGATCTTGCCAATCCGACGGGTTTACGTATTGGTTGGTGATGATATCATGGGCTGTGCCTTGAGTGAGGAGAGTGAGGCCTCGGGCGAGTCGAGCGGCAAAGAGTATAATGTCCGGCATGTCGCGAGGGGAGACAAGGGAAGGCGCGACTGCGCCCATCACGTCGTGCTCCCACGCCAACTGCTTCATCACGTCGGCGACGTGGCTCATCGGCAGCGGCATCACGACATGGGCAGACCAGGGGCCGTGAGTCGCTTGCCAGGATTCGGTTGAGCCTGCTTCGTGGTGAATGGTCAGCGGCCCGCCATATTCCTTGTCGTACCAGGTCTTCAGTTCGTCTGTGGCTGGCGCGCTCCCCCGATAGCCGACAAAATAGAGCGGGGGGCGGCGGGCAGAAGGCTTGGGGGTTTTCTTTTTGATCCTCATCGTTGCACGAGAGACTACTTGCCGGATTTGCGGGCTTTGCGGCGGTCATCAGGGTTGAGGAGCCGTTTACGGATACGCAGACTCTTCGGGGTGACCTCAACCAGTTCATCCGGGCCGATATATTCGAGTGCGAACTCCAAGCCCATCTCCCGTGGAGGTGTGAGGACTAACGCTTCATCGGTTCCTGACGCCCGCATGTTGGACAGGTGCTTCTCTTTACAGACGTTGACGTCCATGTCTTCGTCCCGGCTGTTCTCGCCGACGACCATCCCGCGATAGACCTCGACGACAGGGCCGATAAACATGGTGCCCCGTTCTTGGGTCATGAAGATGGCATAGCCGGTACTGGTTCCGTCTTCGTGTGCGACGAGTGACCCGTGTGTCGCCACTACAAGGTCGCGCTCCTCCATCGGTTCGTACGCGACGAAGACATGGTGCATGATAATGGTGCCGCGAGTCTTGGCAACCAATAAGTTTTTGAGCCCCATGATGCCGCGGGTGGGGATGTGGTATTCCAAATGCATCTCGCTCGGTCCGGCATCGGAATGGATGAGTCGCATGTGGCGTAACTCGCCGCGACGTTTGCCAAGCTCTTCAATGACGGCGCCCTGATAGGTTTCCGGCACCTGGATGGTCAGTTCCTCATATGGCTCGAGGACTTTGTCCCCCTCCCTGTGGACAATGACTTCCGGTTGCGAGACTTGCAGCTCGTATCCTTCCCGGCGCATTTGTTCGATCAAGACGCCGAGATGCAGCTCGCCGCGACCAGCCACGAGGAATTTATCGGCGCTATCCGTTTCTTGGGCGCGCAAGGACACGTTGGTTTCGAGTTCTTTGAAGAGTCGATCGCGCAAATGCCGCGAGGTCAGGTACTTGCCTTCCCGTCCGGCGAATGGGCTATTGTTGACGGAGAAGGTCATTTGGACGGTCGGCTCGTCGATTGTGACTCGGGTCAGGGCGACCGGATGCTCCGCGTCAGCGATCGTATCGCCGATGCTCACCTCGTCCAGGCCGGCCACCGCAACGATTTCTCCTGCCTCGGCCCGTTCCATATCCGTCCGTTCGAGGCCGGAGTAGACTGCGAGGTCGGACACTTTTCCAGGGAATTGTGCGCCATCCTTCCCGAGCACGAGCACATTCTGTCTGCGGGCGATCGAACCAGACTGAATCTTTCCCACGCCCATCTTGCCTTTGTAGAGGTCTTGAATCAGGGAGAGGACTAGGATCTGGAGTGGCGCGTCGGCGTTGATGGCCGGTGCAGGAATTTTGTCCAGTACGGTGTCGAGGAGCGGCGTAATGTTCGTGCCGGGCTTATTCATGTCGAGCGTCGCGGTGCCTTTGATCGCCGCGGTATAGACGATCGGGAAATCGAGCTGCTCATCCGTGGCGCCGAGATGGACAAACAAGTCGAAGGTCCGGTTCACCACATCATCGATCACCGCGTCAGGCCGGTCGATCTTGTTGATGACGACGATGGCCTTGTGGCCGAGCGCTAAGGCCTTCCGCAACACGAAGGTCGTTTGCGGCATGGGGCCCTCTTTCGCGTCGATCAAGATGAGGACGCCGTCCACCATGCGCAGGGTCCGTTCGACTTCACCGCCGAAGTCGGCGTGGCCCGGCGTATCGACGATATTGATCTTCACGCCCTTGTAGATCACGCTGGCGTTTTTGGCTCGGATTGTGATTCCGCGCTCACGTTCCTGGTCCATCGAGTCCATGATCCGTTCACCCATATCGTCGATTTTGCGATGGACATGGGTCTGTCGGAGCACGGCGTCGACCAGTGTCGTCTTGCCATGGTCGACGTGGGCGATGATCGCGATATTTCGGATATCGCTTCTGCGCTCTTTGGGCTCGAGTTGAGTGGTGACGGGAGATTCCGATGTGGCTGTCTGATCCATAGATATTGCTGCATGCTCCAAAAAAAAGACGCCCAGGAACCCAGGCGTCGTACAGCAGTATACCCGAAGCAAGATGTCCGGTACAAGATGTCCGGTACAAGCAATGCCGAGGAAAATGTGAGGCGGCGCGCCGACACCGGCTTGAATCTTGAGTTTTGAGGGCCTCCACGGTATGGTGACCGTGATATTCTTCCCAGGAAGCCAAGCCGCCCTCGAGGGTAACCCCGCGTAACCATGATCGATAGACCGGTACAGCTACAGGATCCGCTCCGTCAACCGCCGCCTCGTCGCCCATGGCGTTGGTGGCAGATCCTACTCCTGGGCCTTGGGGCGGCAATCGTGATAGGGGGCCTGACAGCGGGCGGATTGCTGTGGCACTTTTCGAAAGACCTTCCTGCGTTGGACCAGTTGGGAACCTATCAACCAAGCCTGGTGACGCAAGTCTATTCGGTTGATCAGAAGCTCATCGGTCAATTTTTCATCGAGCGTCGCATTCTGACCAACGTGGCAAACATCCCTGAACGGTTGCGGCGTGCGGTCATCGCGGTCGAGGATGTCCGATTCTTTGAGCATCCCGGCCTCGACTACATCGGCATGCTCCGTGCCGCTTGGACGAATGTGCGCCGAGGAAGCAAGGTCGAGGGGGCCAGCACCATTACCCAACAGTTGGCGCGCTCACTGTTCCTCTCGTCCGAACGCACCTTCGACCGCAAAGTCCGTGAATTAATTTTAGCCTACAAGATGGAATTGGTCTTGACGAAAGACCAAATTCTCGAATTGTATTTGAATCAGATTTACTTTGGACAGGGCGCCTATGGTGTCGCCTCGGCTGCGCAAACGTATTTTGGGAAAAACCTCTCCGCGCTTACGATTGGAGAATCAGCATTTCTGGCAGGCCTCCCGAAATCGCCGAACCACTATTCGCCGTTCAAGGCCTACGACCGCGCAAAAAAGCGACAGGAGCATGTGCTGGCCCGCATGGAAGAGGCGAAGTTCCTCACCTCGGCAGAACGCGAACAGGCTGCAGCGGAGATACTCAATTTCCGTCGTCCTGGCGGTGAACAGGCTGCGCCTTACTTTGTGGAGTATATCCGACAGTTGCTGGTCGCGAAGTATGGCGAAGATACGGTGTACAAGGGCGGGCTCAAAGTCTTTACGACATTGAACATGGAAACGCAAAGGGCTGCTGAAGTGGCATTTGCCGCCGGCTTGCGAGAATTGGATAAGCGCCAAGGGTGGCGTGGCCCACTCAGAATGGTCGATGTGACTGTGCCACCCCAGCCTACTGTTGCAGCGGCGACTGATGAGGCGATGAAAGTGGGAGACTATCGCGAGGGGTTCGTCACCAAAGTGGCGAAGGACTATTATCTGGTGCAGATCGGCACAACGGTGGCCAAGCTTGCCTTTGACGATATGGCATGGGCGAAGCGACGTCTGACTGGGCCGGATTTGGCGAAAGATGTCGTCGTCAATCTGAATCTCAAGCACGTGCTCAAGCTCGGCGATGTCATCGAAGTGATGGTGAAGAAACTGGATCGTGACATGGTCCATGTGCAAATGGAACAGACTCCCCTCATTGAGGGAGGGTTGATTGCGCTGGAGCCGGGCAAGGGTGCCATTCGGGCCATGGTTGGAGGCTACGATTTCGGTCGCAGCGAGTACAATCGAGCCGTGCAAGCGCACCGCCAGCCAGGGTCAGCTTTCAAGCCGATCATCTATGCGACGGCCATGAATCAGGGGATGAGCCCTGCGTCGGTGATCCTCGATGCGCCTGTCGTCTACGTGCAGGACGAGGATGAGAAAACGTGGAAGCCGGAGAACTATGGAAGGAAAATCCATGGCATGGTGAGTTTACGAGATGCCCTGGCCCACTCGCACAACCTCGCGACGGTCCGGTTGCTGGACAAGGTCGGCGTCAAGAATGTCATCGAGTTTGCGAAAACAGTCGGGGTCACCAGTCCACTGGCAGCAGATCTGTCCTTGGGGCTTGGCTCATCCTCCGTCGGGCTGATGGAATTGACCTCCGTCTATGGTGTGTTTCTCAACCAGGGGAGCCGTGCAGAGCCCTATGCGATCCTGTCCGTGAAGGACAACGCGGGACAGGTGCTTGAGCAGGCGGAGCCGCAAGCGCTGCCGGTGATCTCCAAAGAAACGGCATACTTGATCACGAACATGATGGAAGACGTGATCCAAAAGGGGACCGGTCAGGCGGCCAAAGTGATCGGGCGACCGATTGCGGGGAAAACCGGAACCACGGACGAGTTCATCAATGCATGGTTTATCGGCGGTGCGCCGAATTTGGTCGCAGGCATTTATGTCGGATTTGACGATCGACGTTCACTCGGCGATACGGAGTCAGGGGCGCATGCGGCGCTGCCTATTTGGATCAATTTCATGCAGGCAGCGCTCAAGCCGCTACCGGTCGTGGCCTTTACCATTCCGGAAGGCGTCACGTTCGTCAAGGTCGATCCGTCGACGGGATTGCTTGAGGATGAAGAGGGAGAGCCGAGTACCGTCGAACTCTTTACCAAGGGCAGCGAGCCGACTCAATCGACTCAGCGCCGAACGGACCCGATTGATTTCTATAAATTAGATCAAATTCCCGAGGGGGCGCTCTAGCAGGATGCTGAAAAAAGGCGGGGAGGGTAGCCTGGCCGTCCTCCTGCTCGCGGAACGCGCACGATAAGAATGTGCTCGTTCGACGCGCGCAATCGAGGATCGACCAGGCTACCCTTGAAAATGAAATGGGGAATTAGGAGGACGGATCATCCCACCCACCCCTCATGAAGTGACAGCTCGCTGCGGCCTTGCTGACCGGCCTTTTTGAGCATCCTGCGCAAATTCTCTTCTGTTGTGCGGGGACGCAAGAAAAAGTAGCCTGGCCTCTTTTCGCTTGCAGGATACTTCAAGGAGGAGGGCTGATTTATGGACCAAGTTCCGATCTTGAATTGAGTTTTTTGCACAAATAAACCTTACGCAAGTGGCGATCGTGCCATTGGGAAGGGGATGGCAGTATGATTCCATCAGGGTATGTGAGTGGTCCAAGTCAGAGTGGAAGGGGAACAGTGCACCAGGCGCCAGGTTCCACCGGAGATGCCAATACTATACAGATTTTTCCACCAACTGCGCAGGATTCGAATGGGTAGTGGAGACAATTTGATTCAAAAGGCAATCCTATAGATCCTTCGACAGGGAAACAGGGGACAGGGCCTCAAAATCACCTTGTACCTCTTCCCCCTGGTTTCTTGAAGTAGCGGACGGTGAACTCATGTATGGGTTATCACCAGATATTGATTTGACCTTTTTGCGTGGACTGGAACTCATGAAGGTGTGTGTCACCGGTGCAAGTACAGTTTCATTTATGCCAACCGGGAACCACAACCTCGGATACTGGTATCTCTGTCGAGATAAGTTACACGCATCGTCACAACGACGAAGAAGATGAGTGGAGTCCTGAGACATTTATGCCCTTATCTAGCTCGTGCAGTGTGATGTTGCTAATAGGAGCATCCATTGTAAGCGTCAAAGGAGATCCAGACGGAACTCTAGAGATCGAGTTTAATAACGGAGACTCGCTGACATTCTATGATGAAACCACAATGTACGAGGCCTATCATATCTGGCATGGGAGCGATCCGCTAATTGTCGTTTGAATAGGACAGGAAAGGGCGCATGCACGGTTTGCCAAATCATACCGACTTATCATTCTTAAACGGGAGGGATTTGGACGGCATTTTTTGAGCGTGGCCAGCTTCATTTTCGATTTCATGCCCCACTCTCCAATCTTAAAGGAACAGGAATATGTGTTCGCTCGAAAGTGATTCATCACGCGAAGCATGGAGTTGCCGAATGGGATTGTAGTAGGCCGCTGATTGGCTCTTGTCGTCTACTCTTATTGCTTCGCACGACGATCATTTGTGCTGTTGGAATGCCAGATGGAAGTCTGAAATTAGAGTTATCGAACGGGGAAGTCGTGACTGTCCCGGTCGGCAACCAGAAGGAAGAATCGTATCGAATCTGGGATGGAGAGACCATCATTGTGGTTTAGGGGAAGAAAAGGGGACAGGCAGAATAACTGATGACGGTGTTCGTCCAAATTTATCCTTCACTCGTTGAACGCATATGTAGGGGCGGATCGATGGAGGGGTATTCCTACTCGTCTATCAGGCCCGCAGCTTCAGAATCTCTATGAGAGTCTGTTCAATGTCCTCCGATGAGGTGAGGAGGCTTGGCGCCAACCGCGCATACTGCGTCGCGTACGGCGTGACGCTTCCGATGATCCTCTTCTCCCGAAGCCGTTCGATCACTTGGCCTGGCGTCATCCCTGACACTTCGAAGCAGACGATGCCGGCTGACAGGTCTTGCGACATCGGTGTGTGCAATGTGACATGCGGCATCTTCGTCAGACCCTGCTTCATCTGTTGATTCAGTTCGTGGATGCGTTGGGTCGCACGCGCTTTACCGATGGTCTGATGGAATATGAAGGCTTCATCAAGAGCCCACCTATGCTCGAAGGAATGAAACCCACCCGGTGTCATGTAGACGGACCTCGGTAGATCCTTCGGCGGACTCACCTTCATCCAGATATCGTAGGCTTGAGTATTGAAAGTCGGAATGATCGGGTTGGCCACAGGCCAGGCCCGTTTCTGCCCCCACACAAGACCGGTACCTCTTGGACCAAACATCCACTTATGTGTCCCTGCAACCAGGAAATCGCACCCGACGTCGGAGAGCCTGAAATCTTCGACACCCAATGCATGGACTCCATCTACGCAGAAGATCACTCGATCCTGTTCAGCACGGGATTCATTCAGTTTGTGAATCGCCTGTGCCATCTCATGGATTGGAAGTTTCAGGCCGGTGCTCGAATGGACCCAGGTCAGCGCGACAATACGGGTATTGGGTCTGATGTTCTTGGTCAGATTGTCGAGTAATTCTTGGCGCGATACATTTTTGAGGGAATGATACAGGGGGATTTGGCGTACAGTGGCCCCGGTGTGTTCTGCACGAAGCCGCAAGGACGTGTCAGTTGCATAATGATCGTGCAAGGTTGAGAGGATTTCCTGACCCTCACGCAGGGCAAGGCCGCCGTATAAGAGTCCCAGCCCCATGGTTGTGCTATCAGTGAGAGCGATTTCGGTCGGATCGACTGCAAGATAATCAGCCGCGGCCCGCAATACTGCAGCCTCCTGCTTTTCCTCCTGTTCGAACCAGTAGCCGATGGGATCGGCATCCAATCCGCGCCGGTGCCGCTCGATCGCTGCTTGGACTTGAGCAGGATGGGATGCGAGAAAGAATCCCGCAAGGTGAATATGGTCACGGGAGAGTTGAAATTGCTCACGTACAGCTTGCCAGCTGTCAAGCTTCAGAGGCGGTGAGCTGGCGATAGCTTTAGAAAGTGGAATCTCAGCGGCAAGCACCGCCGCACCGATAGCCAGGCCGCTACGAACAAGAAAGTTCCGTCGGTTGATCGCATCCATGAATGCGTCCTTTCCCTGAAGAGGAGTATGCGAGTAGTCGTCACTCTACTGCGATGACCAAATGGTGAGCAAGCGGGATGATGTCACGGGGAGGAAAATAATTGCTGCTGAGCGCCGCTTCCGGGCTTTCTGTAGTATCTGGGAATCCGATGAATGATGCTCCAGAGCTCAGGTGAGTCGGTATGAATGGCTGGGCAAGCCTTTGCCACGATCCGTTCTATTTGAGGCGTTGGGGATCAACTGTGTATGCGGCCCACAGCAGTTGACGGCTGGGAAGGAGAGGGATAGACTGAGCCGATGTACGTCTATTCTCATCGCGTCCATTCGGTTCTCGCCTGCACGCTCGTCGTGCTCTTTTTTGCGTTGAGCTTCAATGCTTATGCCTGTCTCCTTCCGGTGAACGGCGTCACGCCCGCTGCAATGGCCAATGGATGCGCCACGCCGGATGAGCAACCTGTCTCTCAATATTGCGATGCGTTTAAGACGCTCGGTGTGCAGTCTGCCGATAAGCTTTCCCTCAACAGTGATTGTCAGGCCCTCTGTCCAGAAGACACCGCTTCGTTAGCACTTCTTGTCAGCCTCACCTCACACAGCAGCCGCTTGTCCGATCATTTCGCAGTTAGTCCGCCCCAGGATCTCCTGCTCAAGATTTCCGTGCTTCGCATCTGATCTTCCCCGTCACACCTCGCAATCGCTTCTTTGCCGTAACTGCGTAAGTTTCGGTCAAGTCGCGCGATCAACACATGTGCCGTTCCACGCTTGGTCTTAACGGTCCGGTTCATTGTCTATTTGGTCCTGGCATTGAGGATCAGAGCGGAGACCGTGCTTCGAACATGCGGGAACTCCGGGAGGTCATTTTTATGAGACAGAATAAACGACGTTGGTGTGTGACTGTCGCGTCAGTACTGGGGATGTTTTTCAGCAGTGGACTGTCCTGGGCACAGGATACCGACTCTGCGCTGCGAAACAAACTGGCGCTGCCGGAATTGATCCAAGAGGTCCTGGCTCGGAATCCCGAGCTGGCAGCGGCACGCAAGCAATGGGAAGCCGCCACGAATCGGATCGCGCAGGCGAGGTCATTGGATGACCCGATTCTGTCGGTTCAACTGTGGAATATCCCGCAGCCCTTCAAGGCCACGCAAGCGGACAACACGATCTTCGGTTTCTCGCAGAATCTTCCCTTTCCCGGCAAGCTCGCGCTCAAAAGCGACGTGGCGAGCCGTTCGGCCGATATGACCGAACAGGCGATCCGTGCGAAGGAACGGGAGCTGATCGCCCGCCTCAAGCAGGCCTACTACGATCTCTTTCTCGCTCAGAAGACGACCCAGATTCATCATGAGCAGGTGGAGCTCCTGAGACAGTTTGTGGAGATAGCCAACGCCAAGTTCCGCGCGGGGAGAGGAAGCCAGGCCGATGTCCTCAAGGCTCAAGTCGAGCTGTCCCTGCTTCAACAGCAGCTTCCCGTCCTGGAGCAGCGTCGCAAGACTGCGGGAGCGATGCTGAATACGCTCCTCAATCGAGATTCCGCATCACCCTTGGGCCTTGCGCAAGAACCCTCGCAACTGCCGATCGAGCAGCCCCCCGGTGATCTGCATAGCTTCGCGCTCAACGACAGGCCCGAGATCAAAGCCGCCGAGCTGGATGTGCAACGGAGCAAGCAGTCCCGCGCGTTGGCCCAGCGTCAATACTACCCGGACTTCAACGTGGCGTTTCAGCGTTTCCAGAACTATCAGGCCAATGACGGATTCGGCGCCTATGTGGCGATGAGCATCCCCTTCGCCTTTTGGACCAAACCGAAGTACGACGCGGGAGTGCAGGAAGCCGCGGCTGCGGTCGCGGTCGCGCAAGCACAGCAACATACCCTGGAAAACCTGACCAGGTTTCAGGTCGACGACCTCCTGGCCAAGCTCAGGGCTACTGACCAGGTGGCCACGTTGTACCGCACCACCATCCTGCCACAGGCCGAGCAGAGCCTGGAATCGGCGCGTGTCGGATATCGTGTGGGGAAGGGAGAGTTTCTTGGATCTCATTGACGCACAACGGACCTGGCGAGGTTTTCAGCATGAGTATTTCAAGGCGATCGTGGACCGCCAGCATCGGCTGGCTGAACTCGAACAAGTCGTAGGTATCACGCTCGATCGTCAGAGCTAAAGTGGACCAAAAGGAGAAACAGCGATGAGCCAGCAATCACACAGAAAATATTTCGTAATCGGCGTTGTAGCGATTGGCACGCTCGCCGGAGTTGCGGTTGGGGTTTTCACCACTCAGAGAGTGGTGGCTGACATGGAAGAAATGACGGGCATGCCCATGGAGCAGATGGACAGGAAGGAGACGGCCTCGGCGGGCGAGAAGTCTATGGAAGGAATGGCAGGCATGCCGGGCATGGCCGGATCACCACCAGGAGCTGTGTCAATTCCAGCTGTGGCGAGACAATTGATCGGAGTGCGGAGCGCCTCAGCTGCCTACGCGACATTGACGCAAGAGATTCGCACGGTCGGCACAGTCGGCTACGACGAACGTGGGCTGACTCAGGTTACCTTGAAAATCTCCGGCTGGGTCCGCGAGGTCTTCGTCAATTCCATCGGCAGGCCGGTACGCAAAGGCGAACCGCTCTTCACCTTCTACTCACCGGATCTACTGGCCACGCAGGATGAATATTTATTGGCCTTACGGGCACAGACCCAACTGGCCGCGAGCCCTCTTGATGAAGCCAAAGCCAACGCGGCCTCCCTTGTAGCCAGTGCGCGGGAGCGTTTGCGGTTGTGGGATCTGACCGATGCGCAAATCGCAGCGTTGGAGCGTCGAGGCAAGGCGGAGCCGGTGCTCACGGTCTATGCCCCCTCCTCCGGGATCGTCCTCAAGCGGGAGGCCCTGCCGGGGAAATATGTGGAGCCAGGCACGACACTGTACGAAGTCGCGGATCTCTCCACGGTCTGGATCTCCGCCGACATCTATGAGTCCGAGGTTGCATCGGTGAAGCTCGACCAACCGATTTCTGTCTCATTCGCCGCCTACCCAGGAGAAACCTTTCACGGAAACATGGCGTACATCTACCCCTCGTTGAACCAGGAAGCCCGCACGGTGCGTGTGCGGTTTGAATTACCGAATCCAGGGCTGAAGCTGAAGCCAGGCATGTATGGGAACGTGACCTTGCAGACGGATGCGGCCAAAGCCTTGGTTGTGCCCAAGGAGGCAGTTCTGGAGACCGGGCTTCGTCAACTGGTGTTCACGGATCGTGGGCAAGGCCGGTATGAGCAGACGTTGGTCAAGCTGGGTCGTCGGAATCAGGATCATGTGGAAGTGATGGAAGGACTCAAAGAAGGAGATCGGATCGTGACCTCGGCCAATTTTCTGTTGGACGCGGAGAGCAAGTTGACATCGGCCTCAAGCATGCAGGCCATGATGGGACGGATCGGCATGGGCGACTGGCAGATGCGCGGCGCATACGAGGGCAAGATGGATGGCATGCCGGGAATGGAAGGACATGAAGGGATGCCGATGGAAAACATGACTGGTATGGAAAAGACGACAGGAGCTGGAGACCCGTCAGGTGGCCGGATTATCCCTCACGTTGAATACAGCGCCGGAAAATCCCAAGGCCGGCGACGTGCTGCTCAAGCTCACGCTGACAGACCAGGCCGGCAAGCCGGTGACCAACGCGCAAGTCCTGTTCGTCTACACGATGCCGATGCCGGGCATGACCGATTCCAAGGTGACGGCTCGCCATACCACGGATGGGCTCTACGAAGGCAAGGTCATGTTTGGTATGGGCGGTACCTGGGTTGTGACGGTCAATGTGACAGTACCAGGGCGACCACCCATTGCCGAACAGTATCAGTTCTCGGTTGGCGGCGGGGGTATGTAACCGGGAAAAACGGGCGTCTCGGCGCCCGTGGGCCACGGGAAGAACGGCCTGCCGAGCAGGCCGGGGGCGGGAGGGTAAAAATAGGGGTGAGAAGAAATGATCGCACGACTCATTGAAGGAAGCGCCCGCAATCCGATTCTGGTCCTCCTCTTTGTCTTGCTGTTGGCCAGCTGGGGCCTGTGGGCTGGATTTCAGGTTCCGCTGGATGCGGTTCCTGACTTGTCCGATGTCCAGGTGACCATCTACACCGAGTGGCAGGGGCGCAGCCCCACGTTGATTGAAGACCAGGTCACCTATCCGATCGTTACCTCTCTGCTGGCCGGTCCAAAAGTTAAGCGAGTCCGGGGGGTCTCAGAATATGGGGTCTCCTATGTCTATGTGATCTTCGAAGACCGGACGGACTTGTACTGGGCAAGAAGTCGTGTGCTGGAGTACATGCAAAAGCTGACCGGGAAGTTGCCGGCTGGAGTTTCCCCGACTCTCGGTCCTGACGCGACTGGCGTCGGGTGGGTCTATCAATATGCGCTAGTCGATGAATCCGGTGCACACGACCTGGCGCAGCTCCGCAGTCTTCAGGATTGGTATCTGCGCTTTCAACTGGAAAGTGTGCCGGGCGTGGCAGAGGTGTCGGCGGTCGGCGGGTTCGTGAAGCAGTATCAAATCGAAGTAGACCCGAACACGTTGGCTGCCTACCGGTTACCGATCAAGACGATCATCGAAGCGGTCCGGAACAGTAATGCGGAGGTGAGTGGCCGTGTTTTAGAAATGGCCGGCACGGAATACGTGATTCGAGGAAACGGCTACCTGCGTTCGGTCGATGATATCGAGTTGATCCCGGTCGGGACGGATGGACGCGGCACACCCATCTTGATCCGGGATATCGCGCATGTCCAGATCGGGCCGGATCAGCGGCGAGGCGTCGCTGAAATAGACGGTAAGGGCCAGACGGTCGGCGGCATTGTGATCATGCGCGCCGGAGAGAATGCGCTCGCCGTGATCGAGCGCGTCAAAGCCAAGC
This sequence comes from uncultured Nitrospiraceae bacterium, assembly GCA_963821465.1. Lineage (GTDB taxonomy): Bacteria > Nitrospirota > Nitrospiria > Nitrospirales > Nitrospiraceae > Palsa-1315. The sequence goes on along the minus strand of CAWGDV010000005.1, from coordinate 52,973 downwards.
TGCAAGACATCACGCCGGCCCTGCCGAAGGGCGTCCATATCGTTCCCACCTACGACCGGTCCGATCTCATTCACCGGGCCATTGCGGTGCTCCGCGAGAAACTTGTGGAGGAGAGCATCATCGTCAGTCTGGTCGCCATCGTATTTTTGTTTCACCTGCGCAGCGCCCTGGTGGCGATTCTCATCCTGCCTGTGGCAGTGCTGCTGGCCTTTATTCCGATGGCCTACTTGCATATCACGTCCAGCATTATGTCCCTCGGTGGGATTGCCATTGCCATCGGCGCGATGGTGGATGCCGCGATTGTCATGGTGGAGAACGCGCACAAGCGTCTGGAGCAATCCCCACATGCAGACCGGATCGAGACGATCATCGCGGCGGCCAAAGAAGTCGGCCGTCCTTTGTTCTTTTCGTTACTGGTGATCGCTGTGTCATTCCTGCCGATCTTCGCGCTGGAAGCGCAGGAAGGGCGATTGTTCACGCCGCTGGCCTACACCAAGACCTTTGCGATGCTGTTCGCCACTGCGCTTTCGGTGACCTTGGCTCCTGTACTGATGGTCCTTCTGATCCGGGGGCGCATCCGAGCGGAGACCAAGAATCCATTGAACCGGCTGTTGGTCACGCTGTATCGACCAATCATCGCCGGCGCCCTACGCGTCCGGTGGCTGACGCTCGGACTGGCGGTGGTGATCGTGGGATTCACAGCGCCGATCTTTTCCCGTCTCGGCGCGGAATTCATGCCGCCGCTGAACGAGGGCACTATTCTCTACATGCCGACCACCGTCCCCGGCCTCTCAATTCCTGAATCAGCCAAGGTCCTACAGATTCAGGATCAGTTGCTCACGACCTTCCCTGAAGTGGAACGAGTGTTCGGCAAGATGGGCAAGGCCCCGACTGCCACCGATCCGGCTTTTGTCGGCATGGCAGAAATCACGGTCACCCTCAAGCCGGAATCGCAATGGCGTCCCGGCATGACATGGGACCGGTTATTGGATGAGATGGATGCCAAGCTGCGCATTCCCGGATTTCCGAACATCTGGTGGATGCCGATTCAGACTCGCACCGAGATGATCACCACCGGTGTGCGAAGCCCAGTCGGTATCAAAGTCCTGGGGCCTGATCTGAAGACCATTGAGAAAATAGGCTTGGAGATCGAACAAGTCCTGGCCAATGTGCCGGGCACGAAAAGCGCGTTTGCCGAACGGTTGAATGAAGGCTATTACCTGGATCTCACCGTGAATCGGCGGGAAGCGGCTCGCTACGGCCTGACGGTGGGAGATGTGCAAGCGGTGATCACGACAGCCATCGGCGGCGAGACCGTGACTACCACCGTCGAGGGGCGCGAGCGCTATCCGGTCAACGTCCGCTACAAGCGTGAACTGCGCGATGATCCGGACCGGCTCAAACGGGTGCTGATTCCCACGCCGAGCGGCGCGCAGATTCCACTTGGACAAGTCGCGGAGATGGTCGTTACTCAAGGGCCGCCGTCGATCGCAGATGAAGCGGGGGCGCTGGCTGGTTTGGTCTCGGTCGCGGTCAGTGGACGGGACCTGCGCGGCTATGTGGAAGACGCTCAACGCGCGGTGCGAGACCGGGTGACATTACCCTCCGGCTACCGGCTGATCTGGACCGGTCAATACGAGCATCTGGTACGGGCTGAAGAGCGGTTAAAGTTGGTCGTCCCCGTCACCATTGGCATCATTCTCTTGCTGCTCTATCTCAACTTCGGTTCGCTGGCGAAATCGCTGATCGTGCTCCTGTCCGTCCCCTTCGCCGCAATCGGGGCTATCTGGTATCTCGACTATCTGGGCTACAACTTAAGCGTGGCGGTGTGGGTCGGCATCATCGCCCTAGCAGGCGTAGCGGCGGAGACGGGCGTGGTGATGCTCGTTTATCTCGACGAGGCCTATGAGCGGCGGGTACGCGAAGGCCGCATGACGACGGCACAAGATCTGCGGGAAGCCATTATGGAAGGAGCGGTCCAGCGGGTCCGTCCCAAGATGATGACGGTCGCCGCGATCATGGGCGGATTGCTCCCCATTATGTGGACTAGTGGCACGGGCGCCGACGTCATGAAACGGATCGCCGCGCCCATGATCGGCGGCATGGTGAGTTCAACGATCCTGACACTTCTGGTGATCCCTGTGCTCTATGCCCTCTGGCGTGGTTGGAGTCTCGCCAGTCGGAAGCATGACTCCCTGGGAGAAGAAAAAGGGAGCAGGCAGAATAACTGATGACGGTCTTCTGTCAATATATTTGTTGCGGCGTGGATAACCCCTCACCATGCCTTGTATCCGGTTTCTTCACCCTGCGCTAGAACTTCTCAAAATGCAGTGCCCTGCTCTCGCTGCCTTTCGTAGCGCGGCAACCAGCCTCGGCCCTTGCGATGGTGAGCAAGCGTGATTATGTCGGGAGCGCCCTCTTCAGGGCTGCTCAAAAAGGTTCTCTGGCAAGGCCGCAGGGAGCGGGACGACTGAGGCGTACCCTTGCGGTACGTCGCAGGGAGGCACGAGACTGAGAACGAAGTCAGAGGCCTTTTTCAGCAGCCGAGCTAGTAGCTGTCGGTCGGTGGGCACGTGCACACGAGATGGCGGTCTCCATAGGCTTCGTCGATACGGCTCACGCTGGGCCAGAATTTATGGTCGCGTGCCCACGGAGTAGGAAAGGCAGCCCGTTCTCGGTTGTAGGGTCGATTCCATTCGTCGGCTGTCACCACTTGTGTTGCGTGGGGAGCATTCTTCAGCAAATTGTTTGTGCGCGGCTGGCGGCCTTCGACGATGTCTTGGATCTCGGCATGAATCAAGATCAGCGCCTCGCAGTACCGGTCCAATTCGTCCCTCGTTTCGCTTTCCGTCGGTTCGATCATGAGCGTTCCGGCAACTGGGAACGAGACCGTCGGGGCGTGAAACCCGTAATCCATCAATCGCTTCGCCACATCCATCGCTTCAATTCCCGCAGTTGCCTTGAACTGACGAAGATCAAGAATAAACTCGTGCGCGACGAATCCGGACGTTCCTGTGTAGAGGATGGGATAGTACTTCTCCAACCGCTTGGCCATATAGTTGGCGCTCAAGATCGCCACCTGCGTCGCCTTAGTCAAGCCGTCGCGTCCCATCAGGGCGATATAGACCCAGGAAATCGTCACGATGCTGGGGCTGCCGTATGGTGCAGCCGATACTGCCCCGATGGAGCCTTGCCCACCCAGTTGCGTCACAGGATGGCCGGGAAGAAACGGCGCGAGATGCCGCGCCGCAACGACCGGCCCCATTCCAGGCCCCCCGCCGCCATGGGGGATGCAGAATGTCTTATGGAGATTCAGATGGCACACATCCGCCCCGATGTCTCCGGGCCGACAGAGTCCCACCTGCGCATTCAAGTTGGCGCCATCCATATAGACTTGTCCTCCGTGCGTATGGACGATCTGACAGATGCGCCGTACGTTCGCCTCGAAGACGCCGTGGGTCGAAGGGTACGTCAACATGAGCGCTGAGAGCCGATCGCGATGCTGAGCGGCCTTGGCTTCAAGATCGGTTAAGTCCACATTGCCCTGCCGATCGCAGGCGACCGTTACAACCGTCATACCCACCATCGCGGCACTGGCTGGATTCGTGCCGTGCGCGGACAAGGGAATCAAGCACACATCCCGATGCCCTTCCCCTTGGCTCCGGTGGTACGCTCGGATCACCATCAGTCCTGTATATTCGCCCTGGGAGCCTGCGTTCGGTTGCAAGGACACGGAGGAAAGTCCGGTGATCTCGGCCAGCCAGGCCTCCAGCTGATGGAACAACTTTCGATACCCTTTGGTTTGCTCGATCGGCACAAAGGGATGAAGCCGTGAGAACTCCGGCCAGGTGACCGGCAGCATCTCGGAGGTCGCGTTCAGCTTCATGGTGCAGGATCCCAACGGGATCATCGAATGGACGAGTGACAGATCCTTCGCCCCGAGATGGTGGATATATCGCAGCATCTCATGCTCCGAGTGATAGCGATTGAACACCTCGTGGGTCAGGTACTTGCTGGTACGGGTGAGATTCGCTGGAAAACTAGTGGTGGCGCTGTGGCTCAAGTTCCGCACTTGAAAAGGCAGCGTATCCTGGCCGATAAAAATTTCCATCAGGCGGCGGATTTCGTCTTCCGTGCTTACCTCATCCAGCGCAATCCCGATAGAGTGGTCCTCATGCCGGCGAAGATTGATACCGGCTTCTTTGGCCCGGATTAGGATGGACTCGGACTGCATCTTCGTGAGACGAATCCGAATTGTATCGAAGTAGGTTTCCGTTGCGATCTCGAATCCGAGCTGCCGCAGTCCCTCTGCCAGCACCACAGCCAAACCATGCACGCGCTCGGCAATCCGCCGCAAACCCTCCGGCCCATGGTAGACCGCATACATGCTCGCCATGATGGCCAAGAGCACCTGCGCCGTACAAATGTTGCTCGTCGCCTTCTCGCGCCTGATGTGCTGTTCGCGGGTTTGCAGGGAAAGCCGATAGGCAAGTTTTCCCGTGACATCCTTGGACACCCCAACGATGCGTCCCGGCATCTGCCGCTTGAATGCTTCAGCGGTCGCAAGAAACGCGGCGTGAGGACCGCCAAATCCGAGAGGGACGCCAAATCGCTGGCTGGAGCCCACGGCGATATCGGCCCCGAATTCTCCCGGTGGGCGCAAAAGGGTCAAGGCTAGGAGATCGGTGGCGACCACCACCAGAACCCCTGTCGCATGGGCCTGCGCGATCAGTGCACTGTAATCCCCGACATAGCCGTCGGTGGCCGGATACTGGAGCAGAATGCCGGCCAACCGCGGGTTGGAAAAATCGATGGTCTGCGTCTGCCCTACGCGTAGGGTCATGCCGAGCGGTTCAGATCGTGTCTGCATCACGGCGATGGTTTGGGGATGACAGTCTTGCGAGGCGAAGAACTCTGTCCGTTCGCGGTCGGACGAACGGGAAATGGCGAGGCACATGGCCATCGCCTCCGCTGCCGCGGTCGCTTCATCCAGGAGTGAGGCATTGGCTAAGGGCAAGCCGGTGAGGTCGGTCACCACTGTTTGAAAATTCACGAGGGCTTCCAAGCGGCCTTGCGAAATCTCGGCCTGGTAGGGCGTGTATTGGGTATACCAGGACGGGTTTTCGAAAATATTGCGCTGAATCACGCCGGGTGTCATGCAGTCGTGATAGCCCATGCCGATCAATGAACGGTAGATCTTGTTTTCTGAGGCGATGGAGCGGATCTCTTCCAGCACGGCTTGTTCACCGCGTTGAAGGGGTAGATCCAATTCCTTTCCCAAACGAATATCGGCGGGCACCGTTGCCTTGCTCAGTTCCTCCAGCGATTGCAAGCCGAGCGTGGCCAGCATCTCGTGAACCTCAGCGTCGGTGGGACCGATATGGCGATGGATAAACATATCGGTCGGGCTCAGAAAGTCCGGTGTGGCCATGGCGTTCGTGTTGTCCTTTGGATATATTTAGTCAGTTGAGAGCCTCAGTGTATCGGTTGACTCATGTGCGGGCAGGAGAATACCACGCTGAACCCCTATTCTCCAAGAGTCGTGCGATAGCTAATGGACTTGCCTTCAGGCTGAGAGTCACGTATGAGTGCAGACAGTAAGCAGAAGGCTGAAAAAGTTCGCCGGCTTCGTTCTCGCATCGTTCAGACCCTCAACCTTGAGGAGAGGTTTCTCGGAGGTCAGAAGGACTGGAGGGGCTTATCCGTTCGCCAAGATCCATTTTAGGAGCGAACGGCCCACACGAAGTGCGGTTTGTACCTCCTTGGGCCTACACTCGCTGCGGCCTTGCTTTGGACGAGGCGCGTCTCGGCGCGCCAGGGTTGGGCGGGTGAGAAGTCTGGACTTTTTGAGCCTCCTGCCTGGTATTTTCTTCTTGTTCCAGACATGCAGGCCATGAAGCTACACGACATTCTGATCATCGGAGCCGGTCTGGCAGGGATGCGGGCGGCGATTGCCGCACCATCGGACCTCGATGTTGCCGTGATATCCAAAGTCCACCCGGTTCGTAGCCACTCTGTGGCTGCACAAGGAGGCATCAATGCGGCGCTGGGAGAGAACGATTCCTGGGAAGCCCATGCGTTCGACACTACGAAGGGCGGGCTATATCTCGGCGATCAGGATGCCATCGAGGTGATGTGTCGTGAAGCCCCTGACGACATTCTCGAATTAGAACGTCTGGGCGTCATCTTCAGTCGCGACGAACAGGGACGGATTGCCCAACGTCCCTTCGGCGGAGCTGGTTTTCCCCGCACCTGTTACGCTGCCGACCGTACCGGCCATGCCATCCTCCACGCCATGTACGAGCAGCTGCTCAAACGGCGCATCGCCGTGTACGAAGAGTGGTATGTCACGACGTTGATCATGGAAGACGGTGTTTGCCGAGGAGTTATAGCGTGGGACCTGATTCATGGAGGGTTACAGGCGATCGGGGCGAAAGCCGTCATCTTGGCCACGGGAGGCAGTGGGCGCGTCTTCCTGACAAGCACGAACGCTGTGATTAATACCGGTGACGGCATGGCGCTCGCGTATCGCGCGGGTGCTCCACTGGCGGATATGGAATTTGTCCAGTTCCATCCCACCACGCTCAAGGGTACGGGCATCCTCATCACCGAAGGCGCTCGCGGAGAAGGAGGCTACCTCCTGAATACGCTGGGCGAACGGTTTATGAAGACCTATGCCCCGCAACAGATGGAACTGGCCACCCGCTCCACTGTCTCACTGGCCATCGGGCAAGAAATTCTCGAAGGCCGCGGGGTCGACGGATGTGTGTTGTTGGATTTACGGCATCTTGGACGCCAGCGTATTCTCGAACGGCTTCCTCAGATCAGAGAACTCTCTATCGAGTTTGCCGGCCTCGATCCCATCGAAACGCCCATTCCTGTCCGCCCCGGCGCACACTATCAGATGGGCGGTGTCCGCACCAATCAATGGACTGAAACCAGCATTGCCGGCCTCTACGCAGCCGGTGAATGCGCCTGTGTCAGTGTGCATGGCGCCAATCGGCTCGGGGGCAATTCACTCCTTGAGACAATTGTGTTCGGCAGGCGCGCAGGAATTCGAGCGGGAGAATATGCGCGAACTGTCGCGCCACAGGTCCTCGCGACTGACCAACTTGCAACCGAACAGCATCGCGTTCAGCGGTTGCTGACACAGGAGGGATCGGTCCGAGCCTGGCAGATTCGGAAAGAACTCGGCCAGGTGATGAGCCTCAATCTGGGCCTCGTTCGGACTCACGAGTCCATGTCTGCTGCGGTCTCGGCACTCACTGCCCTGATCCATCGCGCCGTTTCCGTCACAGTGCAAGACAAAGGGCGGGTGTTTAATACGGATCTCATACAAGCCTTCGAGCTCCAGTCCCTTCTCGATGTCGCGGAGACCATCGTCGCCAGCGCCCTCGCCAGGCAGGAAAGCCGCGGAGCCCATTACCGGTCGGATTTCCAGAAGCGAGATGATGCCCAGTGGCTTAAACATACGTTGGCGGCCAGAACATCTGACGGACTAGTCCTACAGTATGCCCCTGTTGCAATTACGCGATTCCAACCGAAGTAGTACCCACATGTCTACATGTACCCATTAACCCGCATGATTCGTGAAGGTTCGTCGCGAAAGCGCGCAGACGCGAAGCGAGACGGGCACTCGGAGGCCAGGGGACCGGCTCCGCCGTCTGCGGCGGTGCCTGCCCCGCTGCTCCTCAGACTGGGACAGGCGCCAAAAAGAAGGGCGCCAGTCCCCAACAGTATATCGAAAAGCTGAACGGCGAGACTGCCCGTCACAGCCGCGTATCCGCGCTTGCAGCAGAAGCTTCATACATAACGCGGTTAGTATGATGTGTTCATCTATTGGCTCAACATTCCAGGGTGCCCGACTTTCACGCGCACGACCATCCAAGAACGACTAAGTTGCTCTGGAATAACCCATTCATGCTTCGCTGCCTGCCAAGAATCTTGCAGGCCCGCATCCGGACCTGGCGGGGTTAATTGCTTGCTACAGATTTGAAATCCTTATCAGGAAAATCGTGCGAAGGTTAAATAGTGATTGAGGTCGGGTCGCGTTTTGAAGCTTAGCGAAGTCATAGATCTGCTTCCCAGCAAGGACAAGATAGATTTTCTCAGAAAAGCAACCTGGATACGTCTATACCGAATTAAGAACGGATGCTTCCAAGAGGATCTCGAGCCTAACGACAAACAGAGAGCAGATCTAAACGGAGAAATTCTTCGCCTTGAGAGAGAGTTGCCAGATTTTCAATCTCAGTGATAGGCTGGTATGTGCTACCCTGCAGGCTGATCAAAAAGCCCTCTCGCGAGGCCGCAGGGAACGAAGACCCCGGAGCATACGCGGTTGGGTACGTGAGGAGTCTGAGCGACTGAGAACGAAGCTGGGGGGCAGCAGATAGCCATGCGTATTCTCGTTATTGAAGATGAAACCAAGGTCGGCTGCTTCATCAAGCGCGCGCTTGAAGAGGAGAGCTACGCCGTCGATCTTTGTGAAGACGGCGCGCAAGGCCTTCAGATGGCCCTCCACACCAACTACGATTTACTGATCGTTGACTTGATGCTGCCGTCATTGCCCGGATTGGACATTCTCAGAGGTGTCCGCCAGGCACGGATTCACACCCCCATTCTGATCCTGACCGCCCAATCGCAGGTAGACCAGCGTGTCAAAGGCCTCGACGCAGGAGCGGACGATTATCTCACCAAGCCCTTCGCCATCGACGAACTGCTCGCGCGGATTCGAGCCCTGCTTCGCCGCGGCTCCACCGAAAGTCCCGGCGTACTCCAGATCGACGACCTGGCCTTGAACCCGGCCACGCGCGAAGTGACCAGAGGCGGCCAGCGGATCGATCTTACCTTGAAGGAATATGCTCTGCTCGAATATCTGATGCGCCACACGGGACGCGTGTTGACCCGTCCTATGATTTCAGAACATGTGTGGAACCAGGACTTCGACACGTTCACCAATGTCATCGATGTCTATGTGAATTATCTCCGCAACAAGATCGACCGGGGGCACTTCAAAGAAGCTGATCCATACGATTCGTGGAAGCGGTTATATGCTAAAGGTCGACTGATGCCGCTTCGCGTCCGGCTCACCCTCTGGTACGGCACAGCCCTTGCTTTAATCCTCATTATCTTTTCAACCATCCTATACGTGGTTACGGCTCGAAGCCTCCGCGACGCGGTCGATGAATCGCTGGAGGAAACCGCCGCGGCGGCCGTCCGGTCGCTGGAAGAACGAGGGTTCCTCCCTCTGATCGACGAAGACGAACTCATGTCGCAATTCCCCGAACTGGCGCGTATCGATAAGTTCTTCCAGATCTTCAGCCCCTCCGGCACCATCACCATTCGTTCACCGAACATGAAGCAACATGAGATGCCTCTGAGTCGCCAGGCCTTGGAAGTCGCCTACTCGGGCCGCACGCTTCTCGAATTCGCGAAATACCCCAAGGAGCCGCCGTTACGACTCATTTCAGTTCCCATCATCTATCGAGGCAACCTGCTCTATATCATCCAGGTCGGCACCTCAATGGACTCGGTCGAAGAGACCCTGAACCGTCTCCTGCTCGTGCTGCTGGTCAGTATGCCCATCGCGCTGGCCGTGTCGCTCGCCGGCGGCTGGTTCATGGCCGGCCGAGCCCTTCGCCCGGTCGATGCGATCACGCTGGCTGCCCAACGCATTGCCGGAGGCGATCTCACGCAACGACTGACTGTCCCGGTCTCGGCCGACGAAATCGGCCGTCTGACTAATACGTTTAATGCCATGATCGACCGGCTTGAAACCTCCTTTCGACAGATCCGCCAGTTCAGCAGCGATGCCTCACACGAACTGCGCACGCCGTTGACGGTCATGAAAGGGGAGACCGAACTTGCGCTCCGACGTCCTCGCGAAACCCACGACTACAAGATCGTTCTGGAGAGTAATCTTGAAGAAATCGACCGAATGACACGCATTGTGGATGAGTTGCTCTTTCTCTCCCGGGCCGACATGGGCGAGGTGAAGATGGAACATCTGCCAGTTCCACTGGACACGCTTGTCGAGGACCTTCACCGGCAAGCCTCGCTGTTGGGGCAGGAACGGGACATCCAGGTCGTGCTACGAACCACCGCGCCGGCAGTGGTATTGGGAGATGAACTACGTTTGCGCGAGCTGTTCCTGAATCTTCTCGATAACGCAGTCAAATACTCTCGTCCCGGCGGCGCCGTCGACATCGCACTGACGATCGAACAGACTCAGGCACAGATGTCCGTGACTGATCACGGCATTGGGATCGCGCTAGAAGATCAGTCTCGGATCTTCGACCGGTTCTATCGGACCGATAACGCGCGAACCCATACCAAGAAGGGCACAGGTCTTGGGCTGTCCATCTGCGCCTGGATTGTCGAATCCCATCGCGGGCATATCGACGGTCCAGAGCAAAGTCGGCGAAGGTTCGACCTTTACGGTGACGCTGCCTCTGGCTCCCGCATCGGCTTAAGCCGGATTTTTCTTGACGCTTCTGCGCAAGCGCGGACACGCGGCTCCGATAGGCAGTCTCGCCGTTCAGTTCTTCGATATACTGTTGGGGACTGGCGCCCTTCTTTTCGGCGCCTGTCCCAGCCTGAGGAGCAGCGGGGCAGGCACCGCCGCAGACGGCGGAGCCAGTCCCCTGGCCTCCGAGTGCCCACCTCGCCTCGCGTCTGCACGTTTTTTGCGACGAACCTTCATAAATAGTGCCGCTTAGCAACTTCTAATTCCCCCCTAACCCTCCTCCCATCGCCGACTGTTACGGTATTTATGAACCTGAACATCCTCACACCTCCTTGCCTCGTTTGATCTATCGCAAGGAGGAACTCATGAGACAGCTCGATCGTCAGACTATTGGAAGCGCCGTTGCGGTGGCGGCGTTGAGTGCTCTTCTGATCTGGGGCGGCCAATCGTTGCCCACTTCCCATGCGTCGAGCGCGACCGACACGTCAGTCCCGGTTGCCATGACCGCTCCGCCATCGAATGGATTTACGGAGGTAGCGAAGGCGGTGACACCGGCCGTGGTCAACATTACCACCGTGGTCGTAGAGAAGGTGTTGGATAGCCGGGGCATATCCGATGAACTGCGTGAACGGATGGAGGAGTTCTTTGGAGAGCGGGGTGGACCGTCCGGTCCTCGTGGATTCCATGGGCCGAAAGGTCCTGGTGAGCGACGGGAGCACCGGAGCGGCGGGCTGGGGTCCGGCGTCATCGTATCGCCAGACGGGTACATCCTGACCAATAACCATGTGATTGACGGAGCCCGCACTGTCACCATCACGCTGCCGGACAAACGGGAGTTCTCGGGCAAAATCATCGGGGCTGATCCGAAAACGGACCTCGCCGTGGTGACGATCGAAGGACAGAACCTTCCGACGGTTTCCTGGGGCGATGCCACCAAACTGCAAGTCGGGGAATATGTGCTGGCGGTTGGAAATCCCTTTGGGCTGAACTCCACCGTCACCCTCGGCATCGTAAGCGCGTTGGGCCGAGGCCGTATGGGCATCACTCAGTACGAGGGCTTGATTAAAACCGACGCGGCGATCAATCCTGGCAATTCTGGTGGCGCCTTGGTCAATACCAAAGGCGAGTTGATAGGTATCAATACCGCCATCTTTTCTCAGACTGGTGGCTATCAGGGTGTGGGCATCGCCTTTCCCACCAGCATGAGCAAGCCGATCTATGAAAGCCTGATTAAGTATCGCACGTGGGTTTCTTGGAGTCTCGATTCAGGATCTCAACCAGGATCGGCCAAATCATTCGACGTTAAAGCCGCGAAAGGCGCCCTCGTCAGCGACGTAAAGGACGAAAGCCCTTCGGGCCAAGCAGGTTTCAAGCAAGGGGGATATCATCACGACCTATCAAGGCTTGCCCGTCGAAGACTCCGTGGCACTCCAGAGGCAGGTGACGAAGACGGCGGTGGGCACAAAAGTGACCATCCGGGTGATCCGCGACGGCCACGAGAAGGACTTGACCGTAATGATCGGCGGCAGCCGGATACCACAAAGACCGCCAAGGCGGAGACCGGTGAGGCGGACTATACCTTCGCTGGGGTGGCCGTCCAGGATCTCGATCGAGACACAGCCAAGGAGTTCGTGGTCAAGGGGAAGAGTCAAGGCGTAGTGGTCACAGCAGTCGAGCCAGACAGCAGCGCAGAGAAGGTAGGGGTGATGCGGGGTGACGTGATCCGAGAAATCAACCGGCAGCCGGTGAAGTCGGTGAAGGATTTCGAGAAGGTGTCGTCCGGGCTGAAGAAAGGCGAGAACGTCTTGATGCTGATCGACCGGCGAGGCAACGCGTTGTTCCTCAGGCAAAAGTCTGACGATCACAGTAACGAAGATGGGGCAGCATCCAGCTGCCCCATCTTCGTTAGTCGAATACTACAGCTTTCCTGCCATACACCAACACCCGTCAATCAACATGACAGCGCGCGGCGCGGGCCAAGACAATCTCCTCCAGCTCCCGACCTTTTCGCACTAGATCATCGACAGTATCCCTGTGGCACACATGCATGACGTCCTGCTCGATGATGGGACCTTCATCCAAATCGTCCGTGGCATAGTGCGCCGTGGCCCCGATGATTTTCACGCCCCGGTCATAGGCTTGCCGATTGGCGCCGATGAACGCGGGCAGGAAGGAGTGATGGATATTGATGACCGGACAGCCGATCTGAAAAAGAAAGCTGCCGCTGAGAATTTGCATGTACCGAGCCATGATCACCAGCATCGATACGATGCTCCTGCTGCAGCTTCGTTTCCTTGGTCACGGGATAGATGGAGAAGGGAATCTTGAACAGTTCGGCCCATCCGGCGCAGGTATCGTGATTGGAAATGATCACGGGGACATCGATGTGCAGCTCGTCGCGTTTGTGCCGTTTGAGTAGATCCGCCAGACAATGATCCTGTTTCGAGACCAACATCGCGACTCTCGTTCGGCGACTTGAAGGGCAAACCTCGTAGCGCATCTCGAAGGTCTTCGCGACCGGAGCGAAGGCGGGTGTGCCATCGTGGGCCTATCTTCCCGATGAGAGTGGTTAGTTCAAGTGTGCCAGGCGAGCAACAATATCGGTGAGAAATGGCCTGGCAAGTTGCGGAACTATTTTTGCCCTGTTCGAAAAGCGGTATATCAAGCAGGATGCTCAAAAAGGCTGTCCAGCAAGGCCGCAGCGAGCTATCACTTTATAACGGGTGGGTGGGATGATCCCAACTGCGCGCGATGTTCTCACCCGCCCACCCACTGGCACGCCGAGACGTGCCATTTGCCCGGGCGAGGGCCTTCTGATTCCCCAACTTCCCCAGAGGGAGTAGGCAGATTGTTCTTCACTGCGCGCATCGAGCGACCGCCGTTTCATCGCGGGGGCTCTGCGAGCAAGAAGGGCACCTGGCCGCTCCCGGCACCTTTCTGAGGCCGCGCGTTGCGCGAGCAAGGGGATCGTCCCAGCTACCCCATCACGCCTTTCCCAGCACCCTGTTAAGAGACGATGTGGCCCACAAGATCATACAGAGCCGCATCGGTGATCTCGACCTTGACGAATTCCCCTGCTGTGGCTGATCCATCATTGATATACACGACGCCGTCGATCTCCGGAGCCAGCCCTTCATGGCGTCCCTCAAGCAATAACTCTGTCTCTTCGGAGATCCCTTCAACCAAGACCTCCATCATGGAGCCAATACGGTCTTGGCCTCGTGCCGTCGCAATTTCTTCCTGTACAGTCAAGATTTCATTCCGGCGTCCGTCCATGACCGATCGCTCAACCTTGTCATCAAGCCCGACGGCCGGGGTGTCTTCCTCGTCTGAATACAAAAACACCGCCACCCGATCGAACTGGGCCTCTCTCACGTAGTCTTTCAGCTCGTCGAACGCCTGCTCCGTCTCTCCTGGGAACCCCACGATGAAGGCCGTGCGAAAGCTGACGCCGGGAATGCGCGTCCTGATCCGATCGACGAGGGAGGTGATGGCGGCCCGATCGCCCAGTCGGTGCATCCGCTTGAGCATCCGATCATTGATGTGTTGCAGCGGCATGTCGATATACTTGGTAATCTTTTCTTCGCCTGCATAGAGATCCAACAGTTCGTCCGATACCTGTTGCGGGTAGAGATAGAATGGCCTGATCCAGCGCACATCTTTCACCGTGACCAGTTCGCGAAGCAGCGTGACGAGGCCGTGGCGCAGGCCAAGATCGACGCCATAATTCACCGTATCCTGGGAAATGAGGTTGATCTCCTTCACCCCTTCAGCTGCGAGGCGCGTAGCTTCGGCAACGATCGATTCCACCGGGCGGCTTCGCTGCTTCCCCCGCATCAACGGGATCGCGCAGAAGGCGCAATTTCGGTTACAGCCCTCGGCAATTTTTACATAGGCGCTATGGGCCTTCCCGAGGCGAAGCCGCGGCGCGTCTGCGTCGTACAGATAGGGAGGTTCGCTGATCCAGAGTCGTTGTTGCCGCCGCTTCTTCGGCGCCAGCAAGTCTCGGCATATCTCCGCAATCTTCCCGAACTCCCCGGTCCCCACCACACCGTCGAGTTCCGGCAATTGCTTGAGGAGGTCCCCTTGATACCGTTGCGCCAGACAGCCGGCGGCAATCAATACTCGACAGGATCCTGTCTCTTTTAGTTTGCCGTGCGCAATGATCGTATCGATCGACTCCTGCTTGGCTTCTTCGATGAAGCCGCAGGTATTGATGATAACCACTTCGGCTTTTTTCGGGTTATCGGTCAAGGCAAACCCGTCCGCCACCAACGTGCCCAGCATGACTTCGGAATCCACCTGGTTTTTCGAACAGCCAAGATTCACGAAACCGATGGTGGTTTTCTTACTGTTGGTGAGGGAGGGAGTGATTAATCGTGAAGGCATGGGAAAACAGTTTACGGGACGGCTCAAAAGCCTGTCAATCTAATGAACAGGGGGAGTGCTTCCTGACTGCATGCATCGAACGAGCCTAGAGTTCTATTACTTCCCATCAGGGGATGGATCAGATCGCGGAGCGTTTTGCCGAAGGGTCTCGCTCCGAAGGCACCAACGCATAGGGACCTGATCCATCCCCGCGCAACCTTGAGTTCGTGCCCACGGTAAATTTGTTCTCAAGTTGCTCGTGCCCCGGTCACTGAGTTGTTTGTCATCCGCACATAGTCGAAGACAAGCCGCGTCCGGAAGCAGCGTGTGCGCAGCATCTCGGCGAGGGTGTGCGCGGGTTTCTGGAAGGACGTGAGGATCCCGACCGCGAAGCGGCGGAGGCGCGACATGTTTTCTGGTCCGAAGCCGGTTCGGATGCGGCGACGGGCCTCATCGTCGTTCCAGTTGAGGAGGTACTGCACGCTCTCGATGGCCCAGTGTCCACGATTGACGGCCAGGACTCGTTGCGGCGAGGCCTGGTGCGGGGTGCGACTCGTGACCCCCAGCGCGGGGATCAACACAGGTCTCCAGCAGCAACACCGGATGACCAAAGCGGGCCGGCCAATCGGCCCCGACCCGGCGTGCGGTCAGCGACAGCACCCGTGAGCCGAGATTCGGCCGGTGTCAGTCGGGCAGAATCAGAACGCGGCTGTTGTTGGCGATCAGCGGCAGTCGCCCCTACTGCGAGCGAACGTCCCACCCGATCCAGCGATCCCGCACCCCGCATTTCAGGGCCGCGCCCGAGAGGCTCAGTGGCGCCACCCACTGGTCGCGCCACGTGGCGACGTACCACACCGTTTCACCAATCTTCGGGAGTGCGCCCAGATCGCGGTGACGCGCCAGCTGTTCCTGATCGCGCGCTTCTTCGTGTCGTTCGACGGGCTGCACGTGAAGTTCAAAGAGCGCATCGCTGGTCCATTCCGCCGACTCCATGCTGCGGCGTAGACCAGGAATCGTGGGCGGTGTCCAGGTACGGCCCTCACGCTCTGGTTTCGCCAACGATTCTCGCGAGGGCAAATCCACCCTGCTCTCATGCCTGTCACTCTTTGTCCCTACGGCTACTTCCCTGTACAATGGTTAGTTACGTACTACGCGCGCCTTTCACAGGGCCAAGGCACGATCTGGAATCTCTCGTGCTGAGGGCTGCGGATTGCGTGAAAAACACCGCGATTGACCCTCAGACTCTGAACATCATCGCGCAGAAAATGCGGCGTCTGTGTGGAGTTCAATGCCTCTTCCAGATTCCCCTGGCCGTGCCGGTGTGGATGAGCAGGCGTGCTTAAACATTCGTGAACATCAGAAGTAGGACGTGCCACTCACCACAGTGGCGGAAATTGCGAAGGCGCGGAAGGTGGCGGTGGCGGAGTTGGTGGAGTAATGAGATACGAAACGGGAGGGGACGAAATGAACTTCTTCTACACAGGCCTCTTTGTGTTGATCGCGATGCTGCTGCCAGTCCTCGCGGGCTGCGAGTCCTATGTGCGGCCGCTCGGGCCCACGAATCCTACTATTACCGATGCGAAGCAAGGTCAGGACTGTCGAGGTTACTTAGGTGGCGTGCCTGATCTCACCGGCACGCAGGCGATGCGCTCGGGCGGGATTACCAAACTACGAAGCGCCGAGTATCGCGTAAACGCCTTTTCAGGCGTGGGAAGCGAGTGCGTGATCGCTTACGGAGAATAACCGACACGCCAGTGCCGCCGTGGGTCTTTCGCAAAGCGAAGCGGGACGCAAGGGTACACCTGGCGTATATGCCGAACCCTCTACCTACGGATAAAAAGTTCTGGCTGCGACTTCTCCGATGACCCGCCCACGAAGTGGAGAGGCTTCTCGCCGGTGAGGTTCTCTGGCTGCACGATGTAATCACCGGTCATAGAAGGAATCCAGACCCCCTTGGCAGCCTCCGTGTCTCCTCCACTCATCGCCCAAGTGAAACCACCCACGATGCCCCCGCCGAGAGCGTAGGCGACCTTCACGGCCCCATATGGAACGGTAGCTAACCAGCTGACAGCTTGTAGTCCCGCCGCCCCTTCCGGGCTGGCTCCCGACTGTTCCGCAGCTATCGCCGGGTTCCCTGTCCATGCGATCAGCAGTCCGAAGGCTGCCCCAATGACGAGGTTCCGTTTGTGACCCATCAATCCACGGGATGGATATGGGGGGCATTCTACTTTTCCGGCAGCGTCTGCCGCGCTTGCGCTGCTCTCCATGCCGGGAGCAGGACTGAGTCCAGTCAGTCTTCCAATTTTGTGAGGCTCGCCATGGGGGTTATTTTCCTCTTGTTGCTTCTGCCGCTCTCCGTCCATTCGGAGGATCTCGGCAAACTGAGCGCGAATCCCGCTGGTCTGTCTGGTTCATGAGTGTCTTTGGTTTGTTTGGTCCATTTGGTTTTTGTGTTTCTTTGGTTTTCCGATCAGACAACCCAATGAACGAGACAAACTAAATAAACCAAACAAACGAGATGAACTAGTTTCGTCTGTCCTTACGGCGCCGGGAATCCCTAGCCAGCATTATTCATGACAGTTCGTCGCGAAATCGCCGCGTCGCGAGAGCGGCGCGCGGAGCCAGGAGGACCTGAGGCGTACTCGTGCAGTACGTGGAAGATCCGAGGGGCGAGCCCGCCGACCGAAGGCTCGTCGTAGTAGCGGATCGGAGATTGCAGCAGAAGTGTTCATGATTAATGCGGGCTCGAGCCCCAGCAGTCCCACGAATCCCTACGGCCGTGGCCTTCGCATCGAAGGAAAGTGGTTCCGCCCTGAGGGAATAGTGGGCGTTTGCGGTCGAGTCTGTTATACTCGCGATGGTAAGGAGATCGTCAGAATGAAGGAACAATTCACTGCGGTGTTCCAACAGGTACCTGAAGGGTATATTGGGTTTGTCGAGGAGTTGCCCGGCGCGAATACGCAGGGTGACACGCTTGAAGAAGCTCGAACCAATCTTCAAGAAGCGGTCCAACTGGTGTTGGAATCGAATCGCGCGCTGACAGCAGAATCGCTTCAGAACAAGACCGTGATCCGCGAGACTCTTGCCTCTATTTTATGAAACGGGTCGATTTGATCCGCCACCCGGAACATCATGGTATTCAGTTTCTACGTGAAGGCGGGAGTCATACGGTGTATGTGAACCGCACGAAAAAGAAAAACAGTGGGGTCGCGTCTTATATTGATATATTGGCACGACAGCCGGACGGGTGCCCCTCGGCTCTACGACCAGCAGGGGAACTATCGCGGCAAGCTGAGCGCGAACCCTATGATCCCGATTCGACCAGTAACCCCTACGGCCGCTACGGCTCTCCCTTCTCGCCGGACTCGATCAACAATCCCTTCGGCGCCGGGAATCCCTACAGTCCTGGCAGTCCTACAAATCCCTACGGCCGCGGCCTCCGAATTGAAGGACGTTGATCCAGCCACTGAACCGCTCGCGCTGACGCGTGCTAGTGCGGTTCATGGAACCAGCAGGCTGTCGAAAGAGATTGGTAACAGTCTGCTAGTCTACGCGGCGCTCTTCTTCACACGCACTTCCGCACGATAGCCTGTGGCAGCCAGTACCCGGATGAGTACATCGGTCGACACGCCCTGGGTGTTCCCGTTTGCAATGGCCGTCACTCGGGTTCTTGACGTTCCGGCACCTTTGGCAATTTCTGCGTGCGTGAGGCGTCCGGATTGAATGATCTTTGCGAGCGAGACGGTGAGGTCCGAGCGGAATTCCATTTCAGCTGTGTCGGCCGTGGACAAACCCAATGCGCGGCCGAGGTCCTCGGCGGTCCGAACGGTCACCAGCTTGCGTGCTTTAGACGTTGCCATGCAGCACCTCTTTCAGTCGTTGTTGGCCAAGGGCCATTTCCCGTTTGGGGGTCTTTTGCGTCTTCTTCTGAAATGCGTGAAACACCAGGATCGCCTCAGCCAGCTTGACGAAGTAGAACACCCGCACGGAGGATGTTTTACCCATCACCCTGAGTTCATGAGTCCCTGATGCCACGTGAGGCATCGGTCTGCTGAGCGGCATGCCTAGAGAGAGGCCTTTCTGAAGATCACGGAGTGCTTCGCCGATCTCCCGCCTGATCGTCGGATCTTCCCCACGAATAAACTCCAGCGCTGTGGGGTGAAATATAATCGGCTTCACGTCGCCAGTATGTCCTAAATTCGAGACATGCGCAAGAGGGTCAGGATGGGGGCATCGTACTTGTCCGGCAGTACCTGACTGCTGCTTGCACTGATTTTCAGGCGGGAAGTAGGCTGAGACCACTGGTTGTTCCGATTATCGGAGGCTCGCCATGTGGGTTATCTTCCTCCTTTTGGTCCTGCTGCTGCCACTGCCTCTCTCCGTCCACGCGGAAGATCTCGGCGAGTTGAGCGCGAATCCGTTCAATCCTGATTCCACGTCCAATCCCTTCGGAGCTGGAAGCCCCTTCAAGTCGGACGGCATCAACAATCCCTTCAGCCCCTACGGCAGTCCCTTCAGCAATCAATCGGCGACGAATCCCTTTGCGACCGATGCGCCTCGGCTCTATGACCAGCAGGGGAACTATCGCGGCAAGCTGAGCGCGAACCCGTATGACCCTGATTCGACCAGTAACCCCTACGGCCGCTACGGCTCTCCGTTCTCGCCGGACTCGATCAAGAATCCCTACGGCGCCGGGAATCCCTACAGCCCCAGCAGTCCCACGAATCCCTACGGCCGCGGCCTGCGAATTGAAGGACGCTGATCCATTCGCTGAACCGCTCCACGTGATCTCATGGCTGCTTGACACCTCGGTCCTACACCGCGGCTCACAGGTTTGTTGTCGTAGCCAGGCCCGGCAGTGACCGACCGGCTATCACCTGCGAGGCGCACCGCTCGCGCCAGTATAACTGTCACTCCCGCCGCTTGTTCCTCTCCGGCACGCCGGCGCCGGCCTCTGCCTTAGCCTGCAACGTTCACGAGGGTTCGTCACGAAACCGGGCAGACGCATTATGAGACGGGCAAGCACAGCCAGGAAGAAGGGAGGCATACTTGAAACAGTATGTCGATCGACTGAGTGGCGAGCACGCCCGTCGCAACAGCGTATCCGCGGTTGCAGTAGAAGCCTTCGTGAACGATGCGGGCTGCATTTCCTCCGTGAAATGTGCATTGGCTCTCCTCTTCCCGTGACAGAGCCAACTTCATTTCAAACACAGGAGGAAACAAGATGGCAAGGAGCCTGTCCGACATTGCCCTTCGTGACGAGGCGAAGGAGGTGTGGCCAGATGCGAGGCCGCAGGCCTGGAAAAACCGGAGGTGTATTCGCTGGAATCCATTGAGGATTTTTTCGGGCCGAGCACGACGCAGATGGTCGCAGATCGTTCGCCGCAGTAGAACGGTCAATATCGGACAGACTCCTCGCAACAACAAACCCGCGAACACGCTGCGATGCGGCAACATCAAAGCGACAATCTGGGAGAATACCAGCGAGAAGGGTCTGTTCTTCTCAACGACCTTCTCCCGACCGTTCAAGGATCACTCCGGCACCTGGCGCAATGCACATCCTTTGGTCTTAATGACCTAGAAGCTTTGATGAACGTTGCGCGTGAGGCTAAGGAGTGGATCTCCGCTCACACCTTGAAGCGCTGAGCTGCTTCACTGGGAAGCCTCCGGCCCTCCCGGGGCTTCCTCCGCCTCACCAGAAGAGAGTTCCAGTCACCTTCTCTCGACAGTAGAATTTGAGAAAATGAACTTCTGTTTCAGCCAGCCATCGCTACTTGAGGCTGGCTGAAACTTCGCTAATGAACCGGGATCTACCTTTTTTCCAAATTCTTCCGTACCGGTCTTTATACCATCCCGAATAGACCATATGGACTTCATGGCGTGCTCGGGTAAGCCCCACATAGAACAACCGCCTTCTCTCACGTAGGGTTTCGCCTGAATCGTTGTAATATGGTATTCGGCCGTCTTCCAAGCCAAGCATAACCACGACGTCATATTCGAGACCTTTGGCGGAATGAAGCGTCGTAAGACGAAGGTGATCGGGTGAACCACCTTGTCCACCAAAGAACCCGACGGTGAAAGCTTCTAAGGGGCCTCCTGGGGAGCTTATCTGCAACAGGTTGGCGACCTTGAGCTTGTCATCACGTAACCTAGGTTCTCTGTCAAGAACCGCCTGCAATCCGACTACTAAAAACTGAGAAAGCCATTCATTAAGCGACCGATTGGGATCGCGCGACTCCTGCAGAAAACTGACTAGAGTGATCCGTGCTGAGCGTTGTTCCTTTTCAGTTCGTAAGCTCTCGTTGAAAGACAACCACCGTCGCACGAGTTCTGATAGACGAATTTTGCCGGTGCTCCACTCGCCAGCACACCAAGCAGCACAGTCCTCAAGCCAGTATGTTATATATGACGCTTGGTACGGATTATTGCCGTCGACACGAATATACTGCCACCCAACATTATTTACTGCGCGAGCGACGATGTTGCCATCACCTTTGTCTAGATAAAGCACCGCGACATCACCTAGCCTACGACCTAACCTACGTTTCAGTGCCTGTGGTATCAGCGATCCACAGATAAAGCCAGCTTGATCCTCAATACCTCCAGGCCGCTCATGGAAATATATAGCTCCCGGCTCATCTTTAGTAGATTCATACCCACGCTCTTCACCGAGCGCGACCTCTGAGGCTTCGATGATTGCAGACCCACAGCGGTAATTCATTCGTAATTGAACCTGATATACATCTACCCTTGCAGCAAGATTCCGAAGCAGCGACGGCTCCGCCCCAGTGAAGCCATAGATGGACTGATCGGGGTCCCCGACTGCCACTAGCCTCATTCCCGCGTTAAAACAGAGGCTCTGGACAATGCGATCCAATGCATGCCCAAGATCCTGATACTCGTCAACAACAAGTACGGGAAATCGAGCAGTCAACGCTTTGCGAATCCAGCTATAGCTCTCAACGAGATGTAAGCCGATTAGCACCATTCCATCGAAATCGATCAGCCCTAGCTCGTCCAGGAGGGACTCATACTGCTCAATAGCGCGGGCTGCATCCTCATCATCAGAATTCCATTCAAGCGCTGTTCTGTCCAAGTGGTCACGCCGGTACTTATCAAATCTGGCCGTCCACTGTTCATCACCAATGCTCATACGCAGAGCTTGATCGTGGAGTCGATCGACTTCATCCATTGAGGCCACAGTAATCGGAAATTTCTTAGGCAGGGGCGTTAGATGGGCGTATGGCAAAATGATGTGTTGCAAGCAAAACGAGTGAAGTGTTCCAATTGACACTCTGTCACCATCTTCAACTCCCAATTCCGACAACCGGCGCTTCAGTTCACGGGCACACTGATTGTTGTATGTAATGCAGGCAACCCCACGAGGCGGACGGACGTCCTCCGCAAGTATCCGTGCAAGCTTTATCGCAAGCATTTTAGTCTTGCCGCTGCCAGGGCCGGCGAGGATAACGCAGTTACCAGTCGAGTTATATGCTTGCCATTGCTTGGCATTGTTACGAAGCTGCTCTGCGGCCAATATATATGCGGGTTTAACCCCGCTTGCACTTTTCGGAGACATATTTAAGTGACCGCGTGACATAGTCAGGACATGAACTGGTCCCAGCCTCTGCGATAATGCTGGCGAGGCGCTGGGCAAAGCGTCCCTTGCCCACATGCTCGATGTCCTTCAGAAATGCTTCCGCGTCGAAAGATTGCAAGTCCTTGGACCAACCCCTTATCCGCTCTTTCATCGCATCGCTGGTACCAACATTATCCATCGCTTCCACCAACTCGTCTTTCAAGCCGGACTTGAACAAGTCCACTTCGAAAGTATGCGTGCCCATGAACATTCCGGTCTTTGGAGCCATTTTCAGCAACTCATCGGCCTCAGTCCCATCCCAAGTCTTCTTATCAAGCAACGCTAGCATCATCTGGTTCACAACGCGATCTGGTCCGAGCGGCTCCCTCAGGGTACCGTCACTCTTGGGTTTTCGGGGGTCGTAATCCGTTAGTGCCACAACAGGCACATTCAGAGTTTTCGGACCCAAGAGCGTAAGATACGGAGAGAAGTTAGTGCCGGAAATCAAACAGACGGAAATACCAAGTTCATCAAGATCGTAGCCCTGGTTTCTTGCTAGCACTGGAACAAGGAATTTTTCGGCATCACCTTCCACCAAAATCACGCCTTTGGCAAAGAGGAGCTCGCCTCGGTTGACATCAATATATCGCTCAAGATCGGCTACATCGTCATCTGCTAGGTCTATACAAGCCGTCGATACAGCCTCAGTGGCATTACCCTCTGTGTTCAAGCGTAAGAGAAGAAAATCCTTCAAAGGCGTCACGCTGGCGATATGAGGTGAATGGGTTGTCATCAAAATGGTTGAAGCCTGATGTATGTCCTCGTCTTCATCTTCTTCACCACGGACCCGTAGATAGTTCCGGTAGATAAGCCGCTGAAGAGTTGGGTGGAGGTGTGCCTCCGGCTCCTCAATAGCTAGAATTGTGTGATCGCGATCTCCATCGTCGACAAGTAGCTCATACTCAAGAGTTTTTAGAGCAAGGTACAACACATTGGCCGAGCCAAGGCTTGCGTCAGCGATTCCACGCCGTCCTCCATCGATGAAGATTCGAAGAACACGAATTAATTTCGTTGAGTCAGTTGGTGAGAACCGAAGAACCGTTTCTAAGGACTGCGCAGAACCTACCATTGCAATCAGCTTCTCCTTAATGGACTTAGCGACAGACTTCACTTCCTCCAACTTGGTCAACTTTTCAGTAGCCGTATCTACATCTCCAGCAAGTTTCTCAAGCTCGTCATGATCTATCTCACCTGCAGCCTTGTCCAAAAGTGGGCGAAGGGGCGAGCGGGTCCACCGAGCGAGATCGCCCTCGCAATCCCGCAGTGCCGGCATTAGCTCCATTGGAAGACGCCGACGCACCTCGTAGCTAATCTGTTTTTCTGGCCGAGCTCCGCCGAATACGACGAATTCATAGTCAGCCTCCCTCTTCGGCTCACCCACCAACGTTGGTAAGGGTTGCCAGATGTAAGTCAGCCGAGAAACCATCGGCTTTGGCTTGATTAAGTACTCTGCCAGGAGCGCAAGTTGAGCCTCATCATCCTCAAAGTCAGCCAAATCGATGGAAATGGTGATACGATCATTCTTGCCAAGCGGCCGCTTCAAACCATCCCAAAAATCCTCGTCGCGTAGCCTTCGCGCAGAATCCGCGAGTGAAGGATCAAGAATCAAACGCAGTGCAAATAGCAAGTTAGACTTACCAACTTTGTTTTCACCAACAATGACCGCATGTCTACCAAGTGAAACATCCAGCTTGGCAAAATTACGAAAGTTCTGAATATGAATCCTGGAGATACGCATAGATGGGGAGCTCAGATTTCTTTGGAAGCAAGGCTACGATTCGCTGGCCATGAGTGTCAACCCAACACAGCTCAAGATAGAAGCATTTGCGACGGTTGGCTCATACCAAGCTTCCTTTTATGCAGATCCGGCCGCCGAGTTCCTCCTTCGTGTAGACTAAAGAGGCCCAATAGTGTTTTTTTGCTGTGCTAAATTTGTGGTAAAAATCCTCACAAACGACCGAACTAGATAGAAGCCATGGAATCAGTAGAAAGCCAGCAAGCTCATGATTTTCAATGATAAACGGGAAAACCTTCGCAACATCGAGCAGTTCGAATCATTAGCCTGCTGCCACTCTTCATCAGCGGGCCGTAGGTTCGACCCCTACACGGCCCACCAAAACAATCAAGTAACACCTAAGTATTATCTATCTCACCCCCCCCCATCTTCATCCTAAGTCCTCACATCCCAGCCTCCCATCACATGCTTTGACTGAGTACGAGTACAAGTTGGATCACATGACGACAGACTAGCTCAGATAGCACGGGGTTTCTACAAGGTCATCTGCCAATTAAGGGGAATCATAGGGTGACCAGAATTGTCCTCATAAACCTGAGCTACCTTATGAATAATTTACAAGGAAGGCCTATCAGAAGATAGGATTCTGACCAAGTGTGGATGCTTTCTCAGTCGGAAAAGCGTATTCTTCGGGGCTATCAATCTTGAGGACCCCAGAAGAAAGTCCTGTTGTCCTAAACGATCTCTACAACATTCTCGCGAGAGCCTTCAGAATCGTTCTCCGAGGCTCTCCGATGGCGGACGCAGCGACGCTCTTCGAGTCAACCGACAGGAAGGACTTGGATGACCTTCAGGGGAGTTTGCTTCTTGACCTGCCCGCGGAACCATTCCATTGCATGTGCATCGGCTGCCCGCCCTCTATCTTTATGGGCCGGGCGCAGGAGCTAATCATGACGAAACCAATCTCTCAGGCGTTGAGTTGTGCAGGAGGTCTTCTCCTGGTGCTTGCATCGGCCTTGTATGCGGCCGACACACCAGCTGGAGCAATGGCCAATCCAACGCCAGACGCAGCGTCCAATTCACAGCCTCCCGTGGTGAACGATCCCGGGATAGTCTATCTTATCAGGAACAACCCCTTCTTCTGGCGCCATATTGATAAGTCTATACAACATGCCAGTGACGCTGAAATTGCAGGCAACATGGGACAGGCTGCAGAATTACTTGAACATGCCAAGCTATCGTTGATGCGAGCCCGGGAGGCACAGCGTGCGGGCAATGTGGCTGGCTTGAATGAAGGGATTGCCAATTTGAGAAAAGCGTTGAGTCCCTCGCTATGGTTGACGCAAGGCTCGGCTGCTTCTTCCCCCCAGGGCGTAGATCCTCAGTGTATCGATGAGCTTGAGAGACAATGCGGGGAGGTTCAGCCTGGCAGCGGGCGTATCCAACAGTGTTTTGACGACAAGATAAACATCTTCTCACCGATGTGTCAGGAGAAGCTTAAGGAGGGAAAGGCCGCGATCGCTGCCGCTATATTGGAGAACAGGCATCACAAGGAACTAACAGGGACACCCCGTGAAGAGGCTGCCGTGCGTTCGGCGACTGACCTTGTTCGTGAAGCTCGTAAGAACTTGTCGCAGGCGGCTGGAACGAAATACGTCGAAATTCAGCCTCAGAAAGCCGCTAAATCGAATTGATCCGGCAGCATGGGAAATGTTCGTGAAGGGCACACGAGGCGTACAGACGTTCATCAATTTTAACCACACCCCTCCATGACTCTACCCGTTAGCTCTATAGCCCCCCTCAGGTGTTAATACGGTGTTAGGAAGAGCGACAAAACCCGTCGAAGCCCGACAAGCAGAGACAAACTGAGAGTACCGATCGACAGCGTACCGCATAGCAATGACAAGGGGATTGCCCAATCCATCAAGGACTTGAGCAACCCTCCTAGACTCACTCTTAATCAACGGGCTGTAGGTTCGACCCCTACACGGCCCACCAAACCAAACTTCGTTCGTGCCGTTCGCCTAGCCTAGCTATCAGGGCGAACGGATACACCTCGCCAGTAGACTCTCGTGTTCTCTTACCCTTCGAGATTTCCCAGCTCATAAAAGTTCTTGCAAAGCTCGGATCACTTTGAAAGAATACTGACGATTTGTTTCAAAGATACTTCCGCTTTGAAAGCCGCCGTACATTCAGGGTTCTCACACTATGAATCCAAAGGACTTCCGAGCCACGAGCGCGGGCAAAGTCATCCGGACACCCACAGGCTATACGGCGTTCATTCCAGCCAAGCTGCCGCCTGCGCTCACATACGACAATCAACTCGTTCTCTCACTTTCACGCGCCGATGCCGCCCTCAGTGAACTTTCGGGATTAGGCCGACATCTGCCCAATCCCCACCTCCTGATTGCCCCCTATGTCCGACGCGAAGCGGTCTTGTCCTCCCGTATCGAAGGTACGCGAGCCAGCCTGTCTGATCTGTTCATAGATGAGATGGAAGAGCCGAAGCAGCGCACCGAAGATCATGACGTTCAGGAAGTACGGAATTATGTGGCTGCGATGGGACATGGTCTCGAACGGTTACACAAGCTGCCTCTTTCGCTCAGGCTCGTTCGGGAGATCCATGCGCGCTTGATGAAAGGAGCCCGTGGCGATCATGCGACGCCCGGAGAGTTTCGCCGCAGCCAGAACTGGATTGGTCCATCAGGAAGCACCATCGAAACCGCTCCCTATGTCCCTCCGCCACCGGAATATCTGAACGACTTGCTAGGAGACTGGGAACGATTTCTCCACGAACGGAATACATTCCCCGATCTCATCCAGTGCGCCATCATGCACGAGCAGTTTGAAGCGATTCACCCGTTTCTTGATGGGAATGGCCGACTAGGAAGGCTCTTAATCACCCTCTTTCTCATCGAGCGGGGCCGGTTGCTGCAACCCCTACTCTACCTATCCGCGTATATTGAGGCGCATCGCCAAGATTACTATGATCTTCTGCAACGAGTCAGGACTCACGGAGACTGGACGGGCTGGCTTCGATTCTTCATTGCTGGCGTAACAGAAATTGCTCTTGAAGCCGTGGGACAGGCCGGTCGCCTGATGGATCTTCGCGAAAAATTCCGTGCCCGCCTCCAAGATAAACCGAAAGCACTGGCCTTGCTCGATGAACTCTTTCTCAATCCGTACATGTCCGTTGCCAGAGCTGAACGAGTCCTGAAGGTCTCCAACCCCACCGCTCGACAAGCCGTGATGCTCCTTCAGCGAAAAGGGATGTTAGAAGAAATTACAGGACGCACGTGGGGCAAGCTGTACCTGGCAAAACCGATCATGGAAACAACCGAGTTGAAGGGGACAAGCAAATAGGCACGCTGAGGGTTGAAGCGTTCCCTTCGAAGATGGCACAGGTTCGTCGCGGACGGCTCCTCTTAACCAGCGGGCCGTAGGTTCGACCCCTACACGGCCCACCAAATTCTTCAACAAGTTACACTCTGTAGTTCAGCTTATGATTTCCCTAGGTTAAGTATTGTCGTAGAGGAAATTGCATGTCGCAATCGTCTGATATCCAGGGAAAGCTGGTGACAGGCCAAGTCACACACATCTGTGGCATTACACGATAAAGGAATCTACAGGGGAAGAAGTCAGTTTTCCCCGTCACACGGTTCCCGCGCTTGCCCTTTAATTACAGCCCGCCACAGCAGCAACAGCCCATGCAAAGCCTGACTTTCAGACAGGGAGAATACGATTACTGCGATCGTTCACGATGGCTGACGGACGGCCTTACTGTGCGCTGATTTCGATTGGCTGCGGAATCGGGCTGGCGGGAGATTGAACTCACGTTTGAAGGCCCGGTTAAAGGACGCCTCTGACTCATACCCAACTTCTGTCGCAATCGCCGCCACGCTATTGCTCGTAGAGGTGAGCTGCTGCGCCCCGAGGTGAAGCCGCCAACGTGTGAGGTACGCAATCGGAGTCTCGGAGAGATAGCGCCGGAAACGCTCGGCCAGGACGGAACGAGAAATGCCGACCTCGTTCGCAAGTGCAGCGATCGTCCACGGGTGAGCGGGCTGGCGATGCAGAAGGGCCAGCGTTTTTCCAACTTCCGGATCCCGAATGCCGGCCAGCCACCCGGTTTGTTCTTGGGGGAGCAGCGCGATGTAGCGCCGCAGCGTTTCGATGAACAAGACTTCGGACAGCTTGGCGGCCACCGCTTCACCGCCGGGTCTCGAAACATCCGCATTAGCGACAGAATAGCGAATCGAGTTTTCCAGCCATTGGCCTGAGGCGTCGTTGCGGATGCTCACCTTCAGTATCGGTGGCAGTCCACCAAGAAACACTCGGCTGAGTTGTGGATCGCACGCCATATAGCCGCAGATGAACTTGGTGGTCTCCCCTCCTCCGCCCAGCCGGGAGATCTTAAGGCCTCCAGATAAAATGCGTTGCAGCTCTTGCTCACTGTCGACCGGCTTGATGGGCGAACCGTTTCCCATGATGTGGGAATCGCCGTGCGGAAAGATGACGATGTCCCCTGCATGAAGAGCCAGCGGCCGGCCAGCTCCCTCGACATGTGCGTAGCCATGCCCCTCGGTCAACAAGTGATAGATGATCACGTGCCTATAAACCGGGGAAAGATAGGGAGCCACGAGATGGGAAGCGGGCGCGCGAAAGCACCAGGGGGCCGAATACTCCGCATTGTAAAACATGGCGCCATCGAGTTTGACGGCCTTGAGGACTTCAGACAAGACATCCATGCGCCCACCACACGGCTAGGACGGACGGCCGGCAAAGTGTACCGGACGCCAGAGCAAGTGATGTACAGCCTAGCACTCTTCTGTCAAGAGAACCAGACTCCTGGATAAGAACAACCACAAGCAGTCATCCTATAGTGCGACATGGATTGCAGCGTGGATGCGGACGGCTCTTCGATCCGAGAAAACTTACCAAGGAGAAACACGATGACTATTGCGCCCCTATCACATGACGTGGAACCCATGAGTTCCGATACTTCATGCATGGTCCTAGAACAAGAGACGGGGAACGCTCGATCATGGCCGCGAACCGCAAGCTCTGCATTGAAACGTCCATAGGATAATGAGGTCGTCATTCAGCAACTAACCACCAACCATTCACATCAGGAGAGGCCCATGTACGAAGAGTCTAAGCAAGATCGCGAAATGCTAGTACCCGCAAGTGAGACTGTCCACAAAGCCCCGCTTAAGGGAAGGAGACACGCCATGAAGTCCCCCTACATCATCGGGTTCGCCGCGGCTGCTCTGCTCGCCTGTGCCGCTCCCAGCTCGGGCACCGAGTCGACGGAGGCGCCCGCCCCGCCGAGGAACCTTTCTGATACGGTCCCCCTCTATACGAACCTCGGCTCCCACCACAAACGCATCTCCACTCGAGTCCCAGCCACGCAGCAGTACTTCGACCAGGGCCTGCGACTCATCTACGGATTCAACCATGCGGAGGCGATCCGCTCGTTTACGCGCGCCGCAGAGCTCGATTCCACCTGCGCCATGTGCTACTGGGGGATCGCGCTCGCCTACGGCCCGCACGTCAACGCTCCCATGGACTCGGCGAGCGGAGTCGCCGCGTACTCGGCGGTGCAAAAAGCACTGGCGCTCACGTCCCACGCCACGACGCCTGAGCGCGCGCACATCGAGGCGCTCGCGCAGCGCTACGAGGCGGACCCACCGACCGATCGTGCCCGGTTGGACACGTCGTATTCGCGCGCGATGGGGCAGGTCGCCAACACCTACCCCAACGACCTCGACGCCGCGACCCTGTACGCTGAATCGCTGATGGACCTCCGCCCGTGGAACTACTGGCGACCCGACGGGACTCCCTACCCCGGCACCAATGAAATCGTACGCCAGCTGGAGAGAGTCCTCTCGCGCAACCCCAATCACCCCGGCGCGTGTCATTACTACATCCACGCGGTCGAAGCGGTGAATCCCAAGGCCGCGGTGCCATGTGCCGAACGGCTCGCTCGGCTCATGCCGGGCGAGGGACACATGGTCCACATGCCCGCACACATCTACATTCGCGTCGGACGGTGGAACGACGCCATCCAGGCCAACCAACATGCCATCCACAGCGACGAGGTGTTCATCGAAGGGCAGCACCCGATGGGCGTCTATCCGCTCGCATACTACCCGCACAACATCCACTTCCTCGCTTTCGCCTTCACGATGGCGGGCCGCAGTGCGCAGGCGATCGAGGCGTCCCATACCCTCACCTCGAAGGTGAACCTCGACGCGGCGCGCCAGGTCGGGTTACTGCAAGAGATGCTGCCGTATCACGCGCTGACGCTCACGACGTTCGGAAAATGGGACGAGGTGCTCGCCCAACCCCTTCCGCCTGAAGACATCCGCTTTTCGTACGCCATGGCCTACTATGCCCGCGGCGTGGCACACGCCGCCAAAGGACAATGGGCGGAGGCGCAAGCCGCGCTCGACACGGTGACGGCGACCGACGCCGCGACGCCTGAAGGCGCCGATGGGAAGACGGCGCTCTCGATCGCCGTGCACGCACTGTCCGGCGAGATCGCGACTCGCCGCGGCGACCTCGAGGCGGGCATTAACCACTTCCGGGAGGCGGCCAAGATCGAGGATGCGGGACTCTACTTCGAACCACCCAAGTGGTACTACCCGATTCGGCACTCGCTCGGCGCCGCGCTGTTAAAGGCGGGAGAACATGCCGAAGCCGAGAAGGTGTATCGCGAGGATTTGCGACGTTTCCCCGAGAACGGCTGGTCCCTGTTCGGGCTCGCGCAGGCGCTCCGGGCGCAAGGGAAGAACACCGAAGCGGCCGCAGCGGAAGGGCGCTTCCGCCGAGCGTGGGCGAGCACGGACGTGACGCTGACGGCATCGAGGTTTTAGCGAATGAGTTACCTTCTGACTCATTTAAAGGAACTCTACAACTTCGGGTCTGACTCTGGCTCCTTGCGTTGTTAACACAGTCGTGCCTACGTGGCCTGTGCCACGAGCTCAATAGGTATAGAGGGCTTCGTGGGAGATCCGCTTCGTGGATGCGTCAGGATGCCTCGCGAATGGTCACCTCAATCCTCGAAGTATCAGCGGGCCTTGGTGGAAGAACACGCATTCGCGCGTGAAACATCAGTCAGAGGAACGGCACGAGAAATCGCTTTAGAGATCTATCACCAGGAGGGGCTCATGTACGATCTTAAGAATCTAAACAGAATGAAGAATCTCGAGACTCATGCGCCAGAAGCCATGCGCGCGTTTGTAGCTTTCGATAAGGCCGCCTTGGCTGGCGGCGCAATTCCGAGGAAGTATAAGGAGCTGATGGCACTCGCGGTCGCATTTACGACACAATGCCCGTATTGCATCGAGCTCCACTCTAACAAGGCGCGAGAGACAGGCGCGTTGGATCCGGAGATCGCCGAGGCCGTTCTCGTCGCTGCGGCATTGCGCGCGGGCGGGGCGATCACCCATGGCACACATGCCATGAAGGGCTGATGAACTCCGGATATGAGAGCGAGCCTTCTGTTGTGAGTGATAGTTGTGATTGCTGCTCGACTTCAGGTGACGCGGACCGTTTATCCCAAACATCGCGGGTGACCTGATCAAGTACGCCGAATCCGCTGCTCATTCCTCGCCTCGCATACTGCTATCTCTAACATGTTTGTGTATAGAAGTCGGTGCCGACTTGGTGCCAAAACACCATGACGCACCATGATTCATGATGGCGTGAGCCATCACGAATCCTCCCCTTTTGCTGCTGATTCGTTCTGCTGAGTGTCCTGAGGTAGGGCTTCGTCGGGACTCTTAATCAGCGGGCCGTAGGTTCGCCCCCTACACGGCACCAAATTTTCCAATCACTTACGCCGCTGATACTGCCTCAGCGGACTCCAGTCCTCCAGCCCTGTATCCATTGCTGCTCGATTTAAGGTATTGACGCGCTGTGTCTTCAGGCGGAAGATGGCCCACATTTTCGACCACCACAACGACAGGAGGGATCGCATGAGAAGCACGATGCGGCTGTCTAACAGTTCCATGCTGATGCTAGGATCCTGTGTCTTGGTGGAGAGTTTGTTCATTATTATGGCAGGGGTGAGCAGTGCCGTTGAGGCTCCCCCATCGAATCCCAATCCCACCTCGGATGTCTCCGAACTCACACAGAATTGGGACAAGAAGCTGCCGAGCGCCTCGCGGTTTACTATCCTGAGTGCCTTCGGGGGTGCGGCGGTGCGAGACGATGAAACCGGGCTCGTCTGGGAAAAGACTCTGGAAACGACCGAGGTGTCCTGGACCGATGCTCGTGCTGCCTGCGCCAATAAAGATGTGGGCGGCCGGAAAGGCTGGAGGCTGCCGTCGATTTCTGAACTGGCAAGTCTGGTGGATCCTTCCATAAGAACTGGGCACACCCTGCCCCTCCATCATCCCTTTACCAATGTTCAGATGGACGTGTATTGGTCGGCGACGACGGTCGCAGGCACTCCGAAAAGCGCGTGGCTCGTGTTCTTCGACACCGGCAAGGTGCTCAACGGCTTTAAGACCATTACCTTCCATGCCTGGTGTGTGCGCGGTGGCATGAATGCGGATCAGTATTGAAGGGGGGGTGGAGTTCGGTCCTGGTGCCAAGCTGGTGCCAAGCTGGTGCCAAAACACCATGACACACCATGATCCATTAGGAGGTGCGTCATCACGAATCCTCGCCTTTTCCTGTTGATTGATCTTGCTGAGGGCTCTGAGGTAGGGCTTCGTCGGGACTCTTAATCAGCGGGCCGTAGGTTCGACCCCTACACGGCCCACCAAATTTCTCAACGACTTCCGACTCTTCCTTCTCAGTCATGTAACTTGATGCCAACTCATGGTGCCAACTTTTTCAAGTTGCGTGTCGGGAACATGAACAAAATATTGTTCCCCGCTGGGAAGCCACTTCGCGTAATGATCCAGCGTCGTGGTTGGTTTGGCATGGCCAAGCTGTTTTGAGACATAGAGAAGCGGCACATTACAGGAAAGCAAGAGTGAGGCAAAGGTATGGCGAAGGTCATAGGGCACAAACGCGGGAAGCTGTGCCACGCCAACATGGTCTGTGCAAGAGGCTTTGAGTCCACGAAGATCATACTAGTTCACGGGACCATCTGTATGCCTTGCCATATCCCAGAAGCGAGCGATTTGTGGTGCGAGTCTAGAAAATCATACCGGCCTTTAGTCATACATAAGAGAGTCGCGGGAAGAGATTGGATTCCTCATGTGAATCGTATTACCTGAGTAACCTGTTAGGTGTGGTACTGAGCTTGTACTCCTCCGCAAGAACACTCTACAAAAATCTGCGCATTACGTGCGTGCAGAGTCGTGATCATAACATCACATGATCTCATCAACCTGTTGCGTTACGGTTTTCCCTCGGGTTATTCCCCACCGGTGGTGCCGACTGGAATTTACCCTCCTCCGTTTGTTACACCACGGCCAGCTCGTGTCCCGTCCGCCCGCGCTTCGGTACGCGGGTGGATGGCGATTGGCGAAACGCGATGTGCGACTTATTGCCTTTTTCAGGCGGAAGTGTTAGAAGCTCTCCTCAATAGGAAGAGGAGGCTCTGTGCGTCGATCAACAACAAAGAGAGAAGAAAGGAGAGACGAGATGGCGTTAAGAAATGAAGAAATCGGAAGGCGATTGATAGCGGCGAAGGCCTTTGACTTCAAGGCAATTGGCAACCTCGTAGCTGAGTTGGCGCCTGAGCTGGCAGTTTCAGGAATCGGGCACCGAATCATTTTAATCGGAAGACCCGTCATAACTGCATGCATTCTTCAGGCGGGAGAGTTTGGGGAAAGGGTAGGAGTACTTGGGAATCTCGGTGTTTCCGAGGCGTTGAAAGAGTAACTCGCGTCCTACACATCGCGAGGTAGTCGAAGGTTGTATCGCTACGCAACTCCATCAGCGCCCATTATCTTATCAGCGATCGTTTTCGTCAGCCTCGTAGGCGCGGTATCCATATAGTAGATGCCGCGTTAATGGCAGGAGTGCTCGGTCCGTTTCTCAGAGCAAAAGCTCTGGCGTGGAGAGAACGACTTCTCAACAATGGCGAGCCACGTCATGACGCGCCCAAAGCCATTCACACCTATGAGAATCGCCGCTTGGCCACGGCCTCGCTTCACCCATCAAATAGGGGCGGGCACCTTCACCTCTAGCGTCCGGGGCGACCAGTGCAGCATTTTGACGCATCTTGCCGGAGCCACGCATGCGATGTGGACCGCAGTCTCTGGTGATCTCTCGATGGCTCGACCACACCTAGCATGTGCGACTAAATCCGGACGTGCGCCGAATTGGCACGAACGATAGGTCGTTTCATCACCCAGGCAGGACGTAACATTCCGCCATATTTCCTAACGATCAGGACGAGTAAGGCGTTATGAATTGGGACGAGAATGACATAAAAAGGCGACTTTGTCGGGCGTTTGACATTACCAAAAGATCCATCGCGTTATTCTCTGAACGTGGTTACACGGATAGCGAAATAATCGACAATAGCTTCCGCCCGGATAAACCGATTGCCGAAGCCACAATGCTCTTGTATGCCGCATCCGGCGTGAGACATCATTCCGATGTGGCGGAACAAATCGACGATTTTGCTCAATGCCTTGCGCCGCTTGCTAGATCCAAGCGAATCATGCTGAGCATGTCCCTGCATCCTTCGGTTTGTGTTGAATTAGCCGTTCCCCATATCCTGCTTTCCAAGCTGGGATTCAAGGAAGAGCAATTCGATCAATTTCTCCATCTTTGCTTGAACTCACAGGCGTCAAGGGGACATGAGCGTCTTCCGTTTGCCTCACTGGAGAGGCGTTGGATTCTTGAGTTGTGGAGTGGCGCCAAGCCAGGGCCAGATTGGCAAATCGACTTGAAAAACTCTGTTATAAACTGGCCGATCGATATGTTGGGCGGTCTCAAGGAGGATGCCTATGCGTTGACACATCTGGTCATTTATTGCACCGATTTTGGCTTCCATGTGAAGCGGTTGCCTCGCCCCAGATCGACCGTGTTGGCCGAGGCGCGATCCTTTCTTGCAAAGTGTCTCGATGAGGAGGACTACGATCTCGCCGCGGAAATACTTATGATCTGGCCGCAATTGGGCGCGCCTTGGTGTGCGTCGTCGGCATTCGGTTTTCGCGTGCTTCTGAAGGTGGAGGATCAAGTAGGTGTCCTGCCCAGCGTAAAAACTAAGACCGACCGTTTGAACAAACTCGAAGGCGACGACAAAACGCGTTATGCGTTCGCCACCGCATACCACACAGCTCTAGTTATGGGATTATTGTGTGCTGTGTCACTACATAAGGGCAAGACACCGCCCTCTCGATTAACCGGATTAACCTTTGAAAAGCTCTTAATTGATCAACTTCTGTCTTTCATTGATGCGGACCAAGGCCACTGGCAGCCTATTTTTGCTGCCCTGCCGGAGTCAGAGCGTTTAACCCTTGCGCCCTTACTTCTCGACATCGCACTAGTCCAGAAGTTCAGAAAGCGCAACTATGATGAGGCCAATCAGTTGCTAGAAATTGCCGCAAAATACGGAATGGATCAATCCCCCCTTTCAGTTCAGGCATCAGAGATGCTCCATCGCCTAGCTGCATTTTCC
Source organism: uncultured Nitrospiraceae bacterium (assembly GCA_963821465.1). Classification (GTDB taxonomy): domain Bacteria; phylum Nitrospirota; class Nitrospiria; order Nitrospirales; family Nitrospiraceae; genus Palsa-1315. Next base: position 17,170 of record CAWGDV010000005.1, on the reverse strand, counting down.
GAAGCAGTCGAGATGCGCGCCTAATCACAGACGGGATAGCACTATCTTGGACAAGTGACCTGCCCCCTTTAATCCAGGTCAGGACCAGAGTTAGGATTTCCGGCTGACGGAAGTAGGGGGCAAGGCACGGAAACGGTATACGGCTGAAGAAATCATCGGACAGTTTCGACGATCGAATTCAACACATTAAGTCCATGCGCGGCTGGTGTGGATTCTCCTACCTTTGGGATTCCTCCCAGTAACTTAACGGCACGGTCGCAGGCGGCGAGGCGCGTCTGGTGATCGGGGATCTGAGATTCAATTATCGTTGCACCGCCAACCACCGCTCCACCAAAACCCAGTTGGTTTCCATGAAGTTCATTTGTCGCAACGGAACGACAGGTTTTTTCAATGAAGGAAGTTCCTTTAGCCTAAAGATCGGAGCTAGAAAGCAGTCTGCCCGTCCAAAATGTTGGATGAGCAGGGTCGAACAGGTTGTATCCTGTGTTACCGGTTTCATCGGTGTAGGCGAATACAGTTACCCCCTGACGCGAGATTGGATGTGGCTTCGCCTTTTTTGTTGCCATCGACAGGGAATGATAGGCTCGAGAGCCTTTTTCCCACCAACCGCCTACACCAACAGTTTTTTTGGTGCCAACCTCGTGCCAAAACACTCTGAACCAGGTTGATCCATGATGACCTGTGCCATCACGAATCTCGCCTTTAGCTGATGGTTCCTCTTGGTGTGTGTGTCCTGAGCTAGGTCTTCGTCGGGACTCTTAATCAGTGGATTTCACAGTCTGATACGTGGCTCTTCTCCTATCTCCGCCTATAGCTCCCCGTCTGAATTGCCCAGAGAGATCATGTCGGGAGCCATGTGGTAGCAGAACTCTTTAACCTCTTGCTTTCTTAAGTGATTCTGAGAGAGAGCCAACTAACAAACCGCAGGTCAGTCGTTCATTTCATGGAGATGTAGATCTTTCGAGTTTGTCAGTGTACTTCCCCCTTCAATCCATGTACGATGACGCCCCGCGGTCATAGGACAAATCAATCCGCTGAACCAGAAGACTCCTGTGGATGATTCCTACCGTACTTTATTAGGGAGGTAAGCTGTGAAATCTTCCGGTCCTATCGTCTCATGTCTGTTCGCTTTGCTCGTCGTTGCCGGATGCGCCTCATCCGAGGTGACTGACCGGCAAAGACTTGTGACGGAAAAGCTCCCTCGTCCCGGCCACATCTGGGTGTATGACTTCGCCGCGACGCCCGCCGAGGTTCCAGCCGCTTCCGCACTTGCCGGTCAGACTACTCAACCTGCCACGCCACAAACACCCGAGCAGATCGAGCTCGGACGGAAATTGGGCGATCAAATTGCGGCGCAGCTGGTCGAGGAGATCCGTGGCATGGGCCTGCCGGCGAAGCGGGCTTCGAGTCACACGACGCCGGAGATCAACGACATTGTGCTCCGAGGCTATCTCCTTTCGATCGAGGAGGGCAGTGGAACCAAGCGCGTCACCATCGGTTTCGGTCACGGGGCATCCGAGTTAACGACGGCGGTCGAAGGCTTCCAGATGACGGCTCAGGGGCTGCGAAAACTTGGATCCGGCAAGATAAATGCCACATCAGGCAAAAGCCCAGGTGGCGCGTTGGGAGTTGCCGGGCTCATTGTCACGGCCAACCCTGCGGGTCTCATCATCGGCGGCGGAGTTAAAGCGTATGGGGAGCATACCGGCAGCAGTAAGGTTGAAGGCCGAGCCAAAGACACGGCGAAAGAAATCATGGATGTGCTCAAAAAGCGATTTCAGGAAGAGGGCTGGATCCAGTAAGAAGGTTCCTTTCGCGCAGGGTGGCCAGCTGATTTTCCTGCCAAGCAGGCTATGAGGTTGCATCTCCTCATCGCGGGGGGCCATCCTTAGCGCCCTGGGTTCAAGAACAGCTCGATTCAACCAACTACCAGCCTAGCGCGGGGATTCACGCCGTCAACGCAATCGTCAGCGAGGGGTTAAATCGTGACAGAATCGAGCCCCCGCAACCACGCAGTTCTCTTTCCCTCTCAACAAACTTACAGCGGATTCGCTCCAGGCCACGGCCACAGCATGATTAGCCGTGGACTGCCCCCCTAGATTGAGACACGGCAAATTGGCACACTTGGCACCAGGAGGGGGTGGCAGGTGGCTAATTTTCGTGCCTCAACGGAGGGGTTCACCCCATCGCCCTGTGCTAAATCTGTGCTAAAAATCCTCACAAACGACCGAACTTAATAGAAACAATGGAATCAGTAGAACGCCAGCGAGCTCCCGATCTGCCCTTCGTGCACTGATTTTGTTGAGCATCGCTTTCGTCTTCCTCTCCATCGCCCGAAGGACCTGCCCCAGATCGAATCGGATGATGCGAGCGATTTGCGCCCCGGTAATTTCTCCCGTCCGATACGCTCGGTATACCGAGTCCGCACTGATTCCCAATTCCTCGGCAAGCTCCTTCACGGATAACAGCTTTTGCTTGATTCGATGGTCTCCTTACGATGATGCTCATGACGGTACTGACCCTACCGTCGGGAGCGGATGAAGGGAATGAGGCAGTTTGCGGCAGCTTACGGCAGTTTAGGGCTGTCGACGCAAAGGCAGCGAGAGGTGACAGACACCGTCAGGACAATACAAAGGCTGGTGAATGCGAGTGACTGTGTGAGATGTATGGTTCCCTCCTTTTATGGTTGCTTGGTGACCGAGCATGACTCTTGGTTTGCACCCACGCACGGGGATGGGTCGATTGGCTTCCTTGATATTCCGCGAGGAAGGAATTGCACAACACTGTGTCGCGGACTGTGCTCCTGCGAAGGAGAGGGGCGCTATGCTGTGATGGCCAGCCGAATCCACATGTGGCTATAATCCGAACCAGGTAGGGGTCAGTATGAGTTGGATTTCCTTGTGCACTCATTCAGGAGCGGGTTGTATGGCTACTCTGGAGATGAAGCCTTAAACTTACGCTTCCATTGAAGATAGGCTATATGCGATTTGGAGAGGGTTATCAATGACGAGTAATTCCATTGCATTTAATGACCTGTCCTGATGCAGCATTCCACACAAGGCCACGGCGCATTTCCAAAATTCCCTGAGGGTAGTCTTCTATGGGAAGCCTCTGGTCCTCCGAGGAGCTTTCCTCACATATGTGTAGCCTCCCGTGTTACTGAGACGTGGGCCTAGTAATCCGCACCACTAAAGCGGCGAGCAAATCCTGTAAACACTCCTAGTTGGCTATCTTAAAGCGATGAGGGTGCAAACTGCATGTAAGCTGTTATACTTCACGACCAATAGGCAATTACGGAGGGAAAAGAAGTGAGAACTTGGCCTGGAACCCCCTATCCATTGGGAGCCACATGGGATGGCGAGGGAGTCAACTTCGCCATCTTTTCCGAGAATGCCACGGCTGTGGAACTCTGCCTGTTCGACGGACCCGACTCCGACAGGGAGTCGGCGCGCATTCGAGTGGAGGAGCAAACCGATCAGGTCTGGCACGTGTACCTGCCGGAGGTGCGGCCCGGACAGCATTATGGCTACCGCGTCCATGGGCCTTATGAGCCGGAAGCCGGGCACCGCTTTAATCCGAACAACCTCTTGATCGACCCATATGCCAAATCCATCGCCGGCACGATTCAGTGGTCCGACGCCATGTTTGGCTACACAATCGGGGATCCCAAGGCCGATCTCTCGTTCAACACCCGGGATAACGCCGGGAACATTCCCAAGTGTGTCGTCATCGATCAGGCCTTCACCTGGGGCGGAGATAAGCTGCTGAAGACGGCCTGGGACAAAACGATCATCTATGAAGTGCACGTCAAGGGCTTCACTGCCCGACACCCCGACGTCCCGGAACCCATGCGTGGAACTTATTCCGCCCTCACAACGCCGCCCGTGATCGACCATTTGCTGGCTCTGGGGGTGACCGCCATCGAGTTGCTACCCGTCCAACATTTCGTTCACGACAAACACCTGTACGATCGCGGCCTCACAAACTATTGGGGCTACAACACCATCGGCTTTCTCGCCCCCGATAGTCGCTACGCCACATCGCCGGTTCGAGGACGCCACGTACGGGAATTCAAGAGCATGATCAAGACCCTCCACAGCGTGGGAATCGAGGTCATCCTGGACGTGGTCTACAACCATACGGCGGAAGGAAATCACCTCGGCCCCACCCTGTCGTTTCGAGGGGTCGACAATGCCACCTATTACCGACTGATGGCGGACAACAAGCGCTATTACATGGACTATACGGGTTGCGGGAACACGCTCAACGTCACGCACCCCCGGACCCTGCAACTCATCATGGATAGTCTGCGTTACTGGGTGACGGAGATGCACGTGGACGGATTTCGTTTCGATCTCGCCTCCTCGCTCGCGCGAGAGCTTCATGCGGTCGACCGGCTGAGCGCTTTCTTCGACATCCTCCACCAGGATCCCATCCTGTCCCAGGTCAAGCTGATCGCGGAGCCCTGGGACGTGGGCGAAGGCGGCTATCAGGTCGGCAACTTTCCGGTCGGCTGGGCCGAGTGGAACGGCAAGTACCGGGACACCATCCGGCGGTACGTGAAAGGTGATGGAGGCCAGGTGGCGGAGTTGGGGTACCGGCTGACCGGGAGCAGCGATCTCTACAGCATGAGCGGGCGGCGCCCCATGGCAAGCGTCAATTTCGTTACGGCGCACGATGGATTCACACTCCACGATCTCGTCTCATACGAGCATAAGCACAACGAAGCGAATGGAGAAAACAACTGTGACGGAACGGACGACAACCTGAGCTGGAATGGTGGCGTCGAGGGACCGACCGCCGATCCTGCCATCAACGAGCTCAGAGAGCGTCAGAAGCGGAACTGCCTGGCATTGCTCCTGCTCTCGCAGGGTGTCCCAATGATCTGCGGGGGCGACGAGATCGGCCGGACGCAGCAAGGAAACAACAATGCGTACTGCCAAGACAATGAGCTCAGTTGGTACGACTGGAACCTGGACCGTGCGGCCCGTGAGTTGATGGTATTCACGCAACGTCTCGTTGGCCTGCGGAAGAACCACCCGGTTCTCAGGCGTCGGCGCTTTTTCCAAGGACGCCGGATCCATGGATCGGAAGTCAAGGACATTTCCTGGTTGCGTCCTGATGGGCAGGGAATGACTGACGAAGATTGGAACGGGGGTTCTGTCCGCTCCCTCATGCTTCGTCTTGCCGGTGATGCCATGGCAGAGACCGATAAGAAGGGCCGGGCGATTGTGGATGACACCTTGCTCATCCTCCTGAATGCGCATCATACACCTCTCCCCTTCACCTTGCCTGCGCACAAACGGGGAGTTCGGTGGCACCAGCTCTTGGACACAGATGCGAGGGGAGCGTCCCCGAAGCACGTGACGGTGCTGAAAGGCGGCGAACGGTACGAGATTGAGGCGCGGTCGGTGCGGGTGCTTCGATTGAGGCCTGCAGGCTTCACTCGACGAGATCTCTGATCCGTCGTCCACCGCGATGATAACCATCGGCGGGGGCCACTCCTAGGCGAACAATTGCGTTGCAGGCGATCGTCGCTTGCCAGCCGCTACCCGGCTGGGTGCATTACTCGGATCGTGGCGTGCAGTACGCCTTCGGTGCATACGTGGAGATACTAAAACAGCACGAGATGATCCCGAGCATGAGTCGGTCGGCGAACCCCTATGACAACGCCAGCTGTGAGAGTTTTCTGAAGACGCTCAAGCGCGAGGAGATCCTACGCTCACGCCTATCGTGACCTGGTGCACTTGTGCGCGAACCTGGAGGACTTCTTCGACCATTACGATAATCGCGTCCGGTTGCACGCGACGCTTGGCTACCGCCCGCCAAAGGAGTTCGTCAATCAACATTTGAGCGATCATCGAGCCACAATTCACGAACGAAGGAGAGATGATAATGAAGAGCACAACAGAGGTGAAAGATCCTGTGTGCGGCATGGACATAAAACCGGCTACCGCCGCTGGACGAACCGAGCACAAAGGGCAGACGTATTACTTCTGCGGCTCCAAGTGCAAAGAGAAATTCGATCTTAATCCAGAGCAATACCTGGGCAAGTCTGCTTGAACGCCGACGGATGATCTGGGCTGCTGGAGTTAAATCGAATTAGCTGGCCGTTGATTCTGGCTTCGACTATTGGACACCACGTGTCGCTGGGCCGCTTCCTGAAAACGTCCTTCGTGTCGCTCACCGATTGCGTCCTGCTCCTTGCCGTGGGTCCTATCCCGCGGGCGATGTGGGAGATGGTGCAGCTTGTGCGACGGGCCCAGCGGCCCCAAAAGGTCGAGCCATGACCACAGATCCACGCACCTCTCTCTCTTGGACAGTTGGAGTTGAGTCGTATTGCAGTGGAGCTGGGAAGCGACCTCGATCACATTGGGCCTTTCATACGATACCTTGCCCTCACAAGATTCCGCGTTGACTACTTCCCTGATGGGCATAATCAATACGATGCCTTCATGATAAAACTGGGACAACATATCTCTCAGATAAGGCAAGTGGACCGCTCCCAAATCAATTGGGATGCGATCAGCCTCCTGAAAGAGACTACCTACAGACCGGATCTTCACAATATGGGCTTCGCGTTCGATTCCACCGAGTTCACAAATGATGATGAAAACTTTGTACGGGCCCTTGTTTCAATGTGCGACGGGACCACATGGACAGGGTTGAGCCAACCACCCGCTGGCGTGAGAATGCCCCACCTAGCAGGCTGCGGAAAAACCCGAGTTGAATGAGACAAATGCGCCCCAACCCCACTCACACGAGCCGTCGACGCCCATCCGTGATGGGGTGGCGTCCCACCGTAGAGGCCTGCTGTGGGCCACAGTGCGCGTTGCGGGACCTTGCCGGCTCATGTCGCGGCCTCCACGAGATTGCGCAGGCGCACCAGGTTGTAAACCGCCGCGGCAAAGGTAAAGAGCCAGCCGACCCGCCGCACCCCACGGAGTTTGACCTTCCGCAGCAGCCCCACGGTCTTCAACCAGCCGAAGATCTCTTCGACCCGTTTGCGCTTCTGTTGACTCACGGCGTAGCCGGGATGGCGGGTGGTCCGTCCATCAATCGCACTGGCACGGTTCGTCGTGTGCTGGGCCACATGGGGCGTGACGTGCAGCCCCCGCAGATCCTGAACGAACGCCTGCGTGTCGTAGTTCTTATCGCCGCCCAGCGTCCCACGCTGTCGGCCAAGGCGCTTGCGGAGCAGGGCCAACGCCGCCTCCCGCTCCGCCGTACCGGTCGCCTGGGTGAGGCGCGTATTCACGACCAGTCCATGCCGGTTCTCCATCAGCACATGCCCCAAGAAACACAGCTTGGCCTCCTGGCCCGCAGCCTTCTTGTACAGCCGGGCCTCCGGATCGGTCGTCGAAGCGTGTGTGGCGTTGGTCCGCCGCTCGCCCCGGAAGTCCACGCTGGGATTGCCCGGATCATCCGTCGGCGGCATGGGCGCGGCGTCGCTCTTCAGCTTGAAGCTCTTCTGACCCGCCCAGGCCTCGATCAACGTGCCATCGACCGTGAAATGCTCATCGGATAAGAGACGGTGGGTCTTGGCTTGCGCCAGGACCTGCTCGAAGAATGCCGTGGCTACCTGGCCCGCCAACAAGCGGTCCCGGTTCTTCGTGAAGACGGTCACATCCCACACCGGCGCGTCCAGATCAAGGCCGACAAACCAGCGAAACAGCAGGTTGTACTGCAACTCCTCCATCAAAAGCCGTTCACTGCGAAGACTGTAGAGCACCTGCAGCAACAGGGCGCGCAGCAGCTTCTCCGGGGCAATCGAAGGCCGGCCCGTGTGAGCATACAGCTTCGCCAGCTGGGGCGACAACGCGGTCAGGGCCGTGTCCACGTAGTGTCGGATGGGCCGCAGTGGATGGGGCGCTGGTACACGCTCCTCCGGCGAGAGATAACTGAACATGCCGGCTTGCTGGATATCCTGACCACGCATCGTGCACCTCCTGGAGTATATACTAGCTAGTTGTACCTATTTACTCCAGAGGACATGAGAAAGCAAGAGCTTTTACGCAACCTGCTAGGAGAAGGGTGATTTAGGAAGATGTCTATTGGTGCCAAGCTGGTGCCGAAACACCCTGAAGCAGGATGATCCATCATGAGTTGAGCCATCACGAATCTTCCCCTTTTTCTGAGGATTCGTTGTGCTGTGTGTTCTGAGGTAGGTCTTCGGCGGGACTCTTAATCAGCGGGAAGGTTGCGTTAATACAAAAACCGTGACAGCCCCTGCTCGAAGGCGAGGTGAGAAGGCGGTTGGCGAGGAAGGTCTAGGCTTACCGTTTCAGAACCAACTCATATCTTGGGAGAGGTCTCAACCGGCCTGAATGGTTGACCTATCATCTGATAATACCGCTTGACTCAGCGGCCCTTCACGCGCAGGATGATGACAGACGTTTCAGCTCCGCTGGCTGTCCCAGCCCTCGCGTTCCCTGGTCCTTCCTCGCGCGATCGATTCTCCAGTCTCCGCCGCTCCAACGCCAGACGTTCTCGCAAACACTCCTTACGCCCTCACTGTATCACCTTAGACACAGCAGAACGGCGTCGTTCGTATCTCGCAGGACGAAGCTCAAATAGGCGGGGTTCCTAGCCGTCTACCCATGCATCGTAAAGGGTATCGGCATTGGTAGGGGTGGCGACACCGTGAGCTGTGTCGAGCCCAGGAGTCAACTCATGCACTGCCTTCGTTGTCGTGGTTTGATGGTGACCATCCGATTGGAGGATGTGGGAAGCTCGTCACTCTGTTTCTCCGGCTGGCAATGCTTGATGTGTGGTGAGGTGATCGATTCGGTGATCACAGCGAATCGGAAAGAGCTCCACGGGCCGACGGGGAGCCGGGGGCGTATTCGATACGGCGTGTCGCTGGTGCAAGGGCGGTCTCCCCTCAAGGCGACGAGAACCTAACGCTGACTCTGGTTCAAGGAACGCCGAGTCACGAACGTTCACCGTCAACGTAATTCTGTACACAAAAGGAGGATCCGATGAACGCTGATCAACTCAAGGGGAAATGGATGCAGTTCAAAGGTGAACTGAAACAGCAGTGGGGCAAGTTTACCGATGATGACTTGCAACAGATCGAAGGCTTTTACGACAGATTTGTCGGCAAAGTCCAGGAACGGTATGGGTATGGCGATGCAAAGAGAGAGGTGATGAAGTGGGCGGACACGTGGCATCAGAAGTCGGTGCCGGAAGCCATCGGGAAAAAACCGCGCTGACGCGAAGTCATCAAGAAGAGAGAGATGGATCACCGAGTAATTTCACATGATCAGTTAAGGAGATGAAGCCATGAACACACTTTTACGTTGGGACCCTATCAGCAGAACTCAATGGTATCCCTTCAAGGATCGGGGTGAATTGGAAAGCCGGTTGGCGACGATGTTGGCGAGTCGGGCGGCGACGGGTGATGGAGGCAAGGAAGCCATGACGGTGGCCGAGTGGTCGCCGCTGGTGGACATTATAGAGGATGAGAAGCAATTCCTCATCAGGGCGGAATTACCGGACATGAAGAAGGAGCAGGTCAAGCTCACGGTGGAGAACGATGTCCTGACGATTTCCGGCGAACGGAAGTACGAGAAGGAAACCACCGGGCACAAGCATCATCGGATCGAACGTGCTTACGGGAGCTTCATGCGGAGCTTCTCGCTTCCGGAGAATACGGATGGGAGCAAGCTGTCGGCCGACTACAAGGACGGTATGCTCACCGTGCGTCTCCCGAAATCCGAGAAGGCGAAGTCGAAAGCCATCGAGGTCAAGGTGGCCTAGGGTCCTTGCGTTGATCTGGGGATGGGGAGCGTCAGGGAAGGCATTCTTACGCCGACGCGATGATGGAGTCTTCTTGACGCTCTGTGCCAGCCGCGCTCCAGGCTGCTTCCGTTTCACGACGCGGCTTTCCTAAAACGCGGATCGCGCGTCTAGGCTGCCAGCGCAACCCCGTGAATTTCAAAACGGAGGAGTGGCCCCAACGCTGGGGGGAAACGTTGCCCTCCACCACTTTTAGTGACAACTTTCAACAGACATGGTCATTTAAAAACGGTGTGCTAATGAAATGGACCCAGCCTTCTTCCCACACCAGCCTCACACGAGGCACAATGGGTGGGGTTGCGCGCGCAACCCACACTCATCGTCAGGAAGAAAGGAGGGGCTGCTTATGCACATCGACGACATTGGGGATCGATGTGGCAAAACATGTGTTTCAGTTGCACGGGGTGGATGCGCGAGGGCGTGCGGTGCTCAGCCGACGCGTCAAGCGCAGTCAGTTGTTAGATGCGGTGGCGAGTCTGCCGCCCTGTGTGATCGGGATGGAGGCGTGCGGGAGTGCGCAGCACTGGGGGCGGGCGTTTGAACAGCTCGGGCATACGGTCAAGCTGATGCATCCCAAGTACGTCAAGCCCTATGTCAAGACCAACAAGAATGATCGTCGCGATGCGGAAGCGATCTGCGAAGCGGTGAGTCGGCCCACCATGCGCTGTGTCTCGATCAGGACGGTGGAACAGGCCGACCTGCAGGCGGTGCACCGCACACGGTCGCTCTTCGTGAAACACCGGACTGCCGTCATTAATCAGATTCGGGGTTTGTTGGCCGAGTATGGATTGGTGATGGGACAATCTCCGGAGAAGGTCCGGCCCGCCCTCGTCCGGTTTCTGGATGACGCGGCGTCGGGATTGACCGCCTTTGCCCGGGAGACCTTCTCCGAGTTGTACGCGCAACTGACGGAGCTCGACTCGCGCATCGAGCGGGTGACGCATCGGGTGGAGCGCGTGTATCGGGCGCATCCGGTCTGCCAGAAACTGGCGGCGGTGCCGGGGATTGGTCCGTTGACGGCCACGGCGCTGGTGGCGACCGTCGGTCGGCCCCAGGCGTTTCACAACGGCCGGCATCTGGCGGCCTGGTTGGGTCTGGTGCCTCGGCAATATTGCAGTGGGGGCAAGGAGCGCTTCGGTGGGATTTCGAAACGCGGCAGGCGGTCGGCGCGGGCCGTCGCGCGTATGTGCTGGTCAACAATGGGGCTGAACGAAACGCGCCGTTACTCACAAGTCGGTAATTTGGAGAACACAACGTCCTGATTGTCACTATTCTAAGCGGGTTTCATTAGCGTTGCTGTCGTCTTAATTACTGACTACTGAGTAACGGTGCAGGGACTTAGGGATGTTATCAAAATAAAGGTCCGATCCCTTTCGGTGCCGAGCCATTACTTGAGATTCCGCCATGGTCGCACTGCATGCACACGGAGGCGAGTGGTGCCTGCACAGGCTTCCCATAGCGGTTTCTAAGCCAACGTCACGCTACCTCCTACACCCCTTGGCGTCGAGCTACCGCTCCACCCTTCCACTTCAGCCCTCGTCCTCACGGCCTCTGCGCGGGCGCTCCCCGCAGTCTACCCGCTCAGGTTTGATTGCATTCCCTTCTCACTCGTTACTAAACTGAACTCTGTATGCCGCGAGCCAAGTGAGATCTGATAGGTCGAGTAACCGAGTTGACGAAGGAACACCCGTCCGTCCCGCGACATGCGATCAACGGCGACGAATATTTGTCCCCAACTGACATTGGGAAGGCCCGCGACGACATCGTCAAAGCAGCATGGACCGTCGTTCCGCAGCTTTTCAACAATCGCTTCTTCTAGGGGTAGCATGGGGGATGACCTCCGGTTGAAGTGAGATGCGCGGGGGTTGCACGGTAACGGTATCCCGAACGCGCCGTGTTGGAACTAGGAAATACCCTAGTCTCGGGGGTACTAAATGATCTTCGAAACCCGCCAAGAAACGGGCCGAAGTTGTCCCAGCGGCAGCAGAGCCGTGCGCCAAGGTTTTGGGGGTCACTGCAGATGCGAAGAGAGACGATGCAATTGGGTTCGGCAGGCGGTCGGCGAAGGCCGTTGAGCCTATGTGCTTAGCCAACAATCTCGCTAAGGAGAATGCGCCTTTGACGATAAAGGCACTGGCAGAGGTTGAGTGACTGCTCTGGCTCACTGCTGCTTCGCCACAATCTTGTACTTAATCCCCTCATAGGTGGCGCGTGGAGGAATCTTCTTCTGCACCAGTTCGTCTTTCCGCTGAGACGGCCCGCCCTTGATGATCTCTCGGAGTAGGCATGCAGGGCTGCGACCACGACTATGCGCTCCAGGGGTCAGTCTGGCTGTGCGATCGAGCGTGTGTTGGCACACGGAGCGGGAGCCGACCAAGGTACAGTATTGCTTCGGCTTCTCAGCGCCTAGCCATCGCCTGATGAATTCCTTGGTCCGCACCCCGTCACCGCCTACCAGGCAATCGACCACACGTTCCCCCGGTCAGCTTCATCCTGCATTCCATCCTCCTTTCACGACCGGCGCTGGTGGGTTATGCGACGTTACCCAACAAGACGGTCCTCATGTAATCTGTATGCCGGATCTGCCGTCTGGACTGGCGTTCGACCGACAGCCGGATTTGATTCTGCAAGATTACTGGGTCAATCCGGTTCCCGCATTGCACGCAGCGGAGGGCCTCGACATTATGTCTGCCAGGATTTTGCAAGTCGTAACTCCATTCGGTCACGAGCAGGCCCGCACAACGAACGCAGGATCTCGTCGAGAACTGCTCGCTCGCGGGAAGAGACCGAATGGTATCTCCACTTCCAGTCTGCTTCATCATTCCGCCGCACTTTGGCTCTGTTGGCTCCATTCTCCGTCCCATGATTTAGGCTCCCGGTTACTGGTTCGGTGCGATGGACTCCTGCCGTCAGAATCTTCCTCCTGTTGAGGTGCTGCATTTATTTCAGTGTGAGAGTAAACGATTCCAAAACATCGGCCACTGGGAAATGCCCCAGTCGGAAGACGTTTGGCTGCAAAAAATCGCAGGGGCATTCGGGCGCATATCATACATTCACCGCCAGCAACGCCGGTCTGCCGCTCTGAAACTTTTGATGTGATTCCTGGAGCAATGAACCGCTCGCGCTGACTAGGGGTGCCACCAGTGGGGGATGCCTGCGACTTGCGCCACACTGCGCTCATGCAAATAGTCACTCTTTCGACGACGCCACCAGGGAGCGGAGGTTTGGACAAGAGCCTTTGTGCTTACGCTTTTTTCGTACAGAGAGATGGCCCCACTCTTTGCAGCCGGGAGCGAGCGTGCCTGGATATCCGATAAGAGGTGGAGATTAGAAGAGCGCAGGATTCTCTGTAAAATTGATAATTAGCACTGTTCAACAAACTGTCCGGAAATTAAGTGGAGCCGTAAAGACATGAGCAGTCCGCATCGAATAGGTGCAGGGGGCATTGGGTTCCCGTTGCGCGAGCTGAGGGGACGCAAAGCCGTCAGCTCCCTCGCACTCTGGCTTATATGCGTAGCCACGATCCTCTTGGGGGCGACGAATTTTCCTGAAGCACACCCATCACCGGCTCCAGGTACCCCAACGGAGGCGATGCGGACCACAGTCAGTCAAGCCCTCGGGGTTTTGCAGGATCCAGAACTCAAGACACCAGAGGACACGGACGAGCGTGTCGCTCGGCTGAAGAAGATCGCTAAGGCACGCTTTGACTATGGAGAAATGGCCAAGCGGTCGCTTGGCGGCCAATGGAATAAATTAGCAGAGAGGGAGCAACACGAGTTCGTCGCCCTGTTCACTGAGTTTTTGACGGCCACCTATGTGGACAAGTTACACACCTACTCTGGCGAAGAGGTGACCTTTCTAAACGAACGGCTTGAGGGGGACCATGCGGAGGTCACCAGCATCATGGTCGGGAAGAAAACGAAGATCCCGATGGACTACCGGCTCATGAAGAAAGGGGGCAACTGGACAGTGTATGATGTGGTGATCGATGGAGTCAGCCTGATCCAGAACTATCGGGGGCAGTTTACCGCGATCCTCCGCTCATCATCCTACGAGCATTTAGTCCAGGTCCTGCGCGAGAAGATTGCGCAGTACAACGTGAAGACCAAGAGTGCTGACACGCGCACGTCATCTCGCTAAACACCACTCGGCTCGGCTCGCTCTCCAGCCACCTTCGGCGACCCTGCCGTCAGGTCACGAGCGAGTCCCTCTTCCCAGTGCCTCGCCCCAGTTGAGAGTCGGGCAGATGAAGCATACTGCGTGGGTACCTTTTCGACAGCGGTACACGCCACGCTCGAAACTCTTCCAGACATCTGATTGCGTCGTCGTATGAATCGCATGAGTGGGTGCTCCTTTGATTTCGGAGGCCCGAAGAACTGGCTTACGCAGGACCGATTACTAGGAATAGCCCGGGCCTCCGGTGACTATCTAGGCGGTCAGTACAGCACTCCACGACCCCTCTCACGCGCCTCGTGTGCATAGACAGAACCCTCCGGCGTCGCATGCGCGGCCATGAAACGCTCAAAATCCTCCCTCGTGATTCGACCATCAATCACCATGGCTTTACCAACTCTGTCTGCTACTGGAGGATCGGATCTCTGCTGGGCAGCCCATGTAAACAACCTCATAAGATCTTCCCATGTCATTTCCATCAGTAGGGCCCTCCCTTCAGATAGCTCTTGGGCCACCATTGGCCAGAACAAACGAGAGAGAAGGTTTGCCAGAACCCCTCAGATCCCAATTGATGTCTGTAGGAATAGATCGTGAATTATGGTTCGTCGCTTCCGCCCCAGGGTTCATCCTGCGTGCTCATGGATTTTCGACCTTGAGTATCTTCAACTGCACGACAAGTGGCCTTCCTGCAAGAGGATGGTTGTAGTCCAACACTGCTGTTGCGTCTGACACTTCCGCCACCGTGGCAAGATCCCCTGAATCATTCTCCAAGACATCTCCTGTTTTCGCTCCAAACGGCAAGAGTGTTTTGGGGATACTCAGCTTTTTCCGATCATCATGGGGTCCAAAGCCTTCGGCTGGACTCAGCTCAAGTGTCTTCTGCTCGCCGGGTTTCATTCCGCTTACATTTTGCTCCATCACTTGGAAAATCTCGTGCCGCCCCTGGATAAACTCACGGACCTCGTCATACTCGATCCCGCTCAAACCGGGAACGCTGACCACATATTGGAGGGTGACTTTCGAGCCGTCTCCGATAGGTGCACTCTCGGCCTCGGGAGAACGAGAGGAACTTGCCTGGAGCGGTTCACCTCCAACCCCGTATATCCCAAGGAGTGTCATGCAAGCCAGACTGACGGTGAGACTCGCTCTTGTACGGTCGTGTCGTCTCATACACACCTCCGTCTCGAATTTATCAAATTGAATTGATTGAGTGTCACAGACGTAATTGTGCTTGTCTCTAGCCATGCCGATCTGTAATCCGGCCCATCATGGAAGCCCCATAGATAGCGTCACTCAGTTGTGAGCACCAACTGTTCCCGTTCCCTCTTTTCTTATGGATTGTGTGAGCGACTCCATCTATGAAGCATATGAGCAAAGGGGATATCATCTGTCCCAAGTTCTTGAGGCCTGTTTTTCAAACAGGCGTGGGGGCGCACTACGCTCGCTGGAATTGGATCCTTTCGGACAGCTCGACAGCCCCCCGTCACTCGACCCGAGTGCTGCGCCCCGTGATCACATGGATCGCGACCAACACAACTCCGATCACAAACAGAATCCAGGAAATCTGGACCGCGACTGCTGACACCCCAGCGAGATTCAAGGCACCGGCAATCAAGCCGACCACCAGAAACATGAGTGCAAAGTAGAGCATGGCCACCTCCTCTCTGTGGAATTCGGGCATAGGCCGAACACTCCACTGTCTAATAAAATCCTATCCTATGCATCCTGTTTCGGTCCCTAGGAATCTCCCCAGTTTGAGTTGTTGTCGTAACACCGGAGGGGACAGCGGAATTGGGCGTGCCGTAGCCCTCGCCTTCGCACGGGACGGTGCCGACGTCGTGATTCTGTACCTCATCAACAGAAGCCGTGTGTATCGCTTGGCCAAGGTCAATGACTGAGTACGACACACTCGGAACGGTCCCCGGTCAGAAAATATCTCGCATAAGAATGAACGCAATGTGTTTACGGCTATTGAACCCTGGGTCAATCACGAAGGAGGTTAATGATGAAGCTCATATTGTCCATACTTACAGTAGTGATGTTCGGTTTTGGAGCCGGGATTGCTGGAGCCGCCGATCCAATGTCAGACAAAGAGGCCACACCGAGGTTGGGCGAGCGCTTCACTAAAGACACAATCAAAGGCACACTGATGAAGATGGATGGCGACTATTCTTCGATTAAGGATACGGAGGGTAAACAGAGCAAGATTCACGTCGACACGGGCACGACACTGGATAAGGTAGTGGTAGGAGACAAGGTCAACGCGTATATCACGGACTGGGGGCATGCCACGACGCTTCAGCGCGATGAGTAATCTATTAATGTCGTGAAGAGCAGAGTGATTATCTGTCACGACTTTCGTCGCGCACGACACTCTCCGCCGGTTCATGCACCGACCGCTTCACATAATGCTGGAGCCGAGCGTGCCTGTATTGCTCAGCCATGACCGTCTCTACAGAAAACTACTGACCGCGTGATCATCGGACAACCGCTTGAAGGATCTCGATACATTGCTCATTGGGGAGCGTGACCATGAGCGAGAGGATTTCCCCTGGTCGCATGGGCAAATCCCCCTGACAGACGCCAGCCGTTCATTCGATTCCAGATCGTACCTTGCCCCTGGAACGGACCCGCGTTGTACATCACGGAGCCTTGCACCGGGAAGCGGCGGTGAGGGCGAATTGAGAACGGCATGAGAGCCTCGCAGGGAGGCGTAATGTAGGAGGGGAAAGGTCAAACCACAAGGCGAGACGTGAGGAAATACGTCTTATTGATTGACGGACTGTTGCAGAAGAATTCTACAAGCAGTCTTCGGGTAGGCCCGTCACGCATCGCGAAATGTTGGAGTGAGAGACTCTCATCCTTTCCGAAAGAATGTTGCTGTGTGGTTCGGGTGAGCGCGAGGTTAAGCAAGCCTCATTTGCGCCAACGACGCGAACGCATTCCCCCCGCTGATGTCCGGAATGATACTTAATTCGAGCACGGTGACGGCCGAGAGCTCGACGCGATGATCTTCCGTTTCGCCCGTCGTGCCTTGAGGGCTGAAGTTCCACTGCTGCCGGACGATTTCCCGGAACGACTGCCCGCCGTCCGGCGACCAACGCAGGACATACTCTTGAGTGCGCTCAGTGCGGGGCTCTGCGAAGTTCAGCCAGATTCGTCCGAGTGGTTGCGGATGGTGAAAGAGAAGTCGGAT
>CAWGDV010000004.1:0-295844 GCA_963821465.1 uncultured Nitrospiraceae bacterium | reverse complement strand
TCATGAATCATGGGGGCTAAACGGAGCAGATTTCCCCATGAGCACTCGATGGACTGGGGAATAAGGCCACAATGGTGTCCCCGTGTCATCATTCAGATGCTAAAACTTCCAACAATTCAAGACCCTCTCCTGCCTGCTCGATAATCGACAAGAAGGCACGGTCATTGCGTGTTGTCTTTCCTGACGAGAGCAGCTGGAAGGGTCAGTCCGTATGATCACCTCGATCACCTTCATCGCCTAAATATGGAGCGGGCTCCCGCATTTCGACTGGACTGTCTCGATCGTCCCTCCCCCCGATGACCGCGGCGGAGGCGGGCTGCCTATTAAGTGCGTAATCCAACAAAGAAGGAGACAGATATGAAGTCGGCCAGCATTCGTTCGACAAAGCCGGGCCGGAAAGCACAGGCTCCCCAGCAGCAGCCCAACGGGCCGCCGGCTCAGACGCCTCACGCACCGCCGCTGTCGCCCTGCGAAGATCTACGCATCTTGATCGCAAAGCGGGCCCACGATCTTTACAGTGAGCGGGGCTATCGGCATGGATCGGCGCTCGATGATTGGCTCGAAGCGGAGCGGGAGGTTCTCAGTCAGATCCCGCCGGTCTGACAGGGCAACCCAACGTTCGGTTGGCTTCTCACAGACTCACGGCGCAACGGAATCTTTCGATGATCACCTCAATCGCCTTCACTGTCTATCCGGTCTCGAGCATGGAACGGGCGAGAGACTTCTATGAACATGTGCTTGGCTTGCACATGAGCTATCACTATCAAGACGTGTGGGTGGAGTACGACATCGGTGATTCGACCTTCGCCATCACGACGATGGAGATGGGCCATACTCCCGGAGCAAAGGGAGCCGTCGTGGCGTTTGAGGTGTCAGACTTCGAAGCCTTCGTGCATAAGATGAAGGAGCGCGCTGTGTCGTTCGTCACGGAAGCGTTCGACACGCCCGTCTGTCGAATGGCGATCATCGAGGACCAGGACGGGAATCACATCACGATTCACAAGCGGCACCAGTGAGTGCGCGTGCCGGTTACTTCACACTGATTGTCCCTACCTGTCCCTCCACCTCCATCTTGGTTCCGAAGGCCTTGCACTTGGCTTGCATCGTTCTTTGCAAAAAAGTGATCTCCCGGTCCTTTGCCAGCCGGACATACAAGTCTTCGATGCACACGGGATGGAGAACGATGCGCGCGATGCGGCCTCGTTCGAGTTCCAAGATAAACAAGAAGGAGAGATCGTTGCGCTCGGCTGAATCGACCGCATAGTCGTCGATGAAATCGCCGGTCGAGTAGAGGATGGCCTTGGCCTTGTAGAGTTCGATGCCTTGAGTTGTGTGGTTGGAGTGGCCCCAGTAGAGATCGGCTCCGAGATCGATGACCTGATAAGCCAGCGCCCGCATGGCCACCGAAGGGGGACCCCAGTTGGGGCCGACGTGCGCACTGACCATCACGAGATCGGCCTGACGGCGGACCTGTTTCAAGACCTGCGCAAGTCTCGACCGATAGGGCTCGACTAACCCCTTTGCATCGAAAGCAATGTAGTGGATGCCGGGCTTCTTCTCTCCCGCTTCCCATTCCGGTTCGTTGTCCGTGAGGGAAACGACTCCGAGCCGGCCTTGTGGCAAGTCCACGATTGCAGGTATGAGCGCCTCGGCTAGCGAAACACCGGCTCCCGTCCGCTTGATGCCGGCTCGATCGAGCAGCTCGAGGCATTCAATCAGCGCATCAGTGCCGTAATCTAAGATGTGATTGTTGGCCAAGGTCACGCAGTCGATTTTGGCGGCGCGAAGAAAGTCGATTGCACGGGGGTGGGCACGGAAATGAAAGGCTTTGGAATCGGGCTGCCACTCGCGCCCCCGACTGCTGATCACACATTCCAGATTGATCAGCCGTCGATCCGCCTTGAGCAGCAGCGGCAACACATCGCTCCAGATCTTGTCCGGCCCGATCGACTGATTACGGATTACATATTGATCCACCAGCCGACCCAGCATGACATCCCCGGTCAGTGCGATCTGCATAGCAGGCTCACTCTCTCCGCCGGACATGATACACAGGCTTTAACTCGCACACTCAGACAAACCCGGTCTATCTGGTCTATTCGGTCTATCTGGTCTATTCGGTCTGTCTGGCCCATCTGGTCTGTCCGGTTCATCTGGTTAGTTTTGTTCATCCAAATACACGAGACAGACCAAATAGACCAGATAGACAAAATGAACAAGATTGGTTGGCGTATTTTTCCGCAGCCTGCTAACCCACACGTTTGAGGCAAGCCCGGTCTGTCTGGTCCATCTGGTTGATCTGGTTTGTTTTGTTTATTTGGAAGTCGTTCAGGCCTTGCAAGGCCCCGTTCGGTAGACGGTCCTTGGTCGGCACGCCTTCCGTGAGCCCGCACAGGTCAAGAGGGAGATCGTAGATCACCCAATGCACCCATGTGCCGACCGGCGCATCGGGATCGTCCGCAAAGAGAACGAAGCTTTTCGTCGCGGCCGGGGGCATCGTCCAATGGAGGGGAGGCGACAGATCCTCACCTTCACAGGTATACCGGCGCGGAATGGAATCGCCGGGCTTGAATGCCGAAGTTGTGAGTTCAAACGCCATTGGTTATTTAACTCCTGTGCACCAACACCGAACAGGAAGCGTGTTTCACCACCGTGTCGGCCACGCTCCCCATGAAATATTCGTGAGCGCTGCGTCCGCTGCGAGACCCGACAACGATGAGGTTGGCCCGCTCGCGTGCGGCGAGTGTGACGAGCTCAGCCCCTGGAGGGCCGGACAGCACAATACCTTTCGCGAAGAATCCGGCCTTCTTCAACATGCCGGCGACTCGGGCCGCGAGTTTATGAGCCTCACGTCTGAGCACTCCCTCGACCTGGTTTCCCACCGCAAGAGCCCGAGAAGGAACACGAAGGCTTTCCAAAGGGAGAGGAGGAATCACACTGGCGACCGTCACGGCCGGACGAATATGTTCAGGCAACCGTTCCAACCATGCTGCCGCTTCCCATGACTCGATGGAGCCATCTGCGCCGAGCAGGACGCGCTTGAGCACAGTCGTCGGCTTCTTGACCACGAGCACGGGACAAGATGCTTGCATAAGCAGCTTCCTCGAGACCGTGCCTAAGAGCATCAGTTGGAATTCCGTTACCCCTCGTGACCCGATGACTAGAAGATCAGCCTGCTCCCGCTTGGCGGAGCGGGCGACCGCGTCAGCCGGACTTCCGCGCAGGAGTTTGGCCCGGACCGGCCCCCACGATGCGGCAGCTTTCAACTCCGCCCGTTCCAGCACCCGCGCCGAGCTTTCGAGCGAACAGTCCAACAGGTTCACCAAGGCCGAGCGGGTTTTCCGATCCAGCTTCGATAGGGACTTGAACTGAGTCATATCGATCGCATGGACCAACAACAGTGAGCAATCGTCCGGACTGCAGACGTGCGGCAGCCAGTCTGGCCTGAATAATTCATGACTGTGGAAACAAAAAAAGCCATCGAGGCCTCAAACTATGCTATAGGAGCGGTGTCTAGACGCTTCCACGCACAACCGGGAGGAGACTCGATGGCGACAGACTGTATACCCCAACTGACCTTGAAATTCCAGCAGAAGATGAAGCCGGTAGTGGCGTGCTTCGACACGGAGCACGCGAGTACAGATGGCGGGGCCCTCCTGCTCAAGGCCCTGGACGAGCGGCTGGCGCTGACCGAGGACGTGGCAGCCTGCCTGCCGGACCGGCGCGACCCGCGGAAGGTCCAGCACGCACTGCGCGACCTGGTGCGCCAGCGGGTGTTCGGACTGGCCTGTGGGTACGAGGACGGCCACGATGCGGCCCGGCTGGCGCACGACCCGATGCACAAGCTGGCCGTGGGCCGGGATCCGCTCTCCGGGGCAGCTCTGGCCTCGCAGCCGACGCTGTCTCGCTTTGAGAATGCCATGGGACCGCGGGCCTTGTATCGGATGGGCCGGACGTTGGCCGCGACGGTGATTGCGCAGCACCGCCACCGGCTCAAGGGGCGTGCCCGCCGGATCACGATTGATCTGGATCCCACCGACGATCCCACCCACGGGCAGCAGGCATTGGCCTTCTTCAATGGACATTACGATACGTGGTGCTCTCTGCCCCTGGTGGCGACGCTGACATTCAACGACGAAGCCGAGCAGGATCTGGTCGCCGTGGTGTTGCGGCCCGGCCACAGCCCGGCCAAGCACGGCGCGTTCGGACTCCTGCGGGCCCTGCTCCGTCGGCTGCGGCGGGCATTTCCTGGCACGCCGCTGCGGGTGCGCGTGGATGGGGGATTCGCCGGGAACGACTGGTTGGACTTCTTGGAAGCGGAGCGGGTCGAGTCTGTCGTGGGGCTGGCCTGCAACCCGCGGCTGGCGCAGCGCGCCGGTCGCCTGCTGGGCGAGGCCTACGGCCTGTCGAAGTACAGCGGCCGCACCGAGCATGTCTACGGAGAGACGCTCGATGCGGCCCAAAGCTGGTCGCATCGCCGGCGCGTGATCATCAAAGCCGAAGTAGTTCGGCTCCCTGGGCGGGATCCCAAATGCAATCCGCGGTTTGTCGTGACCAATCTCCGCGCGGCCCCGGCCACGGGCTATGCGATCTATTGTCCGCGCGGGGACATGGAGAATCGGCTCAAGGAGTTGCACGACGGGCTGGCGCTGGACCGCACGAGTGGCTCGCAGTTCTGGGCCAATCAGTTCCGGGTGTTACTGACGACGGCGGCCTATGTCCTGCTGCAGGCGTTGCGGCAACAGGCCCACGGCACGGACTGCGCTCGCGCGCAGGTGTCTACGCTGCGGGAGCGGCTGCTCAAGATGGCCGTGTGGGTCGAACGCTCGGTGCGCCGCATCGTGTTGCACCTACCCCGCACGGCCCCCTGGGGCACAACCTGGCACCGGGGGGCCGTAGCCGTCGGCGCGGTACCAGGCTAACCGCACACCCAGGCTCGTACAGAACGGTGGCGCAGAGGGATCAGACAGGAGCCGTGTGTCGTGAATCTCCCGCTCAGGACGTGCGACGACCACCGGACCACTCCAAACATAGAAAAGGGGGCACCTCCACCCCGAATCGCTACCGCGCCAAGGGACACAGGAGTTGCCCCCTCATCCAGAATGGCTTCCACGTACCTTCTGACCATCGGTCGTGAATAATGTGGGCTAGAGCCCACTGGGAGTGACGGGAACCATCGATGGCGCAAAGTACCTTCATACCGGGTGTTTCCTCTCTCGCGTCAGCGCTCTGCGGACCTCCTCCAGGCATGTGATCACCTCCTCATCCTCGACCTGAGGGAATTGTTGATAGAACTGGCCGATCCCGAAGAACCACTCGGCCGTGTGCAGGACCACCACCTCATCGACAAGCATCTTCAGTTCGGCCAATACCCGTGGAGGCGCCACCGTCACCGCAGCAACGATCTTCGCCGTTTCCGCCTTGAGCAGGGCGCCCAGCGACGCGTAGAATGTCGCCCCTGTTGCAATACCATCATCTACCAGAATGACCGTCTGCCCTTTCAGCGGGGGAAGTGCTCGTCCACCCCGGTACCGTTCAATTCTTCGGCGGATTTCGCTCTCCTGACAGAGAATCTCCTCGTCCACTTCGGCCTTGCTCACGTGATACTCCCGGATCACATCCTCGTTCATATGCCGGTAACCGGTTTCGGCCAAAGCGCCCATCGCAAGTTCGGGATTCGAGGGAGTTCCCAACTTGCGCGTGATGAACACGTCCAGAGGAAGTCGCAACGCCAGGCTGATGTCGTAGCCCACCACAACTCCCCCGCGCGGCAACGCAATGACCATCGTATTCTTCGCTTCTTTGTAGTGGAGAAGCTTCTGGGCCAATCGTTTGCCTGCATCATGACGGTCCCGAAAGAGAGCACACTCGCTACGAGGAATCATGGCTTCCCCTCCCGCTATGGAATCCAATGCGGCGGCCCCCAATAAGGGCTCCAATAAGGCCCCCAATAGGGTCCCCAGTAGGCGCCGAAGTACGGATATGGGCGGCCCCACCACGCGGGAACTTTGGGAGGCCAGACTGTCGCAGCTTTGATGGCCAGCGTCGGATAGACATAGTCAACCTCGTCCATCGGCAAGGTGACCGATCCGGTTACTTCGCCCACCACCGTCATGCGCGTTCCCATTGGGATCGTCGCCGGATCGAAGAATTCCGTGTGGAAGGCAAAGAAGCGCCCCTGCGAGTCAGTCAAGCGACCTCTCGGTTCGTAGTCTTCGTCCAGAGGCAACTCAAGGATTTCGATCCTCGTCCCGCCCTGTTTCAACGGTTTGGCCGTCAAGACCATCCCGCCTACCACGATCAGACGGCCTGTGTACGAGAGCGGAGACGCTTTCACTTGTAGAAATGAGACCTGCTTATCGACCTTGTCTTTGAGGTCTGGGGGAACAACGGAAACTCCAGCGCATCCCGCCAGCGAAATACTCACCCCGATAGCAACAAGAACCTTCATTGAATCCTTCCATGCATCATCCCGAATAGTAGTCTCCCCTTGGTGCTTGAGCAAGACGGGTGCCGAAGTCATTCCCAAAAGAAGAAACGTAACCGGCTGAACCGTCAAAGAAAGTTGGATCGCTGGCGGGAGACGGCTAACAGACCGCATAATTTCCCTTGGCCAGCGCCTGGCAGAAGGGCGTCATGCTTCGCAAAGCCTGCTGGACCTGCTGACTGATCAACGGCTCAACCGAAGCCAGCGACACGCCTCGCGCCAGATGGACCTCGACCATGACGAACTGCGGCGATGATACTGGTCGTCCAATTTGGCTCGTCAACCAGACCGTCACTTCACGAAGGCCTTTCACCTTCCGGTAGATCTCCCCAGCCAGCACGTGAGCGAGCACGTTGTAGATCTTTCCCACATGAGCCACTGGGTTTTTCCCGGCGGCCGCTTCTGCACTGGCCGGCCGGCGGAGTGAGATCACCCCACACACGCGATTCCCTCGCCCCACCTCGCCCGAGTCACCCGCTTCCGCCGACGTGCCAAGCAACGAGAGGTACATCCCTTCGACTCCCGCTCCGCGACGATCCAGCGCATTGAGCGCGACTTTGGCCGACAGTCTCGGCTCCGCCTTCTGTTTCACGAAGGATTGCAAGGCCTTCAACACCTCAGCCTTGCGCACAAAGTATTGAGACTCTGTCCGGATGGCTGATGACAACAACGGCATCGCGACCGTGAGCGTCACCTGCTCTCTCGTCCGCACGCCAAGCACCTTGACGTCTTGCCCCGTATCCGAAAATGTCTTCTTAAAGGAAGCGCTGTTCAGAAACTGTTCGACCTGAAAGACCAATCGCTCGGTCGGCGTGAACGGCGCGTAACCCACCGCAGCGGAGGTATCATTGGCAACCGGGCCTCCCATCCGCTCACTCACGGACTGAAGCTCCGCAGAAGCCGGCATCAGCTCTACCTGGCACGTGAGGTGCTTGAGTGGATCCACGTGCGGGAGGTGCTGCCTGAACCATGTCGAGGCAACCCGCTCGGCGATCTCCGCCACCGGCACCAATTTCTTTCGCCACTCGAACGTTGCCCGATCTCCCATGACCAAACGCATCGGCGTGATGACATGGCCTCCGCCGGGACGGCAGTCCACCTCACCAGCCACCAACAGACCCTTATCGGCGTTAAAGTGAAGCACGCGACCACAGATCTTCAGATAGGCTTGCGCTAACTCGACCGCCACCCGTTCCATTACCGCGTCGCAGATCGTATCGGGATGACCCAAACCCTTCCGCTCGACAATTTCGAACGGCTGGTCGGCAAGGGGCGCGCACGTTGCTTTCAGAATCGTCGGCTTCGTCATGCAAAAGTTCCCATTTCCACCGCGGGCGCTCTCCGTCATACCTCCGCGAGCCACGAGATCGCAGTTCCAGGCCGATCATGGTGTAAACGATGGAGGCCGGTCGCCTTCGTCAACCGAATCGCTTCCTCAAATTCCCCGGTGGTAATCCTCCGGGCCAATGGAGGATGGCTGAAGGCCTGATAGCAGGGCCGGTACTGATCCATGACATTCACATAGGTGTCGAGAGAGATGTACTCGGCGATGAATTTCATCACCTCTGCCGTGCCGGCTAATCCTCCCGGCAGGACGAGATGGCGGACCAACAATCCGCGCAGGGCCAGCCCCCGATCATCCAAGACCAAATCACCGACTTGCCGGTGCATCTCCTTTATCGCAACCTTCGCGATGTCCGGATAGCCGGTTGCCTTCGAATACGTCTCCGCAATAACGGCATCGGCGTATTTGAAATCAGGAAGATAAATGTCCACGATGCCGTCCAGTAACCGCAAGGTTTCAAGGTCATCATAGGAGCTCGTATTGTAGATCAGCGGAATCCGAAGCCCTCGCTCAGCGGCGAGCAACAGACCGTCAAGGATGTGGGGAACCTGATGGGACGGCGTGACCAGGTTTATGTTGTGACAGCCCTGATCTTGTAGCTCGATCATCATGTCGGCCAACTCCCGAGGAGTAAACTCGGAGCCCCCTCGCAAGTGGCTGATCTCGTAGTTCTGACAGTAGAGACAGCGCAGGTTGCAACTGGCGAAAAAGATGGTGCCGGACCCGTGACTGCCCCGTAACGGATCCTCTTCTCCAAAATGAGGCCCGTAGCTGGCGACAAAAGGACTGGCACCGACCTGACAAAAACCGAGCTCTCCTTCCAACCGGTTGACCTCACAGTGGCGGGGGCAGACATGGCAACGACGCAGTCGTTCGCGAGCTTGTGTAATCCGCTGAGCCAGGATGCCGGACTTGAGAAGGCGGCAATAGCTCGCTTGCACCGGCTCCTTCGTCTGTGTCCTCCTCTCCACTGAGTTCACGGCTCTCTCCGTTCAACAGATCAGATGCAAGCGGCAATCACCTTCCCGCAGGATATACGTCTCAATCCTGGTTCTTCCCGTGGGCCTTTGTCCGTCGTCCTGTTGCCGGGGGAGCCCCGCGCCGCCCACAGTATTCGCGCATCGGACAGATCTGCCATCGCCGCCGGCAATAGTCCCGCCCTAGCCGAACCAGCGCCGCCTCAAAGTCACTGAACGTCTTGTTCTTTCTTTCTCTCTCATTCCAGAGTTCCATCAGTGTCTCCACCTGTGAACCGCCCGTTCGCGCCGTGGCAGCGCTCACCAACCGGAGGTCCTTCGCTGCCAGCACTGCCAGGTGAGACAACTCCGGCCCGGCTTTGGGCCACAGGTCCCTCAGTTCACGAAGAAAAATCTGCACTGTCACCTCGCCGATTCCCTTGCCCAGTGCTTTCAGACGGCTTTCGAGATCACGGGCATCCTTCGCGGCGTGATGCAGCTGGTTCAGGTCACCATGGTATTGATCGACTAGATGGCGCATAACCTCAAGTAACTTGGTGGCGGTTTTAAAATCGTAGCGGGCATAGCCACCGCCATCGAGGACGACGACCAACCGGTCCCATCCTGTCTTGAGGATCTTCTCCGGCGTGACGAGCCCTCGACGGACGAACTCTGAATGGGTGTGCGCCACGATAGTCCCGGAGATCCTGGTACCGTACAGAAGAGCTGCAAGAAACCATAAGAAGAGATCGTTCGGCCGATTGGGCGCCAGCGTAAGACCAAGCTCAGACGAAAAACGTCCTGGCATCCGCTTTGTCAGAACCGCCACGACCTCATGGCGCCGAGGCGACCCCTGCTGAGTCAGAAGTGGCATCGTACTCCCCCTCCACTCACCCCGAACCGCAGAAAAAGCCGGCCACGCAGACCGGACATGAGGCCCAAGAAATAGAGCCACATGAATTGTCTCCAGGAGGGGTGGGCCAGCCACTGTCCGGCCACCTCGTCCGATCTGACCTTGTACTCGGCTGAAGTCTTTCCGTCGTGCGCCAGGGAGTGCATCGGAGGCTTCACCTTCTCAGCTGAGCAAGGCCGGTACCATCCGCCAAAATCGAAATCCCTCCAGAGTTCATCGAAAAAGCAGCAGCTTGGACCTTCACCCTCAGACAGACTCACAGAGCCAAGGGGAAATCTTGCTACAGCGATCCGGCTCGGCCTGTAGTAAAACGCTACAGGAACCGTGAAGCAATTGTGCCAGCACCCCACTTCTCTCCGCCAAGGTCACGGCACCAGGCTTGCTCATTCTTCCAGGCATCATCACCCAGGCCTTGTATCTCTTATGAACTTCCAGGCTCAAGCACTGACAACGCTGTGGATGACGTGCCTCATGCTCATCCACAGTCTGACGCTCATTCCCGGATGCATCGGTGACACTCATGATCCCACGCGCCAGGCCGAGCGAGACAGGATGGTGGATGAGCAGATCATTCCCCGTGGCATCAAGGACGAGGCCGTCCTCGCCGCGATGCGTCGCATTCCCCGCCACAGGTTCGTTCCCGTCTACTACTCCGCGTTCGCCTACGACGACGGTCCTCTCCCCATCGGCCATGGTCAGACTATCTCGCAACCCTTTATCGTCGCGCTCATGAGCGACGCGCTCGAATTGCATGGCGCAAGGAAAGTGCTTGAAATTGGAACCGGTTCGGGGTACCAGGCTGCCGTCCTGGCCGAGATTGTGCCCAATGTCTTCACCATCGAAATCGTCGAGCCCCTGGCGACAGAGGCTGCGCAGACGCTGACGGAACTTGGCTACCGCAACATCCACACGCGCGTCGGTGACGGCTATCAGGGGTGGCCGGAGGAAGCCCCCTTCGATGCCATCATCGTAACCGCCTCGTCCGAACATGTGCCACAACCGCTCCTCGATCAACTCGCCGTTGGAGGGCGCCTGATTCTTCCGGTCGGCAAAGCCTTCCAGGAACTACAGGAATTGGTCCTCTATCGCAGGACCAAAGACGGCTATGAACACACGCGGCTCTCGCTGGTTCGCTTTGTTCCTCTGATTCGCAAGGACCAATCCCCCCAACCAGGTCAGCGGTAACCAATGGCTTCGCCTCGCTCGGAACTTCCGCGCCGCATCGGAATCTTTACCGCCGGCTGTCTGTTGGTCAGTAACGTCGTCGGGGGCGGCATCTTCACGACGACCGGATTTATGGCTCGCGATCTCGGCAATCCAGGACTGATCTTGGCGATATGGTTCTTCGGAGCCTTGCTGGCCCTCGCGGGAGCGCTGTCGTACAGCGAGTTAGGAACGGCTCTGCCGGTCGCGGGAGGAGAATACGCCTACCTGCGCCGCGCCTATGGCCCACTTGTTGGATTCCTCAGCGGATGGACGTCGTTCACCATCGGCTTCAGCGCCGCCATTGCGGCAGGGGCCATGAGCTTTGCCGCATACCTGCTTCAGATAATTCCCTTCCACAGCGAGAACGGTTCACTATCGATGGGGATTGCATTGACGCTGATCTGGGTCGTCACCGGGTTTCATCTCGCCGGTGCTGGCTCTGGTGGGTTCCTGCAACGGCTGCTCACCATTCTGAACATCGGAGCCATTCTGATCCTCGTCGTAGGGGTGCTGATGCTCGGGAAGGGAAACTGGAGCCACTTCAGTCTCTCTGCACCGGACATCACCCCCGGCTTTGGAACGACGATGGTCTCGCTGATTTTCGTCACCTACGCTTACTCAGGCTGGAATGCGGCAGCCTATGTGGCGGGAGAAATCGTCGATCCCGGACGCACTATCCCGCGGGCCATGATCGGCGGCACCCTCTTCGTAGGGTTGCTGTATCTTGTCGTGAACGGAGTCTATCTCTATGCACTGCCCGTCACTGAGCTGGGACAACCACCGATCCTCCCCGTGGCCAACAAGGTAGCCGCGACCATGCTAGGACCCACAGGCACCATCTTGGTAACGGTCCTTCTCTGCCTCTCGATCGCCGGAGCCGTGAGCGCGATGGTGTGGGCTGGGCCCCGCGTATATTACGCTATGGCGCAAGACGGCTTGATTCCCTCCCTCTTCGCGAAAACCCCCGGCGTGCAACAGGCGCCGATCAACGCCATCCTTCTGCAAAGCCTGTGGGCCTCAGTCCTGATTCTGTCGGGGAGTTTCGAACGGCTGGTGATCTATAGCGGCACCGTGCTCATGATCTTCAACGCCCTTGCAGTGGGAGCATTACTGACCCTGCGTCGGCAAGAGCCAACTCTTCCCCGTCCCTATCGCACCCCTCTCTACCCGTTTATCCCGGCATTCTATATTCTTGTGTCAACCGTGATCGTCGGGACTGCGCTCTATGAGCGTCCGGTAGAAGGAGGTCTGGGCATCGCGACCGTCTTAGCCGGAACGCCGCTCTACCTACTCTGGCGCAGGCTGAGCGGCGGCAGCCGTTCGTGAAGCGAGATTGAGGTCAAGGTTGAGCAAAGTCCAGATTTCTTTCCTTAGCCTCAGCCTTATCCTTCCACTCACGCTGCTTAGAATTTAGAAGGTCGCCCCTTTTGCTTGCCCCGCTCCCTTGGACAAGAGGAGCTGAGCAGAATGAGTGAGAAGCGAACACGACCGATGTGAGTTGTGAGTTCTGCGGCCAGCGTTATCCCTTCAGCCGCAAAGAGCTGACAAGCCAGCCGATCCCAGGCTTACCTTCGGTTCAGCCCTTCCTCTTCGGATCAATGTGCTTCGTCCATTCATCCATCGTCGTGACCGGATGAATACCCCCGGTTTGCGTCGGGGCCAACGGCTCGAAAAACTCCAGCATAGATTCATAGTCTTTAGCCTGGACAGTGATGTAGTAGGTATGTTCCGTGACTGCCACATAGGCGCTCAGGATCTTGATCCCTTTCTTTTCGGCGAGATCCCGTTTGGCCCAGAATTCATTGAGCATGGTGGCTCCTTCTTTACTTCTTCCCGGGCAATTCTCAGGTGTGTGAGTCCAATGGGCTACAAACAACATTCCGTCGCCGTCCGCCATGAGTCACCTCCATCTGCTCGGAGTTAAGCATCTCCCCTTTCCTTCGACAGCAAGCGCTGTACCTTTCCAGCACCACAACTGATCAGGGAAGATATGTTGAGAAATGACCGTGTTTGAAGGGAAGGAGAGCAAGCGTATGTCAGCGGCGCATCATCGAGAGGGGAATGCTGCAACAGTGGCAGACTTATTAAGGGGGCAAATGGCTACAAAATGAAGGTTGGGTCTGACAGCCAGACGATTCCGGGCGACTTCTGAAGGCGTGAGCAAGCACCCGTCTCCATGCCTCCCGGAGCGACCCTTTCGGACTCAACCGGATGGAACCTTCGGAAATTCCTTCGCGGACTCAGTCAGTTTCCGCTTTCCATTCCGGCTGAGTCTCGATGGGTCCCCGCTCCTCCGGCAAAGTCGTCGGAAGCCCGCTCACGCTCTGAGTCCTTCAACAGCTTTCTGGAGTGCCAATATTAGCAGCCAAAGAAGGAAATCCTCGCTCCTACCACTAGGAGAACTACGCCCGTTATTTCAGGAGCATTTACGAGACACCTAACGGCTGCGCTCCCCCGCGGAGGGGGCGCGTACCGTCCCCGGAGCCGGATGCAGCGCGTGGTTAGACACTCTTCGACTTTGCGATAATGTCGTCATAAATGCGCCAGTCAAACATTTCCAACAATCTGAGCAGTTCTTGGTTGAAGGCCTCATCGATTTTTATGGGTGGCTTGTCGCCAAATGAAAAACCTACCCCGGCTTTCAGTAAAACCTTTTGTGACCCAGGACCCTTTTTTCTTGGGTCTCCTCCAATAACTTGCTCATCGTAGTGCTCAAAGGTGTCGCGCGCCTCAAGATATGGCTTCAGAAAGGGGCGGATCGTCTTTTTAAATTGTCTAGCCGTTTTCAGCTCAGGGCACAGACTGGTTCCAGTCAACCTGTCGATAAGTTTCCAGATCTTATCAAGACATAGAACCAAGAAATGAATGTCAGAAATGACCTGCTCCATGTTCAGCCGTTTCTGCTGGAACAATTCATCTGAGTTCGCTGTACCTGCTTCGATTTTGATCTGGGAGCTTTGCTGCCACAAACGGTAGATGCGGTTTAGTTGTACCTGTGAGGAGGCAACGTACCTCCAAATTCTTTCGTAAGCCAGCCAAGCCATTTGACCGTTTTGGAGAGTCTGCCAGAACAACCGTGGGTCGCGTATTTTCATATTGTGTCTAACCACTAAATCTGTCGCGGCATAGAAAGTTAGCCTGAGCAATCCGCTGAAGCCGGAGTCTACTTCGAAATCCAACAGTTATCCAACACTCCATCCGATCCACCTCACCGGGAAATACCGCGATTCCCCCCGCCTATCCAGCTATCAGCCCGTAGCCTATCCCTGCCGACCCGCTTTCATCAAAAGAGACGATCGTCGGGCAGTTGCACCGCCCTTCACGGTTCGGAACCTGGATGTAAATCAAGACAGCGCGGATGTCTTTCTTGTTCTTAGGACCGTCAATTACGGCTCTTCCACATATCAGGCTCTCGATGCAGGTGCAGAACCGCCAGAACTGTGATGGTCTCTGATTCCCCGATGAAGTACACGCCATAAGGAAAGTGGCGGAGGAGAGCACGACGAATGTCGAGGTCCGACTGAGGTTGGACGACAAGTCGCCGTGCCATTCGTCAGATCAACGATCTCGCAACTTGCGCTCGATGTCTGTGCGGACGTCTGTCCAGAGTCGACCAGTGGTTGGATTCGCCTGGTACGCCTCCAGGCGCTCGCGAATGATTCTGCCGGTGCCACTCGGGCACAGGAACTTGCTCAGGGGTCGCAGCAATCCGGTCCCAGAGAGATTGCACGAAATCGATCTGTTCATCGACCGAGAGTTCGTCGAACCCTGGAGGAGGGGTGGGGACTATCTTGGACATGAAGAGAACTCCTCTGATCGCAAGTATATCGGAAACCAAGGGTCAAGAAAAGTGGACAAGCCTGTCGAAGAGAAACACAGAGGCTGTGAAACGGTCCACGCTCCTCGTGAACCGTTTGTCTCAATTCGCGTAAGCATTCACCTTCCAATAATGTCGGCAAACGTTTTCAATAGCCTGCCCACCAGACCCCGACCGAAATCTATTCCGGCTTGATCGACAGGAACAACGTGGCCCTCCCTCTCATGATCAGCATGAGCACCCCTTGCTTGGATCAGAGACCGCGAACCTGTCGTTCAAAATCCTCTATAGACCGAACTGGCTTGCGGTTGATTTCTCGAGTCACATCCCCTTCCCGCAGCCCGGCGCGATCGGCGGGGCTTTCCGGCTCCACTCCCGAGACCGCCACGCCTCCTTCAATGTTGAGCCGACGCAGGTCCTCCCGCTCTAACGGCTCGACGGCCACGCCGGTCAGGGCATGGTCACCCCGACCCGGAGCCAAGGATTTTCCTGGAAATTGCCCGGACCCTCAGCCAGCCCCGAATCACTTTCCCGTGTTTGATGAGACTCTGCATGACCCCTTTGGCCATGTTGCTGGGAATGGCAAAGCCGATTCCCATGTAGCCGCCGCTCTGCGAAAAGATCGCCGTGTTGATGCCGATCAACTCCCCTCTCAGATGCACGAGGGCTCCGCCGGAGTTGCCGGGGTTGATGGCAGCATCGGTCTGGATGAAGTCCTCGTAGTCGACGATCCCCATGCGCGCGCGGCCCACGGCACTGATGATACCCATCGTCACCGTCTGATTGAGCCCGAACGGGTTGCCGACCGCCAGCACCATTTTATCGACCTGGAGTCGGCTGGAATCTCCCCAGGGAAGTATCGGCAGTCCCTTCGCATCGGTCTTAATGACCGCCACATCGGTTCTCGGATCCGTCGCGACCACCTTCGCCGTGAAACGCCGACTGTCTGCCAGCAGCACCGTGACCTCCTCTGCCTCTGCGACCACATGGTTGTTGGTTACGATATAGCCATCGGAGCTGACGAGAGCACTCCGGACCCGAGTCCCTGTTCGCGCCGCTCGGGAGGAAGCTGAAACCGGCGCCGGAACTCCTCCCCGAAAAATCGCCGGAAAAACGGATCGTCGAAGAACGGAGAGGGTGGCTGCTGCGTGCCGGCGACAACCTTGCGGGACGAAGAAATGTTGACCACTGCCGGCTGGACGGCTTTGGCCACCGAGATGAAGGCTTCGCTGGCGGGAATTGAAGTCGTGACAGGCGTCGGCTCAGCCGCTGCATTGCCAACGAACCACAATACCTGTAACAGACACGAGAGTCCTACAAGGGGAAGCAGGGCATAGGCAAGGGAGCGCGCAACAAGTTGCGAGGAGTACGGACGTGGACTGTTCATGTCGGGTGCCCTGCTTTCTATCGGGATGTTCAAAAGGGCCACTGGTCTCACCCGCCCACCCACTGGCACGCCGAGACGTGCCATGAACCCGGGCAAGGGTCTTCCTCTCACTCCCTCTCTTTAGGGAAGTGGCCAAGGCTGCCCTCAACTGCGCGCATCGAACGAGCACCGTTTCACCGTGCGCGTTCTGCGAGCAAGGAGGGCACCTGGCCGCTCCCTATTCATCCTTCTGAGGCCGCGCGTTGCGCGAGCACAGAGGACTCACCGGGCCATCCCCCCTTGCTGACGGACTGTTTCTAACGCATCCGCTAGAGCCAGTCCCGATGAGCCTTCTCCGCCTTTTCTCCCCACATCGCACTGAGGGGGATCTCTGGGAGGAAGTAGGCCCCTGGGTCAAGTTGTGAAAGGGCGCGAGCGGCGGCGACCATGACCTGAGCCGTCAGGACAGTGTCGTCTAAGCGCGCTTCCAGCAGCAGATGATGGTGTCCAAGTCGTCCTGGAGGGCCTCGTCGATCAAGAACCACTCCCCGCCCTTCTTGTTCCAGCTCCGCGAGACTCACAACGGGAAACACCTGCGTGTCTTCTTGGAGAAAGAGCGGATCGGCGCGGATGGCTTGCGTAATCATGTCTGTATCCGCCCCCTCCTCCAACTCGACATAGACATACCGTTGCAATTTCCCATCGGTGGCTCGTATTTCGGCGCACAGGGCATCCTTCACCCCGGCCACGTTCCGGGCCACCGTGGTGTGGCGGAGGCTGATGCCTGTGTGATGCCGCGTCTCCGTCGCTCCGCCCGGCGTCAACAGGGCAAACCACGAGCGGAACACCGAGAGGGCGCCAGGATCCCAGCCAGCCCCCACGATGGCCGGCGCCCTATGATGGACGGCCGCCTTGTGGATGGCGTGCTTATGGGCATGAAGCGCCTCTCCATGCAGCGTGGCGCAGTCCACGATCGGAATTCCATGCTGAAGAATCTGAAACGCGGTCTCCATGACGGCATTCGTCGGCACGCAGAGGAGCGCTGCGTCGACATCCCTCGCCTGACCGATGTGGGTTGTCACTGGAATGGACCGGAGTGTCTCCGGGAGCGTCCCCCTCGCACTGGCTGCTCGACGCACGATGGCCGCCAGACTGAGATCGTGGCTCAGGGAGATGAATTCCGCGCAGACCTGTCCCACCCTGCCGAACCCGACGACTGCGAGACGTAATGGTTTCACAGGTGACATCCTCTCCCTACTGCCAGACAAGAATCTCAGGCGCCCGCCGTTGAACCGGCGGCATCTCCCTGCTACCCCTCGACGACAGGGAACACCGGTACATAGGCCTTGATACGGTCTGACCAAGCTGCGAGCTGCGTTGGATTCTGAATCACAGCAAATGCCCAGTAGAGGCCATCTCGCGACACGGACTCTACCAGAGACCAAAACTCACATCCTTGAACGGGATCGTTTCCCATTGCTCGCTTTCCACATCCAGGATGGCAATTTGGAGATCTGAGGGGAAAATTCTCATCCCCTTGGGCCGAACCCAGGTATCCGACTTCGAGGACTTGAAGTACAGATGGGGCCTGGCCTGGGCATAGTCCCGTTCATGAAACAACTCAAGTAGTTGCAATACGTCAGGAAATGTCATCGCACCCTCCTTCTTCGTTCCAGCCAACCTTGCCAGCTCCCTCAAGGAGCAATCGGAGTGCCGGATGCCGACGATTCACATTGTTCCCCCTTAAGATCTCCCATTGCAGAGTAATCACGATGAGATTGGACCATTCCAAGAGATTCACACGTCAGGTAAGAAGGACGACGAATTCTAATCTCCGGGAATCCTGGCGGCCTTTCGCTACAATAAGGTTGCTGCACCTGTAGCGGATTTCCACAAACATCTGCAGTGATCCCTTCGTGAGTCAATTTCAGGTCTAGGAGCCTGTCCGATATTGCCTTCGTGACGAGGCGAAGGAGACGCGGCCAGATGCGAGGCCGCAGGCCCTGAAAAACCTGAGGCCTATTCACTGGAATACATTGAGGATTTTTCAGGGCCGAGAACGACGCAGATGGCCGTGGATCGTTCGCCGCAGTAGAACGGTCAATGTCGAACAGTCTCCTGAGTATTCTCTGCAAGTTGACGTCGGATCGATGCTCAGGTGCCATGGCCCCATTCTTGCCATTGTGATCACAGTACCAGTCACGAAATACATTGGTTTGGGGTTCAGCGAACAGAAGGAAGGGCTCATGCTATGAGAACGAAGTTATGCTCACTCTGTCTTGTTATCGCCGTTGGACTCATGGCACTGACGATCCCCCTCGTGACCGTCGCAGCAGAGACCATCCAGCGGACGGTGCGAGGTGTAGTGACAGCTACAAATACTGCGGTCGATCCTCAGACGATCGTCGTGAAAGTCGTGCTGCCCAATAAGGAAGAGCTGATTGTGGGGGCTCGTGTCCCTACTGACATCAAGATTACGCGAGGCACGCGAGCTATCAAGTTGGCCGACCTCAAGGTGGGAGAAGCAGCGGAAATCACATACCTGAAATCGCCGGATGGTTTGATTGCACGATCCATTCACGTTCGATAACCAAGGAGCGCCCATGCCGACCCGGTATTACCAGTCCTATTTCCGTTTCTGCCTCTGCCTGCTTGTTATTGCGATGCTGTCCGGCTGCGCAAGCCGCAAGATCGTCACGGCGGTAGAGGACCAGAGTTATGTCCCGGGACCGGGACCCCAAGCAGCCTGTGTCGGAGGCGAAGGTTTCCCCACCGATTCCGCCGCTTGTGGAGGAAAAAGCACGGGTCCCGGAACAAGCGATTGCCCCCGCACCTCCAGCGCAGCCGCCGATGCCTCAAGCCAAGCCGATACCAGAACTATCCGATGTCTTTTTTGATTTCGACCGGTTTGTGATTCGCGATGATGCTCGATCCGGGCTCGAAACCAATGCCGGCCTTCTGAAGTCGCAATCCAGTGAAAAGATCCTGATCGAAGGCCACTGCGACGAGCGGGGAACGAGTGCCTATAATCTTGTTTTGGGCGAACGCCGCGCACAGGCGACTGCACAGTACCTCCGGGACCTCGGCGTCCCTTCATCTCAAATGCAAATCACGAGTTATGGGAAGGAACGCCCATTTTGCACGGAACACAGTGAAGCCTGTTGGCAGTCGAATCGACGGGCTCACTTCAGCAGATAGTCAGCGAACATGGGGAGAGGCCAGGCGGAGGAACGGTCATCGAGAGGCCTTGAACGTAAGGAGGGTCCTGTGAAGAGACGTCGGATGTTGCTCATGTGCTGGGTCAGTCTCATTGCCTTGGCTGGATGCGCCGGCACAGGCGAGGTCATTCCGCTCCAGATCCACCCAATCGTGACGAAGTCCGAGTCGGTTTCGAAACCGACCCCTACCCTTCGTGTGGCAGTAGGATCGGTCGAGGATGGACGGAGCCATAAGACCGGCCTTGGAGTCCGGACACATCTCTGGGGCGGTGTCAGCTATTTCGATGTCCCGGGAGGCAACCCCGCTGACGTGGTCGCCCAGGCCCTATCCGACTATCTGACCGCGAAGGGCTGGCAGGTGACCAAGCGAGGGGCCGGCGACAACGGGGCCGATGTCGTCCTCACGGGAAAAATCCTCGACTTATCAGTCCACGCCAAGAGTCGGATCGGCTTCACCGAGGTCACGACGAAGTCGAAGCTCGCATTACAAGCACAGAATGTCTCAGACGGGAGCACAATCCGCATGACTCTGAATGGGAGCGGAGGCGACGACATCTTTTGGTTCGATCCGGAGGATGCCCAAGCGCTTGTGAATGACGTCTTGACCGACAGTTTTAGCAAGTTGCTCCAGGATACGATGGTTGAAAACAGGCAGTTACAGCTGAAAAGCCCGTAACAAAACCAGCTGCCTCCAGCAAAGGAGAATTCCGATGAAAATCCAAGATATCATGACCAGCGATGTGCAATGTTGCGGCCCGGACATGAATCTGGCTGCCGCCGCCAAAATGATGTGGGACAGCGACTGCGGAGCCCTGCCGATCCTGAATGTTCAGGGCCAGGTTATGGGCGTGATCACGGATCGCGACATCTGCATGGCCACAGCCACGAAGAATAGGCCGGCGTCGGACATCACCGTCTGGGAAACAGTGTCCGGAAAGGCCCACACCTGCCAGCTGATCCGATGATGTCCATACAGCCCTGGACATCATGAAACGGGAAAAAGTCCGACGGCTTCCGGTCGTGGATGAAGACGGGGTGCTCCAGGGCATCGTCGCCATGAACGATTTCGTCCTCCTCGCCGGAGAGGCGAAAGGAGGAAAGGCACCGGCTCTCTCCTATGAGGATGTTGCACGGACGATGAAGGCGATCAGCGCGCACCGGGTGCTGGTGGGAATCTAAAAACAAGACAGTTCTGAGGATATGTCTGAACTTGTATTAACACTTCAGAACTTCACGAACTCAAGACTTGACCTTCTGAGGCGTCATGTATCGTCGTGTCATGGCCTTCGACTTCGACGGCACGCTCGCCGTCAAGGGGATAACGGCCTTGTCCAGCTAGCGGCCGGTTCAGAAATCGGCTTTCGGGAGTGAATCGAGGGAGATGCTGTCGCCTATTGCAACAGTAGAATTTTCCAAGTTGAGGCACCTTGATCAACCAGACACCGGAAAGCCTCCTCCGTCCTGTCTCACAGACGTCACTCCCCTGTGTCATCAAGGCTCTCTTGAATCAGCTTGGCCATGGTCTCTCCCGGCATGGTGCTTGCTTTTCAACTAACTATCCATTCGAGTGACGACGCAACGAGGCACCCGATGTCTTCTGAAAAAATCGTTACACAGCCAGTCCTCCAAGCGAGTCCCTCTTCGCGCCCAGAAGCCTTCCTGGCGCCGCTCCTTCCTCCTGTTTGCTGTGTCTGCGGTCTTGTTCGCGATGAAACGGGATCTCTACCCAGCCACATATCCTGGGTCACGCCGGGATCGTATCGAAAAACACACAACATGCATTCAACTGACCTTCTCTTCACGCATAGCTATTGTCCCGAGTGTCTCCTCCAAGCCCAAACAAGCATGAGAGAAATTTTCAGAGAAGAAGAGGTGTCGGAAGATCATCGAAGCCTGCACACAGTCCAGTAATCACTCTGTCAACAACCGCGCTCACGCGCACAACAAAGGAGGAGTCCCATGTCCGTCGCGAAGATCATCGAGATTAGTTCCGAATCGCCAAAGAGTTTCGAAGATGCCATTCAGGACGGGATCACCCGGGCATCCAAAACCTTACACAACATCAAATCGGCTTGGGTGAAGGAGCAACATGTGGTGGTCGATAACGGCAAGGTCGCCTTGTATCGCGTGGACCTAAAAGTAACTTTCGTGCTGGATTGACGAGTCATGAGGATGGCCGAGGGAGACTGGGGAAGGTTCATCTGGTCTGTTTGGCCTATCTGGTTCAACCAAACAAACGGGACAGACCAGATAAACAAGAAAGGCCAGCCGGTCTTCACGCACCACAGTCTGTGGCGCCAGCCTTGGGTTGGTCGGAGCATAGCCTTCGCCTTCCCCTTATTTTTTGTCGTCCTTACTTGTTCCGTCGCGTTCGGCTCATCGGGCCAGACCCAGGAGCCCCCCACTGAGGTGGTCCGCTCGACGCTCACAAAAGTCTTTCGCATCCTCGAAGACGAGAAACTGAAGGATCCGGCCAAGCTCATCCAGCGCCGACATATGCTGGAAGAGGTCATCGCTTCCCACTTCGACTACACGGAAATGTCGAGGCGATCGCTCGCAGCTCACTGGGTTCCACTTACAGCCGACGAGCGGGCCGAATTCGTCGAACTCTTCAAGAGCTTTCTCTCCGACCGCTATGCTGAAAAAATCGAAAGCTATTCAGGGCAACAAGTATTCTATCTCTCTGAACGGATCGAGGGGAATTATGCGGAGGTACGAACCGAGCTGCGGTCGAGCAAAGTCGCAATCCCGATGGATTACCGGCTACACGGGAAAGACGGAACGTGGCATGCTTACGACCTCATTGTGGACGGGGTCAGCCTGGTGAAGAATTACCGCAGTCAATTCGAAAAGATCATCCGCTCATCGTCCTACCAGGAGTTAGTCCGTCAGCTGCGCGAGCGCACCGTCGGCGAGGACAAGAAAAAGAAGGCCTCGCTCACGACAGTGCCGCACAGCCTCGCGATCTGGTCGACTCCGCCTCACGTGCTCAGGTATGCGCGGAGCCGGACCCGGGGAATGGCCTGATCCCCGCGCGTCCGGCCAACTCATGGATTTTTTCGTGGGTTGACTCGTTGTTATAGGACTGGACTTCCGAGAGTGCCAAGCAATAGTCCGTCAGCGCCTCCAGCCAGACCTTCTGATTCTCGCAGGTCACAGGCCCTTGTCGCGCTTCGTCGATCCTGAACGATGCCTCTTTGAGCTTGGCCGCTGCTTCCGCAAGGTGTTTCGGTACTGACATAGGTTGCTCCTTTCTTGATTACGGCACCTTCACAAAAGGGAAACGTTCCCGCGTCGTTCGGGTAATCATTCCCACTCCATATTCATCCCCGATTAGTTCCACTGCGACAATCGCATCCGGATCCTTAACCCGCATTATTCATGACGGTTCGTCGCGAAATCGCTGAGCCGCGTCGCGAGACCGGCGCGCGGAGCCCTGAGGCCCCGATGCGTACTCGTGCAGTACGTGGAGGGTCCGAGGGACGAGCCCGCCGGCCGAAGGCTCGTCGTAGCAGCGGATCAGCGAATGCAGCAGAAGTGTTCATGAATAATGCGGGTTAAGATCGATGAGCGACACGTCAACCGCAGTGGTATGTATCCAACGTTCCGGCTGCGACGGCTGCCTCCAGGTCTTCGATCGTCCTATTGGACAAGACCGAGGTGTCATATTCCTGCACCACCTCGTGACCGGGACGAGCCTCCTCGTCTCGCTGTTTGATCAGCAGCCACTGCCGCGGCCGGTCTTTCATGCGCACCAAGGTGAAGCAGCCCCGCAATCGTCGTCCATGCAGATGCACGTCCAATTTGCCCGCATGGAGCATTGTCGCCAGCGCCTCGGAGCTCTGGTTTGCACCGAGTGGTTCGAACCAGCCTGTATCCCACACCAACACCGGTCCTGCTCCATAATGGCCTTCTTCGATCACCCCCTCGAACTCCGCATACCCGAGATCGTGATCCTCCACCTCCACGGCAAGCCGCTTGACTGATGGGTCTATCGAGGGGCCTTTGGGGATGGCCCATGACTTGAGCAGGCCCCCGATTTCCAGACGGAAATCATAATGCAGGTGAGAGGCCTGATGCTTTTGGACCGTGAAGATCGGCCGCTTGGATCTCGGCATATTCTCCTGTGCTCAAAGCTTGTACCCGAACCGGCGCAACAGCGCTTTCCGCTCCACGATGTCTGCTTCCGTCTCGATCCCCTTCGGAGGAAATCCATCGACCACGCCGAGAATCCCCCGTCCTAGCTCGGTCTCTGCCAGTAGAACCTCCACCGGATTGGCTGTCGCACAGTAGATCAGGCAGACTTCAGGAACCAGGCGGAGAACCGGGAGGACATTGATGGGGAAACAATCCCGCAACAGGACGATGAAACTGTGTCCCGCGCCGATCGCCATCGCATTGGTCTGCGCCGACCCAATCAACTCCTGATCCGTACCGGTCCATCGCACCAAGCAAGGCTCTGAAGCTTCGCAGAAAGCCAGGCCGAACTTGATGCCGGGCACTGCCGTCACGAGTGCTTCATGCAGATCCTCGACCGTCTTGATGAAATGAGCCTGACCAAGAATGACTTGGACCGCCGGAGGGCTCGGAATATGCACCTTCACAGAAATCAGACGGATGGACATCGACTCATCCCCTCGTATAAATCGATATAAGCATCAGCCATGCCATTGATGGAGATAGAAGACAGTCGCTCACCGCTCCACAGCAACAGGACTTCTCACGACTCTGTGACGATCTGATCGAGAACGTGCGGACCTTGACGACTCCTAACGTGAGCCACCCCTGCCCCCTTACGCGACAGTGATTCAGTGACCTCTCCCGTCCTGATAGGACAGCTCCAACGATTGACCTCTCGCGAAGCACGGTTATCTTATAAGTGAGCGGAGGCCTCGGTGAGAGGAACATTCAACGGAATCGAGGTCAAGCGCAGGGGTGGTGTGCAGGCCCGCCGGTGGGCGGGAAGCCTAAAGCTCCTCCAAGATCTCCAATATGAACAATAAGCTCTCTGACCCGCCTCCGCCCCGTTTTCTTATTTCCTTCCCCGCGAACTCTCCAACTAACGGCTTCTCTACTAATGGCGTGTTGTTTTTATGAGACCTATCAGCGTGGATGCAATCCGATGGAAGACTACTCTTGCTGGGGAGGGATTGAGAAATAACGGTAGAAGATCCAAGTTCTAGCGGGAGGCTGAAAAATCACGCCAAAAAAACGGCCCGCCCTTATGTGGAACACCGGTCCTGCCATCCGAACAGGGTGACGTTCAGCAATCCTTCAGTCGCTCAAGGCCGATTGCCCCGCGCTCCCATCTTCCTCTCGCTCCATCTACGGAGCCGTGCCTAGTGGCACCGACAGCGAGAGCGCGTCCCTTGAACCACCACCCCACCACTGAAGCAGGAGCAGCGCCCTTTGCACGCTGGCTGCACAAGAGCGGGTCAAACTGAAACGAGGCTGCTAACCTTTCTACGCGTTCCACCTCCCTTAATTTTTTCATAATCATGCTCTCCTCGAAATCAATAAGCCCATGACGGCTACGCACTGTAGACAATCGCCTCACAAACCTGACGGTGATGGCGAGCAGCAGATCGGCTCGCTCCTCCAAAGTATTCATATACGAACATAGTTTTCCGCCGTCTATT
The DNA here is from genome assembly GCA_963821465.1 of uncultured Nitrospiraceae bacterium. Lineage (GTDB taxonomy): Bacteria > Nitrospirota > Nitrospiria > Nitrospirales > Nitrospiraceae > Palsa-1315. The sequence continues at coordinate 270,897 of CAWGDV010000004.1, read as the reverse complement.
AGGCTATTAGGCATAGAGTCCCTGTCTCTGGAACCCGACGCCGGTCATCGACAGGGTATGGTCGTTGAGCACCCCCCTGACCCCGAGAAACTTCTCTGCCAGCCACAGGTTCGTGAGAACATGATCGGTCACGGCCGCGACATGGAAGCGACTTTCTCCTTCCGCGAGCGCGGCAAAGGGAATGATCTGGTCAGCGGCGAAGCGGTCCAGGGTGGCCCCGGTTTTCATATCCTCAAGGAGCTGTTTGGCCACGTGCTTCCCTATGAATTCAGCGGTCCTCCTCAAGGCGCCTGCTTGATCCGCCCCCAAGCGAACTCCCTCGCCGAGATCGGCGAACAACGCCAAGACTGCGCCTGGCTGCAAGGACTCTTGGTCGTATTGCACGTCGATGACGGCCTTATGTCCCGCTCTTCCCAAGACCTCCTGAGCTGCATCGGCCATCCGTTCGCTTACGTGCCGTTTCTCCAAATGAGACGAGAGTGCGATGCCCCACAGACGCATCACCGTTCCCGGTTTCTCCATCCTGAGATGGCAGAGTTGCCTCCGGACCGCTTGCACAGCCAGACGCAAGACACCTTCCCCTCTCGGAACATACCCAGGCCGCTGCATCACCAACTCGACCTCTAGCCCCATGCGATGCAGAAGAGGCAGGATGACGTGCTGAAGATGAAAGACCGATGGGGCGCAATCCTGAAACAGCCCACCACGTAACTCCACGTTCACGGGTGACGAGGCAAAGGCCAATACCGGGAGAATCCCGAGCCCGAGCATCGTTGTCGATCCAGCCGTGCCGATGTCCCACAGATAGCGCCTGCCGGTCCTGAGCGTTCCTGGACGAAAGATGATCTCTTGCGACCCGGGAGACAGTCCTTCGGCTGTTCCGTTCACGAGCTCTCCGATGGCCTGCACCACGCGAATGTGCTGATGCCTCAGGCCTGGCTTGGGCCGTCGGCTCCTGGCATGGACGATATGGACTGGCTGCCCGGTGAGGGCAGAGAAGGCAACCGCCTGGCGCACGATCGTGCCACTGCCGGAATACTGCGATCCATCGATTTCAATCATGCAATGACCTGTGAGGCGTGAATGGGACGGTGTAAGACGAACCGGTTCAACTCTGCCATTGCTCCGTCACACTTTCACCTCTCACGTTTCACATTTCACGTCTTACATCCTCAGCATCGTGCGCTTCAACAGCGAACGCAACGATTGCAGGGATCTGGCATTCAAGACATTGCCCTTTTCCAGCCAGCCCCGGCGAGCTTGCCCGACACCATAGCGAAGATTCTCGAAATCCAGGACACTGTGGGCGTCGGAATTGATGCTCACCAGAACTCCCTCGTCTTTCGCCATTTGGCAGTCCGTGTCGGTCAGGTCGAGGCGGACCGGATGCGCGTTCACTTCCAACGCGCATCCACGTTCACGCGCATGACGGATTAGACGCGGCATATCCACCTCATAGGGTTCTCGTTCATCAATGAGTCGGCCGCTTGGGTGGGCCAGGATGGTGAAATGCGGGCGGTCCATGGCGCGCAAGATCCGCTCGGTCTGTTTCTCCCTGGACAGCCTGAAGTGACTATGGACAGCCCCCACCACAAGATCCAGCCTGCCGAGGTCTTCATCGGGAAGATCAAGGCTGCCGTCTTCCAGAATGTCCACCTCGATCCCCTTCAGGATCGTCAATCCAGGTGAGGCTTCGTTCAAGCGATCGATTTCTTCGAGTTGTTCGAACAGCCGCTTCGGATCGAGACCATGGGCCATCGCCAGACGTCGGGAGTGGTCGGTAATCGCCAGGTATTCGAACCCGCGCTTGCGCGCCGCCTCCACCATTTCCTGAATGGTGTTCCGGCCATCTGTTGCTTTCGTGTGGGCATGGAGGTCGCCTTTTAGATCGGCGAGCTCGACGAGCTTCGGCAGGAGGCCTGCCCGCGCCGCTTCGAACTCGCCCCGATTCTCCCGCAGTTCCGGAGGAATCCAGGGAAGCCCCACCACCGCGTAGACGGATTCCTCGGTGGCTCCCGCCACAGACTGATCGCCTTTGAACAAACCATACTCATTTAGCTTGAGCCCCTGCTGCTGCGCCAACTGGCGAAGCAGCACATTGTGTTCCTTGCTCCCCGTAAAATATTGGAGGGCGGCACCGTAGCTCGCTTCCGGGACAACCCGCAAATCGACTTGGAGCCGACAGGCCAGACGGACGCTCGCTTTGGTGGTGCCGTGAGCCAGGACCTCCTCGACTTCCGGATAGGACACAAGCCGCTCGACCACCGGACTGCCGGAACGAGCCGTGACCAAGAGGTCGAGGTCTCCGATCGTCTCCTTCGCTCGTCGATAACTCCCCGCCGCAACAATATGCTCCACCCCTGCGGAAGCCTTCAAATACGCGATGAGGGACTCGGCATATTGGGTTGCAATCGCCAGTTTGAACCGTTTCGTCTCACTCGTCCTGGCTGTCAACTGCTCAAGGATGCGCTGCTCGATCTTTGCGCCAAACCCCTGCAAGGCCCTGACGCGTCCCTCCTGCGTGGCGTTTCGCAAATCGTCCAGCGTGTGGATACCGAGCTTGTGATACAGCGCCTGCACTCGTTTCGGCCCCAGGCCTGGAATTTTGAGCAGGTCCGTGAGCGTCGCCGGCATCTTTTTGCGATGCTCTTCAAGCATGGCGGCTGTGCCGGTCTCGACGATCTCTTTGATCTTCGACCCTAAATCCTCACCGATGCCGGGCAGTTCCGTGACGTCCTCCCCCTGCGCAATCATGGCGGCGACATCCTGGTTGAGATCCCGCAATGTCCGTGCAGCGTTGCGATAGGCGCGAACGCGGAACGGATTGGCGCTTTCAATCTCCAGCAGGTCCGCGATTTCATCGAAGACTGCTGCGATATCGGCGTTGTACACCGGCATAAGCTACTCTGTGCTTCTTAGCTGCCAACAATCAGGCTGCAGTCACACCGCTCCCTCTATAATTTTACAAGCAATGAATAGGCCTCGCGGATGAGACGAGGTGGGGGGAGTCTTCTTCTACCAGAGAAAAGTTGAACGTACAGCTGCCTCGGTTCCCTCTCGGCCTACTCTCCTGTCGCCTTCTTCCCCAGTTGACGTACCTGTGTCGGTGCGGAACGCCTTGATCGGTTCACGCAGACTTACGTCAGCTTATCTGTGGCAATGAAAGGTGGAGACGGAGGGAGCAGCGGGCAGGGTCTTTCGATTGAAGTTCTTCATGGTGATGGAACTGTAGTTGGCCGTTGGGGTTGGATAAAAGAGCGGGACTGCAGTCTTGAGCAACTATTCTCGCTCCCCGGAAATGAAAGGACGAACGTCGAGGCACGCTTCACGAATGAGAGAGAGCAGACGTTCTGATCCTGTCAGTTCAATCGGGATCGGCCTGAACCGGCAAAAGCCTGCTCGGTTTCTTGTTGCCCTTCCCGACGTTGACGGTGGGCCATAATCACCTGATCGACCCGCTCACCGCACGTCACACAATGCCATTCCACCGTCCCAGTGTCAGCAGAGAACTCCGACACCATCAACCCTTCGCATCGGTGGCAGCAATCAAGCGCAGGGTTCTTGCCTTGATTCGTTTTTGTCGTCACTGTTCCTTTCATACAACCCTCCTTCTTTGACTACATGAGAGGCAGCCGCCGTGAAAAGGATTCATCCCTTTTTGCCTTTAGTATTTAGATTTAGGATCATGCCCTGCATAACATCCCTGAAACCCAACGTTCCCTGCTCTTCGAGGCGATAGGTCGCTCGGCAAGCGGCATATTTGATAATGATGATTCGGCCTAAGTCAATTGGAGTTGCGATCAATATGACATCGCACGGAATCCGCTTGATTTTGCCCTCCCATCACTGTGGCCATTTACCACAACTGGCATCCCAGGAGATGTGGTGCATTGCCCCTTCCGGATGTTCTTCGTGCGCACCGGCTATGCAGGCTGCATATCTCCTTTTGACTCCATAGGCGATATACAGAAGATTGTCTGCTCTCCAACGACACTATCCTGGCTCGCCATATGCCATTACTAAATGATAAACTCGCATCATTCATGAATGGTTTGGGCTCACAGCGGGTGATCGAAGCGCAACAGCAGACTGGCATGCTGTCTCACAAAGAAAGGAAACGTCTATGACTGAACGGTCGGGAGGCACGGTCGGGGATTGCATGCATCGATACTTGGAGGTTATCTCACCCAAGACCACGATCGTGGAGGTTGCCGCGCATATGCGGGAGAAAAGCCTTGGTTCCCTGTTAGTAGAGTCGACCGATGCAGAGGGTCGTATGTCTCGCAGGTCAGGGATTGTAACTGAGACAGACCTGATTCGGAAGGTGCTCGCCAAAGGAATAGATCCTTCTCTTGCCTTGGCGGATCAGATCATGACCAGCCCGCTGCTGACGATCACGCCGGATCGCCCTATGCTGGATGCGAGCCATCTCATGGAAACGAACCAGATCCGCTATCTCTGCGTCTCGGACAAGGATGAAATCGTCGGGATCATTTCGGTACGAGATCTCGTGCGCTATTTCGTCGATTCAGAAGGGGGCCCCATCCGTGACCTCGACAACGTATACCGGCCCCTCAGTGTGCTCATGCGAACGACGATGGAGACCATTGCGAGTGAACGGACAGTGCTGGAGGCGGCGCAGACGATGGCGGAGAAGCGGATCGGCTCGCTCCTCGTGATTGAAGCCGGCGAAATGGTCGGTATCGTGACTGAAACCGACGTGGTAAGGAAAGTGATCGCGGCGCGTCTCCCTGCGAGCAGCACCCGCGTCGGAGCCATGATGAGTTATCCCCTGATTCAAATTGACATCAATCACACCGTTCGCGATGCCAGTCGGCTCATGGCTGAGGAGCGAATTCGCCACCTCGCAGTGACGGAAAACAACAAGGTTATGGGCCTCTTGTCTGTACGGGACCTGGTCAAGATGGTGTCCGTCAGAGACAAGCCCCGGTTCCTTCGCAATTCATAACGCAACACATCTCCCTCACCCAGCCTGATGCGGTGAAGACCTTCTTCCAAGGAGTAGCCAATGAGAAACCCCGACTCAAGTGGGTTCCTCAACTCCGTGATTGCCCTTCACCAGTGTCCACGGCTATGGTCTCGCACGTCACAGCCGTATGTAATTTCTTCCAGTAGGCCCCACACTCTGTGTCCGCAAGTGGACCGCTCACCTTCCCATATTTTCGGCTTGCATTACGGATAACAAAAAAACTACGATATGGGACCTCTGAATGCTATACCTACTTGCCGTCCTGGGGGAGATGCACCGTGAACCCTGAACGATCAAGACAGGCCCCTCGGACCCCCCGAATGAGCCCTTCTAGTGCCTGCACACACAGCCGCCTGATCTCCGACTGCGTCTCGGAGGAGGAACACGATGCTGGCAAGGTGCGCTGTGTTGAATGTGGGAGCCTCATTCTCGATCCTCACCTTCAGCGAGAAGCCAAGTGATTGTAGCTTCTTCCCGCATCAATGTTGTTGCTTCAGACTCCATCACCTCAATCGTGCCATCGCGCTTCGTCCTTTCATTACTCAACTCATCCTTGATCGATGGGTAATGAACTAAGATCTGTGATGAGGCTTAGCGTTTTGGTTGCACGATCCCCCTCTCTTCACTGAGGCAATTGGCAACAGTCCCCTGACTTGTCACTGACCCGAAACTCCTCAATCTGTCGGGCAGTGCGGCTCTCTCCTTCATGCGTTAAGCTTGCAACTCCCTGTGTTCCCGAACTTCTTCCTGTGCCGTCCGACGACACCATCCTGTGGCACCGACAATGCAAGGCTATCCCCCCAGCAACTCATTCCGCTCTTCACCAGGTAGCCCATGGCGCAAAAGATCACCGTGGAAAAGCAAGTACTCGACGTCCTGCATCACACAGGCACATGCGACCTCGAAGAGGTCACACGTCAGTGCGCCAATCTGACGTGGAATCAAGTGTTTTTCGCCGTCGATTGCATGAGTCGACGCGGCGAGGTCAGGCTCCTGCCTAGAGGCCGGGGCACGTATACAGTGGCCTTCCCGCTCCGGCAGGAAGGTCGGCGCAATTGACGCTCACTCCCATCTCTTAACTACAAGGAGGTTTTACATGTCTGATTTAACCCGTTGGCAACCGACGATGACGCGCTGGAATCCGTTCAAAGATCTGGAGGATATGGAGAAACGCCTCTCGACCTATTTAGGACGCCCCGCTGTTCGGACCGAGGCTGGAAAGGAAGCCATGACCGTCGCCGAATGGTCGCCGCTCGTCGACATTACCGAGGACGAGAAGGAATATCTCATCAAGGCGGATCTGCCGGAAGTGAAGAAAGAAGACGTCAAACTGACGGTCCAGGACGATGTGATGTGCATCTCCGGCGAACGCAAGTACGAGAAAGAGGAGAAAGGGAAGAAGTACCATCGTGTCGAACGGGCCTATGGGAGCTTTATGCGGAGCTTCACTCTGCCGGAAGATGCCGATGGCAGCAAGGTCAATGCGGAATACAAAGACGGGGTCTTGAAAGTACACTTGCCCAAGTCGGAGAAGGCGAAGCCGAAATCGATCGAGGTGAAGGTCTCCTGAGGCGACGGGAAGGAGGTGTGTGATGTTCCGACATCCTCACTATCTGGATCTGCCGTGGGGCATGCATGGGCATCGCGCGACCACGGGACATCATCGTCATCTGTGGTGGCTGATTGCACTGCTGGTCATGCTGGCCATATTCCTGATCGGCGTGGGCGTCACACAGGGTGTCCTCTAAAGACACAAGATCAACGCCCCGTATCAAAGGAAACAGAGGTGTCATGTTCCGCAATCGGGAAGAGGCTGGGCGGATACTGGCTGATAAGCTGACTCGATACCGCAACGATCCGACGGTATTGATTCTCGCTCTGCCTCGCGGCGGCGTGGCGGTGGGCTATCAGCTCAGCCTCGCCCTCCATGTCCCGCTCGATGTGTTTATTACACGGAAAATCGGTGCGCCGGCCAATCCCGAGTATGCAATTGGAGCGGTAGCCGAGACAGGATCGCGCTATCTGAATCAAGAGGCGGTCAGCTCGTTTGGCTTATCCCGGCATGAGCTGGACCGGTTGATTCATGTCCAGGAGAAAGAAATCGCCAGGCGTAAGGACCTGTACCGGCAGGGACGGCCGCTTCCGCAACTCACGGGACGCACCGTGTTCTTGGTTGACGACGGCATCGCCACAGGCTCGACATTCCTGGCCTCGGCACTCGCCATTCGCAATTTGCAGCCCCGCCGCCTGGTGGGAGTGATCCCTGTCGGACCCCCGTCGACGATCCGTGAGGTTCGATCACATGTAGACGAGCTGGTGATTCTCATGACACCGGACCCGTTCTATGCCGTGGGAAATTTCTTCACCGACTTCGCCCAAGTCGAGGATCGCGACGTGATACAGTATCTCAATCTGGCCGAGGAGGCGATGCTCGAACGCACGCCTCCATCACCAGCCTCGTAAAACCTCTTGTCAGCCAAGGAGGGCACGCCGTAACATGTCCACACATTCCAAGATCTCGTCAGGGTTGGGAGCCCGCAGAGACAAAACGTATCAAGAGGACGAACACGACACCTATAAACTCCAGGGGAAGCTCAAAGAGCCCACTGTCTGTCCAACATGCGGGGCAGTCTTTCTCAAAGGGCGGTGGACCTGGGAAGCGAAACCGGCAGGCGCGCACGAGACTCTCTGCCCTGCTTGTCACCGGATCCACGATAAATACCCCAAGGGCCTCGTCACGATCAAAGGGCCTTTCAAAGATACCCAGCACGAACAGCTGGTCGGCGTCGTCAAAAACATGGAGGAAAAGGAGAAGAAGGAACATCCGCTCTCTCGGATCATGGCGATAGAATCACGACCTGAAGGCCTGGTCATTTCTACGACCGATACCCATCTGCCCCAGCGAATCGGCGAGGCGCTGAAACATGCCTATCACGGGGAGCTGGAGTTGCATTACGATCAGGATGAGCAATTCGTACGGGTCACATGGACCCGCTGAATCCTAGTCTCAACCGTTAAGGAGAAGAGTATGACCGGTCTCACGAGAGATAGCGCCATAGCACGGCCGATGTGGCTCTGCCCTGGTCGCTGGATGCTTGTCGCTGTGGCGGCGCTCAGCCTTGCGACCGGAACGACGGGACAGGCGGCGACATCCATCTCGCAGGGTGCGGTCGTGGAGGTGGACCAGACCACCGTCAACCAGATCTTGGATCTGTTTCACAAGGCTGACACGGCCATCGCTGCGGGAAATCTTGACGGCATCATGGCGCTCTATGCAACCCAGTACAACTATCATGGGTTGAAACAGGAGGATATTCGCAAGATCTGGCGCGACCTGTTCGAAGAATACCGTGACCTGGGCGAGGTTCATTTCTTTTCGAAGATCGTCAAAGTGGGATCGGGCTCCAACGCCATTATCGAAGTCACCTGCACGGGAAGCTTGTCTGGCCTCTCGAAGACCAGCGGCCTCCGGTTGCCGATCGACAGCTGGTACGAAGAAGTGCATTTTCTGACGCTTGAGGGCGGCCTCTGGCGCATTCGCGGAAATGCCGGAGAAACACCACGGGTCTTGCCGTTCGGCACGGCACCGCACCCATTATTCTGAATCAGGGGGAGGCGGCAATGAGAATTGTAGTTGGTGTGGATTGGTCGGACGAAGCCTTTGCCGCCGTGGAGCAGATCGGGTTACTCTACCGCCCTGACGACGTCGTGCTCGTGCATGGCGTGGATCTTGGCATGCTCCAGTCTCCCCTCGTAGCCGGGGCGGTCAATCTGCAAGGATACGACGAATTCCGCCAGGCCTTGATCGATGCCGGCCACCAGGCCGTTGAGCGCTGCCGCACCCTGCTGCCGGCTGAGACTCCCTCCATCCGAACGATGTGCGAAGTCCAGCACTCGGCTGCCTTCATCCTCGACAGCGCCGCCGCGGTCAAGGCCGACCTCATCGCCGTAGGCACGCACGATCACAGTCGGGTGACAGAAGTGTTTGCCGGCAGCGTGTCGCACCGCATCCTGCTCCATGCCACAGTGCCGACCTTAATCGTGAAAGGGAAAGCTCGGCCCGTCGCCCGCGTCCTCCTGGCGGTGGAAGGCCGCGAGGATGCAATCCGTCTCCACACATGGATGGCGTCGCACCCCTTCAAGAACCCCGTCGCAGTCACCATCCTCTCGATCATTCCCTCGCTCCAGATGGTCAACGAGCAATTGATGGTGGGAATCCAAAGTTGGTCAGAGCAAATTAAGCAGCATGCTGAACAGGTCGTGAACGACACGGCCCAGGCGTTGGCGAGCCCGCACTTCACGGTGTCTACCGATGTCCGCCTGGGTGATCCCGTCACCACCGTGTGCGAAGTAGGGCAAAGCTACGACCTCATCGTGGTCGGCTCTCATGGACGGAAGGGGTTCGATCGTTTCTTACTGGGCAGCGTGTCGCACGGAATCGTGCATCGAGCCGGCTGCTCCGTGCTCGTGGTGCGCTGACCGCACGACGCTCGTGCAATCGACCGTCCTCACCGATTTTTCAAGAAAGGATGCAGGGCTATGAACGTTCGAGTAATACTGAGCGTGCTAGTACTGGCAATGGGATGCAGCTCATGGGTCGCCGCACAAGCGGTGCGCGGGAACCCTCAAGCCGGCCAGGTGGTGTACGAAAAGAATTGCCTCCGTTGCCATGGAAGCACGTTGGATGGGAAGGGCCCGGATAGCCAGGATTTGATCGTACGGCCGGCCAATCTTCAGTCCCCAATCACTCGATCCAAGAGCGATTGGGAATTGCTCGTGGCGATCTCGAATGGCGTACTGTTCAGCCCGATGCACAGTTTTCGCGGCAAACTGACGGATCAGCAAATGTTGGATGTGCTGTCGTACATCAGGTCCATGGCGCCGTTTGACACAGTCAGTTGACGGCCTGTGTGGCGGCGGGTCATGATCGCGCACAGACTCTTCATTCCAGCCCGCCGTCCTCCATACTGAGGACCGTCGCAGTGGGATTGGCGCGATTCTCCACTGGCATCAGATAGACCTGACGACTTGTGCTACAGCCGAAGTGAACGCTCGGGTCCGGCTCATTGTTCGGAGACACGAATTCGCAAGCTAATTTCTCGTTTTCTATCTCAGCCTCACTGGCCTATGGTTTGCAGCAACCCTGCTCAGGGGGACTCGTTTGTGCCTTGGACCACGATCATCAAATCCCGCCGGGAATGGGAGACCGTTCCGAATCTCCACGACTACGAGAGCATCCGCGAGCATTTCACATGGGATCAGGCCCGACAGGACCTGGAAGGGCTCCCTCGCAATCAAGGCCTCAACATACTTTTGACCTGGAGATCCCGGAAGCCGACTATCCGAAGTACGGCACGCTCAATGGCTGCGTCGAGCAGTTGTCGGGCAAACGAGTGACATGACTCTCTCTTCCCTGACCGCCGATCAGACGATGCTCAAGGTCCTCGGCAGTTCCCATGCGATGACTTCCTCATCCGGATCAGAACCGCCTGTGAAGGCATGAATGTCCAGGACTGACCGGGCTCAACAAGGAAAGGCAGTCATCATGAAAGGCTTCAGTATTATCAGTGCGGTGTGCCTGATCATCTTGGCCAGTTCCTGGGCCATCGGGCAAACTACCCGTGGAAATCCCAAGGAGGGACAAGCGGTCTATACACAATACTGCCTCCGTTGTCATGGCGAGACATTGGACGGGAATGGGCCCGAGGCGCAGTACCTGATCCTCCGGCCTACCAATTTCCAATCGCAGAGCCTGCTCGCGAAGGCCGACTGGGAGCTGCTCATCACAATGTCCAACGGGATCTTATTCACTCCCATGCATGGATTTCGCGGCACATTGACGGACCAACAGATGTTGGATGCGCTGTCGTATATCAGAAGCAGGACGCCGTTTGGCTCGGTCGACTAGCGCGACATCGTGTTCCATCCACACCAAAACATATGGGGATTCGTCCGCACGATCGGCATCTGCCTTGTCCTGCTCGCGCTGGGGAGCGGGACACTGGTCCAAGGCGGTGAGCCAGTCCAGGATCTTGAAGTCTTTGTTCGCGCCGGCTGTCCCCATTGCGAAGCCGCGAAGGTCTTTCTCGATGTACTTCGGCGTGAGCGTCCATCGCTTCGGATCGCCATCTACGACGTTGCTGAAAACTCAGCCGCGCGGCAGCGGCTCGCGACACTGGCTGGTGAGCGGGGACTCGATAACTTTGGCGTCCCCACCTTTCTCATCGGCACAGAATTGATCGTCGGATTCCTCTCAGCCGACACGACCGGAGTAGAGATCCGTGCCCGGCTCGACCGACTCAACCGAGACACAACCCCACATCCCGCAGTCGAAAGCATCCAAACAACGTGGTTCGGCGAGCTTCGCGTCAGGGACCTGGGTCTTCCACTGTTCACGATCGTCATCGGACTCCTGGACGGATTCAATCCCTGTGCGATGTGGGTGCTGCTCTTCCTATTGTCATTGCTCGTCAATCTTCAAGATCGACGGAAGATGGCTCTCATCGCCGGAACGTTCGTCCTCGTCAGCGGCTTGGTGTATTTTGCCTTCATGGCGGCTTGGCTCAACATGTTCCTCCTGATCGGCCTCTCGCGCCCCGTCCAAGTCGGGTTGGGCGGCATCGCCCTCTTCGTAGGAGCGGTCAACGTGAAGGATTTCTTTGCGCTGCATCATGGCATCACGCTGAGCATTCCCGAGTCCGCCAAACCAGGACTGTACGCCCGTGTCCGCGGCATACTCCAAGCCGAGCATCTTGCCGGTGCAATGGCAGGCATCGTGGTACTAGCAGGACTTGTGAACCTGGTCGAACTGCTCTGTACCGCCGGATTCCCGGCGCTCTACACGCAGATTTTAACTCTTCAACAGATGCCTTCCTGGGAATATTATGGCTACCTCGGCCTCTATAACCTGGCTTACATCTTCGATGACAGCCTTATGGTCATGATCGCGGTGGTCACGCTGAGTCGCAGAAAATTGCAGGAACGTGTCGGTCGCTGGCTGAAATTGGTGAGCGGAATCGTGATGGTGAGCCTTGGTGGCCTATTATTGATGAAACCCGACTGGCTGATGTAACCGTTCCGTCCCTGCAGGGAAGGAGTGCCCCAGGCTGGACGGTTCAACACGATTACAGCTTGCCAGACTTGCCTCAACAGGAAGCCGAGAGTATTCTCCAGCGAACCTTGGGATGGTTGCAGATCTGGGAAAGGACGAAATGAACGGAATGAACGATAACGCCGCGACATTGATTGCAGCAAGTCGAGTGGGTGACCGAGCATGAAGCAGATCCGCCCATTGTTCCAACCGCCTCCGGCATCCGAGAGTCTGGAAACTGGACCGGTCATCCTGCGCGATGGCACGACCGCATCCCTCCGCTCGACCCGTGCGGAGGACCAGGCGATGATGCAAGGGTTCATCGATCAATTGTCACCGGCATCCAGGCGTCATCGGTTCTTTTCTGAAACCGCGCCCCCTGCCGACACCACCGCGTCGCTCTGTGATTCCTCCAACCCCTCCAAACAACTCACCATCGTGGTCACGAGGACCATCGCCGGACAGCCGCGGATCATCGCCGCCGGCTCATATTGGGCGCGAACCGCCGATCAGGCCGAAGTGGCCATGGCAGTCGACGACGACTTTCATGGGAAAGGCCTGGGAACGATCCTGCTCGAACGGTTGGCAATGCTGGCCATCCACCGGGGTTTCACCAGACTGTGGGCGGTTACACACACTGACAATCCTGCCATGCGCGAAGTCTTCCGGGAATCCGGGTACCCGGTCCATGAAACCTATGAAGGCGGCGACATGCAAGTCGAGATCTCGCTGCACCCGACCGAGAGCACGACGACCCGCTTGGAGTTGCGCGAGCGTATCGCCACGACCGCCTCGCTTCGCCCGTTTTTCTATCCTCATTCCGTGGCCGTGATCGGAGCGTCCCGCGATCCCAAAAGCATCGGCTACCGGATCGTCGAAGCCCTCGCCGGCAACCGGTTTCGCGGCGCCATCTATCCGGTGAACCCCAAGGCGGCAACCATTGCAGGCTTGACTGCCTTCTCGTCCGTCACCGCGATCCCCGGCGCCGTCGATCTGGCGGTGATTGTCGTACCGCGTGATGCGGTGCTGCCGGTCCTCACCGATTGTGCCGGCAAAGGCATCGGCTCCGTGATCGTGATCTCCTCAGGCTTTGCCGAATCTGGCCCTGAAGGAAAGCAGGCCCAGGACCGACTCCTGGAGGCGGTCCGTCAACAGGGTATGCGCATGATCGGGCCGAACTGTTTCGGGCTGCTGAATACCGATCCGGCCATCCGTCTCAACGCCACGTTCACGTCGGCCTTTCCTCCTTCCGGCCGCATGGCCATGGCCTCTCAGAGCGGCGCGCTGGGGATCGCAATCCTCGCCGCGGCCCACCGATTACAGCTGGGCGTGTCCTCATTCGTCAGCGTGGGAAATAAAGCCGACATCTCCACGAACGATCTTCTGCAATATTGGGAAGACGACCCTTCCACCGGCATCATTCTCCTATACCTGGAATCCTTTGGAAATCCTCGACGCTTTGCGAGAATTGCGCGCCGCGTCGCGCGCCGCAAACCGATCGTGGCGATCAAATCCGGTCGGGGCCTTGCCGGACGGCGAGCGGCCAGCTCGCACACCGCAGCCCTCGCGTCGAGCGAGGTGGCAGTGGACACACTCTTTCAGCAGTCCGGAGTGATCCGCGCAGACACCTTGGATGAGCTCTTCGCCCTGGCTCGAGGGCTTTCCGATCAGGCTTTGCCGAAAGGAAAGCGCATCGGCATCATCACCAATGCCGGCGGCCCCGCCATCCTCTGCACCGATGCCTGCGAAGCGGGAGGATTGTCTGTCCCCGAGTTGTCCAAGGCAACCACCACCGCCCTGTCGGCCTTCTTACCTCCTGCCGCCTCGATGAAGAACCCGGTCGATCTCATCGCATCCGCCGCTCCGAACCACTATACAAACGCGATCACCACCCTCCTCGCCTCCAAAGAAGTCGATGCCTTGATTGTCCTCTACATATCCGTGACGGTCGGCGACGCAGCAGGCATTGCGAACGGCATCTTGCGCGGGATCTCCACTGCCAGACAAGCCGGAGGCACCGGCATCCCGATCTATATCTGTTGGATGGCTGAAGGGGATCTCGAACGGACCTTTCAGACAGCAAGCGAGAAAATCCCCACATTCTCCTTACCCGAACATCCGGCAGTCGTGCTCAGCAAAGCTTCCCGGTATGAAGCATGGCGCACCGAGCCGCTCGGCATGATTCCGGATTTCGACGATATCGACATCGGTACCGCGCGAGCCATCTGTACCAAGGTCCTGTCTCAAGGAGGGCCCGGTTGGCTGACCGTCGAGGACACCAGATCTCTCCTCGCCTCTGCGAAACTCCCTCTGGCGCAGGGCGGCGTCGCAAGAACCGAAGACCAGGCGGCGGCCCTGGCCTGTGACCTGGGATTTCCCGTCGCCGTCAAGCTCGCGTCCCACCAGATCTTGCACAAGACCGAGATGGGCGGCGTGCATCTGAACCTGGCTGATGAGCAAGCCGTGAGGAATTCGTTCGAGGCGATCAGGGCCAGGCTCGTACAGGAAAACAAACTGGATGCGATGGAAGGCGTGCTCGTGCAGCCGATGCTGTCAGGCGGCACGGAAGTGATGGTCGGCGTCACCCACGACCCGCTCTTCGGCCCGCTTGATCGCGTTCGGTCTTGGCGGAATTCATGTGGAGATTCTGGGGGACGTGCGGTTCCGGATCACTCCCCTCACCGACCGCGATGCAGCTGAGATGGTGCGAGAGATTAAGGGCTATCGATTGCTACAAGGCTACCGAGGCCATCCTGCAGCGGATGTGGAGGCGATCGAAGAGGTACTGTTGAGGCTCTCTCGCCTCGTCGAAGAAATCCCCGAGATCAGCGAACTCGATCTGAACCCGATCTTCGCCCTGCCACCAGGACAAGGCTGCAGGATCGTGGATGCCAGAATTCGAGTTGAAAAGAGTACCCCGGCGGTATAGGAAAGCTTGGACAAGGGCTGTCCGGTGAGCGGACTAACGGTACAGCTCAGGCGCGGCGGGTACGCCGTCGTCTGCAGCAGTTTGTTCGAGAATCTTTCCCGGGGTGTAGAGAAGGGAAATCCTGCGCAGAGATTCCGTGGAGTCTTGTTTCCAAAACTCAACCAATTCCAGTTCCCTTCGTTTTCGAGAGCCAGCATACTGACTGAGATCTAGCATGTACGCCTCATGTATGCGGCCTGGTCTGCCGCTGACGGTAACGCGCGATCGAACAAGATGGACCAGTTTGAGGTCAACAAGTTCGTGTATGAGGTCAACCTCACGACCGTGTTGTTCCTTGTCCAGCAGAAAACAGTTTGTGTTGTTATGCTCGAGACAGAACTGCCGGATCTTTCTGAACTCATCTTCCAGTGGGGTGCTATCATCAAGCGTATCCCGCCTGAAGTCTTCACGCTTTGCTGAGTCGTACTCCCCGGCAGCCACGTTTACATCCTCTACACCAACCCTGTCTCCACGGTGCCCTCCGCCGCGTTCTCTCGCCACGTCAACCGAACGTCGAAATATCGAAAGAAAATCCCTTGCAACTCCGCCGCATGCGAGAACTAATCGATCCAATGCACCATCGGTCAGAAAACCATTCAACTGACCAACCTTTGCGGCCTCCGTGAAGTTCATCAGAATTTTGTAAGGAAGTCTTTTGCCAGAGCATACTTCTCCAAGGTAAGGTCAAGATCAATCTCATCCGCGTCATCCGCAATTTTCATCCCAACCGGAGGATCGCCATGTACGTACCATCTGGTGCGGTGCCGTATGGTACCGACCTTTATCCAAAGATGGTGGTCCTTGGCAAGACGGTGGAAGTAGTCGATCACCCTGGCTTGGTCGGCTCTGCGAATGTGGTACAGATCGTCTAGAAAAAGATACGCGTCGCCATCCGACAATTGCGCCAACGCGTCAAAGAGACGTTGGAAATCGATAATGTGCCTATGGAGGAAATCAACCTTGGAGCGCTTGAATATCTCCTCAACTTCGCGTTTCCGCACGCTGGTGCTCGCTGCATTCGCTCCACTCTCCATTGAGACAACTCCTGGCCGTACGCCGACCTTCAGCCCGACCGAGTCCGTCTCGCTTGTCTCGGCACCATCGGTAACAGACATTTCGGCTTCATCTGTTAAGTGAAGTTCCTTTTCGAGGGAGTCAATGTGTTTCCCGATCTGGCTCGCCAAGGCAGCCGTATTGCGCCGATTGAAGGACGGACGTTTTGGCGCGGTGCCAAAAAGTCTCGACCAAAATGACGTTCGCGTCGAAGGATGGATCGCCGCTGAGTCCATCCATTTCTTGAATTCACCGAGGGTTGAAATGAGAACGCTGATAAGGACATCTGGATAACTATACCCTTTGAATGCTTCGAGATTCACATAGGCGATGGGGCGTCTGTCCACAGTCAAATCCGCTGCGGCCTTTCGCAGGAGGCTGGACTTCCCTGACCCACGGCGCCCGAACACGATATGATGGCGCTTGATGGTTGTGCGTTGAAGCGTTCCTGGAGCCGGCTCAACGAAGTGTATTACCCCCGCTTCTGTGGAGCGTGCCGCTTCCTCCACACGAGTGAGCAGATCCCCCATTTCCTGAGTTTCAAGACCGATACTCATCGTGTCGGCTCCTTCCCATCGTCACGTCAAATATCTCGGTCAGCGGCTAGAGAGCGAGCAGCGCGAGTTCCCGGACCGCTGCACTGCGAGGTTGACGCTGTAGAGAAACCCCTTGAGGGGTCGAACAAACCAGTTCTCTGGGGTCACTTATCCCTTCCCGAAGTGATGATAGTCGCATAGAGTACGTTTCAAGAGGTCGATTTTTGTTCATCGCGGTCCGATTTTTTACCAGGTGTTTCTTCTACACCTTCAACTACTATTAGGTCTGCTGCAGCCTACCCTTGCAGTCTCCCACGGCTGCCTGGACTATTTGGATGGAAGGCAAGTCTACTTGGAATCCAACACTTGTTCAAATCCTCTTTTGAGGGAAGCGTGGATAAGTCCCCGGATGCGTGAGCCTAAGGTCCGTCCAACGTCGCTCGTTTTCTCTTCAGAGATGGGGGCTGATTGATCCTTCACGGCGAGCGTCTTCCCAATTCCCCATTTCATTTTCAAGGGCAGCCTGGTCGACCCTCGATTGCGCGCGTCCACCGAAGCCCTTCCGATTCTTCACCTTCTCCATAGGGGGCAGGCAAACCGACCTTCACTGCGCGCATTAAGCGACCACCGCTTTTCCACTTCTCCCTTGAGGACGGGCTAGATGGGGTCTCCCACTGCGCGTGTCCAACGAGGGTCTTCGGAGACCGCGCGTTGCACGAGCACAGGAGATCATCTAGGCTGCCCTCTCATGCTCCTTCCGAATGCGCGCGTAATTCCGTCCAAAGCTAACTGACTGCCCGCTTGCGAGTAGTTCTGGCTGCACGACGAGTTACGGTATGCGGTTGCGTATCCACGTACGCATCGAGAAGCCGGCGAATCATGCGCTGGTACTGGGTATGGTGCCGAGATGCCTCGGCTTTGAAAAACTCGACACTCTTCTTGCTCAAGGCCAACGTGATTTTTACTCCCTCTTCGCGAAAAGCCAACTCGGACGGAGAAGGAAGAAAGTCTGGGACAACGCGAATCTCGCCCAGCGGCTCATCGGTGTATTTGATTTTCGCGCTCATAAATCGCCTTTCCTTTACGCCAATAGCCGGCGCCAATGATTCGAATGACTGAAGCCCGATACGCGAACCGCACCGTCAAGATGCCGCCATCGACTTCACCAAAACAATAGAAACGGTTTTCCGACTGACTGTGCGTGAGATCCTTTGCGATGACACGTCGAGGATCGGCAAAGGCGTATTGGGCACGATGGAACGGCACCCCATGCTTTTTCCGATTTGTCGAGTCTTTGTCTGGGTCCCACTCAAAGCGTACTTCAGCCATCGGCCTCAAGGAAGGTTATCATATGGCAATATGTTCTGCCATACAGAAATATGGATGCCGATTAAGGATCGATCCCCTTTATTTTCATTTGAGGGTGGAGGAGAGAGAGCCTTCAAATTTACCCCACCTCTCTTTAGAGGAGTGGCCAGACTCTTCTTCACTGCGCGATTATCATCCATTACATGATCCTTCCAAGCTCGCTTGCTTTTTCTCTCTTGGAAGGGCACGCATGTTGGTCTATGTGCGGCCGTCGAACGAGGTCCTTCTAGGGCGCGCGTTCCGGGAGCACAGGACCAACGTGGGTGCCCTTCCAATCCGTTTCATCGTGCGCGTTCCGCGAGCAGGAGGACGGCCAGGCTGCCATTCCCATCCTTCTGAGGCCGCGCATTGCGCTAGCACGGGACCTCACCAGGCCAGCCCATCTCCGCTATTGAAGTCGCTTGTTACACAGGCTCGTGATTATGGCTTCTTCGACAAACCTTCGTGTCGGAGGAGCGCGAGGTAGGCCAGCGTGTCGGTGAGTTCTTGATCGGTCATGGTGGTGTCAGGAAACATACCTGTGCCTGGGTGTCCTTCCCGGATTGCACGCGCGCGCTGCTTGTCGGTCTTTAGATACAGCACCTTTGGATTACGGAGGTCGGTCGGTGGCGGATTGAGTTGTGCAATGAGCGCGGCGGTGTCGGCTGCGAGTTGCGGTCGTTGTTCCATGTTCCCATCCATGCCATGACAGTAGTAGCACACGCCCTTCCCGTTAAAGACTGCTCTGCCACGCTCGGCATCGCCTGCCGCCTTTGTGCTTTTGGATGACGGCAGTGAACCAGCCCAGGCATTTATCTCAGGCAGGTGTATGAACTCGATCGCCAACCAGCCTACGAGGAAGAAGCCGGCAAAAGAGAATCCCCGGAGGATCCTACGCTTCGAGTCAGTCATCACATCACCCTGTCAGTCGATCTCAGTCAGTGCTACCCGCAACAGAGCTTGTATCGCTCTTCCGGAATATTCTTCATGTTCTGAAAGACGGTTTCGCGCTCTTCCGCACCGGCCACCTGATCGATGGCGGGATAGAGAGCCCGCTCTTCTTTTCTATTATGGGAACCGAGAAGGTCCAACAGCGCCTGTTCTTCTTTATCGCTGTCTGGATTCTGCTCCACCACTTTGCTATGAATGGCCTCAAGCTGCTGCCCGATCTGGCGATGCTCCGCCCGCATCACAACGGTTGGCCCTTCTTCGGACCTGCCGGTTTTCTTTTCCCACAATGGAAACAACAGATCCTCTTCCCACACGATATGGCGTTGCAAGCCGACCTTGAATTCTTTGAATGCTTCCTTGGCCTTGGCAAAATCAGACCGTTTCAACTGCTGAAAGGTCTTGAACAACTCATCCAACCGATCATGGTCCTGCTCAAAAAATGCAGTGATGGTTTTCTGCTCACTCATGATGCCTCCAATACATTATGACTGCTCTCTGACTTTAAACTCCAAATGACAGGCCACGCAGGCCTTCAACATGTTGTTGAGCTGCGGCAAGATCTGCTTCAGGTCTTTCGTGGGAATGATCCTCGCCAACTCTTCAGCCGCCGCATTATGCGCCATGGCCAATTCGTAATAGGCGGGTGGAAAATTCTCGGGCTGCTGACTCGCCTCGGGAAGAGCCGCGTCTTGGCGCGCCTGGGGCTGGGCGGGTGAGATGAGATGCCGGTGCATGAAGAATCCCAGGTGCAATTCAGTCAGCCCTCTTGCCAACCCGTAGTCCTCTTCTACCAGCGCGTTCATGATCACCTGAATGGTCTCCAGGTGCTGTAACATGACCGCACGATGCTCTTTCCCAGCCGATGGAGAAAGTGGAATGGGATGCCGGGAATCGGACGTGAGATAAGGAATGGACGGCTGCTCATCATGGCGACCTTCGACCTCGCTGCAACCAGCTGATAAGACAACACACAGGACCCCCAGAGTGACCCTTCCAAGGAGGACCTGTCGCCCTCTATATAATGGTGACATGTGAGTCGCTTACCGTGAATGTTTGGGCTAGGAGACGCCCGTACTTCTGAGCGTGATCCCTACACGAGAACGACCACATCCTGCCTCTCAATGATGCTGATGCTGAAGGTCATGATCATGACTTTGCCACCGCCCACTTTCTTTCCCGCCCCGACAGACTTTGGCTTCAGCGGAGTAAATCGGGCACCATACACATCCTGTTCCGCTAGTTTGACAAATACCACAATCACTGTCTCAGGATTGATCTGAAATTCACCGCTACCCTTCAACATATTATTTTGTGACGGCTCCAGCTTAACTGTTATTTTGCTCCCGGCCTTACCCTGTTGAATATTCGCCTTCCCCTCTCCACCCTCAGTTTTAAGCTCTTTCCATGCGTGATCGGTCACGTGCAGTACCAGCTCTCCGTCCTTCGCAACAAGCTCCAGATGATAGGGGCCTGCCGCGCGGACTTGCCCGCCATGTGGCGAAGACATCGCATCCAAAGATTCATCAGTATGTGCCCAAACAGGCTGCAAGATAATCAGGGGAGCAGTAAGCACGGCAGCAAAGATCAATTTATTCATTTTTTCTCCTCAGCATACGAATTGGAATAGCAGGGGGATTTTCAAATACATTTCGACCCTCTGTCAATGGAATCAGGTGGTTAGTACCATCAGGCCCGGTTTACGGTCGGGTGTCCTTGGTTCACTCCTGTCCATCGCATTCCCGCCTTTCCACCATCCCATCAGACTGACAGTCGACCTATTCAATACGACAATGAGCAATGGGCATGCCTCCGCCCCACACATCATGAGCACGGTGATTGTTTTGTGCAGATAACAACTTGGTGGCCTGTTTTCAAAAGGGAGCAGGCAGAATGGGGTCAATTGCTCCAACAGTCCGGGCGGCACTGACGCGCAATGCGACAATTGAAATTCCCGGCCCCTATCACTTTCCACTATATATTATTATATAGCGGCGTTCCAATAGAGTGCGCCGGTCGCTCTTGCCGATGTTGACCAGTTCTACTGACCGGCACCTTACCAGCGCTCCTTCTTTCGCCTATGTTTATAGACGTTGAGACGGTGCGTCTTTCTATACTGTGCGGGTCGCGCCGGCAAGATCCGGCGCATTCTGCGGCTCGACGAGATTGAGCAATCGCTCGATGCCAATAGGCTCCTCGGCCTGCATCGGCACGAGCGCGACACGCGTGGCGTACCTGGTACGAACCGCCTCAATCTGGGCCAGCTCGCATGCGGCCCGCTGCTTCAACAAGGGTGACGAGGTTGTCGCTGCGGACAGGCTGTTGTTGATCAGCCAGGCCCACGGTTCAATTCCGGCCCGGCGGAGTTCTTCCTGTAAATGGGCGGCCTCCAGCACCGGCGTGGTTTCCGCCAAGGTCACAATCAATATCTTCGTGCGCTCCGAGTCTTGCAACCGCATCATCGGCGTCGTGTGATGCAGATGTGAATCGATATGGCGGGTCGCTTCGCGGTGATAGGCTCCGGTGGCATCGAGCAGCAGCAGGGTGTGCCCGGTCGGCGCCGTGTCCATCACGACGAATTTCTTCCCGGCCTCGCGGATGATGCGCGAGAACGCCTGGAACACCGCGATTTCTTCGGTGCAGGGAGAACGCAAGTCTTCTTCCAGCATGGCACGGCCCTGGGCATCGAGGTCCTTGCCCTTGGTGTCGAGGACATGTTGTCGGTAGCGTGCGATCTCGGCCTGCGGGTCGATTCGGCTGACTTCCAGATTCTCCAACGATCCGGACAGCGTGTCGGTCAGGTGTGCGGCGGGATCGGACGTGGTCAAATGCACGGGGAGGCCGCGTTGGGCCAGCGCCACAGCCACCGCGGCCGCGAGCGTGGTTTTACCGACACCGCCCTTGCCCATCATCATGACGAGGCCGTGGCCGGTTTTGGCGATCTCATCGACAAGAGTCGACAACCGTGGAAGGTCGATCGAGTTGGCAAACATACCCGTGATCACAGGCGCAGATTCGTCTCGATCGGAGAATAGACTGCTTAGTGCCTCGACTCCGACGAGGTTGACTGCCTTGAGCGGCAGCTGATCGATGGGCAGGTTGCGCAGCAGGGCAGGCATCGCGGCAAGCGCCTCCTGCTCATGGCGATAGATGGCGGCGGCCAGCGCGTCATGCATCGCTTCGCGTTCCGGCAGGACCCCGTTGATGACGAGATATTGCCTGGACAAGCCGATGGCGGCCAGCTCCTGATGCGTGCGCGCGACCTCGTCCAACGTGCCTTTCTGTGCGCGAGCCACCAGGATCAGACGGGTACGGTCGGGATCGGACAGCGCCTTGACCGCTTCCGCGTACCGCTGGCGTTGCTTTTCCAGCCCCGACAGTGGGCCGAGACAGGACGCGCCCCCAGGATTCGTTTCAATAAAGCCGCTCCATGCGCCCGGTAGTTGCAACAGGCGAATGGTATGGCCGGTCGGTGCGGTGTCGAAGATAATGTGATCGTAATCGGCAATCAGCCCCGCATCGGTCAGCAACGCGGTAAATTCGTCAAAGGCCGCAATTTCTGTGGTACAGGCCCCGGAGAGCTGCTCTTCAATACTCTTGACCACGGAGTCCGGCAGCTGCCCACGTACCGGGCCAACGATGCGTTCGCGGTACTGCTGCGCCGCCAGTTGCGGGTCGATTTCCAGGGCTGAAAGTCCTGCGACCTCGTCGATGGCGGTGATCTTGTTGCCGATCGTCTGGCTAAACACCTGGCCGACGTTGGACGCCGGATCGGTGCTGACCAGGAGAACCTTCTTGCCCTGTCGAGCCAGATGAATGGCAGCGGCGCAGGACAGCGACGTTTTGCCCACGCCACCTTTGCCGGTAAAAAATAGGAATGTGGGTGGGTGGTCTAGAAACAGCATGATGCACTCCTTTGACTTGATGAACCAATCAGCATGGGCCACCACCACAGCAGCTGCCTTCTGTCTTGTTCGTGGTTGGCGCAGCGGCTAAGCCCGCCCAGCGCGTCAGCTCAGCCCGGCTGGGATACCGCCCGGCCAGGGCCACTTCGCCGTCCACCAGAATCAGTGGGAGCGATTCCTCCCCCGAACGCTGTAAAAAGCCTTTGACCGTGGTGTTGTTGGCAAACTGCAACGGTTGTTGCCCCAGGTTAAAGCGTTCGATCGGCACGCCTTGCTGCTTCACCCACTCAACATCTGCGGCAAAGTTCACCAATCGCTGATCCACATCTACCCCACAGACACCAGTACTGCAACACATCGCCGAGTCGTACACATCGATCTTCGCCATGTTGGACCTCCATGAAATCGTGAAATAAGAGAGAACAGGAATGCCTGCTACGGAAGCTTGGAAATACGGTCTAATTCAACCTTGAGCTGCTCGCGATCATGCCCAAGCTGGTCGAGCGGCAGTGTCAGGAACGCTTCGATGCGGGTCCGCAAGGTGCGATAGGCCTGCTCGAACCGGGCGTCAATTTCAGTCTCGGTTCCGGTCGCCTTGGCCGGATCCTCCACGCCCCAATGGGCACGCAGCGCCGGACCGAGATAGGCCGGGCAGGTTTCACCTGCCGCGTTACCGCACACCGTGATGACAATATCCGGAATGGTCGGCAGGCCGACCCACGACTTGCTGTGCAAACCCTCGGTCGAAATGCCCTCGCGCTGCAGGAGCGCCAGGGATCGCGGGATGTACCGTGCCGGTCGGATGGCTGCCCGCGCTCATGGCGCGCCAATCAGGGCCTGCCAGCGCATTAAACGTGGCCTCGGCCAACACAGACCGGCAAGAGTTTCCGGTACAGAGGAACAGGATATTCACGTGTCGTCTCCTTGTGAGTGCAAAGACGTCGGCTGTGCCGTCGCACGATCAGATGGGAGACTGCTAGGCCGAACCCTGTTCAGATTCCAGTGGCTTCCTTGCGCGGATGAAGGCACTCATGAACTTCCCATCCATCTGCGGCGCAAGGGCCTCCACATTGAGCCCCGCGCCGGCTAAGAAGTCCTTGGCATCCTCGGCGCGATAGATACGTGTGGGGACGATCTCGATATCGTGGAACCCCGCCTTCACTAATTTGTCCCGGTAGGCGGCTTCTTCTAAGGCCCCTGCGACACAGCCCATCCACAATTCGACACTGTGGCGAATCTCGGCCGGGACGTCGCCACGCACGACCACATCGGAGACGGCAAGCCGACCGCCTGGCTTCAGGACCCGGAACGCCTCAGCCAGCACGCGGTCTTTGTCGGACGAGAGATTGATGACACAGTTGGAGATGATCACGTCGACGGAGTGATTTCCCAGTGGAATGTCCTCGATCTCGCCTTTGAGGAACTCCACATTCTGCACACCCGATTTTTGCTGGTTCTCCTGTGCCAAGGCGAGCATCTCGTCCGTCATATCGAGTCCATAGACCTTGCCGGTCGGTCCAACCCGACGGGCCGACAGCAAGACATCGATCCCGCCACCTGACCCGAGATCCAGGACCGTCTCGCCAGGATTGAGTTGAGCCAAGGCCGTGGGATTCCCGCACCCTAATGAGGCCAATACGGCCTCCGCCGGTAGGGCCTCTGTTTCCTTCACCTCGTACAGATTGGAGGTGATGGGGGCGGCTCGTTCCGAGACCGAGCCACAGCAGGAACTGCCTCCTCGTTTCGCCTGCAACGCCGCCTGTCCATACTCAGCCTTCACACACTCTTTGACCTCTTGGCTGTTCATCGCGCACTCCTTCTATTGATCAACGAAAGTTGATTACTCATCGCCAAAAAACTAACGACACCGGGAGGAGGAGCCCACTCGCGGGCGTGAGCCCCGTAACGATTGAACCAACGCTTCCAATTCTTCCAGGCCTTCGCTATTGAGGGAATAGTAAATCCATCGCCCCTCAGGACGATCTATGATCAGTCTCGCATCCTTGAGCACTTTCAGATGGAAGGACAGGCGCGACTGCCCCGTCTTGAGTGCATCGGTGAGGTCGCACACACATTGCTCACCGTCTTTCAGGCGCTCCATAATTTCCAGCCGCGTTTCATCCGACAAGGCATGAAAGAGGCTCACGCTTGTTTCTCGCCGCTTGATAGTAATCTTCATGGTTGCATCATAACAACAATTCTTGATGAGTCAAGGGGAGGGAAAGCCATGGGCGCCAGCTGGCGCAGTACGGTATGGACCACTGGGCTACCACGCCGGGTGGCGGGGTGCCTTCGGGAATCAAGCTGCCCGGAGAGATGAAGCAGACACATGGCAATCCAGTGGCGTAAACCGTTGGGAGTCACACATAGGCACGGACCCACTGCACGATGTCCTGCGCGCCGAGGGCCCCGGATTGCCGCGCCACTTCACGCCCCCCGCGAAGCAACATCACGGTCGGGATACTCTGAATGCCGAAACGCGCCCCAAGCGCCTGTTCCTCCTCCGTATTCACCTTGGCCAGGCGAAGGTGTGGCTCCAGAATCTTAGCAGCCTGGTCATACGCCGGAGCCATCATTCGGCAGGGACCGCACCACGGCGCCCAGAAATCCACGACCAGCGGAATGTCGCTTCGGGTGGCGTGCATGTCGAAGTCCGCCGCCGTCAGCGCGATCGGGTGTCCGGTGAACAGTCGCTCGTGGCACTGGCCGCATTTTGGGCCCTCAGCCAGGCGTGCGTCCGGGACGCGATTGATGGTCTGGCACCTGGGACACACGATATGCCGCAGCTCTCTCATAGACGTATGTCCGTGACACGAACGATTATACAAACGACACAGTCTGCTCATGGACCAGCGCACGCACCGGCAGCGCGCGTGGGACGGGCTGTGAACCAGCCCTGTTCCGGGTCTCCCACGGCGTCCCGCGCCTAATCCACATCCAGACCTGCCCGTTTCAGGCGAGCGCGTAACTGATCGATCTGCTGAAGCAGATCGATCATCACCGCAGCCGCCTCGATGGTCGCCCCGAAATCCCTCTGCAGCCGGGCGACTCGTCGGGCACACGTGAGATCCGCCGCGCGAAATCGCCAGCGCGAGGCCTCCGTACCTTGCGGCTCCAGCACCCCCACCGCCACCAATTCAACGATCCACTCTGCCTCCGCGCCGCAGGCCCTCGCCAACTCCTCGAGCGCCAGCACGCCCTCATCACCGATCACGCTCCCTGTCAGAATCTCGTTCTCCATATCCATCCCTTCAGACTCCGAGTGAGTGGCGCGGATTGAAGGCCAGTTCCCGCGCCATGGTGTGATAGATCTGTTGTGCCTGCTCCGTGTCCGCTTTCGGAAGGACCACGTCCAGGACAAGATAGAGATCGCCCACCGGTTCGCCGGGGATGCCGCGTCCCTTGAGCCTTAGCTTTCGCCCGCTCTGCGAGCCCGGGGGGATTTTGACTTCAACTACGCCGGTCGGGGTCGGCGCTTTGACCGTGGCTCCGAGAGCCGCTTCCCACGGTGCAAGCGGCAATGAGAGAGACAGGTCGCGGCCTTCTACCCGGTACAGGCGGTGGGGGTGAAAACAGATCTCGAGATAGAGGTCACCCGCGGGCATTCCGTTGACTCCCGGCGCGCCCTGCCGCGCCAGTCGGATATGCTGGCCTTCACGGATGCCTTTGGGGATCTGTACGTTCAGCGACCGCTCCTGCAGCACCACCTGGCCTTGCGCATTCACCTGCGGCGAACGCAGGGTAATCGTGTGGCTTCCGCCGTGAAACGCATCCTCGAGAGCGAGAAAGATCTTGGCATGATGGTCCTCGCCATGAGCACGGGTGGATGCGCTGTGACGGGAGAAGTTGCCGAACAGGGCGGAGAAGAAGTCGCTATAGTCCGTGGCTTCCGCCGCGGACGCGCCGCCGGGGGTGAACTCGAAGCCCGCAGCCCAGTCCGGCGGTGGGGTAAATTCCTGCCCCGCTCGCCAGCGATTGCCGAGTTGGTCGTAGGCGGCGCGCTTCTCCGTGTCCTGCAGCACTTCGTAGGCTTCGCCGATTTCCTTAAAGCGCGCTTCCGCTTGCGGCTCTTTACTCACGTCCGGATGATATTTTCGCGCCAGTTTGCGGTAGGCGCTTTTGATGTCGTCGGCCGTCGCCGTACGGTCAACCTCGAGGAGCTTATAGTAGTCCTTAAATTCCATATCGGTTCGTTTCCGGCTATTCAGTCGACCACGTCGGGGACTCCCTGGGTGTTCGTTACGCTCGGTGAGCGCGCGGAACTCTCAGCATTGTCACGGGCAAAGCCCAAGAATCATCGTCGCCTCGACCACTCCCTTGCTCGAGGCCAGGAACAAGCCCGGCCGGTACGTCATCGACGGTCGCCATGGTCTTGTTCTGTCGGACTGGAGCATCCGACGGGATCTGATGCCAGAGACATACCGGCCAGGCTCCGACGCGGGGCTCTCAGGTTGTGGCTGGCTTCGCCTCTTCTTGTTTGAGAATCCCTTCGACGGCCTCGCGCAGACGATCCAGAATTCCGTTGTTGTCGGTGCCCCGGATATCCACGGGGACGAAGTGCTTCTCATTGAAGCCGGTCGCGCGAATGAGTTTCTTGAAGAGCTTCTCCTGGGCCTTCGGGGCGCAGGCGCCGACGAGCAAGTAGCCGTCCGGCTTGGCCGTCTTCATCGCCTCTTCCAAAATGGCGTTCCCTCCCTGGCCGCACAACTGCGGGCTGAGGACAGTGTACTTGACGTCCAGGTCCGATTCGACCTCGAACGGGAGCTTATTCATGTCGGAGTCTTTGAATGAATCGCAGAGCCCTTTGCAGTTGCACAACAACACTTTGATTTCCATGGGTCACCTCCATACACAATAGTTATCCGTTGACCTGCTTCCAATAGGCATCGACCCGCTCTTGAATGTGTCGAATGGCTTCATCCTGCCTGGTCGGTTCGAAGAGATGTCGGAACCGGCCCTGCAACTTGAGGTACTCTTCAACCGGCTTACGCTTGGGAATGTAGGTGTGGTGTGACTGCTCCGTTGATCGCCTCTTTCAAGGGCCAAAGGCCGGTCTCGACCGCCAGCTTGGCTACCTCCGGAGTCTCTCCAGGATCGTAGAGCCAGCCGGTCGGACAGGCGGAGAGCGCGAGGAACAGCTTCGGTCCTGTGAATTTCGACGCCCTTGCGAATTTTTCTTCCAGATCCAATGGGTACCGCGGCGCGACGGTTGCGATATAGGGCGGTTGGTGCGCCCGCCAGATCTCGAAGATGTCTTTCTTCTCCTGCATGGTGCCGGACGGGTGCTGCAGGCCGCAGGGCGAGGTGGTCGTCCGTGCGCCGTAGGGTGTCGCGGGGGACAGCTGCATGCCTGTGTTCCCATAGGCTTCGTTGTCATAACAAAAATAATAAAAATCGAGGCCCCGATAGATGGCCCCCGACGTGGAAGAGAGCGCCATGTCATAGGTGGAGCCGTCTCCTCCCAACACCACAACTTTCAGGTTCTCGCTCTTCGGCAGCCTCCCTTTGGCGATCAGGACATCGAGGGCGTCGCGCACGCCCTGCGCGCCGGCAGGCGCCGACCCCATGGTGGTATAGAGCCACGAGCCCTTGAACGGCGTGAACGGATAAGCCGCCAGCATCGTAAAGCAACCGGCGGCATTCACATAGACGACATCGTCGCCCAAGACCTTCGCGGCCAGCCGCAAGGATTCGAGTCCGCCGCAGCCGGCACAGAGTGCCGTTCCCGGAAGTACGTGTTCTTCACGGGGAATCTGTTTGATCTTCTTGAATGTCTCTCGTTGCCAGGTCATATGACCTCCTGAAAGAGCTTATCGCGTATGGCGTATGGCTAATGGTCCCAAACTCCACTATCGGCCATATGCCATAAGCCCTTCTCCTCGGCTACTCGCTATCAGCCATCAGCTCTTGAGACCACCTGCCAAAACTTGGAGTTGCACCATCTCGCGGTGATCGGCTTCTGTGTAGAGCAGGACCGGCCCGATTCCTTTCCCACGGACTCCTGCTTCTGCCGTTTGTTCGAAGATCGACCGAAGCTCACCTTCCGAAATATTCTTTCCTCCCAGACCTCCGATGAATGAACAGAGCGCTCTCGGCCGCTGTGCTTCATGATAAAGACAGGCCGCAATCTCCTGAAAGAGAATGCCGCCCTGCCCTGGAGATAGATTCTGATCCAGGACTGCCACAGCCCGGCGGCCCTGCAATGCGTGCCGGATGGCGTCAGCCGGCCAGGGACGGATCATGCGTAGGCGCAGCAACCCCACTCGCCTGCCCTCTGCTCTGGCCACATCAACCGCGGCCTTGCCTTTGCTCGCAAAGGCATTGGTCATGACCAGTACATCCTCCGCATCCTGAAGCCGATAGCCCTCGACCACATCGTACCGCCGTCCGAACAGCTGCTCGAACGCCTCGGCCGCTTCCCGATGCACGTCCAAGGCGTTCATGGCAGCCAGATGCATTTGATGACGGAAATACGAGTATGGCGTTCCACCGAGGACCGCCACGCCGAGCGCATGCGGCGCCGAGGCTTTGAAGCCCAAGTGAGCAGGACTAAACGGCGGCAGGAACAGCTTGACCTGCTCAGGATCCGGCATAATCACCGGCTCGCGAGTGAACGAAAGATAATAGCCGTCCAGATTGACAATGACCGGCAACATGACCCGCTCATCCTCCGCGATCCGATAGGCCATGAGAATGGAATCCAGCACTTCCTGGCAGGTCTCGGCATGGATTTGAAGAAAACCGCAGTCTCGCGCGGCCAGGACGTCGTTGTGATCCGGCTCGAGTGTAATCGGCGCAGCCAGCGCCCGAGAAACGTTCACCAGGACGAGCGGCGCGCGCCAGCCGGAGATCGAATAGAGCACTTCGAGGGCATACAACAGTCCCTGACTGGAGGTTGCGGTGAAGACCCGGGCTCCCGTGGCCGCGGCAGCTCCGGCCGCCGTCATCATGGAATGCTCGGAATCCATGGTCACAAACCGCGCTGCCATCGCGCCGCTCTCGCACCACTGGGCCAGCGCCTCCACGATTTCCGTCTGTGGCGTGATGGGAAACGCCGGGACGTAATCCACATCCGCCAGTCTGGCGCCCCACGCCGCCGCGAGATTGCCCGTCATCATTTCGCCGTCCATGCCACCACTCCTTCCTTCTCCCGCTCTGCCACCAATGCCTCGGTCGGGCATTCATGGACGCAGATCTGGCACCCCTTGCAATGGGCGTAATCAATCACGGGCCTATCGTCTTTGTTCATTGAAATGACCCCCTCGGGGCAATAGGCGAAACAGAGCCAACAGCCATTGCACTTGTCGGACACCAGTACCGGACGGAATGTTCGCCAGCCGCCGGTTTCACGCAGAACCGAATTCGCTGCGGCGCTGATTCTGGCGGTTCCTCTGGTCGGCGGTTCATAGGTCGGCACTTGAAGCTGCGCCGGTGCGATCGGCTGCGGTGCGCCTGCAACCACGGAAACCATGCGAACGGCGTCATAGCATTGAAGCGCGACCACTTGATTGCGCTCAATCGTCGACGCGGCGAGTCCGAGGTCGGCAAGCTCCCGCGCAATCGCCTCGCGGATCGACTCCTGACGGAGTCCGACGAGCCGTCCGGCGACGGCACCGAGCAGGGCGCTAATCGCGCTCCGCTTCCCAACCTGCTGTAGAGCGATGTCGGTCAGATCCAATGTGGTCAGACGGCCTGGCAGAGAGGTCTGAGCCCCCAATTGTTCGGCTGTCATTGATGAATTAACGAAGACAGCCGTTCGTTCATCGATGCCATCCAGCATACGAGCGGCAGGATCATGGATGAGCGATGCGTCGGCGATCACAACAAGATCGGGACGGGCGATCATGCCACGCTCGCGAATCGGCTCCTTGGCGATCCGCGTAAAGGCAGCCACCGGCGCGCCGCGCCGCTCAGCTCCGTATATCGGGGAGTCCTGCGCCTGATACCCTTCGAGAAACGCAGCCGTTCCCAGGATACGGCTGGCGGTCTTCGCGCCCTGCCCCCCTCGGCCATGAAAGCGGACCGCTTGCATCAGTTATTTCCTCAGCGCCGCCTCGCTCTCCCCCGCCTGTTCGCAAGCCACACACATAGCCGCCGCAGGGATTACCTCCAGCCTGGACTGAAGAATGGCCTTTCCGCATCGCTCGCATCGGCCGTACTGCTCTGTCCCCAGCTTGAAGAGTGCCCGGTCGATCGCCTCGATCTCGGCCTTCGCTCGCCCATCCAGACGATCAAGCAGCCGAACCATGCTCTCCTCCTGCCCCCGCTCCTCCACTTCACTTTCGATATCGCTTTGGAACCAGAGCAGTTCCTCTTCAGTCTGAGCAACCTGACGAAACAAGTCGCGCCGTTGGGTTAACAGCTTCTTCCGAATATCCTCGACCAGTAACATCGCAATAACTCTCCCTGACGACGGCGACGTCAGCTACAACATGCATCCGTTTTTTCCTTCATGGCCTCTCGTCCGGCTTTGACCGCCGCCTCAATATTCGCCGTTTTCTCTGCGATGAAATGCTTACCACGCTCGATGGTCTCATCGAGGGCGGCTCGCGCCTCCTTCGCCTTCTCCAGAACTTCTTCCTCTGTCCTCCTGGCATACCCCTTCAACTCCCGACGCGTGTCTTCCCCGGACTTCGGGGCGAGAAGAAGACCTGCCACCACTCCAGCCATGGCCCCCCCTAAGAATGCGAGCACAACAGCCGGTCCGGAACATTGTATCTCTCGATTGTCCATAGCAATTCCTCCTTGGATATTTGGATATAAAGGGTTCTCTTGAATGACAAAGCGAAGGTCGTGCCAGAAAAGCAAAAACGGGGAATCACCAATTGCTGTGATTTGACGAGGCCTTAAGGAAACGCGCGAGGAAGGGAAACCTTTCCCTGGGGCATTCAGGGCTGACATGAAAAATCCGCTGTAGCAAAAGGCAACAGTCAGCTGAAATCGATTCTGGCGCTTCGCGAGCAGACCGCCTGTTGGCTATGGCTTTGGCTCGCGCAATTCCGACAGGGCATTGAGAATTTCTGCTGGGCGCGGCGGGCAGCCGGGAATACGAACATCGACAGGAATGTGGCGCTCCACTGGACCAGTCACGGCGTAGCTGTCTTTGAACATGCCACAGTTAATCGCACAGTCGCCGAGCGCGATGACAATCTTCGGGTCCGGCGTTTGTTCGTACACGTCTTTCAACGCTCTTTCCATGTTGACGGTGACCGGCCCCGTCACTACCAACGCGTCCGCATGGCGCGGCGACGCGGCGATGTGTATGCCAAACCGCTCGATGTCATACACCGGGTTCGCCAGCGCATTCATTTCCATCTCACAGGCATTGCATGAGCCGGTATCCACCGCGCGAAATGTTAGAGAGGAACGGAACGGTGTGGCTTTATCTTTCGCCTCCGATGTCGAGGCTTCCACAAGCGGTGCGGCTGCGGGATGTTGGCCTGTCACGACTCCGGTTTTCAGGCTCTTTTTGAGGATACGAAACATGCTTCCTCCTTGGCTGTCATCCTTTAGCGATCTATTTTCAGCTCAGAGCTGACTGCTGACGGCCAATCGCCTTGTTCCTTACAAATCATTCCCCGCATAGGACAGGCTAAAGCTCTTATTGATGAGCGGGAAATCCGGAATGATATTTCCCAGTACCGCCCACTGGATCGCGGGCCAGTTCACAAACGACGGGTCACGGACCTTACACCGATGAATGTTCCCGTTCTCTCCTGCCATCACCATGTACACAATTTCGCCACGCCAGCCTTCGACGGCTGACAAGGTCCATTCACCGGCCTTTGGCCTGCGACTTGGTTCAACGGCGACCGGCCCCTGCGGAATCTTCACGCTCACCTCTCTGACCAGTCGCATGGATTCATGAATCTCATCCATGCGGACCCTCATCCGCGCCCGCACATCGCCGTAGCGATAAGTCACCACCCTGACTGGAAGCTCGTCGTAGGCTGCAAACGGTCGATCACGACGGAGGTCCTGATCGAGACCCGACGCCCGTCCGACGACTCCCACCACCGCATGATCCCACGCCGTGCGTTCTGTCAGGACACCGGCTGTCTCTAGACGGTCTGTCAAGGAAGCGTTGGAGACGATGATGGATTCCAATTCCGAGAAGTCTTTTTCGATGCCGTCCAGTTCGGCGACAATCTCGGCTAGCTGTACCGCCGTGAGATCTACGGCGACCCCGCCAACCCGGTTCACCCCGCGGAGAAATCGTGAACCAGTCAGCCGGTCGTTGAGCTGCATGATCTGCTCTTTCATCCGGCCACAATGGGCATGGGGCAGGGCGTACGCCGTATCGTTACAGATCGCGCCCACGTCGCCGAGATGGTTGTGGAGTCGCTCCAACTCGAGAAACAGGCTCCGTAGATATTGTCCACGACGTGGCACTTTCAGGTGAAGCAACGATTCGACCGCCTGGCAGTAGGCGAGACTATGGCCGACTGTCGTATCGCCGGACACTCGTTCGGCTAACGAAACCGCTGCGGTCAATTCCTGTTGCTCAAACAGCTTCTCGACTCCGCGATGTTTCCAGAAATGACGCAGCTCGAGTTGCATGATGGGCTCACCGGCTACAGAAAATCGAAAATGGCCTGACTCGATGATCCCGGCATGGATCGGGCCCACCGGTACTTCAAACACCCCTTCCCCTTCAATGTGGCGGAAATGATGTTCGCCTTGCTGCCGACCCAGCACGCGGTCCCAGGGGAAGTCCTTTTTGAGCGGGTGTGCCCCTTTTGGCCAGTGTTCGTGCCGGATCAGGCGTCGCAAGTCCGGATGCCCCACCGGAATTAATCCGAACATGTCGCGAATCTCTCGTTCATACCACTTAGCGGCATGCACATGCGGCGTGATGGAGGGGAACAACCGATCGTTCCCCGCGAGCTCCGTGGATAACAACACCCAGCGGCGGGAAGGATCCAGGGTGAACAGGTAGTGCAATCCATAGGTGTCGCGAACGGGGCGATCGTCGACAGCCCATAAGAGTGTCAGCCTGCCATGCAAGCTCGGTGCGGTATGGAGGTAATGGGTGATCGCCGGCAAGAGATCCTTGGTGACCAGAAAATGAGAGAACTCCCCCTGCGCCGCCTCATCCTGCGCGATGGACGGAAACGCAGCTTTGAGCGCTTCGTCACAGGACATCGTCTCTGCCATGGCATCGTCTCCCTAGTGAAGCAAGAGAATTTGTGTTGCCTGTTCCAACAGTTGCCGAATGGGCTGAGGGAGGAAGAAGCCGAATCCCACCAGCGCCGCGGCGAGAACAATGATCGGCAGATGGCCTAGCGTCCAGGTTTCTCCCCGGACGATTCCCTCTGGGGGAGTGCCCCAGACCATTCCGGTGATGCGATAGAGCAAGCCGCTGAACGCAAGAACCGCACAGAGCAGAAACAGTCCGGTGAGGCTTAGGCTGCTGAACTGATCCGAGAAGGCAAATGTCGGCATGCCACCGCTGTTCGTCAACCACGGTCCCGGAACCCCTTGCGCAACCAGAGCCGTGACGACTTGAACCTCGCTGACAAATGACGCGAAGGGAGGAAGCGCCGATAAGGCCAGCCCCGCGATCATCAACGCCATGGCCGTCCAGGGCTGCGCGATGATCAGCCCCTGCACCTGACCGATCTCCACCGTGTGAAAGCGACGATGAATATTGCCCGCGGCAAAAAACGCCATCGACTTAGCGAGCGCATGATTCAGCAGATGAAACAGCCCGCCGAAAGTTCCCAACGGTCCCCCGACCCCGAATCCGATCATGGCAATCCCCATATGCTCAATGCTGGAGTAGGCGAACAGCCGTTTATAGTTGCGCTGGATGAGGATGAAAAACGCTGCCGTCACAAACGAGGCAAATCCGAGTAATGCCAGCAGCCCGCCGGTGAAGGCAGGCGAGACAGCATGGTCCACAATCATCCTCATGCGGAGGATCGCATAGACCGCCACAATTTCGAGGACACCCGCCAGCATGGCCGCCACCGGCGCCGGCGCCTCAGTGTAGGCATCCGGCAGCCAGCTGTGCATGGGCACGAGCCCCACTTTGGTGCCATAGCCCACCAAGATGAAGATGAAGGCCAACTTCAGCACATGTGGATTCAACCGGTCGGCCACTGGCAGCAACTGCGTCGCGTTCAACGCTTCGCTGACATCACCCAGCACATGCAGCGACGAATAATAGGTGAGCACCACGCCGAAGAGTGCGAGGGAAATCCCGACCGAACACAAGATGAGGTACTTCCACCCGGCTTCCAAGGATTCTCGTCGCCGCCAGAAGGCAATCAGAAAGGTCGTGGTGAGCGTCGTCGCTTCGATGGCCACCCATTGCACCCCGACACTGTTGGCGACGGTTGCAATCACCATTGCCAGCAAGAACATGTGAAAGAGGAAAAAGAACATGTTGAGTCGTCCGGGCGCGATCACACCTCGCGCGACCTGCTCATCCATATAGGAACGCATGTAGAACGAACAGGCCAGTCCGACCGCCCCGATGATGAAGAGAATGAAGACCGACAAAGCATCGAGATAGACCAACTGTCCCAGAGCCGTGAACGGACCGTCTCTCAGCACGGTCCGAGTGATCATGATTTCTGCCGTTACGAGCAAGCTCATGCTCGTGAGGTTGATCGCGTGGAGCAGTGCGGACCGATGAATGACCAGGCTCAGCCCCCCCGCGAGGAGCGGAGCGATCAACAAGACAACCACTTCGATCATTGCCATGAACCCTTCACTTACTCTTTCAGCCCAGTGAGGTGGCTGGTATCCACGCTGTCGAACGCGTCTTGTAAGCGATTCGTATAGATCCCCGCGATCAACACCGCGATGAGCACGTCGAAGAACACACCCAGTTCAACGATCAAGGGCATCCCGTAGGTGGCGGCTGTGGCCCCCAAAAACAAGCCGTTCTCCATGACCAGAAAGCCCACCAGCTGCGACACGGCCTTTTGCCTCGCAATCATCGTAAACAATCCGATGAGCACGATCGCGAAGGCGATGGCGAGAGAATCGCGGGTGAGCAGAAAACCCAGCGGAAGAATGGGCTGCGTGATGAAGAAGGCCAGCATGACGAGGGCGCCGCAGATCAGCAATCCGGCCGGCACGTTGACGTTCATGACCAGTTCTCGCTTGACGTTGAGACGCTCGATGACCTTCTTCAGGACCCGCGGGATGATGACCACTTTAATCAGGCCGGTCAGCCCGGCCGCAATGTAGATATGGTGGTTCCCGGTCAGAAAGGCCACCAACGCTGCCGTCAAGACGAGAAAGGCCGACTGCAGCGCGAACAAGTCGACACAGGCGGAGAGCCGCCGCTGCGCCACGATGGCGAAGCAGGTTAACAAAAGTAAGGCCGAGCACAAGTCGACGAGTTGCGATCCAATGTGAGAAGAAATCTGCATATGCTCAGCTCCGAAGAATGTAAAAGAACAGCAGTCCGAGCAGCGCCAGAATAAAGGCGACGCCCAGGAGATCCGTCACGCGGAACAACCGCAATTTTGCGAACATAGACTCCAGAATCCCGATCAGCACCGCAAGCCCTGAGATCTTCAATAGGTAAGCCACGAGCCCGATCCCCATCGCGGTGGGCGCCATCGTGGTCGCAATTCCCCAAGGCGCGAAGACGTTGGCGAGCAGAGAGAGAAACACGGCCAACTTCAGGCCGGCTGCCCATTCGATTAAGGCGAGATAGCGGCCCGAGTATTCCAGGACCATCGCCTCATGGATCATGGTCAGTTCAAGATGCGTCGCCGGATTATCGACCGGTACCCGCCCAGTTTCGGCGAGCGCCACGATAAAGAGAGCTGCCAGTGCCATCAGATATGGCGATGGGTCCGTCGCGATCCCTTCCAACAGTGCGGTCTTATGGACAATAGTGCTCAAGTTGGTCGATCCCTTGGTCAACGCAATCGCAAAGATAGAAAGGATCATTGCCGGTTCGGTCAGGGAAGCGACGATGGCCTCGCGGCTGCTTCCCATCCCACCGAAGGCTGAACCGGCATCGAGGCCGGCCAACATCAGAAAGAACGTACCAAGCGCCAGTAAATACACGACCGCAATAATGTTGCCGGCAAAGTCGAGCGGCGTCCTGGACACAAAGATGGGGACCAACAATCCGGCGGCCAGCGTAGAAGCAAACACAATGTATGGTGTCGCGGTGAAGATCCACGAGGTCGTGGTGGAGACCACTGGTTGCTTACGGAAGAGCTTGGCCAGATCCGCATAGGGCTGAAAGACACTGGCTCCCCGCCGTAACTGCAGACGCGCCTTTACCTTCCTGATCAGTCCCACGAGGAATGGTGAGACGGCCAGCAAGACGATCGTTTGAGCAACAACGAGAATAATGGCTTGCAACATCGGGTTACACCGCGAATAACAGCAAGACGATAAGTGTGACGAAGATATACGCCAAGTACAGGTGCAGACTTCCCCCCTGAATGACTCTTAGCCGCTCGGCCATGCCGATGAAGCACGCGACCACGGGATCGTAGAGATATTTCTGGAAGACCGGTTCAATGTGGAACTCGAAGTGCCGACGTTTGGCGAAGTACCGCGACTCTTCGAGCAATTCCGTCTCCAACTTCACCGTCGGCTGATAAATCGCGCCGAAGACTCGTTTGATCGGCTGAACAAAGCCAGTCGCGGTGTATTCCATGCGTGCGGTCAGGTTGATTCCGCAGCCCCACGTCTTGTAGTACCGCTGCTTCACCAGACCACCGAACGCCGCTACGAGCCCGAGCCCGAGCATCGACAGCGCCACCAGCAGGAGAGCCAAGACCGGCGTTGAAAGGCTGGAGAATTCCACATTCACCGGGGCCAGCGCCCAGCCATCCAGCGCCAGCACTTTCCCCTCGATCGACAGACCGGCAAATGGTGTGACCACCCGGTCCAACATCGGGACGACGATCATGGGCGCGAGGCCGAGCAACACGCAGACCACCGCCAGCATGCCCATCGCAATACGCATGGTGATCGGCACTTCCTCTGCGTGCCTCGCATGGGAGCTCCGCGGCAGGGCCAAAAAAGAGATCCCGAAGGCCTTGGCGAAGCAGGTCAATGCCAACACGCTGGTCAGGGCCAGCATCGCCGCGGCAAGCGGAAGCATGAATTTCAGCAAGACAGTTGGGAGGTGAAAACTAAGGAAGAGACTTTGGAAGACCAGCCACTCGCTGACGAATCCGTTGGTGGGAGGCAAGGCGGAAATCGACACGGCCCCGATCAAAAAAAAGGCCCCGGTCCAAGGCATGCGTCGGAGCAGGCCACCATATTCCTCCATGTTGCGCGTGTGGGTGGCATAGAGCAGCGAACCGGCGCCTAAGAACAGCAGCGCCTTGAACATGGCATGGTTGATCGTATGATAGAGCCCGGCCAGCAACCCCAAGGCAGCAAATTCTGTGAGGCCGTAGGTCTGAAAGATCATACCGGCGCCGATGCCCAACAGGATGATGCCGATGTTCTCCACGCTGTGGTACGCGAGCAGGCTTTTGAGATCATGTTCCATCAGCGCATACATCACGCCCAACAAGGCTGACACTGCGCCGATGACCAGCACGACAAATCCCCACCACCAAGGGAACTGGCCTCCGAGAAAATCGAAGTACACCCGAACGAGCGCGTAGATGGCTGTCTTGATCATCACGCCCGACATGAGCGCCGAGATATGCGACGGCGCCGCCGGGTGCGCGTAGGGCAACCAGACGTGGAGCGGCACAATGCCCGCTTTGGTGCCGAAACCGATCAGGGCCATCAGAAAAACCAGGGTTCTCATCCATTCGGACAAGGGCTGCTCCGGATGCCGGAAGGCCTCGAACGAGAACGACTCACCTCCCTGGAAGAAGATCAAGAAGGCCAGGATGATGAACGCGGTTCCGACATGCGTCATGATCAGATAGAACAAACCCGCGTAACGCACCTCGGCCTTCCCGTGCTCCGTCACCACGAGGAAATAGGACAGCAACGACATCAGTTCCCACACGATCAGAAAGAAGAACCCGTTGTCGGCGATCACGACGAGGGTCATCGAGAGAAGAAACCCGTTGAAGAGTGACCCGAGCGCAGCGATCGAGGCCCTCCCATAGAATTCGGTCACGTACCCGAGCGCATAGATGGAAGCGGCCAGACCGACCAGCGAGATGGAGAGCACGAAGAGGGCGGCGAGGGGGTCAAGCCGGATCGCGAAGGTCAGAAAGGGAAGGATCGAGGGTAAGGACAGTGTCAGTGGTGCGGTAGCGAAGAGGCCGAGGATGCCGAGGAGGATACCCGCTCCACTGGCGAAGCCCGCGAGCCCATGGGCGAGCACATTTTGGGCTCGCGGCTTGCCTGTCAGAAATGGCGGCAGGATGATTCCGCCCAGATACAGCACGAACATTATGACGAGGAGAATCGTCATGTCATCTGAGAAGTAGCACTGACTGTGTTATTAATTAAGTTGGATATTCGCATCCGCGTGGTATTTCACCTCCTCCTATATCAATAACCCGGGAAGAGTCTCCTCTTGTGACTCGCGTCCTGAGGAGATCTGTTTCACCGCCTGAGTGTCATTGTGAGAGCTGCATCAATCGCGACCACCTGCACCTATTGTGTCTGGCGAATCAGGGTCGGCACGATGTGGCTCTGGGCATCGTCGGTGATGCCGTACCGCGTATAGGGCTTGTCCACCATCTCGTTGGCGTAGAGACGCCCGATGGGGGCTGGGATTTTTATGTCCACCTTCGCTTGGCTCTTCGGCTGGATCGTGATGGTCTGTTCCTTTGTGCCGCCGAGGTACGGATGCCAAATCACCATCTTGTACGTGCCGGGAGGGATGTCGCCGATTTCAAACCGCCCATCCTGATCGGTCAACGCATAGTAGGGATTCTCCATCGCCAGCCCCCAGCTCTCCATGTAGGCATGGAAGCCGCATTGCATGACGAACACCTTGCGCCCTTTCGTCATGCCGACGAGCTGCTTCATCGGTTCGCCGGCCAGGTGCTTGTGATACATCGCCGCGTCGCTCCGGTCTTTGAGATCGCGCGGGTGCTGCGGATTCATCGGCAGCGGCACGTTGAAGAGCACGCGCGGGCCGAGCTGAGAGGTTTCATAGGCCTGAATGTCGTGCATGACCGGATCCATATTCACGACGACTACGTCCTCTTTCTCACGCACCACGGTCGTAAAGGGAACGAATTGGCAATCCTTGGCTTCAATTCGCGGAGCATGCATCGTGAGAGAAGGATTTTCCTTTCTCGATGTCTTCGAGATACACCACCACGTCGCGAAACTGTCCGGCGGACCCACGTTGAAAGGCTGGAGCAGTCGCCACCCATGGCCATCGGAAATCCGCCCGCAGTAGATTTGATCAGGAAGCGTAATCAGGTTGTAGCCTTTCGGGCTTTGGCACCGCACCCTCCAGCGTCACGGTGCCGACCAGCGATCCCCCATCGGATACGATTGATTTCTTCATACGCCCAAACGGGTGTTCCGAAAGTGGTCATCGCAATCAGCAAGACAGATATCGCGTAGTGCATATGAATGCTCCTCCCATTCAGCGTGTGTCATGAATGTTCTGCTTACATATGGGACTGTGGGGACCGTCCGATTCGTTCGCGGCAGCGTGTCATGCCTTCCCACGCTTTGAGATTGTTCGGATCAGAGGCCACCACAGCTTTCCAACTGAATAAGGCTTCCTCATGCTGTCCTAGTTCCTCAAGCAGCAACGCCAAGTCACATCGCGCGAGGATATCGTTTGGGCAGACCGCCAGGAGCTTCTGCAATTCAGTCAGACGATCGATCCGTGATTCATTCGGCATGGGGCGGACTTATTCAATTTTTCGGAGAGACGAATGGGTGGGCTGGTCAAGTGACGTCCGCCCTCCCGACGACGCTGACCCTGTCGATCCCTCTGGAGCCTTCAACCGATTAAGCGTTCTCACGTCACGAAGCATTTCGTGCACAGTGAGCGACAGCGCTACAGAAAAGAGACGGTTGCCATGATGTTATGCAGGTAGGATGCCGCGGGTTGGCGTTGTCGATTTTTCAAGATGGCGTGAAAGAAAATGCGTACTTGTAAGGCCGCTTGCCTCCCTCCGAGAATGGAGACGGCGGATTCTCATCGACTCGTGCAAGACTTGCAGATTCTTGCACGATACCGACAACCCAGCTCTGCAAATCTTGCAGCGTCGCGAGAGGAGAGGCTCATTTCGAGCAATCTCATCTGCTGCCGCCTGCAACACTTGCGAATCGGAGGAGAGATGTGCCTGTTCGTGGGATGAATGAAACAGGAGAACGACAAGAGCGTTACTCTCGGATGGCGTACTCTTTGATCTTGTATTGAAGCGCGCGGAGGCTGATGCCGAGGAGCTTGGCCGCCTTCTCTCGGTGGTTGGTCACTTCCGCCAACGTACGCCGGATGGTTTCCCGCTCAATCTCCTTCAACGACGAACCCAAGGCGACGACCATCGTGCGCGCATCTTCTTTACTCACCTGAATCTCTTCGGGAAGATGCTCGGGCTGAATGTCCAAGTCTTTCACCGTAATCACGAGCCGTTCCATCAGATTCCGCAGTTGGCGAATATTGCCGGGCCAGGCGTAGATCCGCAGCAGCCGCATCGCGTCGCGGGAAACGTCTTTCGGTTGGCGACGGTGTTGAGCCGAGAACTCACTGAGAAAGCGTTCGGCTAAAAGTGGGATGTCGTCCCTCCGCTCGCGGAGCGGCGGGAGGCGAATGGGCACGACATTGAGCCGGTAGTAGAGGTCTTCCCGAAAATCTCCCTGCTTGACCGCTTCTTCAAGATTACGATTGGTGGCGGCGATGATCCTGGTATCGACCTTGAGCAGCTTCGTTCCGCCCAGGCGCCTGAATTCCTTCGTCTCCAACACCCGCAGAAAATCGACTTGCGACTTGAGGGACAGCTCACCCACCTCATCCAGCAACAGCGTGCCGCCGTCCGCAAGTTCGAACCGCCCCATCTTGGTCGCCATGGCGCCGGTAAACGCGCCTTTTTCATAGCCGAACAACTCGCTTTCGAAGAGATTGTCCGGCAGGGCTCCACAATTCATTGTGATGAACGGGCCGTCGGCTCTGGGGCTCTTATGGTGGATCGCCCGGGAGATGAGTTCCTTGCCGGTCCCGCTTTCACCCGTGAGCAACACCGTGACATCGCTGTCCGCCACCATCTCCACCAGGCTGTAGACCCGCTGCATAGGCTCGCTCTCGCCGACCATCTGATCGAAGCGCGTCCTGGTTTCGAGGCGATCCCGGAGCTGCTTGTTCTCGGTCGTTAATGCGTGCCGCTCCAGCGCCTTGT
Organism: uncultured Nitrospiraceae bacterium; assembly: GCA_963821465.1. Taxonomy (GTDB): domain Bacteria; phylum Nitrospirota; class Nitrospiria; order Nitrospirales; family Nitrospiraceae; genus Palsa-1315. The sequence continues at coordinate 228,789 of CAWGDV010000004.1, read as the reverse complement.
CGACCACGATGGGAAACCGCTCGCGATCGATGGGCTTCGTAAGATAGTCATAGGCTCCACAGCGCATCGCCTCGACTGCCGTATCAATGGACCCGTAGGCGGTCATCACCACGACTTCCGTATCCGGCCATGTGTCTTTGAGGCGCCGCAGAAACTCCATACCCCCGATTCCCGGCATCCGAAGGTCGGTGATAACCAACTCGGCGGGGATTCCTTCCAGTTGCGCCAACCCCTCCTCTGCCGTGGCCACTCCGCGCACCTGGTGTCCCTTCTTCTCGAGCATCGTGACCAACGCTCCACGGATATTGATCTCGTCATCCACGACGAGAATGTGCGCATGTGGTTTCATGAAGTTATCGCCACGGGTTGCGCCTCTTCGACTGCGACAGGGAACGTCAGCACCGCGGTGGTGCCGATCCCCGGCGTGCTGGATACCTGGATGGTGCCACCATGATCTTCCATGATGCGATAGGCGATGGCGAGACCCAGGCCGGTTCCACTGGACTTCGTCGTATAGAACGGTTCAAACACCCGCGCGAGCTCTTCTTTCTTGATGCCGATTCCCGTGTCCTTCACCGACACGATGAGCCAGCCTGTGCCGTTGGCGTGACGTGCCTCGGCCGAGACGCGACAGAGGCCGCCGTTCGGCATGGCATGAAACGCATTGACGACAATATTCACCAGGACCTGACTGATGGCCGTCTCGTCGCCCAGAACGGACGGCAACGGTTCCTCCACCGACTGTTCGAGGCGGATCTTCCGCTCCTCCGCCTCGAATTGCATTAGCGCCATGATGTGCTCGATCAGGGCGGAGATGTTCACCTCATGGAGGCCGACCGACCCAGGGCGGGCGAACTTCATGAAATTGTCGAGAATGACTGAGAGGCGGTGGCATTCCGCGTTCAAGACATGGAGATAACGCGCTCCCTGCTCCGGCAGGGATGCGGACTCCCTGAGTTCCTCTTCCAAGAGGTGGAGGTTCAAGTCCATGGCACTCAGGGGATTCCGCAACTCATGGGCCACTCCCGCCGACAACGTGTGTAATGCGGCCAGCTTATCCGCGACGCGGACTCGTTGCTCGAGTGCAAGCCAGTCGGTGACATCCTGAGCCTGCAGGATGACGCCGGCCGGTTCTGCATCGTCCCCTGTGAGCTCGGCCGTGCTCACCCGAATAGTGTGCGGGGTCCGGTCCTGGCTCTCATAGGGCAAATCTTTCTGACTGACATGCTGGTGATGTCTGAGTGCCCCTTCAAGCACTGCCCGGATGGTCTCTCCCTCGGCAAATACGGTTTCGTAAGAATTCCCGAGCAAATCCGCCGCCGATCGTTTGAGGACTGCCTCCGCCGTTGGATTGATCACCGTGATTACTCCGTTGGGATTCACCGTGAGCACCCCGGTCGGAATGCTCTCAAGGATGTTCCGCGCCAGCCCCTTCACTTCTTCGAGTGTCCGTTTGGTGCTGTCGTAGTGGAGGAAGGTGATAACCGCCGCGATCCCGATCGCGCTCACCAGAAAAACCAGCAGAGTGACGACGATTAGATCATGGCGCGACTGCCATAGCGCGGGGAACAATTCGGTCGGAACGGCCTTGCCCTGCATGACTCCCTGGAGCAGCAATTTCTCCTGCTCCAAACTGAAGAGCAAGATGACTGAGACCACCAGGGCCAGCATGAGGACCACGAAGGCAATGAGCCTGTATGGAATCCTGCGAAAGACGGTGGCTGTGGGGACAGGCCTAAACATCTACATCAACCAGGGCGGAAATGAGTGTCAACTTATGCTAGCATGCACGCCGCAGGCTGTATACCCTGCGGCGTGGCCCTCCGCAATGATGCAGGATGGCGTCTTATCCCAAGAGGACGCGTCGATCAACAAACTCCCCGATCGTTGGACCGTTCGAGACAAAGATGATGGACCACGACTTGTCCTTCGAGCACAGCCGGTGCAACAGAATCTGTCTCTAGCTCCGCTCCATATTATGCAGGGCTCCCTCGAAGATCAGCAACGACAGCCGCGTGACGATCGCCCGGGCCACTTCAAACAAGAACGCGAAGACCGAGCCACAGACGCCGAGAAGTAGATCAAATATTGCCTTGATTGAGCGAGGGCTCAAAGAGGCGTTCGGAGGTGAGAACTATCTTCCCTCGGGCATTCCGGGTATGCGAAAAAGAGCAGCTAGCGCATAAGGCAAGAGAGCCTTTCGATCAGAGCAATGAGCCGCCCCTGCGAAGGGCTCACGCTAAGCTAGCTGACGGGATTAAAAGGAGCTAGCGTGCGGACATAGCTCAACACATCCCACATGTCTTGATCCGATAACCGATCACCCCAACCGTGCATCGGGCTGAAGAGCACTCCCTGCTTGATCGCCAGCAGTAACTCCATGTCGGTCTTCGAGCGAGATTTCATCGCCTGAAAATTAGCCGGAGGTACAATCAGATCTTTGACGTCGCGCCCCAATCCGTCTCCGGACGTGCCATGGCACCGGACACAGTGCTGTTGATAGATTCCCTCGCCTTTCTTGGGATTTCCCGTCAGGGTCTGAGCCATCGCCCATGATCCGGCCAGAATAACAGCCACTACGGCGACTACCATCATGCGTGCGTACATATCGTTGCTCCTCCTATTTGGCTTAGTTGTGGTGCATGCTCAGCAGCAGAATCGTTCCAACTCCGGCCAGGATCAGGAATAATTGCCCGAGCCCTGTCTCAGCTCCGATTCGCTGATGAAGACCGGGAACGAGGTCGGCGAGTCCGATGTAGAGAAAACTTGCCGCCGACAAGGCCAGAATTGTGGCATTGAACTGCGGCGCTTGCTGCAACCCTACATAAGCGAGCAGCGCGCCGGGTATCGTCGTGCTGCCGGATACAAGATTCCACGTCAGGGCCCGTCGAGGGGAAAAGCCGTTATCCAGCAGGATCGCGAAGTCGCCGACTTCTTGCGGCAACTCATGCGCGATGACCGCAATGCCGGTGGCGATGCCGAGTGGAACCGAGGACATAAATGCCCCGGCAATGACGGCCCCATCGACGAAGTTATGCAATGCATCTCCGACTAAGATCAACTGCCCGGCTGTCCCGTGCACTTCACAGGACCCCTCACGGTGACAATGCCGCCAGATCAAGAACCGCTCGAGGACGAAGAATATGATCAGCCCCGCTAGCACAGCCCCGAGGCTCGACAGCAAGCCGCCTTGCTCAATCGCCTGCGGCAGCAACCCCAAGAATGACGCTCCAAGCAGCGTCCCGGTCGCATAGCTCACAAAGAACGGCACCAGCCGCTCGCGAATTTGCTTGGGGAACAACAAAAACAAGGCAGCTCCGCCCACGGCGCCGACGCTGCCGAGGAGGGCGAACCCGAGTATCCACGTCAAGACCATCCGTTCTACTTATTCCCACTCCCGAGCGGCTGTTTAATGCTGACCGCACCGTGCAACTCTCCCGCCTTGTACCCAATGGCCCGATCAAAAGGATACTGCTGCTTCAGCATGATGCGAATCGACTCCGGAATCTGGTCACTCGACCCGTGGCAGAGCAGACATTTCGGCTGAACCATAATCGGCTTCATAAACCGGAAATACTGGCCCCCCGGTTCCGACACGACTTCATGATGGGTCATATGCGTGAACGCTTCTCCTTTCGCAGCACGCTCGGTAAATTCAGCCAGCACCCGCTGCTCCCAGGCATCCGGCATCCCGAGCAAGGGATTGCGCACCCGCACCCCCACGCGCGTCACCCTCCAGCCACGCTCCCTCGACAACCGGCCGGCAACATCAGGTGCCAGCTTCGCGCAGACGATGATCGCCTCGATCGGGCCTCCCTTGGTCATCTCCCGTGTCATGGCCTCGCCCAACTCTTCCAAAAAGGTCTCGGCCACTTCGGACGCCCCCTGTGCAAGTGCGATCTGGTCGGCAGAGGCTATGCTGGTCGCCATCACGAGCACGGCAACACTTCCTGCCAGTGCTCCCATAAAACGACACCTGCTTCTTGTCATCATGTCAACGCCTCACAGGCCTATGCTATGCGCGCATTCAATGTTGGTGTTGTCCTCCGCCCTGCTCCCCGCTGGCGTGATCGCCGCCCTTGCTCCCCCCATGCCCGCCGCTACCCATGCCGCCTCCATGCTGCCCCTCGCCCCCACTCTTCATCTTTTCACGATGGGCACGCTCTTTTTCCCGCTGCTCCGGAGTCAACAGTGCCGTGGCATCGCGCTTACCCTTGATGGCTGCAACCATGAGAGCCCCCTCTGCTTTCTTCAGCTGATCCATCTCGCAGAGCAGCATCTTGATGCCCGCAAAGGTCCCACCGCCCTTTTCCAGCAACGACGTCATTTGGTCCTCCCTTGACGACGAAATCGTTTTTGACCGACGCGGGCTCGTGCCATCCGTGGCAGCTCCGTATCTGAATCCGGCCCTCGCCCGGCTTCCCCGCCTTCCGCGACGCACCGCTCGAATGCAGGGAGATGAGTCTCGCGCGATCTGGCCTGCAGGCGTTGAAACAGGGCGCGGACATCCGGAAGATCGGTTTCCCTCAGGAAACGGTCATACATGGCAATATTCTCAATCTCTCCCTCGACGCCGACCCGATAGGCTTCCAGAACAGACGAAGGCGGTTGAAGCTTCGTCTGCCATTCATCGAGCGGCAGTGGAATACCATATCGCGCACAGAGGCTCTCAAGCGCACGAGCGTGGGTGTCTTCTGCCTCCACGATGTTGATGAACGGCCGCACGGGACCGAATGCCTTGATCACCAACCGATAGAAGGCGCGCGCCTTGTATTCATCGTTCAGGGCGTCGAGCACCATCGCCTTGGTCTTCTCGTTAAGCATGGTCAACCGTCACAACTTATAGGCCCGGTGGCAGGAGACACAGGCCCCGATAGTCCTCTCGAGTTGCGGCAGGATCGTCTTGAGATCCTTCGAGGGAAGCACCTTCGCCAGGTTCTCGGCCTCCTGATGGTGCGCCATCGCGAGATCGTGATACTTCGGAGGAAACGTCGCCCCGCCCTCCCGTTGCATGGCCTGGTGATGTTTGGGAAAACCGAGTTCCTCGTGCGCAACTTTTGCCGCCTGTTCGAATTCCTGCCGGCCCAAGCCAGCCACAATGGCCTGCAGCGATTCCAAGTGCTCCCGCATAGTCAGCTTCAGACCTGCCTCAGCCACTGCACCGAGCCCTAGCGCCACGCGCTCATCCTGATGACTATCGGCGGGGGCCCCCTCCTTGATCATGGTGTGCCCGAGCTCATGCTGTGCCTCCCCGACAGCGGTCAGGCTCAAGAGCCCGACCAATCCCAATCCAATCGACAGGATCACGATACGGCTCATCCCTGCTCCCTTCAGTTAGTCCAGTCCTCCCCATCACAATTTGAGAATCCCCATGCAGGCCAACACGCCCCCGAGCGCCAGCCCTTCCTGGAGTTCCTGCTCACTCACATAGCCTCGCTGAACAGCCACCGCCTTCAGATTCTGCAAGATCGCCATACCAAAAGAAGTGAGGCCGATCCGGAAAAACGTAGCAAAGAGATCGGCACAACTATTACTCCTCATGTATTACCCCTCATGGCTTCAGCCGGCCTGCAGTGCCACGTTATTGAAGAGACTCACCAGATCGTCAGTTTCGATTCGCCTCACCTGCCAAGGAACCGATCGCAGCCACCACTTGGTCATGGCAGACGCCATTACTCGCGATAAGCCCCCTCTTGTTGTGAAGATCGCCACGGCTTTCATAGAGAACAGGCTGGCCGGTCAGGTCGGTCAGCCGCCCACCTGCCCCGCGCAGGATGGCTTCAGGGCCACACACATCCCACGCGCTTGTATTCCCCGAAGCGTCGAGATAGAGGTCAGCTTGCCCGCTGACCAACATCCCGATCTTGAGTCCCACGCTTCCACAGCGGAGTTCTTCCGTAATCCCAAGACGAGCACGCATGGCATCGGTCAGCGGATGACGATGAGATCGAGACACCACCAACCTGAGCTTCTGCAGCTCCGTTTGGCGCGATACCGCCAGCCGTCCTGGCATCCCCCGGTCCTCACTCCACGCTTCCTGGTCGGCAATGCCCGCAAAGAGCGCTCCATCAACCGGCCGTAACACCACACCAACAGTCGCTCGGCCCGCGATCGCCAGTCCGATGAGTACAGAAAACTCGCCGTTTCTCGCAATAAACTCCTGGGTGCCATCCAGGGGATCCACGTACCAGGTCCGAGCCCCGGCATGAGATCCGATGACAGGCGAGCCCTCTTCCGAAATAATCGCGTCATGGGGAAACGCTCGCTGAAGTCCTTCGACGATCACTTCGTGCGCCCGTTCATCCGCCTCAGTCACCGGACCGGACTCACCTTTCTGCTTTACGGCAACCCCCGTTCCGTACAGTGCCATGATCAGACGACCGGCCTCGCGGGCAAGTCGTATCGCGATCTTGATCTCATCCTCGAACCGCCCGCTCGATGAATTGAACATCCCCTTCATGATCGGCACCAGCTCTTAATGTTGGCGGGAGTGGAATATTCCCTCTTCACCGAATGCCATGGTTGGCACCCCGGCCCTGCGCGAACCGGGCCTGGATGCACAGGCAGCACCCTGCCACTTACTTATGTTCGGGCATATGTTCGGTCACACGGATCGCATAGATCATCGCCCCCATGATCGGTAATTCTGTCTCCCGCGTCCCGAGGGCGGCCCGCAGCAAGGCGCCGGAAATGCGGGCCTGGGACATCCCGGCCCGATGCCCCGCCTTCAACAAACCCTGGACGCGCTCAAGATCGACCGAAATATCAAACAGCATGCTCTCGATCGCTATGCACGTCGTAACCGCCCCCCTATCCCCTTACGCGACGATGCCCCACGGTCACTCAGGCATGGGAATTGAGATCAGGACACCGCCCAGCACATCGGCGAGCTTATAGTCATGCTTCGAGCTGCGAGGGTCGGCGTTATGGCAGCTCACACAGATGGGCGAGACGGCAAGGTCTGCGTACACGGCTTGGAAGTATCGAGTTCCCTCCTCCCTGACTTGGCCCTTATACGGCTGCTCGGGATGTGCCATGACCGCTTCAAGCGCCGTTCGCTCGAATTCGGTTTGAGGTGCGTTTTGTTTATTGATTGGATGGAGGCTGATCAACCGATAACGCACTTTGCCCCCCGTCAGCGCGGACAGTTTCGACGACTCCTGGAAGAATTGGGCTGGAAGCGGGAGTGCGCTCGCCGACCGCCACTTCTCCGACGATTCGATCACGCCCCGCCGCTGCATCCGCTCCACTACGTGGACGGTATAAAATGTCCGGTCGGCCTCCAGCACTGAATGAATATAATCCACGACCGTTTCCAGCGGGACACTGCCGGCTGATTCCTTGTCGGCAAAACCGGTTCCCCAACTCCCGAGTACGCAGAACGCGACGCCCCATCCTCCGACAAGCCACTTCCTGAATGACATGATACCCTCCCTTCAATAGGGCCTTATCCGGCCCGGAGACCGGTTCAAGAAGAAAAACCACCGGCCGCATGGTCATCGCATTCATGGCCCTCCTCATCGAGCGTTAGGGCTTGAGCGATCGGAGGTACGCAATCACGTCGATCAATTGAGCCTCTTCAATCGCCCCATCAAAACTCGCCATGGCCGTGCCGGGCCGCCCTTCCAGGATAATCGTTCGTAGCTGCGCGTCAGTCTTTGTCTGGGTTGTCTTCGCAGCCAAGTTGGCGGGCGGCGGTGTCAGATAGGCGGCCAAATCGCTGTCGCCTTTGCCGGTCAGGCCATGGCAGCTCTGACAACTCTCGAGATAGATCTTCTTGCCGGCCTCAGGATTCCCCTTTGATGATGCCGCCAGCGTCGTCTGCGCTATTCCGAGAACAACCACTACCGCGAGTAGACTCATTGCTCTCATTGATGACATTCCCTTGCTCCTGTATTTCTGATTCTCCTCTCGCTCGTTGTCACTCACGCTTCACGTCCGACGATTCACATCTTTATTTGAACGTCATCATGTATGCGGTGATGGCATAGATGTCATCGTCAGGCAGCGGCGGCTTCGGAATATAGGCGCCGCTGTCCGGCTCGAAATCGTTTGGGTTCTGATTGAACCCAATCATTGAGAGTCACCGAAACCGACGAAGATTCACAGACTCTGGTTGATTCAAGGAATAAGAGTTCGGAAGAAAGTCGTTGCGAGTGTCATGCCACTCTCTGTGCATAGGCTTCACGAGAGAAAAATGGCACATAACTAAGTGGTTATGCTGGGAGAGAAAGAGGAACTATGCGATGGCTTGCAGACTAATGCCACAGATGCGAGAAGTATCGCTGTCGCAAATGGCGACAACGCGCCAGGCGGGTGAGGCGTGCAGCACTGAAAAACCAGTGACGCAGTAGTTGAATCGTTAGTGGTTTGAGTCGGATTTAGGACAAGCCTCGCCCTCACAACCGCCCATCCCATCTCTCGGTCCGCCGTGTTCCATCCCGCCCATGCCGCCCATCCCACCTCTCGATCCGCCGCGTCCCATGCCGCCCATTCCTCCGCCTGGTCCCATCATGGGTCCCATACCCTCTCCACGGCCCATCATGCCCGGTCCATGCGCGCCGGCGAAGCTGCGCTCATACTGGATGATGCTCCAAATTTCTTCGTCCGTTAGTTGCCCGCCAAATCCAACCATGCTGGTACCGACCGATCCGTGCTTGATGACCCAGAAAATTTCGCCTTCCGTGCGATGGCGCCAGAATCCATGATGTTGGAAATTGCGAGGCGCTGGATCCAATTTAGCGGACGCGGGCCCATTGCCACCTCCGTCTTTCCCATGACAGTTAAAGCAGGTGCCCTTGCCGTTATAGAGCGCTTTGCCCTGCTCGACGATCTCCGGGGAACTCGGCAAAGGGCTCGTCAGTGCGCGCGCTTCGGCCAGTTTTTCGGCCGGCACCCGGGGCTGCATCATATGCCGTTCAGCAGCCACGGCGGGAACGGCAAGGGAAACAATTACAGCTATCATTGGGAACATACTCGTCTTCATCACCTTGCTCCTTTCACAGGATGCCGAAAAAGTCCGCCGGCTTCGTTCTCACATCGTTCAGACCCTCAACGGGGACCCGGCCGCCTCACCACTCGGCGGCGCGCACACACGTGGTGCTCCTTATTCGTCGCACCGTGCGCCCCAGAGGGTACGACTCGGCCCTTCACTCGCTGCGGCCTTGCTGAACGAACTTTCTGGGCATCCTGTGGGTTATTGTCCTCTTGTCCTAGAAGTCTAGGCCATCAAAAATCTCGCGTGTCCAAATAGTTTTTCCAGAACCTCTTAATCGGCTGTTGGGAAGAGTCGAACCAGCAACACATATTGCGTCGAGCACCGGACGTTTATGATTGAAACTGACCCACTCTTGATCTCTTAGAACAACCAGAAGTAAACTCCGTGTATGATATTTTTAGGTGCCATCGTTGGTCTTGTCTTTACGATCCTGATCGTATTCGTGACAATAGCTAGGTACCTGGGTAAAATCTTCACCCGCTTGTTTTCACACTGACCCGCTACCAGAAGGACGGCGTCAGTCCTCCTCGCACAGACACCGCTTACGGGGTATTATTGGATTCGATGTCGACTCCAAGGCCGATCCAGGCCCGCAACAGATCGTGTCGCGTGATCGAATAGACCACCTTGCCGTTTCTCTCGATCGGCAGGTTGAGAAGCCGATTATCCTCCATGAGCTTCACAGCCTCATCCAGACTCGTACTATCTGTCACGGCGATGCGGTCTTTCGCCATAATGTCCTCTGCGGCCAGCCGGTTCAGATCCTTCCCCGCTTGCAGCGCCCGAAGGATGTCGAACTCGCTGATGAATCCGGCGAACCTCCCTTCTCCATCAACCACCGGCGCTCCCGGCGTATGCGTCGTCAGCAACTCAACGGCGATCCCCATCGCATTCTGTTTTCGAGTGAACACAAGATCGTTCGTGGCGCGCACTTGTCCAATCGTCTTGAACCCCCCGGCAGGAACACCCGGTCTGGCTAACGTTGTCATAGCAACCTCCTCTTGGTGTGATGATGATCATTGTGAACGGCGACCCTGCATCGGCCCGCTTCGCTCCTCATCCGTTTATGCCCCCTCTGCTACGATGCAAAACATGCGGCATGCAACAAGCTTTTCTTAGTAATCCCGCACACTCTTCGTTTCACTCGTCCCTATCGATATGAGTCACGTGCGTGAGATTGGATTCAAGGCCTCAGCACTCAACCTCAGGATCGTGCACGACACCTGATCTACCAGGTTGATACCCTAATGTTGGTGCTCAGCGCCCTTCTCTTTTTCGTTTGCTCCACCTTTCCCATGCCCCCCGCCCATCATTCCACCCATCCCACCCATCCCGCTCATTCCACTCATCCCACCGCTATGCTCGGCCTCTCCCCCCTTCATCTTTTCCATCATTGCGTGTTCTTTCTCGCGTTGTTCGGGAGTCAATATCGCCATCGCGTCGCGCCTCGACTTGATCGTCGTGTACAAAAGACCGCCTTCCGCCTTCTTGAGTTGATCCACTTTGGCCTGAATCGCTGCCGAGGCAGCCTGCTCGTCCTCGACTAACGCATGCAATTCGAGCGTTGCCACTTTGATATCGGCCTCCGCTCTGGCTTGCGCGCGACCCAGGTCAAGCTGCATGGTTTTCAGCTTGGTGATTTGCTCCGGTGTGAGGCCGAGCTCCTTCCCATGTTTGAGGAGATGCCTCAGGTCTTGGCAACTGTGTTCGTCCTGTTTGCTCTGATCGTGGCCTTCATGCATTTTACCCATGTGGCCACCCATCATTCCTCCATGGTCTCCATCCGCTCGAACAGTTTGGACATTAGCACCGAGGAGTACCACTGATCCCCATACGAGGATGGCTGCATATCGAGAGGCATTCATCATGATTGGTTCCTCCTACATTCGTTGTGTCCTGGATTGACCCCGCTCTCTATCTCATTCGGACTCGTCCCTCCTCCTTATCTCTATCTTCAGACGAGTTCATAACGCTTGGCACACAACAGCGCAATGGAAAATGGACCACGATCGGATGCATAGAGTCTTTCTGTAGCCTGTTACAAATCCAGCTCCACCATCTTGCGGTGAAATCGGGCGATCACGTTGGGATCCGGCGCCAGACGGATCGGGGCTTCGTCTTTGCCTTCGTACGGCAGCAAATTCAGCATGTATCGGAGACTTTCCAATCGTGCCGCCTGCTTGTCGTTGGCCTTGACGATAATCCAGGGGCTGAATGTCGTGTGCGTCTTGCTGAACATCTCCTCTTTGTAGCGGGTGTAGGAGTCCCACAGCTCTTGCGCCTTCTCATCAACCGGGCTCAACTTCCATTGCTTGAGTGGATTCTGCCGGCGCGCTTCGAATCGCTTCGCCTGCTCCTCCTTGGAGATGGAGAACCAAAACTTAATGATGGTCACACCGTCTTCATAGAGCATATGTTCGAATTCAGGAACCTGTTGCAGAAACCGCTGATGTTCTTTCTTGCTGCAGAATCCCATCACCGGCTCGACCACCGCGCGGTTGTACCAGCTGCGGTCGAAGAACACGATCTCCCCCTTGTTGGGCAGCTGGCGGATATAGCGCTGAAAGTACCACTGTCCCCGTTCTTCATCCGATGGTTTGGGCAGCGCGACCACCCGCATGGCGCGAGGATTCAAGTGCTCGGTGAACCGGCGGATCGTGCCGCCCTTCCCGGCCGCATCGCGTCCTTCGACCAGGATCGCGATCCGTTCGCCGTTGCTCTGCACCCACCGTTGAAGCCTGACCAATTCAACTTGTAATTGCCGCAACTCCTGTTCGTACAGCAGCGTCTTGCACACTTCCTCGATATCGACGGCTTTGTTCTCGAGCAGCTGAATGAGACCTTTTCTCGTATTGACCCGCCGAAGATCGTCCTCGGTCAAGGCGCAGCCCAGTTCTCCGATACGTCCAAGCCCCTGTCCGGCAGATCCACTGCGCAACAGTGAGTAGCCATCCCCTTCCCGCGGCACCATCGTTGGAATAGTCTCCAGCTGATTACGCTCATCGATGTCCGCCTCATCCCGCTGACCCGCTCGGCCCTTTGACTGTCCGGTCGATTCGCCATCGGCTGCCATACAGAGATTCCTTCCTTTTATGCGAATCAGAATGCCACGTTGCGGTCACGTTCGGCGACGGCCTTGATGTAGTCTGCCATACCCTTGATTGTCCCGCCTGCGACGAGATCCCCGGCGCCGATCTGCCGCGCCACGGCGCAGGCCCCGCAGACCCAGATGGGAATATTCGCGGCTTGCACGGCTGCCAACAAATCTTTGAGCGGCGTCAAATTCACCCCCGTCACATGCTCGGCGGTTCCTTTGCGCCCGAGCGTAACCGCTTCATTCCAGAGCCAGAGCACGACCTCGTGCCCTTGCTCCTTCGCGACCTTCGCTGCCATGAACGGCAACGTCGCCATCGTGGGATCATCCGTGCCCCGACTGCCGGAAATAATAAATGTTGCCATTGTTTTCCTCCTTCGTCGTTTGTTAATCGCGGGCGCGAAAAGCGGGACAGGCGCCCTTCGAAGGCTGAAGGCCGAAGACTGAAGGTTAGGGTTCGAAATTCCAAACACTTCGGTTTCAGACCGCCTCACCTGTCGCGCCTTTCTCGCATGTCTTGCGCGCTTCACCGTTATTTCGCCAACCATCGAATGTACTGAATCAGCTGCCACATCTGCTCATCCGGCAATCCGGCGTACGACATCATCCCCGTTCCCGGCGAACCGTTCTTAATGATCCAGAACAGTTGACCATCGGGAATATCCTTCATCATCGACCCGCATGTGAAGTTGCGCGGCGGCGGCACCAACGCTGCCCCCATGGGTCCCTTCCCGTCGCCCTGTTCTCCATGGCACAGCACACAGGCCACGGGCTGTGCGGTCTTGAGGAACAGCGCTTTCCCCGCCGCGATCGCGCCGGCAGATACAGGAAGCGGATTCGTCTTGGCCAAGAATTCGTCCGGCGCCTTGGCTGTCTTGCGCGGTTGCGCACAGGCTCCTGCCGGGCCCCCGCTCGGAGCGGTCGCCATGTCCGGCACCCCCTTAAACGTCACTTTCAAGTAGGCCATCACATCGGCCACGCCCTGCTGACCAATCGTCAAATTCCAATAGGGCATATTCGGCGATTTGCCTACTGCCGGCCCGCCATGATTGATGACGTTGTAGAGATACTCACTTGGAAGCTTCTCAAATGGAATGTTGGCATGAATCGCCGGCTTGGGTTCCAGGCCGGAAGCCGCGGGTCCGTCGCCTTTGCCCGTCGGGCCGTGACACTGCGAACAATACTCTTTATAAATCACCTTCCCGCGATCCGCGCTGGCCATCCCGAATTCCGAGCTCGTCCAGGGCTCGTAATACTTGAAGTCCTTCACCCCCTGCACCATGAGGAACCCGATCACCGCGCGAAGCTGTGGCTCCGTCGCGTCGGCCAGAAACTCGCCGCTGTGCGGCGTGAAGTCTTGCGGATTCTGCCCGAAACGGAAGAGCCAATCCTGATCGTACCGCTGTCCGGCCGCTACAAGCGATGCGCTCTGCGGCCCCCCGATAAGCTTCCCGTTCTCTTCGATCACGTGACAGCCGAGACAGGCGTGCGCCTTGTAAGCCATCCCGCCGAATGTCGCTTCGAACTTTGTCACCTTCGATAGATCAAACGCGCCGACTTTGACTCGCGGATCCTTGTTGTGTTCGACAAGGTAATCGGCGATGGCGTTCGCCTCCGACTCAGTCACCATCGGATGCTTCGACGGAACTTCGGTCAGATCCCATCGATAGCCCTTGGCATACAATGGCGCTTCTTTGCCCGTCAGCCACCGGATCAACCAGGGCCGCTGATACTTGCTGCCGGCCCAGATCAGGTCGGGCGCCTTCAGATTGAAGCGCGAATCCGGCTGACCTTCCAGCCGATGGCATTGCACGCAGGTCTGCTGGATAATTTCCTTCGCTCGCGCTTGATCGCTCGCGAACAACAGACGCGGGAATGACATCAGCCCCACCAACGCGATCACCGCTCCTCCAATCAACACTCCTTGCCTCCCCATCATCTCTTCACTCCTTTCATCAGTCGTGACCTCGGCTGGTCGCTCACTTCGTCACTAACCACGCATGAATATCGGCAATGTCCTGACGACTCAGCACTGAACCCCACCCCGGCATCGCCCCTCGTCCATGCAGGACCGTCTCCCAAAACAGGTCCTCATGTTTAAGGATTGGAGTCTTCACCAACTTCGGGCCCATACCGCCCATCGCCATGGCTCCATGACAGGCCTGACAATTGTGTTCGAAAATACCGGCCCCTCTGGCCGGGACCCCCGTAAGCTGACCTTCATCCACCGGCTCCTGCGTGAGCGGCTCCGACTTCCTGAATTCACTGTCGAGCGGCGGCAGTCGATCCGGTGCACCAGGGTGATACCGCGCCGACAGATACCGCACGAGCAGATCCGTCTCATCCTTGGAGATCTCCGCACCCCAATGTTCCATTTTCTCAACCGTGGCCTCCCATCGCGCGCGAGGCAACCGCTGTTGCGCGATGAGATCAGCGCTGTGACAGACGGAACAGCGCGCGATAATCAGTCCCTCTGCGCGTAGCGCCAGCGCGGCGCTCACACGCCCATATCCTCCTCTTGCGCTGCCGTCACAGCCGGCCAGACCCACGAGCCCGACCACTAAGAAGAAGACCATGCTGTATCCGCTGTTCGTCATGCCGCCACCGTAATGGTCACGCGATCCCATCCATTCCACAGAAACCCGCTTGGGATTCCAGGGACTCGTGGCCGGTTGAGTCGCTCCCCGCGCATCGGTCGCGCGGCAGAGAATGGTGAACGTGCCGGCGGTCTTCGCCTTCCAGACCAACTGCCATTGTCGCCACGCGTAGGGATGATCTTCCCCCACCAGCCGCGCTGTCTCCCACGTTTTTCCCTCGTCGATCGACACTTCGACCTTCGCAACCTTGACTTCTCCGCCCCATGCCACGCCTTGAATAATAACGGGACCGGACTTCACGGTCTCACCCTCTTGCGGCACCGCGACGAGCGACTTCACCACCATGGCTTCCACCGGGATCGACTGTCCGCTCGCTGCTGTGCCCTGTTCCACGGGCGTCGTCGGCACACGATAGGCCGTCTGCATGTAATAGCCCTTCGCCTCCTCGGCCTGCACTGTGATCTCCGTCAACCACTTAGTGCACGAATCCGCCATCCAGCCCGGTGTGATCACTCGTAATGGCGCTCCATGCAGCAACGGCAAGGGACGCCCGTTCATCTCATAGGCGAGAATCGTGTCCGGATGAAGAGCTTTCTCCAGTGGAATACTTCTGGTAAACAGCGGCACAGAGGCCACGACCGGTCGATCCGCTCCTTGGAACTGCACATGATGCGCCCCGGCTTGAACCCCGGCCTTGGCTAACACGTCCCTCAGTCGCACCCCCGTCCATTGCGCATTCCCAACCGCCCCACGCTCCCATTGAACGCCAGGGACCTTGGGCCGATGAAATGCGCGACCATTGCCGCTGCATTGCACGACAGCCGTGACGGCGACTTCTTCGCACTGTTTCAGCTCTCTGAGGGTGAACGTCAGCGGTCGGTCCACCATACCACCCACACTCAGTCTCCAGTTCGGATCGGAGAGCAGTTCTGCTGGAGGCGGGCCGAAGTGGCTGCGGACAAAGAAGCGGGAATTCGGCGTGAGGTAGGAGGCGAACTCTTGCACCGGGGTTTCAGCATCCAACGGTCGCGCCACGCGCACGATGAGGCGGTCGGTCTCATTCTTCGAGACATCGCGCTCCTCAGCCTCCACGCGTGGGATTACGTGGCCCAGCGCGAGTGTGACTCCCAGCCCATGGATAACCCTTTTCAGCAAGGTCCGCCGCGACAGAGACCCGGAGGTTGGTTCTTCTTTCACGATGGTTTCTCCCCACGATGATGGGGGTTGAGTTCGATCGCCACGCCGGCAGGCACTGCGAGAGATTGATGCACGGTGCAGCCATGCGCCACTTTGAGGAGCCGCTCGCTTTGTGCGGCCGTGATGCGATGCGGTAAGTGAATCGCCAGTGTGACCTGACCCACCCGGTGTGGCTGTTCCGCCATAACCCATTCCGCCTCTACGCTCAACCCTTTGGTCGAGATCTGATGGCGGTCGCAGTAACGCCCCACGAAATACCCGACACAACTGGCTAGTGATCCGACGAAGAGTTCGACGGGGCTCATGCCGGCATCCTGTCCCCCATCCTCGGCCTTCTGATCGGTGACGACCCGGTGCTTGCCGCTCGTGATGTCGTACCGAGTTCCACCATGGTAGGCCACGGTGAGTTTCATCGCGCACCTCCCGTCATAGGCAATCGCGTCGCAAGCCAGATACAGACAATTCCCAAAGGCGCCGCAAGCCAGATGCCGTGAATCCCGACCAGGCCTGGAATCGTCACCGGACCATATCGACCGACAGCCAGCAGATGCTCCTCGACCTCAGGAAACAGGAAGGCGAATACGAGCGCTCCGCATAATCCACCCGTTACGGTCACCCAGGCATCCGGCTTACCTTCGGCACAGGCTGCGAGTGCCGTACCAGGGCAATATCCCGTTAGCGCAAATCCCACACCAAAGATCACACCAGCAATAACGATCCCGAGGAGATACAGTTCTTTCACCTTCATATTGGCAAGGCCGAACAGATCCAACAGATGCACTCCCATGAGCCCGACCCCAATGACCATCAGAATCAGCTTCATAATGGTCAGATCTTTCAACCGTAGCGCATTGACAATCTTAGTATGACTCGACGTACCGGAGAGCTGAAGCAGGGCCCCAAAAGCCCCCCCGAGCGCCAACCCCAACGCGAGCATCAACATCGGGACCCTCCGTCCCGATAGAGTACGCGCGCCGTGATAATCCCGCTGATGAAGAGCGCCGCCGAAAAGATAAAGGAGCTGATGGCCAATTGCGAAATCCCACTGATCATGTGCCCGGAGGTGCAGCCGCCGCCGAAGCGGGCGCCGAAGAGGAGGAGAAATCCACCGACGAAGGACCAGACCAACCGACTCCCAGGATTCGAGCCGAACCGTCTTCTCCACTCGATTGGCACGATTCTGGTTGTGAAGCGAGCAGTGGCCATTGCAGCTACCAATGCCCCCAACGGGATCCCCAACACAAAGAAGAACTCGTAGGTGGCCAGCGTCCATCCTTGCGCGGTCTTGACCAAGTAGGAACTCCTCGATGCCACGTCCGGGAGCACATTGTGCAGGAGCACGCCGTCCAACACGACATACTGCGTCGACACCCCGATAGGTTGAACCAATCCAACAGCGACGATCAAAACCAGACCGATTCCGATCCCACCGGCCCACCATGAGAGCACAGGGTTCTTATCCTCGTGACCCGCTTCATGACGATGTAGGGTGTCTATCTTCATCTCGGCATCACGGTTTGATATAGACCCAGCCTTCTTCTTGTAATGCCATCAATCGAACCATGGCCGGAACCGTTCGATCCACCTGCTCAACCAAATCACGCGTGGTGAGATTCATCGCCTTCATCGTATTGGAGCAGGCTGTGAACTCGACATCATAGGCCGTCTTCAGTTGCGCCAGTTCAGTCGCCAACGTCGAATCTTTTTTCGTCAACAGCGTCAGCCCAGCGCCATGTACGACCAACTCGACACGCAAATGCTCGCGACCCACTTCCTGATAGAGGTGACGGATATTATTCAACGCCCCTCGTTGGACCTTCTCATCACCTGAATTGAGGTGCATGACCACTCGATGCGGATCCTGAGACGTGACGGCTGCTCCACTGACCCCCACGACAGAAGCGACAAGTGCGCCGACCAGAAGCGTGACGAGCATCGCGTTCATCTTGACGACCACCATGCGTCGCACTCTCCCAAAGATTACGTTCAGTATGGCGAATCGGAAGGCTTGCCGCCCTTCGGCCAATCATTCGCTTTACCCGGAAAATCCGGCCGCGGTTGACCGTTGATATATGCGGCGACATCGTACGCGTCATCGTCCGACAGACTCCAACCCCAACTGCGCGGCATGTTCGACTTGATGAAGGCGGCGGCGACGCTCACCCGCGCCATGCCTGCGGCAATGGTGTAGGACTGGGGTCCCCAGACCGGCGGCGCCGCCATTGTCCCTTGGCCATCGGAGCCGTGACAGAAGGCACATTTGCTCGCAAACACCTTTTTCCCGTTACCTGAATCGAGGGGGCGCCGTGACTCGATGCGCTGGAGGCCCCGCCAGGATACTGTCGCACCGCTCGGCACTCCGCGTGAGAGCCAGGTGATATAGGCCACGATGGCCTGCAGCTTGGAGCTATCAGGCGGGAACGCTCGCCCATTCAGGCTCCGCTCAACACATTCGTTGATACGATCGGCGAGCGTATTCACCCTCGCGCTGCGGGCGCGGTACTCGGGATAGACCGCCGCAAGGCCGACGAACGAAGCCGCGTTCGGATTGAGCCCGCCGTCGAGATGACAGTTGGTGCAGTTGAGGCGATTGCCGACATAGGCTCGGGCATATTCCTGCGTGTTGACGACGATTTCATAGCCAAGCCGAATCTGTTCACCAAGTTGACTCTCTGGAATGGTTTCCGGCGAGGGAGGAGCGAATTCTATCGCCGCACTGCCGGTTTGGCTGGTCCCCCGAAGCTCCTCGGTCTTGACCCGAGCACTCTCGCTTGAACAGCTCGAGAGTATGACCACCCCAAGAATAGCCGACAACAGCCATATCATACCTCCCCCCTTGTGCCAAGACCGTGCCACTAACAAGGACAACCCACACGCCGTTTTGCCCTGTCAAATCAGACGATTAGACGTCAATTGCGATCGCTCTGGGGATAAAGGCTACAGCGCTGACCTCTCTACTGTTGCGGGATGCCACAGAAGCCAGGCGAGTGGAAAAACATTCCTTCTGGTCGCGACAAGCATGCTGAATCCGAAGGCTGAAGTCCGAAGGCTGAAGGCCGGGACTCGAAGTTCCGAACACTTCAGCCTTCAGCCTGCTTCACTAGTGCGGATTAGGAGCAGGTTCAGGCTGAGGCGACGCTTCTGCTCATGCAGATGCGTCCTGAAACATGTTAACTCGGTTTCGCCCTCCGGCTTTCGCCTCGTACAATGCCCGGTCGGCATGATCGATCAATGTCTCCACGCGATCGACCTCAGGCGTAAGCATCGCGATGCCGATGCTCACTGTCACAGATGCCACGTTCTGCTCCCACACGATCGAAGACTCTGCGATCCTGAGCCGGATGCGCTCGGCGATTCTCTGCGCCCCTTCCAGGCTACACTCCACCAGACCGATCGCGAACTCTTCTCCCCCATACCGTCCGATAATGTCGGGAGGACGCACTTGTCCCCTTGCGACCCCGACAATCCGCTGCAACACCTTGTCGCCGAATGCATGGCCGTATCGATCGTTGATCTCTTTGAAATGATCGATGTCGAGAAACAACAGCGCGAAGGGATGGTGGTAGCGGTGACTTCTGCGCAACTCTAATGCCAGAGACTCCATCAAAGCACGGCGATTGTCCGCTTGGGTGAGCGGGTCCAATCGGGAGATTTCGATGAGCTGACGATGGGCGTCCTTCAGTTGACAGAGGCTGTCTTCCTGACGCTGCATCGTCGCATGGTAATACGTCTCCACGACAAAGATCTCATCGAGCGTGAGGATTTTGTTCAGCGTGAGGACCAATGAGGACAGCCTGCAGCGTCCCCCGAATAACGAACCGCAAGTCGTTGCAGGATTAACTCAAAGAGCTTGTGGTACGCGCCCAAATACCACTTCTGCTTAAGCCCGACTCGTTCGTGCGTGAGTCCAATCCGAAGCCGTGCCTCTGCATACCCGACATCATCGCCAAGTTGCCCTAAGCTGAGCAAGTACCGACGCTGCGACCCCTTGAGTTGCTCCACGAGCGTCGCGTCGGACAAGATCCCGCGCAATTCCTCGAATTGCAGCAAGTGGTCGTAGAATTCTCCGATGATCTCGTCGACATGTGACGCGATCACGTCGCGGATCTCGACGAGATTCCGCCCGTCTTGTTCACCAAAGGAGAGAAACGCCAGCCTGGTCCGCAGCTCCTCCGCTGTGATCTGCAATTGATCGCACAGACTTCTTGCCGCCTGCATGCCCTGTTGTTCAGCCATGAAGCCTCTCACCGGATCGATCCACCTTACCAGGGTACTGAAAAAGTCCGCCAGCCGGTCTTGTTCATTTGGTCTATCTGGTTGATCAGCCTCACCCTCAGACTATTCGGCTCGCTCGATGCTCAGCAGGTACCTCATCAGGTCGTTGAACTGCAATTCCGTCATCGGCGCCTTCGGCGTGCCTGCTTCTTTGGATTCAACTTCGGGATTCATACGTTCCCCCCGAACAGTTTCAGCCCGTTGTGAATGAATATGACGATGGCGACCCCGATTGCGACGACTGCGAAACTCTTCGTCAACGTCGGCGCCGAGACCCGTTGAATGGTCCACGATCCCCCGGTCATACCCAAGGCGCTCCCCAGTAGCAAGAGGCCGGCAAGAGGCCAATCCATCTGTCCCGTCTGCAGATGGCCGACGAGCCCTCCTACGGCGACGAGCGCGATGATCAACAGGGAGGTACTCACGGCCATCCTCATGGGAAACCCCAGCACCAGCGCGAGCGCCGGCACGATCACAAAGCCACCCCCAACTCCGAAGAATCCAGTCAACAGACCAACGACTGCGCCGATCAGCGAGACCTTGATCCAGCAAGAGCGGGGGAACTGTTCGGCGCAACTTTCTGCTGAAGCTCGCTCCAGCCTATAACCACTCTGCCGCCACATTTGCCAGGCCGCGACGATTACTAAGAGACTGAACAAAAGGAGCGCCGTTTCCTCCCGCACGAACCGATGGCCGTAGGCGCCGCCCCACGCGCCGACTGCCCCGGCTGCGCTGAAGATCAGGGCAGCCTTCACCTTCACCTCACCGGACTCTCTGCGTTGATACACACCGAGCAACGCGGAGACCGCCACCACTACCAGCGAGATAGCGGCGGCGGACTGCACCTTCACTCCCAGCACGTACACCAGAAGCGGAATCGCCAGGAGAGAGCCACCCCCGCCGGTGGCGCCAAGCGCCAGGCCAATGACCGCACCCGATCCGATGGCCAAAGCGAGGTAGGCCTCCACGCACCTATTCTTTCACAATCACGCCGCACGCGATGCGGGGCCCACCAGGCGCATCCTTTGTCGGCGGGTCCGGCAGATACTTATCCTCAAACTCATGGATAATGAAGGCGCTCCCATCCATATCGAGGATGGTGTTCAGCCCCTCGGACAGGGTCACCCGGCTCGTGATCGTATACAGCGACCCTTTCCGGCTGTCGTTCACGGAGAGGTTCTGGAGATCACCGAGATGGTAGGGATGGTTCCCTAAGCCTGGCGAGACGTTCGCCTGCGGATTTGCCCCGTACTCATTCCCGTCAAAGTGCCCTTTGGCCGCCGAGAAGGGCTCGCAGTTGCCGGTCTCGTGAATGTGGATCGCATGGCGTCCCGGCTTCAATTTGCTGTCCGGCGTGCCTTCGAGCTTCAATTTGATTCTGACGCGCCCTTCATACTCCTCGTAGAGATGCGCCTCTCCCGTAATACCGGGACCGGCGATGACCGCCTTCGCATACAGTTTCTTATCCAACTTCCCCGTGTGGTAGCCGGCGCATCCCGCCAAGAGCGCCATGCCTCCAACGATAACCGTTACCCCGCACAATGATCGCCTCACATTCATCACGCACCTCCTATTGTTATTTGTTAAAGGGTGTCCGCCACGCCTTGCCGGCGGATGGTCAATCCACAGTAGGGCACATCGTCGGCGCTTTTCTGACGCTTTTCCCACCCTAACACACGACGTTGTACAAGTAATCCATCGGCAGTTTCTCAATTGGAATCTTGGCATGGACCGACAAATCTCCTGCTGATTCAAGGCGCCGGTCCCGCGACGATGTACGGTCTTTTGGCCTGTCACGTTTCATGCGCTTCGCCGCTCGTCGTTCGCGGGATACGCTTCATTCACCGGTCGGAAACCCCGCCTGATTCCACCCCGACATCCCGCCCATCATCACATGTACCTTGAGGAAGCCTGCTTGCATGAGTATCTGTGCGGCGGTATGGGCGCGGCCTCCCGATTTGCAGACAGTAATGATCTCTCGGTCGCGATACGGCTCCAGTTCCGCCAGCCGATGAGCCAGCTTGGTGACCGGGATGTTCGTCGCCCCTGTGATGTGGCCGAGTTCCTCTTTCAGTTCGTGAGGGTCCCGCACATCGAGCACAAACAGGCGAGTCCCGGCTTCTAATTCTCGTTTCACCTCTTCCGCCGGTATGCCCTTTCCACGTTAGCAGAGGTCACGCGCGAGACGTGAGACGTAAGAGAATCGAATCGGTTCGCTTCTCGCGCTCACGTCTTACGCTTCACGCTTAACGCTCCGCCTGGATGAGACACAAGCCATCGATCGGTGAGGCTTCTCGCCAGCTCCATTCCCGCACCCTCATCGAACTCGCCCGTGCCGAGCCCGCTGAAAGAACTCACCGGCCGCCGCGTTCAGTCCGGTCAGCCTTCTCGCTGCTGCAGCCTGTCCGGTCGCTCCGTGCGGACCTGTTCACGTGTTCACTCCCACATCTGCCCCTGCTCCTTGAGCTGAGTGACCCAACATTTCCATTCATTGTTGTTCAGTACCTGCATGCTGATCTTCGACCGCTACTGACCTACTCCAAATCGGTACATGTCATGGCAGATCGTGCAGCGGGCCGTCATGCTGGAGAGGCGCTGGAGAATCTGTTGGGAGGTCTCTTTCTGGACAACCGCGTCCGCCAAGGCATCCATATCTTTATGGATCGACATACCCATTTGCTTGAACGGCAGCGGCAACTTCGCCATGAGCGCCGGATTCACGTCCTCAGCCATGCCCATTCCAGCCGAGCGGGCCGCCTGTTCCATCTGCCTTCGACCCGCCTCCTGATCCTGGCCTGCCAAACCTGTGACTACGCCATGGACCGCCTTCAGGAGCATCCGCATCTCGCCCAGGATCAGGTCTCGCTCTGTCGGCGCCAATACGATGGCCATCCGTCCATCTGTGCCCTCCGTCGTCCACCCCTGCACGAAGAACCATCCAGCAAACCCAATCGTCACGATCCACAGCCCTAACGTGATCCGGCAGAGCGTCGATCTCATCGGAGCCCGCTGCCCATACCGTCATTTTGTTGGGGAGCCAGCGTCCGAACATAGGCAAGCGCATCCCAAATCTCGTCGTCTGTGAGTGAATCCCTCCAGGCTCCCATCGCCGTATTCGGCTTGCCGTCATGCACGCTCTTAAACAACCTCGCATCCAGCTTCCCTTGAACCGCCAGAGACGTGAGGTCGGCGACCGGAGGAGTAAACTTCATCTCTCCATCTCCCTTCCCGTCGACCCCATGACAACGGATACAGATCGTCGAATAGATGACTCTCCCACTAAGCACATCGCGCTCCGGCTGAGACACGTTCAACTCTTTCACGCTTGCGCCCCCGGCAAACGCCAACACCGCGGCTCCAACAAGTACAATTTTCATCGCATCGCCTCCTTAAGAATCAGATACCTCTTCCTTCTGATCGAGTAACTACTCAGGTAGATAGGCTGAAGGCTTTTAGGGGTTAGACTTCTTGCTTGACGGGAATTCATCCTTGCTTGAACCCAAGACCCTAGAAACATAAAAGGTGTTGAATGACTTGTTTCGTGCTCTGCGAGATCATTGATAGTATTCAGCCTTCAGCCTGAACACCTGAGTAGTTACCTTATCGACTGAAACTCTTTGCGAGTGAGATGCCAGCCAGACGTAAAAATGTGCGCAGCTAAACCTCCGCATAAACAATGCCTTAGGAGAGAGGGCCCGAAGACGACACCGACAGATCCCCGCAAGTGGCGAGAAAAACCCCGCCAAGCATCCGGTCACTGTCGCAAGACGCTACAGCCGGGAGAACGTCACACGTCAAACGGCAACGGTCATTCGTCAATCGGCTCATCATTTGACGTCGCGGGATGGGGCGGACTCCGCTTCCGAAGGGTGCCTGTGTCCCTTCTTATTCCGGGCGCTCACCGTCGTTCGTATCTCGTCGCTCTCATCTCGTTTAATCCAGGAAACGCGTCACGTGATATGCCTCATGAACGTCGCACGACGATTCCCTGAAAGCCAGCGTGATTTCTCGCAGGGAAAGGGGTATTCTGCGCTCCATGCCCACCCCGGAAGATCTAGCGCGTGAGCACATCGACCAGGCGCTGGAACAGGCTGGTTGGAGAGTGCAGGACTACAAGAGCGCACATCTTCAGGCCGGGAGGGGCGTAGTCCTCAGAAATTTTCCCCTCGTGAGCGGGCACGGCTTCGCGGATTATCTCCTTTATGTGGACGGCAAAGCGGCCGGCATCATCGAAGCCAAGAAAGAAGGCGTGACCCTCATTGGCGTGGAAGTCCAGGCCGAGAAGTACAGCAAGGGCCTCCCCACGGACTTGCCAGCCCATATCCGGCCATTGCCGTTTCTGTATCAGAGCACCGGCGTGGAAACGCGATTCACGAACGGCCTCGATCCCCAACCTCGGAGCCGCCCGGTATTCAGCTTCCATCGCCCCGAGACACTCGCATCCTTGATCCCAGAGCGCAGAGAAGCCCCAAAGGATCTGCACGGCGCGTCCCTGGCTGCAGAGACAGCAACCACTCTCCGCGCTCGCTTGAGAACGCTGCCACCCCTGAGTACTACCGGCCTCTGGCCCGCGCAAATCACCGCCATCAACAATCTCGAAAAGTCGCTGGCCCAGGATCGTCCTCGCGCCTTGATCCAAATGGCCACCGGCAGCGGCAAGACCTTCACCGCCATCAACTTCATCTACCGGCTCATCAAGTTCGGCGGCGCGCGCCGCGTGCTCTTTCTGGTAGACCGCGGCAATCTCGGCGACCAGACGCTCAAGGAATTCCAGCAATACGTCTCGCCCTACAACAACTTCAAGTTCACCGAAGAGTTCATCGTCCAGCGGCTGGCGGGCAATACCCTCGATACCACCGCGCGGGTCTGCATCAGCACCATCCAGCGCATGTATTCCATGCTCAAGGGCAAGGAGCTATCGGACGAGGACGAAGAAGTCTCCGTGTCCGGCCTCGAACGGCTCTTCAAGAAACCCGAACCGTTGGAATATAACCCTGCCATTCCCATCGAGACCTTCGACGTCATCGTCACCGACGAATGTCACCGGTCCATCTACAACCTCTGGGCGCAGGTGCTGGAATACTTCGATGCCCACCTCATCGGCCTCACCGCCACGCCCAACAAGCAGACCTTCGGCTTCTTCAACCAGAACCTGGTCATGGAATACTCACACGAGCAGGCCGTGGCCGACGGCGTCAACGTCAACTACGACGTGTACCGCATCCGCACCGCCATCACCGCAGCCGGCTCCAAGGTGGACGCAGGCGTACTACGTGCAGAAGATGGACCGCGAAACCCGCGCCAAGCGATGGGAACAGCTTAGACGACGACTTTTCCTACGATCCCGAGCAGCTCGACCGCGACGTGGTCGCCCCGGACCAGATCCGCACCATCGTCAAAGCCTTCAAGGAGAAGCTCTTCACCGAGATCTTTCCCGGCCGCACCGAGGTGCCCAAGACCCTTATCTTTGCGAAGGACGACGCCCACGCGGAGAACATCGTCGAAATCCTCCGCGAGGAGTTCGGCAAGGGCAACGAATTCGCCCAGAAGATCACCTATCGGACCACCGGGGTGAATCCGAAAGACCTCATCAAGACCTTTCGCAACAGTTACCATCCCCGCATCGCCGTCACCGTGGACATGATCGCCACCGGCACCGACATCAAGCCGGTCGAGATCGTCGTCTTCATGCGCGCGGTCAAATCCCGCACCTTCTTCGAGCAGATGAAGGGCCGGGGCGTCCGCATCATCAAGCCGGACGATCTGAAGGCCGTCACGCCCGATGCCACGGCCAAAGACCACTTCGTCATCGTCGATACCGTCGGCGTCTGCGAGCAAGACAAGACCGACGCACGTCCGATGGAGAAAAAGCCCAGCGTCGCCTTCGACAAGCTGCTCCAAGCCGTGGCCCTAGGAAACACGGAAGAAGACGTGCTCACCAGCATCGCCGGACGGCTGGCGCGCATGGAACACCGGATCACGAAGGAAGATGAACAGGCCATCAGCAAAGCCAGCGGGGGCCTCTCGCTCAAAGACCTCAGCTGTGGGTTAGTAGAAGCGGTCAATCCGGATCGGCACGAAGAGCGAGCAAGAAAGCAGTTCGGCACAGACAAGCCGAGTGAACAACAAATTCAGCAAGCAGCAGCCACATTGATTGGAGAAGCTACCAAATCATTGCACGATCCGAAGCTGCGCGAACTCCTGATCGAGATCAAAAGGAAGAACGAACTCACCATCGACCACGTCAGCCAGGACCAGGTCATCGAAGCAGGCTTCAGCGCCGAGGCCGCTGGCGCGCGCCCGCACCATCGTGCAGTCCTTCGAACAGTTCATCGCACAGCACAAAGACGAGATCACCGCCCTGCAAGTCCTCTATAGCAAGCCGTACAAACAGCGACTCAAGTTCGAAGACATCAAGGACCTGGCCAACGCCATCGAAAAGCCGCCCTACCTCTGGAACGAATCCCAACTCTGGCAGGCCTACGCCGCGCTGGAGAAGTCGAAGGTCAAAGGCGCGAGCGGCAAACGCATCCTCACGGACCTCGTCTCCCTCGTCCGCTTTGCCACACATCAGGACAACGAGTTGGTGCCATTTCCTGAAAAGGTTAGCGCCAACTTCACGGCTTGGTTAACGGACCAAGAGAGCCGTGGGAAGAAGTTCACCAACGAACAGCGTCACTGGCTTGAGATGATCCGCGACCATGTCGCCGCGAACCTTGTGGTTGAGCCAGACGACTTCGAGTACGCGCCCTTTGCGCAAGAAGGTGGGTTGGGGAAAGTGCATCGGTTGTTTCCAGAGGGCCTTGGCCCGATAATGGATTCGCTGAATGTGGCCCTCGTGGCCTAAACCGGAGGACATATGTCGACAGCCGAACGAATCTTCAAGGAAGCGCAGAAACTTCCGGACACACTCGCGCAGGAAGTGCTGGATTTCATCGAGTACATTGAAATCAAGCATGGTTTGAGAGACCGGCTTACTGAAGAGTTGAAACAGGCGCAGGAACCGGCCATGCGCCATGTGTGGGACAACCAGGAGGATGAGGTCTGGAATGGCGTGTAAACCCCCAAGCCCTGCCGGATCACAGTCCGTAGAGTAGTGAATGGAGATGGATCATGACTGAAAAAACACAATCCATCGTGGAACAAGCGCTTAAATTCTCACCACTGAACGAGCAGATGTGGCCGAGCAACTGCTCGCCAGCCTGGATGAGGCTCCGGATACAGATGTGGAGCAGGCATGGCAGGAAGAAATTCAAAAGCGCTTAGAGCAAATCGAGCGTGGCGAGGTGGAGTTAATTGATTCCGATACCGTGATGGCTGAACTTCGGAAGAAGCACGCCTGATGCAAGTCCTGTGGCATCGGGAAGCACGATTTGAGGCCGGCGAGGCGGCTTGACCATGCTGTCATTTCGACCCATGTCCCGAGCGACGCGAGGGAGCTGGGGAGAAATCTTGCCGCAGGGAACAATCCAGTGATGCGGGAGCACCAGTACTTCGTCTACTTCCTCACCAACTGGAACAACAGGGTCATGTATGTCGGCATGACCAACAACCTCGTCCGACGACTCTATGAGCACAGAACTTGTGCCGTAAAGGGGTTCACCGAAAAGTACAACATGTACAAGCTTGTCTACTTCGAGGAAACTGCTGATGTTCACGCTGCAATTGCCCGCGAGAAGGAAATCAAAAAATGGCGGCGTGAAAAGAAGAACGCGTTGGTTATCCAGGCCAACCCAGAATGGCGTGATTTAGGCAATGACCTCGGCCTGTATGCCGGTCCCCACCGTCATTCCGACACGCACTCCGCCAGTCGTTCCGACTGAAGGGAGGAATCTTGACGCACCTCGAATACAAGATTTCTCCCTGTGGTCGAAATGACAAAGCGGGGTGGGTCATAGCGGCAAATCTTGGGGTTGAGCGGGACGACTTCGAGTACGCGCCCTTTGTGCAAGAAGGCGGGCTAGGGAAGGTCCATCAGCTGTTTGGGACTGAGTTGAACAGGCTCATCGAAGAACTGAACGGGACATTAGCCCGCATTATTCATGACGGTTCGTCGCGAAATTGCTGAGCCGCGTTGCGAGACCAGCGCGCGGAGCCGTGAGGACCCGATGCGTACTCGTGCAGTACGTGGAGGGTCCGAGGGGCGAGCCCGCTGGCCGAAGGCTTGTCGTAGCAGCGGATCAGCGATTGCAGCAGAAGTGCTCATGAATAATGCGGGTTAGCAGCGTGAGCAATCTGTCGCCTTGGGATAGCTGCTCTTAAGTTGATGCAGTTGTCACTTAGCAGGATGCTGAAAAAGTCCGCCAGCGGCGTTCTCGCGTCGTTCAGACCCTCAACGTACCCCAGAGGGTACGCCTCCGGTCTTCACTCGCTGCGGCCTTGCTGGACGGCCTTTTTGAGCATCCTGATGCTTTGTTGACATCGACGCCAATAGGAAGGGTTTCAACGGCGTATTGTGTATAAACTGAGATTTTCCGCAGCCTGTTAAAAGGGGAGGTGCGCCGTGGGCAAAGCCTGTGTGCTCAATGTCGATCTCGCGGATGTGTGGGAAGAAAAAGGGCGGAAGAAGTTTCTCAGAACCATTGCCTGGGGGGACGAAATATCCGTCCTGAACGAGACCAGCACGCACATTGAAATCAGTACCACTGTCTTCCGCCAGCAACCGGACGGCGGCACGCTACCGGAATTGATCACAGGCTATATCGAGCCCAGTAAGTCCTCCGGGATCAAGACAGCCGACCTCGTGAGGCCGCTAAAGAACAACGAGGTGCTCAAGGTCAATTTCGTCGATGTCCAGCAGGGAGACGGAACGGTCATTGAATCGCCGGATGGAAAAGTCATCCTTGTCGACGGCGGCGACAACCAGATGTTCGCTCGCTATTTGGCCGGCCGCTTTCGTGGAACGACAGCAAGTAACCCCCAGGAAGTCGAGTGCATCATTGTCACCCATGGAGACGCCGATCATTTTGCCGGCCTCACCGAAATCTTTAAGTCCGAAACCAACAAGGAGAAGCGAAAGAGGCTGTTCATGCAGCCAAAGCGCGTCTACCACAACGGCATTGTCAAACGCCCGACCACGATCAACAAGGCCAAGGTTCCTGAGGCCAAACAACTTGGCCCTACCCAAAAAGTGGACGGCCAACTGTTCCTTGTCGGCTTGGAAGACGATCTCCTGAAAGTAGCCGATGCAGACATGAACGAGCCGTTCCAGAAGTGGAAGCAAGCCCTGTCTGAGTACAACACCAGAAAGACAGTAGAGATTCGGCGATTGCAGTTCGGCGACGACGAGGCGTTTACCTTTTTTAATAATGGAGACCTGCGAATTGAGGTGCTCGGCCCCCTCGTGACCACCGTGAGTGGAAAACCGGCGTTACAATTCCTTGGCAACCCTCCCAAGGGTCCAAGAATCGGTCATGAATCGTTGAGCCTAAAAGAGGAGGACTTCAAAGGAAATTCGGCATCGCACACGATCAACGGACACTCCATCGTCTTTCGTCTGGTCTATGGAGGTTTTAGTTACTTGCTCTCAGGTGATCTGAACGATGAAGCCAGCCGGTTTCTTGCCCGTGAACACAATCGAGGCAGCCTCAACCTGAAATCAGAAATCTTCAAAGTGCCCCATCATGGTTCGGCCGATTTTTCCGGGGCATTCTTCCAGGCGGTATCGCCGGTCGTGAGCGTGGTCTCAAGTGGAGATGAAAACGCGAGGAAAGAATACATTCATCCCCGGGCGACATTGATGGGGGCGTTAGGAAAGTGGGCAAGGGTCCCTGAGCCCCTCATCTTTGTGACTGAGCTGGTGGCCTTCTTCAAGGAAGAGAAGTGGTCCCGCCCGGTGGATGACAAGGAGTATAAAAAGCGTGGCCAATTTTACGGATTCAGCCGCGCGTCCTATGGAATCGTGAAAACACGCACCGACGGCAAGCGACTCTTCGTATATACGGATTGCGGGAATATTGAAATGAAAGAAGCCTATGCCTACAGCCTCGATTCTTCCGGGGCGCCGCAGCCAGCCGAGGTCGTTCGCGCATGATGCCTAGAGATGGATCTATGCAATTGTTTGATAACGAGCAGACCAGGCTCATTGAAGAACTGAATGGGACGTTGGCAGCGTGACATGGCAAACAGAAGAGCCATTGCAGAAACCAAAGTCTATCGATTGATACCATTCCAGAGGGCTGGAAGTGGGTAACTGTTGCGACGCCGGCGCGGATTAGAATGCGATTGTAGACGGCCCCTTTGGGTCAAATCTGAGAGTCAGTGATTATGTCGAGGGTAGTGCGGTCCACTTGATCCGCCAAGATTCTTGAAGGGAAGTGACCATGTCATGCTACATCCACATGAGAAGTCTCGAGGAGACATGAAGCGCAGCCTGTTATGTCGTGGCGCAACTGGTGACGTTATCGGCTCGTGTGGGAAAACAGGTACTTATCCGCTGACCGATGCCGTGGCCGTGATGGACCTTGCGAATCAGGCTGCAGGTTCATTGATCAACGCAATATTGACCCGAGTTCGCTACTACTACGTCATTCACCATACTTTCAAAGCCATTGACAGCACGATTCGTCAGCAACAGTTCAGCGCATTTTCGTCTACATAATTCAGAAAACTCACCTCTTCCTCTCGAAAGAGGCCAACAACAACTCATCGTCGCGGAAATCGAAAAACAATTCTCCCGCCTCGACGAAGCCGTCGCCAATCTCAAGCGCGTCAAGGCCAACCTCAAACGCTACAAAGCTTCCGTCCTCAAAGCCGCCGTCGAAGGCAAGCTGACCGGCCTTAGCATGCTTTCCCCACTCATTTCGGCGAATTGATCGAAGGTCTGAGCCAAGGTTGAAGTCCAAAATGTGACTTCGACACGATGATCCGTTGCCAAACGAATGGGCTATTATCAAGACCACTGCGGTTCAATCGATGCGATACTTTGACAGCGAAAGCAAGCCACTGCCCAGTAAACTTGCGCCGCGTTCAAATATCGAGATCAAAGCTGGCGGACTTATCTTATTGACAAGAAAAGGCCCACGGCAGCGTGCTGGTGTCGCATGTCTTGTTCGAAAAACACGCTCGCGCTTGATGGTCTGCGATACTGTGTACAGATTTCGATGCATTGAATCGCGTGTAAGTCCTGCTGTATCTTGAACTTGCACTAAACTCTCCTCTAATCGTTTCAGAGATCGACAGAAGAAAGTCGGGCATTAGTGACAGTGGTGTGAGTCTTACCCACGACAAACTTGGAAGCGTATTGGTCCCGAATACCTCAGTTAGCCGAACAAGAGCCAATTGTGGCCGAAGTTGAACTGCCGCCTGTCCGTCATCGAGAACTCGAAGCCGCTGCCGAAGCCAACCTACTCCTCCGACCGCATCCGGCTCGATTCTGTAACTGCCTTTTCGAAGCTTGCAGTGAGCAATTCAGGAACTGTAAGACAAGGAAATAATCTTGTCACTGAATACTAACGATCGGAGGTTGTATGGCTGAAACGAAGGTTTCACTCGGACAGGCAATTGACCAGATAATCAGTGCACTCGAAGGTCTTGATCAGAATGCGCGGCTTACTGCTATTTCAGCAGCATGTAACCATCTAAACATTCATATGGCTTCCAGTGATGAAGACGATGAGGCCGACACTGAGGGCAAAGGCGATCAATCAGCTGACGACACCACCCCTCCATCCGACTACTAAGCACGTGGGGCGGCAGGTAGACATTCGCTCGCTCAAGGCAGAGAAGAATCCTCGTTCAGCCACAGAAATGGCATGTCTAGTTGCCTACTACCTCCAGGAACTTGCTCCAAAGAATGACCGCAAGCAAAAGATCTCGGTGCAGGATCTCGAGAAGTATTTCAAGCAGGCCCCCTTCAAGCTTCCCAAAAGGTTAGATCAATTACTCGTAAATGCCAAGGCGTCCGGTTACTTCGAGTCGGCGGAGAGGGGGGAATATAAATTAAACGCAGTTGGATATAACCTTGTCGTACATGGGTTGCCTGCCAAGAAAGGGTCCTGAGTAGATGCCGCAGGCTCTCAGGACCTACATTCAGGAAATCGAAAAAGCTCGAAAGGACCTCAACAAGGTCAACTCAGTTGCAATCACAAAAGCACAGAGATGATCTCCGGCAACTTGTCGAGAGATACTTTAGCCTGATCAGGCCTTCCTTTGTAAGCAACGAAGAGCAAAGCCAGGCGATAAAAGTTATCGATGATCTGATGCAGGAATTGCTGATCCTCTGTCACAAGCGAAGTATGGCTAAACGTTATCAGGAAATCCTCAATAGTGTTAAGTCATTGCCCGCCATTCAACCCCGAAGTGGCAAGCAACGGTCGTGTTGCCTTAGGACAACTGCATTTCGTCCTGGTCGTTTGGATTTGAGCGATGTCGTTATGTTTCGCAAGCCACGTACGAGGCAAGGATACAAAGGCTCACGCCCAGGGAAGACGATATCGTCTACAGTCGGGAAGGCGAATTCTTGGGCTGGCATCTATGGTTCCAGCTCGACTGATTCCTTGCTTGGGTCCGCGAATGATGCTCTTACGGTCACACGCACTATTCAGTCCGAATCTTAGTGCCGAGTAACCGGTGGTTTGGCTGTGAGGAAAATTCTCCGGACTTGCTGGCGCGGGTCCGCTCGTTGACAGGTGTGCAGTGCGTCACCACACAGCTATCTCAGTTATCGTCACGGTTGGTAAGGTCAAATTATTGGTCGAGTGCCAGTCGCACCTATTGCCGAATCATTGCTCGGGTCTAGTTTATAGATGAGAGTGGTCAGGTACCGCGATTTGTGACCGCCTATCCCCTCAAACGGAGGATGCCATGATTCAGGAGTTAGAAGACGTGATTCTAGAATGCGACCTTCCCAAGCATGGCCTTCGGCGTGGCGATATTGGCACCGTCGTGCTCGTTCATCGGGGCGGTGAAGGCTACGAGGTTGAATTTACGACGTTGAATGGCGAGACGTGGCCGTCGTGACGCTCTGGCCGCTGTCGCAGGCTCACAAGCGTGAGATTGCCACGCGCGCGATGACCGTTTGCGCATCGTAACAGCGCCCCCCTTGAACGCTCCTCGTATCAGGAGAAACGATATGGCTGAAAAAGTAAAAGTCTGGTTCGATCCTGAAGGCGATTTTCTGGAGGTGCAGTTCAGCAACGCTCCAAGGTTCATGTCCAACTGCCTACGAGGCCGTCATGGAGCGCGTGGACGAGCACGGGCACGTCTGGGATTCAGCGTCCTCGGCGTCAGCCGTTTCAAAAAGGACCACCCTCTCGAAGCCGAACTCATGACGGGAACATAGAGCACGGGGCCGGATCACCTTTGCCGGCTGCTCTATACGAGTGTCGCCCCGGTGCCGTTCTGACAACGTCTTCCCCGATCTCCGAACTATCTGAACATGAATCCCTCAGCCATTCCTACATTCACGGACACCCACGCGACGCTCTTGCGGACCTTTTTGTCGGCGCCCCAACGCGTGAAGGGCACCATGACCTATCCGCAGCTTGCGGGGTTCTTGTTCAGCATGGCGAACGCGCCGGAATTGATCCCCCCGTCAGAGTGGCTGCCGATCGTCTTCAATGATCAGGACGCTCCGTACGAGACCCGAAGTGAGGCGGAGGAGGTCACCCAGGCCATGATGGCTCTCTACAACAACTGCGTCAGGGGACAAGTGAAGGGGAAGGTGTCTCTCCCTCCCGGGTGCGAGATCAGACCTCAGTCGATGGACAACTTGGGCGATGATGCTCCGCTGAGTCAGTGGGCGCGGGGGTTCATGGCGGGGCATACCTACCTTGACGAGATTTGGAACGAGTACACCCCTGACGAACTCGACGAGGAATTTGGCGCAATTTTGATGGTGCTCACGTTTTTTGCCTCCCCGACGCTAGCGGATGCCTACCACAAGGAGGGCAAGGGGAAGACGAGCCTGGAACAGCTCGCCGACACGGTCGTCACGATCTTTCCCGATGCGTTGAACGAATATGCCCACCTGGGGTGGTCCATCTTTCAGGCACGGCGCGAATCGGGCGATCTCGGCCAAGAGCCGTCGGCTCACCAGACAATCGGCCGAAACGACCCCTGTCCGTGCGGCAGCGGGAAAAAGTTCAAAAAGTGCTGCGGCGCGAACTGAAATGAATTCATCGCGAATCGTGCCAAAAGCTCAGGAATTGCTGCATCGTCCTCCACTTCTATAGGTTTTCTTCTCTTTACAAGTGCGCTATCATGCGCTCATGTGAGGTCGGCCATGGATGAGCAACTCCTTTTCAAGCGCATCACGGTGAACCAGAAGATTTTCGGTGGGAAGCCGATTATCCGAGGTCGCCGATTCGCCGTCGAACATGTGCTTGGCATGTTAGCGGCGGGTGATACGCCTAACACGATCCTTCACGAGTATCCGTGGCTGGAGCGTGAGGATATTCAAGCCTGCCGGGCTTATGCCGGCATGAGAGGTGATCATGGCTGAGACGTCTACGGTTGTGATGGCGGTTCACGAGAAGGTGAACGAGATGGTGCGGCGGATTGTTCAACGGTTCGCTCCGGACAAAATTATTCTTTTCGGCTCCTATGCGAGCGGCACCGCCGGTCCGGATAGCGACGTGGATCTGCTGGTCGTGATGCGTGTGGACGGTTCGAAGCGACAGCGAGCGGTCGAACTGCATGGACTACTTGCAGGAATGGGTGTTCCGAAGGACCTGATCGTGGTGACGCCGGAGGATTGCGTGCAATACCGTGACATTCCCGGCACCGTGATCGCCTCCGCACTGCGTGAAGGGAAGATCCTCTATGACCGGGCCGCCTAAGAGACCGGATATCGTACGTCTGTGGGTCGAAAAAGCTGAGCATGACCTTCTCAATATCGACAACAATCTGACCGCTTCCCATGTGCCGTGGGACACCGTCTGCTTCCATGCACAACAAGGCGCAGAGAAATATCTAAAAGCGCTCTTGACCCAGTATGGCGTTGTGTTCCCTAAAATCCACGATTTGACGGAACTTGTTGCCCTTCTTCCTGCCGGTGCTCGTCCGACTCTTCCGCCCGGCATTCTTGAAGCCCTGAATCCCTACGCGATCGAGACTCGATAGCGAGCATCCTCGTGCCAGAGCATAGTTCATATTGTGTCGAGTCAGGCATGCTTTTCCTTCTTCTTCCGCTGTCGCACCAATTCTGTCGGCAGGGGCCAACTGTGCCCTTGAGCCAGTAGCCCTTGCGTATCCTCCGGCCCCCACGTGCCGGCGGCGTAGTTGGGGAAGTCACTGGGCGGCGCCACCGCCCAGACCTCAAGCACCGGCATCAGCAGCTGCCAGGCCGCTTCCACTTGGTCGGCACGCATGAACAGCGTGGCGTCATTCTTCATGACGTCCCAGAGCAAGGTCTCATACGCGTCCGGCGACCGGCCGGCGAACGTGTCCCGGTAATTGAACTTCATCTCCACTGACCGCAGATGCATTTTGGACCCGGGGTGTTTGGCCTGAAAGCGCAACACGATGCCCTCGTCAGGGTGGATGGACATCGTCAGACGAGACGGTTGCCAATCGAGAGTGGCCTCGGGCGGAAACGACTGATGCGGCACGCTGCGAAATTGGATAGCAATTTCCGAGGCCTGCCGGGCGAGCCGCTTTCCGGTGCGGAGGTAGAACGGCACGCCCTGCCAACGCCAGTTATCGAGGAACAGCCTGAGCGCGACAAACGTCTCCGTTTGGGAATCAGGCGATACGCCATCTTCTTCGCGATACCCAGGCACGTTCTTGCCGCCGACCCACCCCTGGCCGTACTGCCCTCGCACCACGTGTTGATGGACGGCGTCAGGGTGGATCGGACGAACGGCGTGGAGCACATCCACTTTCTTGTTGCGAATCTCATCGGCATTGAATGAGACCATCGGTTCCATGGCCACGAGACACAGGAGTTGCATCAGGTGATTCTGCACCATGTCGCGCAGCGCGCCCGCGTGGTCGTAATAGCCCCCCCGATGTTCGATCCCCACCTCTTCAGCGGCGGTGATGGTCACATACTCCACATACCGCCGGTTCCAGAGCGGCTCGAAGAGTGGGTTGGCAAACCGGAATGCCAGAATGTTCTGTACCGTCTCCTTGCCCAAGTAATGGTCGATGCGGAAGATCTGGGATTCCTCGAAATTGGTGGCAAGAATGGCGTTCAAGGCGCGGGCGGATTCTAGGTCATAGCCGATCGGCTTTTCGACCACAATCCGTGCCCATTCTCGGTCACGCGCCAACCCAGCCTTGCCAAGATATTTTGGGATGTCACCGAACAGGCTCGGCGGCGTGGCCATGTAAAAGATGCGATGGGCTTTGGCGCCCCATTCCTGTTCCAGCTTCGCGCAGTGCTCCCCTAACGCCGTATACGTGTGGAGGTTCTTGAAATCGCCCTGCTGATAGTGGAGATGTCTGGCAAACTCACGCCATGCGCCGTTTTTCACCGTGCCGTGGCGCGCGAACGTCTTGACGCCGGCGTGGAGACGCCGTCGCAGCGTTTCGTCGCTCAAGTCCAACCGATCCACGGCGATGACCGAAAAATCAGCGGGCAGACTGCGGTCCTGGGAGAGATCAAACAAGGCCGGCACGAGTCTCCGCCAGGTCAAGTCACCGGCTCCGCCAAAAATGATGAACACCGTCGGTTCGAGTTGGTCATTCGGTTTCATCGTTGTACACCTTCTGCCATTCCGAAGTACGTCACGGATGGCCGTTCACCCTGGCAGCGCTCGTCAAGTCAGAGGCCCTCACTCACTCGTTACTTCGCGAGCAGCTTGCGGATTGATTTCAATTCCTGCCGACGTTTCGCGGTAGTCTTGGGATAGGCCATTTTCAGTCCATTGAGCGCATCAAGGATAATTTGGGAAACCATCAACCGGGCATTCTCCTTATCATCGGCGGGCACGACGTACCAGGGCGCGTGATGGGTGCTGGTCGCGTTCAGACACGCCTCATACGCCTTCATGTACTGATGCCAGTATTTCCTCTCGTGGATGTCCGCGAGGCTGAATTTCCAGTTCTTGTCGGGATCATCGATGCGCGCCAGAAAGCGCTTTCGTTGTTCGTCTTTTGACAGGTGAAGGAAAAACTTGATGACTCGTGTTCCGTTACGATGGAGATGCTCCTCCAAGTCCACGATGGAACGATACCGCTCCTCCCAAATGGTCCTCTCGTCGAACAACTCTTCCGGAAGTCCTTGACCTCGGAGAATCTCCGGATGCACCCGAACGATCAGCACTTCCTCATAATAGGAACGGTTAAAGATGCCGATGCGGCCTCGTTCCGGCAAAGATCGAGTGGTGCGCCACAGAAAGTCGTGCTCCAATTCGGTCGCACTCGGGTGTGTGAAGCTGAACACCTGGCAGCCTTGTGGATTGACACCGGACATCACGTGCCGGATGGCGCCGTCCTTGCCGGCGGCGTCCATTGCCTGAAAAATCAGCAGCACTGCATAGCGGTTGGACGCATAGAGCAGACGTTGCTGTGCGCTCAACTCCTCTACCTGTTCTTGGAGGAGTTTCTTGTACTCCTTCTTTGATTTGTACACAGGCTTCACGAACGTCGGCCACTTTTTGAGGTTGAGTTTTTTCCTCGCCGGCACACGGAAGTCCTTGGAATTGATTTTCATCTTCATGATTTGACCCTGCTCAATCCCTCGCGCTCCGAGGCGCCTTCCCTTTTGAAAGCGCCTCGAAGCCGGAGATGACGTCGAACAGTTCCTCGTCGATGCCACTCTGGCGCAAACGATGGAATGTCCCGTTGAGGTGCTCCAGTAATTCGTCGATATTTTTGTCGGCGCGTTGCATTGCCGCCAGGCGGCTCGCGTTCTCGCTTGCGAGGGATTCGGCGCAGGCCCGGAAGAGTGAGACGAAAAGGTATTCGCGGATGAGCGCCCGCAAGGTTGTGGTGCCATCACCCATGACCTCAGGCAAGTTTCCCGTCGGCCAAGGAAATTCAGCCAGCTTGCGTCGCCAGGTTTCGTCCAGCGGTAGCAGTCGCTGACTGACGGGCGTATACATCGTCCCGGAAGTGGTGCGATTGTAGAAGAGGTGGAGTTCGGTGACGTCACCCTGGTTGTGGCGGGTCTCGCTCTCGACGAGAATCTGCCCGACGAGCGGGGTGATCGCCTTGACGGAATTCGGCACAGCGAAGAGTCCAATCAGCGGGAGCCCCGCGTCCGACAA
The DNA here is from genome assembly GCA_963821465.1 of uncultured Nitrospiraceae bacterium. Classification (GTDB taxonomy): domain Bacteria; phylum Nitrospirota; class Nitrospiria; order Nitrospirales; family Nitrospiraceae; genus Palsa-1315. The sequence continues at coordinate 190,473 of CAWGDV010000004.1, read as the reverse complement.
GTGCCCGTGCACGCGCTCCCCGACCGCCCAAATCTGATGTTTGCCGGGAAGAGCAGCCAGGGTTTTCACCGCAAAACCAGCCACCACATCATTGAACTGCCCCACCAGCCCCTGATCGGAACCGAATACGACCGCACCGACGGAGGCCTTGTCAGTGCGTCCTTTACCATCTGCCAACAGCGCTGCCGGGCCGCTTTCCCGGAAGCAAATGCTCAACCCCAGCTCCACAGTCCGATAGTAGTCGGCCAACGCGCGCACTGACTGCTCGTATTGGCCGATACTCGAAGCGGCCAGGGCTTTCATTGTTCGAACGACGGATTGGAGATCGCCGGCACTGCTGATCTTCCGCCGTAGGCTCGTCGTCGTATCGCTCATGACTTCTCCTTGGTTTCCGCCTTTGGCTTCGATGTAGTCGATGGCTCGACCTTCTGGTTGGCGTGCACCTCAGACGTAGGTTCGCCTTTGGGTTCTGATTTTGATCCCGGCTGAGGCTGGAAACGGACGAGTGAATGGCGGGCGATCTCAATGATCGTTGTGCGATCCTCATCGCTCAACTTGTCGGCGGTTTCGAATCGCGCGCATACCTCCGCCGGGATGTGCGCCGCTGCCTCGCGCAGAACGCGATCAGCGGCCGTCATCTGGTCAAGCGGCACGCGGTCGAAGAGTTCCGCGGTCAACGCCAGCAACACAGCGATTTGTGCGACCACGGACACCGGCGCGAATTCCGGCTGCTTGAGGCAGGCACGAATTCGCCGCCCGTGGTCGATGATCTTGCGTGTATTTTCATCCAGCCTGGCGCCGAACCTCGCAAAGGTCTCGAGCTCCTCGAACTGCGCGTAGGCGAGCTTCAGATCGCCCGCCACGGCACGGTAGGCCGCGCGTTGCGCCTTTCCGCCGACGCGCGAGACGGATTTGCCGACATCGACCGCAGGCAGCACGCCTAATTCGAACAAGGACGGCGAGAGGTAAATCTGCCCGTCCGTGATGGAAATCAGGTTGGTCGGAATGTAAGCGGAAATGTCCTGCGCTTCAGTTTCGATAATAGGCAGCGCAGTCAGTGATCCGCCACCGAGTTCCGGGCGCAAGTGCGTTGCGCGCTCCAGCAGCCGCGCGTGGAGGTAGAAGATGTCGCCGGGAAACGCCTCGCGGCCTGGCGGGCGCCGCAGCAGCAAAGACAGCTCGCGATAGGCGCGCGCATGATGCGTAAGGTCGTCGTATACAACCAGCACGTCGCGGCCTTGCGCCGTGAAATGTTCCGCGATGCTGGTCGCGGCGTACGGAGCGATGTAGGCGAGGCCGGGTGGATCGTTGCCTTCGGTTATGACCACAATGGTGTAATCCATCGCGCCCTTTTCGCGCAGGGCAGCGACCACTTTGGCCACGCCGGATGCGCGCTGGCCAATGGCGCAATATACGCAGAGCACATTTTGGTCGCGTTGATTGAGAATCGTATCGAGCGCGATCGTGGTCTTGCCTGTCTGTCGGTCGCCGACGATCAGTTCGCGCTGGCCGCGCCCGATGGGGATGAGCGCATCGATGACCTTGATACCGGTTTGCAACGGTACGGACACGGGAGCGCGGTCCATGATGTGCGGTGCCGTGCGTTCGATGGGTAGACGCCCGCTGGTAACCACCGGGCCATTGCCGTCCAGAGGCCGGCCCAATGGATTAATAATGCGTCCGATCAATGCGTTTCCCACCGGCACGTCCATCACGTGCCCTCTGCGTTCGACTTCATCGCCCGCATGCAACTGCCAGTAGTCGCCCAGCAGAACCACGCCGATTTCGCCTTCATCGACGTTGAATGCGATGCCATACACATCTCCGGCAAACCTCAGCACCTCCTCAAAACCCACGCCGGGGAGGCCGGAGACCTTTGCGATGCCCGTGGCGATGCTGGTGATCGTGCCCACCTCCCGGGGCGCGAGTTGTGGCGTAAAGGCTTCCCTCGCGTGCCGCATTCCCCCGAATGCGCTGTCGAACACCTGCTGGAGGCTTTTAGGGTCCGTGTTCATTGGCTCGTTGTTTCGGGCTGAGGTTCTTCAGGTCTGGAGGCAGCTGTGGCTTCAGGTTTATCATTCCCTTTCAGCAGTTCGTCGACGCCCTTTTCTAGGAACGTGAGGTAATCTGCGATGCTCCAAGCCACCTTTTGTCCATTTGTGGTGAGTTCGATTCCGCCAATCAATTCAGGCGCGGTCTCGAATCGGACGTGGATTTCAGCTGAAAAGGTGTCGTTGAGCGCCTGTTGGATCACCGCGCGTTGCTCCGCAGGCAAGTCAAACGCGCTGCGCACGAGCGCGGGGTGAGCCGCTGTCTTGAGCGCCGCGGAGAAACCTGCTTTCGCCTTGCCGTCCAGCTCCCGCAAGCGGCGAATGAACACCTCGCCCAGGCGCTCTTCCAGACTCGTCGTGGCGAGATCCGTCAACGCCTTTCGCGCGATGGCAAACACTTCCTGCTGGGTCCGGCGACTGATGGCGTGATTGAGGTTATGGGCGTCGTTTCTCAGCGTTTCCTGACGTTTGGCACTCAACGCGTCGGCCGCTTGTCGCGCTTCGTCGAAGAGCCGCTGACGTTCGGCTTTCGCCTCGTCCGTCGCCTGGCTAAAGAGTGCGGCGCGCTGCTGGTCGAACTCTTCGTTCTTGTGCTGGAACTCGTCGCGCTCCTTTATGGCTTCGGCCTTTTTCTCGTCGGCATCCGCGAGTTCCGTGGCGATCCGCTTCTCCCGCGCGTCGATGGCGTTGAGAATGGGCCGATACAGGAAGCGCTTCAACAACCACACCAGAATGAGGAAGTTGACGACTTGCGCAACGACCGTAAACCAGTCGATCAGCATGGTTTACTTACCTGCCGCGATGGCAATGACGTGGTTCCAGAACGGGTTGGCAAAGAGGAGAATCATCGAGACCACGAAACAATAAATCGCAATGGACTCGATCATGGCCAGGCCCACGAATAAGGTGCGTGTGATCGTCGTTGCGGCATCGGGTTGCTGCGCCAGCGAACTCAACGCTGTGGCGACGGCACGGCCTTCGCCCAGCGCAGGCCCGATACTCCCCAGGGCGATCGTGAGGCCGGCGGTGACGATTGAAGCAATTGCGATGAGCGTCATGCTATCCATAGTGTGTCCTTTCGTGGTTGGCGTAGTGGTTTCAGTCCTGGAACCCTGACCCCGGCGTGCGCGCACGCGTGGCGGCCGCGATATACACCGTGGCCAAGATGCTAAAAATATACGCTTGGACCATGCCTGTCAGTAGTCCGAGCACACTCATGGCGATTGGAAAGATGAAGGGTGTGATGGTCAGCAACATGGCGAGAATCATCGTCCCGCTCATCATATTGCCGAACAGACGGACGGCCAGGGCTAAGGTGCGCGAGAGTTCGCTGATGATATTGAACGGCAACATGATAAACGTCGGTTTCAAGTATTCTCTGAGATATCCGCCCAGCCCGCGATCCTCGATACCGAATAGCGGCACAGCCACAAAGACACAAATCGCCAGCGCCGCGGTGGTCGAGAGCGAACCGGTCGGTGGCGCATAGCCGGGAATGATGGTGAAGAGGCTCGCGATTGCGACAAACAGGAACAAGGTACCCAGAAATCCAAGATATTTCTCCGGCTGCCGCAGGCCGACCTCTGCGATTTGTTCTTTGATGGCGGTGACGACAATTTCCAGAAGATTCTGCCAGCGGGAACGCTGCAGACTCGTGGAAAGGTTGCGCGTCACGAGTAGTGATCCGGCCACCAGCACGAACATCAGTCCCCATGTGAACGCGATCGTGGCGTTGAGTTTGAAAAATCCCTGTTGCCAGAAAATGACCTCGTCGGGGCTAAGGTGCATGACTCCCCTCCAGTGCCTGCGGAGGGCGGTTTTCTCCAGACGGCTGCATCAGCCACGTTACGACGAGGCGGGCCATGACAAATCCAAGGAGACACAGCAGCAGCTGCTCCCAATGACCACCCGAGACCAAGTAAAATCCAGCCAGGACAACGCCCATGCGTAGCAGCAGGCTGCCGAGAAACCAACGGGCCACCCGTCTGGACGAAAGGCCCTGATACACCGTCCACCAAAGACCGCCGAGAAACATCGCTCCGAGCAACACGCCCGTGACCAAGGCGGACGCCAGACTCAACGGTTCATTCATGATTATGCTCCCCTTGCTCACGTATTTCCCTGCTTTCCTTGGCCACCCAATGCCACGCAATAACGCAACCGAGGCCCAAACCGATGGCCAGCAGCATGAGTGTCCAGGAATGACTCCACGGATGGTGCTTGTCTAGCCAAATCCCGAGTGCCGCGCCGAGCAGCGTCGGCACCGCCACCGACCAGCCTACCATGCCCATCATGCCCAAGCCGGACCAGACGGTCTGCGTGACATGACGTTGCGCCTTGAGCTTGCGCGCCGCCTTCGCGCCCACCTGGTGGCTGAATTCCGTCGCGCCCACCTCAGATTTTTCTTCCGGCTCTTCACTCATGATGAAACGCTGCGAAACGACGAATAAATCCGCTCTCCAATTTCGCCAGCACCGAACGCACGCTCTTCTCCTGCTCGTCCAGATTCAGAAATTCCCGCTCTATAGCCTCATGCAGTTTATCGAGTTCCATTCCCCCAATCGCGTTGCGCACGGAGACCAGCACGTCTGCGCCGATTTTGACCAAGACGCCTTCATCGACGGCCATGCATACTTCACCTTCCGCTTCGGTCTCGAAAACCAGTATACCCGGCGCGAGCGCCGCTGCGCAGTCAAGCCGGTGGGGCAAGAGTCCAAACGAGCCTTCGCGAGTTCCTGTAACGATGCGCAATACACCGGTCTTCTCGGCAAAGATTTTAAAGGGCAGGAGAATCTTAAGATTCATGCTTGCTGGCTGCATGTCCCACTTCCTGCTGAGGTTTGGGCTCGGGTTTGGCTTTTGCCTATGCTTCGTCAATTGTCCCGATCATGTACAGCGCACTCTCCGGGATGTCTTTGAACTCGTCACGCAAAATGCGCTCACAGCCGTCCAGCGCATCCTTGAGGCTGACGAGCTTTCCCTTGATACCACTAAACTGTTCGGTGGCGAAAAACGGCTGGGTGAGAAAACGCTCCAAACGTCGGGCTCGCGCGACCACGTTGCGGTCCTCCGGAGACAGTTGTTCCAAGCCCAGCATCGCGATGATGTCCTTGAGTTCTGCATATTGCGCGAGCGTCCTCCGGATGTCCTGCGCGAGGGCATAATGCCGCTCGCCGATGATTCCGGGCGTAGCCATTGTGGAACTGGACTGCAACGGGTCGATGGCCGGGTAAAGCCCCTCACTCGCACGTTTGCGCGACAGCACGATGGACGCAGAAAGATGCGAGAAGGTATGCACCGCTGCAGGATCGGTGAAATCGTCCGCCGGCACATACACCGCCTGGATCGAGGTAATCGCGCCGGTATCGGTATTGGCGATGCGCTCTTCCAATTGCGACAACTCGGTGCCCATGGTCGGCTGATAACCCAAGCGCGACGGCATCTGCCCCATCAAGCCGGACACCTCCATGCCAGCCTGGATGAAACGAAAAATATTATCGATGAGCAGTAGTACATCGCGATGCTCATCGTCCCGAAAATACTCGGCCATTGTCAGGGCGGCATGGCCGACGCGGAAACGGGCGCCAGGGGGTTCGTTCATTTGGCCGAACACCATCACCATATTCCGCAGCACCCCCGCCGCATTCATGTCGCGGTAGAGTTCCTCCCCTTCGCGGCAGCGTTCACCGATGCCGCAAAAAATACTCACGCCTTCGTGTTGGCCCACCATGTTGTGAATCATCTCGGTGAGCAACACCGTCTTGCCCACGCCCGCGCCGCCAAACAAGCCCGCTTTGCCGCCTCGCTCCAGTGGCATGAGCACATCGATGACTTTAATACCCGTTTCGAAGAGCTCGGACTTGGTGGAACGCCGCGCCAAGGATGGTGGAGCGCGATGGACTGTGCGCCATTGGACATTCAACGGTGCCGGCAGGCGGTCGATGGCATTTCCGAACACGTCGAACATGCGCGAAAGAACTTCCTTGCCGACCGGCGTCTGCAACGGCTCGCCGGTGTCTTCCACCACCATGCCACGCGCGAGGCCTTCGGTCGGGGTCAGCGCAATCCCGCGCACGCGATGTGCGTCGAGTTGAGCTAATACCTCAATGGCAATTTCCCCCTCCTTTGCGTGCAGCAACGAATAGATGGACGGCAAATGTGCATCGAACCGTACATCGACGACGCTGCCGCGCACCGAGATTACCGCGCCGAGGTTCAAAGGACTGGTTTTGTTCTTCACGTTTGCTTTCGCTGATCTACCGTCAATCTAGTTTGGGCACACACGTCTTTTTCCTGCCGGCGCGGTTCGCGGAATTGATGGATTGTTTGCCATCATAACTCTTTGCCAGCCGCGATTTTGGCATCTGTTTATTTCTGGGGTCCATCTTTCCAAATCTCCCGCCCCGCCTGCTCCCAATCCTCAATCGCTCGACCGTCCTGACGGCCTCGCTGCTCATATAGTTCATAAGCACGCTTGGCAATCTGCGGGGTCAGATCGACCGGTTTCTCAGCCACGGCGTTAAGAACGAGCCGTTTGATCATCGCGACCTTCACGGCATCGTTGACGACCAGGCATGAGATCATCGCAGAGGCGAAAATCGTGAATGTCTGCCACCAGGGCAATGGCACGAGCCCGGGAATACCCACGCGCGTCAGGATGGTTCCGACGAGCACTTCCGCCACGGCGGCAATCACAACAACCTTGCTGGGCATCGTCGCCCAAAACCAGTGGCGCTCCCGTGCGGATACGATGGAGAACGCGGCGAAGTAGAGCAGCGTCAGGAAACTGAAGGTATAGAGGGCCGTGTCGTTCGTCGCCAAACCGAAACGCGACCAGCCGCTCCACAAGAGGAGGAGCGCCTCCGCGACCATCAAGGCACCCAGCACTACGGACACGGTGATGAAGCCCCCAATGTTCCACGTCTCCGGTTTCTTGGACGGCCGAACGCGGTCGGTGGCCAGAGAGATTTTCGCGAAGTCTGTTACGAAAACCAGCAGCAGCATCGCAAAGGCGGATATGACGAACTTGCCGGTCACCATGAACGCGATGGCCACAAAGGCCGTCTTCAGGATCGTCCGGCTGATCTTGTTGATGATGTAAGTCAGGATGCGCTGGTAGATCGTCCGCCCCTGCTCGACCAGCGCCACAATATTCGTCAGCCCCGGTTCGGTCAGGACGACGCTTGCGGCGCCCTTAGCCACGTCGGTCGCGGCACTGACGGCGATGCCGACCTCGGCTTGGCGCAGCGCTGGTGCGTCGTTGACGCCGTCGCCCGTCATGCCGGTGACATGCCCCGCGGCCTGCAGGTGCTGCACCACGATATATTTGTCCTCCGGAAATACCTCCGCGAAACCATCGGTGCCAGGGAAAAGATCCCCCGTCTTGTCACCCGCCTGCGCGCTCGCGGCCTTCAGGTCCGCCATGCGCCGGATGTTGGGCAGCCCGACGCCGCGCGCGATTTCACTGGCGACCGCCAGCGCATCGCCGGTGAGCATCTTTACCGCAACGCCGAGGTCGTGTAGTGAGGCGATGAGTTGTTTCGCGTCCGGTCGAGGCGGGTCATATAACGTCACCAATCCGACCAACACGAGCGAGCCCGTCTCGGGGCCGCGCGCCACCGCTAGCGTCCGATAGCCCTTCGCGGCCGATTCGCTGACGCGGGCCTCCAATGCCTCGATTGCCGGGGGCTGTAGTCCGCAGACTTCGGCGACGGTTCGCACAGCGCCTTTCATCACGCGAACATGCCGCCCGTTTTGCTCGACCACGGCTTCCGTGCGCCGGTTTTTCGCATCAAACGGCGCAAAGGAGACGGGCGTGACCTTGGGGAGGTTGTCGAAAATGTGCCGCTCCTTGGCCGCGGCCAGGAACGCGAGGTCAATCGGATCCTGGTTGGCCTCCTGCGACGCGAGGGCGCCGGCGAACAGCACGTCGGCTTCCGCCGCCTGCTCCAACGGGATCACGCCGGTGACGGCCAGTTGGTTCATCGTGATTGTGCCCGTCTTGTCCACGCAGAGCACGTCCATGGTTGCCGCATCCTCCGCGGCGCTGAGGCGTGTGACCAGCACGCCGCGCTTGGCCAGCTCCTTCGACCCGACGGCCATGCTGACTGTGAACATGACGGGAAGGGAGAGCGGGATCGCGCTCATGAAAAGGATGAGCATGAGCGGGACCATCTCGATCAGCGGGGTGCCGCGTACAAAAGACATGACGACCACCATGCCCACCAGCGCACCGACGACGAGGAAGAGCCACCGGACGACCTTGGCCATCACCGCATCAATGTGGAGCTTCGGTCGCGCCTGCTGGACGAGTTCCGTCGTGCGGCCGAAATAGGTCTTCGCCCCGGTCAGCATGACTACGCCGTTGCCCTCACCGCGGCGCACGATGGAACCCGATGAGAGTACATCGCCGGAGGCCTTATCGGCATCCTGTGACTCGCCCGTGAGGACGGACTGGTCAATGCGCATCGTTCCGGTGAGGAGTTTCACGTCTGCGGGGATGATATCGCCGGGACGCACCCGGACGATGTCACCAGGGACCAACTCCCGAGCGGGAATCACCTGCCAGTTCGCCTCGCGCAGCACGCGAGCACTCACCTGCAACCGTCGGCGCAATGTCTCGACGACACCGGCCGCCCGGCGCTCCTGTATAAAGCTCACCACGGCGTTGACGACCAGTAACGTGCTCACCACCGCGAGGTCCGGGTATTTCCGAAGGACGGCTGACAGGACCATGATCAGTTCGAGCATCCATGCCGACACGCCCCAGAATTTTCCGAGGAATCTTAAGACCGGATGCCCCTGTTGTTCGGGCACTTCGTTGTAGCCATGCTCCTTTCGACGAGCGTCCACCTCAGCATGCGTGAGCCCTGTCTCAGGATTCACTTGGAGCGCCGCGAGTGTATCGGGAACCGACGCGGCCGCGATGTCAGGAGGCTTGGTGTTTGCTGGCTTCGCGGGGGCTGGCACGGCTTCGGGTTTAGTTGGGGTCGTTTGCATCGTGAATATCCGGTCTGACACCTGCTCGGTTTACGCCGGTTTGCTTGCGCGAGTCGCAAGCCCACTTCCAGTTACGAATCTCCGGCAGGTCTTGACCGTGTTTGTCGATGTACTGGTTGTGCTCGATCAGCTTGTCCTTGAGCTGCTGCTTGAGGTAGAGGCCCTTGTCACCGGTCTGCGGCAGGCGGTCAATGGCGTCCATCACGAGGTGGAAGCGGTCCAGATCGTTCAGCACCGTCATGTCGAAGGGCGTCGTGATGGTGCCTGTTGGCTGTTCCATTCTTTTCAGTCTTTCTGACTCACTCATAAGCCGTCTTCTCTCGTCCTTCTTCCGTTCGAGGTTGCGTCACCGCTGCCAGAGAATGGGAGCGACTTCCAGAGGCACCGCCACACCGGCGCAGTGCGGGATGATGCGCGCCGTATAGTCCGTTGCGAAGCGGGCCGCCGAGACCGATGCACGATACATCCCCCCTCGCGATTCGCAGGCCAATGGCCGGACGCGCGTCATCTCCAGTCGGATCGGATCGCTGCCATTGATTCCATCGGCATACAGCTCGACGCGCACGGCCTTCGGGTCGAGGTCGTTCAGATACACCTCTGCCTCAAAGATATGCTGGGCCGCAGTTGTCTGTACCGTCACGTCGCCGAAGCGTAGCGTGGCCCATTGTTGTTTCAGCATCTGCTCCCAATTGACCACCTGGCTGCCTACTGCGCCTCTATCAGCCGCGCGCGCACGGTAGGCGGCCGCAGCCGGGAGGTAGTGTCGCTCCACGTATTCGCGCACCGTGCGGTTCGTGGAGAAGCGCGGGGTCAACCGCGCCATGCTTTCTCGAATCCGCCTGACCCATGCGGTGGGAATGCCGCTCTCGTCACGGGTATAAAACTCCGGGATCACCTCGCGTTCGAGTAAGTCATAGAGGGTGTCGGCTTCGATCGCGTCCCAGGCCGGGTCATCACCATGTTCCTGGCCGTCCCCCAATGCCCACCCCACGTCAGGCGTATAGGCTTCCGCCCACCAGCCATCCAATTCCGAGAGATTGAGGCCGCCATTGACGAGCACCTTCATGCCGCTGGTGCCACTGGCCTCCCAGGGGCGTCGTGGCGTATTGATCCAGACATCCACCCCCTGCACCAGGTGCTCGGCCAGCAGCGTATCGTAGTCACTCAGGAACATGATGTGGGAGCGGGTCTCTGGCTGGCGGATGAACTGGATCCATTCCTGAATCAGAGCCTGTCCTGCCCGATCCTCCGGATGGGCCTTGCCCGCGATAATGAGTTGCACCGGTCGCTGCGAATTCGTCAGCAGTCGCAGCAACCGTCCCGGGTCGTGCAGCAGCAGGTTCGGTCTCTTATAGGTCGCGAACCGGCGGGCAAAGCCCAGTGTCAAGGCATTGGGGTCAAAGAGATGTGTCGCCCCGTCCACCGCCTCGGGTGATGCGCCAGAGGCGGCCAGTAGCCGGGACAATCGCTCGCGGGCGTAGTCGATGAGGGAATTACGGGCGGTGGTGCGTAGCTGCCAGAGCTGCGCGTCCGAGATGTGGCGCATAGCCGGCTCCACATGTTCCGTCGTTCCCCGCCACCGTTCTTTACCACAGGCCGCCGTCCAGAGCTCATCGGCTGCCGCCGAGTCCCAGCTCGACATATGGACACCGTTGGTCACGTGTCCTACCGGGACCTCGCTCTCGGGCCAACGGGAAAAGAGTGGCTGAAAGAGGCGTCGGCTCACCTGGCCATGCAAACGGCTCACGCCATTGGCCGCCCCGCTCCCCCGGATGGCCAGATAGGCCATATTGAATGGTTCCGACGAGTCGTTCGGATTCTGGCGGCCCAGGGCCAGCATCTCGTGGACTGGGATGCCGAGTTTCTGCTCAGCATACCCCCCGAGGTATTGCTTGATGAGGGCCGGAGCAAACCGGTCAAAACCGGCAGCCACGGCCGTGTGGGTGGTGAAGAGGTTCCCCGCTCGCGTGACGGCCAGCGCGACGTCGAAGGGCTGCCCAGTCTCGTGCATGAAACTGCCGGCGCGTTCCAACACGGCAAAGGCGGCATGCCCTTCATTCAGATGACAGACTTCCGGCTGAATGCCGAGCGCTGTGAGCAGTCGCCATCCGCCGATCCCGAGCAGCAGTTCCTGTTTGAGGCGCAGCTCCGGCCCGCCGCCATACAGCTCGCTGGTAATGCCTCGATGCGCGGGGAAGTTCGCCGCGTCATTGCTGTCCAGCAGGTACAGCTTCACTCGGCCCACCTGGACCTGCCAGGCGCGCAGCCAGACTGAGTACCCCGGTAAGGCGATCTCCAGCCGCAACCACTCGCCATTCGCGTGGCGCAACGGCGTGATCGGCAATTGTCCCGGGTCGTTATACGGAAAGAGGGCCTCTTGCGCGCCGTCCTTGTCGATCACCTGGCGAAAATAGCCTTGCTGGTACAGCAGTCCCACGCCGACCACTGGGGCGCCCAGATCGCTAGCGGCCTTGAGCTGGTCGCCGGCCACATTACCCAGCCCGCCCGAGTAGATGGGCAACGCTTCGCTCAACATGAATTCCATGCTGAAATACGCCACACAAGTCAACGGAGATTGCGGGTAGGTGCGCTGAAACCACGCAGGCGCCTCCGCCGCATCGCGCCTGGTTTGCACCAAGCCATCAACGTGTTTGCGAAAAACGGGATTGGCCAATACACGCTCGATCTGGTCGCGCGACACCGTCTGCAGGACCACCCAGGGGTTATGCGTGATCGCCCAGAGTTCGGGATCAAGCTGCCGCCACACTTCGTCAGTCGCATGATTCCACGACGAACGCATGTCCAGGGCCAGCTCGGCCAGAGAATTGAATCCCTCAATTTCCGTGGGGAGCAGATTGTAGATGGGGTGGCTGACACGGGCGTGTGTGCTCATAGATGTTCCTTCAGTGTTGGCTCGGCCGGAATCCCTGGCTGCTGCGGAGACGCGTCAACGCAGCGCCAAACAATAATCTGGGCTTCACCCAGGATGCGTCGCAGATGATCGGTGCCCCAGAAGCTCTCCGCATAGATCTTGTAAATGTCTTCCGTCCCGGATGGACGCGCCGCAAACCATCCGCTTTTCGCGATCACCTTGGCCCCGCCGATGGGCGCGTCCTTGCCCGGCGCCTGGATGAGGACGGTCTGGATTGTTTCGCCGGCCAGCTCTGTAAGCCTTATCTGGTGGCACGAGAGCCGCGACAACAGCTCTTTCTGCTCCGGGATGGTGGGCGCTTCAACGCGATCTTAGAGAGACTCACCGAACTCGCGTGCCAGCTCACCATAGAATTCGCCTGGATCGCGACCCATGCGCGCGGTCATTTCCGCCGCGAGCAACGCCGGGACCATGCCGTCCTTATCCGTCGTCCAGACGCTGCCATCCAGACGGACGAACGACGCACCCGCGCTCTCCTCTCCGGCAAAGCCCAGCGAGCCGTCACGCAGCCCCTCCACGAACCACTTGAAACCGACCGGCACCTCGTAGAGCTTCCAGCCCAGTTTCGCCGTGACGCGATCAATACCGGGTGTCCATGGAAGTGGGGGAAGTCAGATGGCCTGTAACCCCGAGCGTCATAGCAAAAGTGTCACAAAGCGTGCGACAACCCGGCACAACGTGACGACCTCCCATCACATATCCCAGCCGATCCTCAGCGGGACTCCTCATCGTAGTGCTGAGCGGGTTGTCGGATTTTTGGTCATGACTGCAACAGCCGCTGCACAATTTCTTTCTGACCACGAGAGGAGAGGATCTCACTCCCGTGTTCGCTAATAGATGACGGGTGGGCGCTTCTCATTGATAACCAGCATCAATCGTTGTTGTTGCAGGGGTCGCTCGGGATCTCGCGTGTAGTGGGAGAAGTCTTCTGTCACCTCAACCTGGCTAAGCGGGACTGAGATCTTCTGTTTCAAATGGGGTACGCGCGTTTCGATCGAGAGGTCCACCGATTGATCCGTGCAGCCTGTCACGGTGGTGTTCACGTCCGGCGCATCGAGAAAATGCACCGTGATCCGCTCTTCCGGATTAATCCATGCACGGATCCGGTTCTGCTTTTCCTCATTCGTCATGTGCACACCCTCCTTCACGCTGAGAAAAATGATCCGAGCCGGTGGCCCATCTCAGTACGATGGATTTGAGCTTTCTCCACCATTCGATGCATCAGTATCCATGCCACGCTCCTGGGACTGCACGACGTTGACCTAAAACAGCGGGGGCGGGGCCTGGCCGACTTCCGGTCGGTTCGCGGCGTTCCTGCCCTGCCCTACAATTCTCCATGCCCCTTGCTCATAACTCAGGTGATGAATATCTCCGGCCCAACTGGACAGGTTCACCCGGTGATCGGTCCCGTCCAGTGTCGCCCACAGGGCCCCGGTGCAGATGATCCGTGCCGTTGGAGGATTCCCTGGCGTCACCATGATGCGAGAAAACACGTGGAGCGTGACAATCCGATCGTATTGTTCGAAAAAGCCCTTTCATATCTTCCGTATGTCCTCTTTCGTCAGATTCCGATCCCGATAGTGTACAGAATACACCGGCATGAGGCCATCCAGATCTTTCTCTCAAATGGCGTCCTCCGCTCGATTGAAGACCTTCTCGACGTGATCCACAGCCCCAGCATCCGCTTGAATGCCAGGCCCGGTGTTGATCCAGAATGCGCCCGATTAAAGAATTGATTCGGTTGCAGGAATGCGCTGCTCCCGAGCCAAGATCAGCAGGAATGAAGGGGGAGCCCCTTCACGACGGTCAAAATAGACGGGAGCAAGGACGACAGCCGCTTGTTTTCCGTCTGCTGTGCTTTCTGAGGGAATTGAAGTGTCATAGAGAAGTCCTCCTTCCTCTTCTGGTCGTATAGCGGCAGTACACACGACATCAGCATGGCGCATGACCAGATAGTGCCCAATCCCACTGTCAAATGTTCAACCATCTCACATTAAACAACGTCTTCTCATCGAGAACTATAGGACTGACCCGCTGGTGTGTGTAGGAACTGGCCGTTGTCGCCCATCAGCATTGCCTGACAAAGAAGCAGAAGAGCAAGAAGCGAGTCAAGGCGTATATGACACCCAAATCCAGAGATAGAAATTCCACTCAGCTCGGTTGAGGCACGTGCGGCCTGATTGTTACGCGGCGTGCCGTGTGCGCCTTGTGACCGGGGTCGTGAGCCCTCGTGTGCCCCGCTCTGGTCGGCCCTTCTCAGTCATGGTTCGGCGAGTGGAAACAGACCACTCTCGGTCTTCCGCCCGCTTCCCCGCTGGGTGCCGTGCCGCGTACGGTGTCAGGTCACGAGACCCAGCGCCCAGCCCCGCTGGCGGATCGTGTACCAACAGGCGAGCGCCTCGGCCTCCAGCACGAGGCGCAAGACCACGCGCCCCGCATGGCGCAGGATTCGCCCCGCCACCTGCACCAGCCTCCAGCGCACCGTCGCGATCGTCTGCGCCGCCCATGCGGCGAGGCAGGCGAGCCGTTTGAAGCCTATGAAGAGGTTGTACGCCAGCACCCCGATCCGGAAGAACACGGCATTGGCGCCGGCATCGCCACACGGCAGTTGTTCCATCCCCAATCCGGTTTTTCACTCCTTGTTGAAGTTCTCGGCCTGGCCGCGCTGATTGTGCCACCGCAGCACCTCGTGGGCCGTCTTCTCCTCCGCCGGCCAATGGCTCGCCACGACGTGATACGCATACGGGGTGGTGGCGGCGTCAAACAGATCGGGCGGGGGCCGTGCTTCGCGCTTGATGCTCAGGCGAAACGCGGCCTTCGTTTGGTTCATGGTGTGTACCGTGTCCGCCACCTGATACCCGCACCCCGGCTCCGGTTCCTGCCAGGCCGCTGGCACGAGGCCAGCGATCACGGCCTTGCCCGCCACATCCTGATCCGCCGTGATGGCCCACCGCACCTGATCAGTCTCCATCTCGTTGATCAGCTCCGCCTGATACGAGGCACTGTCTGCCCGATAGCGAGCCATCCATTTACCTTCGGGCATCCGGGTCTTGCAGGCTCGGTAGACGGCCAGGTGCCCGGCCCCAGGCGACACATTTCCTTCCCGAAACTCATCGGCCAGACAGACCGGGGTCTCGAACAGAAACCCCAGCAGGGGCCTGTAGCCCTTGACGCCTTGATAGCTCCAGTGCGCGTCCCGTTTCTCACCTTCCACCAGCGTCGCATCCACATCCAACGTATAGATCTTGTGCCCATCACGGCGTAAGATCCGGGCCGTGAGGACATCCCGCACCTGCCCCAGGCCGAGTAGGCCGGCTTGCCCGGTCTGCGGATCGCCCATCCGTCGCAGCCAATCGCCGAGCGTATCGGGATCAGGGCGCGCCGCTCGGTCCAGGAGACGCATCAACCCCGCTTTACGTCGCAACGCCCGGAGATCCTCGAGGCTGCGGCCCCCCGCTTGGAGCATGAGGCGCAGCCAATCGACAAAGACGGAGGGGGCATAGCCCCGATTGCTCCCCAGACCTGGTACGTACCGATCCACGAGGGCGCACAGCCCCAGGCCATGGTTGAACTCCGCCAGCAGGGCCAGGCCCCCGTGGGCCGTCAGAATCTCCTCCGTTCGTTCCAGCTTGAAGGGCAACACCGTGTGTCGTACCATCCTGTCACCTTGTCGGTTCATGGTTGTGTTTGGTCGCACACCCGTTATCTCCGCGCTCAGCGCGGCCGACAAGATCTTGTTGTGCCTCCCGCCCAATTGCTATCTCTGTTTTAGGGCCTCCCGTATTTGTGCACGATTCCTGTCGAATCCGCTATAATGTCGATGCCTTTGGGGTCACTGAGTCGATCGGCGCTGAGCATATCGCAGACGCATTAACGGTGTTCTCGCGTGACCGGCAGCTTCGTTCACAACCCGTTGTCGAGGTGATTCCATGATTTCCACCGATGAAGAACTCCATCAGGCCGAAACGGCTGTGCAGAAACTCTGGCGGTTTCTTGAGCAGGCGAGGCAGACGCACGCACGCACGGATTATGAACGCCTTGCCGCACCGTACTTGCTTCAGATTCAGGACCGGCAACAAGAGATCCTGGCATACCTTTCAACCAGGCCGGAAGTGTTGCGGGCCTAATCTATGACGCAAGCCAGATCCCAGACCATGATGAAGGAACTCGATCAAGTCGTATTGGCCGGCGACCTTCCCACTGAAGGCCTTGTAGTGGGAGATGTTGGAACGGTCGTGCTTATCTATCGTGATGGCCAGGCCTACGAAGTTGAGTTCATGACCTTGGAAGGAAAGACCGTCGCCGTGGTCACGCTGGAAGCGTCACAGGTTCGCCCTATCGGGCAACGCGAAATTGTTCACTCCCGCGAGCTTGCTTCGCGATAATCCGCTTCACTCACCATGTCATCACTTCTGCAAGACGCTCTGCCAGACCTTGCGGACGAATTAACCGCGCTTCTCAGAAGTCAAAATGAGAGGGATTTGGCCGAGCAAGTCCCACGACTTCCACTCGTTGATCGGTGTCGCTGTGGCGATGACTTCTGCGCTACGTTCTACACCGCTCCCAAACCAAAGGGAGCTTACGGGCCGAACCACGAAAGCATCTCTCTGAATCCTTCCTCTGGACAGTTCATCCTAGACCTCGTTGACAGGAAGATTGTGTGTATTGAAATACTCTTCCGAGAGGACCTCAGAAGCAAAGTCCTGCAAATGTTCCCGCAGAACTTATTAGATAAGCGACCTCCTCAATCAGGCCACGCTCAATGAGCTCCTCAGCCATCGTCCAAAAACTCTGGAACTACTGCAACGTTCCCCCTACCTGCCGCGCTTTGCTTGGCGCAGGCCGGCGCGACGACCTGTCTGCGTGCGTTCACGCACAGGTAGGCGAGATGGCTACGGTGACTACCCTTCGGCAAGGCTCAGGGCAGGCGTCGAGCAATTGACGTACGTACTCTTCCTCAAGATGGCGGACGAGCGCACGACGTTCTCAATCACTGTGAGGGAGTTGTGACACAAGATGACCGATACGACATGTCAGATTTGCCGGAGACGCAGTTTGAGCCGGGTTCGAATGGGCAGGTGCTCAAGAACCGGCTAGGCATTACTTCAAAACAGGACATGGACAATGCGGAAGCCAGGGCACTTGAGCAGGCGATGGACGTGCTGGTGAGAACCTATAGTGAGACCCATCGGTTTACGGCCGCGGCCCTCTGCAACTGTCACCGCACATGGCTCGGCGATATCTATGAATGGGCTGGTCACTATCGGCAGGTGAATGTCAGCAAAGACGGTTTTCCCTTCGCTGCTGCTATGCAGGTGCCTGCCTTGATGGATCAGTTCGAGCGGGATGTATTGCGACGCTGTACGCCCTGTATGTTTGCAGACCGTGCCGGGGTTGTCCGTGCCTTGGCTGAAACGCACGTTGAATTGGTGCTGATCCATCCGTTTCGTGATGGGAAAGGACGCCTCGCCCGTGTGCTATCAACAATGATGGCGCTCCAGGCAAGACTGCCGTTGCTAGACTTCAGCATGATTGCGGGGACGAGCAAGAAAACGTACATTGCCGCGATTCAGACAGGCCTCGATAAGCACTATGGGCCGATAGAGAGCTTGTTAGGAGAGATTATCGAGCAGAGCCGCTTGTCTTCTTGACCGAAGATGGCTTTCTCGACTCAACCAGGATGCGGGCAATGGATTCGACAGGTGCGCCGGTCTCGATGGCAGTTGAACTGGCCACGTTGGCGATCAAGGCCTTACGGTATTTCGCCGGGTCCTTGAGGTACAGATTCGTTTCAATGAGAGGCTTGTCGTTCATCGCGCTAGCCCTATGTTTCCTAAAGTATACGCCATGACTTGGATTGAGACCATCACAAAATGAGTCACTCAGCCATCGTCCAAAAGCTCTGGAACTACTGCAACGTCCTCCGTGACGACGGGATGAGCTATGGCGACTACGTCGAGCAGTTGACGTATTTGCTGTTCCTCAAAATGGCCGATGAGCGCACGAAGCCGCCGTACAACCAGCCCAGCCAGATCCCCGACAAGTATAGTTGGTCCAGCTTGCTCAAGAAGGACGGCGACGATCTATTCGACCACTACCGTCATCTCCTGGAAGAACTCGGCAAAGGGAAGGGCATGCTCGGTCTGATCTTCACGAAGGCCCAGAACAAGTTTCAGGACCCGGTCAAGCTCCGGCGGCTGATTGTGGATCTGATCGACAAGGAAGACTGGTCCACGATGAGCGCCGATGTGAAAGGGGATGCCTACGAGGGTCTCCTGGAGAAGAACGCGCAGGACACCAAGTCCGGAGCGGGCCAGTACTTCACCCCCAGGCCGCTGATTGCCGCGATGGTGGAGGCCATTGCCCCGAAGTCCAGCGAGACCATCTGCGACCCCGCCTGCGGAACCGGCGGATTTTTCCTAGCTGGACATGACTACATCGTGAACCATTATCCCAACTTGACCAAGGACGAAAAGCGACAACTGAAGCAAGGCACGTTCAAAGGATGGGAATTGGTGCAAAGCACCGCCCGGCTTTGCGCAATGAACATGATGCTCCACGGGATCGGGAGCGACAAAGACCTGCCCATCGTCGTGGCCGACTCCTTGGCCGCTGATCCCGGGGATCGATTCGACATTGTGATGACCAATCCCCCGTTCGGGAAGAAGAGCAGCACGACCATCGTCGGCGAAGAGGGTCAAGTCTCCAAGGAACGGGATATTGTCGAGCGTGATGACTTCTGGGCGACGACCTCCAACAAGCAACTCAATTTCGTCCAGCATGTCAAAACCCTGCTGAAACAGAACGGTCGTGCCGCGGTCGTGGTACCAGACAACGTCCTCTTTGAAGGTGGGGCGGGCGAAACCGTCCGCCGCAAGCTCCTGCACGAGTGCGATGTGCACACGCTCCTGCGTCTGCCGACCGGCCTCTTCTACGCGCAGGGTGTCAAAGCCAACGTGCTCTTCTTCGACAAGAGGCCGGCGAGCGAGACGCCCTGGACCAAGAAGCTCTGGATTTATGACCTGCGCACCAACCAACACTTCACGCTCAAGACCGATCCGCTCAAGCGCGAAGACCTCGACGAGTTCGTGACCTGCTACAACGGCCATCACGACCGGCCTGACAAGCGGGCCGGGGGCAACCGCCACAACCGCAAAGCCACCTGGTCCGACAAGAAACCCGACGGTCGCTGGCGCGCCTACGACTACGACGAACTCATCGCCCGCGACAAAGCCAGCCTCGACATCTTCTGGCTCAAAGACGACAGCCTCGAAGACTCCGCCAATCTTCCCAACCCCGACATTATTGCCCAAGAAATCGTCGACGACCTCGAAGCAGCCCTTGAACAATTCAGGCTGATTGCCAATGATCTTGGCAACGAACCGGCTAAGTAGAAAGAAAGAATGATGGACGGGAATCCCTTCTCGCCAGAGTGTCCACCGTTCTTCTGCCTTCCATGATGGCAGGCTAGCAGGGTGTTGAAAAAGTCCGCCAGCAGGGGGTGGGAAGGCCCGGATGAGTCCCCCACTGCGCGCGTCCAACGAGCACCTTCTGAGCGTGCGCGTTCTGCGAGCAAGGAGGGCACCTCGCCGCTCCTTCCCCCATCCTTCTGAGCCCACGCCTTCCGTGAGGAATTGCGATCAACGCGCAAGCCGAGCTCTGATTTATTGAAAGAGCAGCGAGACTGAGCCGTCCCTTGCGACCTTGGCAATGAACGGTTTCGTGTGGTGCTTCAGAAACCGGGTGATGCGGGGAAGTGCCTTCACGAAAATCTGTGCCATTTCTTCGCCTTGCAGATCGCCTAATGTCAGGATAAATGCCGCTACGCCCGCCCTCATGAGCGCCAGCCGTTCCACATGTCGATACCGGATGCGGTGGTCTTTGGTCAGAACAATTCAGCCGCGTTGTCCCGCTTCTGCGAGCCAGTCTTCGTCTTTGGCATCGGGAGGAAAGTAGTCGTCATGGATATGGAGCGTTGCGCCAGCCTGCCGAAGCGCTGTAGCAACACGGTTCTTCCCTAAAGAACGATCGAGGAAGAAGACGGGCTCAGGCCGCTTCGACGGAGAGTTCGCACCTGATGGCTTCTTCGATTTCGAGCCGCCGCCGTCCATAATCGTCTGCCAAGTCATCCACGGATTCGCCGGCCTTGTAGCGTTCCGCGATCACAGCCGTTGGAATACCGGTGCCTGCCAGCACAGGCCGGCCAAAGGATACTTGTGGATCGATCACGACGGACCTGGGCTCTTCTTGGAGGTCGCGTTTCCGCGTGAACGGGTACAATCTGACCGGGATGCCCTTGAGATCTCGTTCGATTCGATGGAGGTGTGCCTGGAGAACTTCCTGGATGGCCAATTGTCCTTCCTGGGAGATGTTGATCAATTGACTGAATTTTTTGATGAAGAGGTTTAGTCCATCAGTAACGAATTCCTGATCGGCCAAGGGATGTCTCGAAGGAAATTGTTTCGAGAGGTAATTCATCGCGGTTCTGACTTTTTCTAATGGGATGTCATGCTTGCGGCGAATGGCATCAAGGACATGAATCTCCACGAGGTTCATGAAGGAGAGCAACTTCATGTTTGGATCGGGCACCTGGATGATCGGTTTGGAGAAGCGCATGCCGGTGTTACTGCGGTAATGCCGTCCTGAAACCCAGTCTCGGATGGTCGTGCGTGGAATGCGCAGATAATGCGCAGCTTCCATGACGCCATAGGAAGCAACTTCTCGCGCATCAAAGTGTTTGTCGAATGCTGTAGCCTTCTGTCTCATATGATTGGTCTGCACTGTATCGCTCTCTTCAGTACCGGTCAAGTAGCAGGAAATTGAATGGAAGGGATCGGGAGTCTTTTCTCGCCGCAACGACCAGACTGTCCTTCACTGCGATATGCTCGCTCCAATTCGGCTCAGCAGAACGTCGCGGGTCCGCAGGTATGAGACAACCGAAAACCATCCCGCAGGATGCTCAAAACGTTCGTCCAGCAAGGCCACAGCCGATGAAAGCACCGGAGGCGTAGCCTCCGGGCTACGTTGAGGATGCTTTCGAGGTGAAAACGCTGCTGGCGGGCGTTTTCAGCATCCTGTTATCGGATGGTCGGTTCCAAGGTCACGCTCGCCTTCATGGAGTTGGAAATCAGACAGTTCGCCTCGGCTTTCTCGATCAACTCCTTGGCTTTGGCCGCATCGGCGTTCGCCGGAAGCGTGATGGTCGGCTTCAACGTAATGACCGTGAACTGAAACTTCCCATCGACCAATTCCAGCCGTCCTTCGGCTACGCTCTCATACGAGGTAAAGGCCAGACCTGCTCGCTCCGCCACCGCCAGGAACGTCGTCATCACACAGACATTGGCGGACGCGACGAATAAATCCTCCGGCGACCAGATGCCTTCGTGTCCCTTGAACTCCGGCGGCGTCGCAACCTGGATATCCGGCTTCCCGGCACAGGAGATGACTCCCTTGCGTTGCTCCGTCCATTTGACTGCGGTGTGATATGTGTAGACCTTGCTGCGGACTTCCATCCTGTACCTCCTTTTCTTATTCCCTGATACATATCCTCATGTGGTTCCGAGCGCTTTGAGCTGTTCCGAAAGACGAAGATTCTCGCTGTAATCCACCGGACAATCGATCACGGACGGCTTCCCGCACGAGAGCGCGGCGTTCAAGACTGGCCCCAATTCCGACGGTCCCTCGACGCGGTAGCCGACCGCTCCAAAACTCTGCGCCAGGGCGACGAAATCCGGGTTGCCGAACTCAACACCGGATGTCCTCCCGAACTTCATCTGCTGTTTCCATCGGATGACCCCATAGCCGTTGTCCCGCCAGATCAGTATGACGAGTGGAAGGTGCAACCGCACGGCGGTCTCCAGTTCCTGGACATTCATCAGAAACCCGCCGTCCCCGGTCACAGCCACGACGCGCCGCGTGGGAAACAGGAGCTTGGCCGCAACGGCCCCAGGCAGCGCCATGCCCATCGCGGCAAATCCGTTGGAAATGATGCACGTGTTCGGGACCTCGCAGGGAAACATCCGGGCCATCCATAACTTATGCGCCCCCACGTCACAGATGACCAGATCGTCCGGCGCCAGCGCCTGTCGCAGATCGCGAACGATATGCTGAGGTCGCAGGGGCCATCCAGGTGGCTGCGCCCACTCCCTTTCGTATGCGGTCTGCACAATCCGGCGGCTCTTTTCGGCCCAGGCGAGATCGAACGAAGCAAGATGCTCGCCGATCTGATCGAGGGATAAGGCGATATCTCCCAATACGCCGACATCCACAATATAGTGCGCATCCACTTCGGCCGGCGACACATCCACATGCACGATATGCTTGTCGCGGTTCGGATTCCACAAACACGGAGCGTACTCCACAAAATCATAACCAACCGCCACAACGGCATCGCTCTGCTCGATCACCACAGCCGGATGATCCCGCATCTGCAACCCAATCGTATAGAGAGACAATGGGTCGCTGTCCGGAACGACACCCTTGCTCATGAACGTGTGGACCACGGGCACGTTCGCCTGTCGGGCAAACCGCCGGACTGCTTCATGCGCCTGTCCCCGGATCACCCCGTTGCCGACCAAGAGGATCGGCAGACGTGCCTGAGCCAAAACCTCGACAGCCCGGTTCACCTGGCGCGTCAGCGGTTCCGGCAAAACCGGCGCCTGCACGCGCAACGGCCCATCTACCTCACGATCACTCACCGTTTCCGCCGCGACATCCTCCGGCAGCTCAAGATGAGTCGAGCCGGGCTTTTCGGTCTGCGCGACCTTAAACGCCTTACGCACCGTCTCGGCAATGGTCCGTGGGTGAAAGATCTCGGCGTTCCATTTCGTGACCGGCTTGAACATGGATAAGACGTCGATGAACTGATGCGATTCTTTGTGCATTCGATCCAGCGAGGCTTGTCCCGTGATCGCAACCAGCGGGGCACGGTCCAGATACGCGTCTGCCACGCCGGTGAGCAAATTGGTCGCGCCGGGCCCCAGGGTGGAGAGACAGACCCCGGCCTTTCCCGTCAGCCGCCCATGGACATCGGCCATGAAGGCCGCCCCTTGCTCGTGTCGGGCGGCAACGAATTGGATCTGCGAATCCACGAGCGAGTTCAAAACGTCCAGCGTCTCCTCTCCGGGCACGCCGAAGATCCACTGCACTTCCTCATTTTCCAGACAACGCAGCAGTAGCTCCGACCCTTTCATGATTATCCCCTCCATCTGGCTTCTCTGGTGTATCCGGTTCGTCTTGTTCAAGCAAACAAACGAGACAAACCAAATAAACCAGATGAACCCTAGCCCGTCCCGCCAGTCTCGCGTGTCTCGCTCGTCTATCCTGCGCGGTCTTCTCTTCTTGCCCCAAACGTGCAGGCCACAAAGTTCTGCTGCGCTGAAATGGTTTTACCGTATCCTAGCCCGCATGATTCATGAACGCTTCTGCTGCAATCGTCGATCCGCTGCTGCGACAAGCCTTCGGCCGGCGGGCTCGCCCCTCGGACCCTCGACGTACTGCACGAGTACGCTCGGGGCCTCACGGCTCTGCGCGCCGGTCTCGCGACGCGGCTCAGCGATTTCGCGACGAACCGTCTTGAATCATGCGGGCTAGTCCCTCAGGCTACGAATATAGGCGACCACATCCTCGATATCCTGATCGGACAGGACGTTCTCCCACTTTCCCATCACAGTGTTGGCCCGTCCCTTATGCACCGTGCGAATCAGCTGAGGAGCGAGTTGCGTAGACACCTTCGCCGACGTAAGATCCGCAACCGGCGGATTGAACATTGTATAGCCATCGCCCTTTCCGGTCGGCCCATGGCAGGCGGCACAGTGTTCTTGAAAGATCACCTGACCTGGCTTGGGAACGTCAGCCACTCCCGGAGCCCCAGTCACCTGTGGAACCGGATGACAGCCCACCCATAAACCGGAACCAAGACATAGGGTCATGAGAACCATGCGCATCTTCATCGTGATCCTCCCTTGTGTAACCACAGACCAGCTGACCATCGAAAGGTTGTAGTAGCGCTGGCCCTCGTCAATAGAGGACGTGCCGGTAAAAGACTTTCTTCGCCGCCTCAGCCGCAGCGACATACCCGACGACGATGCCGAGCAAACCACCCGGTTCTGAATTCCTCCAACCGGTATGAAAGAAAAAACCGGGACATTCTATTTTCCGAGTGTGGAATGAAATTCATCGGCAGTAGCAGCCTGCTAAACGAGTCTCAGTCTGTTTGCTTCAAGATTTTTCCCGCCTCGGGAACCGTCAGCACGACCGTCAGCGGATCAATGGGCGAGGGCATAAATCCGCACCCCTCATAGAAACGCTTGGCAGACTCTGAGATCGCATGGACAAGAATCGCCCGGATACCGGCAATTTCCGCAGCCTGCACTGTGCGCAGCACAGCATCACGCAGTAACCCTTTGCCGATGCCACGTCGCTGGAAACTCTTATCGACCGCAAGTCGTCCGAGTACCATGACCGGCAACGGATCAGGCATATTGCGCCTCACCCGCCCTGGCGCCTCCGCATGCGCAACCGCGCCCACGGCAAGCGTGTAATATCCCACCACGGTCTTGCCCGTACAGACCACGTACGTGCGCGAGGCTCCGCTCGCTTCGTTGTGAAGGGCGCGCCGGCGCAGCCAGTCATCCAGTACCGGCTCTCCGGAATCAAAGTCCGAGAAGTTATGCGTGACGGACAATTTTTCCGGCGGCCTGATCGCATCGAGGCCCTTGTTCATTTGTCCCACACGGCCTTGGTTCGAAGGAAACGTTGAAGCTTCGGGTTGCGCGCGGGTGGGGTGTCGAGCAGGGCGGTAAAACGTTGGAAGATATCTCGAGAGAGCGCAAAGTATCGCCGATCCAGCAGTACTGTTTCCGCTTCCCGGCATGCAGTGTCGAGCATGAAATCAGACCGGCTTCTGCCGAGCGCTTCCGCCGCCCGGTCAATCAAGGCCTTCTGTTTATGACTGGCGCGGAGGTTGATGGTTTTTCCCCGCCTCCCGACGGCTTGGGTTTCCGAATGCTTCATGTGGCACGCCTCCTTCTGCGTGCAACCACTATATCAAATTGTGCGCACATTGTACATACATCAATAGAGGACATGCCGGTAAAAGACTTTCTTCGCCACCTCAGCCGCAGCGACATACCCGACGACGATGCCGAGCAAGGCCGCCAAGAACAGCGGCGGCAACGGCACGAACCCCAGCGGCCCGCGCAGCGGCGTATAGGGCAACAGCAGCGTCAATCCTGCCACCGCAAGCGTCGCACCCAGCAGGCCACGGCTCGGTCGGCTTTGAGTGAACGGACGACGACTCCGCACGACCAGGACAATGACCGAGGCGGAGATCACCGACTCCACAAACCACCCGGTTCTGAATTCCTCCACACCGGCGTGAAAAACCAAGAGCAGCACACCAAACGTAATATAATCGAATATGGAACTCACCAAACCGAATGTGAGCATAAACTTCCTGATGAAGGCAATGTTCCATCGTCTGGGCCGGTCGATCAGCTCCTCATCCACGCGATCACCGGCGATGGTCATTTCCGGAATGTCGGTCAAGAGGTTGGTCAATAATATTTGCTTGGGCAGCAGAGGCAAAAAGGACAGAAAGAGTGACGCCCCCGCCATGCTGAACATGTTGCCAAAGTTCGCGCTGGTCGCCATAAAGACATACTTCAACGTGTTGGCGAACGTCCTCCGCCCTTCCTGGACCCCTTCGACAAGAATGCCAAGATCCTTTTCCAGCAACACGATATCCGCTGCTTCTTTCGCCACATCCACCGCGCTTTCGACGGACACGCCGACGTCCGCCGCGTGCAATGCCGACGCATCATTGATGCCGTCGCCCCCATAACCTACGACGTGGCCCGCCTTTTTCAACGCCAGGATGATCCGTTCCTTCTGATTCGGCTCGACCTCGGCAAACACATGGACGTCATTCACGCGCGACACCAGCGCTTCGTCGCTCATCTGCCGCAAATCCTCGCCGGTCAACAGATCTCCATTCGACAAGCCTATCGCCTGTCCAACGTGAGCCGCAACGAGACGATTGTCGCCGGTCACGATCTTCAAGGTGACGCCCAGGCCCTTGAGGCGGCCAATCACATCTAGAACACCGTCCTTTATGGGATCTTCGAACACGAGGAATCCCAAGAATGTCATGTCCGACTCATCGTCCTTGGTGATACGGTCTCGCGCGCCCATCACGCGGGATGCAAGCCCGAGTACCCGCAAGCCCTGGCCGGCCCACTGCGCCATCTGCAAGAGGATTGCCTCCCGCACGGCAGCCAACTCAACCAAGATGCCGTCCGCAGTCTCGGCGGTTGAACAGACCGCCAGCATATTCGCCAGGGCTCCCTTGGTGACCATGAGATGGGCGGTCGGCGTCGCGACTAAGACAGACAACCGTTTACGGACGAAGTCGTAGGGCTCTTCATCCAATTTCCGATAGGGGGAGAGATCGAACGAGCGCGCGGTACGGATAGCTTCGTCGATCGGGTTATGAAAACCGGTTTCGAAACTCGCATTGAGCGCGCCGTGCAAGAGTACCTGTTCGCTCGGGTTGCCTGCGATATCGCAGGCGGCCTTCAGCCGGACGAGCCCTTCGGTCAGCGTCCCTGTCTTGTCCGAGCAGAAGACGGTCATGCTCCCGAAGTTTTCGATCGAGGCCAATCGCTTCACAATCACTTTCTGCTGAGCCATGCGCTTGGCCCCATGGGCCAAATTGATGCTGATGATGGCCGGCAGCAGCTGCGGGGTGAGGCCGACCGCGAGAGCGAGAGAGAACAGAAAGGCTTCGAGCACAGGCCTGGCCAAATACACGTTGACCGCAAAGATGGCGACGACTAATACGACGGTCACTTCCAAGAGCAAATAACCGAATCGCCTGATGCCTCGCTCGAACTCCGTCTCAGGCGGCCTGAGTTGTAACCGGCCCGAGACCTTGCCGAATTCCGTGTCCGACCCAATGTGCACCACAACCGCCGTACTGTTTCCGCTGACGACATGGGTCCCAAGAAAGAGACTATTCGTCCTTCGACCCAAGGGAATGTCGGCCGGCAAGACACCGCAGACTTTCTCAACCGGATAGGTTTCTCCCGTGAGCGTCGCCTCGTCCACGAACAGGTCTTTCGATTCAAGCAGCAGACAATCGCCGGGAACCGTGTCGCCCGCTCTGAGCAGGATGACATCGCCCGGCACGACCTCCTCCACCGGCACAGCAGCCTGGCTTCCGTCGCGCCACACATCCGCTTTGACCTGCACGATCGCGAGGAGGCTGGCCACCGCTTGATTCGCGCTCCGTTCCTGCCAGAACCCGAGCAGACCGCTGACGAGCACGATCAGGAGAATGATCGCCGTGTCGGTCGGATCCGCCAGAAAGAAGGCCAGCCCCGCGGCCGCCAGGAGGATGAGGATGATCGGGCTGGTGAATTGCCGAAATAACAGCTCGTAGGTGGACAGCCGGCTCTTCGGTTTCAAGAGAAGATGCGCATCGCGCAGATGACGCCGTCGCGCCTCATCGCCGGAGAGTCCTTTGGAGCTTGAGTCGAGTTGCTCAAGAGCCTCAGCCGATGGGCTACTCCAAAAGCTCCAGCTATGAGACATCGTAAGAAAGGTCCTCTCGGAGCAGCTCAGGGATTCAGCAACTTTGTCACGCTCCCACAAGAAGCAACGCGTACACGCTCCCGAAGAACCAGGGGAAGCTGATGGCGCGATGAGCCGACCACTGGCGATGCCGGCGGAAAACCCAGTTCGGTTCAAACACCGTTGGTTCATTCCGTCGATCTTCAATCGGCTGCTGGATCTCGTGGAGCCGGTGAAGACTTGTCAGCAGCTTCTCGTCATGCCATTCAGGATCTAGCTCGATTCCCCTCAATCGCCATTCCCACGGCGCGTTCTGACCTGACAACCTTCCGAGGACGATCGCCATTTGGAGACAGAGGAGAATCCCGAAGACGCAGAGGAGCACGATAAGCCCGATCACCGCGACGAAAATGGAATTGGCCGTGAGGTAGTCGGAGAGCATCGTGTGATAGTCCCGTACCCCTGATGTCCAGAGGATGAAAAGATACTCGTACATTGAATTGATGTCAGCTTCGGCTGATGCCATCATAGGCTTTTTATCCACTGAATGCTTTCCACCGCTAGCAGGATGCTGAAAAAGTCGCTCTTCTCACCCGCCCGCGGCGGGATCGAACGATGAAAATCCTTATCGAAGACGGCGACCATCGGCAGGTCCGAACCAAATACAAGGCGGGCAGCGCGAATCCCAGCCAGACATCCGGGGTTATGCAGCGGAGCCAGTTCGGCCACGCGATCGTTCGCCAACACCTTCATCAGCGTCGTAGCGCCTTTATCAGTTCCATCAGGAGGAACGGCAGAAGGCCCATGGCTCCCATTAATGCCCAGTCTTCGATCGGCAACGGGGCAACCTTGAAGATCGACGCGACAGCTGGAATGGTGATAACGGCAACCTGAATCCCAAGAGAGAGTGAAAAGGCCAAGAGGAGCGGACGATTGGTCCATAGCCCCACTTGGAAGAGAGACAATCGTTCACTGCGGCAGTTGAACGCATGCACCAATTGCGCGACGACCATCACGGTAAACGCGACGGTCCTCGCTTGCTCGACCTCTTGATGGAGACCATACAGGCTATAGGCAAAGGCCCCCAACGAAATCGCCCCCAGCATGACCCCTTGCGCTCCGATGGCCAGGAGTGTGCCGCCGTCCAGCAATCGGGCCTCCGGCCGGCGGGGCGGCTGCTTCATCAGATCGGGCGACTTGGGATCCACTGCCAGCGCCAAGGCCGGAAATCCGTCCGTCACCAGATTCATCCACAGAATTTGAATCGGCAACAGGGGCAATGGAAGTCCGATCAACGCCGCAAACAACATCACCAGCACCTCGCTGATATTGCACGACAAGAGAAAATAGATGGTCTTGCGGATGTTGTCGAAGATGCCACGACCTTCTTCCACGGCTGCGGCGATTGAGGCGAAATTATCGTCCGTCACCACCATGTCGGCGGCCTCTTTCGTCACATCGGTTCCGGTTATCCCCATAGCCACCCCGATGTCCGCCGCTTTGACTGCGGGCGCGTCGTTCACGCCGTCGCCCGTCATGGCCACAATGGCGCCCCGCGCCTTCCAGGCTTTGACGATACGTAACTTGTGCTCCGCCGAGACCCTCGCATAGACCGCCACCCCGTCCACCGTCCGGGCCAGTTCATCGTCGGACAAACGATCGAGTTCCATCCCCGAAAACGACTGTATCGGTTCCTTCACTCCTCTGAGTTCTTCTGCAATTGCCACGGCTGTATCCTTGTGATCTCCCGTAATCATGACCGTCTGAATGCCGGCATCGTGACAGGCCTGAACAGCGGCTTTCGCCTCAGGCCGCAACGGGTCTTTCATGGCCGCAAGCCCGAGAAAGACCAGCTGGTCCTCCAACTCCTGCGCCCGATAGGCGTCAGGCTCCCGATCCAATCGCCGCCGGGCCATCGCCAGCACGCGCAACGCCTGATGGGCGAACGATGCATTCGCGTCGAGAATGGCGGCGCGAATCGATTCCGTGAGGGGTTCGGTCGTGCCATCCATGGCCAGCCGATGCGTACAGCGCCGCAATAACACATCCGGCGCGCCCTTGACGTACGCGACCGGGCCGTCCGGTGTGCGCCGAACGATCGTCATCATCTTGCGCTCCGGATCGAACGGCACCTCTCCGAGAAAGTGATAGGTCGACTCGAGTATTTCGATCGTGAGAGATGCCTTCGCCGCCGCAACCAGGAGTGCACCTTCCGTCGGATCGCCTAGAATGCGCCACGTTCCTTCCTCTTGTCGCAGCGTTGCACCGTTGCAGAGCACTGCCGCCGTCAGTAGTTCACGCAAGGCGGGAGACTGGCTCGGTTCTGAGTTCTGGGTTCTGAGTTCTGGGTTTTCAAGGCGAGAAGTACTTCCGGATAACTCAGAACTCAGAACTTTCAACTCAGAACTTTTTTCTCGAATTTCTCCCACCGGCACATACCCTTCGCCCGTGACCTCGAACACCAGGTCTCCGGCGAACAACCTCGTCACCGTCATTTCGTTCTTGGTGAGAGTGCCGGTCTTGTCGGAGCAGATGACCGTGGCGGACCCGAGGGTTTCGACCGCGGGCAGCTTGCGGATCAGCGCATGGCGTTTCACCATGCGAGTGACCCCCAACGCCAGCGTGATGGTCACGACGGCAGGCAACCCTTCCGGAACGGCGGCCACGGCAAGACTCACCGCCGTCAACAACATCAAGACCGCCGGCTCCCCACGCAGATAGCCCAACAGGAACACGACGGTCACGACACCCAGCGCCAGCCACAACAGTGTGTAGCCGAATTGTTCGAGCCTTCGCTGTAAGGGAGTCTCCGCCTGCTCGGCCTCCGTGGCTTTTTGAATCATCGCGGCGATCCGGCCCAGTTCTGTGCGCAAGGCGGTAGCCACGACAACAGCCCGTGCCTTACCGGACACCGCGACGGTGCCCATAAAGACCATGTTTGTCCGTTCGGCGAGCGGCAGATCGGTTTGGCTGAGCACGTCGCCGCTCTTCTCCACAGGCGTCGATTCGCCGGTCAGCGACGCTTCCTGCGTCTGGAAATTTGTCGTGTAGATCAGCCTGGCGTCGGCGGGAATGCGGTCGCCCGCCTCGAGGAGAATCAGGTCGCCGAGCACTAATTCCCGCGCGGGAATGGACCGGAGGATGCCGTCACGGAATACCCGAGCCGTCGCCACCGTCATTTTCCGCAGCGCCGCCAAAGACCGCTCCGCCCGGAACTCCTGGACAAATCCAAGAACTCCGTTGAGCAGCACGATGGCCAGGATGGCCGCCGCATCGATCCAGTCTTCCAAGAGACCCGAGATGACCGCCGCCCCGATCAGCACCCAGACAATGACGCTCGTGAACTGAGAAAGAAACAGCTTCACAAGTGACGGTGGGGGAGCTTCGGGCAGTTCGTT
This sequence comes from uncultured Nitrospiraceae bacterium, assembly GCA_963821465.1. Taxonomy (GTDB): domain Bacteria; phylum Nitrospirota; class Nitrospiria; order Nitrospirales; family Nitrospiraceae; genus Palsa-1315. The sequence goes on along the minus strand of CAWGDV010000004.1, from coordinate 159,520 downwards.
GAACCCCTCCCTCTGTTGTCGACGGCCGGCTTCGTCGGCACCAAGCCCGGCTTCGGGATGTGTGCGCAGGTCCAGCGCCAGCGCGTCGGCCGATATTGCGTGCCACGGCCTCACAGCAACAGCATCATTTCGCGGTTCCATTTCCCTTCAATCCTTCATCGAAACAACAGCCACAAACCCAGCCAAGTCCGCGAGACTCAGTTGGCCGGGCACGGTGGGACAATCCCGCGCCATGATGTCTTCGGCCACAAGTCCGCCCAAAGCTGACCGGACACTCATCTGCAGGACGCTCTCCTGCGCCGCGTTTCGGAGGAACCAGCCGATGAACGCCAGCCATAGCCCGCTAAACCAATTGCCGGTGACCAACCCCGTCCAGATCCCACCAAAAATCAATCCATACCCGATGATCTGCCCTGAGCGGGTCGCAATCCGCGTAGCCTTCGCAAAGCTTCCGGTAACATACCAGAGGACAGCCCTCAAGATCCGGCCTCCGTCGAACGGAAACCCGGTACCTGGTTGAAGAGCGCCAGCATCAGGTTGATCGACGAAAGCCAGCCGGCTAAGGCCGAGAGATGCTCGAACTGATCTCCGGCGAGGTGAGACACAGGCACAGGTCGATCACGGTCGAGTCGAGGCTGACCAGCTTGTGCTTGAAGCGGAATTTCCTTTTGCCCACGGCTTTCGCCGCCACGATGTCGAACAGCCCGTAGAACACCTTCTCGAACAGTTCCCACGGACGATGGCCATTGGCGTAGGAGAGCGACGAGCGGGCCGGCGCTTCGATGCCCAGGTGGGCCAGCTTACCTTCGCAGCTCTTCAGCCCGCCTTCGATCTCCCGCAGGGAATGGGCGCGACCCAACTGACAGAACAGCATGCCAACAAACTGGATCCACCTCGAACAAGCCCTTGCTGCGATATTCGGTACCCGTCTCTTTGACGATGCGTTCGAAGTCGGTGCGGGGGATGAGCTTGAGTATCTGGCTGAACATGCTGCATGATGCGTTCACGTTGGGTCTCCTTCGGTTGGGTGCAGGTGGGTTTGGCGATTCACCGAGACCCTACACCTTCGGATGACCCAACGACATAGACTGTTTCGGACAAGAGTGCTATTGCGGAAGACGCTGTTGACGACGCTCTGAAGAGAATTTTCCCTGCAGCTTAGACGATCTTGCGCACAGCTCTCCGGTCATGTTTGGAGCGACATCTTCATCGCCGGCGATCAGATGTCGCGGGGCGGACGGCTGGGGCTTCGCCGCGTGCCAGATTGGGCTACCGGCTGTTTCTCCCTTCACCGCAGCGGCGGATAAGGAGGTGAGTGTATGAACGCCATATCTGTGCGGTTCTGTGTGGGATGTGGGTATCTCTGCGATGAGATTCACCCGGAAGGTGGACAACCTCTGTGGATCGACGGCCATACGTATGTGATGAAGTATGGTGTCTGCCGGAGTGATCTCGATCGGAGGGACGACGCCTGCCCCAACTGTGCCCGCGTGTTTGCCATTGCTCAGCGTGGGGCTCACCCTGATTTTCCCGAACGGCAACAGCCTCGCGAAGAATGGCTGGATCATACCGGATCGTTCTCTTTGCGTCGAGTGATGCAGAGGGGCGATTGAAGAATTCTTCATGATCCGGTTCCGATCCCTTCGCTTGAGGCTGTTATATGCGCAGTGTACGCTACGGGATTCTGAATCCCATTTGTGAGATTCGGAGCGGGCAGAATCATCAGCGCAGTTCACTTCACAACCATAAGGAGATTCAATGAAAGGATGGGCACCATGAATGTGGTCGTAGCGATGGATGGATCGACGTATGGGCAATGGGCGCTGCACTGGGTGGCCAAGCTGCCGCTGGTCGAGCCGCCAAAAGTCCTGGCGCTTCATGTGCTCGATAGCGCCTGGCTCCGTGGACCGTTTCGGACACGACCAGAGATTTTGCGCGTGGAAGCGCGCTCGGCACGAACCCTCAAGAAGGTCACAGAGCAGTTGGCGTTGCTGAAACTTACGGGTACGGCCCGTGAGGAACAAGGGAAAGTTGCGCCGACGATCCTGAAACGCGCGCCCAAACACAATGGGCTCCTGGTGGTAGGCAGTCAAGGCCTCGACGCCCTCGACCGCTTCACGCTCGGCAGTGTGTCGACGAAACTCATCCACCAGGCAACCTGTCCCGTGCTCGTCGTCAAGAGCGAGGCGGTGCCATTGCGGAGGATTATCTTGGCGACCGATGGATCGGAGGCCTCGGTCAAAGCTCTGGCGTTTGTCCTGACCAAGTTTCAGCCGGATCGGCCGGTGCCGATTCATGTGAGTGTGATCCATGTTATCCCACGCCGCCCGTTGGCCCCCTTCGATATCGGAACGACGATACCCTGGACCAAGCAACGGGGGCTGAAGGTCAAGGAGGAAAGCCGGAAATTACTCGACCAGAGCGTGCAGAAGCTGATCGAGGCGGGATTTAGGGCCAAGCCCATAAGCCGGCTGGGGAATCCCGCTGAAAAGATCATGGAGGCTGCTTCGAAACAACAGGCCGATCTGATCGTGATGGGGGCCCAAGGGCTGGGCGCGATTGATCGGTTTTTCCTCGGCAGCGTGTCGACGCGTGTGGTGCAGTACGCGAACTGTGCCGTGCTCGTCGTTCGATGAGAGAGCGAAAATTGCCGGGGAGTCCCGGACAGTCGTTCTGGGGAATCTCGAGGAGTCAGCCTCGACCTTTTAAAGGAGATAATCCTTTAGCGTTGGCCCTCATCGTGCCGAAGACAGTTCAGGGCGATGAAGAATTCTTCATGATCTGATCGCAATCCCTTCTTCCGTGGCTGGTACATGCGCAGTGTAACCCACGGGATACTGAATTCCATTTGTGAGACTTGGAGCGGGCGGGATCATCCGCAGCGACGTTCACGGCACAACCATAAAGGCAGTGTTATGAATGCAAAGAGGGCGTTCGTGATAGGATTCCTGTCCATGATTGCCACGGCAGTATTGTTCGTGGCGTTGAATGACCCTGCGGCCGATGCAGAGACCAAGAGCAATAGCGAAGGTGTGACGGCCAAGTCAATGGCGGACGACGTAAAGATTCCGGAGACTCCTGCGTCGCAGTGGTGGGTGGTGGACGCCAAAGGAGACGTCTATCTCTCACCCCGCTGAAGACTAAAAATGGCAAGGCATCCGCAGAGTGCGTGCACTCCTACGCCATGCCAACGAGCCACTGATTCGCCGAGAGAGCTCAAAGCCTGCTGCATGGTGAAAAGTATCGCGCTGCATCTTGGGTGGACTGCCCATATCGCACATTCGTATGCGAAGAAGTTCAGAGGTATCCCCTCTTTCAGTTGACGACCGATCCGACCACCAGAGCGAAGTTGCAAGACGCGATTGCCAAAGAAGAACAAACCAGACTGATCGAGAAACATGGGCATCCCGGTGCGGCTCAATCGCATCGTCGTCGGGAGCATTCTCCCGCCCAAGGGTGTGGTGGAGCAAACGACACAGACGATCATCCAGGAACAGCGCAAGATCACGATGGTGGAGTTCCAGAAAGCGGAAAGGCAACGCGGCATTGCCGACCGAGCCTACCGTGAATCGGTGGGGCTGACTGCGCCGGAGTTTGTGGACCTACGCCGCATCGAAGTGCAAAATGAAATTGCGCAACACTCGCCCACCGCGCTCACAGTCATTTATGGGCCTCGAACGCATCGGCATCAACATGCTGCCATTGGGCGCAGAGAAATAAACGAGCGGATGCAGTGATGTCTCGGGCGTTGTACCCTACTTAAATTATGGACAGCTCGCGTAGGTAGGTGGATGCGGAGCACTCACTGTAACAGTAATGATTCGCCATGTTTAATAAACTGTCGATAAGTTATATGGGGCAGCATACGACCTGAACAGAAAGGCGCATCCATGCTGCCGATGAACGGTCCGTTATCAGCTACCCTGCCGCGCGACATCACGTCCGGCGTGGTCGTGTTTCTCGTCGCGCTACCCTTGTGTCTGGGGGTGGCGCTGGCGTCCGGTGCGCCGTTGTTCTCGGGGGTGCTGGCCGGAATCGTCGGCGGCATCCTGGTGGGACTGCTCAGCGGGTCGCAGACCAGCGTCAGCGGCCCGGCCGCCGGTTTGACGGCGGTCGTCGCCGCTCAGATCCTGTCACTCGGATCATTCCCGGCGTTCCTACTGGCGGTGGTTCTTGCGGGGCTGATCCAGATCGGCCTGGGGCTCGCCCGGGCCGGGTTCATCGCCGCCTTCTTCCCGACCAGCGTGATCAAGGGGTTGCTGGCCGCCATCGGGGTGATTCTGATTCTGAAGCAAATTCCCCACGTCTTGGGCCACGACCCCGACCCAGAAGGGGATATGGCCTTCCAACAGCTGGATGACGAGACCACGTTCTCCGAACTCGCGAGAACGATCGGCGACATCCACCCCGGCGCAGCCGCGATCGGCCTCTTGTCGATCGTGGTGCTGTTCGTTTGGGGCAAGTGGAAGCCGTTGAAGAACTCCCCTGTCCCCGCGCCTCTGATTGTGGTGCTGCTGGGCGTCGGAATCAGCCTGTTGTTCCGGCAATTCGGCGGAGCCTGGGTCATCGGGCCGAGTCATCTCGTGCAGGTGCCGGTAGCGGACAGCCTGGAGGGGTTCTTCGGGTTTCTGCAATTACCTGACTTCTCGCAGTGGGCGAACCCGGCAGTCTACATCGCCGCCGCGACGCTTGCCGTGGTGGCCTCGCTGGAAACGCTGTTGAACCTGGAGGCGGTCGATAAGCTCGACCCGCATCAGCGGACCTCGCCCCCGAGCCGGGAACTACTGGCTCAGGGGATCGGGAACGTGACCGCCGGGCTGATCGGCGGCCTGCCGATCACCTCGGTGATCGTTCGCAGTTCCGTGAATATCAACGCCGGAGGGAAGACGAAACTCGCGGCGATCATCCATGGCGGGTTATTGCTGGTCAGCGTCGCGTTCCTGCCGATGTGGCTGAATGCGATCCCGCTGTCCTGCCTGGCGGCGATCCTCTTGGTCACGGGGGTCAAACTGGCCAGCCCGGCATTGGTGAAGCACATGTGGAACGAGGGGCGATATCAGTTCATCCCCTTCGCGGCGACGGTCGTGGCCATCGTCCTGACCGATCTGCTGATCGGGGTTCTGATCGGGCTGGCCATCGGCATTGGTTTCATCCTGAACAGCAACATGCGCCGCCCGATGCGCCGCTTCGTAGAAAAGCACCTGGGTGGCGATGTGTTGCACATTGAGTTGGCCAATCAGGTGAGCTTTCTGAATCGTGCCGCCCTGTCCAGCGTGTTGGCCGAGGTCCCACGTAACGGGCACGTCCTGTTGGACGCACAGAACACGGACTACATCGACCCGGACGTGCTCGGCCTGATTCGAGATTTCAAGGAAGTCTCCGGTCCGGTCCGCGGCGTCGAAGTGAGCCTCGTCGGGTTTCGGAGCGAGTACCAATTCGATGACCAGATCCAGTATGTGGACTATTCGACCCGCGACCTGCAAGATTCACTCACGCCGCCGCAGGTTTTACACATCCTGAAGGACGGTCATGAACGGTTTCGCAGCGGCCGGCGTCTGACCCGCGACCTCGTCCGCCAGGTCCGCGCCACGGCTGAGGGACAACACCCCTTGGCCGTCGTGCTCAGTTGCATCGATTCCCGCACACCCGCCGAGCTGATCTTCGACTTGGGCATGGGCGACATTTTCAGCGTCCGCATCGCCGGCAACGTCACGAGCCGGAAGGTGCTGGCCAGCGCGGAGTATGGCTGTGCGGTGGCCGGAGCGAAGCTGATTCTCGTCATGGGACACACCCGATGCGGCGCCGTGACCGCGGCCGTCAACCTCATCGGCGATGTCCGGACGCCCGCCGAAGCCACCGGCTGCCAGCACCTCGACCACATCGTCAACGACATTCAGCAATCGACCGACCCGATCGCCTGCCGGGGTGCCAAGGAAGTACCGGCGGCCGAGAAGCAATCGTTCGTCGATGCCGTGGCCCGCCGCAACGTGTTGCGGGTTGTTGAACGGATGCGCAAACAGAGCCAGACGCTCGACGGCCTCGTCCGGGAAGGGCGGATCGCGATCGTCGGCGCGATGTATGATGTCGTCACGGGAGAGATCGAGTTTCTGGCAGAGGACGGAATGCATCACATGTCGTCTCCGAAACCGATTTGACCGTGAGAGTGAGGAAAATGGACGGTCGAGGCAACCCGCGACAGCGGCGGATATCGTTGGCAATCGCTTAAAAGGTGACGATGCCTTCAGGATAGTCGTCCCGGATTTTCTGGCAGGCGGGACGGGCGAACTTGCGCGTGCGCGGGGAGGCCGCCAGCTTCCTGGCTGCAGCTTCATCAAAATACCACCGCTTGGGTGCATAAATAGCCAGACATTTCCGGCACATCGCCGACCCTTTCGGAGCTTTGAGTATCGCATAGGGGTCTTGCTTGGGATCTCCCTTTCCTTGCACATGGCCGTGATCACAGCGCCGACCGGTTCGCTCAGGGTTTGTGCTGCTGTTTGCGTTCCCGCTTCTGCTCGCTCTTCTTGTCTTTCCCCGGCTTCTCTTCCTCCACCTCGATCACGGCTCCCGACTCCGCATCGATGTGGACCTCCATGACCTTGTTGTCCGCCGTGACGACTTCGACTTCCCACACGAGCGTGCCGTGTTTCTTCTCCAGCTCGGCCTCCACGACCTTGCCCGGCACTTTCTCCGAAGCCGTCTTGATCGCCTCGTCGATCGTCACCTTAGCCGTAGCGGCCATTTCAACCGTCTCTTTCGATTCATCTTTCTTTCCCTTTCCTTTCTGATCGCTCCAAGCAGGGCCATTCAGCACCAACACGGCGCCGATCGCCACGGCCAACATTCCTACTAGCTGCTTCATACGAACCTCCTTGATAGTGTGGTTTATGTGCGACACTCACTCGTGATGGCCACAAGCTCACGGCCTCACATACTTCGATTGTGCAAGACGTGGGCCGCTTGGAATCTTCCTATGGACCTCGCCCGAGGAATCAATCTGACCCGTTACGCAACAGAGCCGGCAGCTTCGGTGGGGAGATTTGCATCAGATGGCGGCGGGGTTTCACAGCCTTCGAGCGACTCAACTCCTGTCTTACTCGTCCCGCTCTTCGCGCAAGCCTCGCAAGTCGCGCGAATAACACACACATGGGACGGTCTTAACCCGCATTATTCATGAACACTTCTGCTGCAATCGCCGATCCGCTGCTACGACAAGCCTTCGGTCGGCGGGCTCGCCCCTTGGACCTTCAACGTACTGCACGAGTACGCCTCAAGTCCTCAGGGCTCCGCGCGCCGCTCTCGCGACGCGGCTCAGCGATTTCTCGACGAACCGCCATGAATAATGCGGGCTAGCAGATCCTCGGGAGTTGTTCGCCGGACAGCAGATCGAGAATTCGGTGCGTCCCCAACACCGTCTTCAGGACGACGATGGACAACTCACGCCCGTCCACTTCGCCGACCCGAACTGCCTCCGTCGCCACGGCATGATCACGCATGACTGCTAACGCATGATCGGCTTGCGCCTCCGGCACAAACGCGACGAATCGCCCTTCGTTTGCGACATACAATGGATCTAACCCAAGCAGTTCGCAGGCTCCCTGCACTTCGTCCCGGATCGGAATCGCCCGCTCGTCGATTGACAGCTTCACCCCAGCAGCCGATGCGATTTCGTTGAGGGCACTGGCAAGCCCCCCTCGCGTCAAATCCCGGAGACAATGGATCTCGATGCCGTTGGCAATGAGATCCGCGACCACCCGATGCAACGGCGCCGAGTCGCTCGCAATGTCACCGGCAAACGACAAGCTCTCGCGCATACTGAGGACCGCCACCCCATGCGAGCCGAGGTCGCCGCTCACGAGGATGGCATCGCCTGACAGCACTCGTTGGGGGCCGACCATCACGCCGGGCGGCACGATACCGATCCCGGCCGTATTGATGAACACCCCGTCGCCTTTCCCCTTGTCAACGACCTTCGTGTCGCCGGTCACGATGGAGACGCCGGCGTCCCGCGCCGCCTTGGCCATTGAGTCCACAATCCGTTGCAGTGTCTCCATCGCGAGTCCTTCTTCCAGAATGAACCCGGCGCTAAGCCACAACGGCGTCGCCCCGCACATGGCCAAATCGTTGACCGTTCCATGAACGGCAAGGCTGCCGATGTCTCCGCCGGGGAAAAACAGGGGCTTCACGACATACGAGTCCGTGGTGAACGCCAATGTCCCTTCGGACACAGGCCAGGTCGCTCCGTCATGCATCTGGGCCAAGAGGGGGTTGCTGAACGACCGGACGAAGATGTCCCGGATGAGGTTCTGCATCAGCCTCCCACCTCCACCATGGGCCAATTGCACGGTCGCGTTTTTCACTGGTAGAGGACATTGCAGTTTTAATTCAGGATCGTCTGCCATGGGCTCTTCTCTCCCCTTACCTCTTCGCGTCTTAGCTCGATCACCCCCGGCCTCGCATCCCGTCGATACCGGTAATAGGCGGCGCAGGCCCCTTCGCTCGACACCATCGGCGCCCCGAGAGGACGCTCCGGCGTACAGCGCGTCCCGAAAGCCTGGCAGTCCGGCGGCTTGATCAAGCCCTGCAACACCAGACCGCTCTGACAGTCGGGGTCTTCTCCGCCCACCGATCCGGATTGAGCCAGTGCATCACGAAATCGCACCGCCGCATCGAAATCGGCATAGGCAGCGGTAAGTCTCAGGCCACTGAGAGGAATGTCGCCGATGCCTCGCCAGGCTCGGAGCGTTGGTTCGAAGACTTCGCGCAAAACCGCTTGCGCCGCCGCGTTGCCCTCTCGACGCACCGACCTCGTGTATTGATTCTCGACCACCGCCCGTCCTTCTTCGAGTTGTCCAACGAGCATCGCGATCCCTTCCAACACGTCGATCGGTTCGAACCCCGTCACGACGAGAGGCACGCGGTAGACGTCGAGCCAGGTCTTCGTACTCTTCATAGCCCATGACGGTACAGACATGCCCAGCCGCCAGAAAGCCCTGCACGCGACAGCCGGGAGCGGACAGGATGGCTTCGATGGCCGGCGGCACGAGCACCTGAGCCGCGAGCAGACTAAAGTTGGTGAGACCAAGGCGTCGAGCCTGGATCGCCGCCATGGCATAGGCCGGCGCGGTCGTCTCGAACCCCACGGCAAAACATACGACCTCGCGATCAGGGTTCGCACGGGCCAGCGCCAGCGCATCCAGCGGCGAATACACGATACGGACATCCCCGCCCGCAGCCTTGACACTGAACAAGTCTCCCTGCGAGCCAGGGACGCGAAGCATATCGCCGAACGTGCAGAGGATGACCCGAGGAATCGAGGCCAATGTGAGAGCGTGATCGATCAACGTCACAGGTGTCACACAGACCGGGCAGCCAGGCCCGTGAACCAACGTCACGATATCCGGCAACAACTCGTCGAGCCCAAACCGCACAATTGCGTGGGTCTGTCCGCCGCACACCTCCATGATTGTCCAGGGCCTCGTGACGATACTCTTGATAGCGTGGGCTAAGGTCTCAGCATGGCCACGATCCCGAAACTCATCCACGTACTTCATGACTGTGATCCTCCGCAACTCCGTTGCTCGACATCATTCCCGCGACAATCTGAGTCTTCGTGGAGACAGACGACCTCCAAGAAGTGGCGAAGCATTGGTACTCTTCCTGTGGATCGGGCACTGCTTCAACTATTTACTTAAGCGGCTGGCCGTAGCCAGGTCCTTTCGATGGAACAGTTCGGCCTAGGTGGTTGGGAGAATACCAGCAACCTCCAGATCCTTGCGAATTTCAACTACTCTCTCGGAGATGTTTGTCGTGAAGCGCTTCTGAATAATGCCTCCGAAGTCAGAGAACATTGAAGTGCCTTCCCTTAGCAGCATCATTACGTTGCCGCGGCCAAGTCGGCCACAAAACCAGCCGAGCTCGTAGATAACATTTGGGCGAGCTTGAAGATATGTTTCTCCGCCAGAAGAGACTTCATCATCGGGCGTGAATACGGCGATGGCGTAAGAACACGTTTCCGCATAGTACTCGAACTTCTCGATGACTGTCTTGGACCCGGCATCGGGTTGCTGCATCAGAATGATGGGGTTAAGACGAAACTCTGTTTGGACAATGTCTTTCAGCTCTCGCCACTTCGCCTCATCTCGCCCGTGAATCAAGAAGACGTTCTCCTTTTTACGAGTTGCCTCTTGAGTCTGCTTTCGCCCGAGCAGTTCGGGGTTCCTACGAAGACGCGTCAACGAGGCGCGTACCACCCCAAGAACGTTTTCAACTCCTTTGAGGGATGGTGTTCCTAGATAGCCAAATCCGTTCTGGAACTCATGCGCTACTTGGGCTGAATATGAGTTGCTACCCAGTGCGTCGTTGTAAAGGTCAATCAGTTCTCGTGCGTACTGGCGATACAGCGCTTCATCCCCATCTGCAATGTCGATGCCGTCTCGCGTTCTCTTGAAGGAGGCATGAATGCGGGTCAGTTCAACTTCATAACGCTCAACTTCCGCAATCACTTGTTCTGGTGTCATGCAAGACACTCCTAGATCTAACAATGTTTAAGCCGATCCTCGTTGGAGCCGGATGTGAATACGAGAATGGGTCATCGAGAATGGGGGCAGAGTGAGCTGGCCCCAATTTGGTTCTCGCATTATGTCCGGTGAATGAGTTCGAAATCACTATGCGTAAGCCCATACTCGAATTCGGCCTGTTGAAACGCGGCCTCTAGCGTTTCATGCCACGTGTCCCCGCAGAACTGACCATCATTTGTGTAGCGATACATCATGCACGGTTGGGTTTCCGAGCCATCCGAGTGTATTTCGATCCGATCAGGTAGCGGCATTGAGGTAACTGTATGCACTTCGCCATCCACAATGCTGCCAACAGTGTGGATATTCTGGCGAAGTACTTGCTTCACTTTGGCAACGTAGGTCACGAGCTGCCTACCATTGTTTAGGCTGATCCTTTAAGAGCAGAATCTGACAATTTCTATCCGCATGACATGCTTCTTTCAATGGGCTCACATCCTGTCCTGCCTGTCTGCGTGCGACGCACAGGCAGGCGGACTGCAGATACCTGCCGATCCATGGTTGAGGATATAGGTATAGATCATCGTCGTCCTCATACGAGGCGGGTGGGATGTTTCACCGTGTCCCCTTGAACGCCTGTTAGGCCGTTGTGAGCCGGACCTTCACGACCTTGCCGAGCTTCACACGCTGCTTGGCTTGCCAGAGATCGTGATCGTACTGCATGGCAAGCCAACTCTCCGGAGAACGGCCAAGAGCCTTGGAAAGGCGTAGCGCCATTTCAGGGCTGATACGGCTCGTAGCCGTAAGAATGCGATTCAGCGTTGAAGCAGCCACACCGAGCTTCCCAGCCAGTTCGAGGCCGCTCAGATTGTTGGGCTCCAGATAGACCTGGATAATAAACTCGCCGGGAGTTGGGAAGATTGTGCATAGCCATTAGTGGTAGTCCTCATAATCCAAGACGTAGGCGTGTCCGTCTTTGACGGTGAAGGTGAAGCGCCAGTTTCCCGTGATCCACACCGACCAAGGTATCGCATACGCTTCACTGCTCCTTCTTGAGCCTGGCTTGCTTGAACGCACTATTCAACGTACCGGGCGGAGCGTGAGCGGAGTCCGCTGGAGCGATATGTTAAGCAGTTGTTTGCCGGGCTACTTTTCCAACAACCTGCCACCGTGCCTCGATCGTGTCCGCTGACAAGTCGGCACCACAATCCCATTCGACAAAGTACCCGCCATTGACAACCTTCACAAATTCGGTCTGGTCTCGAAGCGCCTCGAACGCCTCATACTGAAGATAGGGGCTCACATCAAACCGGCCAACCCGGCCGTCGTCTGCCACAATGGAGAGCACCCAGTTTGGTTGTGCCTGGAGTTCCGCAATTCTCATTGATCAAGTCCTTTGATTGGAAAGGGTGTCTTACCGTTGACAGCCAGGTCCCAGTCAGCAAGCAAATCTTCTTGATGAATCTCGATCCATGCGACGACCAATTTGTGCTTATTCGGGGGCAGACCGCCGGCCAGAAGCGTTCCGGCAGGAATTGAGTACTAACAACACGCTATCGAATGCTCCGAGCATAATGCCATAATCGCTGGCGTTTCAATGAGATATGCACTGTGAGACCATTTATATTGACGTCGGAAAGAACAAGAAGGGGAATTCCGATGAAACATGGATGACTTCCACTTGGCGAGTGAGAACGGTCAGCGTGCATCCCCATTTCGGCAGCACTTCAAGACAATGCTTGATGGCGTTCCTGCACGTTCCGGCTTGTGCCTCCGCTTCCGTCTTGCCCTGTACTGACACATTCCGGAATAGCCGGGCATTCAGCGATGCTACACTCCATCCTCGTCGGCGTATCGATGGTAATTGTGAACTTCATGGCGGCTCCTCTTATCCTTCAATAGCCCTTAAGGGGCGGGTGCCGCCTTTGCGCGAGCCCGTGTTGATCGCCGTGTGATACGAGATCGATCTTCTTGGCCAGAACGAGTAGACCAGCAAGCGCTTCATTCACTGCTTTGGACGTGGGAAATGCCTTGGCGATCGCCGGCTCCAACAAGGCGACGGAAGTTCCCGCCGCCACTTCTGCATAGAACTTTCCTCTTTCCAGCTTTGCAAAATCCGACCGCTTGTACTCCGAACGCATCTCGTCTTTAGCCTTCTTCATAGAGTTTCCTTTCTCCCCGCGTTACACGGCGGGCAGTGATGATTCGAATTGCACCTGGTCGGTATGTATGCGAAACAGCGAGCAAGCGCCCCAAACGTGACATGCCAAAAGTAATGTACCGCAATTCACCGATTGAGTGCTCGGGGTCAGCGCCCGAAAGCGCCAGACGGTCCAGAAATACGGAGCCTGCTTCGTCAAACGATACTCCATGTTTGCGAAGATTGATCTCGGCTTTGTGCGGATCCCACTCAAATTTCAATGCTATTTCCAGGTCATTTGTTTATGCATAGCAACGTTTAGGCCGATTCGCGTAAGAGCCGGATCCGCCGAATTCTGTCCGCATCACACGCCATCGAATGTTCCGAGCATAACGCCATAATCTTGGCGTTTCAATGAGATGCGACAGTGAGACCATTTATCATGGATTCTTATGCGAATCGGTATAACACGCCATTCCCAGCGCTCAACCATCGGTCGCATCTGGCGATCTGAGGCCGCCAGCTCTGCGTAGGTCTCCAACGTTCGCCGCGCTGCTTCCTCGTCCAGTTTGCTGATGGCAAACCCTACGTGCACGATGACGTAGTCGCCCACCTGCGCCTCCGGCACCATCGCCAACGACACGGATTTGGTCACCCCGGAAAACGAAACCGTCCCAGTCCGCAAAGGGTCATCCTGTATAGTCATGACTTGCCCCGGCACTGCCAAACACATCGCTCTCTACCCTTTCATATAAGCGGAGAGACCCGTTCTCTTCGCCCCAATTGAATCGCGGCAACAACCGCCTGTCCCAACGCCAACCCTCCGTCGTTCGGGGGAATCTCTCGATGGGTCAACGCGACGAACCCGGCTGACTCCAACCGCGCCCTGGCAAGATCGGCCAAGAGAACATTCTGAAAACAGCCCCCGGTCAGTACCACCTGTCGCACACCGACTCGTTCAGCCGCTCGTCCGATTAGGTCAGCCAGCGAGCGATGAAACCGATACGCGATACGAGACCTCTCGATCCCACGGTTGAGATCGTCGGCAATCAGCTTGATCATCGGCCTCCAATCGGCAATCCATTGCCGCGGCGCTTCTGCTCGTGAAACCAGCGGAATAGGATAGGCATCGTCCTCACCGGGGACCGACGCTGATGCCCGTATCCCTTCCTGTTCCAGGGCCATCGCCGCCTGCCCCTCGAAGCTGGCGACCTGACAGAGTCCGAGCATCGAGGCCACCGCGTCGAAGAGCCGTCCCATACTGGTCGTGACCGGCGATTGAATCTGCCTTGCAAGCATCGCAACAACGAGTTTCTCTTGTTCCTTCCACTCGGTTCTTTCCTCTACACCTGCGCGGCAGCCTTGAGCGCCGAACGTTTCCCATCGAACAGCCAACGCAGCACGCCATGGTTCACGTGCCGCCTGCTTTCCTCCGGGCAGCCGGAACGGATGCAGATGAGCCACGCGTTCACTTTCCCGATACGTCGCCAATAGAAACTCGCCACCCCAAAGGGAGCCATCCGTACCGTATCCCGATCCATCCCAGGCAATTCCGAGCACCTCGCCCGTGACTCCATGCTCCGCCATGCAGGCCGCCACATGCGCGTGGTGGTGCGGCACCCGGATGAGCGGAACATCCCATCGCCCGGCCAGTTCCTCGGCAAGGCGCGTCGACCGATAGTCGGGGTGAAGGTCGCATGCGACGGCACAAGGTTTCACTTGTAGTAACCATTGCAGATCGTCGATGGCCTGCCGAACGGCATATTCCGTTTCAAGCGTGGAAAGATCGCCCAGATGTTGGCTCAGCAGGACGCGATCGGCGTCCAAGAGCGCCACCGTATTCTTCAGATGGCCGCCGACCGCCAGCACCGGCCCCTGGATATGGCGCACGATCGATTCAGGAAGACGAATCGTCCGCGGAACCAACCCCCGCGCCCGTCGAAGGACAATCGGACCAGACTTCGCCATCCGAACGACGGAATCGTCCATCGGACGTGCGATCGGGCGATCGTGAATCAGAAACGCGTCCGCGATGCCGGCCAGCTGTCGCCGCGCCTCCTGCTCATCCGTCACGATGGGTTCGTCGCACAGATTGCCACTCGTCGCCACGACCGGAGCCTCCAGTTCGCTCATCAACAGATGATGCAGCGGCGTGTAGGGCAGCATGGCCCCCATCGTCGCATTCCCAGGCGCAACTCCCTGAACGAGGGAAATTTCTTTCAACCGCTGAAGAATCACAATCGGCGCCTCCGACGACGTGAGCCACTCTGCTTCCTCGGGTGCCAGGGCGCAGTACATCCTGATCGCCTCCAGTGAAGGAAACATCACGGCAAAGGGTTTGTGAGGACGGCGCTTGCGCACTCGCAATCGCTGAACCGCCTCTTCAGACGTAGCATCGACCCACAAATGAAACCCACCGATCCCCTTCACCGCCACAATTCCGCCGGCACGAATGATCCGGCAGGTTCGCTCCAACGCTTCCTCCCCTTCTGCTGACACTTGTCCCCCGGCGCCCCATAAGACAAGCCTGGGGCCGCACGTTGGACAAGCCGTGGACTCCGCATGAAATCGCCGATTTTCAGGCGCTTCGTACTCGGCTCGACAGGCCTCGCAGAGAACGAACCGAGACATCGTGGTGTCGGCTCGATCATAGGGCACACCGGTCACCATACTGAAACGCGGGCCACATTGGGTACAGGAAAGCCAGGGATACCGAAACCGTCGGTCCGTCCGATCGAGCAACTCCATCACACAGTCAGCACAGGTCGCCAGGTCCGGAGAAATTGCAAGTTGCTTTGCTCCTTCTTCGCAACTCGGCTGAATCATAAACTCGCGGTCGCCAACCGCTGGAACCGAACGAACGCTGATTCGTTCGACCTTGGCGCCAGGCGGGCAATGAGGTTCGAAGCCGTTCGATCAACCGGCCGACCGCTTCAGCCGCTCCTTCCACCTCGATCATCACGCCATCCGCGCCATTCACGATCCATCCGGTAAGGTCCAACTCTCGAGCGAGACGAAACACGAAAGGCCGAAACCCGACGCCCTGCACAGTCCCCTCGATCTTCACCTGTGCACGCGTCGCCAGTCCGGTGATCATTCCGTCACCACCACTTCATGCACCACCACTTCCGGCACCGTTGCGAGATCGACGTCCATCGCGCCACAGGCCCCGCATGCGGCGCCGGCCAGGCACACGTCCGACGTCGTGCCGCAACGCCGGCAGGAAGCAGAGACCGGCACCGTCACGATGTCCAAGGTGGCCCCCTCCGCCGTTGTGCCAAGACTGGCCATCTCGAACGCGGACTGAAGCGAGGACAGGTCATGACTCAAGAGATGTGACAGAGCGCTGACTCTGAGCCGCACGACCGACGGCTTTCCCGTTTCGGCCTCCCGGAGCGCCTGCTCCACCGCCTTCACAACCTGACCCATCAAGTGCAATTCATGCATCGTGCTCTCTCGACCTCCCGGTTTACCTGCTCCACGACGATGTCTAGTCCCTCACGCACCGCTCCGGAAAGGGGCGCGCCGGAATCGAGGGACTCGATCTCGATGCCGTACAGGATAATCTGCTTCGGCAACCGCCCCAAGGCCCGAGCGAGATCGATCGCGTCTGCGACCCCCATGGCATGGGTCGAACAGGGAATGACGGTCCCCCAGCGACTCTCCGTCGACACGTCGAGGCGAACGGTCGTCCCCGGCCGTCCCCCACCCTTCACCGCGTCGATGAGAATGACGTGATCGGCGCCCTCCATCAGATCAAGGAGCGCCAAACCATCGCCTTCTGCGTCGATTACCTCGACCGACGGCCCCAACCGCTCGCGCAGGCGACGCGCCGCCTGAAGCCCCACCGCATCGTCCCCTCGCCAGGCATTCCCCACGCCGATCACACGGATGGTTTCCATGCCGGCCCGCTTCGTCATGTGGCCGCCTCGCAGACTTCCAATCGCAAGAAGTGTGTCGCGCAGGAGATACAAGGGTCGTAACAACGAATGACACGCTCGCATGCCAATGCCGCTTCCTTCGTCGAGAGGTTCAGCACCTGGGGCACAAACGCGCGGAGATCGTCCTCGATCCGGCGCTGATTCTGGGACGTCGGCGGAATGATCTTGGCCTCTCGGATCGTGCCTTGTTCGTCGACCGCATAGCGGTGATAGAGCATCCCCCTCGGCGCCTCCGTACAAGCCATGCCGACACCCGCCCGAGGCGTGACCGGCACGGATGACGAACGAGGCATTTCATACGCCTGGATTACGCGCAGGGCTTCTTCGAGCGCAAAGAGTATTTCCACAGAGCGGGCGACGATGGTGTTGAACGGATTGAAGATCGGCAAGCCCAGGCTCGTCTCTTCCCACGCATGCTTAGCGAGAGGAGACAGTCTTGATGCATTCAAACAGAGTCTGGCCGCAGGCCCGGCGAGATACGACTCCCCGTTTAACGTGCTGTGCAACGCCGTCGAATAGGGGACCTGACGTTCCGTGAAATGTTGTTCAAAGTCGCACGCCTCGATCTGTAGCCCCTGGCTCGACCGGATCGGTCCTTCATTGAAGGGATACTCATCCTCCGGCGCGAGCGCGGCAAAGATATAGTCCTGACGGAATTCAGGTTTTTCGAATCCGGCGACCCATCGTACGGTCTCGATCGCCGCATCGCGCGCCCACAACAATTCATCCGTCAACCCCTGCAGTTCGTAACGCGTGGGTACGCGCGAGAACCCGCCGACCTTCACCGACACAGGATGGACCGACCGGCCGCCTAAGAGAGCGAGCAACCGATTGCCTGCCCTCTTCAATCGCAGTCCTCGCGCCACCGCATCGCGATGGTCCTTGGCCATGTCGATCGCGCCATCGTAGCCGAGAAAATCCGGCGCATGGAGCATGTACACGTGCAAGGCATGACTTTCGATCCATTCGGCGCAATATATCAGGCGCCGCAAGTCTCGAATCGGCCCTGGAATCCGGATGCCAAAGGCCTGTTCGAGCGCATGAACGGCGCTCATTTGATAGGCGACGGGACAGATCCCGCAAATACGCGCCACGATATCCGGCACTTCGGCATAGTGCCTCCCGACCAGGAACGCCTCGAAGTATCGGGGCGGCTCGAAGATGCGCAGCTCCACATCGCGCACCTCGCCATCCTTCACCGTGACGCGCAAGGCCCCTTCTCCTTCGACTCGCGCAATCGCGCCGATCGAGATAGTCCTGGTCTGTTTGCCTTTCTTGGCCATCGTCGTGCGCCGTTTACTAACAGGATGCTGAAAAAGTCCGCCAGCGGCGTTCTCGCATCGCTGAGAGGCTCAACGTACCGAAGCGTACGCCTCGCCTCTCAGCTCGCTGCGGCCTTGCTGAACGGCCTTTTTGAGCATCCTGAGGTTCATATGCCCGCCGTGCAATTCTGTAAGATTTCAACGGTGCTTTGCATATAAACCGAGTTTCTCCGCAATCTGCTAAACGTTCGAGTTTCACGTTTTTTGTTCCCACGCATCGCTTTCCCGCTTGAACGGTTCCATCGCGCCGGTGATTCCTCTGAATCGACGCAGCACTTCGATCGGGATCAGGCCAAGTCCTTCATGAAACTGTCGGGCCAGCGACCGGGTGTTCGGAGGATGGGCCAGAGTGGATGTCGGACCTTCGACGGGGCCGAAGCAACCGTAACAATCCCGTCCCATGCTGGGACAAATCGCGCCGCATCCGGTCCTCGTGACCGGTCCCAGACAGGGTATGCCTTGAGCGACGATCACGCAGACGTTGCCGCGTCGCTTGCATTCGAGGCAGACGCTGTCGGCAGGCAGCCGCGGCTGCACCCCGGCAACAAGGTCCGTGATGACTCGCAACAACTGGCCTTTGTCGATCGGACAACCCCAGAGTTCGAAATCTACGCGCACATGGTCGGAGATCGGCGTCGAGGTGCTGAGGCTCTGGATATATTGAGGGCTGGGATAGACCGCCTGCTTGAAAGCCTCTACATCGGCCCAGTTGCGTAGAGCTTGAATCCCACCAGCTGTGGCGCAGGCGCCGATCGTGATCAACGTCGTTGTCTGTTCTCGTACGCCCAGAATCCTGGCGGCATCCTCCGGCGTCGTAATGGAGCCTTCCACTAACGCGATGTCGTACGGACCGTCCTTCATGCCGCTGGAGGCTTCGGGAAAGTAGGCGATGTCCAACGCCTGCCCCAGAGCGAGGAGATCATCCTCCAGATTGAGCACGCTCAGCTGACAGCCGTCACACGAGGCGAATTTGAAGACGCCAAGACGCAGGCGTGAGGCCCTCGGAGATTGCTTGCGAGATCGTCGAATCGTCATGGCTCGTCACACTCCCGCTTGTCCCAAAAACCGAGCCACTCTGTCATAAGACATGACCGGTCCGTCCTTGCAGAGAAAGTAGGGCCCCATCTGGCAGTGCCCGCAGAGACCGATGCCGCATTCCATATGCCGCTCTAAGGACACGTAGATCGCGGTGGCCGGCACGCCTCGCTCTATGAGGATGGGGGCACCCAACCGCATCATGATCTCCGGTCCGCACATCAACACCGCGGTCCGAGCCGGGTCGATCCTGACCTGATGGAACAGCTCCGTGACCACCCCGATGTGATAATGCCAGGTCTTATCGGCCTGATCGCTTGTCAACAGCACCTCGGTATCGGGATGATGCCTCCAGGCGTCGAACCGTTCCCGATAGAGCAGGTCATGAGGAGTCTTCACACCGTGCAGGATCTTCACGGCGCCGTAAGCTCTACGCCGGCGAAAGACGTATTCAATCGCTCCCACCACCGGAGCGCAGCCGAGTCCACCGGTCACAACTACGATGTCTTTTCCGCGGATGGCTTCCAACGGCCATCCGCGCCCGAACGGACCGCGGATACCCAGAGAATCTCCGACCTGAAGACGGGCGATTGCGTTCGTCACGCGTCCGGCCACACGAATCGTGTGATCGAGATGTTCCGGCTCGTCGGGATCCGACACGATCGAAATCGGCACCTCACCCACTCCGAAGACATACACCATATTAAACTGGCCGCTCGAGAATCGATAGGCACGGCGCAGGTCAGGATCTGCCAACTCCAGCCGATACGTATCGATGTCTTCTGCCTCTCGGCGCTTGTCCAGAATCGTCGCCATGTGGATCGTATAGGGATTCAGCCCTCCCCCTTTGTCAGGAGTCGGTGTTGATGCCGCAGTTGTGAGTTGAGCGTGCGGTTCCACCATCTCACCTTCACATCTGACGTTCGAGCCTGACGTTTCCCGGTTCAGCAACGCCGGCAACTCTTCCGTGAGATCGATGCCAACCGGACACCAGGTGATGCACCGCCCGCAGCCGACACAGCCGGAGCTTCCGAACTGATCGATCCACGACGCCAGCTTGTGCGTGAGCCACATGCGATAGCGATCCTTGATCGTCGGGCGGATATTCTTGCCATGAATATAGCCGTGGTCATGGGTGAAACAGGAATCCCACAATCTGCTGTGCTCGCTGCGTTGATGAGCGAGGTCCGGTGTCTCTTCAACGGTGTGGCAGAAGCAGGTCGGGCAGACCATGGTGCAGTTCCCGCAGGCCAGACAGCGCGCAGCCACATCGTCCCAACGCGGATGCTCATGAGCGTCGTATAGGGCTTGCGGCAAGGACGACCGATCCAGCCGTCTGACTTGGCTGCTGGCGCAGGCCTCTATTTGCTGTTCAGCCTCACGAACCTGCGTAGTCGAAGCCGGTGAGAGCGACAGTGCGCTCACCATCTCTTGGCCCGCCGCACTGCCTGCCTCTACAAGAAACACCTCATCCAATTCGGTCAGCGCCAGATCGAAGCCCATACTGGCCCGCGGTCCAGTTTCCATCGAGGCGCAAAAACAGGTTGCAAGCGACCTCGTGCAATTGACCGCGATCACGAAGAGACCTGCACGACGGACCTCATAGTAGGGGTCCCGGCAGGCGTCTTTCAGAAAAATATGATCTTGGATGGCCAGCCCGGCAAGGTCACAGGCGCGCGCGCCAAGGATGGCAATGTTCTCATGATGAGGAAGCGTCGGGCGAGCGGAGAATCCCTTTTGGCTTCGTTCGATCTGGAGCAGCGGCTCGCGCGGAGCAAAGGTGAAAGGCTTGAGCGATTGTGGCCCATGCACAATACCGAAGACCTGGGCTGAACCGGTGTTCTCCAGCCGATAGCGCCCAGGTTCCTGCACATCGCGCCATCCAACTGGGAGGTCTGCGACCTGCCGGATCGTGTCCCACACCACCGCGCCGTCGCGCAGCGTAGGGGCTACGACCCGATGGCCCTTGGCCTGCAGCAGATCGATCAGTCGCTGCAACGAGGATGTCGGCAAGAGCGTTTGGGTCTGCTCACTTTCGGACTTCATGCATCTCCTTCATCAAGAGCCGACTCCGCATCCAGTCAATCTTATGGCCCCGTGCCTCTCGCCCAAACATCCATGATTGCGGCAGAACCGCTTATGAATAATGCGGCACAATGCCTGTTTGATTAATCGGCTTCTTGTGTTGCGGCGGAAACCACGCAGGCTTACAGGTTCCGTCACGTCGATCCATGGCTCTGCGACATAGGTGCTGGGCCCAATCGATAGGCATCGTGGAGGTACTGTGCGACCATGCGCTGCGTGTTGAAAAACGCTCCGTTCAATGCAATCGCGTGCCGCATGATCTCGATAAAGCGATCGCGGTCCTTATAAAAACAGGGCAAGACCTTCTCTTCGAGTTTTCTATAGAGTTCTGCTGCATGACAGCCATCCATCCCAGGCTGAGGCTCCAGGCAGGCCTCCACCCGATCGCCGATCGACCAGCCGGTCACACCTTCGAGGTGACCCTCAATCCACCAGCCGTCCAGCACACTCAAGCTGGGTACGCCGTTCATCGCCGCTTTCATCCCGCTTGTCCCTGATGCCTCCATCGGCGGCAGCGGCGTGTTGAGCCACACATCAACACCGGCACAGAGCAGCTTGGCCACATTCATGTCGTAATTACTCAAGTACGACACCGGAATCACACCCTGTAACGCATCACGCATCTCATGGATGCGCACGATCAGCTCCTTACCATCGCGGTCGCACGGATGCGCCTTGCCTGCAAAGACGATCTGGATCGGCCCGACCTCGCGGACAATCTTCTTGAGCCGGTCGAGATCCTGAAAGATCAAACCGGCACGTTTGTAGGCCGCAAACCGACGGGCGAACCCTATCGTCAACACGTCGCGATCAAATCCCGCATTCGATTCCCGATTCACATGCTCGACGAAGCTGCGCTTCGCTTCCACATGAGCCGCCCAAATATCCGCGAGGGGAATGCTCACCGCATAGCGAAGCGAGAGTTGATCCCGCCGCCAGTCCGGCAGATGGGTATCGAAGAGCTTCTGGAAGGACGGAGCGGTCCACGTGACCGAATGAACTCCGTTGGTAATGGAATGGATCGGGTAGCCCGGGAACATGCTGTGAGAGACCTCCCCATGCTTCATCGCAACCCCATTGATATACCTGGACCCCTGCAGGGCCAATAGCGTCAGATTCAAGGTCTTCGAATTGCCGCAGGCCTTCAACAGTCCGCACCGGCGATCCCCCAGCACGCGTCGAGCGAGTTCCTCGGGAAATTGATCGTGACCGGCCGGCACTGGCGTATGGGTCGTAAAGACACATTGTTCACGAACGTTTTCGATAAGATCGGCCGATACGGATTCTGCCTGGCCCTGCACGGCCAGTTTCTCTTCCATCAGCGCGAGGACGAGCAAGGCGGCATGCCCCTCATTCATATGGAACCGGAGATGGTCTTGGTATCCGAGCGCCCGCAACAGATGGAGTCCCCCGATTCCCAACACTACCTCTTGACACAAGCGATACCGGTCGTCGCCTCCATAGAGCACATCCGTAAGCGTCCGGTCCCATGGCTGATTTTCGCTCACGTCTGTATCGAGCAGATACACCGGAACGACATGCCCGGACTCACCCGTTACGCGGTACCTCCAAGCCCTGACATGGACCGTGCGACCTTCGATGTCGACCGTGGCCCGCTCGTCGATCAGCTCAGCGAAATCATTGACCGGCCATGCGACAGGGTCCTCGCTTTGCCGGCCCTGCGTATCCAGGCGCTGGAAAAAGTACCCACGCCGGTGCAGCAAGGACACCGCCACCATCGGCACGACGAGATCCGCAGCCGAGCGAATCGTGTCGCCGGCGAGCACACCGAGCCCTCCCGCATAGGTCGGCATCCCGGACTCAAGGCCGATCTCCATGGAAAAATAGGCTACGAGCGATGATTGCATCATCGATGATCCTCTCAATAACCTCACTTCTGCAGGATAGCCAAGCAAGACTGGTTCATCTGGTCTATCCGGTCTGTCTGGGTCAACCAAACAAACGAGACAGACCAGACAAACCACATGAACAAGGCCGCCCGGCGGACTTGTTCAATATTCTGCTAACCCAACGCCAAGTGAACCCAGTTGCCCACGTAGTGCGTGACCGCAATCACGCTCACGCCAATAACGACATGCTCCATGATAACTTTCCAGGCCGGGATCTGCTGGGCCCGCGCCAAGACATAGCTCAGCACCGCGAGCAGCGTGAGGCCCCATATCACGCTCACCGTCATGGCCTGCTCTAAGGGCAACAGCAGTACCGGCGCGATAAAGGTCAGCGCGATCAGAAACTTGGCCACAAAGGTGGCAATGGTCGATTCCCAGATTTCTGACACGACCCCATTATTCTTGGACTCCTCCGCAATGTGCATGCCTAAGGCATCCGACATAGCATCTGCAATCGCAATCGTCAGGATGCCGCCGATCACGACGGTTCGTGAATGGGTGCCTGAATGGAGTCCCACCATCAACCCCAAAGTCGTAATCACGCCTGACGTGAGACCAAAACTCAGACCGGTTTTCAGCGATGACTTCATCAACCTTTATTGCCGAGGTATACCTGCGCCTCAGTGCTTGTCGATGATGGCTTTGAGTTCACCGCCGCTGATCACCTCTTGATCGAGCAACTTCTTCGCCCCTTCGAGAAGCGAGGCCTTTCGTTCAGTCAACAGCCGTTTCACACGCTCATATTGCTCATCGATGATACGGCGCACTTCGCAGTCGATTTCGCGGGCGGTCTCCTCCGAGTAGTCGCCTTTCTCCTGAGGCGCCTGGATCTGCATCATGATGGGCTGACGTTCACGATCGAGTGTGATGGTCCCCAGCTTCTCGCTCATCCCGTAGGACTTGACCATGCTCTTGGCGATATCTGTCGCCTTGACCAGGTCGTTCTGCGCTCCCGTGGAGGCCTCGCCGAAAATCAATTCTTCCGCGATCCGCCCTCCGAGAAAGACGGCAATCTTGTTCTCCAATTCCGTCTTGGTCATCAGGAAACGATCCTCCGTCGGGAGCTGAAGGGTATAGCCCAACGCGGCGATCCCACGGGGAATGATCGAGATCTTCTGGATCGGGTCTGCTCCAGGAAACGACAGTGCCACCAATGCGTGGCCCACTTCATGGTGGGCGACCCGCTCCTTCTCCATCTTGTTGAGCACCCGATTCTTCTTCTCCAACCCGGCGACAACCCGCTCCACCGCTTCCTGCAATTCCGGGAGCCCCACCTGCTCCTTGTCCCGACGCACGGCCAAGAGAGTCGCTTCATTGATGATATTGGCGAGATCGGCGCCGGAGAAACCGGGGGTCATCGCGGCGATCACCTCGAGGTCCGCATCGGGCCCCAGGGTCACCTGCTTCGCATGGACGCGCAAGATGGCCAGGCGGCCGATCTTATCCGCGCGATCGACCAGCACCTGACGATCGAACCGGCCCGCACGCAAGAGTGCAGGATCCAGGATTTCAGGCCGATTGGTCGCCGCCATCAGAATGACGCCGATGCGAGGATCGAAGCCGTCCATCTCGACCAGCAACTGGTTCAAGGTCTGCTCACGCTCCTCATGCGCCATGGGTCCCATCCCGCGGGCTTTCCCGAGCGCATCCAGTTCGTCGATGAAAATAATACAGGGCGCTTTGACCTTCGCTTGGTCGAAGAGGTCCCGCACGCGGGCGGCCCCCACTCCGACAAACATTTCCACGAACTCGGACCCGCTGATGCTGAAAAATGTCACCCCTGCCTCTCCAGCCACGGCGCGGGCCAGGAGCGTCTTGCCGGTTCCAGGCGGGCCGACGAGTAAAATCCCTTTCGGAATTTTTCCTCCGAGCCGCGTGAACTTTTCCGGCGTCTTCAGAAACTCGATCACTTCGCGCAGTTCTTCCTTCGCCTCGTCCACGCCTGCCACATCGGCGAAGGTGACCTTCGTGTCCTTCTCGGCATAGATCTTCGCCTTCGACTGCCCCACCGTCATGAATCCGCTTTGGCCCTGCCCAAAACGCCGAATGGCAAAGTACCAAATGCCGACGAAGACCAGCGCCGGAACGACCCAGGAGAGGAGATCGCGCAAGAGGGTACTTTCAATCACGCCGCTAAACGTGACGTTGTGCGCGTTGAGCTCCTTGACCAGATCGGGATCATCAACCCGAACGGTCGTAAACAACTTCTGCTCTTTGGACACATCTTCCGGCCTCAGCTTCCCGGTCACTCTCTGATGAGTGACCGTGACTTCCGCCACTTTGCCGGCCGCTACGAGTGTCTTGAATTCGCTGTACGGAAGCTCTTCAAGCTTCTGCGTGGCCACGATGAAGTCATGCACGAGAATGACCGCAAAAATCGCGAGAACGACATACCAGAGCGAGAAGGAGATTTTTTTATTTACCGGCATAGCGATTACCTACCACCACTCGATATCCCAAGCCTAGCCTAGCAGGCTGTTTAAAAACAATTTCGACACCCCAGGAATGCAGCCCTGCAAGAGACCACAAATGACATCAAAAAAGCCCGCAGCGAGCGACCAAAGATAGTTCTTCCAAGCTTGCTCGTTATATTGTCTATTTTCTGATGGCCTGGATGAGTCCCCCACTGCGCGCGTCCAACGAGGGTCTTCTGAGACCGCGCGTTGCGTGAGCACAGGGGACTCACCGGGCCATCCCACCCCCTGCTGGCGGACTTTTTCAACACCCTGCTAGAAGGATGCTGAACAATCCCCCTTCTCACCCGCCACCTTGAGGCGCCAAGATAGCCTCGTTGCCCATGGACGCAAATTTCCCTTGCCTCTCGCACAGTGGAACTGCAAAGAAAAGACCCTGGCATGGCACTATCATACAGGGAGATTTGTGCAAAAATATCGGAGCCTTTGATTAAAATTGATTGGATGAAAAGGGAAAGTGGGGGGGAGTCCTGCTACAGTGAACCCAGTTGACCTGTAGCATATAGCTACAGGTCCCCGGTACTAGTGAGATTCTGACCGAGCTCATCGAACGCCGGCGGTTAAGCGGTCTGTATGGTCTATTTGGTTCATCTGGTCTGTCTTGTTTAACCAAACAAAGGAGACAAACCAGATAGACCAGATGAACCAGGCTCTTAAGTCCGCACAAGCATGACCGCGGCAAACAAGACGGCCAGCGTCAGTAGAAGCGAGCTGCGAGCGATCCAGGGAGACCATATGACGAGGGTGTGATCGAGTCTGGTTCGGCTCTCCGTGGGGATCTGTAATATTCGCCCGACGCGTGGCCCGATGATGAGATCGTGTGTTACAGTGAAAAGAAGAAGGATGGCCACGAGGCCCAGCTTGATCCCCAGTACCATCGGCCATCCTGTTGGGTCCGAGATCGGAATCCCCCGCTGATGGAGTAACAGGGGGCCTGTGAGCAAGAGCGTGGCGATTGCGCCCCAGACCACCACGCGAAACCGCAGGGCGGTGGTCCGAATCAGTATCGCCCTCTGTGACGCAAACGGTTCACGCCTGAGGACCGGCACCAATACAACCGACAGAAAGATCGTCCCGCCGATCCAGCTGACCGCCGCAAGCACATGGAGCCAGACAAGCAGGACCATCATTGCCGCCGCCAATCCACTGATGAACCCACACTATTCATGACAGTCCTCGCGAAAGCGCAGAGTGTACGGCACAAGCGCGAGGAGCGATGCTCGCGTGACATGTGAGCCCTGTCCCTGCCCGTCGCACTTCCCTCGCTAGTCTCGCCTGTCTTGCTTGAATCAGGGATCGGCGATTGCTGCAGACTGCCCATGCCTCTTATGGGCTACGATTGAACTATGGGCTCTTTGAGAAGAGTGTTCCCCACAAACCCGGAGAATGTCAGACTGACGGACGCGATCGCTAAGTAGTGCTTAAAGGTTCGTATCGCAAAATCCACATCTTTCACCTTGCTGTTTCTTTGCAGAAGCTCTCGAATCTGCGGTTCGGCGTTACAGAAATTTGCGAACCACGCATCGAGAGTTTTCGGATACGACAAGTACGGCATCTTCATCGGTTCGACAACATTGAAATATTTCCTGAAGCATCTCATGTTGGAAGGAAAGTTCGGACAAGCTCCGTATGGGAAAATGTACTTCAAGAACCATCGATCTGCCCTGTAGAACCATGACTCCGAATATATCGAATGCATCAATGCCTGCCCACCGGGATTCAGAGCCCCGGCAGTTTTCTTATACAAATCCTCGTAGTCGCTGATATGTTCTAACATGCCGATTGAAATGATGTAGTCGTACTTCCCCTCCATATCATGGACATTTCTTAATTCCACCGTGACCAGATCTTGCAAATGTCTCCGTGTAATTTCATTTGTAATGTAACGATGCTGCGCGGCGGACAAGGTGAGACCTTTGGCGCGAACTCCAAATCTCTCCGCCATGAAAAACAATACCCCGCCCCATCCACATCCCAAATCGAGCAAGGCTTTCCCCCGGCTGCTTTCATCAATACCCATTCGTTTGGCATAAAATTCCAGCTTGTTCGTTTCAGCTTCCTGAAGCGTCTTGGTCTCCGGGTCCCACTTCCCGCAAGAATACATATGATGAACCTGATCGAGCCAGTAGTGGAAGAACTTGTTCGAGTCATCGTCGTTATCGAACCAGTCGCTCAGAGAATAATGATTGTCGATGGTCGCATTCTCCCGAGGCTTCGTAAAATACCCGCCTCCTCTGGCTCGGATGGCTGCAATCATATCGAATATCGAAAGACGCCGGAGAATGCGCAGGGAAGTCGCGTAGACGCAGATACACAAGAACTCTTTATAGTCTTCATCGCTGACCTCGATGAGCCCTTCAGAATACCCTTCGCCCAATCCCATATTTCCTTCCAGAAATATTCTTTGAAAGAGGCGCTCTGCATTGTGAAAAGACACGTCCACAATTCTCGAACCGCCGCCGACAACAGGCTGAGGAACGCCATCGAACGTAAACCGGAAACTCATATCCGGTCGTTCCTCCCCCACATAGGCACGGGTTACCTTTAAGAAGATTTTCTGTTCTCGCGTCAACCCTTTCATAGCAATTTCCCCCACCTTCAACCGGCACCCACAATACGTATCCCGGGCTCGGCATGAGCGCTACTGCTGCAATCGAGGATTTGCAGCTGCAACGCTTTCCCCGGCAATGTCGGAAAGATCTCCGGCCATTGGGTTACGTGGCCTAATCCCTGGCGGCTGCCCGAATTGCATCTGACCAGCCCTTCGGCGAGTCCAAGCTTGGATAACACGTAGATGAGCCATTTCGATGGATCGACGTTGTACCACTGGGGTCCGTTCCGATAGTCCCGCGGAAAGGTGTGGTGGTAATTATGGTATCCCTCTCCCAGCGTGATGAGCGACACCCACCAACTGTCCCGACTGGAATTGGACCGACTGTAGGGCTGACTTCCCCACAGATGACAGACGGAATTGATGCAGAACGTGGAGTTCAGAACCAGAAAGATCCTCCCGGCGCCGGCCAGCATGAAGCAGCCCACGCCGCCTATCCAGCCGTTGGAGAAGTACCCGACGAGAAACGGCAGCGCCAGTCCGGACAAGAGAAGGGGAACGTACCAGCGGTGCTGCCACATCACCACACGATCCTCTCGCAGCCAGGGCGCATATCGTTCGGTCCGGTACGGGCTTTTCGTGAAGAACCAGGCGCAGTGGCTGTGCCAGAATCCTTTCGTCGCGTTGTAGGGATCCTCCTCCTGGTCCACACGCGCATGGTGCCGGGCATGATTGGCACTCCATTTCAGCGCCGAGTTCTCCATCGCCCAGCTGCCCGCGACCAGAAACGCCACCTTGACCCAGTCAGGGCACCGGAAACTGCGATGGGAAATCATCCGGTGATACCCCACGGTAATGCCTAGTCCGCTGATGAGATAGAGAATCCCGGCCAAGGCCCAGTCCAGCTGCGTATATCCATGAACGTAGCCAAAGAGCGGCACCCCGATGAGACCCATCGATGTGACCAGAGCGAACAGTCCTATCGTCGGGATATCCAGCGTTCTCCGGCCATCCTCTGCGCCCATATTCAGGCTATGGTCCATAGCCGAAACCTCGTTATCTACTGGGCTGCACCTCATGGCTCCCCCGATTGAGTCGTTAATTTCAGCAGAGGCGCCGGTCAATCTCCGCAGATGTGGCCGCAATCGCGTTTTCCCCGGGCAAGACCGTTCGCAATTCGGCTCGTTCAGGAAGTTCGATAGAGAACTGCTTTATCCACGCACTCGTCGGAAGAAATGAAGCGCCGCCGGCCAAAATGGTAGCGTAAGGAATCCCCCTCCTTCAAGACTGGCAAGATGTGTTCTTCCCTTGGACTCGACGTAGACGACGACGTCCCTCGCTAGTCATGAGAACTTGTACGGAAACTGCTTCGCCAACGCTATCGCGAGAGTATCCGCAATGAGATAGACGTGTTGTCGCATCATCGACCAAGTTTCCTCGAGCTTCGCATACTCCTTTTTCTTGTACTGGTTGATTTGGAGCACATGGTGGGCTCCATGCGCCGCGATCAGGCCTCGAACGGTGCCTTTCGACAGGTGGTAGGGATTGATTCCGTTGAAGAATGCATCGATGTCGTCGGCATTAGACGCCAAGTGGGCAAGGGCAGCATCCTGCTGGCTCTGACTCTCCGCAACTGTGGCCTCGGAGTATTCTTTGACCGCAGCATAATGCCCGGCCAGCAGGGTAAAGAGCTTCTCAGACCTCGCTTCGCCGTAGAACGGCGTAAACGTGCTCGCAATCTGTTTTGCGTTGGCCAAAACCTGCTTGTCGGCGGCATCCCGCGCCGCCGGATCGCTCTCCGCGTTGAACAATACGACGTGCTGAATCATAAAGATGTGCCCAAGCCAGAGATCGCGAAGGGTCTTCTGCATCTCCGCCACACGGATTGGATTCGCATTCTCGCCTGCTCGCAATTCATCGTCATAGCCCACCAGGCCAACGAGCGCGAGCACGAGCAGTAACACTGCCATAGACGGATATATCTTGCTCATAAAGCTTTCCATTGATGAATAGTTGAACGCTCGCTCTCAGACTCCTAGCAAGGTGCTGAACCAGTCCGCCAGAATAAGGAAGACCCTTGTCTGGTTTTTTGGTCGAACGAAACTAACCAATTCAACCCTCACCCGTCTCGCTCGGTTATCTCTGTGAGAGCATCCTTTTCTTATGCCACACGTGCAGACCATTGAATTTCCACTGTGCCACAATACATTTTTCTACAGCCTGCTACAAGAAGACGCCAATGTCACGCCCGGCTTAGAGATAGCGATAGGGCATGTCCTACTCCATCACCCTGTTTCAGAATCCGATTGCTACATAGGCCCCCACCGTGCCGTAATTGTTTGTCGTGTTGGTTTGATTGGAGGCCAAGTGGAATCGCCCGTCCATACCCAGCCACAACTCTTTCCAAATCCGATATTCCGCCCCGCCGCCGAACTGCGCACCGATGTCCAAGTAATTGGTCTGACTTGACGTCGGGCTGATCACGTGAAAATCCAACCCGACCGGGATGACCCAGGGTTGGAAATTGCTGCCCTGCATGAACTTCACCTTGGGGGCGATGTCCACAGTCAACATGGTTATCTGCTCCTTGTTCCGACCCGCATTGCTCACCCCCGTGACGCCGTCGGTATCTGAATTCGCGACGGTTTCCGAGTTAAACCGCTTGAATTCGACACCGATCTCGCCCAGGAGCGCAATGTTTTTCGTCATGCCCCATAAATCTCTGGTGAGCATGAGATCCATCCCGCCGCCGACGTAATAGCCGCTAGTCCCATCGTTCTGGCCGGTATGCCCGTCGGTGAACAGCTCGCCTCCCCGATCGCTGGTCAGGGCCGCGTAGCCGCCGCGAAAGAACACTCGATTCCCGGTCGGCGTCGCATCGACGCTGGTGATAATCACGCTGTCGGGCGCGCTGCTCAGCGTGCCATCGTGGACGATGAGCTGGGCCGTATAGATGCCGGCGCGATCGACGATAAAGGTCGGCATCACGCTGGTGGGATTCGCCAGGACCGCGGCGCTCCCGGCCGGGCTGCTGAGTGACCACCTATAGGTGAGCGGATCACCGTTGACATCGGAGCTTACGCTGCCATCCAGTGTAATGAGCGCTCCCAGAACCTTGTCGCGCTGGTCGGGGCCGGCGTTGGCCACCGGCACCACATTTTCAGCCAAAGCCGGCAACACACCACAAACAGCGAGCGCCAAGGCGATCGCGACTGCAACAGACTTCACTCCACTATTCCACCTGGTTCTTCGAACCTGCATGATGTCCCCCTTTTCGGCCGATCGTCGAAGGACCTTCCTTGTCCTCCGACGGTTCAGCTGATTTGCGCTCGCCGGCCCGAGACATCAGTCTGGTGAATAAACCCTTCATCGTTCCGTTATCGATCAATACGCAACACGAGAGTGCCCGCTCGACTCGGTCATCGGCCCTCCTTACCAGTGACCAGTGACAATTGACTGTTGACTGACTGGGCGCATCGGAATCCCATCCAGTTGATCTTTGTGTTCGGATCAGTTCCGTTCCGCATCGCTACTCGCATGGTCGTCGTGCTGTCCATCCAGCCTCCGCCGCGGAAAGAGTCGTCGTCAGCTGATAGCTGATGGCTGATAGCGTGGTTCAGATTTCGCACAGCGAAATCCGGTTAAATAGCTTTTGCGATCCGGCATGCCGGCATTTCGTCCAGCGGATCGCGCAACCTCCGGATCTTCGTTCCAGGAACCACCGCGAAATACTTTGAGTTCGCCGACAATCGGCCCCGTCGGATTGTCCGGCAGGCTACGCTGGTAATACTCGGGATCGAACCAGTCGGCCACCCACTCACTGACGTTGCCGGCCATTTGATAGACGCCATAGGGGCTGACACCCTTGTCGTACCGATTCACATTGGCCAACGGTGGATATTTGAACCCACGCTTCGAGCCTGGGTGCGCGATATTGCTTTTCATCCACCCGGCCAGTTTGTTACCCCAGGGGAAGACCCACCCATCCTCACCTCGTGCAGCCTTTTCCCATTATCTGGATACAATGTTCTTGTCGGCTTCTGCCTTTCTACTAAGAAAAAGGGGGAGCTACGCATTACACGCAGCTCCCCCCTCTTGACCGATACTATTCCTCTCTCGACTATTTCATCGCCGTCGGAATAGCGTGAGGCTCGGGCTGCACACCCGCACACTTGGCAACCATCCCCTGAGTCCCCAGCGCTTGGATCCTTGAGTCGCCGACCGGCAACACACGGAGGTAGCCCCATTGTCCCGACTGCTTATTCATTGACTGGTTGGCTCCAGGACATCCTGGTCGGCCTTTTTCAATGAAGCACTCATCAATGACCACATCGGCAAGGTTTAGTTCGAGCTGGTGACCCTCTCCTCTTTGGGGAGGAGAGGGTCATTCGGAGGACGGTCCTTATTTCCCAGACCTTCACCAGCGATGATCAGCTAGCGCAACAGTTGTGCCGATCATGAAATCTACTGACAAGTTATGAAATTATCTAGATGGGAATGTGCGTTACGCGATGCTTGCAGCAAGACGATCGAAACTGCTCGTGGCGCTTCTTTCTACTATATTAGACACCGGAAACAGCCGCAAAAATACGATACGTGAATTTTCAATGCCTTAGACTGTTTAATCTCTTGGACAGTCGAATAGGAGAAGTGGGGAAGAGAGGGGCACTCGGAGGGTTATTCAATCTGATAGTCACGGATTTTGTTATACAGACTCGCCCGGCTGATCTTGAGAAGTTTTGCGGCCTTGGCGCGGTTACTTCTGGTCTGCTGGAGTGCCTGAAGAATCCGCGCACGTTCCGCCTGGCGTGTGGCTCCACGCGCAACGGTACGGAGATCGTGCCCTGCCGACCCCGATTCCATCGCCGCAATGTCTTTGCAGCTGAGCTCGAAACCGGTGGCGGTGACGACCGCCCGTTCGAGATAGTGTTGCAACTCACGGACATTGCCAGGCCATGCGGCCTGGGTTAGTGCCAGCATCACGTTCGGCGACACCTGCCGGACTGGCTGCCGGTGGCGCTTACAAGATGCCGCAACGAAGTAATGCACCAGGAGCGGGATGTCTTCCTGTCGGTCACGGAGCGGAGGAAGAGACAGCGGCAGCACCGCAAGCCGGTAGTACAGGTCCTGCCGAAACGCCTTGGTCTTGACGAGCTCGACCAGATCCTTGTTCGTCGCGGAGATGACCCGCGCATCGATCTTGATCGGCTGAGTCCCGCCGACCGGCTTAATCTCACCCTCTTGGAGGACACGAAGCAACTTGGCTTGAAACGTCGCAGTCGTGTCGGCGATCTCGTCCAGGAAGATCGTCCCGCCATCCGCCTCTTCGAAGAGTCCGCGTTTGGAGGCATGCGCACCGGTGAATGCACCCTTCACATGGCCGAACAACTCACTCTCCAACAGTGTTTCCGGCAGCGAACCGCAATCGACTACGACGAACGGTTTATCCCGCCGATAGCTGGTCTGGTGAATCGTTTTGGCCACCAGTTCCTTGCCGGTGCCGCTCTCGCCCTGAATCAACACGGTCGCGGAACTGTCCGCCACGAGCCGGATCATGTCGAGGACTTCCCGCATCGGCGCGCTCAAGCCGATCAGCTCACCCAACTTCGATTCATATTTCACGTTCAGACGCTCACGGCTCGTCTGCTTCGAAGACTTCGACGGCGCCTTGAACAACACCAGCACAGACTCGACTTTGCCGCTGCTCGAGACAAGCGGAAATGCCTGATGCATCCCACAGGCCGTGCCATCCCCCCCAGAGGAACAGGCCACGGATCGGACGTCGGGCGATTCGTAAATCTTCGTCGCCGGGCAGGTGCCGCAGGGATCGTTCCGGTGAGCAAAAGCCTGATAGCACTTGGCCTGATGGTCAGCACCCCGAGAGGGATCCTCAGACCATGCGGATTCATTTGCATAGATTACGTTAAAATCGCGATCCAAGACCGCCACTCGATCAGAGGACCCACTGGCTAACTGCTTGATGGCTTCCAGTCGAGCTGCAAGGATGGGATCAGGACAGAGGGAAACAGTAGAAGGTTCTTTTTGAGATCCGGCCATCTCACGCCTCTCACAGGCTGGAAAGTCACTTTATACTATACTGTCTCAGTCGATTTCTCCATCTAATGCCGGGCCTAAAAGTCGCCGCACGGCTTTTTTCAGCTCGCTGAGGCGAACCGGCTTATCGAAATACGCCTCGACACCCATGGCCAAGGCATCGGCTTTCGTCTGATGATCTCCAAATGAGGTGATCAGCACCATTGGCACCCCGGGAGCAAACGTCCGGAGCCTGGCAATATAATCTAATCCCCCAGCCGGCATCCGAAGGTCCGTGAGAATCAGTGAGGGACAATCATCAAGCACCGACCGCAGAGCCTCGTCTCCATCTACCGCTTCTCGGATGGATACCCCCAGATCATAGAGTTCATCGCAGAGGAGACTTCGCATCTCCTGATCATCTTCGGCGATGAGCACCACAGCAGACTTTTTTTCCTTTGTCATCCACTGCCCTTTCTGCATCCGGCCCCCTCCACTCTCTGGTGGAGTATGTAGGGTATGATGCACAACCCGTGCAAGCCAGACAGCCTCGTCGGCTGGAAGTGATGCATTCTGGAACTGCGCAAACTTGCTTGAGATTTCCCTGGAATGAGCAGGGCTGGAGGAGGGGAACACACCAACGGTTGATGAAAATTGCGCCAACTGTCACCCCGCTTCTGTCGCAATCTGCAACAGAAGCGAAACAGCCTGACGATCGAATTTCTGACAAAGGGGGCAGGTGTTGGTTAAGAGATAGCCGCGGCCTGAGCTTCGTTACAGGGGAGCCGTATCCAAAATGTCGTGCCCTTGTCGACGACACTCTCCACAGCGATCGTCCCACCATGTTCCTCAATGATGCCCTTCACAACCGTGAGGCCTAGACCGGTTCCCTTTCCAAAATCTTTCGTCGTGAAAAAGGGGTCGAATACCTTCGAGCGGATTCCTTCCGGCATCCCGTGTCCGGTATCGGACACCCCGAGGCAGACGTGGGTGCCCTCGCGAGCGAGGCTCAGCCTGAGCCGCCCCTCCTCCGGCATGGCATGGAGACTATTGATCACCAGATTGATCAGCACCTGGATGAGCTGGTCTCGGTCTGCATGGACAGGAGGCATATTCAGCTTCGATCGCTTTTTCCACCGTGATGCGATGGTGGGCGATCCGCTCCTGGAACATCTCTAGGCTGTCGTCCACGATCTCACCCAGATCGACAGCCCGCCGGTCCGGCGCCCGCCGCCTGGCAAAGGCAAGGAGTTGGTTCATGACCTTGGTGATTCTCTCGATCTGCGTGACGATCGTAGCCAGGCCTTTCTTCATCCCTTCATCGGCTGTGCGTTGGAGCAGATATTCTGCCCGCCCGAGGATCACGTTCATCGGCGTACCGATCTCGTGCGCCATGCCGGAGGCGAGTGTCCCGAGCTCCGCAATCCGCTCCGTCTTGCGGAGCTGTTCCTGCATGTGCTTGAAATCGGTAATGTCCAGCCCGGATGACACGACATATTCGACCTTGCCGCTGGAGTCCGTGAGCACCGTATTCGACCAGGAAATTCGTCTCAGAAACCCGCCCTTCCCTTTCCAGTAATTTTCATAATCGCTGCGCGGCTCGCCGCCCCGGAGCCGCTCGAACACCGCCTTCACACCGGCGACTTCATCGGGAATTATGAACAGGTCCCATGCATGTCGGCCCATCACCTCTTCGGAGGAGTAGCCGGTCGTCTGTTCACAGGTGCGATTGAATCGCAGAATCCGTCCCTCTCGATCCAGCACGACAACGAGCGCCCCGGCAGTCTCCAGCACGGCGTCGATGAAGTCACGCTCTTTCTGGAGTGTCTGCTCCGCCCGTTTTCGTTCGCTGATATCCACAACCGACGCCAAGACTCTCATCCCATCCCGCGTCCGAACCGGATTGAGGCCGATCTCCAGCCGAAACTCCTGTCCGTCTTTTCGCACACCATAGAGATCCCGTCCTTTTCCCATGGCACGAAGTTCTGAATGGGCGAAGAATTCGTCCCGGTCGCCGGCGTGCTGAGACCGGACGCGCTGAGGCACGAGCATTTCAACAGGTTGCCCGATCAATTCAGCCCGTTCATAGCCGAACAGGTGCTCAATCTGCCGATTCACCAGGAGGATGGTACCCCTCTCATCCACCATCAGCATCCCGTTCGGGGACGATTCGACCACGAGGCGAAATTGCTCCTCCGCCCTCTTGCGCTCGGTGAGATCACGTACGATCGCCGCAAAACCGGTCGGCTTCCCATCACCCCCCTTCACCGCAAACACGGTAATGGACACGGGAACCTGGGAGCCATTCTTCCGGAGATAGTCGATTTCATATTCGACCGGCTCGCAGGTCTGGAGGACTTGAGCCACGACGCGATCCCGCTGTTCTTTGTGCTGTTCGGGTATCAAGTCCCGTGCATTCATCCTGAGCAGTTCTTCTCTCGAGAAGCCGGTCAGTTCGATAAACGCCTGATTGATGAGAAGAATGGCTCCATCGAGCGCGGCATAGCCGATCGCGTCTTTCGATGCTTCAAAAATATCTTCAAATTGATTCAGCACTGTTGAGTCCTTCCTGCACAGGCTTGTAGTGGATCAACCCCAGCGCGACGCCCCACAGTACAAGCGGCCCCAACGTGCGATTGAACACGCCGGTACGGGATCGGGAAACCAGACGGTTTGAGAAACAAGTCGATCCAGATCAGCGCTGTCGCAATGGTAGATGGAGTAGCGCTCGCGCGGGGACGGAATCGACAGTAGCAAGGGAAGGACATAGAGGACCGATACCGCCATGCCGACCGTGAGGACCGGGATCGCCCAGAGCGCAGCGCGCATAGCAAGACTGTCGACAACCTTCATGCGATCGATCCCGGCCTGAGCCAGATTTGTCCGACGACAATCCCGGTTCGACGATCAGAATGGGGTGGTCATTCTCCGGACTGTGGCTTGCCTTCGATTTCGGCGAGTTTACGATACAGTGTTTTGCGGTCGATGCCAAGAGCGTGGGCGGCCTGGTATTTGTTTCCACCTGTCTTCTCGAGGATCTTGAGGATATATTCTTTCTCCACTTCATCCAGCGGCAGAGTCCGTTCAGCTGCATCGTCGAGCACGCGCCGATCGCCACGGGCCCCCTGAATCGTTGAGGGGAAATCGTCAGGAACAATCTTTTCGCTTCGGCTGAGCGTGACGGCCCGCTCGATCACATTCTCCAATTCCCGCACATTGCCGGGCCAGGCGTAATCCACCAACATCGCCAGCGCGGATTCGCTCACCCCCTGTATCTGTTTCCCGCGAGACGCCGCACACTTCTTCATGAACGCATCCACGAGCAACGGGATATCCTCGCGGCGCTCGCGCAAGGGGGGCAGGCGCAGTTCGATCACGTTGAGCCGGTAGTACAAGTCCTCTCGGAAGCGCTTCGCCTTGACCTCTTCCGTCAGGTGGAGATTCGTCGCCGCAATGATGCGCACATCGACGGCGATCGGTTTGTTGGCCCCCACGCGGCGAATCTCTTTCTCCTGGATCGCGCGCAAGATCTTGGCCTGCAGCATCAACGGCAGTTCGCTGATCTCGTCGAGGAACAGCGTGCCCTTCTGCGCCTCTTCAAAGAGGCCCCGCTTGTCCACCTTCGCATCCGTGAAGGCGCCTCGCATATGGCCGAACAGCTCGCTTTCGAGCAGCTGTTCCGGAATAGCGGCACAGTTGACGGGGATAAACGGCGCATCTTTGCGATCGCTATTGTAATGAATGGCCTTGGCCACCAACTCCTTGCCGGTTCCGCTCTCGCCGGTGATCAACAGATTCGTGGGACTGTCGGCCACGCGCCGGATCAGGTCGAATATCTCCTGCATCGGTTTGCTCTTGCCGATGATCTGATGAAAACTGTACTCCTTGTGGACCTCGCGCCGGAGCCTGTTCACCTCACGTCGTAACGCCGCTTCGCGGATCACACGCTCGACGACACGAACCAACTCATCGTTTTTCACCGGCTTGGTCAAGTAGTCGCTGGCGCCCCGCTTCATGGCCTCGACCGCGTTGTCTACCGACCCAAAGGCGGTCATGAGGATAACTCCGATGTCCGGATAGAGACGCCGGATCTCCGCCAACAACTCCGTCCCCTGCATCCCTTTCATCCGCAAATCCGTCAGCACGACGCCGCAGTCTTGCTCGGTCAACAGCTTCAAGGCCTCTTGCCCGCCCTCTGCAGTCGAGACCTGATGTCCGCGATCCTTCAGCACATCATGGACAAGCTCCCGCATTTCTGCATCATCATCGACGACAAGAATCGCGCCCCAATCTTCGGTCATACTGCACTCCTTCTCAAGCACGATGCTGAAAAGTCACTCTTCTCACCCGCCCAGCCCCTGCGGCTACTTCACCCTCCCACCCTGAGACTGGCAAGACAGTCTCCACTCAGAGACGCGCCTTTTCCCACACTTCGTTCTCGTATCGTTCAGATCCTCAACCTACCGCAGAGGGTACGCCTCGAATTTTCACTCGCTGCGGCCTTGCCTGCGGAGCAGCGCGTCTCGGCGCGCCAGGGTTGGGTGGGTGAGATGCCTGAACTTTTTGAGCATCCTGCTAGGTTGTGGCCTGTTATCCTGAACATATAGACCATTGCATATCCGGCGGATAGCACCGTTGCTCTCCACCCTAATGGTGGCTGAATTTCAGAGCTAGGCCTTTCCTCTCGAATGAGTCAAGATTGCTCTGGCGCGAAAGGCCACAGCCAAACCTTCAACTTGGGGAGGAACGCCCCATAATTCGCTCTGTCATCGAGATTTCACCCAACTAACAGAGTTAGATGTGCAAAGGCGGGACCAAGTATCTACCTTGGAACAGTTACAGGCTACCGTTTGCGGGGCAGTAGAATGAGCCGTCGCTGATGGGCACGGACGGAATGAAAGGAGAACGCTTACTTCACCTTAGAGAAATCGGCAACGATTCTCGCCTCATGTCCGTCCTGAAGATTCACGACGAACACAGACGCCGCAGTGGGATCGAATGTTTCATAGGCAAACAGCGCGGTAAAGCGTGACCGGTAGATCGGCCCACTTCCCTCATTCTTTCGGCCACGTTCTGCTTTTCCGATATCGATGGGTTTGATCCTCTTGGCGCCCTGCTGCAGCTCGATCAAGGCGCCCTCTGCAAAGTATTCGTCATCGCCACAGAGCTGAACTTCAATCTCCATATTAGGCATGTCCATGACTTTTTTGATGAATTCGTCGGGCATGCGCACATCCATCTTCCGCTTCTTGGACTCTGCCGCTTCCTGCCTGCCAAAGGCTTCAAGTCGATAGCGTTTGGTCCTGAGGATGGCGCTGGCTCCGCAGGGATCTTTCTCTGGGTCGGCGCCCACACGCGTGACTAGGGAGGCTTGCTGGAGGACCTTCTTGACATCCTCCGGGTTGTTGGCCTTCTCCATCGGCGCCCGCCCTGCCTCCAAGACCTTCTGCGCTTCTTCAGCTGAAAGCTTCACGTCGATCGCCAAGACCGGCTGGAGGCCGACGACCATCAACAGGCTCGCAATCGCACAGGCGACAACGCCACCGACTCGCGCCAACGATATCAGACATCGCACAATCATCGCTCCTTCCCTCAACAAGACGACGAATGGTGGGGAATGGGGCGACATTGTACGGAACCCCCCATCCCTTTGCAATCACACTGAGAAGCGGGTCCAGTTCGCATAGGGCTTCATGGCATAGAGTTCGTCGAGATTGACCGGCACTCTCACACCCACTTGCAGAAGCAGCTGAGAGACCAGACGGAGCGGCAAACCAACCACAGTTGTGAAATCTCCGTCAATGGACTCGATCAATTCGCCGCCCTCTCCTTGGATCGAGTACGCACCGGCCTTGCCGAGGCATTCTCTTGTCTTGAGATACCGGTCATGCACCAGTTCATCGAATGGCTTCATCCGAACAACGGCTGTAGACAGGGCGACGATGTCTATCTCACGAACTGAACAGACGAGCGCGACCGCCGTGCATACGTGATGATCACGGCCAGCCAGGTGTCGAAGCATCGCACGGGCCTCCGCCAGATCAGCCGGTTTCCCGAGCACGTGTTGATTCGACTCAATCACCGTGTCGCCCCCCAACACGATCGCCTCAGGCTCTTGCCTTGCAACCGACCGGGCCTTGCCCCGCGCGAAGGACTGCACCTGCTCGATCGCCGGACAGTCGGCCATCAGCCGCTCCTCGAAGGATGGGCTTTTGACGTCGAATGGGATGCCCAACAAGGCGAGTAACTCGCGACGGCGCGGAGAGGTGGAAGCCAGAATGAGTGACATCTACAACGCCGAAGAGAGTTCAGGAGAAGCAAGCGATTCCCGCAGCTTTTGGTCGGAGCCCTCGGTGAGACTCGCGCTGCGCATGCAGAAACCGGCAAGCACCTGCTCCAAGTCGGCGACCGAAGAGACTCGGAACATCTCGGCTCGCAGCGAGGCGGCATGAGGAAACCCTTTGCAATACCACCCCAGATGTTTGCGCATCCGCCGAAACTGGCCCTGCCCACAGGCTGCTTCGAAGCGTCGGGCATGATCGAGCAGCATCTCGAAGCGAACGTCGAGCGGCGGCACCCACGGCTCAGGCCCTTCTTCAGGCCGATGTTGCTGCAGAACCAGTCGCGCTTCCTCTTTCTGCCGAAAGAACCAGGGGGCTCCAAGCGCAGCTCGTCCAACCAACACGCCATGGACTCCGGTGTCCTGCACGCGACGGATGATGTCATGATAGCTATGTACGTCCCCATTGCCGAACAACAATGTCCCGCTCCCCTTCACAATTTCCGCTGCCCGAGCAATGGCATTCCAATCCGCTTCCCCCCGATACATTTGCTGCAAGGTACGTCCGTGGAGAGAAATGACTGCCGGGTGCTCCCTGAGGAGATGTTCGATCCATTCGTCGACGACCACCACGTCGTAGCCGAGGCGTGTCTTGACAGATAAAGGAATCGTCCGGCGGACAAGCGGGCGGGCATCCTGCCGCTGTTCATTCATACGCCGGAGCGCCGCCACTCTGCCAGGCTTGAGGCCTACTCCCTCAAGCGTCTGACCGGCTGCCCAATCGGCGATCCCCTGTCGAGCGGCCTGCATAAGGGCCTGAGCCACATCCGGCGTTCGGATCAGCCCCGCGCCCGATCCGGATGACGCCACACTCCGCGAGGGGCAGCCCATGTTGATATCTAATCCGTCAAACCCCAACTCACACACGGCATGAGCGGCCTGATAGAAAAGGTCCGGCTCTTTTCCATAGAGCTGCGCGACAATCGGCCGCTCAGCCTCATGATAGATGAGGGAGTCCAACAGGAACTCCGGTCCCCGGCAGACGTCATGCACATGCGTAAACTCCGTAAAGGAGACATCCGGCTTCCCCTGCAACGCCACGGTATGGCGAAACGTCGCATCGGTGACCCCATCCATCGGCGCCATCCCAATGACCGGTCTGGCGAGTGACTGCCAGAAACTCATCGTGTTCGCTCCATCACCGTTCCCGGTTCCACCACTTCGTTCGCCTGGGCATAGGCCTGGCGCAAGATATCGCATTCTTGTTGTGCGCAGATCCGTACGTCCAATGCGCGTTCCGTCACAAATTCGAGAAATCGTTCGATCTTCAGTAGGAAGAAATCATACGAGTGCGTGAGCGGCCTTGGGGACCGAAACCAGAAGGCGACAAACTCTGTCAGACAGACACCCCGCTCCGCTAAAGCCCGGCAGGTCTGCGGAAACATCTCTGCGAGATCTCCTCCCCAATGGAGAATCTCATACGGCACATAACAGGTATGGTAACGAGCGACACCAGTCGCCTCGGCGGTCGTTTCCTGCCATTCCAGACCTGTCACGGGAGCTTGCCCCGAGATAATTTTCGCGTAGCGCGTATAGTCGGCGCGTAATTGCTGTAGGTCTGACTGGCACACAGGCGCCCGGACAGAGGTCGGATAAGGCGCCAGTTCCATCGGTTGTTCTACAGCCGTTCCTCCGGCCATCGTCTGCTGAACGATGGGGGAGAAACGCCGAACAGTCTCTGCATACTCCTCCACAATCATCTCGATCGATTTGGTGTCCACTTCAAGCGCCACCGCCCGGAGGCTCACGAGGTTCGGATGAGCCAGAACCTGTTCGAGCATGCAGAAGAGGATCGACGGAATCGGAGCAGCATGGGCGTCGATCCATTCCGGAAGCCCCTCTCCCCCCTTTGGCTTACTAACCGACTCATGGTAGGCCAACCCCGCAACGTGGATTTCGATGACTCGCTCCAGAGGAAATTCGTCGAGGAATGCCCCGACGAATCGCTCAAGTGCTATCCGTCGGCAGGCGTCGGTATAACGATAGACCGTCCAGAGGTGCCCGATGTCCAGCACGAGACCGCAGGGCACCAACCCTGCGATAAGCCGAAAAAAATGGGGAATCGGTATCGTGCCGGCGGAAAAATATGTGAGCGGCGGCATCTCCAAAAGAAAGAGCGGCGCAGTCCCATCCGCTCGACGACCCTGCCGATCCATCACCTGCTGAACCGTCGCGATGTTTGCGGCCACCACCTCGGCGCTCAGCCGCGTATAGAGTGGCGGGACATAGGTGCCGAATGAATAGCCCGCCATCTGCTTCATCGCACATTCATGATTCAGCCAGAGACTCTGTATGGTATTGAGTTGCGTCACCATCTCGCCGACGTCCTGCTGAAAAAACGGAGAGGCTTGAACGTCCGGCTGAGTGATCCACAATCCTTCCCCGTGGTACGCCAGCGATATATCCGGCACAGCCTGTCGAACCGTTGACAGTGCGGTCGTCGTTGCCTTAAAGACTTCGAGATAGCCCGGCTGGAGTCCTCGCTCCTTAAGCCTGCTCACCAGCTCGAACAAATTGGGAGAATAGACGTCGACTGACAGCCCCATCCCCAGCAGGGGAATATTCCTGAGGCGGTGCTGAAAGTCCTGTTGAACGAAATTGGAATCAGGCATAGGATTAAGACTTGTGCTGGTCTTACAATTGGCCTAGTCTATTCGCCGAACTCCTTGTTTGACAAGGGAAGCCCCGTTCATGGGCGAGGGGGGCCCGTCTGCTATACTTGGCTTACGTCGCCAGGGGCGGCCCTCACGAATCGTGCAAGCGCGAATCGGGAGAGATCTCGAACCCATGGCGAACGATGATAACAAACCCTTCAAGACGACACATCTCATACCCACGATGGTTGCCCATATGATGACACCAGGGGTTGTGCAGGTTCCAGGGGATGTCTCCGTTAGTGAGGCGGCCATGCTGCTCGAGCGAGAGCAGGCCCCCTGCCTGCTCGTCAAGGATACCGACACACAGTTCGGCATTATGACGCCGAGCGATATTGTAAAGAAAGTTGTCGCTCAGGGGCTCGAACCGCACGACACCGAAGTCCGGACGATCATGACACGCCCGGTGCAATTTATCGAGTATGATGAGGCCTTGACAGAAGCC
Source organism: uncultured Nitrospiraceae bacterium (assembly GCA_963821465.1). Classification (GTDB taxonomy): domain Bacteria; phylum Nitrospirota; class Nitrospiria; order Nitrospirales; family Nitrospiraceae; genus Palsa-1315. Next base: position 116,073 of record CAWGDV010000004.1, on the reverse strand, counting down.
TTGATGCTCATGATGACCACAGGCGCCTCTCTCTTAATTGTCACCAAACAACACCAACCGGTTGGGGTGCTCAGCGCACAAGACCTCATGCTCAACCCGCCCAGACGTAGCACGAGAATCCCCGTCGTGGTGAGTGTGGTCGGACAAGCCTCGGAGCTGGGACTCAACTATAACGCCATCATCACCCAGCTGAGCCATGCCGGAGGGTTGATCGAATCGGCGACAAAACTTATGCCAAAGACGAACATCGTACTGGCGTTTTCCATTTCTGGCCAAAACACTCCTTTGACCATTCGTGGCAAGGTTTTGGCCTGCGAGATCCCTGGAGCAGAACCCGATGAAACATCAAGCGGGATTCAGACCTGGCATGTCGATATTCAGTTTACTGACCTCTCGTCGCCCGATCTCGCGCGTATCAGAGCCTGGGCACTTCAAACAATGCCTCCTTCACCCAATCTCTCCTAGTCTGCATGATTCATGAGCGCTTCTGCAGTGATCGCCAATCCGCTGATCGTGCGTGTGACGCGTCGTTCATGAAGCGTGAGGCGCGGGACGAAAAGAGTGTAGCCGTATCGTCGCTTGCGAGATACGTTTCACGAGGAACGTGCTTTCGGGTGATTTCCCCACAAACTGTCACGAATAATGTACTGCGGGCTAACCTCACACAGATGTTCCGTTCCTTTGACCAACAGGCGATCAGCTGATAGAATTTTTTGTCTGCAAGGATAAGAAATACCCCATGGATAACCAGATGAAGACATCCCAGACCCGTTCCCGCCCCCTCCCTTCGAACGAGGAGTTGCTCAGCCAAATTCGTCTCCTGCTCGACAGCCCTGAAGACGACCTGCCAGCTGCGATCATGAAGGAACTCCTGGCCGGGACGCTTCGACTCCACGATTCTCATCTGGATATCCTGGACCTCAAGATCGTCAACCGCGCCGTAAAAGAACTGCGTCACGCCTTCCGTGTCTTTCATGGCTATTGCGATCGACGCAAGATCAGCATCTTCGGTTCGGCCCGCACCGCCTCGGATGATCCGAACTACCAGATGGCATTCCAGTTTTCCCGTCGGATCGTCGAGGAAGGGTTCATGGTCATTACCGGAGGCGCCGATGGAATCATGCGCGCATGCCAGGAGGGTGCCGGACGCGAAAGCAGCTTCGGGGTCAATATTATGCTGCCCTTCGAGCAAGGTCCGAATGCCACGATCGCCGATGACCCCAAGCTCGTCACGTTCAAATACTTCTTTACCCGCAAACTCATCTTTCAGAAAGAGGCCAACGCCATAGCGTTATTTCCAGGCGGCTTCGGGACACATGATGAAGGCTTTGAAATTCTGACCCTCGCTCAAACCGGCAAGAGCGATCCCCAGCCGATCGTGTGCCTCCAAGCTCCTGGCTGCGACTATTGGGACGACTGGTACGGCTTCGTGACCCGCCAACTCTTGGCCCGTCGACTGATTAACCCCGAAGACCTCAGCCTCTTCAAAATCACCACGTCCGTGGACGATGCGATTGATGAGATCAGGCGTTTTTACCGCCGCTTCCATTCCATTCGATATGTGGGCCGGCTCTTGGCCATGCGGCTGAAATCGAGCATTACTCCCGAACAGGTGGCCGGACTTCATGACACGTTTGGCGATCTGTTATCCGAGGGCACTTTCGAATTGCGTGGGCCGCTCCCCGAAGAACTCGATGAGCCGGACCTGAGGAACTTCCCTCGGTTAACCTTTATCTCCAACCGCCGGAGCGCGAGCCGGTTGCGTCAGCTGATCGACCATCTCAACACCCTCTGATCGCTCTTCACAAAGACACTTTTGTCTCGGAACAGCATCATGGTATGCTCCGCCACGATGGCCGGTTCCCGCATACAACACCCATTCTCCGATCCCCCCACCGTCGTGCTCTATCACGCCGAATGTGCCGATGGGTTCGGCGCCGCTTGGGCGATCTGGAATCGATTTCCAGCGGCTCAGTTTATTCCCGTGAAACACGGGAATCCTCCTCCCACAGGGCTACAAGACCAACGAGTCGTCATCGTGGATTTCAGCTATGCCCGCGAGACGCTGGAAACCATGGCTGCTCAGACGCAGGCGCTCCTCGTGCTCGATCATCACATCACCGCGGAAAAGGCCCTCTCCGGCCTTCCCTATGCGTACTTCGACATGAAGAAGTCTGGAGCGGTCCTGGCCTGGGAATGGGCCCATGATCAGCCGATTCCGTGGCTCCTCGGCTATATCCAAGACAAAGATCTCTGGACGTGGACGCTCCCCTCCAGTCGGGAAATTAATGCGGCTGTCGCCTCCTATCCATTCGACTATCACCGCTGGAATCATTTCACGCAGAAGGAATTGGAACAGGAAGGCCGGGCCATTCTGCGTTACGAAAGCGAGCTCGTGAGCAAACTTGCAGCACAAGCGATGTTGGTCGAGTTTCACGAAACCGTCGTTCCGTCGGTCCAAAGCGCGGTCCTGACTAGTCAGATCGGCGAACGTCTTTCCGTGGAGCATCCGTTTTGCATCATTTGGCACGATCGCGATGGGCGCCGCTATTACAGCATGCGCTCGCGAGAGGATGGGACCGATGTGGGGGCCATCGCCGCGTCTTTCGGCGGTGGAGGCCATACACACGCCGCAGGGTTTTCAGTCTCCCTCGGGCCTGATGGCTCCTTGCCGGATAACCCGGCACTTCCTCGATCGGTCATCGACCGTCGCCGTTCTCCCTCCTAACAGGCTGTGGAAATACGATTGTGGCACAGTGCAAATTCAATGGTGCGTACGTCTAGGGCAACAGGAAAACCGCGTGCGGGATCCTCAAAAAGGCCAGACTTCTCACCCGCCCACCCTGGCGCACCGAGACGCGTCTTACCCAAGCAAGACCGGCGGGTTCGAGGGTAACCATCGTGTTACGTTTTACGCCTCCCGGTTCACGGTTCCTGGGAACGAAGCGAGAGTGCCGCTGACGGACTTTTTCTGCATCCTGCTCATGAGGGCACCATGATCCCTCTGCATGACGACAACCCAACCGAGCGGACGCCGATCATCACGATCGCGTTTATTGCGACCTGCGTCCTCGTCTTTTTCTACCAGGCAAGCCTACCTTCCGGCCCAGGAGAAACGTTCGTCTTTCAGTACGGGGCAATCCCTGCCCTTGTGTTCGGAGAAGCCGAACCCCCTGAAATGGGCGTGGCCATTCCTGTCTATGCCACGTTGATCACGAGCATGTTCCTCCACGGCGGGTGGATGCATCTCATTGGGAACATGCTGTACCTCTGGGTCTTCGGGAACAACATCGAAGAGGCCATGGGGCATGCCAAGTACATCGGGTTCTATGTCACATGCGGAATTCTGGCCGCCTTGAGCCATGCCCTGACCGATCCATCCTCGTCTATCCCGATGGTCGGAGCAAGCGGCGCCATTTCCGGTGTCTTAGGCGCCTATTTATTGTTGTTTCCTCGAGCCCGGGTGCTGGTAATGATGCCCGGCCTGGGCGCAACAAGGGTGGCAGCAGGTTTCGTCCTTGGCATGTGGTTCGTGATGCAGCTGTTGAGCGGAGGGATGAGCATCGGCAGTACGGGCGGAGGCGTCGCATTCTTCGCACACATCGGCGGGTTCCTCGCTGGGATGGCGCTGATCGGTCTGTTCAAACGTCCGGATGTGCCTTTCTTGGCCCCAGGCCGAAGAGACCGATGGGAAAACTAACAGGATGCTGAAAAAGCCCACCGAGTAAGAAGGCCGTTATTTGCTTTGTCTCGTTTGTTTGGGTAAAGAAAACAGGCTAGATGAACAAAACAAAGCAGATGAACCAGAACAACCATCCAGTCTTCACGCATCCAACAGCTCACGCACTTTTTCCACCAGTCCAATTTGTCGATAGGGGCGCCGCAAGAGATATCGCGGGTTGAGACGATGAGACACCATGGCCTCTTCGTCAAACCCGGAGGCAAAAAGCGGCTTGATCATCGGGTGTTGCTCCAACAACCGTTTGGCTAAGTCACGCCCACCGATCTCAGGCATTATCAGATCGCTCACGACCACATGGACGGCTCCAGGATGTTGCTGTGCGAGCAGCAGCGCTTCCACGGACGAGCTCGCCTCCAAAACTTGATAGCGATGCCGCAACAACGTGGAGAGCGCCAGCTTACGGTCGATTTCATTTGGTTCCACCAACAGAACCGTTTCCTGACCTTTGGCGGCAACGTGCGCAAGAATCGATGGCGCAGGCGGCCGGCCCTGCCTCTCAAGGGGAAGCACCACCCGCACTACAGTACCTTCGCCGGACCGACTGACCACATCGACCTGGCCCGCACTGTGTTTCACAATGCCATAGACTGCGGTGAGTCCGAGCCCCACATTCATTTCTTTTGTGGAAAAGAAAGGTTCAAACATATGAGACTGAGTCTCTTGGCTCATCCCACCTCCGGTGTCGGTCACTTGAATCAGCACCTTGGGTAAATGGCCTCCCCTTCCATTCACCGGCCCGCTCTCATACCCAGGAAACGCCTGCTTCGCTTCAATCCGGAGCCGACCACCTTGTGGCATGGCATCCCGCCCGTTCACCGCAAGATGAAGGAGAACTTGTTCAAGTCCTTCACGATCGACCTCGACATCCATTGGCCCATCTTCAATGACTATGCTTAGATCGATGGAAGCGGGCAACAGTCCTCTTATCACTCCACGAATCTCCTCCAGCACAGCCTTGACCGAAAGCACCTGTCGAACATGGCCTGTGTGGAGACTCAACCTGGCCAGTTGAGCGGTCAAGGCTGCAGCCTCTCCTCCGCTGCGAAATATGTCGTCGACCGGCCCATACAGCGGATCGTTTGCCTTGAGATGGGAAAGGACCACACCCGTCTGCCTCCCGATCACCGAAACGAGATGGTTAAGTTCGTTGGCCATCCCTCCGGCGATCCGGCCGATCACTTCCATCTTCTGCGCCTCCCGCAATTGCTGCTCAAGGCCTTGTCGTTCCTTCTTCTCTTGCCGAACATGCTCATTCGTCCGTGAGAGATCGCCCTTGAGACCCTTGATACGGGCCTCCAACTGATCGCGCGACGCTTGCAAGGCCCGTTCAGTCTCTTTCAGCGCCTCGATACTCCCCAGCAAGAGTGTTTTTTGTTGCCGTTCCACCCCGATCGTTTGCAGCGCGAGTCCATAGAACGTTGCCATCACCAATAAAACCGGTACACCAAGCAGATGCCCGGGCGACAAAGAACCAGTTTGTACAATCCCTTGATAGAGGATGACGCCATACCCGGCACAGAGCAACAGAGATAACCCAATGACATGAGAGAGTCGACGCACCGAGGCGGCAATGAGCATGAGAACGAAATACGACAGATAGAGTTCCGACCGGGCGTGACCTGAAAGATAGATGGTCGCGGTCACAAGAACCGTATCGATTCCGATCACAGTCCCGCTGAACCACGCGGCCTGCAGGATCGAGGTCGGCACATACCATAGACAAAGGACCATCGCCACCAGTCCAATGACAATCACCCCGATGGTTGGGCGGCTTGCAATTAGCTCTGCTCCGGACAATAACTGGTAGGCCAACATGATGCCGACCAGCGACTGAAGCACCAGATATCGTGGACGCGAAATTGTACTGTCGTGACACGAATCTTCCGAAGACAGCTCGACATGTTTTTCAGAGGGGACAGCAAGACTGCTCATCTGCATGATCTCCTGTTCGGACAACCGAAGACTATCAGGAGCTGAAAAAGGCCGCCAGCGGCGTTCTCACATCGTTCAGACCCTCAACATACACCAGAGGGTACGCCTCGGGCCCTCACTCGCTGCGGCCTTGCTGGGCGACCTTTTTGAGCACCCTGCGGGAGGGATCTCCTGTTGTGCCACATGTGCGGGCCTTCGAAACTCTCGTGTGCCACAATAGTTTTCCCGCAGCCAGCTAGGAGTGGAGCAAGTCCTGTACCGATATCCAAATAAGGCGAACCCATGTTTTTCCCATAGTCTATACCCTGAGGAGCCAAACCATTTGGTCCATCTCCCTGCAACAAGTCACAAAATAGAACGACGCGGGATGGCCAAAAACGGTTCACGGATTGGGGTTGAGTGGGGACGCGCAGGAAGAAATGGTTGATCCTGCTCACAGCATTCTGTCGGTTGATGCCAGATTAGGAACGATACAGATGAATAAAGGAGATTAGGCAGACACGGTGGGACCGCTCGCCAGCCCGTCACGAAATTGTTTGGCACGATCGAGGGCAAGACCGAGCGTCTCCCCGAGAAACGTGACATGCCCCATCTTGCGACGGGGGCGAATCTCACGCTTGCCGTAGAGATGGAGTACTGCACCAGGAATATCCAGCAGAGTTCGGCAGCCTGCGCCCTTCATGAGGGACGAAGCATTGTCTCCAATAAGATTCATCATAACGGCTGGACTCAGCAGACGCACTTCACCGAGCGGCATCCCACAGATGGCACGAACCTGTTGCTCAAACTGGGACACGCTGCAGACATCAAGCGTGTAATGGCCTGAGTTGTGAGGCCGCGGAGCAATCTCGTTAATTAGAAGTTCCCTGCTGGACAGCTGAAACAATTCAAGACAAAATACCCCGACCCCTTCCAGGCGATCCACGACCTGAATCGCAAGAGTGGCTGCCTGCTCGGCTACAGCTGACGATCCTGGAGCCGGCACCATGGTGGTTCGAAGAATCCCCTCTTCATGTTCATTCTCAGCCATGGGGTAGGTGCAACTCTGTCCGTCAACTCCACGGACCACCAGGATCGAAAGCTCCCGATCAAACGGTACCAAGGACTCCACGATCCATCTCATGCCGGGGCGAACGGATTTCGATAATGCTCGTTCCACCTCCCGAACATCGGACTCTCGGGGGATTCTCCACTGTCCCTTGCCGTCATAACCGGCCGTTGCCGTTTTACAGAGAGCGGGATACCCGACCTGTCGGACGCTCGCCATTAATTGATCGGGATAGGTCAGGCCGACGAAGGGTGGAACGGGAAATCCGTTGGAGGTCAAGAACCCCTTTTGTGCTATGCGATCCTGAATCACGCTCAGGACGGCACTCGATGGACGAACGGGCTTCCGCTGCTCCAACGCCCGACAGAGTTCCCCTGGGATATTTTCCCATTCATAGGTCACGACGCTGACTAGTTCGGCAAAGCGAGCAAGAATGTGCTGGTCGGTGAACGGAGCAGGAAAGCTGTGCGTGGCAACACGATGTGCCGGCGCCTCTGGATCTGGATCCCAAACAGCGACGTGATACCCGAGACGGCATGCCGCCATGGTGAACATGGCGCCCAATTGTCCGCCGCCCAAGACGCCCAGGACAGATCCAGGCTCAATGACGACCGCCTTCACGATCGTCGGCTCGGACGGCCTGGACCTTTCGTTCCGGTCACCAAGCCCTTTGCTTCAGGAGACTGGAGCACGGTATCCGTCTGTGTGTGGCGGAACGATTTCACGCGAGCGGCAATCGCTGGATACCGGCCCGCAAGGATTTGCGCCGCAAGCAAACCGGCATTCTCCGCCCCTCCAATGGCTACTGTGGCGACGGGAATCCCTCTTGGCATTTGCACGATGGAGAGTAGCGAATCAAGTCCGCGAAGATTCTCCGTCGGAATCGGGACTCCGATGACCGGCAGATGCGTCTTCGCAGCCAACATTCCGGGAAGATGGGCTGCCCCGCCGGCACCGGCAATAATCACTTCGATCCCCCGGCCGTGAGCTTGTTCTGCGTAGGCGAACATGCGATCCGGGGTTCGATGCGCAGAGACGACCATCAATTCGTGAGGGACCCCGAGATCCGTCAGAATCGCAGCAGCCTTTTCTAAGATTGGGAAATCGGATTTGCTTCCGCCCAACACCCCTACCAAGGGATACGGACGGTCCGTCTCTCGCCGCCGTGATTGTGATCTTCTGACGAGACGAGGCATATTCGCGCGAGTCCTTCTCCCACGGCTCTCTGGCCCATGGCTCTTAACCCGCACCTTAGCGATTCTCCGACTGATGGTCAAGCTCGCCTCCTCCCCACCAGCGAGCGATCCGTGAGACGTGAATCGTTACACGTGAAAGGCCTTGAAGGAAACGCCCTCGGCAATCCTGCGTTTCACGTCTTACCTTTCATGGTTCTTGAGAGCGAAGCGAGCACGCCACGGGCGGGCTAACCTGCAGTTCGGCCTGGACGGCTTCGAGGAGGGTCTTCATCTCAAAGGGCTTTTGAAGTGTGCTGTGAGCGCCCATCATTTTGGCGACATCGAGATAATTGAGAATGCCAATCATGTCGCTGCCGCCGGTGATCACAATGATTTTGACGTCGGGGTATTCTCGTCGCAATGCGACGGTGGTCTCCAGACCGTCCTGATTGGGCATGAGAATGTCCATAATGACCAGGTCGGCTGGGCCTTGTCGATACTGCTGGAGAGCCTCCTTCCCGTCACGCGCTTCCGTGACGTGATAGCCGGCCTGCTCTAGTGTTTCGCAAACTAACCGGCGGATTTGGTCTTCGTCATCGACGACAAGAATGGATGACATCCTGCACCTCGGTTTCGGTGAATGACTCCGGACCTCGGTTCCTCATGCGCTGTGCCTTCAAGAATACATTTACTAACTGTACCATCTCTCAAGTAAGCGGGCAAACAATTCGTCATTGTCCGTGCCGATAGCATATCGACCTCGACGGGAAGGTGCGCATAAGGGCGTTTGGCTCTGGCATGATAGCCGCACGAGATGGGGCAGGACCGGCGAGACGCGAGGGTCCGAGGTTTTCAGAACCTCGAACCCCGAACTTTGAATCGCACCGGCGCCTCGTCAGGCCTGACGCTTGACGAAGAAGGCGGCGGCTTGGGCGCGTCGTGAGATCTGAAGTTTTTGGAACATGTTGGCGAGATAGTTCTTGACCGTCTTATCGCTGAGTTGCATCGTGGCCGCAATTTCCTTGTTGGTCAAACCTTCTGCTATCAACGCCAGGACGCGCTCCTCCTGAGGGGCAAGGGATTGTTCTCGTGACGAGTGGGCTTGAGCCAGCCAGGACTTATTCCAGCTCAACGCCCGCTGGATAAGGGCCGGATCGAGAATTGATTGACCGTTGAAGACGGCACGAATCGATCGAGCCAGCATGCTTGAGTCGATATTCTTGAGGACATAGCCATGTGCGCCGGCCAGCACGGCCGCCAGAGCGGAATCATCATCCGCATAGGATGTGAGAAAGATGATCCGTGTCGTGGGATGACTGGCAAGAATATCACGAGCGGCTTCAATCCCGGAGCTATCCTGGAGTCGAACGTCCATCAGAACAATGTCCGGTTTGAGCCGTTTGACCGCCCGCAATGCAGCGGCTTTGGATCCTGCCTCACCAACAACGGCAATGCTCCCGTTGTTGTGCAAGACTGTTCGCAGGCCAACGCGGACCACTTGGTGATCGTCGACCAAGAGCAGGCGAATCGGCTTCCTAGCGAGAGACATCGGGCGCCACTTTCGGCAAATCAAGTACGATGCGTGTTCCTTCGTTCATTTTTGACAAAACCGTGAACCGTCCCCCAATCTTCTGCGCACGGGCGGCCATATTGGCCAACCCATGCCCAATTCCCTTGGCGGCGTCCTGGTTGAATCCACGGCCATTGTCGCGAATGCTCAGCCGGACCCCCTGCTTCACCACCTTAAGCGACACCCTAGCCTCTTGCGCCCGACCGTGCCGGATACAATTACTCACCGCTTCTTGAATGACGTGGAGCAGGTGCAGAGACTGTTCAGCCGATACGGCCTTCGCGGCACGGCCCTCGACCGCAAGGCGCACACGCGTAGCCTGGTTCTCCGTCAATGATCCCAGCATCTGCTGCAACGCCGTCGACAGATCCTTTCCCTGGAGCAAGTCCGAACCAAGCCCCGCGATGAAGTTCCGAATTTCGCGCATGACCCGGTTCAATTGATCAATGGCCTGATCGAGTGATGCGCCGGACATGTTACGTGCCCGTGGGGACATCGTCGATTTGCATACTTCGAGAGTGAGCCCCACAGCAAAGAGCGACTGTAAGACACCATCATGGAGGTCTTGGCTAATCCGCTCACGGTCTTGAAGCGCGATCTGCAACTCGCGCTCTCGCTGACGCAAAGACTCTTCCACGCGCTTACGTTCGGTGATGTCGGTCGCCACTCCGAGAACCATCGTCGCCCGACCATCATCGTCGAGCATCGGCCGCTTGACTGTTTGAAGCCAACGGGTTCGCCCCGCTGAATCGGTGATCTCTTCTTCGGAGAGAAAGAGATCTTGGAGCGAATCCAATACCTCAATATCCTTCCGACGGAAAAATTTCACCTCTTCCTGATTGGGATTAAAGTGGGCATCGGTCTTGCCAATTAGGTCGTCCACCGTCGTTCCGTACGCGTCAGCAACCGCCTTGTTGGCCATGATGAATCGCCCATCACGATTCTTGGCGAAGATGAAATTCGGGTTGATGTCGATCACCTGCCGGAGAAAAGAGTGGGATTTCCGTAGCTCCTCTCCTGCCCGTTTGCGCTCGGTGATGTCGCGCACGAACGCACAGTGGTATTCCTTTCCTTCGTGGGACAGATAATTGACACTCACTTCGATGGGAATCTGCCGGCCATTCTTGGCTCGATGGGCCGTCTCGAACACCATAGTCCCACGCCGCTTAGTTTCTGTCCAAAACCCTGGCCACCTGTCCGCCTGAAAGTCGGGATTCAGTTCGTGGACGGTCATGGCGCGCAACTCGTCTCTCGAATAGCCCAGCATGAGGCTGGCCGCCTCGTTTACCTCCAGGATCTTGGCCTGCGGATCGATCCAGTACACGGCGTCAGCAGCCCGGTCTACTGAGAATTTCGCAAGCCGCAAGGCCTCTTCCACCTGCTTGCGCTCGGTGATGTCTTCGCATGTCACCAATACGACAGCCTCCCCAGTAGAAGACCGACCCACACGGACCGCTTCCCGCACCGAAATGATGCTCCCATCTTTCCGTACCTTCCGAAACTCCCAGTGTCTCGTGGTCTCCGGTGTCGCAAGGCACCCGGACAGACTAGCTAGAACGGCTTCCTTGTCGCATTCGTGAAAGAGGTTCAGCACGGAATGCCCGATTAATTCTTCCACCCGATACCCTAGCTGTGTCGCTCCAAATCGGTTGACGGAGCGCACCGTGCCGTCTCTGGCCAGTGTGAAGTACATAGTCGGGGTATCGTCGTATAACGCTCGATACCGTTCTTCACTTGCACGCAATGCGGCTTCCACCCGCTTCTTGTCAGACGCGTCTCGTCCGATTCCGGTGATGCCGAAGGGCTCGCCGTGAGGATTCTTGAGCACGGCGCCGATCCAGTGATAGGGAATGAGGCGGTGCTCTTTGGTCAGCAGATGGCCTTCAAGTTCGGCGTACCCTTCCGTGAAGGCCCGCTGAATGGCTGCGGCGGTGCGGGTCTTTTCTTCCGGAGGCACGAAGGCCACGGCAGGCTTATTCAACAATTCCTCTGGGCTGTATCTCGTCACGTCACTGAGACGGTGATTCCATTTCACCAAGTTGCCTTGGGTGTTAAGGGTGAACAGAATATCAGGAATGGTTTCCATGACATTCTGTAAATCGCCCAGGGTCTGGACACGGTCCTGCTCGACTCGCCTCCGTTCGAACTCCGCCGCGACACGTGGGGCAAAGACTCCCAACAGTGACTGCAGAGAGTCGCTGTGTTCCAGGGGCTTCGTATCCATCACGACGAGCAATCCAATGACGGCTCCGCTTTTTGTCCGGATCGGCACAGCGCAATAGCTCTCGGCTCCGAGGTCTACCAAGCGCTCGAACTGAGGAAACGTTGCCTGGACATCCCGGTCAAAACAGGCGAAGGCCTGTGTCAGTGCGATGGCACAGGGCGTATGAGCAAGTTCATATTCGAAGTTGTCGACGAGGATACCTCCAGCCGAGACGGCCAGGGTGTGGATTTTCTTTATATGGTCTCCCTGCACCTCCCCGATGATCGCGTACTGCACCCTCAACACTGCCGTCAGCTGTATCACCAAGGCCGCGAAGAACTCCTCGCCGGTCTCTGCCGCAGTACTCTCGACAATCGCGCGCAGCAGTTCAGATTGCTCCCGCGAGTCCTGCGCCGAACGGTCCCGTTCGGCCAGCCGGCGCGACAGGTCGGCAACCTGGCTGCGTAGTGCGTCGAGTTCAAGCAGATGGCCGGTACTTCTCATCGTACGACTCTTGCCATGCAAGAATGGTGATGTATTGCGCGAGGCACAGATCATCAGTATCGAAGTATTGAAACGCGGCGGTGATGATCGCGCTGATGCCACATAGTTGTGCGGAACGATTCGGATGATGAGCGAAGAAAAAATGGAAAACAGCCGCTGCGCGGCGAGCATCCCAGCGGCGAATCCCAGTCAGGTCTTTTTGTATCGGATCGGGTCGAGAGAGCCGCATTGCTGCCTGCCCAGGCTGGCGATTCTAAACGAACGGGTTCATGAATGTAAAGAAAGCGAACAAAAGTCTACGATCTGAATAGCCTAAAAATTGGAGAAACAAAGCGCGCGCATTGAGATTGATATGGTGCCGAAGGCGGGACTTGAACCCGCACGGCTTGCGCCACACGCCCCTCAAACGTGCGTGTCTGCCATTTCACCACTTCGGCAACCTAATTCGTGAAGCGTCAACCGATGCATGAATTCGATGCATCGGACCATTGATTCAATGGTGCAATGGATCAATCATCCTCCTTGAGATACGCTTCACGAAGACGAACGACTAGCCAGAGGGAGCCGCATTATAGAAGTGGGCCAAAATCCTTGTCAATCAATAGAGGCTCCGGTAGAATCGAGCGGCTTATGCTCACCGGGTCCTCCAACATTGCGCACAGTCTCCACAGCCTCACGGCCACGCTCGATGATGTCGTTGAACGACGGGCACAGGGGCCCATCGCTGCGTTGTTCGACGTTGACAACACGCTCCTGCCGGGAGAGGCCAGCGAGGTACGATTCTTCCGGTTTCTGTGGCGGCGTGGTCTGGTGGGATGGGGCGAGTTGAGCCGGAGTGCGGCCTGGCTGGCGAGGCACGTACCCCCGTTCTCGCTGCACTCGCTCCGAGAGCGAAAAATCTATCTGGCTGGCAAGTGCCCCGCAGACATCGAATCGTATGCGCGGGAGTTCTGTCAGGTCGAGATGATCGGCAAGGTGTCTCTGCAAGGTCGCACGAGGCTGGACGCCCATCGACAGGCTGGTCACCAACTGATTCTTGTGACTGGCGCGCCTGATTTCTTGATCGGGCCCCTTGCAACGTTCCTGGACGTGCCTACAGTCTTCGCAGCAAAGCCGGAACAACGGGATTCCGTCTATACCGGTGCGCTGATTCCCCCGTTGCCCTATGCTCGTGGTAAGCGCGAACTGATCCTCGCCCACGCTCGGGAAATGAGTCTCGACCTAGCCAGCTCCTATGCCTATGGCGACAGCCCCGGCGATCACGACCTTCTTGAACTGGTCGGATACCCCTCGGTGGTCAACCCGATCAGGGGCATGGCTCGCACGGCGCAACGCCGAGGCTGGCCCGTCACGACGTGGGAGTAAAGCCGTGAATCGTTCAACGTTAACCGATTCTGCGGCCATACAGTTTCCCCACGTTTCCGGCACGCATTTCACGATTAACGTTTCACGTTTCACACCTTGAGTCATGCGCATCACCGAGATCTTCCATAGCATTCAAGGTGAGTCGAGCTACGCTGGACAGCCCTGCGTGTTTGTACGACTGACCGGATGCCCGCTCCGCTGCACCTGGTGCGATACCGACTATGCCTTTTACGGAGGGCACGAGTGTTCGATTGAGGAGATCCTGACGAAGGTAAATTCCTATAGGTGCCGCCTCGTGGAAGTCACGGGAGGGGAGCCGCTTGCCCAGCCTGAGAGTCTCCCGTTGATGACCAAACTCTGCGATACCGGCTATACGGTTCTCCTTGAGACCAGCGGCGCCGTCGATATTGCACCGGTCGACCCACGTGTCCATGTCATCCTGGATGTGAAGTGTCCGGGGAGCGGGATGACAGATCTGATGCACTGGCCGAATCTTTCGACGCTGGCGGCTAAGGATGAGGTGAAGTTTGTCCTGGCTGATCGAGCCGATTACGACTGGGCCCATGAGATTCTTGCCCGGTATGACATAGCCAGCCGCTGTTCGGTGCTCTTCAGTCCAGTCTTCGGCTCGCTCGATGTGCGTCAGCTGGCCGAATGGATTTTGGCCGATCGCCTGCCGGTCCGTTTTCAATTGCAGATGCACAAATATATTTGGGCGCCGGATATGCGAGGGGTATGAGTTGTAGATATCAGCTCTCAGCAGCCAGCCCGCAGTTTGACCTGAAAGCTGAGTGCTGATGGCTGACAGCTTGAACAAGGAGATATGAATGAAGATCATGCAGGTTACGGTAAAGGTTGAGCGAGCAGAGGCCGCATCCGCAGAGGTGTTGGTACTCACACACTGTGAAGGAGAGGCATTGGCCAAGCAGGATACAGCTCTGCTCGATCGGGCCTTCGAGGGCGCGTTGAGCAAGCTGGTACAATCCAAGGAGTTCGAAGGCAAGGTCAATGAAGTATTGCTGTATCACACCCAGGGCAAAGTGCCTGCAAAACGGCTGGTGCTGGTCGGATTGGGCAAGAAAACCGAGGTGACACTTGAGACGATCCGGCAAGCGATGGGCTCAGCCGCGAAGCGCGTCCGTCAGGCGAAGGTCGGGTCCTTTTCGGTGGTACTGCCAACCGTGATGCCTGGGGGGATGTCATGGGTCGAAGTCGCGCAAGCGATGGTTGAAGGGGCGATCCTGGGCAGTTATCAGTTCACCACCTATCGGAGCGAAGCCGCCTCAGGGCCAGACGTCGCGGAAATGAGTATTCTCATCCCGAGGAAGAGCCAGTTGCGGCAGGCTACTGAAGGGATCCGGCGCGGTGTCGCCACGGCAGAAGCCACCGTCTTTGTCCGCGACCTCTGTAATCACCCCTCCAACGTCCTGACGCCCACCAGAGTCGCCGACGAAGCCAAGACCATCGCCAAAGCTGACGGGATCACGATCAAGATTCTCGAACAGAAAGAGATGGAGCGTTTGGGGATGGGTGCGTTGCTCGGCGTGGCGCGCGGGAGTCAGGAGCCTCCCAAGTTCATCATCCTCGAATACAACGGCGCCAAGAAAAAAGACGAACGTCCGGTCGTACTGGTCGGAAAAACGATCACCTTCGATACGGGTGGGATCTCCCTGAAGCCTGCAGAAAATATGGAACACATGAAGGCCGATATGACAGGGGGGGCCGAAGTTCTGGCTTCGATCAGAGCGGCGGCCAGACTCAAGCTCCCATTGCGTCTTATCAGCATCTTGCCCGTGGCTGAAAACATGCCGGGCGGCCGGGCGATGAAGCCGGGCGATATCGTAACGACGTTGTCGGGGAAAACCGTCGAAGTGCAGAACACGGATGCGGAAGGCAGGCTCATCCTGGCCGACGGCCTCGCCTATGCAATGCGCTATAATCCGGCGGCCCTGATCGACATTGCAACGCTCACGGGAGCCTGTGTCGTAGCGCTCGGTCAATTTGCGATCGGCATGTTCGGCACCGACCACGCGCTCAAGGAACATGGTCCGGAAGTCAGGACAGAAGGCTGGCGAGCGGGTGTGGGAAATGCCTCTGTGGGAAGAGTATTTCGAACAGCTCAAGAGCGACGTCGCCGATATGCGCAACATCGGTGGCCGTGGCGGCGGTATGATCACCGCGGCGCTCTTTCTGAGCAAGTTCGTGGGGGACTGCCCGTGGGTGCACCTCGATATAGCCAGTACGGATTGGAGCGAACGAGAACGGGCCTACATTCCGAAGGGCCCCACCGCAATTGGAACTAGGCTATTGGTGCAGTATCTGATCGATCGGAGCTTGAAAGCAGGTCGAGGTTGAGGCTCAGAGTGGAAAGCCACGAAGCCCGCTTGGCCTCGGCCTGCCCCTAAGCCTTGGAAGAATTTTATGACGTCGCGCGAAAAGATCGGGCAGCTCTTCATGGTCGGGTTTATAGGCACGTCGGTCACGCCCGATCTGGCTTCGTTCATCAAAGAGTACAAGCCGGGCGGTGTGATTCTCTTCTCGCGGAATCTGGAATCCGTCGAGCAGATGGTCGATCTGACCAACGGTCTGCAAGCCTGCAGCCCCCATTCGCCGCTATTGATCTCGATTGATCAGGAAGGCGGTCGGGTCTCCCGTCTTCCAAAGGGCTTTACAATATTCCCCCCCTGCGACCTATTGGGCCGCTGCAACTCCACTGAATTGGCCTACGCGGCTGCGGCCACCATTGCCAAAGAGCTGAGGGCGGTGGGCGTGAACATGAATATGGCGCCGGTGCTCGACGTGAACAGCAATCCGGACAATCCGGTCATCGGCGACCGGGCGTTCGGCGCGACACCGGATGTAGTCTGTGAACTGGGGATGGCGACGGCGGCGGGGCTGCAAGACAATAAGGTTGTGGCCTGCGGAAAACACTTTCCCGGTCACGGCGATACCAGTGTCGATTCTCACAAGGAGCTTCCGGTGGTCGAGGCATCACGTGAACGATTGGAGGCCGTCGAGTTCCCCCCCTTCCGCCGTGCCGTTGCGCAAAGCGTGGTATCGATGATGACCGCACACGTACTCTACCGAGCCCTCGATCCAGAATTTCCGGCCACGCTCTCGCCGACCATCATCACGAATTTCTTGCGCCAGGAGCTACAATACGACGGAGTGGTGTTGACGGATGATTTAGAAATGCACGCAATTATCGACCATTATGGCGTAGAAGATGCTGCAGTTCGTGCGGTGCTGGCGGGGTGCGATGTTCTATTGATTTGCAAAGATCGGGATCGGGAAGTCGCCGCCTTCAAGGCCGTGGAGCAGGCGATGGAGGCAGGGACCATTTCTCACGAACGGTTAAACCTGTCGGCTGCTCGAATCGCCCGTCTGAAACACCGGTTCATCGCACCCTACAAGCCGGTGACGGTCTCCGATGCGAAGCTCATCGCAGGATGCCGAACCCATCAGGCATTGTTGCACTCGATCGAACAGCTTCAGACGCGGTTATCTCATCCGCAATATTCATGAGAAGCCGAAAATCGAACTGACCCGCTCCCCCCTTGCAGGTCGTTGGCCGATTCCCCTACAGTGAGCTGCATGATCCGCACTTTTCAAGGCATCAAACCCACCGTTCCCACATCTTGTTTTATCGAAGAGACCGGCGTTGTCATCGGTGATGTTGTGCTGGGCGAGCACTGCAGCGTCTGGTTCCATACCGTCATTCGCGGGGACGTGCACTATATCCGAATCGGTGACCGGACCAACGTGCAGGACCTCTGCATGCTCCATGTCACCCACGATGCCCATCCACTGGTCATCGGCAACGAGGTAACCATCGGGCACAGTGTAGTGCTGCATGGATGCACCATCAAGGACCGTGTGTTGATCGGCATGGGCGCCATCATCATGGACGGCGCTGTGATTGGAGAGGACTCTGTCGTAGGGGCCGGAGCCCTGATCACGGAACAGACCATCGTCCCACCCAACAGCCTAGTGCTTGGCTCACCCGCGAAGGTGAAACGCCCGGTCACGGCTGAAGAACTTGCGTGGATTAAGGAGTCCGCGGAGAACTACGTGAAATACGCAGGCCAATATTTGGATAACTCATCGAAAGCCAAGCCTGGCTTCCGAATCTAGTGTCCCTTGCCGATTTGAATAAAACAGATCGGGTCGCCCACCAGTGCCGTCGGATAGGAGCGTTTCCCAACCAAATAGGGCACTTGATGCCGATGGCACCATTCTGCAATCCACAGGACTTCTTCTGTGGTGGTCGTGACGAGGCCGGGCCTCGCAAGCTTTCCCATGCAACGGGCAACCAGCGCACGCACAATGCGGCGCTCCTTATCGAACTTCAGAGGGACAAGGGTGAGAGGATTGCCTCGTCCATAGGACAGAGGCGACAGTTGCGGGAACCGCTCAGGGTCATTCAATACACTGACCATCCAGAGATGATCGAATCGACCCTTCGTGTTGGCCGCATCGACTGCATGGAACGTGAGGGGAATTGAGTGGCAGGCACGGTTGAGGGCTGCGACTTCGGCTCTCCTGAGATTATAGGGTTCTACCGTCCGGCCCAGCTCTACCGTTTCCATTATCAATGCAGGAAGTTCCGCCACCCCGGCGCCAACGTAGAGACTGCGGCCACCACGCCTTAGTTTCCGCCTCAACCGCACGGCGACCAGACCCCCGAGACGGGTGCAGAGACCTCGCTTCGCTCGCCAGAACTCATCGCCGCCTTCATAACAGTAGACCGGTCCCAGTGCGCCATAGTCGAGACGGCCATAGACCTCGGTCACGAGGCGGCGGGTCGCAGGAGCCAGCTTCGTGCGGCTCGTCTTCAAGGTGGTACTCCGGCGATCTGCATTACGGTTGCAGTCACCATCGTTGCCACGTCGGAGAGAAATTCAAGATTCAGTGTGGCCACGGTATCAGACTCACGATGATAATGCGGATTCCGGAAGTTCGCCGTATCGGTCAACACCACGGCTGGATAACCTGCGTCCCAAAACGAGGCATGGTCGCTGCGGCGGGTATGAGGCATGGCCTCCCCTCGGTCCGGCACCACCAAAGACAGGGACTTGAGCTGGGCCACCTCCCTCCGGGCCGCCTGTTCCAGCTGGAGTACCAAAGACCGTGATTTCTCGTTGCCCACAATAGCCAGAAAATCTCCGTGGGTCGACACCGCAATGGGCACGCCGGGTGGAACCTGCTGAGTGCCAGCTTCGCTCCTGGCAAACCCAACACATTCCAAGATAATAGCACCGGCCAACTCACAGCGTTCGGCTTTCAAGCGGGACGCGAACGCCTGACTTCCCAATCGATCCTGTTCCTCAAGACAGAATCCCACGAGCCAGATGGGTCGCGCGAGAGGTTGTACGCGGAGGCGCGACGCCACTTCGAGAAGGACGACGAGCCCACTCGCGTTATCATCTGCTCCCGGCGACCCAGACACGGTATCGTAGTGGGCTCCGATTAGGAGAGGAGGCAACTCCCTTCCTTGGCTTGGCCGGTTCGGATACCTGATCGCCACCACATTGCGATAGATCTTGCCCCATGCGCGCACAAGCTGGTCGCTGGTGCTCCATCCTGATTTGGCAAACTGCGTCGCCAGATAGTGCGCCGCCTTCCGAAGCGCATCAGGGCTCGTCTCGGGATGACGTTCACCAACGAGAGCCTGAAGATGGCGGTCGATTCGAAGGCGGTGGGTTCTCACAACAATAATTTGACTGGATGAACCGATTACGCTGTGATCTCGGTCCCAATACCTTTACGTGTGAACACTTCGAGCAGAATGGCATGCGGAATTCGACCGTCGATGATATGGGCTTTGCCGACACCGTCCCCAAGCGCATCCAAGCAGGCATGGACCTTGGGCAACATCCCTTCCCCGATCGTGCCCTTCTTCACCATCCGCTGCACGTCTTTGCGTGAGACCGTCGAGAGATGGCGCCCATTCGCATCGCGAATGCCTTTCACATCGGTCATCATCACCAGCTTTTCCGCACCCAGGGCAGCGGCCATCGCCCCGGCCACTAAATCTGCATTGATGTTGTACGTGTTCCCTTCCCGGTTGGTGCCGATCGGCGCGATGACGGGAATGTAATGATCCTGTTGAAGTTTCCGCACCAACGCGGGATCGATAGATTGAACCTCCCCGACCAAGCCGAAGTCCTCATCCCCCTCGCCGTCATCGAGATCTTTTCCAGACTGGCCGCCCAGGCTTTGGCCGTGAGCGGTCGAGACAGCATGAGCCCTCCGTCCTTTCCACTCAAGCCGACCGCAAGGCCGCCATGTCGATTCAAGAGATCGACGATTTCCATATTGATCTTGCCGGCCAACACCATCTCCACAATTTCCATCGTCGCCTCGTCTGTCACCCGCACTCCATGGCGAAACTTGGCTTCGATACCCAAGCGCTGAAGCATCTTATCGATCTGGGGTCCCCCACCGTGCACAATGACCGGGTTGAGACCCACATATTTCAGGAGCACAACATCCTGAGCGAATCGCTCTTTCAACGGCGCATCGGTCATCGCATGACCGCCATACTTGATGACAATGGTCTTGCCCTTGAACGTACGAATATAGGGCAAGGCTTCGATCAGGACGTTGGCTTTTTTAATCAGTCTGTTCATTTCCAGGCTCCCATGGCGGAAAAAGCACGGTACCCGAAAAACGCAGTACCCACAAGTTCGCTTCTCGCGCGTCTTGCGACTCTCGCCTGACACAGAAGGTCGGCGTCGACCATTACAACAATCATGGCGTATCGTCCTTCACGACACGCGCGCTGGCCGGCCGGCCCGCCCGAGGATGCGTCTTATCATAGACGGCCAGGAGTTGGTCAGTAGCCAGGTGCGTATACTTTTGTGTCGTACTCAATGAGGCATGCCCAAGCATCTCTTGAATCGACCGCAGATCGGCCCCTTCATCAAGGAGATGAGTGGCAAAGGAGTGGCGCAACGTATGGGGACTCACGGAGCCACCGACCAGCCGGTTCGAATAGCGGGCCACGATGCGAGCCACGCTCCTAGTCGTGAGCCGTCCCCCTCGGCTGTTTCGAAAAATCGGTGACGAGACAGGCCTCGTCTTCGTCGCCGGATATCGAGCCTTCATCAGAAGCTGTTGATCTAAGTAGGCTTGAATGGCCCGTAGCGCCACATCACCGATCGGCACAATGCGCTCCTTCCGGCCTTTTCCTCGCAGATGGACCAGTCCCTCGGACGCGCGAAGATCGTCGAGGTCGATCCCCACGAGTTCACTCACGCGAGCCCCGGTCGAATAGAGCGTCTCCAGCAATGCAGTGTCTCGGAGTGACGATCCCGTTTGGCCGGCAGGAAACTCCATCAATGCTGCCGCGTCGTCCTTGCTCAAGACACGCGGCAGGTGTTTCGGCTGTTTCGGCATCCTGATGGCCTCAGCAGGATTGAGACCGACCATGCCTTCTCGTTGCAGATAGCGATAGAAACTGCGAAGAGAGGAGAGCTTCCGGGCCATCGAGGTACTCTTCTCATGCTTTCGGTTCAGCCAGTGAAGGTAGTCTCGAATGGACTCCGTTTGCACTGTGGCAGGATCGAGCATGGGCACGCCGGGATGCTCCACCTTCATGAACGCCTGGAACTGTCGGAGGTCCGAACCATAGTTGCGCACTGTTTCGTGCGACGCATGACGTTCCAGCTCAAGGAACGTCACGAAAGCTCGAATTGCTTCATCCATGCCGTCAGATCCTCAAGCGCCCGTTGTCCCGTGAGCCGTCGTTTACGCTCCTTGTCTCTCGTCGGTGTGGCAAGCGGAGGGAAGAGCCCAAAATTCGTATTCATCGGTTGAAAGTAACGCGGGTCCGTCGCCGTAATGTATGACACGAGACAACCATGCGCTGTGGTGGGAGGCGGTGTGACCAAGGGCAACCCTGCAAGACCACGGGCGGCGTTGATTCCTGCCAGCCCTCCCATCGCGGCAGAATCCGTATAGCCCTCGACACCGACCAGCTGTCCTGCAAAGAAGAGGGTGCCGCGCGCCTTGAACTGAAGGGTATCGCGCAGCAGTTGGGGAGAGTTGATAAAGGTGTTGCGATGCAGGCTTCCGTAGCGCAAAAACTCCGCCTGTTCAAGACCGGGAATCATCCGAAACACCCGCTTCTGCTCCCCGTAGGTGAGTTTGGTCTGAAACCCCACAAGGTTATAACAGGAACGATGGGCGTTTTCCGTCCTGAGCTGCACCACCGCATACGCTCGCGCACCGGTCTTGGGATTCTCAAGGCCTACCGGCTTCAGCGGACCGAACTGCATGGTCTGGCGGCCCCGTTCGGCCATCACCTCGATGGGGATACAGCCTTCGAAGTAGGCGGTCTTTTCGAATTCTTTAGGTTGCACTTTCTCCGCTGCGAGCAACGCGTCATAGAAGGCATTGTAGGCCGACTCGTCCATGGGACAGTTGAGATAGTCGCCCCCACCCTTGCCATATCGGGACGCGAGAAATACGACATCCATATTGATGGAATCGGCATCCACGATCGGAGAGATCGCATCGTAAAAATACAAATGCTTCGTGTGGGTCAATCGCGCAATCGCCTGAGACAGTTTATTGGATGTCAGCGGGCCGGTTGCCACAATGCAAAGACAGTCCGTTGGGATCTCGGTGATTTCCTCATGCAGAATGCGAATGTTCGGATGCCCCTCCAGCGCCTGGGTAATCTTATGTGAAAACTGGTCGCGATCGACGGCCAGGGCCGATCCTGCCGGCACTCGCACCTCATCCGCCACTCGAATAATGAGCGAGTTGAGGCGGCGCATTTCCTCTTTCAAAATGCCGGGGGCATTCAAGAGATCCGAGGAACCGAGCGAATTCGAACAGACCAGCTCTGCCAAACCGCCGGTCTTGTGCGCTTGCGTCATCTCTTTTGGACGCATTTCGTAGAGCGTCACTTTCGCGCCACGATTGGCTGCCTGCCACGCCGCTTCAGACCCGGCCAGACCGCCCCCGATAATGACAATATCGTCGCGCATGCGAATGAAACTCCGTGAAGAAAGACTGAAAGCGCTGGCATTGTAGGAACCGTGTTTTGGCGATGTCAAGACAACTTCGTTATGCAGGGCGCGGCCTCACGGTTGATCCGATTTACGACCCCGTGCTAGACTTCGCGGCGTGTAGGCGATTAGCTCAGGGGTAGAGCGCTTCCTTCACACGGAAGAGGCCACTGGTTCGATACCAGTATCGCCTACCATCTTCTCCACCTTCCCAGTCCATACCCCTGGCCTAAACCAACGGTGTTCATGGTAATGCCCGAATTGTTCTAATCCTGGACAGAACCCTGGAGGTCGGCTACACTTCAGTTTATCGAGAGACTGTCGACTCTGAACCGTACAAGACAAGTGAGGTCATCATATGCGGACTACAGCTCTTGCAGTGGGAATTCTCCTGCTGGCCACCGCAGTCGGTTGTGCCGGAAACCCCCAGCAGCAGGCATCAGCCGACGCAGATGGAGACTATACCGCCCCGGCCAGTATTTACAGTGTGATGGACCCCACATCCTTGGTCTACACCGACGTGGCGGCCGGATCAGCCGCTAACGATAACCCCTGGCGCTGGGTCGGGTTTCTCTTGCACCCTGTCGGAGTCGCGCTGGATTACGGCTTGAACCGACCATTTTACAAGCTCCCCAGCCAGATGCCGTACCTTTTCGGGTACACGACTGAGGATTCGATGCAGGATAGCCAACGGCGATAATTCTTCGTGTACTTCGTTTTCAGGTTCAACGCCCGCTTTCCTTACGAGAGCGGGCGTTGCCTTGTCACCCAGTTGGCAAACCCTTTCCAGTTTCGTGTATGCTCCCTTCGTGAGTCGGAATACACGTGACAAGCATGCGCCTCGCGCTGTGCCCTTTCGACTGTGGGTGCTCTGTGGGCTAGGGCTAAGCCTCTTGCTGAACGCCTGCGAAACTCCGGCTCGAAAACCGATCCTCCCGCCGTCTGAAAGCGACCTCGTCCTCCTGAATTCCACGACCCTCTGTACGTCGAAATCCGCCTTCCTCAAGACACATCCTCCCTCCACTCTTCAACCACAAGAATGGGGCACCGGACAAGAGTTGGTTCTCCCTGCTGACCGAAGTCCATCACATGGCGACGAATCCTATTTTTTCGATGAAGATGGCATGCTGGTCGGAACCGTCTTTACCTTTCCGTCCGGGCTTGACTTGAATCCCTTCCCAGTCCTCCGCCACACCTTAACGCAGCTGAAGCCGGCATTGGAGTTTTATCTCAATGTGGCGAATCTGTCCTCAAAGACGAGCATGGATTCCAGCGCCCTGTACGAAACCGGCGACGAAAAAACGACGACACAGTACTTGGTCCTTGGCACGCGCGAGCAACCGGTCTTGCTCCAGGCTTCTGTGACGATCGACCCCTATGTACGGCTGTTTTCACCCTATCGACGCGAGTTCTTAGAACGGCTGCGCCACCCAAGGGGCCAGAAGCCCGGGCAACAGCTCGACAGTCAAGGCGCAGAGGATAAGGAGCCCTTCCTCTCGCTCCAGCAATTCGCTCGCGGCCAAACCGCCCAGCTCGCCTACTGTGGGACCCAGAACTACGATACCGCCGCTGTCGCCTATCAGAAAGCCATTGCGAGCGGCTTTTCGAATAAAGTGTGGCTCGCAGAAGCCCACCACAAACTGGGCCTAGCATGGGCAGGGAAAGGACAGTACGAGAAGGCCAAGACGGAGATGCTTCAGTCCTTGGCCATCAGACCCAACACTCCGGAAATTTTGAACAATCTCGGCACGGTGTACCGCAAGCTGGGAGACGAGGCCAACGCGCTCGCCTCATTTGAAAAAGCCGTCACGCTCCGCCCCAACTATGCCATCGCTCGCTACAACTTGGCTGAGGCCTACGAGCCCACGAATCCGAAGCGAGCCCTCTCGGAGTATGAGACCTATCTCGCACTGGTCGAGGGTATCCCCGATGAAGCCAATCGAATCGCTCTCGTCCAACAACGCGTTAAGGCGTTAAAACACTAGCCTAACCCCCTCATTCTTTTCGTTCACCTCACAAGCTATCGAATAGGCAATTACATTAGGTGCCCGCCAGATCTCTCTGTAAGCTGCTTGCCTCACTTTGCATAGAAGATTGGGAAAACGATAGGGAACAACCTACCTAGGCTGGTGCACGAGCTATCGTCTTGGCAGGCACAGTTTTACTCCTCATGCCGCTCCAGGCCCAGGCCGAGAGGAATTGGGAATTTCTGTGGGTGCGTTCGGAGGGGGAGCCTTTCATTCGAACGAAGACATGAAGATCAATACTGGGGACAACGGTTTCCACATTCATGGAACGGTAAACGGTGTGACGCCGAACGATTCTGGAACATTTGGAGGCAAACTCACTGCCTGGTATCTCCCGGGGAAGTATCGATGGCAAACCTCAAGTGGGATTCGAGATCGACTTCACGAGATTCACCACGGCTCTCTATCCCCAATTTAGGGATGCTGACGGCAACTGGTCTGAACCAGGCTTTCAGCTTGGAGCATTCGCCTTCAGTTCTGTCCGAGACTTGAATGTCAATACCTCGGCTCCCAACTTGTTGTTTCGATACCCCATCTGGTCACCCCCGGATCTTTCTTAGGGACGAATTGCGCCCTATGTCGGCATCGGTGTCAGCGTACAACGAGCTGTCCTGTCCCTTCAGATTGTTCAGTATCGAGAGGTGAATTATGCTCCGGCTGGGCAGGTACTTGTAGGGATGAAATTCTTCGTATTTAGGAATCCCGCGGTCTTCGGAGAGTACAAGCGAATCTGGTTCTCCCACGACTTAGCGTATACAGACATTCGTTCCCCTGGATATGAGGAAACGTGGTCTGTTGTGACCAATTTCCTTGTCGGAGGCGTGTCCTTACAATTTTTAGGAAATCACGAGAAATCGTTTCGTTCTGGGAAGTGTCTTACCGGCGGGCTTTCTCTTCCTGCTCTTCGAGTGTCTTGCAGTTGATGCAGAGGGTGGTGACTGGGCGGGCTTTCAATCGAGGGTAGGGAATCTCTTCTTCGCAACGCTCACAGATACCATAGATGTCCTGGTCCATTCGAGCCAGCGCCTCGTCGATCTTCTTGATCAACCGTTGCTCGCGCTCACGGATACGCATCAAAAAATTCTGCTCGGCCTCCGCAGACGCCTGATCGCTCACGTCCGGGAATGCCTCCTGGCCGTTTGGATTGGACAGACCCTCGACCGCCTCATCCAACATGGCCTTGCGCTGCCGCTCAAGGTCACGACGAATAGCCGCGTATTTTTTTCCCTGGGACGATGTCTTGGCTTTGCGCTTGGCTGTGACAGATTGTGCCGCAGATGGAGTGGGCGAAATGCGCTTAGCGGAAGGACTTATTTTCATATCAATACCTGCCTGGGAAATAAAATCATCCGAAACGAGCAAAACTATAACAGGGGCCTGGAGAAGGGGTCAATGGGTAGCGTGGGCTCATCAATCTCGCTCGCCAGGCTTCGCTAAAGATCCCGTCGACCTTCGATCGACTTGAGTAACGTCACGTCGTCGGCATACTCGATATCCATCCCGACCGGAATGCCATAGGCGATACGCGAGACCCGGGATCCGAGAGGTTTCAGTTGATTCGTTAAATAGATGGCAGTCGCCTCGCCTTCGATCGTCGGACTCGTCGCGAGGATCACTTCCTCGACTCCCCCAAGCTTTACCCGATCGACCAACTCCTCAGCCCTGATATCAGACGGTCCGACGCCGTCCAATGGAGACAACGCGCCGAGTAAGACATGATATAAGCCACGATAGGCTCCCGCCCGCTCAATGGCATAGGTCGTACTCGGTTCTTCCACTACCAGGATTCTCGTCTGATCCCGTTTTGGATCGAGACAAAACTCACAGAGTTCTCCCTCCGCGATGTTCCGGCATTGCCGGCAAAATGATAGCCCGTCTTTGACGGCACGAATCGCCTCGGCTAGACGAAGCGCGTCTTCGCGCTCGGTCTTCAACACATGGAACGCCAATCGCTGCGCCGTTTTTTGACCGATACCTGGAAGACGGACTAACTCGCGCACCAACCGTACGAGTAATCCTTGTTGATCAACTGCCATGACGTGATAACCCGCTAGCAGGATGCTGAAAAAGTCCGCCACCAGCGTTCTCGCATCGGTCAGATCCTCCACGTACCCCAGAGGGTACGCGTCGGCCCTTCACTCGCTGCGGCCTTGCTGGACAGCCTTTTTGCGCCTCCTGCGGGAAGATGCTCCTCTTCTCCCAGTGGAGCATGTCACCGAGGTTCTCACATGCCAACATAATTCTTCCGCAGCCTGCTAGAGCAGCCCAGGGACGTTCATCCCACCGGTGACCGATTTCATCTCATCCGCCATCATCTCGCGAGCCTTCCTGAGGGCATCGTTCGACGCGGCCATGACCAAATCTTGCACCATTTCCACGTCGCCGCTTTTCACCACTTCGGGATCGATGACGATACCGACAAGCTGCATAGCGCCATTGGCGGTGACCGTCACACTGCCACCGCCGGACGTCCCGGTCACGGTCTTCGACCCGAGCCTGTTCCTGCACCTTCGCCATTTGGGCCTGCATCGCCTGCGCTTGCTTCAGGATATTTCCCATATTGCCGAACGGGTTCTTCATTTCTCGACCTCCTTCTGACTCGATACCGGCCTGACATCTGCGAGCTCTGCGCCGAATATCTCCAGCGCCTGCTTGACGACCGGATGGGCCCGCGCTTGCTCGAAGAGGACCAACCGTTGCTCTTTTTCCTTCGCCGCCCTGAGCTGCGCCATCGTCGGTCCTGAAGGATCCGACTCCGTCAATTCGACAATCCGCAGACGAACCGTCTGACCGCTCAATCGTTCACATATCGATGTGAGCACCGCCATATTATCAGGTTTCTCGATCATCCCTCGGGCCGCCATCTCCTGCTTGGCAAATCCAATTGTCACAACATGGCCCTCCACGCCCACAAACCGCCCTCTCTCTAGAAAGGCGGCAATCCTGGAAGAAGCATTGCCCACTTCCTCTTGGACCTGTTCCCAATTGAGCGTCACCGCAACGGGCCCGTTGTCAGTCGCGGGCGAGGCCACAGGCATCGAAGCCTTCACCTCGCCGGCAGTGACATTCGGAGGATTCGTCGAGGGATCTCGTGGAGGCGCCGCATTCCCGACGGCAGAAGACCGCGACGTCATCGGAGCGATCGGTGCAGGAGTCGTCGACTGAGGAGGCCTCGGTAACGGCGAGGGGACTGAATTTTCTGAACGACCAGCTGAAACCGGTTTCTCTACAGGCACTGGAGCCGGTTGAGGTGGGCGTGCCATCTGAGTTGACGGCACCACTTGTTGGGCCGGTTTCCCATCCGGCCGACGCAGCAACCGGGTTGCTTGCACGGCCGCTGTTTCGAGCACGAACCGGGGATGCGCGCTAAGCCTGAGCGAGTCCTCCGCTTGCGTGAAGATCGCCAACAATTCCTGAAGTAATTCGGGTGAAAACGAGCGCGCGTCAGCAGCCATCTGCGTGAGATCTTCCGCGGATGCCTCAATCAACCCCTGCCATTCTTGGGGTGAAGGCACCACCGACACCACCAGCATGTTGCGCAGATACTCGACGACCTCCGCACAATAGGCCCGCAGATCATGCCCTTGGTCCAACAGTTGCGCCAGCACACGTAATGCCGCTGCACTCTCCTGAGCCGTAATCGCCTGAATCATCGGCACGAACGAGTTCCTGTGGAACCGCTCCCAGCAGGGCTTCCAGATCCGCATGCACGATGGTCTTGCCGCCGAACGCCACTGCCTGGTCGAGCAGGCTCAACCCATCGCGCATACTGCCTTCGCTGGCCCTGGCGAGCGCCATCAGGCTCCGCTCCTCGATCACGATCTGGTCCTGTTCGACCACATGGCGCAGCCGTTCGACGATCTCGGTTCGGGCAATTCGGCGGAAGTTGTAATGCTGGCAGCGGGAGAGAATCGTGGCTGGAATTTTGTGAATTTCGGTGGTGGCGAAGATAAACACGACATGCGGCGGCGGCTCCTCCAGCGTCTTCAACAGCGCGTTGAAAGCCGAGTTCGACAACATGTGGACTTCGTCGATGATGTAGACCCGGTACTTCCCGCGAAAGGCGGCGAACTTGACGTTCTCGCGGATCTCGCGCACATCGTCCACGCTCGTATTGGATGCCCCATCGATCTCCATGACATCGACGGAAGTCCCCTGCGCAATTTCAAGACAGTTGGAACAGGCGCCGCAAGGCGTGCCGGTCGGCCCCTGCTCGCAATTGAGCGCCTTGGCGAGAATTCTCGCGACCGTGGTTTTCCCCACGCCGCGGGTCCCTGAAAAAAGATAGGCTTGGGCAATTCGTTTCGTGGTAATGGAATTGACCAGCGTCTGGACAACGTGTGGCTGTCCGATCACATCATCGAACGTCCCAGGACGGTATTTGCGGGCAGAGACTTGGTAATCCATAGACGTTAGGCATAAGGAATGAGGCGTGAGGGGGTGAGGTGAATGACTGCGAGAACCCGTATCACCTTACGTTTCACACCTCACGAATTAAGCGGGGCCAGGTGATCCTGCGGCACACAGAACTGACCGCTTACCGTTGCTTCCTTCCGGACCTGGCGGGGTTCACAGGGTTCTGTTGCACAGGGCCCAGCCCCTTTTTCAAGTTCAAAGTGCTGAGAACTGAGTGCTGAGTATATACCATATAAGGACAGCCCTAAAGGGTCCTCTCCTGCATAAACTCAACACACAACGCTCATCCCTCAGTTCCTCGGTATGGCGGAGAGGGTGGGATTCGAACCCACGGTCCCATTGCTGGGACGCATGCTTTCCAAGCATGTCGATTCGACCACTCTCGCACCTCTCCGCACCGATTTTCGCGAGGCGGCATCTTAACACGCAGTCTGATGACCAGCAAGTTGACCGCCGGTCAAGCCACAGTAGAAATGTCCGGTTTAGGTGATGGCCGCCGCCGCATGTGTGTCTCGTGTCGGCTGCAGCCGTTTGCGCCACGGATGAGCCGGGGTCGGCTCGACCGGACGCCGAGGGACTTGGGCCTTGGGAGGCTCAGCCACTCTCTCGGGGCGAGCGGGGATGGCGTGATAGTCCAGTGGTTGGCCGTGGGTGTGATCCGCATCGTCCCATCCACCCGCTCTTCGACCATGACGTGGGTCGCTCGGACATGGTTCGCACCTGATCGAGCTGCCCTGGTGCGCCACCGTCCAGTCGCGGCGCAGGCCCCGTGTGGTCTTAATGCACAGGCTCCGGTCCAGCTCGCGGCTCGCCGGACAGGGCCGATGCAAATCAGCGGGCTGCGCAGGCGACGGCGAAGCGCTGATGTCATCGGCAGATAGCCCGTCAGGAACTGATTCGCCGCGTCCAGCGTGGAGACGCCCGCGAGCCGCATCTCCTTGATCACCCGATCTTGAAATCTTAAAGAGCCGCTCCACCCGCCCCTTGGCCTGGGGGAGTCGGCCGGAGCAGCCGACTCCCAGCTCGCCCAGCGCCCGCCCACACTGACTCGTGGGCTTGACCCCGGCCAGCTGCTCGTCCACGGTGGGTGGGGCCGGCGGTGATCGGTCGTATGTTTGTCCGCGTAGACGCCAGCGGAATCCCCTACCGAGTCACGTAGCCGGAAGCTGTCCAGCGCGGATCGTCCCTTCATACGCGTAGAACCGCAAACACTCGGCTGCCGCATCGTCGATGTACGCCATCAGCACGCAACGAGACCCGCGCCCCTCGAACCAGTCATGGCGAGCCATCGAGCTGCACCAGTTCGCCCACCTCGCTTCCGCTCCCGCCACGTCCGGTGTGGGCGCTTCCGCCGCATGAAATGACTGATCCCGCGCTTCCGCAGCCACCGCCGCAGTCTCGTCGCTGAACGTGAGCCCATCCCTCGGTCAGCTTCTCGTCCGCCAACGTCGGCCGAAATCCCCATCCCGCTGCGCATACAGCTTCAGCATCATGGCCTTGACCTTGTCCGGGATCCGCCGATTCGATGGCTTGCCTCGTCCCCGATGCGCCAGCCCTTGTCGCCCGCCTGCTCCATCCGCTCGATGAGGCGCCGGATGTGGCGGTCGTCACCCCAGCACGATCCCCGCCTGGACCTGCGTCAACTTCTTCTCCATCGCCTGGCGAATCACATGCACCCGCCTGAGTTCCTTCACGCTCATGATGACCCCGTCCTCTCTGACCATCTGACCCTCCTGTAAGCCCACAGTCTCCAACGAAGAGGACATTTCTATGTTGGCCAAAGCGGACATTATCATTGTGGGATTACACCAGCAAGTTGACCGCCGGTGCCCATCCCCGTGGCTTTAACCCTCCCTGATCCCCTTCCTAACAGGATGCTGAAAAGGCCGCCAGCATAAGAAGACCGTTGTCTCAGACGTGCAGGCCATTGAGTGTCCATCGTGGCACAATAGTTTTTTCGCAGCCTGCTAAAAAGAAGAACGCGAGCAGAGAGTGTCTGATCAACGCCACCTCACAATCATCCTGCTCTCCGCATCCACCTTCCCTCCGCATTCGATCACGTTCCGATTTTTTCACCTCCCTGTGGCGAAATGCCCCTGCCCCTGACCAAATAAGCCACAGAAAGGAGGGACAAGACCTTCGCATTACCTGTCTGCCAGCCATACATTTGCAAAGATGTTTAATGAAATGTGCCTATCCCTGTCGACGGCATTGACTTTGCTTATCTCCGGCAACCATTGCATCCGGATGCGACGCTCGCGTCGCTCACATCGGCATGTATCGTAGTGTATATCCTTGCCACCCATGATGATTTCAGCTATATGACTAGGGCTTTTAGGACTAACTGCCCTATGGTTCTCGATACCTTCTCTTGAGCATGGGAGATGGAATCATGGGCATTCACTCATTGGTCAGGAGGGTTTGATGAAGAAAGGGTTCTGGCTTCTCATTCTTCTGGTTTGTTTCATGACACCAAGACTTGTGGCGGCCGCTGATGCTCCAGTGGTGGTAGATGTTCCTCCTCTCGCTCCTGCGCCGCTCGATATCGTGACGCTGAAGGACGGGAGCATTCTCTACGGTGAGGTCATCGGAATGGAGGGCGGCATCCTACACCTCAAGACCCCGGCCGGCCCTGACAATCTGGTGAAGGTGAAATGGGAGAGCATCGCCAAGCTTTCCGTGAGCCACCCAATCCCGTTTCATCTCAAAGAAGGGACCGTGCTGATCGGCACGGCCACCGAGGGCCCCAACGGAACCATCACTGTGCGAGCTGAGCCTCTGAATGGAACGATGGAGGTTCCGCTGGATTCGATCACCGCTCTGAATCCAATCATCCAAGCCCCCGTCATCTATTCAGGCACCCTGACCGGCGGCTACACGCAAGCAACCGGAAACAGCCATACGAAGAATGGCAGCCTCCTCGGAGACTTCGTGGCTCGGGGCGAGCAACTCCGCCTGACTATCAACGGCCGGTATGTCTACAGTTATCAAGACGGCGAACTCTCTGCTAAAAACGCGCGAGCATTGATCAAGATGGACTTTTTTATCACCAAACGCTTTTTCTGGTTCGCGGCCTCCTACTTTGAAAAGGATAAATTTCAGGACCTCAACTTGCGAACCGCCCTTTCCTCCGGTCCCGGCTACAGCTTTATCGAAAAGGGCGATTATGAAAGTCCCTGGCTCAAGGACATGACACTCTATGCCGAGGCCGGACCTGCCTACTTCAATGAAGACTTCAAAAATGATAATGATCAAAAGTCCGTCCGCGCCCGCTGGGCGGTCAGGCTCAACTGGCCGATCTTGGATGATCGCGTGACGTTCTACCACAGCCAGGAATTTTACCCAGAGAGTACCAAGAATTATTACTATGACGATGGACAACGGCGTCCGTTTCAAATTATTTGCGGGCTTCGTGAGCAACATCCAAATGACGACCCGATATAACAGCGAACCGACGACGGACACCGAGAAAACGGATAACTTGTACCTCCTGACCCTTGGGTACAACTTCGATACGACCAGGAAACGCTAGTTCAAAAGAGTCGCCACAATGCAGTACACCCATATCCTCGTGAGGAGGAACTATGCTGAAAGAATTCAAAGACTTCGCCATGAAGGGCAACGTGCTCGACATGGCGATCGGTGTCATTATCGGCGGAGCGTTCGGGAAAATCGTCTCCTCGCTGGTCAGCGACGTGCTGATGCCGCCGATCGGTCTGCTCTTGGGAGGCGTCGACTTCACGGGTCTATTTCTCACCCTTTCGGGCACCACTCAGCCATCGCTCGTCGCTGCGAAAGCCGCGGGGGCCCCGACACTCAACTACGGGGTATTTTTGCAAACCGTCTTCGACTTCATTATTATAGCGTTCGCGATCTTCCTGCTGGTCAAGCAGGTCAACCGGTTTAAGAAAGAAACGCCTCCGGCGCCTCCAGCTCCACCGGCAGGACCGACCAACGAAGAGAAATTATTGATGGAGATCCGCGACGCTCTGAAAGGCCGCCACTAGGAGCCTTTCCGGCATTGTTGTGACGAGGCGAAGGAGGTGCGGCCAGATACGAGGCCGCAGGCCTGGGATAAAGGAGACGTATCCACTATGATACGTATCCGATTTTTTCGGGCTGAGCACGACATAGATGGTCGCGGATCGTTCGCCGCAGTAGAACGGTCAATGTCGAACAGGTTCTTTGCAACACCGTTGCCACGAGATTTCCCAGAATGCGGGGGTGGGAAGACTCGCACGATAGGTAACCCGCACAATTCAGAAAGGGGAAGATCATCATGCAGCCGTTCAAAACCTCCGTCCTAGTAATAAGTTTGGTCGCTCTGGCAGGCTGTGGGAGCGTGGAGAAGAACGTCAAGAACGCGGATTTGAGCCCCATCTGTCCTAAGACTCACGGATGGCAAGCCTGGTCTGACACTCGTTGCAATCCCCCCGAACCACCGAGGGATCTGGCCGCCGAACTGGCCGCAGCACAAAAAGAACTTCAATCGTGTCTCCTCCGGCTGTCGTTGGTCAAGGACTTGTTGGCCGACCGCGAACGGGAGATCGCCGCTCTTCGTTCCAGTGCCGGCGATTCCGCCAAGCTCGCGAGTCAGCTCTCTTCAGCACAGAGTGACCTCAACCAGTCACAACAACAGCTCGCTGCCGCGAATAAACGCAACGCTGACCTCGCGGCCCAGCTCGCGGCGCTTGCCGCGAGCAAGCAGCAGGTGGCCGACCTCGAGCAACAGTTGGCCGATCGAGACAAGGAACTGGCCAGTCTGCGCGGCGAACTCTCTGCTGAGATGGCCAAACTGAGAGAAGCGGAGCGTGGATTGATCCGGGCGCTTCGTCCTCAGATCGAGAAGGGGGACATCACCGTCGATCTCAACAACGAGCGGTTGTTGATTAACCTGGCCTCCGGCTATCTGTTCGGGTCCGGCCAAGATGAACTGAATCCGGCGGGCGCCGATGCGCTGAAGCAAGTCGGGGCGGTCTTGAAGGATTACCCCGAGTACAAGGTGGCGGTGGACGGGCATACCGACAACGTGGCAATCCGGGGCGAACTGAAGAAGAAGTTCCCCACGAACCAGGAACTCTCTGAATCCCGTGCCGCCAATGCAGCAAAGGCGCTGACCGAAGGTGGCCTTGGCGCGGCGACGACACATGGGTATGCGGAGACCAAGCCGGTTGAACCGAACACGACCGCTGCGGGCCGAGCTAAGAACCGCCGCGTCGAGGTTCGCGTCACGAAGTAAAAAATGCGGTTTGCCTAATGTAGTTGGGGCGGGGGGAGTGGTTGACCACTCCCCCCGCCCGTCATAGAAAAGGATCACCATGAACGCAATCCTAGCGACCGCCATGGCCACGGCATTATCCGTGCTTGTTACCACCAGCGCCACGGCTCAGGCCCAACCAGCTCCCACGCTGGATGAAATGAAATCCACCGTCGAACAACAGGCCAACCAAGAGAAGCAAACTACCAAGGAAGCAGTTCAGGCTGAAAAGGCCAACGCCCAGCAAGCAGTGGCAGACGAAGAGCAGAAAGCCAAGGATATGGTTAAGAGCAAGAAATCAAAGGCCACGGCAAAGGCGACAGAACAACAACAGCGCACTAAGGACCTGGCAGCCAAGAAAAAAGCAAAGGCCGAAAGGATGGCGGCGGAGCAGAAGCAAAAGGCTGCGGGCAAGGGGCAAAACTCTGTCGATCAGACCATGCAGAACGCATCGGATAAATCCGATGCGGCAATGGGAAAAGTCGATAGCAAGTTAGACAGCCTGCTCGGCAAATAACGACACGGAAGGTACTCCACCTACACCAGTATCCTCAGACTGACCACAGCTATCGTGCTGTCGTCGCCCGGCGCAGGAGGGTGCGCCCAAGACCTATGTGCTGTACCGCTGGGGATGAATATCGTCACGCTGGACAGACGATTGAACCATCCAAGCCAAGCCCGATGAGCGCGGGGCCATGCCGATCGCGCAGGCCCACGTGAGCTCGTGAGGGACCTGCCCCTGGAAATCGAGAAGGCTGATATCGCGGTCGATCTGAGCAGCGAACGCCATCACGATTTCACCGTATGAAGTTGGGCCTCGAGCTCGGCAATCCGCCTCTTCAACGGACCCACAAGCTCTTCGACCTCTTCTGCCGAATACCGTGGCGTGATGTACTTCGGACAGTTCCAATCGAACGAGACGACATCGATGAAGACCAGCCGCTCCACGCTCGACCGCATCTTTGGATCGGCGAGCTGCGCAACGAGTTCTGGATGAACACGGGCGTCCTCGACACGAGCATGGCCAAGAATTTTCAACCGTTCGCGGTTCTTGTAGTCCATGAGAAACAGCGCCACGCGGTCGTTCACTGAGACGTTGCCGGTCGTGAGAAGCTGTCGGTTCCCTTTGTAGTCGGCGAAGGCCAGCGTTGTCTCATTGATCACCCGCAAGAATCCCTGAGGCCCGCCGCGATGCTGAATGTAGGGCCACCCGCTTTCGCTGATTGAGCCCAAGTAGAAGCTGTCCCGAGCTGCGATGAATTCAGCTTCTGCCTGGCCCAGTGGATCTCGTTCAGGAGCGCCTACGATGTTACCCGCCCTCCCGTAGTACTGTTTCTGTGCACGGCACACCGCATCCGTAAACGTCAGATCAAGATATCTCGTTGCCATCGCTTCCCCCTCTATCAGGATGCTGAAAACGTCCGCCAGCATCGTTCTCGCGTCGCTCAGAGGCTCAACGTACCGAAGCGTACGCCTCGCCTCTTCGCTCGCTGCGGCCTCGCTGGACAACCGTTTTGAGCATCCTGAGGCTAGTGTCACACCTGTTAAAACACGACTGTATTCCACCCCTCCGCGATGTACCGACGGAGGCTCAAGAGTCCCGCGGTTCCGGCCAACGCATGGTCTTTCACTATCGGCACCCCGCACGACTTGACCGCCTCCGTCGCCCCGAAGACCTCCGCACAGCCGCATGAGGCGCCTTGCACAACATCACGAACCGCATTGTAGAGGCCATTGGCCGGATGTGAGAGCTTCGTCAGTTCAGCGGGCCAGCGCGTACCAGCGCCATTGAACACCACGGCGACTTCATCGCCCTTCTGTTTACATTCGGATGCGAGCGCCAACGCGTTAAAAACTCGCCCAAGCGCTTCTTCAGAGCCGCTCTTCGGATCGGACATGATAATGATGGCAGTTTTCATGGGTTCTCCTTTGATTAAATGATTTCCACAACAATGGGGTATCTATTCAGTTCTGCTGTCTGCTTCGCAACAGTCGTTGCACACATCCTCCATGGCAAGGCCGATGCCACGTGCCACCACAATCAGAGAAACGAGATAAACCGCTGGCGAGACAAGAAGTTGCCGAGCTATTTGTGGCTAGATGAACCAGAGCGTGAGAGAGACGTGCCCACGAGATGTCGTGGAGCTACGATATTTCGTGGGAATGGAGCGTTGGGGTCATTGCTATACGGTGGGGCCAGGTTTCTTGATTCCCAGCTTCTGCATACGAGACCGGAGCGTGTTGGGATGGAGACCAAGCCGGGCTCGCGGCGCCCTGCTTTCCTTCGATGACCCAACCCACATCCTTGAGGACACGGAGAATGTGGGCTCGCTCAACCTCTTCCAGGGAATCGGAGGTCGGCATAAGCGGGTCTGAATTCCCATGAAGCAGCACGTCGTCGATCTGAAGCATCGGCCCTTTTGCAAGGATCGTGGCCCGTTCGATGACATTTTCTAACTCACGAATGTTGCCGGGCCAGGAATACTTCATGAGGCGATCCATAGTCGCTTGAGACACCCCATCGATCTTTCTTGCCCATCTTGGTCGAGAACTTGGCGACAAATCGGTTGACCAAGAGCGGGATATCCGACGCACGAGCGGACAGAGGCGGCACTTCGATCGGAAACACATTCAGCCGGTACAGGAGATCGGCCCGGAAGGAGCCGGCCTTCACCGCCGCATGAAGATCGCGATTTGTTGCGGCAATCACCCGCACATCGACTTTGGTGGAATGGCCACTCCCAACCCGCTCGACCTCCCGCTCCTGCAACACCCGGAGGAGCTTGACCTGCGCGTCCAGCGGCAACTCTCCGACTTCGTCCAGAAAGATCGTCCCGCCATCCGCCAACTCAAACCGTCCGATGCGGCGCTGTAACGCCCCGGTAAATGACCCCTTCTCATGTCCGAAGAGTTCGCTCTCGACCAGATTCGAGGGAATCGCTCCGCAGTTGACCTTCACGAGCGAGCGGGCCCTGCGCGGGCTCAGGTTGTGAATGGCTCTCGCCATCAGCTCCTTGCCGGTCCCAGTGTCCCCCCGAATAAGGACCGTCGAATCCGTAGGCGCCACCTGTTCGATCTGTCGGAGCACGGCCTTGATGCTCTGACTCTCGCCGATGATCTCCTCAAAATTGTGCTCGAGACTTGATCTCTTCACGAAGGTAGAGGTTCTCCGCCTCGAGTCGATTCTTGAGCTGTGCGACCTCCGTAAAGAGTTGCGCGTTCTTGATCGCAATGGCAGCTTGGTTGGCAAAGACCGCCAACCGCTCGAACTCCTCTTCGCTCAGCGGCCGTCGCCCGAACATCGCGATGACGCCGAGCAGCTCCCAGCGGAACTTCAGCGGGTAGCCGGCAAAGGAACAGAGCCCGTTGTCTTTCATCCACTGTTTGTTTGGAAGTCGGTCGTCGCCGAGGACGTCGTTCGTATACATCGATCCGAAGCCTTGGGCGATCTTTCCGATCTTGAGCGCCCCCAGTGGAATGCGGCGATACTCCCCGTTGAGATTGGCTGTAGAGCCCCGCGCTCGCCTCAAGGTGCAGGCAGCGAGCCCGATTCGTACAGTCCGCCGCTTTGTAACAATCGGCGCACAAATCGCCGGGACCCAAGAGCCAGATGCGGGCGAAGGCGCCATCGAGTTCGTCGACAAGTCCTTGCGTGATGGTGGCAAGCACCTGCCTGAAGATCGAGACTCGACGCCATCTGGAGCGTGATCCGCTCCAGCACGTCGCGAGATGAGGGGGAAGGATCTGAAGAAGGGGGACTGTCCATCGTGTGATCTCCGAGCCGGGTTTCGTCCGGCTCGGAGGACGATAAGTCCCTGACAAAGGATTGTCAATCAGCAGGCGGGAGGGGATGAGAACGGCCAGATGCCCTTCTTACTCGCAGAACAAAGGAAGGGATGGGGGCTGATGGATCTTCCACTGCGCACGTCCAACAAAGGCCTCCGATTCCCTCTACCTCTCTTAAGGGAGTGGCCAAGGTTGCCCTTTACTGCGCGCATCGAACGAGCACATTCCTATCGTGCGCGTTCTGCGAGCAAGAAGGGCACCTGGCCGCTCCCTGTCCCCCTCCTCAGCTGAACTGATCCCACGTATCGCACTGTTTGATCGCCCAGAACACCGCTTCTTTGAGTTTCTTCAACGTCACGTTCTCCGGATCGCGGATGGCTGCTAGTTTTTTGTCAAGATCGTAAAGCGGCTGGATCGATCGTTTATCCGGGATCTTGCCCAGTGACCAGGCTACTTCCGTGAGCACGGACCAGTCTGTCTTGGGATCTTCCAGCTTGACGAGCAACGGCGCCACTACAGACGCATCGCCGTGCATCCCACCCAATTGTCCTAAGCCCTTGGCCGCTGCCGCCTGCAATTCAAGCTGCGGAGACGTGTTCATGATGTCGACGAGCAGTGGAATCCCCTCTCTACCAAGATTACCCATCGCCCCAATCGCTTGCTTCGCCAGGTCACGATCCTTGAGCACCTCTTTCAGCTTCGATGAGGCCTCGTCGGCCTGCATCTCGCCTAAGAGAGAAATAATTTTGACCTTTCTGGCCTGTGGCGTGTCGGATCGATCGAGCAACTTCAACAGGCGCTCTGGATGACCCCATTCAGCAGCCAGCAACAAGGGGAACTCGTATGTCTCGAGCGCATCCCTCAATTTACCCATGGCATAGGCTCCCGGATCTCCCGCACCGGCCGATTGCGCGGCTTGTCCTGCATCTTCAAACTCGGTTCGGACCTCTTTCTGCCATTTGACCTTCATGTCATCGAGAAGATAAGTCATCTGACAGGCGGGGCCTTTCCATAACCGAGACGGGGCATCGGGCAAATCCGCATCCCCCCCGGCAGCCGTCGTGCCTTCCCACGTTTTTCGCTGTTCGCATTTGACTTTGATGACAACATCATACGGTTTACCGGCTTCGCCCACGACTGTGTACCCCAATTCACCGATCCGGCGGGCTACAAGCTCGGCAATCGGCGCAGCGTCAACGGCTCCCTTGTCTGTGAGTGCGATCGCGTCAATGCGCACAGTCTGAATCTTATCCAGCAGCGCTTTCTGCTCCGGCGTGAAATAGTCGCGGTACGCCCATGAGGGAGGAGAGAGAAGTGCCACAATGCAAAAAGCTAGAGTCGAGAGCAGTAGGGCCACGCGCATCGTATACCTCCTCACCGGTACGCCGACGATGAATGACCTGTGTTGCCTGATTATACTCCTCAATGAAGGCTGAGGTTCACTTAGCCCGCATTATTCACAAAGACTTCTACTGCAAACGCCGACATACCGCTAAGACAAGCCTGACGGCGGAGGGCTCGCCACTCGGACGGTCGGCACACCGTTTAGGGACGGGGCTCTCCCATCTGGCGCCTTGTTCTGAATCAACGGGGCAAGGCACCATCGCGGCTCGACTGATTTTACCGAAGTCAAACGTCGGGGCAGTTCACTGGGCTCCACGCGGACCTCTTGCTTGCCGGCTCGGAGCTGTCATTAAAACCCTCGTGAATGAAGGCTCGCAACACGCTGCAGGGTATCTGAGAAGAAAGAGATTAATGCTGATTAGAGAAGAATGCTAACTGTCCAAGGACACCAAGCGAACACACACCCACCCCGCCGGAGTATGGGTTGACAGTGGGATACCTCCAACGGTACAAAATACCGACAGGAACTTGTCTTTTCATCTATATTGCTCATTGTACTGGAGTCGGCTCCTGCATACCCCACCCTGCGAGAGTGGCGGAACTGGCAGACGCGCGAGACTTAGGATCTCGTGGGTAACCGTGGGGGTTCAAGTCCCCCCTCTCGCACCAGGCCACAGCCGGGCATCCGGCGACGGCTCGGCAGTCCGCGCAAGGCTTATCACTTGGAACAAGGGTGCACACCAGCTATGAAAATGGAAGTGACCGAACTAGGACCAATGAAACGTGCCCTCAAGATTGAGGTGCCGGCAGATGAAGTCACGCAACGATTTACCCGCGCCTATGTCGAGCTGAACCGCCAGGTCAATATTCCTGGATTTCGTCCCGGCAAGGTACCCTTGGCCTTGCTGGAAAAACGCTATGCCAAAACCGTGGAAGAGGATGTGATCCGAAGCCTCGTACCGGACTTCTACGAGAAGGCCGTTCGCCAAGCGGGAATTGTGCCGGTCCACGTTGAAATTCCCCCACTGGACCGAGTCAAGATTAAGAAGAACGAACCCTTTACGTTTACCGCGACCGTCGAGATCAAGCCGAACATCGAGTTGCGGGACTATAAAGCGCCGAGTCCTATCTCCCTCAAACCCGACAAGCGCACCGTCACCGACGAACAACTTGACCGAGGCCTTGAGGTCCTGCGCGAACAACAGTCCCGCCTGGAAGCCACGCCTCCAGGCCACACCATCATGAACGGGGACTATATCGTGTTGGATCTAGAAGGCACACTCGATGGAGCACCGCTGGAGGGAACAAAGAAGGAAGGTCAACTCCACAAGGTCGGATCACACGCATCCGTCTTGGGCTTGGAAATTGATTCGCATGTCGGGGGAAAGAAAGAGGGCGACGTGCTCGAAATTTCCCAGCCGTATCCAACCAGCCATCCCGATCCTCGCGTTGCCGGCAAGACAGTCGTGTTTACGCTGACGATCAAATCCGTCAAGGAAAAGAAACTGCCGGCCCTGGACGATGAATTTGCCAAAGATTGTGGTCCCTACAACTCGCTCCAGGAAATCAAAGACAAACTTCGAGACGGGATGGAACAGGCGCTGAAGCGAGAGATCGAAGACACCTATAAGGATACGATTGTCAAACGGCTCATGGACACTCACCACTTCGACCTCCCGGAAACCCTAGTAGAGCGCGAGCTGGAGGCCATCGTCCGTCAACACCTACAGCAGCAACAGCGGAAGAGCGGCGCCCAGGAAACGCCTGACACGGAGGATCTTACAAGCCTTCGCCAGGAACATCGGGACGAAGCGGCGCGCCGTGTGAAGGTCAGTCTTGTATTAGAGGCGATCGCCGAGAAAGAAGGACTGACAGTCACGCAGGACGATTTCAACGCCGAAATCGTGCGGCTGGCGTCGGAGCTCAAAATGCCGGCTGCCGATCTCGTCAAGATGATCAAAGCTGGAGGGCAAGAGTCCATCGATGATTTACGTACCAGAATTTTGGTGGATAAAGCCTTGGATTTCGTCTACCGCAATGCGGTAATTCAGGGATAGCGATGAACGGTGCAGACTTGCCTCGCACCGCTTCTTCAGGAGGCATTAACTGACTGCGGAAAACTTTGTGGGCACGCAGGGTGCTCAAAAAGGCCGTCCGGCAAGGCCGCAGCGAGTGAAGACCGGAGGCGTACCCTCTGGGGTACGTTGAGGATCTGAACGACGCGAGAACGAAGCTGGCGGACTTTTTCAGGACCCTGCCAAGAGGAAAGGAACGACGTGCATGCTAGTTCCCATTGTCATCGAAACGACTAACCGAGGCGAACGCGCCTACGACATTTATTCCCGACTCCTGAAAGATCGGATCATCTTCCTCGGCGCCCCAATCGACGACATCTTTGCCAACTTGATTATTGCCCAGCTCTTGTTCCTCGAAGCGGAGGACCCTGAAAAGGACATCAATCTCTACGTCAACTCCCCCGGGGGAAGTGTCACGGCAGGATTGGGGATTTATGACACCATGCAGTATGTGAAACCCCCGATCAATACCATCTGCCTGGGCCAAGCCGCCAGTATGGGAGCGTTTTTGCTCACTGCCGGAACGAAAGGCAAGCGATTCGCCCTGCCGAATGCAAGGGTCATGATCCACCAGCCCATGGGCGGGTTTCAGGGACAAGCCACTGAAATTGACATTCATGCCAGAGAGATCTTGAAAATCCGCGAACGACTCAATGAAATCATGGCCAAACATACCGGCCA
Organism: uncultured Nitrospiraceae bacterium; assembly: GCA_963821465.1. Classification (GTDB taxonomy): domain Bacteria; phylum Nitrospirota; class Nitrospiria; order Nitrospirales; family Nitrospiraceae; genus Palsa-1315. Next base: position 73,928 of record CAWGDV010000004.1, on the reverse strand, counting down.
GCCTTTAGAGAAGATATCCCAAGATACTGAACGAGACTACTTCATGTCGGCAGATGAAGCGAAGCGGTACGGTCTCATCGACGAAGTCATCACACGGCCACCGAAGCTGCTCAAGGCCGTCAGTGGCGACGCAGGAAAAGACGCGGCCAAGGACAAGTAACAGAGGAGGATTCATGGCGAAGCCGGATAAGATGGACCGACATCTCCGTTGCTCGTTCTGTGGAAAGAGCCGCGACGAGGTCCGCAAATTGATTGCCGGGCCCACCGTCTACATCTGTGACGAATGCGTCAACCTCTGTAACGACATCATCGCCGAAGATTGGGAAGAGGCCAAAGAAGAGATTTCGTCGAAACTCAAAAAGCCGGTGGAAATTAAACACCACTTGGACCAATACGTCGTGGGACAGGAGCGGGCAAAGAAAATTCTTTCGGTGGCCGTTCATAACCACTACAAGCGAATCTCTTCCAAGGACAAAGACGTTGATGATGTGCAACTCCAGAAGGGCAATATTCTCATGCTGGGGCCTACAGGCACGGGAAAAACATTGTTGGCCCAGACCCTCGCGAAGTACCTGGACGTTCCCTTCACGCTGGCCGATGCCACGACCCTCACGGAGGCAGGGTACGTCGGTGAAGACGTCGAAAACATCATCCTCAAGCTCCTGCAAGCAGCGGACTACGATGTCGAACGGGCCGAGCGTGGCATTGTTTACATCGATGAAATCGACAAGATCAGCCGCAAGAGCGACAGTCCGTCCATCACCCGCGACGTCTCTGGCGAAGGGGTACAACAGGCGCTGCTCAAGCTCATTGAGGGAACCATCGCCAACGTGCCGCCTCAAGGCGGGCGCAAGCATCCACACCAAGAATTCATTCAAGTCAATACGAGCAACATCCTGTTCATCTGTGGTGGGGCGTTCGTCGGGCTCGAACACATTATCGAACAACGCCTCAATCGGAAGGCGATGGGATTTGGAGCCGAAGTTCGCGGACGGAGCGACGTGCGACTTGGCGAACTGTTCGCGAAAGTTCAGCCGGAAGACTTCCTCAAGTACGGCTTGATTCCGGAATTCGTCGGTCGGCTGCCGGTCGTCTCCACCTTGGATGAGCTGGATGAACGCGCCCTCATTCGGATCTTGACTGAGCCGAAAAACGCGCTCACGAAACAGTATGAAAAATTGCTCTCCTTTGAGAGGGTGAAGCTCAAGTTCACGGACGGCGCGCTCGGGGCGATCGCACGGAAAGCGTTTCACCAGAAAACCGGCGCTCGAGGATTGCGTGCCATCCTTGAAGATGTGATGCTGGACGTGATGTATGATGCTCCTTCTCAGAAGCAGATTAAGGAAGTCCTCATCACCGAGGATGCCATCCTCGGTAAGCACGCTCCCATCCGAATCTTCGAACAAGACAAGGACGTGAAGACCGCCTAAGTCGTTCTAAGTATAGATTTTTCCGCTCGACAGGACGTCTACTCAGAATCTTCCGGGCCAGGGTGACCCTGGCCCGGTTGTTCCTTCCCCACCTTCCATTCTCGATACGCACTGCTCTTTTTTCCTCTCTAGTCTGTAACGACGCTGAGGACTCTACGCTTTCCCTCGACAAGATGAAAAGCTGCGCTATACTTGCGTTACAAACTGAACGTGGGGAGCCTGTGAAATATCCCGTGTCTTCAAGCCTTCGCCACAAAGGGAAGGCCTTTGACCTTGACGCAGCCCGTGAAGTGATCACCCTCCTGGGGATCAACGGCGAACCCATAGGCAGCCTGTCCTGGGACTTTATCATCGACCAAATTCTGGCCTATCGCAAACCTCAAGCGAGCCGGGAAACCAGGAATGAGCCGCGCGTGACAATCACATTTGGTGTCAAATACATCGCCCCAGAAGGTCAGCAGTTTGAAAGTCGCGCAAGCGGCATCGGCGGAGGGGGGCTCTTTATCGAAAGCCTGAAACCTCTACCGGTCGGCACCAAGCTTGCGCTTGAATTTTCGCTGCCAGAGCAGCCATCAGAATGGTTGCCGGCGAAGGGCCTCGTCGCCTGGGTCTGCCCTAAAGCAGACCAATATACGTTCAGCCCTGGCATGGGAGTGCGCTTTACGGAGATTAACCCCGATATCCGTAACCGTGTGCTCGAACTGGTGAAATCCGTCCAGACCGTCTGACAGCCGGCCTCGTGACAATCCAACCACAACAGAGCTGTCCCGCGTTCAACATAAGGACCTAGCCATGAGGTTTCCTGTGATCACGACGGAAGGGCATCAGGGCAAAGTCCTTGAGATGAATGCCGACCAGGAAGGGGTTACGCTTCATAGTGCCACGGGAGAACTGCTCGGCGTCCTGCCGTGGGGAGCGGTCATTGAACAGATTCTTGCCAGCGATGATGGCGTGCGATATGCCCATGCGCGCTCTCACCCGAGAGCCCCGCTTGCCATGAAAATTCGCTACACGACCCCGGAAGGCAGACAGTTAGACAGCTTAACCGGCGGCATCGGCGCAGGCGGGTTGTTCATCGAAAGCAGCGCCCCACTGGCTCCTGGCACCGAGCTCTCCGTTGAGTTTTCACTGCCCGATCGCCCTTGGGAAAAATACAAGGCCAAGGCGAAGGTCGCTTGGACCCGTAACAAACCTGAACGGCATCTGTTCTTCCCCGGAATGGGCGTCCAGTTTACCAACATCGATGAAAAAGCCCGCAACGAATTGGTAAGACTCGTTGAGGCATTGAATCGTTCACGCGTGACGGACTAACCCGCATCATACCTGTACGATTGACTCCAGTGCTGCGCGAAAATCCACCTTCCGTCGGGATCTATCACTTATGGCACCCAGTCGGTTAGAGATTGTGGAGTTAACCGGATAGGCATGATGCGGATTAAGTTCCCCGTTTCGCCCAGCGGCGCACCCCACTGTCTGGATCCTTTGCGATCGTCGTGTTGAGCGCGGCCTTCGCCTCAGGGTCACTCAGCATTCCCAGACGATAGGCCGCTTCTGCTCGCACTCCGGGCGAGGGATCTTCAACTAAACGCTCCCTGATCCAAGGGGAAGCCGTTGCCCCTCCCCATTCACCCACCACCGCCACAATCCCCTGACGGACCTCTGCATCAGAGTCACGTCCTGCTTCGAGGAGCGCAGGAACCGATTGGCTTGAGTCAACTTGTAGCAATGCCCCCACCACCGCGCGCCGAATCGTTGCATCCGAAGATCGCAGTAACCCTACGACAGGCTGCAGTAATTGAGGACCTGGTTCGATCTCGCTGATCGCTACAACCGCTGCCTGCCGGACCGATTCAACAGGATCCTCCAGCGCCTGCGTGAATAGGACAACCACTCCATCGGTCGCTGTGGGTTTTAAGCGTCCCATAGCCAGCACCGACGCTTCACGGACTATTGCTGCCGGATCGTGCATGAGGGGGAGAATGGAGTCCACGGCTCGTGGATCACCGATCTTGCCCAGAGATTCTGCAGCCGTCCGCCGCATCTCTGGAGTCTCATCGCGGAGCAATTCCAACAATACAGAGACCGTGCGCTCCATCGATGAAGGTGGAGAATCTTGGACACAACCAGTGAAACTGAGGACTGACAGGACGACTGAGCACACGATGGTGCGAGAAGCAGTGCGACAGAGCAGGGTGCCAGCATTGGGCAGGCTGATGAAGACCACGCCCCAGCTCATGCTTGCTTAGGAGGCTCTTCGCGCAAGGCAGGCAGTTCTTTAGCCGCTTCGATGGACTGCTGGAATTCCTTCTGGGCAGAATCCATCTCGGCTTGGATTGTCCTGATCTCAGGATCGACCGAATTGCGGACATCAGCAACGGCCTGCTTGAACGTCCGCAACGCACCCCCAAGTTCTTCTCCCAAACTCTGCATATCCCCTGTGGAAATATCGGCCGGTTGCGCAGCCCTCGCCTTCATCGACGCCTGCTGCGCTTGCACGCGGGCCACAGCATCTTTGTTGACAATGGCCGACGGGCGTTTAGCCACTGGTTTTGTCTGGGCGTTGGCCGGAAGAGGTGGGTACTGCGCCCGCATCATCGGCGTGGGGGCAGCCGCTCGTTCTTCCATCGTCGGAGGCTGTTGGCCCTGCCCCACCGATTGAGTTGATACTGACCGAGCTACCCTTGAGGTCAATGGTTGCGCCGGCTGGGGCGGAGTAGCCATGTTGTGCATCAAAGAGGCGGTAGTCCCGGGAGTCAATTCAGGCCCAGGCGTATAGGGCGCCGTGGGCTTTGGAGCGGCAGAGGCCTGTCCCTGCGTCATCGTCGGTGGCGGTGGAGGTGCCGCCTGGAACGTTGATTGAGCCTGCGTGGGTGCCGGTTGATTCGCTTCGGACGGTGTCGCATCCGGCGAGGGGATATCGTTGACTTCTTTCTTGAACCCTCTGAGCGCTTTACCGACCCCTTCACCGATTTGTGGAAGCTTCCCTGCCCCGAAAATGATGAGGACAATGACGAGGATAATGATGAGTTCTGAGATCCCCATGGTACCAAACATAGCGTGGGTCCTTATCCCTGGGAGCCTGGTCAACAAACCGCCCTGGGCCTTGCCTTATTGAGAGTCGAACCAACTCTATAGGCCAGTAGGAGGCACTGTCAAGGAAGGGAGAGAGGGCTAAATGAGCGGTACGATCTCGCTCTGCAACGGGAGCCCGAATACCAACGCCTCACGCTCAGCAAGGTATACGTCCAACTCACTCCTGATCCCAAACTCGCCAGGAAGGTAAATTCCCGGCTCGATAGAAAAACAGGTCCTCGGCATCAGGCGACGAGTGTCCTGCGTCTCCAAGCCATCGATATTGGCGCCGTTGCCATGAACTTCTTCGCCGATCGAATGGCCTGTGCGATGGACAAACTGATCGCCATAGCCATTATCCTGAATGACCTGGCGGCAGGCGTCGTCGACTTCCCAGCCGAATGGACGACGGCCTGCAGCTGTTTCTGTCCGGACAAAGGTCAGGGCTGCGTCGCGTCCCTGCCGGACCAAGTCGAAAATCTCGCGGTGTTTCACCGGAACGGTCCTGCCGACATAGCCGGTCCAGGTAATATCGGCATAGACTGAACCTGGCTCCGCTTGTTTTGCCCAAAGATCGATCAAGAGCAACGCATCGCGGGTGACTTCGGCCGAACCCGTCTCTGTCGGACCATAATGGGGATCAGCGCTGTGGGCATTGACGGCAGCGATCGGCGCACTTGACGTGACCATCCCGGCCTCGCGTATACGAGCCACAATAAACTGCTGCACTCCATATTCAGTGAGTCCCCGTCCTTGCGTGATCGCCTCTTGCACATCACTAAATGTCTGATCAACGATACGCCGAAGCGCCACGGCGGCAAACTGGTGTGATTCGAGTTGACGGTCCGTCCAGCAGGCTTCAAACGTCTGAATCAAATCCGCTGAACTCACCACCTCGACATCGTAACTTCTGATCAACTCGATCGTACCGGCATCCACGCGTGACAGGTAAGGAATTGCATTCAGAGGGGAATACTGCATCGCGACACGGAGGCCACCGGCCAGCAGGCGCGCAAGAATCTGCCGTTGCTGCTCCCACGATACATAATAGTCGGCCTGTCCCGGCAATACATCCAGCACATGCGGCTCGATGCGATGCAGCAGTTTGACAGGAACCCCTTGCGCTGGAATCCAGTAGTACCATCGCCTCGTCACATGGACGGTAGGATCGAGCTGGAGTATGCGATAGGCGAGAGGGTCGCTTCCGCGGAAATCATAGAAGAGCCACCCGTCGATCTCGGCATCACACAAGGCCTGCTGAATTTCGGTGACACGCTGATAAATGGCCGTGGTCATGGTAGACAGTATCTTATCGTCGCCCTGCCAAACCGTCAATGAGACGCCCGTTGAGATCGACGGTCATGCTACAATGCGCATCATGGCACTTGAGCATGCACCAGAGCCTTCCCAGTTCCGCGTCACCATGTTTGTCGGACCGCAGCCAGTGGAGGGAAGACCCTTCACTTACTCCTGTGTGTTTAACGTCAAGAAACGGAGTTGGAAGGGCGGAATCCAGGTCGCCGTCATGATCACCCAGAGTCAGATCAATCGGCTCAGCACCGACGTTGATTTCTCCAGCTGGTTAGCGCTGGCCCTAGCGAATCTCGCAGATGAAGATCATGTCTCTCATGAGGAACGAGCCCATGAGCTGTTTATCCAAGCAGTCTGTTGGTGCAAGCTGGACTTGGCATTGCAAGCCGGCGTCACTCAAGAGAACCAATGTCTCGCAGACAATACAGGGATCGCTGAGGTCAGAGATGCCGTCATCAAGCGGACGAACTTCATCACGTCGTACGTTGCCTCTGAACTAGACCTCTTACTGAGAGACGTGACCGCTCCGTAAAACACTCCACGCGGGCGCGGCAGGGGGTTTGCAATCAGAGGTGAATTTGTTATAACCCACTACCACTGAATCGTGGGTGAGCGCCTTGGAGTCGACCACTACCGCTCAGCTCACTCTGTCGAAGAAGGAGGATGATCTGTGAACATATACGCTTCTTCATCTCATCGCCCCCGTGAGGCTTCCAGCTTCAAACTGGTGGCAGTTTTCCTGCTCCTGGCCCTGTGCACCATCACAATGGCGCCGTCGGCGTGGAGCCAAGAAAACGCAGCCCCCTCGTCGAACGCGAGCACCGAAGGTGGAACCGCATCAAGCGCGGGTATGCAGGCCGCTGCCGCCATCTGTACGATCCTCTATTTCCCCTTTAAAGCGGCATTTGCGATAGGTGGAGGAATCGTCGGCGGATTGGCCTATGCCTTTTCAGGGGGAAACGAACAGGCGGCAAAGAGCATTTGGGATACCAGTCTCCGCGGCACCTACTACATTTCTCCCGATCACCTGCAAGGTAATCGACCTATCCGCTTCCTGGGGGTCGCTGATTCGAATGATGCACCGGAGCCAGTCCCTGCTCCGGAGCCCATCCGCTAGCTATGAAACCGATCATCGGCGTCACACCAGACTTCAACGCCGGTGATCGGAAGGAATGGGGTGGCCGCGAGCCCACCTACTTTTTGCGCGCGCGCTACATCCGTGCCATCGAAGAACTCGGCGGCATCCCGCTGGTTCTTCCACTCCATGCAGACCGGGCCACGAGACGGCGACTCCTACAGCAGATTGACGGACTCCTCCTCACTGGAAGCGGGCCGGACCTTCCACCATCATTGTACGGTGAACGTCAGCGCTATCCCTTTGGAACTGTAAGCGAACGTCGCGCGAATTTTGAACTGGACATGGTCCACCTGGCGAGGCAAGCCAATGTCCCCCTGCTCGGCATCTGCGGAGGCATGCAGACCATGAACGTCGCCTGTGGCGGCAGTCTGTTTCAGGATATCCCATCCCAAATCTCGACACCGCTCCAACATCGGCAACAAACCCCAGCGACGAATCTGAGTCACACCGTCACAGTCACACCCGGCAGCCTACTCCGCCGCATCGTACGATCGGTGTCGATGCGGGTGAATAGCTCGCATCATCAATCGGTCAAAGCCGTCGCGCCGTCATTGATCGCCAGCGCCCTAGCCTCCGATGGCATCGTGGAGGCAATCGAATCTCCAACCCATCGCTTCTTTCTCGGCATCCAGTGGCACCCGGAGTTTCTCTTCGACCGGCACCCCCTGCACCGGCGATTGTTCGAGGCTTTTTTACGCGCCGCCCGCACCACAGACCGTGACGCGTGAAATGCGAGCGATGTGCGACCAGCGGAAAAGGCCTGCTATACTTGACCCCATATGGAACAGAAGCTTGTCGGCCCCACGACGCCCTTCGCCATCCTCGCAGCCTGAGGAAATACGGTGATCAGCCGACTCTTCCGAACCAAATCCATTGAACAGATCCTCGCGGACGCAGACCATCCCGATCATCGTTTGAAGAAAACCCTCACGGCCTGGGATCTGACCGCGCTCGGCATCGGCGCGATTATCGGTACCGGCATCTTCGTCTTGATCGGCACCGCCATCGTCGGCGATACCCATCGCCCAGGGGCAGGGCCTGGGATTATTCTTTCCTTCGTGCTCTCCGGCTTGACCTGCGCCTTCGCAGCACTCTGCTATGCAGAGTTTTCCACCATGATTCCCGTGGCTGGCTCTGCCTATACTTACTCCTATGCCACGTTGGGAGAATTCCTGGCCTGGATCACCGGCTGGAACCTCATTCTCGAATACGGTGTAGCCTGTGTCGCTGTCGCCATCGGCTGGTCCGGCTATTTCAACAATCTGCTCAGGCTGGCCGGGATCGAATTGCCGTACTGGGCTACTCATCCACCCGGAGGACCCGACGGGGGCGTGGCAAACTTTCCCGCCGCCATTATCGTGCTGCTCGTCACCATTATCCTCGTCATTGGGATCAAGGAAAGCGCCCGCGCAACCGGCATTATTGTGTGCTTGAAGCTCGCGGTCATCCTCTTCTTCATTGCCGTCGGGACGCCGGCAGTGAATAGCGACAACTGGACGCCCTTCATGCCGCAGGGATTTGCCGGCGTCGGCGCCGCAGCGGCGATCGTGTTCTTCGCCTATATCGGATTCGACGCCATCTCGACAACCGCCGAGGAAGCCAAAAACCCTCAGCGGGATCTGCCGATCGGAATCATTGCCTCGCTCGGCATCTGCACCGTGCTGTACATTGCCGTAGCCGCGGTCTTGACCGGCTTGGTCCCCGTTGCACAGATCGACATCCATGCGCCGGTGGCCGATGCGCTAAGTGTAGTGGGCTTCAAGTGGGGAGCGGCGATTGTGGCAATCGGGGCCGTGGCCGGCATTACCAGCGTGCTCGTCGTAATGATGCTGGGTCAGATCCGAGTATTCTTTGCCATGTCGCGCGACCACCTCTTGAGCCCCTGGCTGTCAACCGTGCATCCACGCTATGGCACACCTCACTATGCCACCATTCTCACCGGCATCGGCGTAGCCACGCTCGCTGCTCTGATTCCCATCGGCGACGCCGCGGACATGACGAACATCGGCACTCTCTTTGCCTTTGTCCTGGTCTGTATCGGTGTCGTGATCCTGCGCTATACGAAACCCAACCAGCTTCGTCCATTCCGGCTTCCCTTCATGCCGGTCGTCCCCATTCTTGGCATGCTGGCATGCCTCGGCCTGATGAGCTTTCTCCCATGGGTGACCTGGATTCGATTCGCCGTCTGGACCGCCATCGGCATTGTGGTCTACATGGGATACGGGCTAAAGCGCAGCAAACTAGCCGACCCACCCCCTGATGGCCACCTTCCGAAACGTTCTCTGTAAATTGAGTTGGTTAGCTGGATTTGTCTGCAGGCTGAGCCGACAAGGCTGGGGCAGGAGCTGGTGTGGTATCAGCAGGAGCAGCGGGAGAGACTGCGGGCACAGCAGCCTGGTTCAGAGGTGCTGATGCAGCAGCGGATACCGCTGGTTTGGGGGCAGCAGGCGGCTTGGGAGGAGCGGGTTTCTCAGGCTTAATACCTCCTTCCCATGAGGGACCGGAGTACATATCTGCTGAGAGACCCTTGGTTTTCCATTTCTCTTCGAAGTCTGCAGCCGCCTTGTTCGGCGTCTCCCCATTCCCCACGACGTCATTCCACGGATAGGCCTTCGGACCGATCTGGCACCCAGTCTCCGTCCGCTTTAAATACAAGGAGATCGGATTCCCGCGATATGGCCCAAGATAAATATGCAGGGAACCAACAAATTCGAGCAAATGTGCCATCCCCATCTCCAAGAGGGGGGCATGATGCCATAAGAGGCGAGAAGAGGGCAAGGAGGCGCGGGGATGGTAACGAACTCAAGGCGAGAGGCCAAAGGCAAGGGGCGAGAGGCACCGAAGAGCCGGTTGCGACTAAATTTTCGCTTCTGTTAGAATCCAACTCCGTTGACAAGGCCTGCCAGGCGAGGGATACGAGACAGTGGGCAAGTAGGGATTTAATAATCTACTCGTGTGGCAGGTGGCAAAAGATTTGGCGGTGAGAGTGTATCGCATATCGGAAAGCCAAGACCTCAAGAATGACTTCGGCCTTTGCAATCAGATTCGGCAAAGTGCCGTGAGTGTCGCGAGTAATTTGGCGGAGGGAGATGAGCGCAGTTCTGATCGATACTCGGTGCGCTTCTTTTACATGGCGAAGAGTTCCATTGCTGAAGTGCGGACGCAAATCCAAATCGCTTGCGAAACCGGCCATAGAAAGAAGCCGGAGTATGATAGCTTTGAAGCGGAGTATGAACAGCTGGCCAAGAAGATCGGGAGTCTCATCAGGGCTCGGAGCCAGGACTCTAGCCATTAACTCACCTCTTGCCCCTAGCCTGACTTATTTATGTTGCAGGACGCAGACGCCTTACCCCAGCTCATCGGCGACTATAAGCCGGTCGATCAGTGGCAAGTCCACATCAATGCGCTCTTCTACCGTTTCCGGGGCGATCAGATCCGCAACTTCTACCAAACGTTTGCCTCAGCCGACTATCGGCTCGCCCATGCTCTCGCGGCAGACTATTTCGAAACAGTCGTGAAGCGCGACGCAGCCCGTGTATCGAAATCTCAGCACTCAGCACTCAGCACTCATTCCTTGACGGTCATGGAACTCGGTCCCGGCAACGGCAATCTTGCCGCATGTTTCTTGAGCCATCTGAAGGTTCTCGATAAAGACGGCGCGATCTATCCCCGCATTCGATATGTGCTGGTCGATGGGGAACAATCGGTGCTCGATACAGCCCTGGCGCATCCTGACCTCGCGGCCCATCGCAACTTAGTCGAGACGCATCGAGGGACCGTGGACCGGCTCGACGCGGTTGCGGATGGCAGCGTGGATCGCATCATCTGTAACGAACTGTGGAACGATCTCCCGACTAAACTGATGTCGCGCCAGGCGAACGACATTGAAGAAGAGTTCATGCGACCGAACCTGAGCGAAGCCGTTCATGCGAAAATTCCTGACTGGGCAACCTTTGTCAGGGCGTTCGACCGCATGGATATAGAGGTGCTCAAGAGTTTTCCGCCGTTTCTTGACGACCTGGTGTGGGAGCGTGAGTATCGGGTGGTCGAATGGAAAGAGGTCCCCTACCGGAAGACGATCACGGATTTTCTCAAACGTATCGATCAGCACGTGCTGGTTCCCGTCAATCTGGGTGCCTGTGCCACGATTAAAGAAGCCAAGCGTCTCCTGGCTCCCGATGCGATTGGGTTCAGCAGTTTCGATGCTGGCACGGCAGATATGAATGTGCTGAACGATCCAGAGAAGCCCTGCTATGGCCAATTTGGCGGACAACAGAGTTTCATGGTCAACTTTGCGTTAGTCGAAGCGGTCGCCAAACAGTTGGAGGCGGGCACGATGACCCTAGAAAGCCAGCGTGAGTTTGTAGGGCGTAGCTTGGGGACCAACGTCTTGACTCTTATGGACCTCATCGCCACCCATCCTTCCGCCGGTACGAGAATGGCGCCGTGGGAACAAGACCGCTTGATGCTCAAGACCATCCGGGCATTGAACGAGACCTATCGAAGCCCCTATGAGCGCCATTTGGACTTTCCCATTCCGTTGGAGATGCCTCCGGAGGAGCGTGAGTCGCTCCAAGCCCTTGTGCGTTCGCTCACGCCCACAGGCATTCCGGACACCGTTGCTTATCTCACAGAGGAAGAGCTAAGCCTGGCCTCGAAGGACCTCGAAGACATCGGCTACGATCCTCAGTCGTTCATGATTGCCTTGACCGCGCCACCGAGCCCTGTGGATTACTTTCATTCCTTCATCCGACCTCGCTGATTTTCCCAGGCTAAACGGCCCGATGCCTGAATTTCTATGCTTGACTCGGTTCTCGTTCTTCTATAGCCTTTATGATCTTCTCCTCGTAAGAGGAAGGTTCCCACCGTTTGATCGGCTCAACGCCGTTGGGCGAGTGGGCTTAGGTGGGACAATAAGAGAAAGCGAGTGATCGATGTTTGGATCTTTCGGATGGATGGAGTTGATGCTGATTCTGATCATTGTCTTGATCATTTTCGGCGCCGGCAAGATTCCGCAATTGGGTGAGGGGCTTGGGAAGGCCATTAAAGGATTTAAGAAGAGCGTCAACGAGGCTGATGCCATCGACGTGACGCCTCCTCCGTCCGAGGCGCCTGACGCGCCGCCGTCGCAGGTCACTCAAGCGCAGCCAGCCCCGCCGACCACAGCGCCGGTTCAATCAGGGAAGCAGGTTAAGCAAGGGTAACAACGAAAGGGCAAAAGGCCAGAGGCACGGGGCTAGTGGAAAAACATCTTATAAGCAGTACCCCTCGCCCCTCGCCCCTCGCCCCTCGCCAAGGTTTGAACCATGTTCGGATTGGGCATCGGCGAAGTTCTCATTATTTTGGTGATCGCGTTTTTGCTGTTTGGCCCCAAGCAGCTGCCTGAAGTCGCTCGTCAGATCGGGAAAGCGGTCAAGGGATTCAAGGACACGGCGGAAGATTTGAGGAAGTCGGTGGAGCCGGAGCTCAACATGATTCAGCAGGAAGTGAAGATGGTCGAGCAGGATTTTCAGGCCTCGATCAAAGACGCAGAAGAGCAGATCAATGCTGCGACGACGCCGGCAGAGAAACAGGTTGATTCAAAGGGATCAGCCAATCAGGTGTGAGGGTCGGCGAAAAAAGCGGGAAAGGCGAGACGCGCAAGCCCTGGGGGCTGTCTGCCGGCAAATGTAGCAGTCTCGGCTTGATGGTGTAAGCCCATTCCCCATGCAATGTATGCCCTTCGAGGCTCATCGCGAGCCACCTCATCAGCCGTCATCTTCATCTTGGTTGGATATTCAGTCTTGCGTAGTTTAGTGTTGACCGTCAGCCCCGCCCTCGTTGTGGTCACTCCGATTAGTTGCACCCTCACCTCATGACTCACCAACAGTCGTTCTTTCCGATGCACAATAGAACCGTATGAGAACCATCAGACAGACAGGATGGGCCGGTCTGTTCACCTATTGTAGTGCGGCCGTGATGGCAGCGGGTATGTCATTCATGACGGTTCCGGCGCAAGCTGCGTATGAATTGCCCGAAGGTGAAAGAATTACCCACCTCCCCGTCGTTCCTCGCGCGATTCCGAACAAGGAAGAGTACGAACTCTACGATCCGAAGATCGGAAGGAATTTCGATCTCTAGAAATTCTGGGTACGCGGCGATCTCCGTGTGCGGCCGATCATGCGGAACGGCGGCTGTTTCGGCAGCGCTTTGGTGGGTCCCGTCGGAAGATCTGTAACACGTTCTAATCCGGCACCAACCTCAGCGAATGGTACTCCTGGCAAGGCAAACGACTTCTATGCCCAACAGTTAACGCGGTTGGGTTTCGGCTACGACCTCTCGCCCGACGTGAATTTCTACATGGAACTCCAGGACTCGAGGACCTGGGGCGGAAACGGCTCCAATGGTGCCAGGGGGTCTCCAAGATGATACGAGGAACCAGAACGGGTGTCACACAAATAATGGCGGGGGAAACTGCGGCACATTGGGGGTCCGAGCTGCGTACATGTTGATCCGGAACTTTGCCGGGCTCCAAGGCCTGAGCGTGAAGGCAGGCCGGCAATATGTGGTGTTCGGCAACCAGTCTCTGTTCGGCGCCTTCGACTGGTCCAACACGGGATTTTCCCATGACGGCGTGATGCTGCAATACAGCACCAAGGCCTGGGATACCTACGCTGGTTGGTTCCGCAACTCTGAATCCGATCTCGGGCAAGCAGTGCCGGTCGGCGCTCAAGCCCAAACATTGGCCCGAGCACCGTCAATAACGGCAGCGCGAACATTGATTCCGACATATTCATTTTCTACAACCAGATCAAGTCGGTGCCAGGATTCATCATCGAACCCTACTACTTCCTCTACTCCAACCGATACAACTCGCAGGACAACCGGAGTCATGGGTCTCGGCACGCCGAGGCACTCGAACCAGACCCGTCATAACGTCGGAAACCGGATTGAGATGCGCAAGGGCAACTTCGATGCGATGAATGAAACAGTCTACCAGTTCGGCCAAATGGGCGACAACGGTGGACCCAATGGCGCAGGCTATGGAAACCAAAAGTACCTCCACATCAGTGCCTGGGCGACCAGAAACTGGATCGGGTACACGCATTACGAATGGGCCTGGAAACCGCGGTTGGCCTTCAACTTCGACTATGCCTCGGGCGATGGCCGGGCGAACTGCACGATCGGCGGTAATACCGGTTGTAAAACTGCCAATACGTTTGAGAACATGTACCCGACCAACCATATCCATATGGGCTACATGGATGTCCAAGCCTGGAAGAACATGATGGATGCCTCTCGGTTAACCTTCAATTCCGTCCAACCAAGGATGACCACATTGAAATTTGGGGCAGCAGCTGTCAACTTGGCCAATACGAAGGACAACTGGTATCGGGCCACGCAGGGCGTCTATGTCTATTCAAAGACGGATAACACCAAGACGCACATCGGCGACGAAATGGACTTCGCGTGGACGCACCTGTTTATGGACGGCAAGTTGTCCTTTCAGGCGGTCTATGGCCATATATTCGCCGGCGACTATATCAAGGAGAACCTGGGGACCAACACCGATCAAGATTGGGCTTATGCTCAGCTCTGGATAAACTTCTAGCAGGATGCTGAAAAAGTCCGCCAGCTTCGTTCTCGCTTCGCTCAGAGACTCAACGTACCGATTAAGATTCTCGGAAGTCGGAAGCACGGGATGGGTTTTTCCGTTCGCCAAGATCCATTGCACAGGCGAACGGCCCACACGAAGTGCGGTTTGTACCTCCTCGCTTCTTCGCTCGCTGTGGCCTTGCTGGACGGCCTGTTCGAGCATCCTGCGAGCCGTGTAACACCATTTCCAGCGGTCATGGTTTCAGCTCATAACGAGGATTCTCTTATCTGATGCTGATTGCTGATAGCGACATATCGGCGCATCCGACTTGCCCGTCGTGACTCAGTCATCTATACTCCGTTCGTGCTTCACCTTCATTCATTTTCCTGATCAATCTCGCCGTGGATGATCTGACTCGACAGCTCAGCGAACAGTTCGGCTTTGCGAAGTTTCGGCCTGGCCAGGAGGAGGTCATTCGCGCGGTGCTGGCTGGGCGCGATGCGATGACGGTCATGCCGACTGGGCAGGGCAAGTCGCTCTGCTATCAATTCCCTGCAACCCTCTTACCCGGGTTGACCCTGGTCATATCTCCGCTCATCGCACTCATGCAAGATCAGGTGGCAAGTCTACGGCAGCGAAACATCAACGCGGCGGCGTTTCACTCGGGCCTCACGGGCTCTGAAAAGCACCGCGTGATCCAAGACCTCAATCAGAAGCGGCTTCAGTTGCTCTATCTGGCACCGGAGCGGATGCAGCATGAGGGGTTTCTCCAGCTCTTGCGGACGTTGTGGGTTTCACTACTGGTGGTCGATGAAGCGCATTGCATTTCCCAGTGGGGCCACGATTTCAGACCCGATTATCTCAAGATCGGTCGACTCCGCCAGGAACTTACCAATCCTCCCTGCCTGGCCCTGACTGCCACCGCCACGGCCCGTGTGCAGATGGATCTGTGCAAACGGTTGTCGCTCCGCGATCCATTCCGGTTGGTTGCAGGTTTCCGTCGGGACAATCTCGCCTTGTCTGTCCGTTCCTGTCAGTCCCGCCAGGAAAAACTGGCGGCATTGGAGCGTCTGGTTCGTGAGACGGAGAGAGGTACGATCCTGGTTTATTGCGCCACGCGCCGGGCGGTCGAAGAGGTGGCAGAATGGCTGGGCCAGTCTCACCAGTCGGTCGGCTATTACCATGCCGGTCTCTCGGATGAGGAGCGACGGCTTGTGCATGATAACTTTCGCCGGGGGACTGTCAGGATTCTGGCTGCGACGAATGCCTTCGGCATGGGCATCGATAAGTCGGATGTCCGGCTGGTCATCCATTTCGACATTCCGGGAAGTGTGGAGGCCTATTACCAGGAGGTCGGGCGGGCTGGCCGCGACGGACGACCCGCTGCCTGCGTGTTGTTGTTTCATGAGCGTGATCTGGCCACGCAGGAATACTTCATTCAGCTGGCGTCAAAAGATCCTGAAGGCGCCGAGCGCGCCAAGCGGATGAAGACTCTACTTCAAGAAATGCTGGGATACGTGTCGGTGCCGACCTGCCGGCAGCTTGCGATTCTTGACTATTTCAGCGATGAGGCCGAGCGGGCCTTGGGCCCTTGCGGCCTCTGTGACCGTTGCGTCGCGCCGGTGCGGCAGCCGGGTAGGGAGGTCTCCCACGATGATGCCGAGTCCGCGAAGGCCATCTTGGAGACTGTGTCCTGGTGCAGGGGACGGTTCGGCGTGAGTCGAATCGTCGAGATTCTTCGCGGGAGCCGTTCGAAAGCGATGCAGGCCTATGGCGCGGAAGACTGCCCGACATACGGAATGTGTCGCGCACGCTCGAAGCTGTCCATGACCTGTTTGGTGAAGGATCTGATCGACTCAGCCTATCTTCAGGTCGAAGGGACGGAGTATCCCACTCTTGATGTGACACACAAGGGACGGGAGATCCTGCAAGGGATCGGTGCAGTGGGGTTGAGGCAGGCAGAAGAACCTCAGCCCGATTCACCGGTGACAAAGCCATCTCGCGAAAGGGCGTCTTCTGTGGTTGCACCGCGAGCATCGCCGGCGGACCCGCAGCTCTTTGAGCGGCTCCGGCAACTCCGCACGGAGCTTGCCGAGGAAGAGGGTGTCTCGGCCTTTCTAATTTTTCATGATAAAACACTGAAGGCCATTGCAGGTCACAAGCCCGTGACGCCCGCTGCCCTCATGGAGATTCCCGGCATCGGCGCTCTGAAGGCAGAACGGTATGGCCGGCGAGTGTTGGAAGTGGTGAATGGGGAGTAGAGAGCTGTCAGCTCTCAGCCATCAGCTATCCGAGCTCAATTCTTAAAAATCGAGCCAGCTCTGGCTCGCTGCTCCTTCCACAACCCTCTGCAATGTTTGCCGGTATCGACACTGCGGCACGTCTTAGCTGGCTGGTGAGACTAAACAGTTCATACTAAGTGAAAGTCGCCGTAGCTTTGCAGATTGCCAACCTGAACCCGTAAGCCTTTTCCCAAACTTTGAGCCGCCTGAAGTCCCGCATCTGTGATTGGTTGGCTCTTACGCTGGAAGCTGATCTCTACTTCAGATTCCCCGCCTCTGCGAAACGCGCTTGCAGCTCTCCGTAGGTCTTTGTCACCGGAAACCGCGGGAACTCTTTGGGAAGGTGATCCGGCGGACAGAAGAAGAATCCCGCGTGGGCCTCTCCTAGCATAGCGGTGTCGTTGTAGGCATCGCCTGCGGCAAGGACGTGAAAGTTGAGGGACTTCAGCGCCGCCACCGAGTGTTTCTTCTGATTCTGCATCCGCATGTGGTAATTGAGGATGCGGCCGGTTCGGTCGATTTCCAACTGATTGCAAAAGAGCGTAGGGAATCCCAGTTGGCGCATCAGCGGGTGGGCGAACTGATAGAACGTATCGGACAAGATAATCGTTTGGCATCGCTCGCGGAGCCAGGCGATAAAGTCCACGGCGCCTTCCAGCGGGCCCATCTTGTCGATGACACCCTGAATATCGTGAATGGTGAGCTTATGCTGATCCAGGATGGCAATGCGCCGTGTCATCAAGGCATCGTAATCCGGCATCTCGCGTGTGGTGATTTTCAACTCCTCGATGCCTGTCTTGAGCGCAACGTTGATCCAGATCTCCGGCACCAACACCCCTTCCAGATCTAAACAGACAATGACGGGACTTTTCATGTCTTCTCCTTCTCAAATAAGAATACTGGCGTGGGGCAAGTGGCGTAAGGCGAGGGATAGAACCTATAGTCTCTTGCCGCTAGCCCCGTGACTGTTCGTAA
This sequence comes from uncultured Nitrospiraceae bacterium, assembly GCA_963821465.1. Classification (GTDB taxonomy): domain Bacteria; phylum Nitrospirota; class Nitrospiria; order Nitrospirales; family Nitrospiraceae; genus Palsa-1315. Next base: position 56,144 of record CAWGDV010000004.1, on the reverse strand, counting down.
ACGCCTGGCTTAGAAACCGCCACATGTTATCGAGAACTTGGTCCAAGAGCGATGAGCCTGGCCAGGTCCGTTGGGATTCCTCTTCATGCCGTTCGGCCCATTCTAGGGCCAATGGGAGCGGGATGAGTCGAGGGGGAGAGTTGGTCAGGGTTCCCCAGACGAGCCCCAGGATGGAAGTGATTCGCATCGAGACCGAAAGGGGTGTGACCGGATTCTGCGAAAAATTCTGACACAGTTCCGCCGGCGAAGTGACAAGGAGTTCCCGGCAGGCGGATGGCCGTGACTCGTAAATCGAACACATCTCGTCCTCTAAATAGGGACAGGGAATTCTCAACGTATAGTACGATTGATTGATCGGGTCGAGTTCCTCGTCCGTTACCAGTCTCGATGCTTCTGCCACGTCGTTCATTCGATCCCACAGACCCGCTCGCTTCACGCGAGCCTTCGTGTCGTTGAGACGGTTCAGCAGATGAGTTCGTCGATCTGTCGGCAGCTGTTCGACATACTCGCGTAGCGCAAATGCTTCCGGCGCGGAGAGCGGAACCAGCATGCGGCAACAGGCGGCGCAGCCTATCCGGCAAGAAATGGTCTGGCCTGCTGCGAGGGTTTGCTGGACTTCCAGTTGAGCGGCTTCATCCCCCAGGCGGCGGGTGAGCGGGACAATCGCTGTGATGGGGATGAGTCCCGTCGGCACGACGATGGCCGTGGTCAGCCGTCCGGCAGGGGTATTCAGTGCCACCTCAAATCGTTCGACCATAATAGACCTGTGCCTTGATGCCCGGTCTCGTGCCGTGTTCTGGTCGGCATCATAGAGAACCGTTCGTCGGCTGGTCAACCGCTCAACCCTGGCAGACTGTTGAAAACGTCGCTCATCTCACCGGCCCAGCCTTGGCGCGCCGAGACGCGCCTTTTCCCATTCATCGTTCAGACCGTCAACGTTGCAGAGAGTTTCTCGGAGGTCGGAAGCAATGGAGGGGTTTATCCGTTCGCCAAGATCCATTTCTAGGAGCGAACGGCCCACACGATGAGCGGTTTGTGCCTCGTCGGGCCTTCACTCGCTCCGGCCTTGCGGGACAGCCATTTTGAACAGCCTGCGAGTTCTGTGTCCGCGCCGTTTCTTGCTCCCTCTCCTGCACATCCGCATAATGTGGGCAAAGGAGAACGACATGGCGTTGTCCGGTCATGTGGTGGGCTTGCTGAAAGAGTACATGCGGGATCTGGTTGAGCAAGCGAAGCAGGAGACGCTCGCACAGGAGCAATTTGGATTTGCTGCAACGCCGTACCGGCCGGATCAGGCGATTTCCGATCTCCTCGCATTGTTGGATGACCGTATTGAATCTGAAGGAGTGCAAGTAGGCCTGCCGGAAGGTTTTCTCCACCACATGTGGAGTCTCTGCAATGACGCGACTTCCCAGGTGTCAGACCGGGTGTGGCTGGAGGGAAATATGGGAAGCCTGGCTTCCAGTAAGGCGAGAGTCAGGGAGTTAACGTACCGGGCGCTGATTCAATACATTGAAGCGCATGATCGAGAGAGCGACTGATGAAGCGAGACGCGCTTCTTCGATGGTGTGCCAACATGGTAATACCCTGACGCTTGCTGCGCTGATGCCGGGATCCGCCAGGACAGGGGCCGAATCAGAGCCACATCAATTTCCGTCAATTCGCCTCGCCCCCCTTGTGACTGCGGGGCTCGAACGGCCACTATTTCTCACGCATGCGGGCGATCGGTCTGGATGCCTGTTTGTAATGGAACAGTCGGGGACGATACGTATCATCGACCAAGGCGTTCTGCGGAAGGTTCCGTTTTTGGATGTGCGCGATCGCGTGGCAACGGATGGCCCTGAGAGGGGGCTCTTGGGGCTGGCATTTCATCCTGACTACCGCCTCAACGGGCGATTCTTTGTGAATTACACGAGGCAATCGGATGGCGCCACGGTCGTGGCAGAATATCGACGTGGTGGTACGCCTAATAAAGCCTCACAGGATGAGCGAGTACTCATGGTCGTCATGCAGCCAGAGTCCAACCACAATGGCGGGATGGTGGCGTTTGGGCCTGATGGATACCTCTATGCCGGTCTTGGTGACGGAGGGGGCGCCGGCGATCCGGGCAACCGTCCGCAAAATCCCAATGAGCTATTATAAGAAAGATTTTACGGATCGATGTGGACCATGGCGATCTGTACGCGATCCCGGCGGATAACCCCTTTGCCAAAGAGGGCGGTCGCCCGGAGATTTACGCCGTCGGGTTGCGGAATCCCTGGCGTTATTCTTTCGACTTCGATACAGCAGATCTCTAACTCGCTGATGTGGGGCAGAAGAAGGGGGAAGAGGTCGATCTCGTCACGCACGGTGGGAACTACGGGTAGCGTGCGATGGAGGGGTTCCATTGTTTCAATCCCGCTGTCTCCTGCCTGACGAGGGGTCTTGCCGCGCCCGTCATGGAGTATGGGCATGAGGAAGGGCGCTGCTCCATTATCGGTGGGTATGTCTATCGCGGCCGCGCGGTGCCTGCGCTTCAGGGAGCCTATGTGTCGGGCGATTTCTGCAGTGGTGAATATTTGCCTTCAGGCAATCAGACGAAGGCGAGAGAGGGGCAGCACCGACGGTGTTGCTCAAGGCAAGGTTTCGGATTGTCTCGTTTGGGCAAGACGAAGAAGGCGAGCTCTATGTGGCGGATCACGGAGGCGGCATGTATCGGCTGGTCTCTCGTCGATGGGATCTTATAGTTTTCCCGCCAGCCAATAAATCACCATGCCGGCCACTTCCGCCACGGCTTCCCTGGTGTGTTGTAGTGCGATATCGATCGGCATGATATCAAACATGTCGATGTGGTCCCACTTCTCTCGCGGAAGGTTTTGTGAGATATAGTCGCAGGGGGCCGGCGTGACGCGGAAGCCCTGCTTCGTGAATACCGGGACGGCGCGTGGCAGATGGCTGGCTGAACTCACGAGGAGAATCGAGGCGGGCCCGAGCAGGCGCTTAGTCCCAGTCGCGTTCTCGTAAGTGTTTCGAGCTTCTGTATCGATCTTTGTGGCGGACTCAGGAACGCCGAGGCGAACCGCCCATCGTTTCATTTCGACCGCTTCTTGGGGGCCTGTACCGAAGATTCGGGCATCGCCTCCCGTCAGTACCAGGGTGGGGGCATAGCCTTGCTGGTAGAGGTTCACGCCGCAGGTGGTTCGATTTCTGGAATAAGAAGACGGCTCGGTGGTTGGCCGAAGCGAGCCTTTCTCCTCGATGCCTCCTCCCAATACAACGATGGCATCGAAGCGATCGGACGATGTCAGCTGTGGGGGGTGGTACCAGGATTCGAGCGAACCGATCAGCGGGATGGCGACCAATGGACTGGATAGTGCCACAAGGAGAAAGAGGGAAGACATGAGGAGTTGGCGCACCCACCGTAGGCGTGTCGGCGAGAACGGGAGGAGGGCCAAAACCGTCGCCGCGCCGAGGAGCAGCACCACCCACGTCAGCGGGTAGAGGCCGTACTTGACGAACTTATAAAGACCGAAGAAGAATGGAGTCAATTCCATCGGCAGACCTCAATCGAACAGGGGCATTGCCGATAGCATACATGGGGTGAGGCAAATGACCAAGCAGAGAGGGGTAACGCGATGGCACAAGGGCGTCGTTATTGGCTGATGAAGTCGGAACCTCGTGTGTTTTCGATCGAGGATCTCGCCCAATCTCCAAAGCAGACAACCTGTTGGGATGGGGTGCGGAACTATCAGGCGCGCAACTTCATGCGTGCGATGGCCCTCGGCGACCACGTGCTTTTTTATCACAGTAATGCCGAGCCGCCGGCTGTGGTGGGGATTGCAGAGGTTGTGCGGACCGCCTATCCCGATGAGACCCAGTTCGATAAGACCAGCCACCACTATGATTCAGCCAGTGTTCCCTCTGCTCCACGATGGGATATGGTGGACATCCGGTATCGTCAGACATTCAAGACGAGTTTGTCGCTTGACCGATTGAGGCAGGAACCTAAGCTGAAGGGCATGGTCTTGTTGAGAAAAGGCTCCCGCCTCTCGGTTCAGCCGGTGGCAGAAGCCGAATGGGCTGTGGTGCTGAAGTTAGCCGGGGCTAAGGCCAGTTAGCAGCACAACGAGCAAGATACGGAACAGCTATTGCATTGCGGCATTCAAGAATTTCAGTGGTCTCGTATGTATTGGGCATGAGAAGAATATTTTGCAGGATGCTCAAAAAGGCCGCCCAACAAGACCGCAGGCGAGTCGAAACCGGAGGTGTACCCTGAGGGCTAGGTTGAGGATTTCGATGAGCCGAGAACCAAGCTGGCGGACTTTTTCAGCACCCTGCTACGTTTTGGCTTTGCCATTATCCAGATGCCGATGCTGCCAGTCGAGCCAGGCATGGCCAAGTTCGTGGGCAAGAATGTAGCGCCGTCTGGTCACGGGCAAGCGCTTGCGAAGATAAATGGTCTTCGTGTCGTCGTCCCAGATGCCGTCGGCATTCGGGTCCCGACGGTCCATGTCGGTATCGGAAAGTTGACGCACAGAAATCCGGTAGCCGAAGGGGAGGACGACTCGAGAGGGCAAGCGCAACATAACCATTGCTCCTGATAGTGAGTTAGAATAACACAAAGTCCGTGCCCGCTTCACGGCAGATTTTATAAGTAAAATCAATAAGATAAATCGATTTTCTTGCAAAATTTGATTCCTTCGCCGACTTGTTCTTTCTGAAATGCGCAGGCTGTTTCCGGTGGGATCAGGCCTTGACCTCTCTCACCCGTACCGGTTTCTTATATTGCGGAGCAACTTTCGCCGACGATCGGTGTGTCATTCCACCCCCGTTAGCACTGCGACAAGGCATCCATGGTTGTGGTGCGCGTGTGAACCCATGGAGGTTTTTGAGGGACACAACTGTCTATTGTCTAGCCGCATCCTGCCAGGACAGGAGTATAATAACGTCACATGAGACCTGCCATGCATCGTGTGCTCGTCTTGGGTGCTGGAAAGATCGGATCTCTGGTTGCCTGCCTCTTGTCAGAAAGCGGCGACTATGAGGTCTGTCTCGGTGACATTAGCCTCGACGCCTCCAAGCGGTTCGTCGAGGACCTCGGTCTCTCGCGCGTGACACCCCTGCTCCTCGATGTCCGACATCCCGACGCCATTAGCGCATACTTGACGGCGCATCGGTTCGATGCGGTTCTATCCAGCCTCCCGTATTTCTGCAACCCCGTAGTAGCCGGATTGGCACGGGAGCACCGGCTTCATTATTTCGACCTGACGGAGGATGTCGAGGTCACCAATCAGGTCAAGGTTCTGAGTATCGACTCGCCGCAAGCCTTTGTGCCGCAATGCGGTTTGGCTCCCGGTTTCATCAGCATTGCGGCTCACGATTTGATCACCCATTTCGATGCTGTGGATACGGTCAAAATGCGGGTTGGAGCCTTGCCGGTTCATCCTAGTAACGCCCTCAAGTATTCACTGACCTGGTCCACCGATGGGTTAATCAACGAGTACGGCAACATCTGTTACGGAATTGAAGGGGGAGAGAAGGTGCCTCTCCTGCCTCTGGAAGGGTATGAGACGATCGAGGTGGACGGACTCCTGTACGAAGCCTTCAACACGTCAGGAGGATTGGGAACGTTGGCAGATACCTATGCGGGGAAGGTCCGGACCATGAACTACAAGACGCTACGGTATCCGGGCCATTGCGAGAAAATTCACCTCTTGATGAACGATCTTAAGCTAAATGAGGACCGTGAAACGCTCAAACGAATCCTCGAACGGGCAGTTCCCCAGACACTACAAGATGTCGTGCTGATCTATGCCTCCGTCATGGGGAAGAGGGAAGGCGCCTTGTTCGAAGAGAACTACGTGAAGAAGATCTACCCCCAATGCATTAAAGGGAAACTGTGGTCTGCCATTCAAGTGACCACCGCATCGAGCTTGTGTGCCGTAGCCGACCTCGTGCTTGCGGCGCCCACACAGTACAGGGGATTCGTGACCCAGGAATCGTTTCCGTTACAAGACGTGCTCAATAATCGGTTTGGAGCCTGCTACCGATGATGTCTACTGCGGAAATCCTCAAGGGATTGGGCTTGAGCGCCGTCAACGCCGGCGGCAGCACCGGGAACCATTGGTGGAGTTCCGGCGAGAACACATCGCTGCTGGAATCCGTGAATCCGGCAACCGGCGAGACGATCGCGAAAATTCGCACCTGTTCAGCCGATGACTATCAGCACATCGTGCGGGAGTCCATTGCGGCATTCCAGCAATGGCGGCTCATCCCGGCTCCCAAGCGGGGAGAAGTCGTCCGGTTGCTCGGCGCGGCATTGCGGGAGCAGAAGGACCTGCTTGGCTCGCTGGTGTCGCTTGAAGTCGGCAAGATCAAAGCGGAGGGGGACGGCGAAGTTCAGGAAATGATCGATATGGCGGACTTTGCCGTGGGCCAGTCGCGCATGCTGTATGGAACGACGATGCATTCCGAGCGGGCGCAGCATCGGATGTCGGAGCAATGGCATCCTCTCGGACCGATCGGCGTGATTACCGCCTTCAATTTCCCCGTCGCGGTCTGGGCCTGGAACGCGTTCCTGGCTGCGATTGCCGGAGATACGGTGGTGTGGAAGCCTTCGCCGAAAGCGCCGCTCTGCGCGATCGCGGTGCAGCACCTCTGCAACCGCGTGATGGAGCAACAGGGCTATCGGGGAATCTTCTCACTGATCGTGACGGCCGAAAGGACTCTCGCGGAGACATTGGTCCAGGATCGCCGATTGCCGTTGATCTCGTTCACGGGGTCTGTACCTGTCGGTCGAGCTGTGGCCACGACCGTCGCGCAACGGCTGGGGCGGACGCTGTTGGAACTGAGCGGGAACAACGCGATCATCGTGGATCAGACGGCGGATCTCTCCTTGGCGATTCGCGCCATCGTGTTCGGTGCGGTCGGCACTGCCGGCCAACGTTGCACGACGACCAGACGGCTGTTCGTTCACGAGTCTCGTTACGATGAAGTGGTCGCGAAGCTGATCTCGGCATACAGACAGATCCGCATCGGCAATCCATTAGAGGCGGGCGTGCTCTTGGGTCCGCTGATCGATCGCGCGGCGGTCGAGGCCTATCGGAAGGCGATCGAAGAAGTAAAGCAGGCGGGTGGGAAAGTGCTCTACGGGGGGCAGGTGCTAGATCAGCCGGGCTATTTCGTGGAGCCGGCCATCGTGAAAGCGGAGAACCATTGGCCCATCGTCCAGCGCGAAACCTTTGCGCCGATTCTCTATGTCATGCCCTTCAAGGAGCTTGACGACGCCATCGCGTTGCAGAATGCGGTACCTCAAGGCCTGTCTTCTGCGATTTTTACGTCCGACGTGCGGAGCAGCGAGCGGTTCACCTCCACTGCCGGCAGCGACTGCGGGATCGCCAATGTGAACATCGGGACGTCAGGAGCGGAAATCGGCGGCGCCTTTGGAGGCGAAAAGGAAACTGGTGGAGGACGCGAAGCCGGCTCGGATGCTTGGAAAGCCTATATGCGGCGGCAGACGAACACGATCAACTGGGGTCACGATTTGCCGTTGGCCCAGGGCATTCAATTCGGCTCATAGAGTCCGTGCCTGAGCAACAAGGAGTGTGGACCATGGAAGCAGGCGTTGAGTTGGATACACTGATCGCCAGAATGATCGACGACTATGTGTCGCGCAATCGGGCAGCCAAAATGCTGCGAGACTCGCTGGACCAGGCGGGAGTCGGCTTCTATCCGGTCGCAGACCATCTGACGCTACGGACGCTGGATATCGACCGGCGTGCGGAGGAATTCACGAGGCTCGGATATGGGTACAGCGAAACGATCGAGTATGAAGACTGGTATGCGAAGGTCTATCGGAAGGTTGGGTACCCCGCGCTCTTCGTGGATCAAGCCTATCCCGACGATCGTGGCCGACACGAGCATCATCCCTGGTTGGGTCAATAAATTTGGCGATCAGGTGTTCCATCATGTGGCGGTGCGCGTGGAAGACATCGAGCAGGCGATTGAACGGTTGAAGGCACGAGGGGTGGTCTTTACCGGTCAGATCGTCGGCGCCCGTGGAGGCCAGCTACGACAAATCTTCACAGTGCCGGAAATGGTAGACGGCCAACCCTTTTCCGTATTGGAACTCGCCGAACGCCACCGTGGATATCAAGGATTCTCGCCACCACAGGCAGATAGTTTGATGAAATCGACGGTGATCCGATAATATTTCCCCTTTCTGCAGCTTGGTGGGGGAGCGTCTGAGCGTTTCTGCAACAAGCCTTCGTCTTTCGTGAAGCGCATCTGGTTATTCGCGCGAGACCTGCGAGAAAAGCGAGACCGATCAGAAGTGTCATCTCCGTGAGTCGCGCCTGTCGCGCACGTCTCGCTCGTCTCGTTTCACGAAGAACGCTATCCTGACTCCCGAACAGCACGATGATTCGTGGCATCCTTGAAAGCCTTGACCGAGGAGCCGATACAACGTCAGTTTTCCGCACTCCTCAAAAACCGGTTGAATCCTTTTGAAATTACGTGTCTCATAAAACCAGTCGGATGCGTAGGGTTTTTGTCAGCCTAGATGTACAAGCAGGCTGCAGAAACACGATTTTGTTGAATACCATCGATCAACTACTCAATCAGAGGTCCGAGCAGTCAACCCATTCATAAGGAGGCGGGAAATGTCAACGCTTAAGGATCAGCTGAATGCACGTGTCACTGCGTACGACCATTGGGCGACGCGCCGCCGTTATGGGGCGGACGGCCACAACAATTGCAGGTTGTGGGTGCTGGCTTGCATGGACGAACGTTTGCCGGTGGACGAGGCCCTCGGCATTCACGTGGACACGCCCGCTGGTGGCGGGGATGCCCACTGCTTCCGCAACGCTGGGGGCATCGTCACAGATGACGCGATCCGCTCGGCCATGTTGACCTGCAATTTTTTTGGTACCAAGGAAATCGTCATCGTGCAGCACACCCAGTGTGGTATGCTGTCTGCCAATGCGGCGGACATGGAGCGGATGTTGCAGGGAAAGGGCATCGACACAAACGCGCTTACCCTGGACCCGACGTTGCCGGAACTGAAGCTGGACAAAGGCAATTTCGCCAAGTGGATCGGCATGATGGATGACGTGGATGAGTCATGTATGAAGACCGTGGAGATCTTCCGCAACCATCCCCTCATTCCCAAGGACGTAGTGGTCAGCGGCTGGGTCTGGGAAGTGGAGACGCGTCGCTTGCGAGCCCCCACCCGGGACATGGAGAAGCGCGCGCGCACCGACGTGACCTCCGCCCAGTTCGGCGTCAAGGCAAAGCAACCGCCTCGTTGGAGATAGATTCTTCCCGCCCCGGGGTGCCCCTCGCCCAAGACGGGAGCACCCCGGGTAACAGCAGCGCAAAAGGAGCCTTTCCGATACTGACCTACGATTATCGGCGCGAGGGCTGACATCGGCAGATCAAGGCGCAACATGCCATCAACGAAAATAGTCCTTGAATCCTTTTGAAACCACGCGTCTCTTACAGTCAGTCGAATGTGCACGGTCTTTCCAGCCTAGATGAACTGGGCGAAGACCCCTCGTACCCCAACCCCTGGAGGTGTATTGTGATGAGAAAAGGACTTCTAGTCGTTGCCGCGATTGCTGCCATCGGATGTAGCGGGGTTGCTCCCCAGAAGGCGGTGAGCGGTGAACCCACAAGCCCCGCCGTCGGATATGATCTCCATGTGCAGGCCCCACACATGATGACGGACGGCACAGTGGGCGGCCCGTTCCATCATTACTGTAAGGGAATTTCTGACAAGATTCTTCAGTGCCTCTTGTTTGAATCGACTGATCCGAAGGCCCCATTGGTGGGGGTCGAGTATTTTGTCGCCAAAGACCTGACGCGAAAGCTCCCCGCCATTCAGTGGCACCGGTATTTCCACGATCATAAAGTAGAAGTCGCGACCGGCCGCGTCCAAATCCTCGATATGCCGGCTGACCAGGCCGCTAAAGTGGCAGATGTCGCAGCAGGGACAGACGGTGTGATCTATCACCTGTGGCCACATGGTCAGGAATTCCCGGACGGCACCGTGAGTATCCCTCAGTCCCTCGGACACAAGTTCACTGGGTATTCTGACAAGTAGGACCAAAGAGGGGACCGGCCTCGTCTTCTGTAGACCGGGCTGGTTCCTCTCGATTGTCCACTGTCCATGATAAATCGCAAAACGAGAGGAAGGGCGATGCATCGGTACCTTCTGTTCACGGTGTGTGTGGTGGCAGCGCTCGGCTCGTGGGGCATTCCGGTTTTTGGCGCCGATGAAGCCGTACTCAAACCACGAGTGCCGATTGACAAAATTGAGGAAGCCAGAACGTGGACGAATCCGTTTCCGGCTACTGAGGAAAATATTGAGAAGGGGAAAGGGCTCTTCCACGGGAAAGCCTTCTGTGCGACCTGTCACGGGAAAGATGGCAAAGGATTTGGAGGTGACATCGAGCCAGGCAGTCTGAAAGGTCCATTGCCGCGCAATTTTACCGATAAGGAGTGGCAAGCGGCCCGAACGGACGGAGAGCTCTTCTGGATTTTGAAGAACGGCAGCAAGGGCACGGCGATGGCGCCCTTTATTCCGCTTGTATTAACGGAAGAAGAAGCCTGGCAGGTGTTGCGATATGTTCGGTCCTTCGGCAAACCATAAATGGGCTTCCGTAGCTCGATACTTTTCCCCCCACGAGTCTTTTATTTTCATAGTCTTGGTGTATCTCCTTCGTCGCCCCCCACGCTTCGGGGGCTTTATCCCCACGCTTTCTCGCCTCGCTTTATGAGGCCGCGCAAGAGCCGCGGCATCTTTTTTCTGGCCTTCTCTCGACGCAGGCGCTGGCGTTCGACCATGCGTCCGGCGACGAAGGCCGCCCGCACACTGGTCGAGTGCTTGAGGAATGCTCGGACATGCGCTTCGGCCTGAATGGCATCTTGGTGCATGCCTAAGAGGTCCTGCGCGACGCGGGCTTTGTTGATGAAGCGTGTGGCCGGCTTGCCGACCGTCGGTTCCGCGAGTTCTGCGGCATAGCGGGCTCGTTTGGTTTTGATTCTGGTCTTGTGGATAGTGGCATTGTTGGGGGTGTGACCAGCCAGGCGGATCGCTTTTTGCAACTTTGTGAATTCCTGCTTGGCGAGGTCGCGCAACGTCACGGTGGACTCAACGACGGTCGGATCTTGTGCCGCCTGCTGGAGCCGCCTGATGAGGTCAAGATACCGTTCGCTCTTCAGCTCGTGTAGCAGAACCTCTTGGACGTTGTTCCGCTGGGCTTCCAGATGGGCGATGAATGGTGTCAGAGGCCGGCGGTCTCGTGCATCCAACGCAGCAGATTCCTCACGGAAATAGACGAGTTGGACATCGAGATCGCGGGCCGGTCCCAGCAGTTGGCCGAGCCAGCGCAACTCGTCCCTCAGGGAGTTTGCCCATTCAGGAACCAGTAGGGGCCTGGCGGCGCGTAGGATGGCGCGCAATTGTCTCGTGGCCACGCGCATTTGGTGCAGGCTCTCAGGTTCCCTTCCGAGCCTGGTGCCGGGGTCATGCGCAAGCAGCCATCGGACATGACGTGCGAGTGCGCACTTCACATGAGCCACCACCGGCGCATCCGATTCCGGCGGTGGCTCAGAACCGGAAGCTACCAAAGAAAGCGCGCGAAAGAGCTTGGGTCGTCCGTCATGATTTTCGGCTCCTGCTTGACGAAGCTGCCGTTCGAGGTCGGGCAGCGTGCTGTCCTCTCCATTCACCTGTTCGATTTCGAGTTCTCGAAAGCGATGAAGGACCGCTCCGTCCTTCATGACGGACACCTGGTCGATCGTGACGTCTGCGACAGGAGCGCGGTCCATGCGCACACGGATGCCGGCCCGCCAGACTCGCAAGGTCGCCACAGGCATGAGTTCCCGCTGTCCTAGATGGAGAAAGAGCAGATCGCGGAACATTGTCGGGGGGAAGATAGACTGCCTATCTACCAGCTCCACTTCCTGCCGGTCCTTTATCAGAGGGAGTTTCAGTTGCCAGGCCTGTTTCCCGCGTTCCACTCGATGGCGGAGGGTGATCCCAGCATGGGCTAGGTCATACTGAGAGGTGTCGTAGTAGGTCGAGGTCAGCCGTCGTCGTGGAAGCGGGATGCCGGGAAGCTCGGGCAGACGGAAATGGTCATCGATCGCCAGTTTGATTTCACGCTCGACCATCGATTGAACAGTCGGGTTGACAACAGGGGGATCCGGCGGTTTCGAGGGAGGCTTGTTGGCGCGAGTCATCGTGATCTCCTTACAAGACTCTTTACTTTCGCAGATGGAAGAGGAGGGAAGCAATCTCTAAAACAGGTGGGCAAACCAATCGCTTTGAGTCATTTAGCAGGCTGTCGAACACTCTGTGGGAACGTCGTAATGTTCAGGTCTGCAGTGAGTGGGCTAGGCTGAGATCAAGGTTAAGGTTGAGCAAAGACCTGACTTTCTTCAGCTCAGCCTAGGCCTGAGGCCTAACTTTCCGTAGCGCTGTCGGGATTTTCGGCATCCTGCCAAGGAGTTGGGGTTAACTCCCCCCCTGAGCGCACGGTCAATGGATACATGGACACCCGTTCGATTTAACGGACAAGTAACGCTGTCGTAACGATGTGTTGTTGAGCCTAATCGTATCATGATCTCACAATGTTGACCGATAAACCATTCCTGGCAGGCCCATGCGGCTTCGTGCTCATCTTTCTGAAGTCCGAGTCGTTCGCGAAGTCATTGAAGAAGGCGCTGGAAACGAGCGGGTATCGTGGTGCAGCGGTGAACACGGAGTCCCTTGCCCTCACAGAGGCGGAAGTGAACGTGCCATCCGTGATTATTCTTGACCGTCGCTCCGACTCCGTCGCCAAATTCCGCCGGATGAGAAAGCTGAACAGGGTTCCGATCGTCGCTGTGCAGGAGGGAGGCATATCCTGCTACGATGAAGAATGTCTCAAAGAATATGATCAGGATATAGATTTGGTCGTGTGCGGCCAGAGTGTCCGTGAGCTCGTCGCGCGGGTGCGCGCCATCCTTCGACGCCGAGAGGCCGGCATCGAGTCGAACATCCAGTATCGCGCGGGGAATCTTCTGATGGATCTCAATTGCCATGAAGTCCTAGTCAACGGCCATGCCGTTGATCTGACCCCAAAGGAATTCCAGATTCTCAGGCAGTTCCTCGAATCGCCCCGCCGCGTGCTCTCTCGCCAGGAAATGCTCAACCGTGTCTGGGGAGAAGGGTATGCTCTCGAAGAGCACGCACTCGATGTTCACATTCATTCGCTACGGCAGAAGATTGAGGAGAACCCGGCCAGTCCGAGATTACTCCTGACCGTCAGGGGTGTGGGATACAAGCTGCGAGCCTAAGTGGCTGAGAGAAAACCATTTCAGCACAGCTGACCTTTGATGGCCTGCATGTCTGGGACAAGCCCGGTCTGTCTGGCCAATCTGGTTAGTCCGGTTCAACCAAATGAATAATCGGACAGACCAGGCAGACCAAATGAGCAAGACAGGCAAGCAGAGGATCCCGTCTCTTCCCCATCTGGTGCGGAGGAGACGGGGTGTGGGGGAAGTCGGTAAGGAGGGTTGGCGGCTAGAATTCGTCGATGGAGATAGGACGAAGCAGATCGCGGACGGAGAGGGTGCCCACCACCGCCCCACCCTTGGTGACACCCAGGTGGTGGGTCTGGTGCCTGTTCATGAGGTCTGCCGCTTCGGTGAGCGGGCGGCGCTCTTCGATCCCGACGATCGGACTGCTCATGATATCTTCGACGGGGATAAAGTAGGGACCCCAGTCGGCTCCCACGAATTTCCTCACCACATCCGATTCCGTGACGATGCCGATGATCTGGTGATCGTGGGCCACCAACACGCTGCCCACATTGCAGGCTTTCATCAACTTGGCGGCCTCGACGACTGAGGTGCCGGAATCCACCGTCACGAGATCCCGCTTCATGAGTTGACTGACTGTAACCATTTGCTCCCCTCCTTTGATATTGGTTATATGTATTGGCGTGATTCTACCAAGCCGGCGTTGCGCCAGGGTTAGAAGCTTGTTACTGATGCGTAAATTTAAGGCCTGCCCACTGAGATCAGGGACTGCTCCTATCGCGCCGGCGTTCATCCTGTTCGTCTCAAATCTAGCTGATCGGCTATCGAGCCTCCCAACCCCGTTTGTTCTGCCCTAGGCAGCGTGGGTCAGCGATCGCCTTGGCCCTCGCCTTCATCCTCTTCGTCATCCTCGCCGTCTTCATTCTGTGAATCTCTCACGATCTCAAAGATGGTGACGGTATTGCTGACTTCATGGGATACGACCACGAGGGGTTTGCCGTTCGGACTGTCCTTCTTCTTAATGAAGAGCAGGCCTTCTGGGGCAAGGTCGGTTGGCGCGGTATTGATGTAGGTGGCAAACTTCGGCGCGGTCGGCTTGGAGATATCGTAAACCATCATGCCGCCGATTCGTTCCAGGCCGATGAAGGCGTAGGTTCTGCCGGAGACTTTGCCGATCGCGACGCCTTCCGGTTCGGGGCCTTTGTTGTCGCTTCTGGTGTCGAAGGTGTCGGTAGTGCCTTGTGAATTGAACAGGTCGGGAAGCAGTGCCGCCGTCCGTTGTTCGAGGTCGTCGCCGCTGTCGTACGACCAGTCGTGCCGTTTGCGCGGCGAATGGAGAAGGACCGCCCTCCCGGCACGTAGAGTCGTTCAAACTCCGTGTCATCTATCGAGTTCCTTGGCACCGTTCGCATTCGTCACCGTCAGTCGGCCGAGGTTGTCGTTATTGCGCAGACCGGTTGCTCCCGTGGTCACTTCGGGATACCCCTGGGCGGCGAAAGCTGCGGCGTCCAGAGAGAGCGTGCTGACGCGCGCTTCTTCGGTGAAGCCGGGGGGATAGTCGCGCGTGTCGCCTTCATTGGCCATGACGAGATAGGTTTCTCCCTTGACGCGATAGGAGGCAATCGCGTCGGGCTCGTACATCCCGAACACCGGCCAGTTGCGGATGTTGATGATGCCGTTGTTGCTCGATCCTGGCACGTCCCGATCGCTGGCGTCCAATTTGTTGCCGGTCAGGGAATGATCTTTGAAGCCGAGTCCAGACGATCTTGGTGAAGGTGGCGGAGGGAATATCCAGAATGCCGATCGCGTTGTTCTCCTGCAAAGTGACCCAGGCGGTCTTGGAGTCATGAGACACGGTGATGTATTCCGGTTCAATATCTTGCGCAAACGTGGCGTTGGGGCCGTAGATGCGGATGCTGGTCGGGTTCTCCTGTGGAATGGCAGGAGCTAAACGTGGCGGTCCGGACATTGAGTTGTGTGAGACTGGTGACGTCTGCGACGTCATGTCGATGATGCTGACCGATCCTTCGGGGTCCACGGAGGGCACCGGGTTGTTATTGTAGCTGCTGGGTTCTCCTTCGTTCGCCACGAGCAGCCACTTGCCGTTCGGGGAGAAGACCAGCATATCCGGCAGGGCGCCGACCGTGAGGGTGTTGAGCAGCGCGCCACTCGTGTTGAAGAACTTGATGTTTCCGAGGTCCGTTTTCTGTCGCGCCTTCGATGGCCACGGCGACGATCCCGTCGTATACGGCCACACTATTGGGTTTGCCGCCGAGCGGAACGGTCTGGACTGGACTCAAGACCTGCGATTCTGGGTTGCTGAGATCGAGTACATCCAGCTGTCGCAGATTGAGATTGATGCTGAACAGCCGTTTGGACGCCGGATCATACGCGGCGATTTCGGTCCGCGGCTCATCGGGGACAGTGCTGGCCCCCGCGCTATATCGACCGATCTGCTTTAGTGTGATCGATTTCGAATCCTTCGCCTCCACGGACATCGGCAGTCCCATCATGCTGAGTAAACCTATCCCGACGATTGCCTGTTCGAACTTCATCTGTTTCCCTCCTGGTTGCGCCGACGTTATCTGCCTGATGCGAAAAGACACTATGGCCCAATTGCTGTTAGCGCAAGATCATGCGAAAGATTAATATTGAGTTACATGGAAAGACGGTGAGCAGCGGAGAACTGGTCCATACGAGCGGCGGTTGAAGGCCCTTCAGGAAGTCGCTTTGCAATCATGCGGTTCTTTGGCACGTTGTGAGAATTCCTCGCCTGTCATCCGACACGTTGTCGAAGAGCGATTGCGTCATTGCAACTTGTTTGTGGTGAGCTTGAGTCTTTGTGATGCGACGCGCGATATTTCCTTGCGGCCTCTTGCACCGCGAGCCGCAAGAATTCCTGTTCGGTCTTCGCATCAGGCACGTAGAGTTCGATATACGGATCACCCGGTAAGGGACTCATGAACACCTCCAGACTGTAGTAAGGGTAAAAGGAGGGTGCAGAGTACAAGGCACGGACGTCGGTTCAATTAAGACCGGGTAAATTTTCTGTTAACTCGCGCGAGGGGTTCGCCAGGACTCATCACTCGAATTCATCCCATCCACTCATGCGGCTGCCGAAGACGAGTCTCCGTCTGCTTATCGTAATGATGATCAGGCCGTCCTCATTGCCCACCGGCGTGATCCGATTGTGAGCGCCGAGCAGTTTTCATGGAAACTCGCCGAGCTGAGAGCCGAATCCCACGAGTCTCTCGTGGGTAATGATCACGGACCCGTAATCGTTACGGTGTAGTCGGTGAACTATTTCTCGCACAACGAGTGCCTCCTCGAACCAGATGCCGTTCGCTCTGCGAAATCCATAGAGACGACCAGACTTACGGCAAGACACCAAAATGTTACAGATTCGTAACCCGTCTGCAACAGCGTAGTGATCTCAGTATGGGTAAAATTCCACCATGAGATGGTCGGCAGATTGATCGGAATCTTCATTGCGTCCGCCGGGCTCGGTGCTAGTGGAGAAGACCTGCCAGACGAATCAACGAAATGTGGCCGTGGTCGAAGGTGGTAGGGCTCTCTGGGTTCACGGTGTTTCCTGAGCGCAAAGGGGGTGGGTCATCATGATCACGGGACTACGCAGCACGTTTTTCCTCATGGTGTCTTTCGTCTTTTTCTTGATCATCATCGGTATGCTCGGGCTCAGCACAATACTGAGACCTGGCCGATGGAGTGAGCGACCGCGGTCAGCAGGAGATTAGCCCCAGGTTTCCGATTTGAAAATCCGTGATTCCGTGATACGGGTGTAAAAAAACTTCTAGCCTGCTTTCAGGCTGGAATCAAGCCCGAGAAAGCTTTGAGGAAGTCCATGCCCAATATTTGTTAACAAACTTGTAACATCCCCGACATCTCCCCGACATCTCCCTTACGCTAGTATCCCAACGTCCATGGAAGTCAGGCGGACGTTGACTGGGGAGATTTCCCAAGAAGTGTCCCGCTAGGATTCGTACGCCATGCTAACGGAAGACAGAAAAGGCAATATCAGGAACGATATGTATCTGGTCTCCGAAACGCTGCAGCGCATGGACAAAGCGAGGGGTGCCGCAATTCTCAAAAGATGACAAAGCCGTCCTGAAATCAGATAAATATCATCTCGATCACGCGACGAAATTCATCCCGGGGTGGGTCAAGGTTGCAGTGGCCATCGCCCTGGGAATGGGCACGATGGTCGGGTGGAGGCGGATCGTGATCACGACCGATGCCGCAGGCCGCGACTGCACGGGGCACATGCCGCACATCAAATGAAATGTTAGGGACCGGTTTTAAGGAGCCGGTCATCGGTAAGGAGTCTCCATGATCGATCATTCTGCAGAGCATCAACATCCAGCCGCCGAGCTATCGGAAGTTCCTGAGGATTCGAACCATTTCCTGAATCGCGAGCTCAGCTGGCTACGATTCAATCTTCGGGTCCTGGAAGAAGCCGAGGACAAGCGACACCCCCTCTTGGAACGAGTGAAGTTTCTCACGATCTTTGCAACGAATCTGGATGAGTTTTTCATGATTCGGGTGTCCGGCCTCCGTCGTCAGGTGGCGGGTGGAGCAGGCGGAACAACGCCCGATGGCATGACACCATCGGAGCAAATACTGGCGATCAACCGAGAATTGATCGCCCACCATGAACGATACGACGTGTGCTGGAAACAGGACGTCTTGCCCGGGCTGGGAGAGGCAGGCATTCGTGTTCTGCATTATGTGGAGCTGGCACAGAGGGAGCGAGAGGCACTTCAACAGTACTTTCAGCGTGAAATCTTTCCCGTGCTGACACCACTGGCCTTTGATCCGACCCATCCCTTCCCGCATATCTCGAGTCTGAGCTTTAATCTTGCCGTGTTGGTGAAGGACCCCGAGCGCGGCGACTGTTTCGCGCGCGTCAAAGTGCCTGATGTTTTCCCCCGACTGGTTCCCATCCACACCGACGAGGATGTCGCTCGACAGCAGTTGGGTTTGGGCGGGGCGGGAAAAGTGCAGCAATTTGTCTGGCTGGAGGAGGTCATCGCGCATAACCTGGATAATCTCTTCCCCGGTCTGGAGGTTGTCGCGTCATACCCATTCCGTGTGACGCGAGATGCCGATGTCGCCATCGAGGAAGACGAAGCATCCGATCTGATCGAGGCGGTGGAGGAGCAACTCGATCAGCGGCATTTCACGTCTGCTGTTCGATTGGAATTGGGTGAGGCGACACCGGGGCATATTCGGGAGATTTTGACACGGAACCTTCAGCTACCGCTGTATCTCGTCTACGCAGGAGAGAGCCCGATCGGCATGGCCGGGATTCGTGAACTGTACGCTCTCGAACGTCCTGACCTGAAGGATCCGCCGTTTTATCCGGCCGTCCCGTCCTGCTTGAGCAAATCGGGTAGCCTCTTGGCTGCCATCCGTCAACAGGATGTGCTCTTGTATCATCCCTATGACAGCTTCATGCCGGTCGTGGAGTTTCTGAGAGAAGCCGCAAACGATCCAGATGTTCTCGCCATTAAACAGACCCTCTATCGCGTCAACCCGAAATCACCCATTGTCGATGCGCTGATGGAAGCCCGCGTTAACGGCAAGCAAGTTGCGGTGTTGGTCGAGCTCAAGGCTCGATTCGATGAGGAGAACAACATTGAATGGGCCCGGAAACTTGAAGATGAAGGCGTGCATGTTGTCTACGGTGTGCGCGGGCTCAAGACGCATGCGAAGGTCTGTCTCATCGTCCGGCGCGAACCGGAGGGAATTCGCCGCTATGTCCATCTCGGCACCGGAAACTATAACGTTGTCACCAGTCGCATCTATACCGATTTGAGCTATTTCACGTGCGATCCCGCCATTACTTGCGATGTGTCAGATCTGTTCAACTCACTGACCGGGTATTCCCGCAAGAACGCCTATTCCAAGCTTCTCGTTGCACCGACGACTCTTAGACAACAGCTCCTTGATCGGATCGAGCGCGAGATATGCCGCCACCGTCAGCACCACGATGGATATATCGCCTTCAAGATGAACGCATTGGTAGATATGCGGTGCATCCAGGCACTGTACCGAGCGGCGAAAGCTGGAGTCCGGATTGATCTTCAAGTGCGGGGTATTTGTTGTCTGCGGCCTGATCTCCCGGGGGTCAGCGAGACCATCACCGTCACCTCGGTGGTTGGGCGTTTTCTGGAACATACGCGGATCTACTACTTTCGTAACGGTGGGCAGAACGAGGTGTTGATTGGGAGCGCTGATCTGATGCCGCGCAATTTGGATCACAGGGTGGAAGTGATATTCCCTGTGGAACATCCTCGCTGGAGCGAGATCATCGTCAATGACATTCTCGGTGTCGGGCTGCGGGACAACGTGCAAGCAAGACGTTTACTCGTTGACGGGAGCTATGAACGTGTGCAGCCGGTAAATGGTGAAGCATCTGTGAACTCTCAGGAATGGTGTTTGAGTCACTGGATACCCCGCCGTAAGGAGCCGCCTGAAGGCATCGGCGGCTTTGGTATTGGTGGGACTTCTCCACCTGACATCCACAGGCACGCTATAGATGGCGATGATCCTTCTCATCGATGAAGCACGCTGCAGTGACGGCATGGCATAAAATCATTACGACGCTAAGGCTTGTACTACACCATTAAATTTCTAAGCAGTGCAATGAACCGTAGCCACCATTCACAACCTAGCATCGTGCATATGCGTGATCCAATTTCTTCCGATCCTGGCCAAATCGTCCGGCATTTTAGACAGATTGTGCTCTGGCCTCTGCAGCTCATGCCGATCCGCGATGATATACCGATCCAGAAGCATTGCGACTTTATTCAGACACCGGGCCACAACAACCTCTGGCGAGAGGTGGAGGACGAGTTCACCGGCGATCCGTCCCTGTTTCAGGAACGGCACTACAGCGAATTCATCACATTCCTCCCCTCCGTACAGCGATTTCTCTATGGCGAGGGTACAGGCCGCGGGACCGGCGTCAATCAGGAATCGCCCATTCGCGTGTTCCGTCGCACCGATATTGCCAAAGTGCGGATGACCTACCCCGATCCCGGAGCTGTACCGATCACATTCGAGGTGGCGCATGTGGATTTATATTTTTTCTACGACATCGACGTTGTCATCCTCGCCATGGAGATCTTTGCCGACGATCTCCCGCTGACCTGGGTAGAGGACACCATGCTTCGTTTCGCCAGGGGATATCCCACGTATTGGGAGCCCGAAGGGCACGGTGGTCACTGTCTGAAAAGGGCGGAATGGCTCGCCAAGGATGGCACGGTGCTGGCGGTGTCCGACTACGAGCACAAGGAGAAATATTTGTCCTTTGCGTGCCAGTACCGAGCGCCGTGCATCGCCTCTCACTGGGAATTTCTGTTCGAACCGCTGGTGCATCACCATTCAGGCAAGCCCGGCCTCATCCGCTATCGGCAGATCGAGTCTCACCTGCTGCCGTTGATGGCCTATCTGACGATTGACAATCCCGCCGCGCTGACCCGCGGGGACTTCATACGGCTAGGGCTCGCCGCAGCGCCGGACCCGTTGGACTCTCTTCCCTATTCCGAACAGCACCTATGCGATTTCGAAGATCGCTACTTCTATGACCGCTACTGGGACGAAAAAGACCGCGAGCGTCCGGGGACCCGCTTCATCTGCAGCGGACGCGTGTTCACGGAGGTGAGCGACCGGAGCGAGCGGTTTTTGGTCACACGGAAAACGGGTCTCGAGCAGTTCCGGCACGAGTATTTTATGCTCTTTCTGATCTCCCACTTTCATAAGGCGGCCATGCTCATGTTGGCCGACCGCCTCGTCGATGCGCTGAACCGACTGGACCCCGGCAGCCTGGAATCAGTCAGGAATTTCCAGCGCGTGACCCGACAGCTCCTCGGCGTGTTTCTGCGTTTCACCCATCGGTACTGGTTCCACGATGTGTCGGAACATACCCAGGTGAAGGAACTGTTTCACATGACTAATAGGCATCTTGGAACGGCCCAATTATACGCCGAGGTCCGGGAAGCCATTGAGGATATGAGTCAGTATCTGGACAGCGATGTGCTGCGCCGGCAGGGAGAGACGATGGTGCGCCTGACCGTCGTCACTACGGTCGGTTTGATCGGCATGGCAACGACGGGCTTTCTTGGCATGAATTTAATCGCCGAGGCCGATGGTCCGTTTGTAAGAAAGCTCGTCATTTTTCTGCTCGTCCTGATCCCCACGATAGCCGTGACCATCTATACGGTTCTGAAATCCCGGCGTCTGTCAGAATTTCTAGAGAAAGTATCCGACGAGCGCGCCCAGGTGAGAGACCAAGTTTGCAGCATTTCTTGACGTATGGAGAGCCAGGGCCGAACGGCTGCGTTGAAACGATGAAGGGCAAGGCGGGGAAGAAAATGAGAACAGGGATGGATTCAATCTCTATGAATCCGTTCGGTAAGCCGACTAACGCATAGGCTGCGAGCTTGTTTAGGTCACTCTCACCGGAGGCAGCGATGGAACGATATTTCGATGTCGAGCTGAACGATATCAAAAAGAAGCTCTTGCTGATGGGCGGCTCAGTTGAATCTCAATTACAGGACGTCTTGCAAGCCTTGATCGAACGCAATGTGGATCTGGCGGTTCGAGTCGTCGAAAACGACCTGCTGATCAACATGCTGGACATCGAAATCGACGAGGCGTGTCTTCGCCTCCTAGCGCTCCACCATCCGACAGCCGGCGATCTCCGATTTATCACGACGACCATGAAGATCTCTACGGAACTCGAACGGATGAGCGATCTGGCCGAAAACATTGCCGAACGGGCGATCGAGTTGAACGGAGAACCTCAGCTCAAACCCTATATCGATATTCCGAGAATGGCTGAGTGGACGAGCCAGATGGTAAAAGAGTGCCTGGATGCCTTTGTGAATCGCGATGCCGAACTGGCGCGAAAAGTTTGTCGGGATGACGACTTTGTCGACGGCCTCACGGAGCAACTCTTCAGAGAACTCGTCTCGTTCATGCTGGAAGATTCAAGAACCATCACGCGGGCAACCCGCCTCACGTTCATCGGCAAATATTACGAGCGGATCGCCGACCATGCGACGAACATCGCTGAACTCGTCGTCTATATGGTGGAAGGCAAGATTATCCGGCACATGGCGGCACAGTGAGGAGAGACGAGTCTACCGCGCGCCCGTCTCAGCCAATTTCGCGATGAACCATCATGAACAATGCCACCGAGCAGGCTGCCGGAAAACGATGTGCACGTGAGAACTTCGGTGGTCCGTACGAGTGGCGCAACAGCAGAGCTCTCCTGCAGGATGGCCCAAAAGGCTGGCCAACGTTCCGTGAGACGTAAATCGTCACACGTGAAAAGCTTCGGAAAAAGAGCATCCGGTAGTCCTGCATTGTGCCATTAACGTCTTATCCTCCTCAGTGTCCGCCCATTGGGAAGAACGACACCGCGATAGAGACGGTGATCAGGACGATGATGATCCATTCAAGCACTTCCATGCGGCGAGTGGTCGCGCGGTCCGACATCTTGCCGTAGATGCTTTCCAATGTCTCCAGCTTACGCAGAATGCTCGCATCCCAGGCTTCAAGGTGGAAACGTTGAGAAGCGAGGCGATAGACTCGCGCCAGGTACTGGTCGCCCAAGAGCTTCAAGGTGTTCGTCACCCGCTCGAAGAGGAGTGCGCCGTCAACTTGTAGTTGTGCGATATGTGTGGTGTCCTTGTCGTGTGAACCAGGGAGTGGCAGCAGGCGAGGCTTTCGAGTAAGCGCTGCGTACCCTTCGTCCAGCGCCGTATCGAGTTGTTCGTCGAGCATCCGCATCTCCAAAAGTTCTACGTTGGCAAATTCCAGCACGGCTCGCACGTCGTCCATCTCTGTTCCGAAGATCACGGCCGAGTGCCAGTCGATAAGAGCGGCATCCCCGACTCCGTACGAAATGCGGCAGGACGTAGCATCTTGCATTTCTTGGTCTGCGAGCGGTGTCCGTTCGCCACGCAGCACCTGCGCCAGTTCCGTCTCCCGGCTAGCCCAGAGCGGGAGCGATTCCGCCGGCGAATAGGATTCGACTGAGAAAATGATGTAGTCCTCCACCTCTTTGGCGATCTTGGGCCGCTCGATCGACGGATGAATCGCCTGAACCAGCTGCTCGACCCTCTTGCGTGATTCCGTCAGTAAGGCCTCGTTCTCGTAGAGCGACTCGCTGAGTTCGAGCAGGCCCTCGAAGGGACCGTCCAGCGTAAACCGGTAGGTGATGGTTACGGCGCCGAAGTCATACACCATCACTTCGACCGTAGGGCTGGATTGATACTGGCCGACTGCGAGGCTTCCTCCTTCTTGCATGAGGCGGAGCGGCGCCGGCCGGTATTCGAAATATTGCGGCGCTCTCGTCTTATGCCGGAGGCGGCTGCGATCCCTGTCAGCTGTGATCCGGCGATTGACGTCCTCCAAATCGATCGACCACCCGATATCGTATGCAAACACGGCATAACAGGTGCCTTTATTGATCGTAAGTGGGGCGGTGGACGAAGCGTACATCGAAGTCCCTGCTTTCCGTGAGATGTTATCTTAACACCGGTGTCGGAGGGGAGTGTCAAAGGCCGTACCTATCCCGCCCATAGGTACTGAGCCTTCGCATAGTCCTGGCAGAAACAAACCCAGAAATAGATCGGCCGGTTAAAGGGAAGACAGCTCCGCTCCGACACTCCGAGCATCATAGCGGTGTGAACTTCACTCCGCAACCGCTCCTGCATCTCCCTGTTCAGATCTTTGGATCCGAGCCCGGATTATTCGTGACGGTTCGCCGCGAAATCGTTGAGCCGCGTCGCGAGACCGCTGGCCGAAGGCTCGTCGTAGCGGCGAATCGGCAATTGTAGCAGAAGTGTTCATGAATAATGCGGGCTAGACCCGGATCGATCGGTTGCATGCGTGCTGTGGCTGGCCCGAAGGGGTTGGGA
Organism: uncultured Nitrospiraceae bacterium; assembly: GCA_963821465.1. Classification (GTDB taxonomy): domain Bacteria; phylum Nitrospirota; class Nitrospiria; order Nitrospirales; family Nitrospiraceae; genus Palsa-1315. Next base: position 31,905 of record CAWGDV010000004.1, on the reverse strand, counting down.
GTGGGCAGTGGGAATTTCAAGTCGCGGGAATGTTGGAGACCAAGAAGCAGGCCGCGAGAAAATCGAGCACAGCCAGTACCACTGTCCCCTGGGAGCACCATCTTTTAATACCGCTGTTACGAGTTCTTGAGGATAAACAGATCGATTTGTAACAGACGCCTGCGACAGTGCTTCGTGCAAGGGTGCCGACAACGAGCCGGAAAGGAGAAGACTGCAGCTTCTTCGGACCGTTCCCGTGACGCGGCATCTGTAGCAACCACTGGAGGTAGGAGAGGTATTCGGTTCTTCCTCGTCTGCGAGCGACCATTCGAGGCACCGCACGCATGCGACAAGAAGGAGAACGCCAATGGCAGTTCGGTATGGGCCAAGAGTAATCAATCAGCCACGTGTGCCGATACAGATTACGGCACGCTCACTGTTGTTGGTTTCGTCCGGCATAGTGAGGAAATGTGAAAAGGAGTCAATGATGGCAAAAATCAGAAAGCGAATGGTGAAATGGGGGCTGTCGGCGGCAAAGGTCGGCCTGGCTGCCTCCATTCTGGTGGCGCCTGCTGTGACCGCCCAGGCGAGCGAATTCGACGGGTTTGACGGGTTGGATTTCGGGGCAATTGTGCAGCGTGGATTGGAACGGGCCTCCCAAGTGTGGTTCGGAGTCGGCAAGCCGCTGAAAGAGTCGGCAGCTCCGACCTCGGGGCCGTATCGGACTGCGGCTCAGAACGCGTCCGCTCAAGTGCTCCTTGCCGAAGGTCTGAAGGCCGAGTATGTGACGCGCAACGCCGGCAATGCCGCCGACATGTTTGCGTTCTGGCCGAGCGACGAGAATCCGACGCACCTGGTTTTCTGTATCGAGGGAGACCGGGAGGACCTGGGAGTTCCCCTTCCAGGGGCGGGGGTCAATAAACTCAATCCTGGAGTGCAGCGTATTCGCCTGAGCACTGGATCGGTCGACACACTCGTGCGCGGGACAGATTCCTGCGACGGCATCAGGCGTACACCTTGGGGCACGATCTTGTTCACTGAAGAGGCATCCGACGGCGGAGCCTATGAGATCATCGATCCCTTGAATGTCATCAACCATACGATCACGAATCGCGCGGCGGGGACAATCATCGATGAGACCGGGGTGACAGCCACGAAAGTGATCAAGCGGCCCGCGCTTCCGACAATGGCCTGGGAAGGCATCGGTATTCTCCCAAGCGGTGTGTTGTACGCCGGGGATGAGCTGAGGCCTGGAACCGGTACGCCCAATGCCGATGGCGGCGCGATGTTCAAGTTCATTCCTGTGAATGTCAGAACCGCAACGACTCCGATCACGATGCTGAGCGAATCGCCGTTTGCCGCGGGGAATGTATGGGCCCTACAGGTCTCTTGCCAGTCTGGCAACCAGCAGTTCGGACAGGGCTGTGAGATCGGCAACGGGGCCTGGGTCAGCGTCAGCGCCGCCAATGCGCGCATTGACGCCAACACCGCAGGCGCGACCGGCTACTACCGGCCGGAGGATCTGGAGATCGACGAGGAATTCGAAGGGCCCGGCGTACGATTCTGCTGGACGAACACCGGCAACGCCGGTGGGAAAAACTACGGCGAGGTCATCTGCGGTGTGGACTCGGCTCCGGACCAGGCGACCAGCCAGCGGACCGTGACGGTAAACCGGTTTGTCGAGGGCGATGCTGATTTCAACGCGCCGGACAACTTCGCGTTTCAGCCGAAGACCGGCAATCACTACGTGATCGAGGATAACCCGAACGGGGACATCTTCGCCTGCCTACCGGATGGCGCGGACCGGGACATCAAGACAGATGGCTGCGTGAAGATTCTGTCGGTCAAGGATACTTCTGCCGAGCCGACCGGCTTTAAGTTCACGGCCGATGGTAAAACGGCCTACCTGTCGATTCAGCACAGCAACGACGGACAGATGCAGAAGTTCGACGATTATGCGACGGACGACATCATCAAGATCACCGGGTTCAAGATTCCTTTTCGGTTTCAGCGCTAGGGCGCGGTAACCCACGCGCTTCCCGTATAGTCGAATGTGGCGTGCGCGCCGGAATAATCGGCGCGCACGCCGAGGATCAGATCATGCGCAGCTATACCACTCATCCCCTAGTGGCATGTTTCCCAGATCCGGCGCTCGCGCTGCGCCGTGAAATGCTGGTGACGGGGCTTTTCAAATATGTGGCGGAGATTCAAGAGATCGAAGGCGGCTATGCCTTCAAATTCTGCCGGCTAGAATTGCTCATCAGGCGCATCGCCGATTACATCGTGTTCGAGGGGCAGCACTCTCCGCAACTGATGTTTGTGCTTGTCTCGGAGCCGAACGACGGTGCTGTGTGGCTACAGGTACGAGGACCGGAAAGCGAAAAAGAACACATTCGAACCGCTTATTCGACTCACCAAATGCGCGCGAGTCCTCCAGCGTAAAGAGCGAGAATTGATTTCACACCAGGCTGACGTCCTTCGGAATCAATATCTTGCCCTGTCAGTGCTAAGGCCATCGGGGTGGTTCTTCTTCCACCGATCGCGTTCCGTAGATGGGCGTTCGGGCTCGCCTTGGTTTTGGATACGAGCGGCGTTGGCGATTGACGACGATCACCTGGTCGCTGACGTCCCCGCAGTGAATGCATCGCAAGGCTGGGATCCTGTTTCCTCCCTCGTAGATGATCTCGGGTACTCTCAGGCCGGCACAGCGGGTGCATTGCATAATCTCTCCTTGGTTACACGGTTGTAAGTTGTGGAGACTCATTCAGGTGGTCGCCTGTGACTGAATTGGAAACTGCCTGTGCCGAAGTGCTGCGGACCTGCTCACGAATCGGGCGAACTACCTCGCAGACCGGCCCGAACTGAAAATCTGCAAGTAGCTGGTGAAGCCGGCCGGCCGTCTTATGGAGATTCAAGTAGTGACGGAACTCGGAAAGCCGCGTGTCTCGCATGCGCGGCTGCGCGGCATCGATCTCCCACGACCGCACATAGGCGACGATCGGTTCGTCGCGGGCGTCGATTCGTGAAAAAAGGGATTTCAACACCGGGTAGTTGAGAGCTCGAAGGTACCCGCCGCCTCCTATGGCAATACGAAATCCTCCAACACTCAGGGTGGAGGGTGGGATTTCCCAGAGACGGCGTTCTTCCCAGGCAAGCCGGTGGATCCATCGGCTTGCGCCAGGAATCCCGGCCAGATCATGGACGATGGGAAGCACGCTGCTGTCGTAGAGAAATCCTTCTTCGGCTACGATCGGCAAGGCCCACGGCGTGTGGGCGGTGATACTCAGGCTCGGCGCACGGAATCCGACGACCTGGTGTCCCGTGATTTCCTGCAGGATACATTTGGCTCGATGAATGTCCTGTCGAAAACTCTGTGGGGTTTGCGCGGCGACCAACTCATGCCCGTAGCCAAGGCAGGCAATTTCATGACCCGCTGCCGAGACCATGCGAATGACCGACGGGTGCTGCTCAGCCAACCACCCGAGCGCAAAAAACGTGGCTTTCGTGGAGTGGTGAGCCAGCAACTCGAGGATTCGCTCGACGCTCGATTGGACTCGGCTCTGGAACGAGGACCACCCACGTCGCCGCATGGGAGAGTCGAATCGCGATGCGTGAAAATGCTCTTCAAGATCGAAGGTTAGAATGTGACGCGGTTGTGTGCGGATACCTTGCATGGCGATCTCCTCAAAAAAGTCGTAGCCCGGGGCTTGCCCCTTCTCCTGGCAAGAAGGGACAAGCGCAGGGAGCCAGGCGCGCGAGAGGGGACGCGCCTGGACTCCGATGTGCGGGCATGGAAGTGAAGAAGTCCGGCATAGAGTCAACTTCTGGCAGATTTTTGCTCGATGACGGTGAGACAGGGGACGCAGTAGAGCGAATCGGGCTGTACTCTGAGCCTGGCATAGGGGATCTGTGACTGCAGCGGGAACAGATTCCGTAAGAACGTGTATGCAGGGATGTGAACGCCTGCTCGATCCGGCGAAGCTTTTCGATGGTGAGCAGCTTTACGGACAAAGCGATATCGCTTTCATGCTCAGAGGGGGCTTGGTCGATCGGATCGGGGAAGAGTTCCGGCTCTGTCGTGATCAGATGGGACATCATGGTTTCGTGTGCGAGCACTATTCGAAGCCTATTGAGTTTGTTCTGGAGATCCGCGTAATTCACGCTTTTCTTGCCGGTTGTCATCGGGGTAATGGTCATCATCAAAGTTGGCGCGAACTACCATCCAGATGATCCACACCAGCCCAGTAAGCAGCCCCACAATCACTATCTCAATGATTGCCTGTACCATGGTGCGTCTCCTTTCATCACTAGATCGGTGATCAACTAATTATTATCCAGCAAGCCGCATCCCTCGCATGGGGATATTCGAGTGTTTCGACGGAACAACTCTCGGGACATGGTTTGATGAGCTGGCTTTCGGCATCGGTTCACCTCCCTGTGGGCATATTTCTACTCCGTTCAAGGCACCGGACGATCACCAGTAGATCAATTTTGTGTAACATGTGGTTCGTGCGTGTATGATGGAGGGGGAAGACGTGATCCTTGATGCTGTTTGGTACGAAGGAGAGTCACGGGGCAGGGAAGGAAGGAATGAGGAAGACACCATGCCCTTGTTCAGTGAACAGATTGACGGTAAAAGCTACCTCTCAGGGACTTGATCAGATAGCTTGTATCCGAGGGATTTGACCGAGATGATGGCATCGTCGAGTAGCGGGATCTTGAGCTTCAGCCGGCGGATATGCACGTCCACGGTCCTGGTGGTGCCGTAGTAGTCATAGCCCCACACCGCATTCAAGAGGACATCGCGGGTCAATACCCGGCCAGGGTGACGCAAGAGTTGTTCGAGTAATCCAAATTCCTTTGCGGTCAAGGGGATTTCCTTCCCATCGACCAGCGCTTCGTGTCGTGAGAGATCCAACAGTAACGGACCATATGTGTAGGATGTTTGTTTCGGGTCTTCCGCCCGCTCCAATCTTCGGAACAAGGCCTTCACCCGCGTGACCAACACTTTGGGGCTAAACGGCTTGGCGACATAGTCATCCGCTCCCAGTTCGAGCCCGATGATGGTGTCGGACTCTTCAGCTTTTGCGGTCAACATGAGGATAGGGAGCAAGGCAGTGTCCAGCGCATTGCGGATCTTCTTGCAGATCTCTAGTCCATCGATCTCGGGGAGCATGAGATCCAGAATGACCATATCGGGGCGGTCGGTTTTGATCAGCTTGAGGCCTTCGATACCTGTCGAGGCGGTCGTCGTTCGAAACCCTTCTTTCTCAAGATACAGTTGCACCAACTGAGCAATGTCTGCCTCGTCTTCGACGATCAGTATCTTTTTGGGTGCAGGGGTTGCCACATGGGTACCGATATAGTGGTTTGAGGCATCTAAGAGCATCTCATAGATGCCCGGGTAGCCCGAGAAGAAGATAGACCTCCAATGTTACAGTTATATTAACAATGATGAGATTGCTGAAATATAAGCTATATGCCTATTCGGTTAACTCCGCAGACCCTAACCGGCCGGAGCGCGGGTTTTCGCGGAGTACCAGAGTCAACCGGATAAGCCTATGGAACTAAATCAGCCAAAATGGGTATCCCCTTGATCCCCGTAAATGGTGTTGATATTTTGCCGGCATGGACCACACCAAGCCGAGCCCTGGCGTTGATTACCCGCGAACGTTCGAAGAAATGGACGACTGGTTCCGTAGTGAGGACGGTTGCCGCGACTATATTCGCCGCTTGCGCTGGCCTGATGGGTTCGCGTGCCGTCATTGTGGGGCGATCAAGGAGCCGTGGGTCATGGTGCGCGGCGTGTTTCGATGCAGGGCGTGCGACGGCGAAACGTCGCTGACCGCCGGTACGGTGTTCCAGGACACCCGTAAGCCGCTGCGCACGTGGTTCCTTGCGATGTGGTTCATCACCAGCCAGAAGAATGGTGTCAGCGCCCTGGGCTTGCAGCGGGTGCTGGGGCTGGGCAGCTACGAAACGGCTTGGACGTGGATGCACAAGCTGCGCAGAGCGATGGTACGGCCGGGTCGTGATCGACTGACCGGCGAAATTGAAGTCGACGAAACCTACGTGGGCGGCCCTGAAGAGGGCAAGCGGGGCCGCGAGATCGAAAAAAAGTCCATCGTCGTGGTCGCGGCAGAGAAAAATGGTCGAGCGATCGGGCGCATCCGACTGAAACGCGTCAAGGATGTTTCCGCCGAAAGTCTGCTGGACTTCATTCGAGAGGCGGTGGAACCTGGCGCGATCATTCACACCGACGGGTGGACAAGCTATGCGGGGCTCCCGGCTGCAGGCTACAAGCAGCGCATGACGGTCATCCGCAGTGGGGATGAACAAGCTCACGAAGTCATGCCGCGTGTGCATAACGTCGCCGCGCTGCTCAAGCGGTGGGTGCTCGGTACGCTCCAGGGTGGGGTTCAACATCAGCATCTCGATTATTACCTCGATGAGTTCACGTTTCGCTTCAACCGTCGCCGCTCAAGTGCCCGCGGATTACTTTTTCACCGCCTTGCCCAGCAGGCCGTTGCCATTGGTCCGGCACCCTACAGTTCCATTATTTACGGCACATCGGTGGCACGGGGATGAAGGGGATACCCCATTCAGCCAATATCGCAAGTGGTTGAAAGCGTAGGAGGAAGTATTGGTGGGCCTGGTCCATCCACCCTTAAGTTGCTTATTTCGCTAACACTTGATTAACACCTGTCGGAAACCGTTTTCCCTCGTCGTGCTCCCAGAGAAACGAGGGGGCCTAGTTCGGCAGGCGGGGTCCTGATTGGGAACCCCTGCGCCTAGCCAAACTGAAACCCATGATTACTTTGAAGTATGAGGGAATAAGATGTAAGGTCCCTGCGGTTCTTTCTCAGGTGGAAGGTAAGCAGGTGCCGGTTCGCCAGCAGGACCCATATTCCTGATGAACCGATAAATGGCACGCAGATCCTGCTCGGTCATGTCGTGAAGGGCAAACCATGGCATGGGTGGACGAAACTGAGCCGTGTGCGCGATCTTGACCCATTGGTCTTCAGAGAGGAGTTGCATATACTGCCTGAGATTGCTTGCATAGGTCGTACCCCAGGGGCCGCGCCAGCCCATGCTATCACCGGTAAGCCAATCTTTCTCGGGTATCTTTCCTCCCGCTTCAGCATAACCAGGCGTGTGGCAATCGTTACAACCAGTGATCTTGATGAGATACCGCCCACGGTCATGACGCTCCGTCGCTGATGAGTGAGCCTTTACAGTTACGAGGACCGATTCCTCAGCCATGACCGCGGTAGCCGTAGCCGTAACCACCAGAATACACAAGATTCCTTTTATGAACTTATGGACGTTTGACATAATCTTCTCTCCTGTTAGCTGATGAATTCAGACGCTTCGCTGTTTCCACTCCACTCACTGCTTCAACGGTTTCTCTTGGCGATTATGTCTGACTGTAATCCCAAAATGATAATGTCCGCTTTGGCCCAAGTAGAAATGTCCTCTTCGGTACGAGACTATCGGCCCGTACAAGGAGGGTCAGATGGTCAGAGAGGACAGGGTCATTATGAGTGTGAAGGAATTGCGGCGGGTGCATGTGCTTCGACAGACGATGGAGAAGCAGCTGACGCAGGTCACGGCAGGCACCCTCCTGGGGCTGACGCCCCGCCACATCCGGCGCCTCCTTGCGCGGGTGAAGCAGGCGGGCGATCAGGGGCTGGCGCATCGGGGACGGGGCAAGCCCTCGAACCGAAGGATCCCGGAGAAGGTCAAGGCCAAAGCGCTGAAGCGGTGCGAGAAGCCGTATGGGGACTTTGGGCCGACGTTGGCGGCGGAGAAGCTGACCGAGCGCCACGGGATCACGGTGAGCGCGGAGACCGTGCGGGGGTGGCTCCTGGCGACGGGGGTGACCCACTTCCAGCGGCGGAAGCGCCCGCATCGGTCGTGGCGGGAACGGAAAGCCCATGTGGGGGCACTCCTCCAACTGGATGGCTCGCACCATGACTGGTTCGAGGGGCGCGGGCCCCGGTGTGTGCTGATGGCCTACCTCGATGATGCGTCCAGTCGGGTGTATGCCCGGTTCTATGAATACGAAGGGACGATCCCGGCGATGGACAGCTTCATGCGGTATGTGCAGCGCTATGGGATTCCGTTGGCCATCTACGCGGACACGCATTCGACCGATCAATCACCGGCTCCGCCCACCGTGGAGGAGCAGTTGGCCGGGGTGACGCCCACGAGTCAATGTGGGCGCGCGCTGCGCGAGCTGGGGGTCGAGCTGATTCCGGCCCATTCCCCGCAGGCGAAGGGGCGGGTGGAGCGGCGCTTTCAGACCGTTCAAGATCGGGTGATCAAGGAGATGCGGCTCGCGGATGTCTCCACCCTGGAGGCGGCGAATCGGTTTCTGGAGGACTATCTGCCGATCTCCAACCAGCGCTTCTCGGTCCAGCCGGCCCAGCCCGCTGATCTGCATCGGCCCCGTCCTGCGAGCCGCGAGCTGGACCGGAGCCTGTGCATCAAGACCACACGGGGCCTGCGCCGGGACTGGACGGTGGCGCACCACAGGCACCTCTATCAGGTCCAGACCAATGTCCGGGCGACCCATGTGCAGGTGGAGGAACGGGTGGATGGGACGATGCGGATGACCCACCACGGTCGACCGCTCGACTTTCATGCGATCACGGCGCGACCCGTGAAGGCCGCTGCGGTGAAACCGGTCCCCCGCGCTCGGCAGCCAGTCACCCCGAGGCCGGACCATCCGTGGCGCACACGCCTGCGGCCAGAACGCACAAGCCACGCGGCGGCGGCCGGAACATAAAACCGGACATTTCTACTTGGGGAGGAAGAGGACATTTCTATTTGGGCTTGACAGGCGATTATGTCTGACTTGCCACCTCCAAGGAAACCGCCTAATCTTGAAAGAATCCGGGGAAATGTGGAATGCGAGTGTATTGGAAATGGGTTCTTCAATCAGTCCCAAGTTTGGTGTGTGGGTTGCTCATGTTGCTTTCGACCGTCACCCCTCGGCAGGCCAGATCGAACGTGGAGGCGTGGTTTCTCTATTTCGGCATTGAGAATGTCCCGCCATGGCTGGCGAACAAGTCCATAGATACATGGATATATTGGATTGCGTTTGCGGGTTTCTGTGTATGGGCGATTCATTTATATCTGCGTCCGAATTTAAAACATGGCAAATTGTCTGTGATGATTTGTGAGGGAGTACCCTGGGTGCAGGTGGATTCAGGCATCGATCAATCGCAGACTGTGCACACCAGCGGAAAGCTGTACACCTATCGTATCGCCTTGATCAATCGCGACGATGTTACCCTCAGGAATGTAGAAGTGAAACTGATGTCTTTGGAAAAGAAACCGCAGAATTTTTTTGCCATTGGCAGTCATCTTAAGCTGCGGCATGACCGGGTCGGATCGACAAACTTCAATGTTCATCCCACTAAAGATCCGCATTTTCTGGATGCCGTATTTGTCGACGTATTCAGCTTCTTTTTAGGTCATGACGGATCTTCATTCCTTCGCCTCACGTCGGTGCCAGAAGACATAAATCGCCGTATTCCCATTGACAAATACGAGGTGAAAATCATGGCGACCAGCGAACGCGGCGAAATGGCCATCGCGGAGATGGCATTCATTCCGCGTCCTGATCAAATCCCGGATTTCCGATTGCTCAACATGCAATCATTTCCTGGCGCGACACGTTCTTCGAGTTAAGTAATTCTATTATGCATTAGAAACAGCATTAATAATCCAGTCCCATCCGGTGATGCGTTTGACGCGATTCGGTGAGTTGTCGAGATCGCGTCATGCGGCAACCAGATGGTCTTCGAGGGCGTCGATACGGTCGAAGACGCGGGTGTGGAAATGCGTTTCTCGCCGTTCGTCCCGGAGATGGTCCTGCGGATTGAGTTCTGGCGAATACGGCGGAAGGACTAGCAGGCGCAGATTGTCGGGCAGACGGAAGTCGGTGCTTGTGTGCCACCGGGCGCCATCAAGCACCATGACGACGTTGTTGGTTGGGTAGCGGCTGGCGATCTCGTCGAGGACGATGTGCATGCATTCGGAATTGACATGCGGCAGCAACAGGCTGTCGAAGCACCCGTCCTGCGGGCTCACCGCGCCCTAGGCGTAGGTGTATGGCTGCGTCACCATGGTGCTGACGAGCGGTCGGGCCGGGCGGCGCCACCAACAATTGCGGGTATCCGAGATGCGTCCGAACCGCGCCTCGTCCTGAAACATCAGCCGTAGCGGTCGGCCGTTGCTCCAAGTCGCGACGATTTGGTCCAGCTTCTCCTGAAGTTTTTTTCCCAGTCCTCACGGGCCACGGCGCCTCCTTGCGCGTGGGCCTTGTCCGGGGCCAGCTTGCGCCAGCCGTTGCGCGCGAGCATGCGATAGATTGTCGACAGCGCCACCGGCTTGTCCAGGCGTTCCTCGACGTTCTCCTTGAGCGGCGGAACGACGACGCCCCCCCCGCGCATCGTGCCCGCAAGGACTTCGTCGATAATCTGCGCTTCGCGTTCCAATGTCGCATGGGCGCGGTTGCGCAGCGCTCGCTTGGGCCGCGGCGCCGCCCGTTCGCGTCGCGCCAGCTTGCAATAGCGCATACGCAGCGTGCACGTCGCTCCGACCGACCGATGGCCGTCGCCGTCTGCTCCAGTGACAGGCCCAGTTCCAGCGGCAGGACCACCGCTTGCGCCGTCCTCAATTCATCGGCGGTCTTCGCCGTCCGCAACAACCCCCGTGCCGCTGCCAGTTGATCGGCCCCGCCCGCCTTGCGCGCCATGATCGTCCTTCCGTGGAAACCATGGCGGTATTATTACGCTTTCTATCACGAATTTGAATAACCCCGTATTCCCTGACGCATACTTCCGATACCACCAGCACCAGCCGTCTTGCCAACGTACATGCGTCCCTCCGGTCCAACCAAAGCCGTAAGGCTGGCCGAACCGGTCAACGTCATTCAAGTCGGAGACAGTGTGAAATTTCACGGAAGCCCTGCCGTAATAGGGGTTACCAGACATCGGGGCATTCTTAACCGGACACTACTGATGCGGAAAGTTAAAAAGATGGTTAATATAGTAATAATAATACGTAAGTTAGTATACCCCCTACTTAAGTGGCGTTGTATCTTTCCTCAAGTCTCACTACCCTGCCTGAGCTTTTATCACCATAAATAATGACTGCTGGCACAATGAAGTCGCGAACTCGAGGAGGCGCGTTTATGTGGGGGCAGGAGAAAAAAGTAGAGACGAGCTCACGCGAGCAGGAAGGAAAAGAGGTTGCTATGATGGCTGCCAATTCAACAAGTACCGAGGGGACTGGGGACATTAGTGCCTTTGTGGGAAAGGGAGTCGAATTCAAGGGGACGATCTCCTATAGCGGCACGGTGAAAATTGACGGGCATATCGACGGCGAAATTCATACTGACGGCGTGCTGTTGATAGGTGAAGAGGCCGTCATCCAGGCAAAAGTTACCGCCGGAACCATTGTGTGTAAAGGAAAGATTACCGGGGATATCGTCGCAAAAGAATGTGTCAAACTCCGGGCTCCGGCCGTCATTGAGGGGAGTATCAAGACGCCGATCCTTTCGATGGACGATGGTGTGCTGTTCAACGGTGCGCTCGAAATGGCTCACGGTGTGGGCGAGCACTCTCGTGAGGCCACTCTGCTTCCCATCGGAGTGATCACTCCCCCTAATATTAAGCGAGTCAATGGTTAGGGGGGATAATTTGTTTAGTATCTTTTTGCGGTGAGCTTCTAGGAGGTGCTCCCAGACGCGTAGGCCCCCTAGCACAGGTGTTTGAGTTACTCCATGAGGCGCAGCAACCCGAAGCGCGCCTCGTCTCCTTCGCCACCCGCGGCCCCATCTCAATGATTCTGCCCAACCGTTTGAGCAAGTTTATTCGCTTGTGGGTGGTCATTGATCAGCCTCACCCTAAACTGTGCGGAATTGACTGCGCGATCACTTCTTCCCACATGCGATTTTCCGCAGAGTTTGATTCGTAGTCTCTGGTGCAACAGGTCTCCACTTTCGTTCATTTGAGTCCTCATAAACCACGTTACCGCTTCCCATATTGCCAGAGAACTTCGTAAGCGCACGTATCCGCTCGCGGTCTTTTGTGCAGTCGAATTCGTGTTGCGCCTTGATAGACAAATACGAGTTGCCCTTTGCGATTTGTACAGTCTTGAAGTCGTTCAAATGCCATATCTTCACCATATTCCCTTTACGGCGAATGGTGCCTGGATCCGCGTATACGGTTACTCCTGCTTCCTCGTTGCTATCAACCGCCACCCACTCCGCATACGCTGGCCCACTACTCAGCACCAGGAGTGTGAAAAGGAGCAGTCGTTTCATGTGAATCCCTCAGTGAGCCATGGTCATTCAATTGGTTTTCGGCTTCCACTCCCGCGCCCGCTCTTGCGCCTCGGTGATCTGGGCAGGGGTCATCTGCTTGGCGAGATCATTGCGGTATTCAGTCGCGATTTCATATCCGTTTCCTGCCGCCAGGCTGTACCACATGTGGGCCTGGACTAAATCCTGTGGTCCTCCCAGCCCGTTGGCATAGACCAGCCCGAGATCGTTCTGCGCGCTCGCGCTTCCCTGCGCGGCTGCTTTCTCCCACCACTGTCGTGCCTTCACGTAATCCTGTGACACGCCCCGTCCCTCGAAATACAGTGTCCCGAGGAAGTCCTGCGCCTCTGGTCCCTCTGCTCGGCGAGCGGTCGCCACTCTCGCAAGGCTGTTGCATAGTCTCCATGGTTATAAGCATCCATGCCAGTCTCAAAATTGGACCAGGCGGGAGTGGCGAGACCGCTGATCGACAGCACAAGGGTGATAGCGAATCGAAAAGATATGGAACGATCGGGAATCACTGGACAATCTCCGAAGGTACTTGGACCAACCACTTGACATAACGCTGAAGCCGGGCGCTAGTGTGTAGCTTGATTGCAAGCTTCTCCACCGCAAACTCCTGACCTCGTGACCAACGGACGACGGCTTCAGGAATTTCAATCCGTTGCTCATTTGGCAGAGTGACGGTGAGCGAGAGCGTTTCCCCAGGTCGCATGGGCAGGTCTCCTGAGAGGCGCCATCCGGTACAGGAGAGATTCCACACGGTGCCTTGGCCTTGGAAGGGGCCTGCGTTGTAGGTGACGGGGCATTGCTCGGGGAAGCAGCGGTAGGGACGAATCGAGAAGGGCATGGGGGCCTCGCAGGGAGCGTATTGTAGGAGGGGGATGGATGAAACCGCAAGGCGGGGCCTGGGGGAATGGTGGTATTGATCGGCGGGAGGGGGTCAGAGGTTGCCTGGGTGATGATGTGTCTGTCTTGCTCCTCACTGGCGGATCCACCATGATCCGGCAGACCAGCATTCCGTAGGTTCCGTTGTCCGAGGATCTCCTGCTCCGCCGGAAGCCAGTCATCAAGAGGACCTTGACGGATGCGTCGTTCTTAGATCTCAAGGACTCGTGTGGCGATCCGTTCGTGGAGAGTGACTGACACGGGAGGTTGGGAGAATCTGGTTCGTTCGACGGGCAGGTCTCTGGCGCGTCGTCTTCTGTTTGGTCGGGGTCTTCAGTTTAATCGGTTTCTTCGATTTCACGAGTTCCTTTCCATGTCATCCATCTAGAATCAGATTGGTGACGGAAATGCTAGGCCGCCCGTGGAGCGGTTCAGCGGCTGGATTAGCGTCCTTCAATTCGGAGGCCGCGGCCGTAGGGATTCGTGGGACTGCTGGGGTTGTAGGGATTCCCGGCATCGAAGGGGTTGTTGATCGAGTTCGGCGAGAACGGAGAGCCGAAACTGGATTATCTCGTGTGTCTGGTCTGTCTGGTTGGGCGGACCGGAAAACCTAGCAGGCGTATCAAAGAAACCAGATAGACCAAAGAAACCAAATGAACCAGAGAGACGAGCAGTATTCGCGCTCAGTTCGTCGAGATCTTTCGCGGGATGAACTCATGCAGTGGCAGGGACGGGACCAAAATGAGCAAGACAATCCATATGGCGAGCCTAGCATCGAGCACGCAGCCAGCGTGTCTAGCCTAATCCCTGCCTGGAAATCAGCGCAAGCGAGTCAGGAATGGTTCCTGACGCTTTCTTCTCTCCGCGCTTCCTTCTCCACATGTGAAGCAACATCTTGCCGCCGGTTCACTCGAGACTCTGGCTTGCACGCAAGCCGGCCTGCTGAAAATGATTTGGAAGCAGCATGATGCAGTTGGGGTTGAATCCTTGCGCTTTCAACGTCTCAATACTCCCTAAGACTTTGCCCTTTGTCAAGTCAATCACCGTGATGGACCCGTCGCTCATGCCTTCCAAATTGAGCAGGCTATTTTGGACGAACAGATACCTTTCATCGGGCGACAGGACACTATGATGGGCGCCTGGAGCGGCGGGAATGGCTTGAAGAAACTTCGGCTGTCTCGGATCGGTATTGTCATACAGATTGACAAACCCAGGCTTGGCCGTGGTGACGTACAAGCGGTCCCCCTTCGCGTTATAGAGCATTTCCAACGGCATCCCTTGTTCCCTCGCGCCAAAGTCGTCCACCTGATAAAAGGAAAACGACTGGGCCTTCGGATCCCAGATCCCGGCCCACAGCGTTGCTTCGAACATATTGGTAATGTGCACCACCGGCGGATTCGCCTTCGGGGCAAACATGATTTCGACAGGGGCGGCTTTGGCGGGAGACGGTTTCGACGATACTTTGTGCGTCGACAGCACCTTCCCGGTACTGGCTTCCAACACCGTGACCGTCTCACCCGCCTCCGCCATATTATCCGGCTTGACGGTGCTGGTGATGAGAACCCGATCAATGCCATTGTGAATCGCAATACCGTGCGGATTCAGGATAAACGCCGCTGCTGGTTCAGCCGCCCGGACGGTTTTGATCGGCTGATCTTTCACGGCATCACCCATAATCACCGTGCTTGAGCCCATACAGGTGAGGTACCATGTCCGGTTATCTTCCGACACCACCAGGTCTTCCGAGACCTGGCAGTCCGGTACAGCAATGGCCCGCAGCCGATAGGGGAAGCGTGTGAGGTCGACGACATGCAAGAAGCTTTTCCCTAACGCCGTAATGTAGGCCTTGGTCCGATCGCGATTGAAGAAAATGTGGTGAGCGACGAGGTCGGATGGTAGCGGAATCTCCATCAAAATTTTCCCGAAGTCCGACGACTCGGGATCAATGTCCATGATCGCGATCCCTTCTCGTCTCACTGGCTGGTCCGGCTTACTCTCATAGTTTAAGAGAGCAAGAATTTCCGACGACGCCAGAGAAGTGCACGAGAGAAGCAGCCCCAAGGTCAAGGAGAGGAGTCGGAATGGTTTCATGGTAGCCTCCTTTCAGATTGCGAATGTCAGGAAAAGTACTCCTTTCATCGGGTCTAAGCAACGGGCGAAAATCCATAGAGCTCCCCAACTAAGATCCCAGCACTCAAAAGCTCAGAACTGCTACGCTAATTGCTCATTTCTAACTTCGCATTCGATCCGTATGGCAGCGACGGATTGAGATGGCGCGATGTTGTAGCGGGGTGTGAACAGAGGTAGATCGGTGAGTGCAAACTGTTTGGGCAAACACCTCAGGCGAGGCGGTTTGGGTAAAGCGTCCACACATGCTGTCCGTCTGGTGGAGGCTAGGCCGCTCGTGGGGAGGTGTCAATCAGTCATGAGATCACGTGGAGCGGTTTAGCGACTGGATCAGCATCCTTCAATCCGCAGGCCGCGGCCGTAGGGATTCGTGGGTCTGCTGGGGCTGTAGGGATTCCCGGCGCCGAAGGGAGAGCCGAAACTGGTCTATTTCGTGTACCTGGTCTATTTGGTCTGTCTTGTTGACCGGACCGGCAAATCAATCAAAGGAACCAGACAGACCAGAGAGACCAACCGGTGCGATCAGCCCAGTACCATGCTGAGGATCGGCGCAATGCGGTCAGTAACATCCGAGAAAGGAGAATGTCCCCGTTTCTGTCCCCCCAGAACGCCGCACGCCGGCCATCTCGGATCGGAAGAAGATTCGAACCATGGAGAGACGCAGCGGGCAACTGGCGGATGAATTGATTACGTCAACGGGAAGGTCCTCAACCCACAAGACACGATGCCGCTGGAGAGGAAGTTGCTTCAACTCCTTCAGGACGACATCCCCTTCGGCCCGAGTGAGCTCCCCGCGACGAATCCTTTTGGCAAGCACGGTGCCCAGCTCCAACGTCATCAGTGCGGGCACATGAAGTCGATATCGTGAATGGCGCAAACGAAGCACCGCTTCGGAATGGATCTCCGGAAGGAACCACTTGATCGCCATACTGGCATCGACCACATAGCGACTCACCGCTCGCGATCCTCACGGATCAGCGCGGCACTGTCGCTGAACTTTCGACCAGACTTCCCTAATCGCTTATGCAATCCTTCGATCCGCTTCCAGGCTCCCTCGTAGTCAGGTACTGCGTTTTCCAGAATTGTCTTCACTTCAGATTGCAGAGACCGGCCATGCTCCTTCGCCCGTTTTTTCAAACGATCGACGATTCGTCAACATCGAGCGGATCCTCACGGGGATTAGGTGCCGAGACTCGGTCTTGAGGTTGTAGAGATTCTGCTTCATGCACAAGCACTTGCGCTCCAATACCTCCACAATCGCCGCGATCTCCCACATGTTGGAGACGGTCGCTTCTTCGAGGGACATGCTGTCGGGTGGGGGGCGGTCGTCGTTCATTTGGATTTTGGCTTCTACTCCCGTACCGGCATCGGTGAGCTAGGCCCAGCAAAGTCGAGGTGAGGTTAATCAACGTGTTTGGTTAACGATTCGGATTTTCCGCGCACACAACTTTATTTGCAAATGCAGGAGTGTTTATGGATGCAGCCATACGGCATGCCGGCGCGTCATCATAGATACACTCTGTACCCCGGGGGGTAACAAGACAAAATGGTGCTGTACCTGAAGGAGCTTTGTCTTCTTTTTGATTTATTTTACATTCGCCATCACTACCAGCAGCTCGAAGACATTCATTGAGGTCATTGTAATCACACACTTTTCCCCAAGCGAAAACGGCACAGTAAGGGGCTGCAATGGCAACGCTGGTAGTAAGAGCCCATAAAAGGGAACTGATTATTATTATCTTCGTACGCATGTACATCTCCTATCTAAGTCTCTGCTGACGATAGGGACGAATCCAGAAGGGCATAGGAGCCTCGCAGAGTGGCTCATTCTAGGAGGGGTACGAAGAAGGCGCAAGGGCTGGTGTGGATAATGCCCCTGACTGACATTGCGACTGTTATCGCCACAAGGTGCAGGGCATCGGCTTGAATCCTCATTCCAGATCCGACATGGTTTAGGGGGGTAGGTCCATCGGCAGAAGGTTTATGGTTTACCGGGTGGTTCCTCAATTAATTGTCCAATCGGTATCATTATGGCTCTCTACATTGTGACGTCCCATGAGGCAGCAACCAGAGACCATCTCTAGGCCGAACGCTGCGCACGGTCCTAAACGTCTACCCCTAGCGGTGCCCATATTCGGCACAGCAGTGTGATCTGCCGCTGTACGCCCGGACGTACCTTGGTGAAAGCCAGGCCGAATTCCTGAGGACGGCTCCAGCGCACTGTTGCGCCTTCGATGGTGAACGGGTTGCCTGCATCCTGCGAGAAGATACAACACTCGAACTCTGCTCCCACGGGGACGACCACTAGACTCATGACGCGACAGCTCCCAGGGGAAAGGTCTCGCAGCTCTCTTTCACCGGCCACCCTCCGCCCCTTTGATGAAAAGTGACTCTGCAATCGGACTGCGACGCGTATTCTGGGGAAAATTCTCCTTTTGAGGGGTGACCTAAACGATGGTCAATGGCGAAACCGTATCAGTGACCCAATGACCTTCGAGGGCAGATCCGAATAGCACTAAGTCGCCCGTGCGAACTCCATTGGCCCTAAGGTGCCTGCAGGTCGTCCAAACAAAACCCGGGTGAAAAATCCATGGGTCTGTGTTGAGTGTAGGTGCTCTAACAGTTGACAGGACTTCATGCACATACTTTGCCGTACCAGGCGGGCCATCCAAAGGTTCAGTGCGAGTGGGGGCTTCGTATTCTGCCCCACATTTCAAGCCAACTTGTGCCCGTGTGGTTACGAATGTCCCGCCATTCACCCTGAAGACGCATGAATTTTCTTTTATGATCATGATGCTTTGGCCAGTCGCAGAGCAAATTGTTATTGGGGAGGCGTTCTCTGCCCGGATGCGGCAGGAGAATTACCCGGCCTTCGTCTGGCGTCATGGCTGTTCTCTAGGCTGATACGTCTTGGAGGATATTAAGACCAAGTTGATCACGAATTGCTGGAGGGTCATAGGTGGAAGAAGCCCTAATGTGAACGATTTTGATTCCGGCTTGGTTAAGGACGTCGTCAACAAAGGCATCACGCTTCTGTCGGTCTTCTCGTTGGTGGGACCGGTCGTCTAACTCAATAGCCATGTATGGCATTCACGAAGTGGAATCTACGAGAACAAAATCTATTCTTTTGAGGTTGATCCGATTGTTAAAAGCTCTAGCCGCATTAGGGTCGCTGGAATCCGGCTGGATCAGCGTCCATAAGGGAAGTTGTGGGAAAATGGTGTACTGCTTCCCGACTGCGGCCAGTAAAATTCGGAAGAACTTCGTCTCGGCGGCAGTCAGAATCGGTCGTTGGGTGAGCGTAACGCCTGGATGAAGAGCTGAGGCTCGGTCCGGCTGGCGACGAGAAAGTAGAGCGTGATACCGGATTGCGAGAAAAATGAGCATAGCGAGGATCGATAACCAGAAGAACGGAGTTAAGTTTGATGACAAGACCTGCGCGGGATTAAGCATATCTCTAAGCGGAGAGTAGGTGCCGATGAATTCGAAACGTAGGGAGATTCTATCTTAAGGAGATACGATGTCTCCAAGAAACTGTAATTGTTCTGTGTCAAAAAGAAATGCCTGTGAGCCATATTCCTTGCACTAAATGACCGTAGGATGGGGGGATTAGGAAATTTGTGTCCCTAGTCTAGTGGTTAGATCCATAGGGCCGATTCAGCGAATGGGTCAGTGTCCTTCAACCCGCAGGCCGCGGCCGTAGGGATTCGTAGGACTGCTGGGGTTGTAGGAACTCCCGGCGCCGTAGGGAGAGACCAAACTGGTTCATTTCGTTTGTTTGGTTTATTTAGTTTGTCTCGTTCATTGGGCTGGCTGATCGGAACACCAAAGAAACACAAAACCAAATGAACCAAACAAACCAAAGAAACTCATGAACCAGACAGACCCGCGGGGTTCGCGCTCAGCTTGCCGCGATAGTTTCCCTGCTGGTCATACAACCGAGGCGCATCCGTAGCGAACGGATTCGTCGCCTATTGATTGCTGAACGGACTGCCGTAGGGACTGAAGGGATTGTTCAGGCCGTCTGGCTTGAAGGGGCTTCCGGTTCCGAAGGGATTGGACGTGGAATCAGGATTGAACGGATTCGCGCTCCGCTCGCCGAGATCTTCCGCCCAAGCCGGAGCGCCACCGAGGAGAAAGAAAAGGAGGAGCCACATGTGAAACCTCTGAGCCATATACAAGCAGGAGACCCATTGCCCCCTCGTTTATGGGATAATCATAGAGTCGTAGCAATGGTATTGCCTGCTACGTGATACACGGACCTAAAGCGGTACGGACATCATGTCATCCTGGTTTCTGAAAGAAACAGGGCCGGCTATCAGCACCGTCTATCAGTGGCTACAAGGAGACAGGCGAGATTGAGTATGTCGCCGATACCGCTCTAGACCACATGGCAGTGATGGATGAAAACGAAAGTCCGGTCGAGGTACATGTAACGAAGAACTGATATTGTAACTTCAAGGGTTTTGCCGGCGTACTACATCGAGAACGGAACTGGTGATTTACTGAATTGCAGGGAGCCCGCTCCCGCACCATAGACTAGGAGGTGCCTTATGGATTTATTTGATAAGGCTAGACAGGACATGGCGGCCGAAGTCAAGAAATCGTTCAAGTGGGTCGTGTTAACCGCCATCTTCGGGCTCGTGTTGTTGACGTTTTATGTCATGGTCAAGTGAGCCCGCTGAATGTTAATCAGCGTGTAGTCTGGTTAGCCTCAGTAGACGTGTCGCTTTGCCCTTTGTTCCAGTATAGGAGTTGTTTTTCAGCTCGCATAGTTCCAGGAAAACGAGCCTGGAAGTTTTCTAACGTCTCGCCCCTCCCCGAAAACAGCAACAAGAGATGAGGAAAACTATTCCTGACACCATTTTCCTCTTGCTCGCGATCGGCCTCGTAAGGTCTGCAACAAAGTAGCCTGTCCCCTTTCTCTTCCTCCACAGGAGCTGGAGGCGGAAGAGACGTCAGAATTGGCTGGAAAATTTGGTGGGCCGTGTAGGGGGCGAACCTACGGCCCGCTGGTTAAGAGTGGCAAAAGGCCAATGATTCGAACAGCTCGATGTTGAGAAGATTTTCCTGCTTATCGTTCAAAACCATAAATTTCCTGGATGCAGAAGGGAAAATGCGTCTTTAGTTCGGGCTTTTGATTGTGGTCTTCTTCACAACCCGAAACGGGTGATAATAATATGCCTTGCTCTCGCAGAAGCGTAAATAGCCTTCCCATTCTTGCTTAACTTTTACCCGTATCCTTATACGCAGAAAATCTCCCGCGACTCGTCTATAGGCAGGCGAATATGTAAGATTATATCCCCCAGCCTTATCATGCTTGGAGGAAAATTGAGGAGCACGGATATCAAGGTCTTTCGCGTCTACGATGGCGATAACTGATTTCTCATCGTCTGAACGTAGGCTTTGTACTTGCTTGGCATCGACAGCAAAACGCAGATTGGCAGATTCGACTTCGACTGTTCGCTTTGCCCGAATCATCACATCTAACACATGCTCTCCTATTTCAATTGTTTTAAAATCGGCGCCCACATTCACCTGGTCATCGCCCTCACCGAAGTACACGGCATAGGAATGCTTCTCCGTCCACTTACGGTACAACCACTTGAATATAAAAAAGCCGACAACGAGCAATATACCAAAAATCTGTAACGTCTCGGTACAATCGGAGTCACGTATTGAGGCAGGCAATTGAGTGAGGCAACCCACGATTATCCACCACCATATGTTTGCGCGGGCGTGAGCCGTGCGCCGGGTTGGTGCCGATCAAGCCATTCAATGGTTTCTGCTCCTGAGAGCGCCAAGACATATCCGGCCAATAACGTGGCAATCATGGCTATCCGCCCAAGTCCTGCAGAATAAAGGTAAACGCAGAGTATCAGGTAACATAGCATCGGTGCTTTTGGAACAATAAATTTCAGCGAAAGGTAGTGCGTTGTGAAGGGAGTCAATGTAGACAGGTTATTGAACATTGCAAACCATCCATGTCGCAGAGATTCCAGCCTTCTTCAGTTCTCCATTTCTCAAGATACATTCGGGCGCACTCGCTCGGTACTCTGTTGAGAGGGCCTCGGCTGACCTATTCTCTACATTTACCGACGCAAGGGTCACGCGAACATGACCGGCACATTGATCGTCGAGTAGGTCTCTTGTCTCAGTCCGCACCGCTTACCGCACGGGACGTGGCCAGGGAGTGGATGTGTGGAACAAGCAAAACAGGAGAGGAGTTATAGCGGTTCCTGAAACTGGAACGGGGCGTGCTTTCGATCTTTCGGCAACGTGAATTTGAAATGCCAATCCTGTTGCCCGCCTTCTGGTGCGACGTGGAACCAGCCTTCTGCGCCGAGATGCTGGGCTGACTTAGACTTGACCCTCCGGGTAGAACTTGAACTGCAAACGTCCCTGTTGATTGCCTTTCACATCACCAGAATCGAGCGTTCCCATGATTTCGATGTGGTCTTCAAGTCTGTCGAATGCTTGGTTGAGAAGTGAACGGAGCAGACTCGTGCTCAACCCCTGTTGGAAGGGTGCCTCCGGGTTGAATGGTTCAACCTCAGCGGCCCACACCGGACCGACCGTACACACCAGGAAAAACCCCAATGCGATAGCTCGTTCCATGCGATTACTCTATTCGCTGAACGCTGCGCCGTCAAGGGCTCGCCTCCTCAGACTTTCCGTCCTTTTCCATGCGTGATTCAAAAATGATCTATTCATCGTCGCAGTGTCACATCGGTGATTGAAGCAGCAGGGAGGGCAGGCAGCAGAGTTGATAGAAACGAGGAACGTCCCTGCTATTTCTGCCGAGTCGCGCGCAAGCGAGGTTTGGTGGGCCGTGTAGGGGTCGAACCTACGGCCCGCTGATTAAGAGTCCCGCCGAAGACCCTACCTCAGGACACTCAGCAAGAACAATCATCAGCAAAAGGGGAAGATTCGTGATGGCGCACCTCATCATGGATCATGGTGTGTCATGGTGTTTTGGCACCAGCTTGGCACCAATCGCCCTGACCTGCAGTTTACGAATTTCCGATAGCCCAACCTCAGACAACCTAACCCCACAAGAAGCCACAAACCTGGATGCTCCTGAAATGGGTGTAGGTGGGGGTGATTTGTCCTGTCCGTCCAGTCATGCCTCTCACCGCTTTTTCCGGTTCGGCAGATGGCCGGAGCGCACCTGGCAGGCCAGGACGTCCATGATGACGCGAGTGGAGATCAGGGCGGTGATCTCGGCTGCGTCGTAGGGAGGAGCGCACTCCACGATCTCCATTCCGGCGATAGGCTTGCTGTCTGCGATGATCTGAAGGAACTTCAGCACTTCGCGGGGCAAAAACCCGCCTGGTTCCGGCCAGCCGGTTCCAGGCACGAAGGCGGCGTCCAAACAATCCACATCGAAGCTCAGCCAGACCGCATCGACGCCGTCCCAGGCCACCTCGAGCGCTTGTTTGGCGGCATTCTCAATCCCCATCTCCACGCAATCGGTGATGGTCATGATGGTGGTTTGGCGTTCACGTCCGGCCTTCACACCGGGCCGCGGCGCCTGCCAACCGCCGATCCCGATCTGCACAAGATTCTTTGCCGGCACATTGGGAATGTTCGTCGCGTGAAACCAGGGTGTGGTGTGCATGCGTTCGTCGAGATCGGTCTCTTGTGTGTCCACATGCCGATCGAAGTGAATGATGCCGAGCTTGCCCCCATTGAGATTCTCGGCGATCCCCCGCACGGTCGCGAAGCCCAGGGAATGGTCGCCGCCGAGCACCACGGGAAACGCCCCGCTGGCATAGACGTGCGAAACGCCCTTACTGACCTGATCGAACGTCTTTTCGATGTTGCCGGGAATGGTAAACACATCGCCGAGATCACACATGGAAATGGACTCCCGCAGATCCACGCCGAGCTCGAAGCTATAGGATCCATACAGAGCCGAGATCTTGCGAATGCCCTGAGGGCCAAACCGCGTGCCAGACCGATATGTCGTGCCCCCATCGAATGGCGCCCCGAGAATGGCCACGTCGTACTGGCCGCACTTGCGTACGTCTTCGATGTAAGGGGCTTTGACAAACGTGTTGATCCCGGCGAAGTGGGGGAGTTCTCCACGACTGAAGGTGGGAATCCGGCGATCTTGAATGGAATCGGCGCCTGGCAGGCCTATCTCCAGACCACGGGCTATTTCTCCTTCATACTTCGTGGTCGGGAGCAGCGCTTCCGCTTCGACCGCGTATTTCGCCTCCGGACCATACTGGTCATGTAGGGGAACCTTGCCTCTGTATTTTCGTTCTTTGGCCACGATCACTCCTTTCTGGTGCACTACATTGATGAATCTATTTGAAAGCACAAGTTGCTACACGACACTTGGTTAACTGGCCTGCGTTGCAATCTTTGGTGCGTTTGGACTCTCCAGGGTTTCCACGAGCAATTCTGGCTGCCATCGCTTGGGCGCTGTATAAGAAGGATCTCCCGCTTGCTTCAACGCAGATCTCGTCGGCGCTCCGACGTCTTTCAAATTCGTGGTCGGTGCGACAGCACATTTTCCTGTGCCCTCTAGGGTACTTCTGCAGAACGCGACCGGGTTCGTGCGTCGTCGCTTGCCCAGGAAGTGCCTGGTCTTCAAGCAGCGGAAGTCTTCCTTCAACATGTTGTGCGTACTGGTTGAATACGGGTCCTTCCACCCATTTCCGATACCAGATATGCTGCTAAGACTCTCTCCACTCATATCGGCGAGATACCTTCGAGGGGATTCTTTTGATGCCGTTCTCTCAGAATACTTTTTATGACAATATATAGCGTGGTAACACCTAAAATACTGCCCAAGACCAGCGGCACAGCCCAGAGCTGCCACCAGGGCGCATTGGGCGACACCGCATAGACACGCGGCCACGCGATGTTGACGAATTCAAACAGCGACCAGAGGAAGGCCGCCACATTGATCGCCAACCCCCAGACACCCAGCTTCAGCTCACCCAGTGCCGGGTTCCAGCGGCCTGTGAGGCGAGTATAGAGCCCGACCCCGGTGGTCATGGCGAACATGGCGTACAGCCCGCCTGTGCCGAAGGCGATCACCGTGGCCACTGCCCCATCGTTCAGCCCGAACAGCAACCCGAGCCCCGCCAGCAGCACAACGCAAATCACCGCATTGCGCGGAATCTTGGAGGCCGTCACCCGGCTGAACACCACAGGCATATTGCCCTCGCGGGCCATGGAGTACACAATGCGCGACGTGTATTGCACCATGGATGCCCCGCACGCCAGGAACGCAATCATGACGATCGCCAGAAAAGGTGCTTCAGCCCAGGCTCCAAAGCTACTGGCGATCACGGGTGTGACGGGATCGGACGTGGCGCTCGTATTCACCAGTGTGTCGCGGTTAAAGCTCAACGTCAGGGCGGCGGAGTTGAAGAGCACCACCCCTCCCACCATGCAGAGGGACAAAAAGATCGCGCGTGGAACCATCCGCTTGGGGTTATGGGTTTCTTCGGCGATGGTGGAACAGGCATCGAAACCGATGAAGGCCCAACCCGAAATGGCGAGCGCCGCCAGAAACGCAGCCGTCTGGCTTGGCGCAGTCCCCGTGCCCAGATGCTGGAACAATTCGGAAAATGAATGCTGCCTGAAAAAAAGAAACAGCAGCAGCGCCACGCCGAACGAACCGACGATTTCCGCATAGACACCCAGGGTAATAACCAGCTTAAACACATTCACGTGAACCAGGTTGAGCACCGTACAGATCAACAAAAACACGGCGCCCCATATCACTAAGGTGAGCCCTCCTCCACTCTCAAACCCAAAAAAAAGCGCAAGCCAGACCCCGCCGGTATAGGCGGTCGTGGTGAGCATGGCGATCGTGGAGCTGACGTAGATGACTCCGGCATACTTCCCTGTGGTGGCGCCTCCGAGCTGCCGCGCCCACTTGTACGCGCCCCCCGCAATCGGAATCTGCGAGGATAGCTCAGCGTAGACAGTAGCCACCAACATCTGCATCACGAGACAGAGCGCCAGCGCGCCAAACCAACCGCCTCCCGTCACCATCGTCTGCACGCCGATGATGGCATAGAGCCCCGCCACCGGTGAAACGGTCGCGAAGCCAATGGTCAGACTATTCCAGAGAGTCAGGCTGCGATTTAGTTTCTCGGGAGTAGCTCGTGGCGGTAGCAGGAAGAACCGTATCCGGACTTTCTTTGATTAGCATGACAGACCTCTCTGACTTGGCAGCAGGTCTGACTGATCCGGTACGGAAAGAACTATGGAATGGAAATGCATAACGAAGCCTCCTTGCCGAGCGGGTTAAATTCCGAGAAGGCCATGTACCTCCAAGTACATGATCTCCCGGGCTTTTATCCCTCCGTGGAGCCTCGTCATGCGAGACCGGAAACTCTCGGACCAGACACTCCCTAGTAAAGGAAGCCGGAACCCTAGTTTCACCTTCAGGGCAGATCTTACGATCTTGCTGCACCAAAGTCAAAGCGAAGCTGTCTTAGGAAAGTGGATTGTCCTGATTTTGACAGGGCGAGCCGCGTATCAGTCACAATAAGTAAGTGAGCAATACACGCAGGTGATGATTGGGAGATTTGGTGGGCCGTGTAGGGGTCGAACCTACGGCCCGCTGATTAAGAGTCCCGACGAAGCCCTAACTCAGGACACCCAGCAAGAGGAATCATCAGCAAAAGGCGAGGATTCGTGATGACTCAGATCATCCTGGATCATGACGTGTCAGGGTGTTTTGGCACCAGCTTGGCACCAATCGCGCTGACCTGCGGTTTGCAAATTTGAGATAGTCCAGTCTCAGACAGCCTCACCCCCCCCCACAAGAAACCACAAAATGCGGTGCTGCCGAAGTAGGAACAGATGGGGTTGGTTTGTCCTGTCCTGGGAGCAACGTGGTCGCAGATTCCAGTGGCAAGGAGAAGCAGTCATAATGAATTGCGCCGCTTGATGGCACTGAGCAAGAAGGCATCGTTGGAATGACTGCCACGCACAAGTTGGGGGAACTTCTGAGTGATGCCACTTTCCTTTTCAGGGAACACGCGTAACCCGATACGTCATCTGGGTCACCGAGCCGAAAGGTGTCATGGTGAAATATGTGCTTGTGAACATTGGTGATTTTTTAGGTTGACTACTTCCTGTCCCCTTCCTTAGACTTTACTACGTAGCGCATATGACGTTTCAGCGTGTGGAGTTAGCGATCCCTCGCGCCACCAACCATTCCTAGCGCGATCGATCCTCCAGTTCCAGCCGCTCCAACGCCATCGTCTCTCTCAAGCACTGATCATGAGGCCGACATGATTCTGCGGCTTGATATGAAGCTGGCCATCACCTTACAAGCTGCAGCCAGACATGTGTGCGTCGTCACACAAGGCCCCCCTTCGTCCAGGCTCGACGAGCATGGCCCAGCCGATATCGAGCGGATTGAAAAGACCGACCAAAACCCATACCAGCCAGGAGGACACCACGACCCAAATTAGAGCTACTCAAGAACGCGGCGAGCAATTCTTTTAGAAAGGAGCGCACCATGAGCCTGCAAACCATTGCCAGCCAGTTTGTGGAGTTGTGCAACCAGGGCAAGAACTTCGACGTGATGCACACGATGTACGCTCCCGACATCGTGTCCGTCGAACCCAGCGGCGAGGAAACCGTCGGCAAGACACCGGTCATCCAGAAGTCCGAGCACTGGCAAGCCAACAACACCATCGTCGGGAAAAGGTCCGCGGTCCGTTCTTCAACGGCCCCAACCAGTTCGCCGTCCACTTCACCTTCGACGTCACGCCCAAAGCCACCGGCCAGCGGATCACGCTCGAAGAATTCGCTCTACGACGGCGAAGATAACGGCACATCGCATCCGATCCGATCGGAGCCCAAACAGTTCTTCTTATGTAGGAAACAACCATGCACACCAGGACCCAACGCGAGAGGGTGCGATCTCCGCATACATCCTCTCACCCACAGAAAGGAATACCCATGTCTACTCCAACCCAAACCCGCAACAAGCCCGCCAGCGGATTGAAGCAGAAACAGTCGGCGTCTCCTTCCGCCGTCCAATCCGACCCGAGTTTCAGAAGAGGAGACGCGATGAATTATAAGGCATGGGTCGCGAAGGCGGCGAAACAGCCGATGGTGCTCGAAACCGTTGATCTCGGACCGCTCGGGGCCGAGGACGTTGAAGTCGCGGTCGAACACTGCGGTTTGTGTCACTCCGATCTCTCCGCCTTGAACAATGACTGGGGCATTTCGCAGTACCCCGCGATTCTCGGCCACGAGGTCATCGGTCGGGTCACGGCCGTAGGTCCGAATGCCAAGGGTCTCAAGGTCGGACAGCGCGTCGGCGTCGGCTGGAACTCGGGTAGCTGCATGCACTGTCACCAGTGCATGTCGGGAAGCCATCACCTTTGCCCGCAAGTGCAAACGACCATCTTCGGTCATCGCGGCGGGTTCGCGACCCACATCCGCTCGCACTGGGCTTGGGCCATCCCGCTGCCGGACAAGCTGAACTTCGCCGAAGCCGGACCGCTCTTGTGCGGGGGGATCACCGTCTTCGCGCCGCTGGCGATGTACGCCAAGCCGACCGACCGGGTGGGCATCATCGGCATCGGCGGGTTGGGCCACATGGCGGTCAAATTCGCGGCGGCATACGGGTGCGACGTGACGGCGTTCACGTCGAGCGAGAGCAAGTTCGATGAAGCCAAAGGTTTCGGGGCGAATCACGTCGTGTCGAGCAAGGACTCGGCGGCGATCAAGAAACTCGGCGGCAGCTTCGACCTCCTGATCAGCACCGTCAACGTGACGCTCGATTGGGACGCGATGATCGGCACGCTCGCGCCCAACGGCCGGTTGCACGTCGTCGGTGCCGTGCTTGAACCCATTCCGGTCGCGGCGTTCTCGCTCATCCTGCAGCAGCGCAGCGTCTCAGGTTCGCCGACCGGCTCGCCGGCGGCGATCGAGACGATGCTCGACTTCGCGTCACGGCACGATATCGCGCCGCAGACCGAGCACTTCCCGATGAGCCACATCAACGAGGCCTTCGCCCGACTTGAATCTGGCAAGGCCCGTTACCGCATCGTGCTGGACGCGGATTTCTGATTCGTGCGTCGCGAACAACGCGATCCGCGCGAGCCTTAGATCTCTTAGGAAGGAAGAAGGAGGTCATCATGCTACGCGAGAACGTAATCGTCGCAGTCTTTGGTGCCTTGCTGTTCGCAGTCACCGGCTACGCACAGGACGCGTCCATGCGGAATCGGACATTTTAGAAAGGAGATTGTCATGAGCGTTCAGGCCCTAGCCGGAAAATTCATGGAGCTGTCGGGGCTTGCCGGCTCAGCTAGTGAACCACCTCGCGACGATGGTCGATCTGTACCGCGCGGGACGCTACGACCGGATGTCCGACGACGTGCTCACGCTAACCGGGAAAAGGCCGCTGAGCATGCAGGAGTTCGTCAAGAAGAATGCGTCGGCATTCACCGCGTCGGCAAAAGCGGCCTGAGTGTCTGAGGCTGCACATTAAACAGATCTGACTTTCGATCTAGGTGAACGCATAGGAGGAAAGAACATGGCAAATCAAACGTATGAAAGCCCCAGTAACGCCTCAACCAGCGACGCGATCGCCGCGAAAATCGACATGAAGTTCGAGATCGTCGTCATCCCCGTTTCGGATGTCGACCGCGCCAAGAAGTTCTACCAGAGCCTCGGGTGGAGGCTCGACGCCGAGTACGACAGCGGTAAAGACTTCCGCATTATGCAGTTCACGCCGCCTGGCTCCGGGTGCTCGGTCATCTTCGGCAAGAACGTCACCGCGGCGGCACCCGGTTCCGCCCAGGGCCTGTACTTGATCGTCTCCGACATCGAGGCTGCCCGCAAAGAGCTGCTCGGTCGCGGCGTCAAGATCAGCGAGGTGTTCCACGACGCCGGCGGTGTGTACGCTGGCACGGACGAACCCTACCTGTTTGGTCGACATCGGGTCAGCGGTCGCGACCCCGAGCATCGCAGCTACCGCTCGTTCGCCTCGTTCCATGATCCCGATGGCAACGGCTGGCTGTTCCAGGAGATCACAACGCGGCTGCCCGGTCGCATCGACTCCACGGCGACGACCTTCGCATCGGCGAACGATCTGGCGAGCGCGTTTCGGCGTGCAGAAGCTGCCCACGGACAGCACGAAAAGCGCATGGGGGGGCAGCGCGACGAGAACTGGCCCGACTGGTACGCCGCGTACATGGTGGCGGAGCAGGCTGGGACGGAGCTGCCGACGTAAGCGACTACGACGTGATCGTCATCGGCGGCGGCGCGCCCGGTGAGCACTGCGCCGGCGCGCTCGCCGAAGGTGGCCTGCGATCTTCCTTAAAGGAGGTGCCTCGTGTCGCGACAATTCGATGCCATCATCATCGGGACCGGCCAGGCAGGCCCGTCTTTGGCTGCGCGGTTTGCGGCCGCGGGCATGACAGTCGCCATTATTGAACGTCACAAGTTTGGTGGCACCTGTGTGAATACGGGATGTATCCCGACAAAGACGCTCGTTGCCAGCGCGTACGCGGCCCATGTTGCCCGCCGAGGTGCCGAATATGGTTTTGCTGTCAATGGCGATGTGCGCGTCGACATGAAACGTGTGAAAGCACGCAAGGATGAAGTTTCCGGACGGTCGAACAGAGGTGTGGAGGAATGGCTGCGAGGACTGAAAAACTGTACGGTCATCCAAGGCCATGCCCGCTTTCAGTCGTCCCACACGGTCGCGGTCAACGATGAAGTCCTGCAAGCCGACAAAATTTTCATCAACGTTGGCGGACGCGCCTCTGTTCCCGCGATGCCGGGGATTCAGGATGTCCCATTTCTCACAAACTCATCGATGATGGATGTCGACTTCTTGCCGGAGCATCTCGTCATCGTCGGCGGAAGTTATATCGGATTGGAATTCGGTCAGATGTATCGCCGCTTCGGGAGCGAAGTCACGATCGTCGAGATGGGACCGCGCCTGATTGGGCGTGAAGACGAAGATGTTTCCGAAGCCGTGCGCCAAATTTTGGAGGCAGAGGGGATACAGATTCGGTTGAATGCGAAATGTATATCATTGGCGAAGCACGACAGCCGTATCGCCGTCGGCATCCGATGCGACGAAGGTCCGCCGGAAGTATTAGGCACTCATGTTCTTCTAGCGGTGGGACGTACTCCCAACACGCACGACCTGGGTCTCGACCGGGCCGGGGTTGCGACCGACGAACGCGGCTACATCATCGTTGACGATCAACTGCAAACGAACGTGCCCGGCGTCTGGGCCCTGGGTGACTGCAACGGCCGCGGCGCCTTTACGCATACTTCTTACAACGATTACGAGATCGTTGCGGACAATCTCCTGAACGGAGACCACCGCCGCGTGTCAGACCGAATCCAGACGTACGCGTTGTTTACAGATCCGCCGCTAGGCCGATGCGGCATGACAGACGCCGAAATACGGAAGTCCGGGCGTGCTGCACTCGCGACGAAACATCCGATGAGCCGAGTGAGCCGGGCTGTTGAGAAGGGAGAAACTCACGGCTTCATCAAAGTCGCTGTGGATGCTGACACAAAACAGATTCTCAGTGCGGCGATCCTTGGTACCGGAGGCGATGAAATCGTTCACGTGTTGCTGGACGCCATGTATGCGAAGGCGCCGTATACGGTCATACAGCGCGCAATGCATATTCATCCGACAGTTGCGGAATTTCTCCCCACCGTCTTGTCCAAACTGGAACCCTTTGCGTAGGAACCAGAATCGGCGGTCGACGCGACCGACGCTGATTGTTTCTAGTGACAAGACGTGTTCGAGGTAAATAACCATGAGCAGCTCACGGAAGACAGCCATCGTGACCGGAGCCTCGCAGGGGATCGGCGCGGGAATCGTGAAGGGGTTTGTCGAACGGGGTTTCAACGTCGTTGCCAATTCCCGGAAGGTAACCCAATCCAGCGAGGTCGCGGCTTCCAACCAGGTCGCTCTGGTGGACGGCCACATCGGCAAACCAGCCACTGCCGCCAAGATCGTCGAGACGGCTCTGTCTCGCTTCAAGTCGATCGACGCACTGGTCAATAGCGCCGGCATCTTCATCACCAAACCGTTCACGGATTATACGGCCGAAGACTTCAAGTCACTCGTCTCGACGAATGTCGAGGGCTTCCTGTACATCACCCAACTCTCCATCAAGCAAATGTTAGCGCAGAAGACCGGCGGGAGCATCGTCACGATCACGGCAGCCCTTGCTCGCAACCCGATTCGGGGCGTCACGGCGGCGGTGCCGATGATTACCAAAGGCGGTCTTGAAACGATCACCCAGCACCTGGCGATGGAGTACGCGAAAAACGGCATCCGCGTGAACGCTGTCGCGCCGGGCGTCGTCTACACGCCGCTTCACCGGGATACTCCGAAGGACGTGATGGAGAGCCTGTCGCCGATGGGTCGGCCTTCGACGGTCAAGGACATCACGGACGCGGTCATGTACCTGACCGACGCCGTGACGGTCACGGGTGACATCCTGTACGTCGATGGCGGCTGCTCATTTCGGCCGCTGGTAATTAAATGGAGCTTTCGTCATGACCACACATGCAATCACCGCCGAGAACCGTCTCGCCAA
>CAWGDV010000003.1:0-215702 GCA_963821465.1 uncultured Nitrospiraceae bacterium | reverse complement strand
TGGCTTCGCTTCCAGCAGCAGGCTGTATGCATGCGTGCACGAAAACCTCGGCATGACACCCTCTGCGTTTCGGTCTGGTGGGAGGGGAGTCACGCTTCGCTATACCACCGTGCCGACGGTTATCGGTCGCATGCTGGTGGCGGTCACGGAGCGGGGTATTGCGACCGTGAGTCTTGGAGATACTGAGACGGTGCTGGTCACGTCGCTTCACAACGACTATCCAAATGCGGTGCTTCGTCGCAACAGAAAGGGATTAGAGAAGCATGTCTCTCGTCTTCTCAAGTGCCTCAACGGGAACGCAACCCTGGATCAGCTCCCGTTAGATGTGAAGGCGACGGTTTTTCAACGCAAGGTTTGGCAGGCGCTGCAACAGATTCCTCGCGGACAGACCAGGTCCTATCAAGAGATCGCACGAGCGATTGGACAACCAACGGCAGCTCGCGCCGTGGCCAGAGCCTGTGCCGGCAATCCCGTTGCAGTCGCCATCCCTTGTCATCGAGTGGTTCGAGGAGATGGACATTTTGCGG
Source organism: uncultured Nitrospiraceae bacterium (assembly GCA_963821465.1). GTDB lineage: Bacteria > Nitrospirota > Nitrospiria > Nitrospirales > Nitrospiraceae > Palsa-1315. The sequence continues at coordinate 215,175 of CAWGDV010000003.1, read as the reverse complement.
GCTATCGCTGGGGCCTTGAACGGAAGCAACGTCTTCTTGCCCTGGAACGAACGTGAACCGCGAGTCATAGGCTGGTTCTTCGCCTTTCCGATTGTAACTTTCTCCTTGTTATCCGCCACGATCATTGTACCCTCTCCAATTGAGTTCCAGTACTGCAATGCTTAACTCGATAAGTATCGAGAAGAAGTACGGAGAATGATGTTGGAATTAGGAGACAGGGAAGCTGAGCGCAAGGGTAGATTTTGCGGGTATATCTTAAGAGGTTCGGTTAGAGTGATTTTAGGTATACAAGTAAGAGAGGAAATGACGGCAGCATCTGTTTCGAGGGGCGTGGTGTCCCGCATTAAAAGCTGACACCATTCTCTCCGAAACGGAGCCTGTCCAGGATCACTTTTATGTCTCATAAACAGGTCGTCATCATCGGGGGCGGTTTCGGAGGCCTGACGGCCGCGCAATCGTTGCGTGATGCCGACGTGGTGCTCATCGACCGCACCAATCATCATCTGTTTCAACCGTTGCTCTACCAGGTGGCCACTTGCGCGCTGTCTCCCGGTGATATCGCCTGGCCGTTACGCACGATTTTTCGGGGGCATCCGCATGTTCGCGTGGTTATGGATGAAGTCCTGTCCATCGATCGTGTGGCGCATCTCTTACGGTTGCGGGACAGCAGGCCGATTGCGTTCGATGTCCTCATCGTGGCCCCCGGATCGCGACATTCGTATTTCGGGCACGACGCGTGGGAGCAATCCGCGCCAGGGCTCAAGACGCTAACCGATGCGGTCTACCTTCGCGAGAAGATGCTGTTGGCATTTGAGGAGGCCGAACGACGGCAAATCGCCACCGGCATACGGAATCAACTCACCTTCGTGATCGTGGGGGGAGGCCCCACCGGCGTGGAGTTGGCCGGTGCGCTGGCGGAGATCGGACGGAAGGCCATGGGGCCGGATTTTCCGAACTTGCACCTCGATGATCTTGCCATTCTGCTCGTGGAAGGCGGCTCTCGCATTCTGCCAGGGTTTGACCCCGACCTGTCGGCAAAAGCGGCGACTGCGCTGGAACGCAAGGGCGTCACAATCACGCTCAATAGCCTGGTGAGTGAGATCCGCGCCGATGGCCTGGTGATCGGAAGCGAATTCATCCGGTCCACGAATATCATCTGGGCGGCGGGCAATAGGGCGTCGCCGCTTCTAACTTCGCTCGGAGTTCCCCAGGATGGGTCCGGTCGGATCAAGGTTCACCAGGATCTGACGATTCCAGGGGAGCCCTGGATCTTTGTCATTGGCGATGCCGCGCATTGTGCCGATGCGGGCGGAAACCCCTTGCCGGGAGTTGCTCCCGTCGCCGTGCAGCAAGGCAGTTATGTCGCGAGGCTCATCCGTGAGGAGACCGCATCGGACCAGCGCCGACCGTTTGTCTACGAGGATCGAGGCATGCTGGCGACCATCGGACGGGCGCAAGCCGTGGCCCAGATCGGCCTATTGCACCTATCCGGAGTGGTTGCCTGGCTGCTCTGGTGCGGGGTACATATCTACTTACTGATCTGGTTCCGCAGTCGCGTGCGAGTGATGGCAGAATGGATATGGTATTACCTCACATTCAAGCCCGGTGCGAGAATCATCTATATGAGGAAGCGACAGATTGGCGAAGAAGAGCCGACTCGCCGTCACACTCCGCGGGGTCTGACTCGAAGGAATGATGTCGTTCCGACAGAAAAGATTGAGAAGCGGGCCATGTAACCCAACGTTTCTCGGACACCGCACTCCATCTCTCTCATTTCACTCCTCACGCCCAACGGCTCTACACTTCACGGGGTTTAGCCTGCACGAACACTGTGCGTGAGATTGCACCCACTGGTAATCTTGATAAGGAGTGATGATGCTCGTTGGGGCACAAGGAGATAAACAGGTGATGTCCTTTGTGCAAAAGGCCGCATCGGATGTGGTCTCAGACCAGGCTCAGGCAGTATGGGGAAAAAATCGCTCTTCTCACCCGGCCAACCCCCACGCACACGACGCGCTTTTCCGTGCGTCCTTCTCGATTCGTCAAAACTTTTAACGCACTCCAGAGGGCATGCCTCCGGTTGTGATTCGCCTGCGGCCTAGCGGATACCTTTTTGAGTGCCCTGAGGGAGGATTCTTCTGACCTGTCTGGGAAGCAGGCCATCGAAGCCTTGGGTTGCCGACTTGGTCCTTCGGCAGTCTGCTAAATGGGCCATTGATCTCCCAGGAGAATCCTCTTACTCTATAGCCATTTCTACTGGTGCGACGGCGTTGTGGCCGCGGCCTGCTGCAAGGATGGATGAGATGCTGCTGTCGATGAGAAAGTCGCCGCTCCGGCATGGCGTCCACGGTGCAGGTTCTCTGAGCGCCCATCTCGCATTGACGGTCTTGTTGTGCCTCACGCTGGGGGCCTGTGCGGGGGTAGATTCGCGAGGTGATCTCTCGACAGTCGCGTCGGTGGATCTCTCGCGCTATGCCGGCACCTGGTATGAAATTGCGCGGCTCCCGATGTGGTTTCAGCGTCACTGCGTGGACTCCAAGGCGATGTATTCCAGCCGTCCTGATGGGGCAGTCGGCGTATACAATGAGTGTGTGACTAAAAATGGCGTGGTCGAACATGCAGAGGGAGTCGCGACAGTGGTCGATATCAAGACGAACGCACGACTCACGGTAGTGTTCGATAACTGGTTCGCCCGGCTGTTTGGCTCATCCCGCGAGGGAAACTATTGGGTTCTCGATCTCGATCCAGAATATCGGACCACGATGGTGGGTACTCCGGACCGTCGATATCTCTGGATCCTGTCCCGGGCCCCTCAGCTGGAGGAGGCTACCTATCGGCGTCTGGTCGAACGGGCCAGGGAGCTGGGGTACCCTGTGTCGGATCTCATCAAAGCTCAACACTCTACCTCATCGTGACTGATCGTCAGCTAACTCCTCACAGGCATCAGCATCCTGTTCATTTTGGAGGATTGAGCATGACTTTGACCGCTTATAACAATGTGCCGGTTCCTTCGTTCATGTATGGCACGGCGTGGAAAAAAGAGGCCACGACACAACTGGTGCAGTCGGCCGTGGAGGCTGGCTTCACGGCCATCGACACGGCCAACCAACTGATCCATTACCAAGAAGCGTTGGTGGGGGAGGCTCTGCTGGCCCTTGCGAGGCAAGGGATCACGCGAGATCGCCTCTTTCTTCAAACCAAGTTTACGCCGACGAATGGCCAGGACCATCGCACTCCCTACGATGCCTCGGCGACTCTCACCACCCAGGTGACTCAGTCCTTCGACAGCTCATTGGCCCACTTGCACACCGACTATCTCGACTCCTATGTCTTGCACGGGCCCTATCAGCGGCAGGGATTGGGCGCCGCGGACTGGGAGGTGTGGGCCGCCATTGAAGGACTCTATCGGTCAGGGAAAACGAAGATGATCGGCATCAGCAATGTCACGGCTGAGCAACTCACCCAGCTCTGTGCCCGGGCGGCGGTGAAACCCATGATGGTGCAAAACCGCTGTTATGCCGCCCTTGGGTGGGATAAAGAGGTGCGGGAGATCTGCCGGGCTCATGGAATCATCTATCAAGGATTTTCACTGTTGACGGCCAATCGAGAAGTCTTTGCCGATCCAGGTATGCGGGCCATCGCCCAACGATTAAAGACTGGTCTCGCACAAGTCGTCTTTCGGTTTGCGATGCAGGTCGGGATGCTCCCGTTGACCGGCACCACGAACCAGCAACATATGAAAGACGATCTTCAAGCTGAACAGCTTACACTCACAGCTGAAGATATGCGGGTGATCGAAACGATCGGGATGTAGAGCGAAAAGCTCTGAGGCACTCTGGAGTGGAAGCTAAGCCGGGCTACAGAAAAACGGTGGCACGCCTTCGAGGTTTACGTGGGGAGTTCAATCAGCCGAAGGGTGTAGAGGTACTGGTAAAGCCCCTTATGGCCCATCAGTTCGGCATGGGTGCCGGTTTCCACGAGGCGCCCTTTGTTGAGGACAAGGATCCGATCGGCTCGTTGAATAGTCGTTAAGCGATGGGCGATCACAAAGGTCGTTCGGCCCTTCATGAGTTGTTCCAGCGCCTCCTGGACGAGTCGTTCCGACTCACTATCGAGAGCGGAGGTGGCTTCATCCAACAATAAGATCCGTGGATTTTTCACGATGGCTCTGGCTATAGCGATGCGTTGTCGCTGACCGCCCGACACATTGATTCCCTTTTCCCCCACAATGGTCTGATACTGGTCCGGGAAGCTCATGATGAAGTCGTGGGCATGAGCTGCATGGCTCGCCGCCATCACCTCTTCCTGAGTGGCCTTCTCGTCTCCGTAGCGGATATTGTCGAGAATCGTCCCGCCGAATAAGATCGTTTCTTGCGGAACCAGCGCGATCTGCCGATACCAACTATCCATGGTGACTTGGCGGAGATCGTGCCCGTCGATGGTGATGTGCCCCTCAGTCGGATCGTAGAAGCGGTGGAGCAAGTTCATCACGGTCGTTTTTCCGGCCCCGGTGGGACCGACGATGGCGACTAGTTCGCCTGGCTTTGCTTCGAACGACACATCCATCAAGACCGGTTGGCGTGGGTCATAGGCAAAGCCGATATGTTCAGCCCGGATATGTCCTGAGACGGAGGACAGCGTCGCGGCCGTGGGGGAGTCGCTCACCTCGGAGCCTGTGTCAAGAATTTCGAACACCCGCTGGGTGGCGCCCTGTGCCTCCCTGATCTGCGCGAACACGCGGGCAGCGGAACTAAAGGGGCCGATCAGAATTCCGGCAAAGAGGACGAATGCGAAGAGGTCGCCCGGTGACACGCTTCCGTCGATGACCTGCCGTCCCCCATACCACAACACCGCCGCCGCCGCGGCGAAGGTGAGGAGGCTGATGACGGGAATAAACACCGCCATGACGCCGGCCTTTCGCATCGTCAGAGCCAAGGTCTGTTCGACTTGGGCCGCAAACCTGGTCTCTTCGCGCTGTGTTTGGACAAAGGACTTCACGATCCGGATGCCGGAGATCACTTCCTCGATCAGGGTACTCATTGCAGCGGTGTGATCCTGAATCGAGGTCGAGAGGGATTTCAGCTTTCGCCCGAAGACCTTGGCCACGAGAACGAGCAACGGGAGCAGAACCAGAATCAAGAGGCAGAGTCGCCAATTCATCATCAATAAGAACGCGATTCCTCCGATGAAGGTCACGAGCTGTTTCGCACTGTCGATCGGCGTTTCAGTGACGACCGATTGAATGACCGTCACATCGTTCATGAGCCGTGAAAGGAGTTCGCCGGTTCGCCGGCGGGCAAAGAAGCTCACCGATAAGGTATGCAGATGCGCAAAGAGATGGCGGCGAAAGTCGGCGATGATGCGCTGCGAAATCCATGCAGTCAGATAGCTATGGCCCATCGAGCAGAGCCCCTGCAGGATGACGAGTCCGAGAAAGCCGGTGATCATGTCCGTCATTCTGGACTGGTCGTGCTGCACGGTGATGATGTCCCACAGGGTCCCGGCCAACCGCAGCAGGGCCAGATTGATGGCAGCGACACCCATGACCAGCAGACCAGCCAGCACCATGCGGGGCAGGTAGGGCCTCAGGAATGGGAGAAATCGTGAGAGGGTGGACATAATGAAGGGCGATCTTAGCAGACTGGGAGCCTGTCCGACATTGCCATTCGTAATGAGGGGAAGGAGGTGCGGTCAGATGCGAGGATGCAGGTTCGGAAAAATCGGAGGAATACATTGAGGGTTTTTTTGAGCCGAGCATGACATAGACGGTCTCGAATTGTTCGCCGCAGTAGAGCGGTTAATGTCGGACAGGCTTCTAGGGAAAAACTGTGTTGGCACAGTTGAGTTTCGATGGAGTACATGTGTGGCACAACAAAAGTACTATCTTGCAGTATGCTCAAAAAGGCCAGATTTCTCACCCGCCCACAACCCCGGCGGCTACTTCACCCACTCACCCTGAGTCTGCCAAGACAGCCTTCTTGCCCGGTGAAGCGCCTTGCCCCAAGTAAGGCCGCAGCGAGTAAAGATCCGAAGGCGTACCCTCTGTGGGGTACGTTGAGGTTCTGAGCGATGCGAGAGCGCTGCTGGCGGGCTTTTTGAGCATCCTGTTAGAGGAGGTGGTTGCGGAAAAGCCAAGTGAGAACGGCAGAGGGGGGGCGTAAGGGGAAGGCGTTGTCGACAGCTACAGTTCTACGACGGACTCGATCAGGTTTTTGTTGATGGCCACGAAATCCGAGCGATCCTTCTCATTGATCACCACGTCGGTGAGGCTGATAAAGAGTCGTTGCTCTTCGTTAATCGCATCGGATACACGATTCCGCATGGGAGGAATGAGAAAGTCGCCGACGTAGACGCAGTTCACAGTCCGGACGCAGATGCGAACTTTCTTGCCTTCGGGCACGGAACCCTCCTCCCCCTTCTCGGGTGAAGCTTAGCTTTTACGACGTTCAAACTTTTGACGCCGGCGCAGCTTTTTATACTTGTGCTTGCGCATTTTTTTACGGCGTTTTTTTAGCACACTGGACATGCGTTATCTCTCCTACAAGGGGCGGAGTGTAGAATTTTTCACGGCAAATTGCAAGCGCATCAACGGAATATGGCACTCAAGTGAGAACGGTCCCCGAAACCGACTCGCTATCTCTAGGGTACGACCCCTGCCCAGCCGCAGCTCCTTGATCAGTCGATTCTGGAAGGTCTGAAAGAGCCGCTCAGCCCCCCTCTTTGTCTGCGGGGAGTGGGACGGGGTCAGCTTGCCCCCAGCTCGCCAATACTGACTCGTGGGCTTCACCCCTGCCAATGGGTCATCCACGGTGGGTGGTTCCGGCGATTGATTGGTCGTATGCTTGTTCGCATAGGCGGCCAGCGGACATTCTCATTTTGGGATGACGGCCCATCAATAGATGAAATTATTCATGAGTGACGAGGCCGAACACGTTGGTGACCTGCAATGTGGTGAGGGATGGCTCACGGGCTGCTTGACCTGCCTGATACTCGTTTCTATACTGCCATCAACATGCTCCCATACAAGTTCCCACTGTTTCCTGTCTTGCTCCTGCTCAGTTCGTTATCCTTGATCGCCGTCGGCTGCGGGGGCAAGACGATTCAATACCCCGAAGATCACGAACGGTATCTCCGTATCGATCAGGCCGTGGAATCGCTTCGTCAAGCTTATGTGAGGGAAGATTCGTCGGATCTGGCCTCGCTCATGATGCCGGTTGACCAGCTTGACAGGCTGCGGGAAGAGGCTCAGGGCGATTTCGAGACGTTTAGTGCCATCACGTTGGACTTCGCGATCGAACGCATTATGATCGAAGGGGACAACATCGATGTGTTCGTGCATTGGCAAGGGCTGTGGAAAAAAGATGCGGACGATCCGGGTCTCCGTCAAAGAGGCCATACGAAACTGCAGTGGGTCGGCACACAGTCGATTCTGTTACGCGGGGTTCAGGGCGATGCTCCCTTCGGGATGAAAGCTCGGCAGGCCACGATCGACTCCACGCGTTCTCCCAAGAAGAAATAATCCATGCCGTCTCGCCGATCTTGCGCTCCGTTACAGGCCGATTTCCTGGTCATTGGGAGCGGTGTAGCGGGTCTTCGCGCGGCGTTGGAGTTGAGCCGTGCTGGGCGTGTCATGGTGCTGACGAAAGGGCATCCGCTTCAGAGCAGCTCGATCCATGCCCAGGGCGGGGTGGCGGTGGCGATGAGTGAAGAAGACGACGTGGCCATCCATTTAACCGACACGCTCAAAGCGGGGCATGGGCTCTGCCGAAAAGAAGCCGTGCGGGTCCTTGTGGAAGAAGGACCCGATCGGATTCAAGAATTGATCGGGTGGGGGGCCAAGTTCGACAAAGTCGACGGCAAGTTCGCGTTCGCTCGCGAGGCTGCCCACAGCCGAAGCCGTATTCTGCGTGCGCGGGGGGATGCAACGGGGAACGAGATGGTGCGAGTGCTGATTGCCCAGGTGAATCGGCAAGAACGTATTCAGCGATTGGATCATCATTTTACCGTGGATCTCGTTGTTGACGCCGGACGCTGCTGCGGGGCCGTTGTGTTGGATGAAGGATCTGGCCGCCAGTTCGTGCTGCCGGCTCGCGCGGTTGTATTGACGACCGGCGGGGCCGGTCAGATCTATGCGCGGACGACTAATCCCCCGAACGCTACCGGTGATGGGATGGCCATGGCACTGCGAGCGGGCGCGGTGCTTCAAGATATGGAGTTTGTTCAATTCCACCCTACAGCACTGTACTTGCCGTCGAGTCCGCCGTTCTTGCTGTCGGAAGCGATGCGAGGCGACGGTGCGCAGCTGCGCAACAATAAGGGGGCCCTGTTCATGCAACGATACCACCCCATGGGTGCGTTAGCGCCGAGAGACATCGTGTCGCGAGCGATCTTGGCAGAGATGGCGGCGACGAAAGCACGCCACGTCTATCTAGATGTCACCCACTTGGGGGCAGAGTTCGTGAAGCGGCGTTTCCCGACGATTTATGCGACTTGCCTTCGCTATGACATCGATATCACGGAGGAATGGATCCCTGTGTCTCCCAGTGCGCATTATATGATGGGCGGAGTCTGGACTGATCTGAATGGTGCGACGACGGTTCCAGGGCTCTTTGCTGCAGGGGAGGTGGCCTGTAGTGGTGTGCATGGAGCGAATCGTCTAGCGAGCAATTCCTTGCTCGAAGGATTGGTATTTGGTGCGCGCGCGGCCTCGGCAGCCGTGGCTTTTGCCGATCGACAAAAGCCTTCCGCACTGTCGTTTCAGGAGGACACACTCCGAGAGGGCCAATTCGGCACACTGGATGATGCAGAAAAGTTGCGAAGCTCACTCAGGCGAACGATGTGGGGACAGGTGGGCATCATTCGCTCGGGGGAGTCGCTTATTCGGGCCTGTGCGCAACTATCACGGTGGGCTCAACTCGTGACCCAGCCGTTTGCAAGCCGAGCGGCGCTGGAAGTGAAAAACATGGTGCAAGTGGCGCAATGCGTCGCGGAAGCGGCGTTGTGGCGGGAGAACAGCGTCGGAGCCCATTACCGATCTGATTTTCCAGAAACCAAGCGAGCCGGATGGCAACAACATAGTCGCCTAGCGAGCGGGGAAGTTGTTAGCGGGAAAACATCTCAGAAATCGAGGGGGTTGTTGTTGTCTCTGGGGAGTCGTATCGGCTGACCGGGCGTTCCATGATGACGCCATCACGGACCAGGAACGTGCGGTAGTAACGGAGAACCTTCCGGACGTACTGTCTGGTTTCATCGAACGGGGGAAGTGCCTGATAATGGTCAACCGCATTCTCTCCAGCATTGTAGGCCGCCAGGGCCAGCGGTAAATTCCCGTGGAAGCGGTCGAGCAGTTGGCGTAAGTATTTTGTCCCTCCGCCCACATTATCATCCGGATCATACATATCCCGCACATCCAGGCGCACGGCGGTCTGTGGCATTAGTTGCATCAGGCCGATAGCGCCTGAGCGAGAAACTGCCCGTGGGTCAAAGCCGGACTCAGCTTTGATGACAGCTCGGATCAACGCGGGATGGAGTCGGTGTTGGGAAGAATGCCGACGAATGACAGGTTCGAGTTCTTGCTCAGACAAGGTGGCGTGGAATCGGCTGGATTCGACCTCGATTTTCCGGTAGCGAGAATCGGAGGGGACATTGGTGAGCGAGATCGAGCCATTGGGTCCGATAAACTGATAAATTTCTGTTGCAGTTGTTGGCACGGAGAAGACCAGCGAGCTGATTCCCACGATTACCGTTGTGGTCAGTCCAATGGCTGCGTGCCGTTGGAGGGATGTCATGATTAAGAGAAAAGGTGTTGTGCATGGTTGCAACGATACCAGTCTGCCGCTAGGTGTCAAGAAAGTGCAGATCTTATGCCTGGAGGTCGGTCATAAATAGTGTTGGAAAACAATGGGGTTCGTGAAGGGGGAGTGTTGCTAGGGTTCTAGAAAGTGCGTTCGGTTGGCTATAAATAGGCTGTGGATCTGCTGGGTGAGAAGTCCCGGGGTCCCCTTCCCCACCGGATGCCCATCAACCATGGTGACCGGCATCACTTCCATACTCGTGTTGGTGAGAAAACACTCATCTGCCTTGTGGATCGTCTCGACCCCAAAATATCCTTCGTCAACGGGGATCTTCGATTCTCGAGCGAGGCTGAGCACAATGTCGCGGGTGATTCCGTCCAACAGGCCGCATGCAAGTGCTGGGGTACAGAGCCGGCCGGCTCTGAAGAAAAAGAGATTACTGACGGTGCATTCCGTCAGATGCGATTCCCAATTGAGTAGGATGCTGTCGAAGGCGCCGGCCGCGATTGCTTCCCGTTTGGCCAGTATATTGTTCAAAAAGTTTGTGGCTTTGATTTGGGGCGAAAGGGCGCTGGGCAGGTTCCGTCTCGTTTTGGCGACGATCAGGGTTACGCCGCCACGATATTGTTCGAGTGAGGGTGGGTGAAGCGGTTTGGTCATAATAACCACGGTGGGGGTTGGGCATAGGGCTGGATCGAGACCGATGTCGCCGGCTCCTCGGGAGATGGTGATGCGAAGGTATGCGTCGGTGCGTTCGTGCCCGACGTCATTCCGTGTCATCGCTTCGTGGAGGAGATCCGGCCATCGGTGCTCGGAAATAGGGATAGTCAGGCCGATCGCGTCCGCAGACCGGCGAAGCCGAGTAAGATGTTGGTCCCGCATGAAGATCCGGCTCCCGTAGGAGCGAATCGTTTCATAGACGCCGTCGCCGTAGAGAAACCCATGATCGAAGACGGAGACGACGGCCTCTTCTTCCTTCACGAACCGATCGTTGAGATAGATCCACATCGTTAGGTCTGCTGCAGTGCGCTGAAAAACGCCTGGGCCTTCTGGAGCGTTTCCTCGTATTCCTTGGTCGGATCAGAGTCCGCGACAATTCCGGCACCGACCTGCAAGTATCCCTTTCCCGCACACCATACCAACGTTCGAATCACGATATTGAGGTCGAGGTCGCCGTTCCAGCCGATGTACCCAAACGATCCGGTGTAGGGACCGCGGCGTACCGGCTCCAGTTCCTCGATAATCTCCATGCAGCGGATCTTCGGCACGCCCGTGATGGTCCCCCCCGGGAAAAGCGCCCGGATCAGATCGAAGGGTGTGGCGTCCGGCTTCAAGAGGCCGCTGATATGGGATACGATGTGGTTGACGTGGGAGTACTGCTCGATCGCCATGAACTCATCGACCTGCACGCTGCCGAATCGGCAGACGCGGCCCAGGTCGTTTCGTTCGAGATCGACGAGCATGAGGTGTTCCGCCCGCTCCTTTTCATTTGCGAGCAATTCGCCGATGAGGCGTTGATCGTCGCGAGTGTCGAGTCCGCGGGGTCTTGTTCCAGCAATCGGGCGCGTGTCCGCCTGCCCGTTCTGCAGGCGGACTAGCCGTTCGGGAGAAGAACTGATCAGCGTGACGTCATCAAAGTGCATGAGCCCTGAGAAAGGCGAGGGGTTGACGGCTTGCAGCCGTCGATAGAGTTCCTGCTCGTAGGGCTGTCGATCTGTGCCATCATTGTAGGCGCTGGGGGGGCGCAGGGTGAATCGATGCGACAGGTTGGCTTGGTAGATGTCTCCTGCCGCAATATACTCCTGGCAGCGTCGGACTCGATCGAGGTAGGCATCCTGCGTTTGGTCAGAGCGAAAGGCCATCTGATCGAGTGGGGGGAGATCCGTGAAGGGAGCTGGTCTTCCGCTCAATCTGGCTTCACATTCGGCCAGCCGATCTAAGCCCTCGCGATAGAGTTTCTCTCGGGGTTCTCCAAGAAAGCGTTCCATGGGTGGACAAAAGATAATCTGCAGACGGTCGGTTCGATGATCGACGGCGGTGACGATGTCGTACAGACCGAATTGCAGATGAGGCAGCTGCAATTCGTCTTTAGCCATGGATGGAAGCGTTTCGAATTCGCGTACGAGATCGTAGCTGAGGTAGCCGACTGCTCCTCCCAAGAAATTTGGCAAGCCTGGAGTAGACTCGATTGGGGGGCCAGCGAATAGTCGGCAGAGGCTTCCAAAGGGATCTTGCGAGAAGGATTCGCGCCCTTGGTGGGTGCGAAGGGAGGCCCGCCCTTGTCGCCCCGTCAGCACCGAAAAGGGGTTGCTCCCTAAAAATGAAAAGTGATTCCCACCGCCTGTGCCTTTCCCGCTGTCGAGTAAAAAGGATGGCTGCGAGGGAGACGCAATCAGGCGGTACAACTCAAAGGGTGTCTTCCCTTGGCCGTCCATCGTGAGGACCAGGGGTTGTGGATGCCCACTAAGGAATGATGGTTGGGAGAAACAAGTCATGGGTGAATGTGTATTGCTCTGCACCTACAGATCACTCACTATACCCTACTGTACCAGCTCCGGCACAGTGCATGGTCGGCTTCGGCTTGACAATTTCATATTGATTCTGCTTGAATTGCGGGCCCGCCATCGGCAGAGTGGGTGCGCCATCGGCTGTAGAGCACTCGCCTCCGTGGGTACGACATGCCTCCTTCACAAGATCCCCTGTACGCCGGGCTTGGCCAAGCGGTCCGGATCGCCACCGATCTGCTCGCTGCGGTGATTGTCGGAGGAGGGTTGGGGTGGGGCTGTGACACCTACCTCTTCGACTCCCGTCCCTGGGGCATGGCGGGAGGGCTTGTGTTGGGCCTCGTGGCCGGGGTCAGGAATGCGTATCGGTCCGCGCAGCGGTGGCCGAAGACCTAACGCCGTTCAAAGAGAGACCGTAGAGAGGACGTCCGAAAGCGCCATGGAAGAAAGTCCGCTTCATCCGTTTGAGCTGCACAACTGGATCCCCCTGGCCCTCGGTGGAGTGGATATTTCCATTACTAAAGCCGTGGTGATGATGTGGGTCGTCGTCTCCTTGGTGGCCGTGCTCATGGTGAGGGCCGGGGCGGCCCGCAAGCTGGTGCCGGGCAAGTTGCAGAACATCGCGGAGATCCTGGTGGATTTCATTCGCGGCATCATCATGGACACGATGGGGAAAGACGGGATGCGTTTTTTCCCCCTCATCGCCACCCTGTTTCTCTTTATTCTTTTCTGTAACCTTATTGGGCTGATCCCCGGCAGCTACACCGTGACGAGCCAGATTATCGTGACGGCCGTGTTCGCCTGTTTGGTGTATGGGCTCAGCCTGGTCATGGGGTTTTTTCTGCATGGCATCAAGTTCCTGGGCATTCTCGTTCCGCCCGGGACGCCCGGGTGGCTGCTGCCCCTGATGGTGCCGATCGAATTGATCAGCCAATTGGCGCGGCCCATTTCGTTGGCCGTGCGGTTGTTTGCGAATATGACGGCCGGCCACGTGATTCTCGGGGTCCTCTTCGGCCTCTCCATCAGCGGCGGATTGTTGATCGGGTGGTTGCCCTTTGCGTTCACGATTGCGATGAACGGATTGGAAGTCGGGATCGCGTTCATTCAAGCCTATATTTTTACCGTCTTGACCTGCGTCTATTTGGGAGACGCATTCCATTTGCACGGCCATGATGAGCCCGCGCACTAGCGCGGGCGAGTTCAGACAAGGGAGGAGTAGGACATAATGGATTCAGCAGCAGCAGCATTGTTGGGGATGGGGTTAGCGGCGGCAGGGTTTGCCGGGGCCGGTGTGGGGATCGGCTATATCTTTGGCAAGATGATTGAAGCGGTCGCGCGCCAGCCGGAAGCGGAAGCCCGCGTCGGGAAGTATATGTGGATCGGGTTTGCGCTGGTGGAAGCCATTGCGCTGTACGGCCTGGTCATTGCCTTCATCATTATGGGCCTCCGCAAATAGGCGCAGGCTGAGGTCGAGGGCAAGGCCGAGGGAAGGCGCTCCCCCCTCCGCCGCCTCCTCGGCCTGTCTGGGGGGAACGATGCCGCAGTTTGAATCTGACTTTTTTTCTTCCCTGATTTTTTGGGAGGTCCTGTCGTTCGCGATCCTCTTCGTCGTGCTCTACAAGTATGCCTTTCCCGGCATCCTGGGCATGTTGGAGGAGCGGGAAAAGAAAATTAAGGACAGTCTCGATCAAGCCGAGCGGCACCGGGCTGCGGCTGAACGGACACTCAAGGAGTACGAGGCCAAGCTGCACCTGGCGGCGAAAGAGGCGGAAGGCATTTTGGCGGCCGCCAAGGACCGGGCGCAGCGGCTCATGGAGGAACACGAGCAGCGGATGACGGTCGAAGCCGAGCGGATCAAAGGCGATGCGACGCGGGAGATCGAGCATGCGCGGCGCAAGGCGATTCAGGAGATTCGCGCCCACACCACGGAGTTGGCCTTGCTGGTGGCCGAGAAAGTCGTGCAGCGAAGTCTGACCGACGCGGACCACCGAAAATTCGCCGAGGAGGCGCTGGCCGCGCTGGCACAATCCTCCCCACGATAATGCGTGGACCCGGAAGGGGGTCAGCCCAGGCTGATCCCCCCCGGTCGGTATCCGTCCAAATCCACACAGACAAAGCGAAATCCAACCGTACGGAGGCGGGCGCTGATGTGTGCGCGCAAGTCCGACTGGTTGAGCCGGGAAAACTCCTCTGCTCCGACCTCGATTCTCGCAACCTCACCGTGCTCCCGTACTCGCACATGGCGAAATCCTTCAGCATGCAGAATATCTTCTGCCTCTTCCACTCGGCGGAGCTTTTCGATTGTGATCGGGACGCCGCGAGGAATTCTGGAAGAGAGGCAGGCAGCTGCCGGCTTATTCCAATTTGAGAGTCCCAACGTCCGGGCAAGCGCCCGTACATCGGACTTGGAGAGGGAGGCTTCGACCAGCGGGCTTCGAATTCCCCACTCGCGCGCAGCTTTGATTCCTGGCCGATCGTCTCCGAGATCGTCGAGGTTCGTTCCGTCTGCAATCCATCGGCTCGCGCGCGGTTCACGCAGCCCGTCCAGCAATTGATAGAGATCGGTCTTGCAATGGAAGCAGCGGGCCGCATCGTTCTGCACGAAGGCGGGAATCCCGAGTTGATCGGTGTGGACCAGTTCATGCCGCGCGCCGATTTCTGCGGCGACTTGCTTCGCGCCGTCGAGTTCGATCGTAGGGAATGTCGGTGAAATAGCGGTGACAGCCAGCGCGTGTTCACCGAGTTGTTCACAGGCGATTTTCAAGACGACAGTGCTGTCGATCCCGCCGGAAAAAGCGACTAGGACGGATTGCATGTTCGAGATAACTTGGCGGAGCGTACTGAGTCTACTGTGGAGGGATTCGGTCTTCATGGGTATTTCTGCCTTTCGAGTGGCGACCCGGTTATCTAGTATTTGACCTTCGCTTTGGCGAGGTCGCCTACCACCACTAAGGCGTATCGTTTAGGGTCCAGGTATTGTTTCGCAGCGCGCTGGACGTCTTCCTTCGTGACCTGGTCTATCCATTTTGGGTATTCTGAAAAATATTCGAATCCTAGGCCATAGAGTTCCACTTGAGCGAGCACGTGCGCGAGTTTTGCGGTGGAATCAAATCGTAGTGGGAAGCTGCCTATCAGGAATGATTTAGCTTCGGCCAACTCCTGGTCGGACACGGGTATGTCACGAATGGATTTGATCTCGGTCAGGACGCTGGTGATGGCTTGATTTGTCGTCTCCGTCTTGGTTTGAAGATTCACCCAGAACGAACCTGGCATCAGCCGAGCGTCGAAGTGGCTCATGATCCCATAGGCCAACCCCTGCTTGTCGCGAATCGAATCCATCAAGCGGGAGGAAAATCCACCGGCCCCTAGGATGTAATTCATCACCGTCACGGAATAATAATCCGGGTGAGTACGCGAAAGGCCTCCATGGCCAAGCACAATGGTGGACTGGGTGAGATCTTTCTCGATGAGTTGGACCGTTTTCCGTTCGACCGGAGAGGGCTTTTTCGTACTCCGTGCTGTCGCGGCCCCTTTCTTCCAGGCTCCGAAATGGGTCTGTACGAATGTAGTGGCCTGTTCAAGCGTGATATCACCGACGATGGTTAGGATGACTTGGGGAGGAGAATATTCCCGTCCGTAGAAGGTTTGCACGTCGGCTAGGGTGATTTTGTTGAGCGTCTCCTCTGTTCCATTGACGGGCCATCGGTAGGGATGTCCGTGGAAAACGAGCTGATTGAATGCCTTCATGGCGATATGGCCTGGGTCGTCATTGTCGCTCGCCATCTCACCCAGGAGCTGGGTGCGAATCCGTTCGAATTCCTGCTTATGAAACGCGGGGTGTTGCAGCATGTCCGCGAGCAGGCTAAAACCGAGGTCGATGTCTTTCTTGAGTACGCGGGCGGAGGCAGTGGTGAAATCCTCTGAGGCTTTGGCTTCCAAGGCTCCGCCGACAAAATCGATTTGCTCTGCTTGCTGTTTTGATGTGCGCGTGGTTGTTCCTTCGTCCAGAAGACTGGCAACAAGGTTCGCGAGTCCTGCTTTATCGGGAGGGTCTTGCGCCGAGCCGGCCTTAATTAGCGCGTGGATTTCAACGATGGGCAGGAAATGTTGTTCAAGGACGAGCACCGTGATGCCGTTTGCCGTCATAAATTTCGTCGGCGCAATCTCTGCCGCTGTACTGGAATTGCTTGCCAAAAGCAACGCGCAGAGTCCCACCACGAGGGTCAGAGTTGCCTGTCGCCGAAGCACAACAGGCCGTAGTCTTGTCGTTGGCATCATTAGGGTCTTCCCTGTTGCGCGGCAGTGGAGGGTGCCTCTGGTTGTTTGGGGGGCAGGGGGATCAGTGTGCCGACGGTCCGATTGTCTTCCATCAAATATTGACGGGCGACACGCTGAACATCTTTGGTCGTCACTGCCCGGATCTGTTCGACAAACTGGTCGATTTTCCGCCACCCGGCGCCGACGGATTCAGCTTGTCCGAGCAGCATGGCATGCCGGAAGTTGGAATCCTGTTCGAAGACATGGGTGGCTTCGACCTGGTTCTTTGCCCGTTGCAGTTCTTGCTCTGTTGGCGGATCGGTCTGGAGACGTTTGATCTCTTGATGAAGGGCGTCCTCGACCGATTCCGGTTTCTGGCCTGGACTTACGAGGGCATAGAAGTAGAAAAGGCCAGGATCGGCCTGCAGCAAGCTGTATTCTGATCCGACTGCCAGCGCCGATTTTTGTTCGTATACGAGGCTCTGATACAGGCGCGCACTTTTCCCATGCGATAGAATCGAATCTAGAATGTCGAGTGCGTATGAATCTTCGCTCGTAAAATTGGGCACGCGATAGCCGATCATAACGAACGGGACTTGCGCATCCCGCTTGAGGAGAAAGCGGCGCTCGCCTTTTTGCTCCGGCTCCATAGTGGCGATTGGTTTAGGCTCCGGTCCTCGCGGGATCGGTTCGAAGAGCTGTTTGATTGTGGGGAGCAGGCTGTCGGCTTTGATGTCGCCCACTACGACGAGGGTTGCGTTGTTGGGCGAGTAATAGGTGTCGTAATGCCGTTGCAAGTCTTCGAGGGTCATGGCATCCAAGTCGCCGAACCAGCCGATCACCGGCCAATGATATGGGTGGCTGAAATAGGCCTGCGCGAAGAGCGCCTCGACGAGCGCGCCTTGGGGGTCGTCCTCGGTGCGAAGGCGGCGTTCTTCCTTCACGACTTCTCGTTCTGTCGTCAACTCAGGCATGTCGAGCAGGAGTCCCTGCATACGATCGGCTTCGAGTTCCAGGGCTAGCTCGACACGGTCGGCCGCGAGATTCTCAAAGTAGGCGGTGAAATCTTGGCTTGTGAAGGCGTTGTCTGTCCCGCCGTTCTTGCGAATAAGCCGTGAAAATGCGCCTTTGGGGTATTTGGCGGTGCCCTTGAACATCATATGTTCCAGCATGTGGGAGAGGCCTGCGCGGCCCATGACTTCGTTGCGTGAGCCGACTTTGTACCAGACCTGGACGGTCGCAACCGGTGCTTTGGGAACTTCGACCAACAGAACTTTCATCCCGTTGGAGAGGATGAACTCATGAGGTTCTAATGCAAACGCAGGCGATGTGAAGGCGAAGACAAGGATGCTCGCGGCAGCCAACCATGATATTCGCATGATGGATTGAGAATACAGCCAGGTCATATTTGGGTGGTGCGCACAGTATATGCTAGCAATGGGATTCGATTTGTGTCAAGGCACGTTCTGTGTATTCGGGAGAGAGATTGCCTAACTGGCCGCAGGCACCGAGGACGTCGCGCCCACGGCTTTTACGGACGAACACGTCGAGGTTTGCTTGTCGCAGGATGGTTTGAAAAGTAGAAATGTCGCGTTCCGATGGGCGACGAAAGGGACTCCCGGGAAATTCATTGAACGGAATCAAATTGATTTTGCACGCGATCCTGCGGACGAGTTTGGCGAGGCGGCGAGCATCGTCAGCGTGATCGTTCACCCCGGCTAACAGTACGTACTCAAAAGTGAGTCGTCGGGTCGGCGGCAAGGGATAACGGCGACAGGCTGTGAGCAACGTTTTGAGCGAGGCGATCCCATTGATGGCCGGCATCAGGCTGGCGCGTTGGTCCTCCGTTGTGGCATTCAGCGAAATGGCCAGATTGACGCCGAGTGGTGCGACATCTTTCAGTCGCGTTGCCAGTCCGGCAGTCGAGACCGTAATGCGTCTCGGCGACCATCCGAGCCCCCATGGTTTGTTGGTGAGTCGCCGAATGGCCTCTGACAAGGCCTCCATATTGGCCAAGGGCTCGCCCATCCCCATAAAGACGAGGTTGGTAATCCGCTCCTCACTAGGGTCGAGGCGATCTTGGGCGGTCAGCACCTGCTCGATGATTTCATGCGGCTTCAAGTTTCGTTTCAATCCCATCGTGCCGGTCAGGCAGAATCCGCAATCCAAGGTGCAGCCGATCTGCGTCGACACACAGAGGGTTAAGCGGTCTCCATCGGGAATCAGCACGGTTTCGACGGTGAGTCCATCGCTGAGCGTGAGTACGAGTTTTCTCGTGTGATCGATCGAATGGAAGACCGTGCAGCCTGCGGCGCGCTGAATCGTGGCTTGTGAAGCCAGCGCTGTTCGCTCCGATTGGCCGAGGTCTGTCATCCGGTTGATGTCTTTGGCTCGACGTTGATAGAGCCAGCGCAAAATCTGACTGGTCCGATAGCGGGGCCATCCGAATTGCTGCACGAGCCGGCCCATCCCTTCCTCATCAAGGGCAAGGAGGTTTATAGGAACTGTGCGTGACGCAAGGGTGTTTTGTTCGTGACCCATGAGGGCAGCCTACCACAGCCTCAAAAAGTGGAACAAGGCTTGGGATTCGGGTTTGCTGGCAACAGGGGAAGCACACTGTTATATATGTTACAGATCAAGAGGGAGGCGACGGGTGCACGACTGTCTATATCAATGGGCCATACGAAACCTGCTCTTTGCTACGTCTATTGGCCTCTGTGGGTTTGCGCTGCTTTCCGGGCAGGCGTCCGCCGGTCCTTTCCCTCTCTCGATGTCGAGTGACAGTGGAGTGTGTGAGAGAGCGGAAGATTGCTTTCAGGCTGCCGCGGTGCCGAAGGAACGGCTCGGCAAGGCTCTCAATAAAGAGCAAGTCTTGTTGCTCAAGCTTGATCGGCTGCAGCGGGTGATGGAGCGATTCCCCTCCACAGTTTGGGCCAAGCGCGCGGGATTGCTGTCCGGAGTGTTGCTCCTTGAACGGAATCCTGCCGTGGCGATTCAATTTCTCCGCGCGGCGCAGCGAGACTTTCCTGTCTTGGACGACTATATCCGACTATGGACAGGGGAGGCGTTGTTGAATCTTGGAGACGCCAAACAGGCGGCGGACATGTTCGAAAGTATTCGGCAGGCAGTGCCGGACTCCTTTCTGCTGACTAAAGCTGCCTATCGAGCAGGGGAAGCGTGGTATCAGGCGTCGAGTTGTCCGGAAGCGACAGCGTGGTTTGCAAAAGCTATGGAACTGAACGATAAGGAGTCAGGGACTCCCCGGGCGCTTCTTCGGCGAAGCGCCTGCCAACTGCGAGACAACCACATACGGGAAGGCCGCGAGACTCTGATGCAGCTCTGGGTTCGGTTTGCGTATAGTGCAGAAGCGAAAGAAGCGGAAGCGCTACTGGCCTCGAATCTTGGTGGCGAGCCGTGGGTGGTTCAATCGAGTGATCGGCTTGTCCGGGCTCAGGTATATCTTGGACAATCCTTTCATGCCGAGGCGATCGAGGAGATTCGAAAGTTTCTTGCCGCTGATCCGCAGTCGCCCCGGCGCGCAGAGGCAAAGCTGAAGCGCGGTATCGCGCACGTACGGCTGAAACAGTATGACGAAGCCCGAGAGACGTTCCGTGCGCTGGTAAAAGACGGGGGGGTGGAATCCCATGAAGCGTCGGTCTGGCTCGCCCGTGTGTATCTTCGACAAGGACAGGGGGATAAGTTGTTAGATCTCTCCCTTACACTGCCGACATCTTCGCTTTCGGCTGAGCAGAAAGGTCAGATCACCTTGTTCGCCGGGATGTGGCTGGAGGATCAAGGCCGCTTTGACGACGCGATTGTGCGGTACCGACAGGTGGCAAAGGTCGGAGAGCCGGCCTCCCAACGTGCCGAGGCACGCTGGCGCGTGGGCTGGGTCTATTACCGTATGGGGCGCTATCGTGAGGTAGGTGATGAGCTTCGTCCGCTCGTCGATCAGCACGACTACGATTTTGAGCCGCAGGCGCTCTATTGGATGGGACGCGCGGCCGAATTGAGCCAACAACCCCAAGCTCATGATCTGTTTGTGCAACTCTGCCAACGATACGTGCATACCTATTATTGCCAGCTGGCTCGGGAACGGATCGATATCACGTTGTCGGAGTCTCTTGCAGTAGAACCGATTTCGGCGACCGCTCCGGTGAACGAGGGCACGCCTGTGAATGGTGAGGCCACACGTTCGGCGTCTGCCAGGGACGAAATCGGGAAGCAGTCGGCATACCGTCGAGCCATTGAGCTCAAGACGCTTGGGTTGGACTCTGATGCTGCTCGAGAGTTGGCGGGGTTGACTGATCTCTATAGCCGAGATCCAGACGTCCTCATGGCCCTTGCGACGATGTTGAACGAGGTGGGTTCCTACCATCATGCACTCCGACTCGCGAGGGCCAGGTTCCGCGATAAATTGGAGCGAACCGGCGGCATCGTTGACCCGTCGCTATGGAAGGTGGCCTATCCAACAGGTCTCCTTCCCACGATCAAGGGCCGAGGTGTGAACGGTGTCGATCCCTATCTGGTGGCAGCCATCATTCGAGAGGAGAGTCAGTACGATTGGAAAGCCGTGTCGCGGGTTGGTGCGATTGGCCTGATGCAGGTGATGCTGGGAACCGCAAATAATGTGGCGCAAAGGCTCGGACTGCCCGTGGTTGGACGGGAGGATCTCTTCGATCAGGAGACTAATATTCAGATCGGGGTCTACTACGTCGAGCAGTTACTCGAACAATTTTCCGGGAATGTCGCGCTCGCTATTGCTTCATACAATGCAGGGCCATTAGTTGTTGGGAGCTGGGTTGCGCTTCACCCTGGACGAAGTCAGGATGAGTTCATTGAATTGATCCCATATCAGGAAACGCGGCAGTATGTGAAGCGCGTACTGCGAAGCTACAGAGAATACCTACGCCTAGACAAGGCTTCCTGATAGCTATTTCTTGACAAGATCTAGACAAGTTTCTATAGTGCGCCACAACCTGTAGGGGTTCTTAAGGAAGAGAGTGAGGGGGATGGCACTTGATCGATTGGACGCACTTGAAAGTCGCATTAGGGATCTGGTGAAGCTCGTTCAAGAGCTGAAGAAAAAGAATGCGGCGACTGAAGAAGAATTAAAGGTCGTTCGACAACGGCTTGCGGAGAAGGATGATGCGAATCGACGGTGGGAGCAAGAGCGTATCGATATCAAGTCACGTATAGAAAGAGTTCTCGGCGACATCGAATTGTTGGAGTGCCTAGAAGAACGCAAGGAGGTGGCCCTTGACTAAGACCATTGACGTGGAAATCTACGGCCAACGGTACGCGATTCGTGGTGAGGCAGACGAAGGGGATGTTCGGCGCCTCGCGAGCTTTGTCGATGGCCAGATGCGCCATCTCGCGGAAGGAATGAATACGACGACCCCGTCCAAACTCGCCGTACTGACGGCACTCAATTTGGCCCATCAGTTGTTTGATCTCGAACGGAAGCGTGCTCAAGGTGAGGCGGATGTCGAGCGCCGGATGAAGTTGCTCATGGAGTCGATCGAGGAGCAGGTACCGACCTCGCTCTTTCGTT
Source organism: uncultured Nitrospiraceae bacterium (assembly GCA_963821465.1). Lineage (GTDB taxonomy): Bacteria > Nitrospirota > Nitrospiria > Nitrospirales > Nitrospiraceae > Palsa-1315. The sequence continues at coordinate 193,066 of CAWGDV010000003.1, read as the reverse complement.
AGATTCAACTTGCAAAGGGCATTTCCCTTTGTTATCGTGTTTGTGTGTGTCGGGACGTGGTAGATTTTACGATAGGGACATGATGAGGTCATGCTCGAACCGGTCCAGTGATCCGGGGATACGATGCAATCACAGCGGAATGGATGTGGGTTCTTGATGCTGGCGAAATTGAGGCAGTCAGAAGGTGCACAAGGGTTCATATACTTTATGTATAACCTCTTGGAGATGTTGGGTAAGGTTATGGAGTTCATGTTGCCGTCGGAGAGTGCGGTCCACGGAAACAGCCAGCGGTTGCTTCCGGTTCACGCACTGAATCCTCTCATTCGGATGAGAGTGGATCGACGTCGATGGGCTTCGAGGGATCTATCGCACTCAGGACGTACCCGTCATCTCAATCCAGCAAGGTATCCATTCCTGATAAGTCCGTACTCGGAGTAGCTCCGTAGACCGCGTTTCCCGTCGTCCTCTTCTAGTCCTCCGTCTTTTCACTGCGCCCCCTCTCATTCAAGACTGTTGAATAACCATGTATCAAACGAGGCTGGGAAGCAGAATTCTTCTCGTCTCGCGACTGTAAGGGGGGAGTCTACATGTCAACCTCAATTATTGCTTATCTGTTGACAGGACTCATAGGAGGACTGCTCGGAATCGGCCTTTTTGAGCTGATCCGCCGTTCATCGAGCGTCAAGAAGAAGGCCCAGGAAGATGAGCAAGTCCGCCAGGCTATACAGAACGCTCAGCGGGAGGCGGAGAACATCGTTAAAGAGGCGAAGCTGGAAGCAAAAGACCTTCTGTTGCGATCGAAAGAGGAGCTGGAGAAGGAGCAGAAGGTCAAGATGGCTGAGTTCGTGAGTGTCGAAAAACGTTTGATTCAGCGGGATGAAACCATCGAGAAACGAATCAGTGCCATAGACAAGCGGGATAGTGAGGTTCAGAAGCGAGATCAAGACCTCGCGAAACGGGAAGAGAAGCTGCTGGTTAAAGAATCAGCTTGTGCTCGAGTGGAGAAGGAGCATCGTGAGGCGTTAGAGCGCATTGCGGGGATCACGGCTGAGGAGGCGAAGAAGCAGCTTATTCAAGAAATGGAAAGCCAGGCGCGGCTCGAGGCCGTTGGGCATGCCAAGCGGACGTTAGAAGAGGCGCGGGAGAATGCGGAGCGGGAGGCGCGAGAGATCATTACCAATTCGATTCAACGTGTGGTGCGTGATTACGTTTCAGAATCCACGATTTCTGTCGTGCCGATTCCGAACGATGCAATGAAGGGACGGATCATTGGGCGGGAAGGGCGGAACATCCGTGCGATCGAAGCTGCAACCGGGATCGACCTGATTATCGATGAAACGCCTGAAGCCGTCATCGTGTCGGGCTTCGATCCGTTGCGCCGCGAGATTGCCAAGGTCTCGCTCGAACGGTTGATGCATGACGGGCGCATCCATCCGACGCGGATCGAGGAGATCGTCGAGAAAGTCAAGGTTGACATTGATAAGCTCATGTATGAGGAGGCCGAGAAAATCATCTTTGAGTTGGGGCTCTCAGATTTTCATCCGGAGTTGATCAAGGTACTTGGTCGGCTCAAGTACCGGACCAGCTACGGGCAGAACAATCTTTATCATTCGCGAGAAGCGTCGTACATTTGCGGCATCATGGCGTCGGAGCTTGGTCTTGATGTGAAGTTGGCTAGGCGGGGGGCGCTTCTGCACGACATCGGGAAAGCCGTCAGTCACGAAGAAGAAGGCCCGCATGCCATGCTTGGCGCTGAGATTGCCAAGAAGTACGGCGAGAGCGAGAAAATTGTGAATGCCATTGCAGGGCACCATGAACAAGTCGCACCGATCTGTCCAGAATCGGTGTTGGTTGCTGCGGCTGAGGCGTTGTCTGCGGCCAGGCCTGGGGCTAGACGGGAGGCCTTGGAGACCTACGTAAAGCGGCTGGAGAAACTGGAGTCGCTTGCCACGACTATCAAAGGGGTGCAGAAGGCCTATGCTATTCAAGCGGGCCGAGAGATTCGCGTCATTGTTCGACAGGAAGATATTTCGGATGCTGAGTCGTTCCAACTATCTCGGGATCTAGCGAAGAAGATTGAGCAGGAGCTGACCTATCCCGGCACGATCAGAGTGACTGTGATTCGCGAGAGCCGGTATGTGGAGTATGCCAAGTGAAAGTTCTCTTCATCGGCGATATCTTTGGAGAGCCTGGGCGGCGGGCATTGGCCAGAGCTGTTCCAAAGCTGGTGGCTCAACGTCAAATCGACATCGTGATCGGGAATGGAGAGAACGCGGCTGGTGGGTTTGGTATCACGCCGGAGTTGGCAGAAGAGTTATTCGACCTCGGCCTCGCGGTGATTACGACTGGGAATCATGCCTGGGACAAGAAGGAAATTCTCGACTACTTTCCCCGGGAGCCACGACTACTTCGTCCGGCCAATTATCCGAGTGGTGTGCCGGGTTACGGAAGTGTGGTGGTCGAGTCGGCCAGCGGGGAGCAACTCGGCGTTCTCCAGCTGATGGGGCGCGCCTACATGCCGACATTGGACTGTCCGTTCCAGGTGGCTAAAAAAGAATTGGCCGTACTGAAAAAGCGAACGGTTGCCGTGATTGTTGACATGCATGCGGAGGCCACATCAGAGAAAATGGCGATGGGGCACTATCTGGACGGAGAGGTCGTCGCTGTAGTCGGTACCCATACGCATGTACAAACGGCCGATGATCAGATTCTTCCGAAAGGGACCGCGTATTTGACGGATATTGGGATGACCGGTCCCCTCCATTCCGTAATTGGGGTGAAGAAAGAGTTGGCGATCGAAAAGTTTCTGACCGGGATGCCGAGGCGCTTTGAAGTGGCCTCGGGTCCCTCCGTCTTTTGCGCGGTGCTGCTCGAACTTGATGCGCGTCTTGGCAAGGCGTTGTCGATCGAACGAATTCGCATCATTGATTGAAGGAGACTCACCACGAATCTTCCTGGTTTCGCCGCTTCCCTCTCTCATGCTCCTACTCCGAAACGGTTTTTAACGGTTTCGGAGTTGACGGGGCTGCTTCGCGCCTCAATCGAAGAACAATTCTCTGATATCTGGCTGGAGGGTGAACTCTCCAATCTCCGTGCCCCCGGATCGGGACACGTCTATTGCACACTCAAGGACAGGACGAGCCAAATTCGCGCGGTGTTGTTCCGGTCCGACGCAGTTCGGCTACGCTTTGCCTTGCAAGAAGGGCTACAAGTGATCGTGCGGGGGAGGCTTACGGTCTATGAGCCGCGTGGGGAATATCAGATCGTGCTCGATACGGTAGAGCCGAAGGGAGTCGGCGCACTGCAGCTGGCAGTTGAACAGTTGAAGGAACGATTGACAGCGGAGGGGTTGTTCGATCAGGACAGAAAGAAGCCGATCCCGGTATTTCCTCGGACTGTGGGCGTGGTGACTTCACTGACCGGCGCAGCCATTCGAGATATCCTGGCTGTTCTTCGGCGACGCTGGCCGACGCTCCATATTCTTATCGTTCCGGTTCAAGTTCAGGGGGAGAGTGCCGGGCGTCAAATCGCTGAGGCGCTGGCTGATTTGAACGACTGGGCCTCTGTCGATGTTATCATTGTTGGGCGAGGCGGAGGATCGTTGGAGGATCTCTGGAGTTTCAACGAAGAGATTGTGGTGCGTGCTATTGCCGCATCCCATGTGCCGGTTGTGTCGGCTGTCGGGCATGAAACCGATGTGACGCTTGCTGACTTCGTCGCCGACCTCCGGGCGCCGACGCCGTCGGCGGCAGCGGAGGCGGTAGTTCCGGTGTTAGCCGAGATCGTGGAACGATTGCGGGAGCTGACGGTCCGTATGGGGCAGGTGATGCTCCGGCATTGTGCCTTCGAGCGGCAGCGGCTCGATGCCGGCATTCGAGGGGTGACGGATGTACGCTTTCGCCTCCAGGAAGCGGCACAACGGACCGATGATATGGTCGATCGATTGCGCGAAGTGGTCCAACAACTACTTACGTCAGGGCGTGAACGGGTTCACGAGGCGCAGCGCGATCTGTCCGGCCTCAACCCTATTCTCACAATCAAGCAAGGTCTGGCAACAGTTCCGCAATTCTCGAAGCGCCTTGAAGGGCAGATGGGGGTCATATTGGCGCAGCATCGTCACCGGATCCACGCGACGCTGGCGCAGCTCAATACCTTGAGCCCTTTGGCGATTCTTGGACGTGGCTACAGTATTCTTCAAACGGTTCCGGCAGGTCAGATTCTCCATCGAGCGAGCGATGTGGAGGTTGGGCAGGAGTTAGAGGCTCAATTGGCTCGCGGGCGATTGAGTTGCATGGTGACGCGCGTGTGTGACGACTCCACAGTTTGAAATCGCGGTGCGGTCCAGTATAATGGGCTTCCATCCATAAATAACGAGGCGTGTTGTGGCAGTGGTGAAATTTGAACAGGCAATGGCGCGACTGGAAGCCATTGTTGGTGAGTTGGAAAAAAACGATCTCCCTCTAGACGAGTCGCTCAAGATTTTTGAAGAGGGCATTCGCCTCTCAAAGAATTGTCTCAAGATTTTAGAAGAAGCTGAGCATAAAGTAGAAGTGCTCGTGCAAGATAAGAACGGCAAGAAACGAATCCACGCCTACTCTCCAGACGACGCAGACGATGAACCGTCCTCCTAGCTTCCCTCGTACAGGCTTTTATTTCCGTCCATGCCCCGATGAGTGGTTTCCCTAGTCGTTATGGCTTCCCTCCCGCGTGCTCACAAAGAACGGTTGGACCGTGTGCTTGCAGCTCAGGGTTTGGTGCCCAGTCGGGAGGCTGCAACGAGAACTGTCTTAGCAGGAGGAGTATCAGTTGATGGGATTATGGTGGATAAGCCCGCGAAGTTGGTGCCGCTGGATGCGCGGATCGAGATCGTGCAGCCTGCCTTGTACGTCAGTCGATCGGGCGACAAATTAGCTGCAGCCCTTGATGCCTTTCATATTGACCCGAGAGGGACAATCGGTTTGGATGTTGGGTGTTCGACCGGTGGATTTACCGACTGTTTGCTGCAGCGAGGAGCCACTCGTATTTATGCCATCGACGTGGGATATGGACAATTTGAGTGGAGGCTCCGTCAAGATTCACGTGTTGTCTTGCTCGAACGGACCAACATTCGGTATGTTGACCGTGCAGCGGTTCCTGAGCCCATCGACCTGGCGGTGATCGATGTGTCTTTTATTTCTCTGACGCTGGTCTTGCCCTCGGTCGTCCACCTACTCAATAGCTCGGCAGTGATCGTGGCATTAGTGAAGCCACAGTTTGAAGTCGGTAAGGGCCAGGTGGGACGAGGGGGGATCGTGCGAGATGATGTGCAGCGTGAGGCGGTGACTGAGAAGGTTATTGCCTGTGCCGCTCAGTTGGGGTTTCAGCTGAAAGGCGTGCTCGATTCTCCCGTGATCGGGCGAAAGGGGAATCGGGAGATTCTTGTTGGTTTTGCACGCGAGAGAACAACCTGATCAGGTAGGCGGTGGACAGATGATGGTGCGGATTCATAGGCGATGGGGGTGTGCATGAAAGTACTTGTGACCGGAGGTGCCGGTTTTATCGGGTCGCATTTGGTCGATCGTCTTATCCAGGAAGGGCATGAGGTTGTTGTCGTGGACAATCTGTCCACGGGGAAGCGGCGAAACCTCAATCGCGCCGCTCGTTTCTTCAAGCTAGATATTCAGAGCTGGCGACTTGAACGGGTGTTTCGCAACGAAAGGCCCAATCTAGTCATGCATCTTGCTGCGCAGATGGATGTCCGAAAATCTGTGGAAGATCCAATCTTCGATGCCCAGGTCAATGTCCTTGGGATGCTGAACGTCCTGCAGCAAGCAATTAAGCATGGTGTGCGAAAGGTGGTGTTCTCTTCTTCCGGTGGGGCTATCTACGGCGAGCAGGAGGTCTATCCTGCCCCCGAGTCCCATGTCACGAGGCCTCTGTCGCCTTACGGCATTAGCAAGCTGTGCGGGGAGCAGTATCTTTCCTACTATCAACGAGTAAGTGGACTTCAAATCGTGAGCCTGCGCTATGCCAATGTTTATGGTCCACGTCAGGATCCTGATGGAGAGGCCGGCGTAGTCGCGATCTTTATTCAGAAACTGCTGAATAACGAGCAAGCGATCGTCAATGGGAACGGACGGCAAACGCGAGACTTCGTGTATGTCGAAGATGTCGTTGAAGCAAATCTTGCGGTGATGGGTCAGGAAATACAAGGGACGTATAATGTCGGAACGGGGGAAGAGACTTCCATCAACGATTTGCTCAGGATTTTAGTCACCCACACGAGTTCGACATACAAGGAAGTCCATGGTCCAGCCAAAAGTGGCGAACAGGTACGGAGCGTGATTGATTCGGCCAAGCTCCGTCAAGAATTGTCCTGGGAGCCAAGAACCGAACTGAGTGAAGGGCTCAAGCGCACCGTCGACTATTTCCGCGAGCGCATGAGCTAGAATCGAGCGTGCCGTTTAGGATAGGAGGGGGGAGATTATGTATGCGAAAGGCCTTGGTGGGGCTGGGTCAATATCGAGGGACAGTTCCATCCACTTGGGTCGACCAGGCGTCAATTCCCCCCACCAAATTCTTCACGTTTGGGAATCCTTGTTGAAGCAGAAAATTCGTCGCATCAGCGCTTCTCATGCCATGGTGGCAGATGGCAATTATCTCTGAGTCGTGGTTCAATTGGGAGAGCGATTGAGGGAGCGTTCCGAGAGGAATGAGAATCGAGCCATCCAGTTTTGCAAGGGAATATTCCCATTCCTCCCTCACATCAACCAGTACTAATTTATCGCCTTTATCAAGGCGTATTTTGAGTTCTTTCGGGGAAATGGCAAAGCCCATTGGGTGTCCTCCTTACTTATAGTGTGCATAATATGTGAGGGGCGAAAAGCTTGTCAATGAGCCTGATAATGCCATCAGGCTTACGTTTTCTGTAGAGAGACCAGAACTGCTAAGGTTGAGTTCTATTTTTTCTTGAGAGAAGCAGGAGGACGAAAACGTACATTTTTGTCAGCTCTTGTCTGTATATGGTTTTAAACTGGCTCAATTTTAGACATGGAGAATTTAGACATGGAGAAAACTGCCAAAGGTTAGGTCGATAACCGTATTATTTAAGATATTGATAAGTTGTAGCAATCATGTGTTTGCATACGTACTAGGCCCAGAAATTGCTTTATTCTATCAAGAGAGAACGCCAGGGTTCAGTATCGAGTGGAAAGGTTGTATGACAATGGCCGAATCCCTTATGAGGAAACCAGCCCGGCAGGTTCTTGTTATCTTGGTTACGGCGAGAAATCGAAAAGAAGCTGTAAGGATCGGCGAAAAAATGGTAAATATGAAGTTGGCTGCCTGTGCGAATATCATTCCAGGAATTCAATCGATTTATCGTTGGAAGGGAAAGATTGCCAAGGCACAAGAAGTTCTCCTCATACTGAAGTCCACCACACCTCGGTATCGGGCACTCGAAAAAGCGATCAAGACGATGCATACATATGAAATTCCTGAAATTATCGCATTGTCAGTTACGGAAGGCCATGATGGATACATTGGGTGGGTATGCAGTGAGACCCATAGCTAACTGTTATTGAGGGGGGAGAATCCATAAAAGTAAGGGGTTGACTGAAGGGATCTGTCTCGATACACTCACAAATATTTATTATTTGGTGGAATTGGGCAGCCCATTCAGCAGGGGGTGGAAGTCATGGGACAAATGAACGGCGCCGAAGAAAGCGATTCCTATACCATCGTGGTGTTTCGTGGCGCAACAGCCAAGCCACTACGATTTAGTTTTCCTCGCAAACTTGTTAGTAAGCTATTGATTGTCGGAGCCATTTTAATCCTAGCCAATGTTCTTGTCATCTCTCACTACGTGATTAGGACCGGTGAAGTCTGGGAACTCTCTGCATTCCGAGCAGAAGCCATGAGTGCACGGGAGCAGGCGGGAGCTTTTTCTAGCGCCGTCGACGACTTGAAGAAGCGTTTAACATCCATGAAGGAGGTTAATCAGCGGCTTCGTGTGATGTTGGGTATCGAGAATCCGAAAGCAGGGGATGTGACTAATGGTCAAGGTGGTGAGGATACTCCCCTTCCCGATGGCAATACTCTTCCTACCTCTGAGAAGATCCTCAAGAGTAACGCTACGAGTCAGCACTTCAGTTCAGTGGAATCGAGTCAGAGTGCTCTGAATGGCCAAACGAGCCCATCTGCCAGTTCGAGCGGTCTCACCGAGCAGGAGGTGATCGCTTCAATCAAGGATGGTATAGATTGGCTGTCGAAAGAAGCCACGATCCAGGAACAATCGCTTCAAGAGTTGTCCTTGGCTGCCGAAAAGAAATCTTCTCGATGGGCCGCAACTCCATCCATTTGGCCGGTGAAGGGGTGGGTGACCTCTGGGTTCGGGCCAAGGGTTTCCCCATTTACAGAAAAGCCCGCATGGCATGACGGCTTGGATATTGGAGCTGCTGCCAATGCGCCGATTCAGGCTCCGGCTCAAGGACGTGTCACAGCAGTCGGCTTCGACCCTAAGTTGGGAATTCTCGTGAAACTCGACCATGGATTCGGTATTGAAACTGTCTATGGACACCTAGCCAAGTCTTTAGTCAAAGAGGGGCAGCGTGTGAAGCGTGGAGAAGCTATTGCATTAGTCGGCAGTACCGGATTAGCCACAGGGCCCCACTTGCACTACATGGTTAAGGTTAATGGCCAGGCGCTAGACCCTGTGAAGTACATCCTCGAATAGCTTATTAGGTTTCCCGCTTCACTCACTGACTTGTCATCAGCTGACTCGGTTTATGACCAGGATAGGCCGCATTCAACTCTCCCATTCAACAACGCCCACCGAATTGACTCGACTCCTATGCTCTACTTCCGCGCCAATACGGCAGTAGAGATCATGCCGTTGCCCAGCCTATGACAGACATTGAGATCAATCGATCAGTGAAGGCGCGCCCAATTCAGGATGTCGCTGATCAGCTTGGCATACAGACCAGCGAGCTACTTCCATACGGAAAGCTGAAGGCGAAGATTTCGCTTGACGTACTTAAGAGGCTTCATGCTGCACCCCTCGGCAGGTATGTACTCGTGACTGCCATCAATCCGACCCCGCTCGGGGAGGGCAAGACGACAACTTCCATCGGGCTTGCCATGGGCCTTTCCCTCCTTGGCCATCGAACGGCCGTCACGCTTCGGCAACCTTCGTTGGGGCCGGTGTTTGGGATCAAAGGGGGAGGGACTGGAGGGGGAAGGGCGCAAGTCCTTCCGATGGAAGAAATCAACCTCCACTTAACCGGCGATGCCCATGCGGTATCCGCCAGTCACAATCTCTTGTCAGCATTTGTTGATAATCATCTGTTTCATGGGAACGCGCTTCAGGTGGATCCTAATCGGATCACCTGGCCACGGACCTTGGGAGTCAGTGATCGGGCGTTACGCCAGATCTCGCTGGGAGAAGGGGCTGCGGGTCGCAGGGGTCAGTTTGTGATTACCGAAGCTTCCGAGGTCATGGCGATGCTCGCATTGGCATCGAGTCAAGCCGACCTGCGACACAGGCTCGGGCAGATCCTCGTCGGGTTTACAGCGGATGGGAAGCCAGTGCGGGCAGAAGAGTTTGGATGTGCCGGGTCCATGGCAGTCTTGCTCAGAGAAGCGTTGTTGCCGAACTTGGTTCAGACGCTGGAAGGCACTGCGGCGTTTGTGCATACTGGTCCGTTCGGGAATATCGCCCACGGGAATTGTTCGATCCTTTCCGATGCCATCGCCTTGCGTTGTGCGGACTATGTCGTCACGGAGGCTGGATTCGGGAGCGACCTCGGGGCAGAGAAATTTTTCAATATCAAGTGTCGCCTCTCAGGATTCAAGCCGGCGGCGGCTGTGGTGGTCGCGACGCTTCGCGCACTCAAGCTTCACGGTGGTGGAGGAGCTGTCAAGGTTGGAGCCACGCTTCCAGTAGGGCTTACTGGGCCTAACCAGGAGGCATTGGTCAAAGGCTTTGCGAACCTGGAGCAACATATTGCGAATGTGAAAGCCCATGGGATTCCCGTGGTGGTAGCAGTCAATGCGTTTATCGATGACCCGGTAGCTGAGCTGGAATGGGTTCGAGAGCGGTCCCAAGAGGTTGGCGCGGTGGGTGCTGCGGTCTCAACCCATTGGGCCGATGGCGGAACAGGGGCCGAAGCATTGGCGAAGGCTGTGGTCAGAGCCACAGCGAAACCATCTGCATTCAGGCATCTCTATGACATCGCCTGGCCGATCAAGAAGAAGATTAAGACCATTGCCACGCAGATGTATGGGGCCTCGGCCGTGTCGTTCGACGCGCAAGCCGAACAAGATATCGAGGTGGCGCAGCAACTCGGACTCGATCGGCTCCCTATCTGTATGGCCAAGACGCCGTTATCACTGTCGCACGATCCGGTGTTGAAGGGGTGCCCGTCGGGGTTTACGCTTCCGATCAAGGAAGTGCGAATGCTCGCAGGGGCTGGGTTTCTCACGGCGGTCTGCTCAGGGATTCAACTCATGCCTGGTTTGCCGAAGAAACCGGCAGGGGAGCGTATTGGAATCGATCCAGGCACGGGAGAGATTGTGGGGTTGTCCTGAAGGCTAGCGCTGCTTAAGATAACGCAAGAATTCTGAGTCTGGACTCATCACCAGAGTGGACTTGTCTTTGAAGGTTTTCTTGTAGGCTTCCATCGTGCGAGTAAATTCAAAAAAGTGAGGATCCTGCCGGTAGGCGTCGGCATAGACCTTAAAGGCCTTCGCATCCCCAGCGCCACGAAGTTCCTCCGATTCCTTGTACGCCTGAGCCAGAATAATCTCACGATCCTTTTCCGCCTCTGAACGGATTTTCTGTGCCTCCTCAGCGCCTTCCGCACGATATTGCTTCGCCTGCCGTTCCCGCTCAGCTTGCATCCTGGCGAATACGGCCTTCTCGTTCTGTTCAGGGAGGTCGGCGCGTTTGATTCTCACGTCCTGAATCTCGATCCCATATGCGGACGCTTTTTCATGCGACCGTTGGGTCACGATTTTCATGAGTTCGGATCGGTGATCCGCGACGATTTCCAGAAGGTCATGGCGTCCGAGTTCAACCCGGAGTTCAGAATAAATAATGTCGTTGAGCCGTTGCAGCGCTCCCCGCTGGGTTTGAAAGTTCTGATAGACCTTCAGTGGGTCGATAATCCGCCATTTGGCGTAGTTGTCAAGAAGGAGGGTCTTCTTGTCCTGTGTGATCACATCTTGCGCCTGTGAGTCGTAGTCCAGCAGGCGTTTATCGAAGTAGGTGACCTCTTGAATGAACGGCACTTTCACATAGAGCCCCGGCTCCGTGATATTGCGAACCGGCTTCCCGAGTTGGACCACGATCGCATTCTGGATGATGTCTACGACGAAAAGCGGTGAGGCTCCTAGGAAAAGCAACCCACCGACGACCACCAGCAGCGCAATGATGAATCCCTGCTTGGTCATGATTTACGGTCCTCAGTGGCTGTGCTGGTCATGGGTTTATGACGATCGAGCGGAAGGTACGGAAGCATACGATCGGCTGCCTTGCCATCAATGATGATTTTCTCAACGTTCGGGAGGATTTCTTCCATGGTTTCGATATAGATCCGCTTGCTGATGATGTCTTTGGCTTGATTGTATTCTTTCAGGGTTACCGAGAAACGGTTGGCCTCACCTTGGGCGCGATCCACACGCGCCTGGGCGTTGCCCTTCGCCTGGTTCACCACCTGAGCGGCTTCGCCTTGAGCTCTGGGGAGAATGTCGTTGCGATAGCTCTGAGACTGATTGATCAGTTTCTCTCGATCTTCTTTCGCGTTCGTCACGTCCTTGAAGGCAGCCGCCACGGCCTCGGGAGGACTGACGTCTTGGAGCTGGATGGCTGCGATCTGGACACCGCCCTGATACTGGTCGAGAAGGGCTTGCAGGAGTATCTGGGTATCCTGCTGGATCTGGGCTTTGCCGGTCGTCAACGCTTCGTCGATCTTACCCTTACCGACCACTTCCCGCATGGAGGCCTCAGCAGCTTTTCCGATCGTCTCATCGATTTGTGCGACGTTAAAGAGGTAGTTCGCTGACTCTTTAATCTTGTATTGCACAATGAATTGGATGGCCAGGATGTTCATGTCGCCGGTGAGCATCAGGGCTTCTTGCGCCAGCATTTGCTGACGGCCTTGCCGATCTGTGCGGAAGCCTACCTCGATACGGTGGAGTTTCTGGACTTTCGGCTGCAAGACGGTTTCGACAAAGGGGATTTTCCCGTGGGGGCCGGGTCCCACGGTTCGGACAGGGGCGCCAAATCGCTTGACGACGCCCTCCTCATCTGGGGCGACGATAAAGACACTCTGCCAAGCAATAAAGACGAGCAGCCCTCCCAAGGCGATGTTTCTAAAACCGCTTGAGGGCATCAGACTCTTGAACGAGGGCATCAGGTTCTTGAACTGGGATTGGGCCTGCCTGAGGGCTTCCTCAAGCGGGTCGCTTTTCTTACTCCAAGGATCTTTTGGGTCCCAGACCATGTGAAATACTCGGCTGAATATAATTGCTAATACGTCTATATCTTTTTGAGTTTAGCAGACTGCCTAGAAGCAACGCAATCGCGATAATCTATAGGAGGTCCATCATGAATACCGGCTGTACATGAAGGGGTGTTTGCACTGTCGGAGAAATGTTTAGCCAATACAGCCGAACTGTACTACACGCCTTATCTCAAGTAAGGCCACAGCAAGCGAAGCAGGATGAGGTCGAGCAAAGTCCCGACTCTTCACTCTCAGCCTCAACCTAAGCCGTAACCTTCCAATGGCGCAGGCGGACGTATCAGCCTCCTGCTACAGTACTCGAGTGAAAATGAGGTAGGCGATACAAGCGAGGAGGGCCGACGCCGGAAACGTCACCACCCAAGCCAGAGCCATGTCACGCACGGTCGTCCAGCGCACGCTCTTCCAGCCTTTGAGGAGGCCGATTCCGATAATGGCTGAGCTGCTGATATGGGTGGTCGAGACCGGCAATCCGAGAGAACCGGAGACGAGGACCAGCAACGATGTCGTCAGGTTTGCAGACAGCCCCTCCGCATGATTCATCTTTGTCACGTTCTCAGCAAGAACTTTGGTTACGCGGAGCCCGCCAAAGTAGCTACCGATCCCCATCGCAATGGCGACTCCCCCGAAGGCGGCAAGTTGGGACGAGGCGCTGGGCCACGTAGTGGTCGCGCTGCCGAGCAAGAGCATGGCGACGATTTTCGGCGCATCGTTCGTCCCGCGGGCAAACGACGCAAGGCCGCTGGAGATCCAGTGAATCGTATCGATCCCCACAACCAACCCCTGTATGCCGGCGCGGTCGCATTGCGAGGGTATTGCCATGATCGGCTGGCTGAAACTCGTGGCTTGAAACAGGGTTTTGGTGCTGCCATTCGTATCGATCGCCACCAGCGCCCGCGAGGCCGGCATCACGCACAGACAAGCCCCCTCCCACTTTTTAGCGAGCGTGCGGACAGCGGGATGGATGAGTAGTGAGACAGTGAAGGCGAGGAACGGACTGAGCAACAAAGGAAGCGCAATCTTCTTCCCGATCGCGGACCAGATCAATCCTTCTCCGGCAAAGACGACGAAGCCGGCGCCGACGATGGCTCCAGTGAGTGCATGAGTCGTTGAGACAGGGAAGCCCGTGCGCGAGGCAAAGAGGATCCACGCAATCGCCCCAGTCAAGACAGCCAAGGTGACGGTCGGTCCGATGATCGTGCCGGCCTGGATGAGGCCATGACCAAACGTATTGATCATCGCACTTGCAACATAGGCCGCCAACCCTGCTCCGATCACGGTCCAGGCAGTTCCCCAGGCGATAGCCGACCGATAATCGGTGACCCCGCTTCCAACTAAGGTCGCGATGGCTTTGGAGACGTCGTTGGTTCCATTTGCGAAGGCGAGAGCAAAGGCAAGAACGAAGGCGAGCAGGGAGATCTCCATTCATAGTCCTTAGGAAGTGACAGATCCGCCACAAGACGAACCGGCCCCAGCCGTGCAGCCGTAGCAATGGTTGCGGGTTGTGATCTGGCGCTGATTGAGTTGAACCGGATCAAAGTCGCGGATATGGGCGGGCGCACCATGATCCACCGGCAGATCGAGCATCTGGTTGAAGTCGCAGTCGTAGAGGGTCGCCATCCCAGCCCACTGAGATGGTGTAGCGGCACATGACGCCGGCCGCGGCAGCGGGATTGAAGGCGTTGGCCAATCGCTCCATATACTGCTCGTAGTTGCCGCTCTCCAGGAGAAACTCAAGAAACCGGCTGATCGGCATATTGGTGATCGTGTAGAGATGGTTGAACTCGACTCCATGCCGAGCCCGCAGTTCTTGGCGAAACTGCGCTTCGATCGCCGCTTGCCTGGGAGGAAGAAAGGCTCCGACCGGATTGCAAACGAGATTCAACGACAATCCGCTGCCAGGCTGGCCGTAGCCGAGTCGATTGAGGAGGCGAAGCGCCTGGATCGATTTCTCAAAAACACCCTCGCCTCGCTGCGCATCGGTCTGGCTGGCGCGGTAATAGGGCAGCGATGCGACGATTTCCACACGATGCCCGGCCAGGAACTCTGCCAAGTCTGCTTGAGATGGGAGGAGCAAGACAGACAAGTTACAGCGATCCATTACGTGGCGACCCAGTGCCCGGCTCTGTTCAACCAGCCAGCGAAAGTTCGAGTTCAGTTCCGGTGCTCCACCCGTGATATCGACCGTTGGGATATCGGTCTGCGCGAGAGCGCGGATGCATTGCTCTGCCGTTTCATGGGACATCTGTTCCGTCCGATCAGGTCCCGCATCGACATGACAGTGTCGACAGGTCTGATTGCAGAGCTTGCCGACATTGATCTGAAAGACCGTGATCCCGGTGGCGCGAAGCGGGAGCAGGCCGATTGATCGAGTTGCGTCTCGAAGGGTGGGCAGCTCGTCGTCCTCCCGAGCATCTTTAATTGCTCCGTTGAGGAGGCGAGGGGATTATGTTGCCCCAGCAGGGTCAGCGCCATATCAATGCCTGTCAGAATGGGAGAACACTTCTCAGTGGCCGAATCACCATCAGCGCACGTGACCGATCGTCATCAACGCCGATTCCGGAAACCGCAACTCACAACAGCCGAAATCCAGCGCCTGTCCTTGCCTGTTTGCTAGGGCTCGCTGGATTGCGGGAGAGACTCTGTAGCACACCTGTTTGCCGTCCCGATGCCCCTCGACCAAACCTGCGTCTCGCAGAATACGGAGATGATGGGAGGCGTGGGGTTGAGAGCATTTCAATTCCTGCACAAGATCCGTCACGCATTTTTCACCGATGAGCAAGGATTCCAAGATGCGCAGCCGCGTTTCGTCACCCAAGGCCTTGAGAACCGTGGCGCATTGGCGCGGAGTCAGCATCTTGGTATTCAAGGGGGCCTTCATCAGCAGCAGGCCTCATTGGGGGAGCAGGTGACGGCATCACCGCTGACGTGCTGGCCCGCGCGATTGATGATCGCGAAATGAGGAGTGTAGCCGTCGGCTTCCAATACTGTTAGGGTCTTGGAACAGATCTCCACCGGTTCGCCTCGGCGATACACATGGTGATCGTCATCGGCGGCTTCGACGAAGGGTCCGGCGAGCATGGCAAAATGCCCTTGCCAGAGGCAGGGAACGTCTGCCGGATAGACCGCGGTCCATCGGTCATCGGCTCGATCCAGCCACAGCGGGTCGGAGGACAGGACAAAGTGAGAAGCCAATGGAGCTGGCTCAATAGGCACACAGTCGTCCGGCGTGATTGGCTGGGGAATACCTCGGAGATAGGTCGTGCCCAGTTCATCGACCACTCGGCTGAACGGCCCGCGGAGCGTGGCATAACGAACGTCCGATACAGGCGCAGCTCGCGGGAAGTTTATATCCCGTCAACGTGACGGAGAAGAAGTGAATGCCGTCGATCGTTTGCCAGGGCGAGAACTTTGATCAGATGAATGCCGAGGAAACCGGCTCCTACCATCCCTGCGATATAGTCGGTGAGCGTCAGCGCCCCGGAGAGGCAGTCGCCCCACTTTTCAGCGTCATGCACCAAATACTGCGGAACGGGCTGATCGGCCACGATATCGGAAATCGTAAATCGTCCACCCGGTTTGGCGACGCGAAACATTTCCCTGAAGACCTTCCGTTTATCCGGCGCCAGGTTGATCACACAGTTGGAGATGATCAGATCGACGGCGCCATCGATCACCGGTATCGCGTCCGCCATCCCTTTGCGAAACTCGACATTGGAGGTCGGCATATCCAAGATTGGCTGCGACGATGGGGGCATTTTTTCTGGGCGATGGCCAGCATCGTGTCAGTCATGTCGATCCCGATGACGTGACCAGTGGGGCCGACGAGCCGGGAAGCTTCGAAACAATCGATGCCGCCACCTGAACCGATATCCAGTACGGTTTCTCCTTGGGAGACGGTCTTTAGCCCGGCCGGTGTCCCGCAACCATACGAAATCTTGAGGACCTCTTCCGGGATGAAGGATTGGAGATCGGCCATGTCGTAACTGGTCGGGCAACACATCTGCTCGCCCGTTGACGCAGCCCGAGCATAGCGATCGCTGACTTTTTGGGTAATCTCATCTGTTGCCATAGCATCCTCACAGGCAAATCGATCATATCCAGGCCTGTCCATGTATCAACTTCCTCGCCTGGTCCGTCAACTCCGTTTTTCCCCAGCTTCTCTGTAACCAGTAAGGGAGAGGAGAACTGCTTGCGCGGGCCCAATGGCGAGGCCCAGTCCTGAGTCGCTGGAGCCCAGCGTATCTTACAGCTTCGGTAGGCACACAAGCGATCGCGGGCGAAGCTGCCTCTTGTGACGGCCCTCTTTCCTGTACACACGGTTCGTGACCCAGAGTCGTGTGTAGGTTGAAGGCCATCACCTTCGCTCGCGCGGCTGAACCCTATCGATTCCAGGAAGCACCACGCGCCTGGATTCTTCTCCAGAGCCACCAATAGACGGCGGCATTGAGGATGACCACCCCTGTGCCCAACAGCAACTGAAGGTCCCGTGTCAGGTCCTCAGGATAGAGCACCGGCAGCAGATACTGTGCGATGAAGTCGGACCGATAGGTGGCTTCGCCACCCAGCGCGCGCAACCAATTCTCCAGCGGTGTGAGCGGGCAGATCCAGCCGGTGAATTCGACGACTGCGCCCCATACAGCTGCCGGCAGGTGCAGCCAGGCCACCCGCCTCCATTTCAGCACGAGTAAGCCGCCGAAGACGACGAAGAGGACAAAGGCAATGTGAAGGTAGACGATCAGATCCGCGAGGATGCCATACAGCATGGCGCTACTTGCTTGGCGGGCGATAGCGTTGGGAAAGCTCAGTGGCCAAGGGAAGGAGAAAGTCCCTGATTTGTTCTGCTGAGATTGGTTTCACGATTTTGGGCACCAGTTCACGCATCAGCTTCAGGTTCTGGACGGTTAGGAGATTGGCAGCAAATAACAGAACGCCCTCTTCAGAATCCAAGAGCGCCTCTTTTTCACGAGCGCGGCTTATCAAATAGTCGAGGGTGAATTGCGACTCCTTCAAAATGAAATAGAGATCGTAAAAGTCCTTTGGCTCCGAAGGCTGACGGCTAAGAATCGCACATATCTTGTTCGTTGCAATGTCTTCGAATGAATCAACCATAACTTTTTCGTGCACCGTCGGCTGTGCCATCTGTGCCGGTACGTCTCGCGCAAATTCGATTTCTGAGATTTTCTTGATCACCGTCAGTTTTAACGAAAAGAACAAGATGCTCCGAAGATTTTGGATTCTTTGACACGATGGTCAATCCGAGAGAAGGAGTAAGGTCAAGAATGTGTTGAAAGTCTTGTGCAAGCGGACCCTGTTTCCGGGTGAAGAAGTCCAAATCATCCGAATAGCGATGATGCAGGTAAAACTCAGCGAGAGCGGTCCCGCCCGTCAAATAGAAACCTCGCTCGCCGAGACCTTTCTGAAAGAACGAGGTCAAAACCCGACGCTGTAACGGTGTGAGGAGGCTATCCGGCATGTTTCCAAGTAGGTAAGAGTCGCTCGAATCACGGTTTGCCTTGGCTCTGGCAGTGTGAGGAAAGGGGAGGGTTTCTTCGATTTCCTCGACCGTCAAAAGCATCCTCACATCCGACCATTGAGCGTATTTGAGGATTCTGCCGATAGCCCATCTTTTTTGATCAACATCGTTTCCATGGATGTACCGTTTTAAGTCGTTGACCTCACGATCGTACTCCCACACCAAAGTGAGTCTTGACTTCGGAACCAAGCGCTTCGGCTGCGTCACGCAGCCATGTCCTGGCCTCGGTCGGCGTGGAAGGATCCGCCAACCATTTTTGAATCTCCTGCTTTCGCGCTTCGTAGAAGCCAGATCCAGGGCCTCTAATCATGGTTCCCATATCCATCGCTCCCGATGTGAGAGCGTCTTGAAGCGCGGGATCGTGCGGGAATTTCCTGAGAAAGGCAAACGCCAGATTCCAGAATTTCGGCTTACTGCCGACCAGCCATCGTGCAGCAATGCGAGTATGCGCGTTCTTGTCCTCAACAGCCTTGAGCAAATCATCGGCATCCTGGTCCTGATCCAGCATATCTTTCAGTCGCCAAGAGAGATCTTCTTGAGTTGTGTCGTTTGCGCAGGAGGCTTCAAGTAAGATATCGAACAAGCGAGGCCGATCTTTCGTTCGCAGTGCTTTCCACCATCGTTTTCTTCCATCTTCTATATACAGCGGTTTCCATTCTGATGGACGAGACGGGGAAGCTAGAAGGAGTTGATGAAACTTTTCAAAGCCCAAGTCCGGATTGGCTTCGGTCAACTTGGCAGCGAGTTCATCAAAGCGCCAACCTTGGGCAGAACGAGTTGGTCTTTCCGAAGGACCATGTTCAATGCAGCGCCATGCGAAGTCGCTCAGCTCCTCGTCGAATGACTTCTGGTGGTACATCCAGCTTCCGAGTAAATCAACTGCGGCAGAAGTGCGTTCGAAGTTAGGTCCAGCAATGATCTGGAGTAGTTCCTTGAACTCTTTCGAGTCTATGCGATCGATCCATCGGCCAAGTAGTGCGGCAGTATATTCGAGGTCTTCCGGAGCGACCTGCTTGACCCGTTTGAGCCCGCGTGGTGTCGGGTCCAGCCAGATTGTCGTTTCGAGTAAAGAAGTGGCAGAGACTGTGTGCAACTCGGCGAGCTGGTCCAGTCGACTTTCAGCTCCTTCGAGGTCACGCTTCGCCCAGCCGGCAAAGTAAGGAGCAAAAGCTCTGCTTCCAAGGACATTTTTGCCGAGGGTTTCAAGAGCGGTTTGGAAATGAAAGTTCTGATCTTCTTCCCCAAGGGTGCAGAAAAAAAGATCGGGCCTCCTTTGCAGAGGCGGATAACAGCCACTGTATTAAGTCAGATGTAAGAATTTGGGGAGACTGTATGGCCTCTTTTGCGAGAAGAGATAACTGTTCCTGCACCTGTTTCCAGTCATCCGATACCTGATAACTTTCTCCGCCGGCCCAGAGTTTGAGTCTGGTTGAAAATCCAGCTCGACCCAACGAAGCTTGCCATTCAGTTAGCTTTGAAATGAACTCGGTGTTTTCCGTTTTTCGGTCCTTAGGCAAATTAGGCTTGGCCATCTGATCGGCACAGAAGTCTCGAACTCGTTGCATGATTCCGGACAGGTGTGACACATCCAGCCCTTTACGCTCGGCTAGAGCCCAGGCTGTCAGTAGCTTGAAGTATTGTTTGCTTTCCGCGGTCAGTCCTTGGAAGGCCATTTGGGCGATTGATTTTGGCAGCACGTCCAGCGCAACGTGAGAAACGTTGCCTTGATCCTCAGCGAGCGATACCAGTATCTCCGCAAGGCTTCGGAGATAGCTGAAAACATTGCTCCAGGTGAGAGGGGGACGAGTGTCTAAAGGCGAGGGGCCTACACTGTGTCGAAGGTGGATGGAAGCGCGACTCTTGAGACCGCCTTCGATTGTTTTGATCGCAAGCAGTTTTGTTTCAGTTGTCGGGGTCGATGAAAGCCGCTCCTTGATCAAGGCTACTCTCTCATCGAGAGGTAGCGGCATTTGAGAATGGTGCGGGTGAAAACTTTCTTGCAGCACACCGGTGGCGTTGTTTCCCCATGTCTCATTTTCGGCCTCCGCCAGGAGCCAGATAAGGCGAAGGGCATCCTTGCTAGTGTTGGCGCGGAAAAGGAGCTGTTCGAGGGCCCACATCAGTTCCCTGCGAGAGTCTCCAGAAATAGTCAGCCGAGTTTCTATGGTGCTGGTGAGCAAGCGGTCTTCGAGGACATGCAGCACTCGATGATGAACGGTTCCTGCTACGAGCCTGAGCAAGTGAGTCCGCTTGAGAATACGATCGACTGTGCCAAGGGGTCCGTCTGGAGCAAATAACTCGTCCAAGAATTCCTTGGCTTCAGGGCCTTTGACTTGTGCGAGCCGCTTGATGAATCTGATCTGTCCCGCCTCGTCTAATTTTGCGAACAAGGCAAACATCTCATTCCTACGGCCTAGGACGAGTTGTTCGGCCAGATGGTTCGCTAGAAGCGGGAGGGAGATTTCGACAAAATAACCGGCCCGTCTTGCAAGCCCTGCCTGTTCTAATTCTGGTAAGCGGGCAAGCGCCTCATTAGGCGACTGCCCGTCGCCGAAGATGCTACAGATGGTCTGAAGCTCGATTTCCTGTGGACCTGAAGTTCCAACGTGTGTCAACACAGAAAACAGACGGGCTGATTGTAAAACTGCTTCTCCTAGCTCCTGAATGATTCGACGCTCGAACTCTTTCCCTACTGCTGTACTGAAGACAGGATGATCTTGGCGGAGACTGCCTCCGATGCTGGCTGCAGTCAGGATGATGCCGGGTACTCCTCTGGCCTGACTGATAATCCAGTCTTGAAGTCCGTAATCAAGGACTTGTCCTGTCGCTTCCAGCAGTTTCCTGGCAGCTTCATCGCTCAGCGGAGAAAGCAGCAGCGATGCAACGCGGTTGTCGAAACCATAGCTCAGATCTGTTTCAGTAGCAGTTGGGAAAGTGATGAGCAGTTTCAATCCGGGGACTGATAAAGCCTCACCGATAAGGGACTGAAGGGTATCGAGTTCCGGGTCCTCGACGATGCAGATGATTTCTGAGCGGTTCGTACACAGGTTGCGATAATCTGTCAAACCAGTTGAGCGCGGGTCTAACGCAACGGCTGTGTCATAAGGCTTGTGTTTGGTTGCTTCGAGCGCGAGACGGCTTTTCCCCATATCATGGGGACCGCATACAACAATCGCTCGAATATGAGAGGCATCGACAAGAGCCCGTAAGCGGTCCACTTCAGATTCCCTGCCGACAAGTTCCACGTGAGAGCCAAATCGCTTCTTGCTACAGTGGGAATCATAAGCGTCTTCCCAGGTTTGAAACGCCATTGGAGTGAAAAACGAGGCCCGAAGATGCGGGTGATCATTCAGTAAGGCAGCGAGTTCTTCGGCCCCAATCACCTCGATCTGAGTCTTTGCGGCTTCTTCATCATTTGCCCTGATGCTTTTTTTGAGAGATGCCGTCTCGTTCGGGGTGAGATGAATGTTGACGAAGAGAATGTACTGGTCGGGTATCTTTCCAGAATTCTTGGCTACTTCCATAATTGCTGCTTTGAGCGAGGATCGGAGATTGGAAATTATAGGTTGCCGCTTACGGGCGAAGACGTCTCGCTGTTTGTACTGGAAAACGTTCCATCCCGGCCCAAGAATTGGTGTGGGAATACGTCCGTTGCCATGAGGGATTTCCACAGTCCATTCCGCATCCACACCACCATCCTTCACGTTGATGCGGCTTGTGAATGAGGGGAATGTTTGAAATGCTCGCCCCGACGCTGCCCAAGCCATGGTATTACACAGCGTAGCAAATCGTTCAGGCGGCCAAGTACTGGTCACCTGTTCGAGCTCGTCAGCACTGATAGGCTGTCCGATTAGTAAAGACATGTGTTGATCTGTCGCCTCTGGTCAGCCATGAACCTGGGTGAGATTATAACGCTTTTAGGTAGTTTTGTAGCCACCTTAAACAATAAGTATGACATAGACAACAGAGAGCTGTTCTCTCAAAGCTTAGAACAATCGAGGGGAGAGTTGAGAGTCGGTCGGTTTCGGATATGTCAGCGCGCCATCATCACGAGTGGGCAAATGACGTGAGTTGGTGGGGTTTGGCATCGGCTGAACCCATGATATGCCGAACCTCCCAGCCCCGGCTCACCAGCGCATCGGCAATCAATGACCGATGGCAGCGCCACGGCACCGCTTCCGCACACATGATGGCTGTCGGCTGCAATCGGCTATCAGCAATCAGCTCTTCTAATGCGTTCAAGAATTCGTCCGTCTGCATATAGTCAGCGTACCCGCGAAAACTGGCGTTGCGCCATCCATCGTTGAAGGAGTCCTTCTTCGGTTTTCGTAAACCGCCCAACTCCGGCAGATGGCGATACTGTATACCGACCTCGCGCAACGACGAGGCCAGCGTGTCTGTATTGAATTGCGGATTGTGTCGTGAGCGTGGAATCGTTCGGACGTCCACGATGAGCCGGATCTCATGCGCACGCATGAAACCGGTGAACTCACCGATCAGTCTAGTCGAATGGCCGACGGTCCAGATTGTCGGTCGTGGAGACATAGAGCAGTGTGGCATAGCGAGCAGGGAATCGCCATGGGCCGGTAGGGTGGAGGATCAATCCGGCGGCAATTTTTCGGGATCGATTTCGAGCAGCCGCAGCCGGCCGTTGGCGATGTGCTCAGTCTTGTAAAGGCGATCGCCTAGTTGGATGGTTCCTACTAAGAGTGACCCGCTTGCCACGAAGGTAAAGTCTCCCCTCGAGGGTGGCTTGAACGTTCCACGGATGATGGCGGTATCGTCGCTGCGGGAGACGGTTGACATGATATCCAACTCGTGGTTGGCGCGATCAAAGAGCTCAATGGTGATTCGGGGATGGGGTCTGGCCCCAGCATCCTTCAATACTTGAAGGAGTGGGAGATCGAGAGCGATCTCCCGATCGTGAAGCACCCATGGTCTTCGAGGCATCGGCGGCTGATCGGCGGTTGGAGGAATCAGGACTGTCTGCCACAAGCGCTTCGGTGTTGGGCGGTCATCGGCCCATGCGACCTGGCCGAAGACACCGCCTAGCACCGCGGCGAGGAGAACATAGCTGAATCGGCGCACCACAGGGTCGCTCCCTAATAAATGACTTAACGTGAGTTCGCCTCATTATATAGAGGGGTGCGGCTTGGCGCGATCATGAAATAAATAATGGATCAGAGCCGATCGTATCTGAGCCCTTCCGATCAAGGAAATGGACCGGGGCATTCATCCTTGTATGGCCCGAGAAGCCCAAGTGGTGAGGTCATCAGAATCTTCCAAGACCTCGATCGGAACCTCATAATAATTTTTGAGTGTCTGAGTGGACGTGGGCTTGAAGGGTTTCATGCCTCGGTCGCGGTAGCGAGGTGCGGTCGTCCGATCGGTCTTGAAGTAGAGGCGACCCTTGTGGATGATGCCGAAGAAGGTTTCACGTTGGTACAGTCCGTATCCACCGAACATGGCACGGTTGGTCAGGCCTGGTAGCCCGTTGAGTTGATCCAGCACAAAATCCTTGAAACTGTCTTGCTTCGTCGCCATCGGATCATCAGATAGGCTTGCGTGCCGCGACCATTCGTACAGCGATTGAGAGGGCGATACCGTCTGCTCTGCGGTGCTGGTCGGCGGAGGCGACGATACGATCTCGCGCGTCCGTTTTCTGTTGGTCGGACAATTTCGCGAACAGATTCTGGATCGGCGCGGCGATGTCCATTAGGCTCTCGTAGTACTCTTCTCCAGAAGGAAATCGCACCTCAGCAAGAAACTCTTCCTCGGCAATGCTGGTGAATCCCGCCTCTTGCAGCATTCCTGCCAGATCGGCCGGGTTCGCAAGCCGGAAAATTCCCGGCGCGGTTGGATTCGGTGGCGGCAGATTAAGGAATTGCTTGATGACGGTAATCGGAATCATCAGATAGGGGTTATTGTCTGGCGCAGACCAGACAGCGGCTGCCAGCCAAGCACCGGGCCTCATCACGCGAGCGATCTCGGCGGCGGCCTTCGGAATTTCTGGAAGGAACATCAAGCAAAATCGGTTGGTCACTGCATCGAACGAGTTCGGCTCAAACGGAAGTGCGGTGACGTCACCCGCGCGGAACGTCACGTTCGCAAGGCCCACCGCCGTGGCCTTGCGTCGCGCAGCAGCAAGCATCTGTTCCGCAAGGTCGATTCCAATAACACTCCCGCGTGGTCCAACGGTTTGAGCCCCAAGAAGCGCCGGGTAGCCGGTACCGGAGCCCAGATCGAGCACCTGCATGCCCGCCCGCAACCGGGCATCGGCCACGAGCCGGTGATTCAGAAACGCCATTTGTTCGTCGAAGAATCGATCCCACTTCTCCCAGCCTCCGGCGACGCGGTTCCAGTCCTGCCGTTGGCCTTCGATGATCTGTTCGGGTGTCTGTTGCGCCATGTCTTTCCTTTCCACTCAGTGTCCCACGCGCCGGCTCACCAGGGTGTCCAAGCGTGAGCTGGAAGGCTCGATTACCGGCGAGTCCCTTGAGGTACGCTATCTAATCATCTGCAGTGTCTCCCGCAGCTCCTTCAGCTCGGCGATCGAGAGATCCAGGTGCTGATCGCGCTGCGGTTGATCGTCCTTGAACTTCCACAACCGCCAAAAGATCGCCGTGAGTGCCTTCTTGTGCGTAATGGCCAGGTCGTAGGCTGGAGTCTTGGCCTGCTCCTTTGTCACGTTGCCATACGAATCCAGCAAGGCATGCAGCTGGTTGTGATAGTCGTCCAGAGCGGTATCGAGACCTTTGCCACCCTTGGCCTTGTTCGCTGACACCTCCATCATATTCGTCAGGTTGATCATCGTCTCAACCCCGCTCGCACCTTTCGCTTGTGTTGCGTAGTCGCCTGCTCGGGGATAGAACAAATAGCTACAGCCGGAGAGTCCGAGCAGCAACATTGACAGGATGAAGGTTCCGATTAAGCGGTGCATTGGAGCCTCCGTATATTGTGAAGGGTGATTGCTTGAGAAGGGATGTTCCCTGAGTGATGAGCTCAGGGAACGGCTCCCCAGTCGAGAGTTCGTTTAGACCGTGACGGTGACCGTCTTGATTGCTGCCTTCACCTGGGCTGCCATTTCCTGCGGGATTGAATCCAGTTTATGGCACTGCTTGGCGTGGGTGGCTACCAACTGCATCAGTTCCGCCTCCGTCTCAGCCCGCACCTGGAATCCGCAGCCGCCCGCCGGTTGGACATCCAGACATCCCAGTTGCTTATATTGTTTGGTCGGCATGATCTCCTCCTCCTTTATGGTTAGGTGAATGACGGGGTCACTACTTCGCACGGGTAAATTCAAATCGATGCGGCAGTTCCTTCCCATCCTTGCTCAGCATCCATTCCTGAGTAAAATGATCCTGATCCTGGAAGGTAAACGATACTTTGTGCATGTGTGGGTCTGTTGGCTGGGCGAGATTAGTGATGTCGATGAAGTTGAAGGTCAGCGTCTTGGCGTCGCTTTCTGGCCTATCGGCTCGCATACGTGGCTGGTTGCCGAGCTTACAGTAATGAGTCAGCATAAGGCCGCCTTTGTCGGTATGGTACATTGTCATCATCACCGGCTTCTGAGCCTTCGTCATCGTTTCCACCAGACTCGTGCCGCCGCCGGTCCACTGATATGACGCGGTCATCGGTTTCCCATCCGGGTCCTGTGCCTTGCCACTCGCCAACGAGCGAGGCCAGGGGGCCGAAGTCGAGAGATGTCGAGTTATCGGCCTGCACCCGTTGGAGCGGCATCGCGATAGCGTACAGGATGAGAGAAAGGGTGATGAACCATTTCATGGGAGACCTCCGTAGGTAAGCGGTACGGTTTGTAGTCAAGCACTTTCTCCAACCCAGGTCACTGTGGCCCAGCCTCCGGCGCTGACATTGAGTAGAAGAACTCTTCTTTGACGACTTTTCCATTTTGAACCGTATAGAGACCCGTTTCGTCTAAGGTCATGCGTTTCCCTGTGTGTTTAGGCGTGACGTCATACTTGAAATGCAGGATGAAGCGGTCGCCATGGGGGTAGGGTCCTTCAACCGTACCTCCGTGTATCTGATGATTGTCGACCCACCATTGATTCTTTCCCTTGATCATTGCGATTCCTCTCTGGGTTTGCTCCATGCCCGGCATGGAACAGGGTTCAACGCTCTCGACATTTGGTGAGTAGAAGTGATCGATTGCTTCCTGATTCTTGCCCTGCCGGCACAGTGCTGCCACTTCTTTTCCGATGTCTACGGCAGTCACGATAAGATCCTCCTTATTAACGGTGAAAAATGGTCGTGTCGAGTCTGTTTCGATTCAGATTTCCTTGACGCTCTGAATAGCACTGCGTCTCTTATGGAACCATCACCAGTTCCTTCAGCCGTTGCCGCCACAACGGATCTGGCTCGGTCTTGTGAGTGGTTTGATGATGAGCCGTGATCAAAGGATCGACGATCTCCCCACAATTGAGACAGCGCCAGCCGGAGATCTCATATCCCGCAGAGTCCAATTCAAGATTGTCATATCGTTCTCGAACCATGAGCCCATCACAACGTTGACATGTCATGCGGCACCTCCTGTCCTGGATGACCTCTGTCACTTTACGTGCTGAACGCATGTTCCATAAATAGGTCAAAAAAAGAGATCAGTTCAGTCTAAGATCGAGAGCGCGGTCTCCGCAGTCTGCTCCACCACGTCAGCCGACGCCCCGGCCTTGATCATCACAATGGTTCCTTGCATCATCGTCGTGAGAAAGCGTGCCAGCGCCCGTGGATCTTTATCACTATTCAATTCGCCCTGCTGTTTCGCGCGGGCCAAGACCCTAAAGAATGTGTCTTCAGCCATCTTGAGGACCTGGCGGAGCGTGCCCGCGATCTCTTTCTCGTGCGGCGACAATTCCATAACCGTGTTGGCGATGAGGCAGCCTCGACGCTGTGGATCGGCCAGAGCGCCCTCGATCATGCCATGGATGAACCGACGCAAGGCCGGGAGTGCCGGGCCCGGTTGATCGAGGAGGGAGAACTTCGAACCGACGAAAGTGGTGCAGTACCGGTCCACCACTTTTAGGAACAGTTGGCGTTTATCGCCGAAGGTGTCGTAGAGCGAGCCGCGATTGAGATCCATTGCGCTCAGCAAATCTTCCATCGACGTGGCCTCATAGCCCTTGTGCCAGAAGACCTGCATGGCCTTCTCGATGGCGTCGTCTGGATTGAATTCTTTCGGACGGGACATCTAGATTTTCCTAATATAGGTATTCCTGTTGAGGGGGGAAAGTAGCACATATTGGAACGATCAGTCAATAACTGGTGCTCGTATGACTTATCCCGAGGGATGGCGTTGTCATGCGGGCATGTACGGGGTGGACCCCGCCCTGTACCTCTGCTAGAAAGCTTGCTGTGTGCTGTCTGAGGCGCGTGCCATGGCGGTGCGTATGATGAAGGAGCAGGCGAGCTGTCATCTGAAGATGACGCAAGACGGACGGTTCATCGGGTTTATTTGTCTGTCCAATATTCTGCGGTACTATTCCGGCGTGTTGTAGCAACGTGTCGTTCGTGACGCATCGTTCGTAAGAAATGGGCGAGACAGGCGAGATTCGTCAAGATGAAGCATCCACTCTGTCCCGTTTTGCCCACAAGTCTCAAGTGAAATATGAGAGGCGCCTCAAGAGAGCCGCCTCAGTCGAAATGCGAGGGGAGCGATGCAAGACAAGCGGCGAGTTATCGAGCACATTCGGCAGGCCTTTCATGACACCGAGCGCCCCGGCGATGCTTTTCTGAAGGGAAGCCAAGAGGGCTGCGAGCCGGGTGAGTCGGTCGCGCCGTTCATCGGTGTCGCGGATTGGTCGCACCTCGATCCCATGGTCCTTGACGCCGGCTACGATGCGTTGAGTTTCTTCTCCGAAGGGGGCTTTCGATATTTCCTGCCTGCTTATTTAATCGCCGACCTCGGAAAGCAGCAACAGACTGCCGATCCAGTGTTTCACCTCACCAATGGATTTTTCGACAATGTCGTGAAAATCCCAGTTGGACAACGGATCTATGATAAGACGATCGGCAAATCGGTATTTGTCAATCCACAACGCTACGGGGCCATGACCTGGCACGATTATGCGCGCTGCCGGCTTTCCGTTTTCAACAGAGAGGAATCGGGTGCCATCGTAGCCTATCTGGAATACAAACGGGAGGCGGACCCCTATGGACTCAATGTAGAGGAAACCAATGCCGCACTCGACAACTTCTGGCGGGACCGAGCTGCGAGTGGACCCACGCATCAGGCAATCCGACAGCACCTCACAGAAGAAGCGGAATGCCTGAAAGATATCGGGAGTAGAAAGAACGGATAAGAGAAATGGATAAGAGATAGGAAAGGGGTGATCCAATGGCCAAAAGTCGATTGACTCCCGGGAAGGTCATGCAACTAGGCACGGGATTTTGGGGATCGAAGACCCTGCTCAGTGCCATCGAACTCGGGTTGTTTACCGAGTTAGCGAAAGGCCCACTCGATGCGGCAGCCTTAACCAGGCGGCTCCAGCTCCATCCCCGCAGCGCGCGCGATTTTTTCGATGCGCTGGTTGCGCTCGGCATGCTCAAGCGAACAGGCTCGCGTTACGCCAATACTGCCGAAACCGCGCTGTTTCTCGATCGCGCGAAACCCTCGTATGTCGGCGGCATACTCGAAATGTGTAATGCGCGGCTCTATCGATTCTGGGGTTCATTGACTGATGGCCTCCGCACCGGTCAGCCTCAGAACGAGGTGAAAACCGGCGGGGACTTCTTCGGCACGTTGTATGCCGATCCGCAACGGCTGGAAGGCTTTCTCAAAGCCATGACCGGCCTCAGCGTGGGCTCTGCGCAGATCATCGCCAAGAAGTTTCCCTGGAAGAAGTACCGCACATTCGTGGACGTCGGTTGCGCCCAAGGCGGAGTGGCGGTTGAGATCGCGCGTGCGCACAAGCATCTTATCGGCGGCGGTATGGATCTGCCAGTGGTGCAGCCGGTATTCGAGGCCTATGCGAAGGCGCGAGGCGTCGCACAGCGTGTGCGCTTTCACTCAGGCGATTTCTTCAAAGACCCGCTGCCGAAGTGCGACGTGATCATCATGGGGCATATCCTCCACGACTGGAACCTGGACGAAAAGTTGATGCTCCTTCGCAAGGCCTATGAGGCCCTGACACCTAGCGGAGCCCTGATCGTCCATGAGGCGCTCATCGACGACGCGCGTATGCTGAATGCTTTCGGGCTGCTCATGAGCCTCAACATGCTCATTGAAACTCACGGCGGATTCGACTTCACCGGTGCAGACTGCCGCAAATGGATGAAAGACGTCGGGTTCAAACGCACGCAAGTTACGCCACTGGCCGGACCGGACGGGATGGTCGTGGGATTCAAGTAAGAATGGCCAAGTTATTCCACAGCAGGCTGAGGGAATGCCGTTTCGCCAAGGAAGGATTTCGATGGTCCATACGTGTAACACCATCGAGAGCACGCTCCCGTAGGACACTCAAAAAGTTCGTCCAGCAAGGCCGCAGCGAATAAAGATCCGAGGCGCACCCTCTGGGGTGCGTTGAGGGTCTGAACGATGCGAGAACGCTGCTGGCGGACTTTTTCAGTGTTCTGCTAGAATCGCTCCGCCATGCCGATTGAAACGTTTACCGCACAAGTTGAGTCGATCGAGAATCTCACCCACGACGTGCGCCGGCTAGATCTGCGATTAGTCGAGCCGAACACCATCACGTTTAAACCCGGCCAGTTCATCTCGTTCGAGATGCCGGATCTGCAGACCGGCCGTCTCCTCACACGGGCCTATTCCATCGCCTCACAACCCAACCGATCGGGCGTCATTACCCTTTTGTTCAATCTGGTGTCGGGTGGTCCAGGATCCGGCTTTCTGTTCCATCTCAAAGCAGGAGAGAAGACACAGTTCAAAGGGCCGGCAGGGCATTTCTATCTGCGAGAAGATCCTGAGCGCGAACTGCTGTTCGTGGCCAGTGGCACAGGCATCGCGCCGATCCGGTCCATGCTGTTGGCGAACGCTGAACGTCCCGATCCGAGACCGGCGACCTTGTTCTGGGGCCTGCGCAGCCAGCGGGATTTGTATGAGCAGGAGGAGCTGACTGAATTGAGCAAGCGAATGCCGACCTTCACGGCCATCACCACGCTCTCCCGTCCCGATTCCGGCTGGTCCGGCTCATCCGGCCGCGTCTTACGGTTGATCGAAGAACGGATTTCCTCCGTCCAGAATCTGGCCGTCTATCTCTGCGGGAGCAGCGCCATGATCGCCGACGCCACATCGTTGCTCCAGAAAAAAGGCCTCTGTCCAATCTACCGCGAAAAATACTACGACGGAGAAGGGGATGGAGGCTGATGATCTTTTTTGCTCGTGCAACGCGCGGCCGCGGACTCCCCTCGCTCGGGCTAATGGCACGTCTCGGCGTGCCAGTGGGTGGGTGGGTGAGAAGGTTGCGCGCAGTGGAAGATCAATCAACCCCCATCCCTGAGAAATAACGAGCGAGCTTGGAAGGAGCATTTCTTTCCTCTATCAAGGTGAACCTATGTATCGTCTCAAAGACAAAGTGGCGATTGTGACGGGCAGCAGCAGCGGCATCGGCAAGGCGATCGCGCTGCGGTTTGGCGCCGAAGGGGCGAAAGTTGTCGTCACGGCCAGACGGATGGCGCTCTGCGAGCAGACCGTCGCACAGATCGCGAAGAGCGGCGGCGAGGCCTGGGCCATTCAAACCGACGTGGCCGATGAACGTCAGGTGGAGCGACTGATCGAAGAGACCGTCAAGCGTTATGGACGGCTGGACATTCTCGTGAATAATGCGGGAATTGTTGCAGGTGGGCGGTTAGCCGAGACGCCGACGAAATCATTCGACGAAGTGATGAACGTGAATCTGCGCGGCACGTTTTTCTGTTGCCGGGCCGGGTTCAAGCACATGAAGAATCAAGATGGGGGAACAATCATCAACATGTCAAGCGTTGCCGGCGTCCAGGCTTGGGCTGGGACTGGCACCTACAGCGCGTCGAAGTACGGCATCATGGCATTGACAAAGTCGCTGGCCGACGAAGGCCGCCCGCATCACATTAGAGTGAGCGCCATTTGTCCAGGCGGCGTGGCGGATGAATTGGTCGATGCCTCACCGGTAGAAATTCTCCGCAGCGAGAAGATCGACCCATTCGACGTGGCAGAAACGGCGGTGTATCTGGCGACTCTCGGCAAGTATGCTGTGGTCCATCAGGTCGTCATCGATCGGTTGGGGGCGGACTGGTAAAGGGTAGATCGGGAGCGGTCAGGTGCCCTTTTTGCTCGCAGAACGCGCACGGTGAAAGAACTGGAATGACCCCCACATTGGTCCTGTGCTCCCGGAACAGAGGAGGGGATGGAGCCCGATGATCTTCTGTGCTCGCGCAACGCGCGGTCGCGGACTCCCCTCGTTGGACGCGCGCAATGGAAGATCAATCAGCCCCCATCCCCGAAGAGATAACGAGCAAGCTTGGAGGGAGCATTTATAGCCTCGTTCGACGTGCGCAGGTGGGGACCAATCCAGGCTATCCCTTAAAAGAAAATGAAAACGAGTAGGCTTGGAGGGAAGAGAATGACAGCCTGGTCGTCCTCCTGCTCGCGGAACGCGCACGATCAGAATGTGCTCGTCCGACGCGCGCGATCGAGGATCAACCAGGCCACCCTTTGAAGAGTGGACGAGCAAGCTCAGTAGGACCATTTGTATTTTGGACGCGCGCAGTAGGAGACCAATTAAATATGCCTGAATCTCCAGCTGACCAGCCTCCCTCTCCACGCCGGAACAAGTTTACGAACATTGCTTCGTGGTTAACTCCGCTTCAGATCGATAATGCAGCCATCGGATATTTTCACCTTCTGCTCACTGAGAACGTTACGGCTCGCCCGCAGATTCTCAATGAGCTAGTGGAATATTTCGAGTCCGCTTATCAGCCAGTGAAATTGTACCTGCGGGATATCTTAAGTGATGATTTGCATCCTCTTGGCCCTCAAGATGACTTCGACCCAGCACAGGGATTTCCCAAGACGCTTGAGGCGATAACCCTGCAAGGCTACTTTGGTGAAATTCTTACAGGAATAATTGCAGAGCATTATGAACATTTTGGCTCTTCTCGGTGGGAAGTTCCCATATTCCTCTTTCATACTCACGTAGTAGCTTTTCAACAGCTTGAATTGGCGCGACAAACAGGAAGAGCAGTTGGCTGCCTTCCTGGACGTACGGGGGACGATTGCGTAGCATTTGAACGGGACGGCCAGGGAGATGTCACGCGAATTATGATTTGCGAATCAAAGTGTACACAGAATCATAGTTCGGGGCTTATTAGTGACAATTTAGAAAAACTTAGTGCCGCCAATCTAATCCCGATCGATCTATTGCGGATAATTGAAGCTCTCAAACTGTACGATGAAGACGATTATGCAAGACAGTGGGCGATGAGCCTGAAAAAGTTGCTGCTACTTCCTCCTAACCCTAGAAATGAAGATGTGACCTAAGCGGTTACGTCTGTGGGCAGGCACCGAGAAGGAAGGCAACATGGATCTCTCAAGGTACGATCCCCGACAAGTATTCCGGAGGACGAAAACTCAAAGCGGTTGAGACGCATTTGGAAAAAGTTGATGAATTGGTAGAAGTGGTCCATCAAGGGCTGGCTGACTAATGCCAGTTACACAAGAAGAACTTATACGGATATCTACTCAAGTAGGCGAAGCGCTCGCAGGAATTCGTTTACCTCGCGAGATTGCTCGTTTGTATAGCCAGCAAGCTAGGCTCCAAGCTAGTCGGCCTGGCCTTCCTTCCTGGAAAAGAGAGGAAGCCTTCAGTCTCCTGTCTGATGCAACGAGGCTTATCCAAGGCTCGTTCTTAAAGCGTGATCTGGGTGACCAAACATGGAAGAGGGATTTGAGGCGGTCGGGTGAAATCCTAGAGTGGTTATCCATGCCCACCATTTTGCCAGACTATATCCCGATTAGCTTCTTGGCCGCTGTTATTTATCAGCTTGCTGGCTACCCTGCGCGTGCGCTTGGTGTTTTGAATGGCGGATCTCTTGGAAGTGACTTTTCTAAAGCATTGACGTTTTTTCTTAAAGCTGACTTTCGACTCCTGCAAGAAGAAATTCGACAGTACTGGGAACGCGAGGAAGCTAGGCCAGCGACCGCGGATGAATCGGTGCAGGAAGTCATCGGTAAATCAATCATTAAGCAGACCATGCAGTCTCTTGGAGTGTTTTCTGGTTGGGTTCGTTGGGGCGATGATGTTCGACTGCAGAAGGCCCTTCTTAAACTAAAAAATGTTTCCAGAGGAATGGTTTATGGCTCTGATGCATATTCATGGCTCCTATCCAAGCTCCTCGCAGAAATCGCTGATCACTATTCTGAAGTATCGCTTCGGAAACTTCTCAACGAAATGAGGCTTACGCGTACTGAGGTTGGTAAGGTCGCATTAGAACGGTATGTGCGATTTGCATTCGAGTCAAATTCTGCCCTAGCGTGGCCATCGCAAAGGGATGGCCTTGCTCGATTGGGCGCGGGAGAGTCGTTTGCTTTATGTACACCGACAGGCTCGGGAAAGACGCGAGTTGCAGAGTTGGCGATTCTGGATTGTCTCTTCCCGCCGGGCGATTCTTCGCCGATCGAGCAGATTACTCCAATCGCTTTGTATCTTGTCCCATCACGAGCACTTGCGGCTGAAGTAGAAGCTAAACTTTCCCGCGTTCTCCGTCAGACAGGAGGTGAAACCATCACGGTTACTTCATTGTACGGTGGAATTGATTGGGGGGCTTCTGATGCATTTTTAACTTTTGAGCAACGCATGGTCGTCATTGCCACTTATGAAAAGACAGAGGCGTTAGTCCGATTTCTTGGAACATCCTTCGTGGAACGTGTTCGACTCATCGTAATAGACGAAGCCCACAGTTTGATAGATGGAGCAACAGGCAACGAGTTAACTCAGTTTGCGAGCAGAGCACTCCGGCTAGAGGTACTAGCCGCGCGATTACTCAGCGCACTTGAGGGAAGAGGTTGTAAGGTTATTGCGCTTTCTGCGGTAGCAAGAGGCATTGATAGGTCTCTTGCGCAATGGGTTGCAAGAAGTCGAGAGGCTGGACCTGTGGCAACTTCGTATCGGAGCACGAGGCAGCTCGTTGGCCAATTAATCTGTAGACCCGATCGCACCGCACAAATTAACTATGATCTGTTGGACGGCCAGCGATTAGCCGTCAGAGGATTATCGAGGGAGGAAGGGCCATACATTCAGTCCCCCTTCCCTCCATATCCTATCTCTCCGGGTTTTGAAGGCCCTGAAAAGTCCTTGCGACCGCAACTGTTCTGGGCCGCAATTCACATGGCCGCCCGCGATTCTCGAGGGCAGTTTCATTCTGTGCTGATATCTGTTCCACAGCAGCCCGGAGGATACGCACAGGACTTCTTGCGCTTGTTGGAAGATCCATGGACGGGAGTTGGCATTCCTGCTTTTTTCGTTCACCCACCAGATGGTGAGAACACAGTGTGGAATCGTTGCCTGAAGTCTTGCGAGGACTATTTCGGAACCGACTCTAGAGAGTATCGCCTACTTTCTCACGGAATCGTACTTCATCATGGGAAAATGCCTGGACTAATGTCACGCCTCCTCATCGAGTTAATTCAACACCGAATTGTAAACATAGTAATCGCAACTTCCACTTTGACTGAAGGAATAAATCTGCCATTTGAAGTGATCTTGATACCATCACTGAGACGGGGAGATGGCTTCATGGATGCACGTGAGGTGGCAAACCTCATAGGGAGAGCGGGAAGGCCTGGTGTTTCGACAGAGGGACGAAGCCTGCTGTTGATGCCTCATCGGCCCACCCAGAGAGTAAGCCAAGCATACGAACAGCTACTACAGCAACTCTCTGCGTCTGCTTTTCAGGAAGCCCAAGCAGACCAAACCCAGGGCCCCCTTGCAGCACTGCTAACTCATATAAAGGAAAAATGGGAGTTGATAAGCTCAGCTTCATCCTTTGAAGAGTTTGAGTCGTGGCTTGAAAATGCGATTTTTGACCCTGATGGGCATGTAGAGGAGGCCTTCGAGGCGCTAGACACACTAGACGGGATACTTCTCGCAGGAATTGAAGAGGCTGGACTAGAAGGTAATACCCCTCAACAGAGATTAGATCTAGAGGCTTACATTAGGCGTCTCTGGAAAAACAGCTTCAGTTTTTATTCATCAATAAATCAGAACGCTTGGGAACGTGGCCTGGTCGTTCGTGGCACTGCCTTGGTTGACCGTATCTATCCTGAGAGAAATTTGCGGCGTCGACTATACAAGACCAGTCTCTCGCCACGAGAAGGCAAGCGAGTGATAGATCAACTTCCGATTTTTGAAGGATTGTTTCTCCAAGGTGAACAATATTTCTCATGGTCTTCGGCAGAGCGCCGGACATATATCGAAAATCTCGCCGAGGCTATGCAAGCTGTACCGTCATTTGCCATACAGGCACCGCCTAGGAATCAAGATTGGCGGGCGTTGCTTCACTGGTGGCTTGATCCCACAACAGCACCTATTAGGCCCACTTCCAGCCAAGTCTCCGATTGGTATAAGTACGTCGAGAAGAATTTCATGTATAAATTTACTTGGGGAATTGGAAGCATGCTAGCTCTACGGCTTGACACAGCGGAAGCTCGTGAATCCAATTTCGATAATTGGAGTGCATCAGGATTGCCGTGGTCAGTTTACTGGATCAAAGACCTCGTCACTTGGGGGCTTTTAGACCCTGTGGCAGTTTATTTGCTTATGAAGGGGATAGCTGATACTCGGGCTGAGGCTATTACTAAGGCTGCTGTATATTGGCAAGAATGGCGTGAACGTGAAAGTGATGAGATATTTGACCCGAGAAAACTTGCTGACTGGGTACGTATGCAATCTATGCAATCATTGTTCGATGAAAGTTTTGATCAACAACAAGTCCCGTTAGCGTCACAAGAAATTTCGTATCCGGTCACTATAGAGCAAGCATTTGTGAGTGCATCCCAGAGGCAGTGGAAGGTTTTGCCCATTCAAACTGACGATACGATATCCTGGCTAGACCAGGCAGGGTACTTGCTCGCGAGAGGAAGAAAGCCTGAAGGTTGGGAAATGATTGATATCGAGGCGAATGATTTCCTGCTGAACACAGACAGATCGTTGGTAACTATGCAGGTATATCTGTAGGCGGGCGAAAAAAAGGGTCGGGAATCTTCGTCGATCGTCTCGCTCGTCTCGGGCGCACATCACTCTCACGAAGTGTCCTTGGTCGCATGCAGTCACGGCGAATGAGATTCATGGCAACACGAACGCAGTGGTGTCTCTGTGGCTAATGCCATTCATGTCATCGTGCCGTACCGGCACGCTTCAACCTGGGTCTTTGACGATCCACGAGTGGGGCTCTCTCAGAGCCGTTCGTCTCCGGCATTCCCAAGATGATTGACACCCTGGTCGCAAATATACCCAACGCAGAAAAGGGGTTTCGGCTCTTGTTTGCCTCAGCGCCGTTCCCTGGCTATCATGTCGAGTTGGAGAAGGTCCGGGAAGAATACGAGGGCGTGTGGTATCGGTGGGACGACAACGGGGAGGGTTGGCTCTGTCCGGCACTCTTTCTGTATTTTCCAGAAGCGCCGACTCATCTCTACGCCCAAGCGGAGGCCCTATAGTGTCCTTGCCGTTTTCTCTTCATCAGTTGGATCTCATACGGTCTCGGTGCCTCGCGGCTCTTGTCACCATCACTGTGAGGTCAATGGTGGATCGCGGTTCAATCACACCTATCGAATTCGCTAACTATTAGTGCCCCCAAGAAACAAACGAAGCAAACCGACGGCACGATACTTTTGCGCCTCGGACTCACCGCTGGCTCGCCGGAGATGCGGGACGTTATCGGAGCCGGTGGAAGGCGGTTTTTGATTCGCGTATACTTGGGCTCTCACTATTGGCGATTGCGCGGGGTTCAATTAATTAGGGAGGCTTCGTCGAATTATCATCAATCATTGAGCTTGTCCCTACCCCTGGGAGAATGAGCATGTCCAGAAAGACTTTTCTCGTTTTAGAGGTCTGGCTTCTCTTAGGCTTCGGATTAACCCTCAATGTCGGAGCGTACGATACCGCCCTTGAGCGTCCGGGATTCGCGCTCACCACCCTGGATGGTTCAGGCAATGTCGGCCAGTACAGCTCAGTGACCATCGGGACTGACGGCTTAGCCCTCATCAGCTATTACGATGCCACCAATGGCGATCTCAAGGTGGCCCACTGCTCCAACGTGACCTGTACCGCCGTCACCCTCACCACGGTGGACAGCGCAGGCATCGTCGGCCAATATAGCTCGGTGACCATCGGGACTGACGGCCTAGCCCTGATCAGTTACTACGACGCCAGCAACGGCGACCTCAAGGTGGCCCACTGCTCCGACTTGGCCTGTACCTCCGCCACCAGGACAACCCTCCAAAGCGAGGACAATGTCGGTCTGTTCACCTCAGTGACCATAACCGCCGGCCACGGCCTCATCAGCTATTATGACAGCACCGACCAAGTTCTCAAGTTGGCCCTCTGCCCAGACTTGGCCTGTACCTCTGCCACCGTCACAAACACTCCGGACCGCACGGGCAATGTCGGCCAATACAGCTCAGTGACCATCGGGACTGACGGTCTAGTCCTGATCAGCTACTACGACGCCACCAACGGCGATCTCAAGGTGGCCCATTGCTTCGACTCGACCGACTCGGTCTGTACCACCGCCACCCGCACAACCCTCCAAAGCGAGAACAATGTTGGTCAGTTCACCGCAGTGACCATCGGGACCGACGGTCTAGGCCTCATCAGCTACTACGACGCCACCAACGGCGACCTCAAGGTGGCGCATTGCTTCGATGTGGCCTGCACCTCCGCCACCCTCGCGACCCCGGACAGCGTAGGCAGTGTCGGCCAGTACAGCACAGTGACCATCGGGGCCGACGGTTTGCCACTCATCAGCTACTACGACGCCAGCAACGGCGACCTCAAGGTGGCCCATTGCTCCGATGTGGCCTGCACAGCCGCCACCCTCACTGCCGTGGACGGAGCAGCTAATGATGTAGGCGCGCCGTCTTCGATGATTATCGGAATCGACGGCCGGAGCCTTATCAGCTACTACGACGCCAGCAACGGCGACCTCAAGGTGGCCCATTGCTCCGACGTGGCCTGCACCACCGCTACCCTCACAACCGTGGACGGAGCAGCCAATAACGTGGGAGCGCAGTCTTCGATGATTATGGGAGCCGACAGCCGAGGTCTCATCAGCTACTACGATGCCACCGACGGCGACCTCAAGGTGGCCCACTGCTCCAACGTGGCCTGCACCGCCGCTACCCTTACCACGGTGGACAGTGCAGGCAGCGTCGGCCAGTACAGCTCAATGGCCATCGGGACTGACGGCTTAGCTCTCATCAGCTACTATGACGCCACCAACGACGACCTCAAGGTGGCCCACTGCTCTAACGTGGTCTGCACCGCCGCTACCCTCACCGCGGTGGACAGTGCAGGCAGCGTCGGCCAGTACAGCTCAGTGACCATCGGGACTGACGGCTTAGCCCTCATCAGCTACTACGATGCCACCGACGGCGACCTCAAGGTGGCCCACTGCTCTAACGTGGTCTGCACCGCCGCCACCCTCACCGCGGTGGACAGTGCAGGCAGCGTCGGCCAGTACAGCTCAGTGACCATCGGGACTGACGGCTTAGCCCTCATCAGCTACTACGATGCCACCGACGGCGACCTCAAGGTGGCTCACTGCTCTAACGTGGTCTGCACCGCCGCCACCCTCACCGCGATGGATAGTGCAGGCAGCGTCGGCCAATATAGCTCAGTGACCATCGGGACTGACGGCTTAGCCCTCATCAGCTACTACGACGCCACCAACAGCGACCTCAAAGTGGCCCACTGCTTCGACGCGTCTTGCACCTCCGGCGCACTCGCGACCCCGGACAGCGCAGGCAGTGTCGGGCAGTACAGCTCAGTGACTGTCGGAGCCGACGGTTTGGCACTCATCAGCTATTACGATGAGACTAATCGTGACCTCAAGGTGGCTCACTGCTCCAACCTCTTTTGCGTTCCCTACCACCGCCGCCGCTGAGCGGTTGAGCCTCACGAGGTCGCACTATGAAAAAAGGACTTAACAGAATGGCTGCCCGTTCAAAAGAAAAGGGATGAACTGCGGAAAGGGAACGTTTGGAAATCTGGAGCTCTTGATCAAATCTGTCTAAAAGTGAAGGCGAAATGTGCAGCGTGTGAGCCCCCGATTTCATGGACACCGAGTTATGGTACACGTGCGGCCTCAAACTGCACTGGACTGACGTAGCCGAGGGTCTGATGCAGCCGTTGCCGATTGTAGAACACCTCGATGAACTCAAACACTTCCGCCTGGGGCTTCCTCTCGCGTGTGGTAATCCCGCTCATGCACAAACTCATTCTTAAGCGGTCGAAGAAAAGGGGTTGGGAGTTTTTGTTGATCGCCTCGTTCGCCTCAGGCGCAGATCACCCTCACAGAAGCGGCGCTGGTAGCGTGTTGTCACGGCTAATAAGACTCATGGCAAAACGCACGCAGGGGTGTCGCTGTGGCTAATGCTATTTATGTCATCGTGCCGTATCTGCACGCTTCTACCTGGGTCTTTGACGATCCACGAGTGGGACTCTCTTAAGAGCCGTTCGTCTCCGGCATTCCCGAGACAATTGACACCATTATTGACAAGCTGTGATGTCCTGAGCAGCATTGTCTCTCGTTTTTGATATCTCACCACAAAGGAGGCCATTGTGATAGGCACATGGATCAAGAAGGTCGGGATTGTTGGGCTGATCGGAGGATACTGCCTTTTGGGTTATGGACTTCGGAACACACTCGCCGATACCGCTTTGCCGGTTGAGGAAGACCCACATGCAAGCGTCACCAAGAATTGGGATAAAAAGTTGCCGAACACCTCACGCTTTACCGTCTTGACGGACTTTGGCGGTGCGGCAGTGCGGGACAATGAGACGGGACTCGTGTGGGAACAATCACCGGAGACGAAGATCCAGAATTGGACCGCTGCACGATTCAACTGCCCGAGCCGTACCATTGGTGGACGCAAGGGCTGGAGGCTCCCGTCGGTGCATGAACTTGCAAGCCTGGTTGATCCTTCTGTAGTCCCAGGGCCCACCGTACCGGCGGGCCATCCCTTTACCAATGTCCAACCAACTCACTATTGGTCGGCAACCTCGTTCGCAGGCAAGCCGTCCTTCGCGTGGAACGTGGGTTTCATCATGGGCATGGTGCACTACGTGAAAACGACCGACAGCCACAGTGTCTGGTGTGTGCGCGGAGGGAATAACGCGGACGCGTATTGAGGTGTCCAGGAAAGTAGGGCTAGCTCACAAATATTTTCGCCTCATCCGTGCGCCGGGAACACGGGTCCATCTCTGAGATAGAAAGTCGGAAGCCGCAATTCTGCTCCTGAATGTGGACTTTGTCGGTTGCATTTCGCTCGGTCAGTCGCCTAGGCTATACCACGTCAACTTTCATTCCATCATTGCGAGACGCCTGCGGAGGTCGTCCTTGTGATGATCATTCCACTACACATTGTTTTCGCGCGAGGCCGGAGGGAATTTGCTGGCCGTGCAGGTCTTTCCTCGGAGTCGCCGGACACAGGTGGATGTGGTGGCGGAAGATCCCGCCGTGTTCAAGAATGTGGCGAAGGCGCATAAATTGAAAGTGCAGGGACCGAAAACATGCTTGTGGGTAGAGGGCGATGATCGCCCCGGAGCGCTGGCCGTTGTCGGCCTCCCTTCGCCTGGACGGGATGTATGGCTGCAAGACTTGCCGGGCAATCTTGGGTTATTAGTTGTGGCGCGAGACTGCCCGAGTAGGGCTAGTTCCCATCGAACACTTTGTGAAGCCACTCGCGGAAGTCACTCCAGCGATCCTGGGCGCGATCGAGGAAACTACGTGAGGTTTGCCCGAAGTTATTCAATTTGCCATCCCTATCGGCGCGAACGACGTCACAGGGGTTGTCCACTCCTGTTCCGACATTACTGACACTGCCCACGACCCCGACTCCGAGCGCTACCACACTGATGACAAGCCCGAACGGATTCGTCACACCGAGGGCAACCCAGGCGGCGCTCTTGGCGATGTCCTTCGGATCCGTGGAAATATCGGGATTGGAGAGCGGCCCCTTCAGCCGGGCGGTGTGCGCCAAGCTGATCAAGGTGAGGTTTTTGGGCCGCGGGGTCAGCACCATGTCGATGTATTCGCCCGCCAAGTCCACCGTTCCAATTCCGGCAACGGTCACGCGGGTCGTATCGATGAGGATCCCATCACTCCGCCCCAGGCCCTCCGTCAATCCAAATCGGGCGATCAGGCAATTCACCTGCGTCAACAACTGCGGGTTCCACGCCTCCGACAGTAGCGCCGGTACAAGTTCGCTTGCCAAAAGATCCAAGTACCGGCCCTTGACATTGCCGGGCCCACCGATGAATTCGGCTTGTCCGTTGACGCGACGGAGCAATTCCTGAAGGGTTTTTCCGCGGCCCTCGAGGTCAAGTGTGATGTCGGCTGGGCCTTCGATTCCCTCAGCCGCCTTCAACCCTTTCAGCAATTGAGCGAGGTCGAGATGTCGCATCGTGGTCTTCAGAGCCACTGTGGGAACCTGCTCGCTCGCATCCAAGCTCAGGCTTCCTTCCATGATGCCGCCAAATAGGCTTACGCGGAACGGCGCCACCTGTAACCGGCCGTTCTCAAGGTGAGCCTTGAAGGCGATTTTACCCAGATCGGTCGTCCCGGCCACGAACCGGTCCATTTGCCATCCGAGGTCCATCTCGAACTCGCGAAGGCCGCTTATCGGGACCGCCACATCCGGGATGATCCTGGTCTCATCCGGCGGCGGCGAAGCTGCTGGCTGATTGGAGATCGGCAGCGTGACGGTCTCCGAACTCAGATCCCCGCCGAGCCGCCAGCGCGGGCCGCCGACCACGAGGGTGAGGCTGCCGTGGATATCGCTGCCACCGATGCGACCGTCCATGTTGGTGAGCCGGTATCCTGTCTTGGTATCGGCCAGGGTGCCCGTGAACTCGTAGGGGCCGAGGGCGGGCAACTGCTGATTCAGTATCGGATCGAGGTCCTTGAGGCGCTCGCCTCTGAGGTGAGCCTGGAGAAGAAAGTTATCGCCATCAAGCGGGAGCCGCAGTTCTCCCTTCAGATCGATGGAGGCGCCGGCGGTCTTGGCCGCAACAGTCAGTGGCCAGGCTCCGTGATGCGCAATCAGGCTGGCCACCGTGCCGCCGGATGCGCTGATCGTGACGTGCTGCGCGCGAAAGCTCCCTTCGGCTGTGGTCTGCACCGGTCCGCCTTCCTTACTTGCCGCTGTGGCTTTCTCTATCGCGAACTGCAGGTCGGGACCCTGGTGTTGGTCGTGAATCGTGATCGTCGTCGGTCCTGTGGCGAGAGAAAGAGAGCCGTGCCGGAGCCAGCCCTGAAACGACGTTCCGGTACCGGTCAGCGCGATGTCGAAGTCGATGTTACCCGCGATACGTTCGGTGATTCCCAGCACCTGGGTCAGCCGGCCATAATCTATCCTGTGGCCTGTTGCAGTGAGGGAAGCGGTTGGAGGTACCGTGGATCCGTCCACGTCGAGGTTGCCCCGAATCGTTCCACCCGATGAGAGGGATTGTACCGGTGCTGCATGGAGGCGGCCGTCCAGAAGGTTCACGGTGAGGCCGAAGTTGCCCAGAGGCTTTGCTTGCAGGATCAGGCTGGATACGTGCCAGGACAGGTCGGCATCAAGTCTATTGAGTGCCTCGATCGGCATCTCAAAGTCCCAGAGCGACGCAGGCCTTCTCGGTCCGGCGGTAGGAGGAGCTGAGTCAATGAGATGATCGAGCGCGAAGCTCTTAGAGGTCAACGTGCCGGTCAGGTGTGGGCGCGGGGTAGTCATAGCGAGGGTAACGGAGCCGGATACATCGCTGCCCGCGAGCCGAGCAGCCAGGCGCGAGACACGGTATGTGTCGTGGGCTCCGGTCACGTGACCGGTCAACTCATAGGGCCTGTCCATCGGGAACATCGAACTGAGAGTATGTAATTGCGTCCCTTTCAATGTGACAGCGAGGTCAAGTGCTGGCTGATTCCACGGGGGGGCGACTCTTCCCTTCACGTTGGCCATAAACGTAGGGGATTGAGCCGACAGCGCAATGGGCCATGCCTGCGGCGCCTCGACGAGCTGAGCAAGAGGGCCGCCGATTGCCGTGAGGGTCACTGGCTGGTCGCGCAGAAAACTCTTGAGCTGCAGAGTGATCGGCTTGGACGGAGCTGCCGATACTTCGGCGGTGATGAGACGGAAGGAAGTCGGATTGTCATGCGACTTCTGATGCAACAGAAATGTCGACGGTCCAGCAGCTGCTTGTAGCGTGCCTTGAGCAAGGAGTGAGCCGAATGTCGAACCGCGGCTGCTGAAGTTGAGGGTGAGATCGGCGATTCCTTCGATTTGATCGGTCACTGCCAACTGGGCGAGCGTCCGGCCGACATCGAGGCGATGCGCCGCGACCTCAATGGCGACGGTCGGCTCTTCGCCTTGAGTATCGATGGCCAGCGTTCCGATGAACTGCCCGCCTAAATGGTCTGCCGTGAATGGCTTCACTTCCAGACGACCCTCTTCAAGCCGCGCTGCCAAGCTGACTTCATCCAGGACTGTGGAGCCGAGCAGCACGCGCTTAGCCGCCCAC
The DNA here is from genome assembly GCA_963821465.1 of uncultured Nitrospiraceae bacterium. Taxonomy (GTDB): domain Bacteria; phylum Nitrospirota; class Nitrospiria; order Nitrospirales; family Nitrospiraceae; genus Palsa-1315. Next base: position 149,312 of record CAWGDV010000003.1, on the reverse strand, counting down.
TCCACGGTCGCATCCACGGATCGCAGGGCAGTGACGAGCAGAGAGAGGTCCGGAGGTTTTGCGGAATCGATCGGGCTGTAGATGGCGTCCATGAGTTGATCGAGCCGGATGGTTTGTGAGGTGAGTTTTCCGGCCACACGCTTGCGTTGACCGGTCAGCGCAAGGGTGACATCGCCTGCGAGATTGCTGTCACCGAGTTGTGCTCTGAGGTCTTTCAACGCAATTCCATCCGCTTGATTCGAGACTCGGCCGGTCAACTCATAAGGGCCGAGTGCCGGCATCTCCCAGCCGAGCAGCGGATCGAGCCTATTGAGGCGTTCCCCGCGCAGAGCGACTTGAAGGTCAATATCACCGGTTCTTGGCTGGAGGGCTACGGTTCCCTGCGCGGTCAGCGATGCGTCGGGAGCCTGTAGCGAAAATGTGATCGGCCAACGTGCAGCCGGTGTGCGAAGGTCGGCCGGCGTGCCAGCCTCGATATTCAGCGTCAGCGGGATACTGCGGAAGGTGCCCTCACCAGACAGGTGTAGGGGGCGATCTTCAGCCACGACCGCTTTGGCTGTGGCCAGGTCGAGTGCGATATTCGATGTCGGAGAGTGGTAGCCGAGTATCAGGCGTTGAGCGGTGACTGTCATCGGACTGGGCAGTTGAGGCATGTTGGCAGTACCCGCCTTCTCGCCGAACGTCCAGTTGTTGGCCCCATCTGCGGTTGATTCGAGCAGAATATCGGCGCCATCAAGAGCAACTTGCCGGACCATCAGTTGGCCATGAAGCAGCGGGAGGAGATCGATCTGAATTTCGGCATGCGCCGCTTTCGCGAGGTGCGGGCGTGAGGCCCAGGCCGGATTGGCGATGCGGACCTGTTCGGCCGCGATCGTGGGCGAAAGGGAGGCGGCGAAGGTGAGGGGGCCGCCTAACGTGACGGTCCGGCCGAGCGCCTTGCTGGCGGCAGCTTCGAGAGGGCGGCGATACTGGTTGAGGTCGAAGGATAGGACGAATAGGGCGAGTGCTAACGCCAGGACTCCGCACGCAATTGCGAGCCAGCGGATCAGTGTACGAAGTCGCATAGTGAAGGGCCGATTGTACGACAGCACGGTGATCTGTGGCGAGAGAAGGAAAGACCGGCTCTCGAGGAGTCCGGTACGGTTCTGATGACGGCTTTCTTGGTGGGGGATGTGTATTGATCCCCTTTTCTTTCACTCGAGATTGATGAGTGGTTATGTCGTGGATACTCAGCAGGCTGGTTGCGCTGTCTACGTGGCGGATAGTAGGCTACAGTGGCTGCAATCCCACGATTTCCTCCGTACACCAGGAAGGATGAGTTGATACAGAAAATGAGTCTTCCATCTCCAAGAATCTGGGGAATTGTCATGGGGTCATTATTGCTGGCTGGCTTGGGTAGCCTGCTCGGCTGTGATAATCCATCCAGTAAAGATGTGGCCACGATGATTGCCGAACCGCAAGGGGAGGGAGTGGCGAGTTTACTACGCGGCATTGATTACAAAGTGAACGGCACACAGATTGACGTCGGAAACCACCGGCTTGAGGTGTTCCCCTATGTCGAGCAATGTACCGACACAGAGTCCGAGCATGTCTGTGGGGTACGATTCGAGGTCTCGACGGAAGGGAAAAAACAGCCGGCGTTGACCTATGGAGTGGTGGGCACCGGAAAAATTATGGACACCGCGTTACAACATGCTGTGCGAAGCTGGTGGGCGGAATTCACTGTTCCCTTGATTGTGTCCTTAGCCGGGAAAAACCTCGACTTCGCGGAATCATCGATCGTTGTCTATCCTGGAACGATGGCGATCAGAGGCACTCCTCCCGGGGGGTGGCTCGATGGCTCCCAGGAGATGCACGGAAGGATCGTGCCGGCCTTAAATCCCGTTGTTCGCGATAAACCGCCGACAAAGGTTATTTCGTTGCTGCTGATGATACGGCCTGAGGGAATCAAAGATTTGGGCAGTCGTATAGACGGCACTCCGTCGCGAGAAGTTGTGGAGGCAGTATCCGCCCTGCCGTGGCCGAAGACAGACAAGGAGTATGTGTTTTATCAAACCTATTTTTTCAGGCATAAGGGCGAGTCCTAAATCGACGGTGGTTGGAGTCTTGATGTAAGCCGAGTCTCGGCGTAGGGTCTTGTCTGCACAATCGCTGACATCGTATCAGAGCCCCTGATTCAGCCTCTGTCAGTGCGCTGTCGGTTCAGTATCCTGAGTGGTTTCATGGCCTACCTTCGATATACACGGGATTGTGATTGGCATGTATTCGAGGAGGCCAAACAGGGTGAGACTGCGAGTCGCCTTGCCGTGTGGCACAGGGATCATGAGGCTCAAGGTGCGTCGTATACTGTGGGCATGATTCAGAAGATGCTGGAGTTAGAAGATTACTCCAGTATTCCCGGATATCAACCGGAGCATAAGCGGATGCTCCGCAAAGCGTTTGTCGCCTGGCTGAGCGAACAATCGAGTGCGGAAATTTAGTGTCCGGCTGGGGAATGATTGTTATCAGCTCGCTGCCTCGCCTTGCCAGAGCATGTCGTACCCCAATTCTTTGGTATCGGAACACATAGACGCCAGTGCGCTGAACTTATTGGTGAAGAGCTCGTCGGCATGGGATCGCTCATGCTCTTCGAACGACCGTCAATAGGTGACGATGACATAGTGGTTGTCGGAGGTCTTGGATTCTGTCAGGGATCCCTGGTCTGAGACGAAGCCTGAGAATTTGAACACCTGCCCGGCGATGAATCCACCCTTGTCGCCTCCGTATGTTTGCTTAACGACGCTGCATAATTCGCCGACGGTCATTTCAACGTCTTCGAATGTGACGTGAGGTTTGAGCCTGACGGTGTTGAACAGCATTTTGGCTCCGAACGGGATGGTAATTGGACCGAACATGTCATCCTCCTAGCTGGCTGAAGCAGATGAGCGGATGGATTGGTTGTGATTGTATCGAATGGCGATGGCAAAGTGAACGGTAGGAACCGTTTCGCCTCGTCCGCGCGCGGGTGGACATGACCTTTATCGAAGCGAGGATCAGTTGGAGCTGGCTAGCCGGACAGTAGTTGCATTCCATCAGAGTTTTCGCCTAGCCTATACAGAACAAACTTCCACCCCGTCATTGCGCGACTTCTATGGAGGGAAGTCCCCGTAATGATCATTCCAGTACACATTATTGATGCACGAAGCATGTCCTGTCGGATGATACCTGCTAACTGAGCGGGTAGAGGAGGGTATGATGGTGGATCTAATTCGAACTGCCCAATACTTCAAGGTCCAGATTGCAGATAAACCTGGAACATTAGGTGGCATGCTTGCTCCACTGCGTCAAGAGGGAGTGAACCTGTTGGCCGTGCATGCCTTTCCTCGGAATCGTCGCACACAGGTCGATGTGGTGCCGGAAGATCCGACCGCTTTCAAGAACGTGGCGAAGGCGCATAAGTTAAAAGTGCAGGGACCTAAAATATGCTTGCTGGTGGATGGCGAGGATCGTCCGGGAGTGCTGGCCGACCTGACTGATCGACTTGGTTCAGCCAGGATCAACATGACCGCGGTGACCGGCCTCGCTGCCGGCCAGGGACGCTTCGGCGTCATCCTATGGGTCAAGCCGCGGGACGTGAAAAAAGCCGCCAAAGTCTTCAGCATCGAACTGAGTTAGCGACGGAAGTCCGCTACTCCGGCAAGTGGAGGTAGGCAGGAAGTTGGGAAGAGAAAAAGGTGTCATTTCGCCTGTCCGGGTTGGCCTTTAGCGATTTCTCCTCCGAGTGCACCACATGTTGGGATGAGTGAGCCACTGGCAATGTCTTCCACCGTTTTTCCGCCGCGATGAAATTGCTTTCTCTTGTCGGCTGGAATAGAATCTCTCCCACCCACAGGATTCGTTATGGCGGCTACGAAGCAACCCCTCATTACCTCCACCCCTGATATTCTCGGTGGTACGCCCGTGTTTCGTGGGACGCGGGTGCCTGTGCAGACGCTCATCGAGTATTTGGAAGGGGGGCAGACGATCGACGAGTTTCTTGACGGGTTCCCCACTGTCTCGCGCGAGCAAGTGATCGCCTTCCTCGAAGAAGCCAAGGCCCGGATGCTTCCCGTCGCTTCGTGAAACTTCTTCTCGACGAATGTATCGACCGTCGATTGGCCAAGGAGATCCAAGGTCATGACGTAGTTACGGTGCCGCAAGCCGGCTGGGCCGGTATCCAGAACGGTGAGCTACTCAGACTCGCTCAAGCACAATTCGATGTTTTCGTGACGGTCGACCGAAACCTCTCCTTTCAGCAACACCTTCCCCAATTCAGCATCGCTGTCATCGTTTTGCAGGCGCCCACCAATCGCTTGACGGATCTTCGACCCTTGGTGCCCCAACTCCAACGAATGGCGCCGGTGGCTCCAAAAGGTCAGGTGACTTGGGTGAGTCTGACGACATAATCGGAGGCAACGGATGAGTCCACGAGAGAACAAAACAGCAAGACCTATCACAGACTTTCTTCTGAAAGACCACCGGCGGCTCGAAGGATTGCTGCAATCGGCTGTGGCTCAGGTCGGCTCTGTCGATCAGGGAGCGTATGATCAATTTCGAGCTGGGCTTCTCCGCCACATCGGTATGGAGGAAAAGATTCTCTTGCCTGCCGCACAGCGACTCCTAGGCGGGGAACCACTTCCCATCGCATCCAAGCTCCGGCTGGACCATGGGGCCATCGCGTCGTTGCTCATGCCGCCTCCCACAGCTGTCATCATTGCGACGATCCGTGCCGTCCTCAAGGTCCACAATACAATAGAAGAAGGTCCGGGGGGCTTGTATGAAACCTGCGACGAGCTGGCCGGCTCAGAATCGGCACAGTTCCTGGCTAAACTGCAGGCTGCACCGGAGTTGGCTGTGCTGCCGTGCTCCGATAGTCCCGCCGTGATGCCGGCTGTCCAGCGGGCACTGGAGAGAGCTGGTTATGACTTCCAGGAAAATAAAACATAAGAGACTGCAAGGTCGAACTTCGGGAGAGCAGAATCAGGGACATGCGACATTTCTCATCGCCTCGTCCGCGCGCGGCCAGGCGGGCTGAGCGTAATCGCTTCAGACGGTACGCTCTTGGGCACGATCGAGACCGGGCAACCAACCTCCAACGTCGCATAGGGAGAGGACGGGCAGACCCTGTTCATCACGGGAGGCTCGTCGATCTATCGTCTTCGCTTGACCACAGGCGCCCCCGAGTCTAGCCTACAGTAAGACTTTCCGCCGCGGGCCGACTTTACTTTGTCCCGTTTCTACCGAAGGAGTCGTATGGTCTCTGATCGTCAGACCGCTTCCGCTTCTCAACCAACGATCCTGGCTGAACAGCAGCGCCTTGAAGAGGACGCGAAGCGTCAGCGCCATTGGAAACGGTGGGGGCCCTATCTGAGCGAACGGGCATGGGGAACCGTGCGCGAGGACTACAGTCCTCACGGCACGCCCTGGGAAGCATTTTCCCATGATCATGCGAGATCCCGCGCCTATCGCTGGAACGAGGACGGGCTCGCCGGTATCTGCGATCGTCATCAGTTGATTTGCTTCGCGGTTGCCTTGTGGAACGGTCGTGACCCGATTTTGAAAGAACGAGCCTTCGGGCTCACCGGCAACGAAGGTAATCACGGCGAGGACGTGAAGGAGTGCTACTTCTATCTCGATTCGACGCCGACGCATTCCTACATGAAATATCTCTACAAGTATCCACATGCATCGTTCCCCTATACCCAGCTGATTGAGGAGAATCGCCGTCGAGGGTGTCAAGATCCCGAGTTTGAATTGATCGATAGCGGTGTCTTCGACGACAACCGTTACTTCGATGTCTTTGTTGAATATGCCAAGGCCTCGCCGGAAGACTTCTGCGTCCGCATCCAAGTAGTGAATCAAGGCCCAGCCCAGGCCGAACTCACGTTGCTGCCGACCATCTGGTTTCGCAATACATGGTCATGGGGATCGGATATCCGGCGCCCCCGTCTCAAGCAAGGGGAGTCGACGAACCAGATGAGCGTCATCGAGACGCAGCATGATTACTATGGCCTACGCCGCCTCCTCTGCGAAGGCCGGCCGACCTTGCTCTTCACCGAAAACGAAACCAACACCGGCCGCCTCTATGGCGATAAAGAAGGCGCCCGGTACGTGAAGGACAGCTTTCACGATTATGTCGTGCAGGGCGAGAAGGATGCGGTCAATCCGGATCACCTGGGCAGCAAAGCCGCGGCCCAGTATGTGTTGACGCTCGCACCAGGCGCAACGAAGACCATCAAGCTTCGATTCACCAACGAGGAGCGGAGTCAGGAATTTAACAAGCAGGACTTCGATGCCGTCTTTACCCAACGCATCCAGGAAGCCAACGAGTTTTACGACAGTCTGGCTCCGAGCGGGTTATCCGAAGATGCTCGCCGCGTCCAGCGGCAAGCCTTTGCCGGTCTCCTCTGGAACAAACAGTTCTACTATTACGACGTCAGCCGCTGGCTCAAGGGCGATCCGATGGGGCCAGAGCCGCCGCGCGAACGGTTACATAGCCGCAATGCCGATTGGACCCATCTCTACAACGCCGACGTCATCTCGATGCCGGACAAATGGGAGTATCCCTGGTACGCCGCCTGGGACCTTGCGTTCCACTGCATCCCGCTCGCGCTCGTCGACTCCACGTTTGCCAAGGATCAGCTCGTCCTGATGTTGCGTGAATGGTACATGCATCCGAACGGACAGATTCCCGCCTACGAATGGGCCTTCAGTGATGTCAATCCGCCGGTCCATGCTTGGGCTGCGTGGCGCGTGTACAAGATCGAGAAGAAACGGAAGGGCGTCGGCGACCGGGTATTCCTCGAGCGTGTTTTCCACAAACTGCTGTTGAACTTTACCTGGTGGGTGAATCGAAAAGATGCCGAGGGAAAGAACATCTTCCAAGGCGGTTTTCTGGGCCTCGACAACATCGGGGTCTTCGACCGGAGCGCGCCGTTGCCGACCGGCGGCCACATTGAGCAGTCGGATGCCACCAGTTGGATGGGCATGTACTGCCTCAACATGCTGACGATCGCGCTGGAGCTCGCCCGAGACAATCGAGCCTACGAAGACGTGGCCAGCAAATTCTTTGAACACTTCGTCTACATCTGCCGCGCTATGAATAACATCGGCGGCGAGAAGATCGAATTGTGGGATCGGGAAGACGGCTTCTTCTACGATGTGCTGCATCTGCCGAACGGGGAAACCACACACATAAAGGTCCGCTCGATGGTCGGCCTGATTCCTCTATTCGCGGTGGAGACGCTCGATTCGGAACTCATCGACAGCCTCCCTCGCTTCAAGCACCGGATGCAGTGGTTCATTGAGAACCGGCCGGACTTTGCGCAGCACCTTGAAACGCAGTCCCTCGACGGAAGCGTGCGGCGCTTTCTCTCCCTCGTGAGCCGAGATCGGCTGAAATCGGTCTTGCGGTATATGCTGGACGAAGAGGAATTCCTGTCTCCCTATGGCATCCGTGCGCTCTCGCGCTATCACAAAAATCATCCCTATGTGGTCTCGGTCATGGGCCACGAGCATCGCGTGGACTACGAACCGGCGGAGTCCGGCACCGGTTTGTTCGGAGGCAATTCAAATTGGCGCGGACCGATCTGGTTCCCGGTCAACTATCTCCTGATCGAGTCTCTGCAAAAGTTCCACTACTTTCTTGGCGATCAATATCGGGTGGAGTTCCCGACTGGGTCGGGTCGCCAATCCACGCTCTGGCAAGTGGCGGCCGAGATCTCACGCCGTTTGACGCACATCTTTCTCCAGAATGCCGAGGGGAAACGTCCGGTGTTCGGCGGAACGAACCGATTGCAAGATGATCCGCATTGGTGCAACAACATCTTGTTCTACGAATACTTTCACGGCGACAATGGGGCAGGCATCGGAGCCAGTCATCAAACCGGCTGGACCGGCCTGGTGGCGAAACTGATTCAGCAGAGCGGGGAATAAGTTGCGTGAAGCGTTGTTCGTGAAGTGCAAGCGGAGCAGTAAACTCGGTTTTCTGAGACGAATGTGCTTCACGAGCGACGAGAGACGTCCTGGACGATGAAGGTTGACACAACCGCATGCCAAGATTTAGCCCGGGCGCTGAGCCGCGAATGGCTCGAGACGAATAGGAAAGGGGGATTTGCCTCCGGCACAGCCGCGGGAGCGAACACCCGTCGCTACCACGCACTCCTGTTGTCGGCCCGCAAACCGCCGAACGAACGGTTCGTGCTGGTCAACCACCTCGAAGAATGGCTCGACATCGACGGTCAGACGATTCCACTCTCAACGAATCGGTATCCGAGCGCCGTCCATCCGACCGGGTATAAACACTGCGTCGAATTTTCAACAGATCCCTGGCCGACCTGGACCTTCGACTGCAACGGAATAACGATCCAGCGGGAGATCCTGTCGATTCACGGCTGCGATATTATGATGGTACGATGGAGGTTGGTCGGTAAGAAGCCATCGAGAGCGGTGCTTCGGGTAAGGCCGAAACTCACCGGGCGCGACTATCATGGGACGCATCAAGCGAATGGAAGCCTCTCGACGGAGGCCTCGATCGGGGTCGGACTTGTTACCTGGCAGCCCTACCCCGATGTGCTTCCAGTGCGGACCTTCCACTCAGGAGGGTATCGCCATGAACCGAATTGGTATCGGCATATACAAATTCCCCATCGAACAGCAACGCGGGCTCGATGCTGAAGAAGATTGGTGGTCGCCCGGAGAGTTTACGTTCGACCTTGAACCCAGATCTACCTCGGCCTTGGCCCTCACCAGCGAGACCATCGACCGGCTCGACGTCGTGGCCCTTGCGAAGGGCGAGAAGTCTCGCCGAGACACAGCTCGACAAGCCGCCCCGCCGATGATTCTTTGGTTGGCGAACTTTGGTGCGCTGCGGAAATGTACCTCTCTGAGCGAGGGCCGCAACAAACGGTGATCGCCGGGTATCCCTGGTTTACCGATCGGGGACGCAACACCTTCATCTCATTGCCCGGCTTCTGTCTGGTTACCGGTCGATTGGAGGTGGCATGGCTGGTCATCGCCTCCTCCGTCGTGCATGTGTCCGAAGGCATGGTGCCGAATCGCTTCCCCGATGTAGGCGAGCAGCCTGATTACAACACGATCGACGCCTCGCTCTGGCTTATCCATACGATTGATCGCTACCTCGCGGCGTCACGAGATGAGGTCCAGGTGTGCGAAACCGCTTGGCCTGCCGTGAAACAGATTCTCGACGGCTACCGCCGAGGCACAGGGTATGGGATTCGGATGGACAAGGATGGTTTGATCACGGGCGGACTGCCCGGCGCGCAATTGACCTGGATGACCGCGAAGGTTGACGATTGGGTCGTCACACCGCGTCATGGAAAGCCGGTGGAGATCCAGGCGCTGTGGGTTCGAACGCTGGAAGTCGGCGAAACTCTCGCGCGACAATTCGGCGAAGCGGACTATGCTGATCGGTGCCGGAATGACCGCAGCAACGCGATCGCATCCTTCCGCAAACGGTTTTGGTACGAGGCCAGTGGCTATCTCTACGATGTGATCGATGGACCGGAAGGGGACGATGCGTCGCTTCGTCCCAATCAACTCTATGCCATCTCGCTAGTTGACGACCTGGTCCCGCGTGATAGGGCGCAGCAGATTCTTCGTCTCGTCGAAGAACAACTCGTGAACCCGGTCGGACTTCGCACGTTGTCGTCGTACGATCCTCGCTATCGCGGCAGGTACGAAGGTGGCGTAGTGGAACGAGACGGCGCCTATCACCTCACCAGGGCACGGTCTGGCCTTTCTTGTTGGGTCCGTTTGTGACAGCCTGGATCAAGGTTCATGGAAAGAACGCCGCCGCGCTCAAGCAGGCGCGCTCGTTCTTGGAGGGGATCGGCACGCACCTTAAAGAAACCAGCCTCGGACAAGTCTCAGAGATTTTCGATGCCGAAGCGCCTCACCGCGCGCGGCTGTTACGCTCAAGCCTGGTCGGTTGCGGAACCCCTACGAGCCTTGATAGAAGATCTCGGCATCCAGTCCGATACGCAGAAAACCACAGTAAAAGCAGTAGTTGTATGGCAGCGTAAGGAAACGGCTCCTCAATCGACTCAGGGGCAGGGAGGCAAGAGCCTGCGCGAGGAGAACAGGCCTCGCTAATCCTTCATGTCTTGATTGATAGGAGCGATAAAAGCCGAACGGTTCAGCACCACATGATTACTACATTACTGGCTCGTATCACGCCACCTTGCAAAGACGTCACCCACTTGGCGTCGTATGCCATGGATCGACCGCTGCCCTGGTCGGTGCGGCTCAATCTCCTACTCCATTATTGGATCTGCGAAGCCTGTGCGCGGTACCGAGACCAATTGCGTGCCGTACGCCAAGTCCTGCGCCGCTCGACCGACACAACATAGGATCAGACCCCCGAATCCTCGTCACCTGCGCCTGCAGTCAAAGCTCGCCTGACAGAAGCCTTCCGCGCCAAGCACGAATAGCCGCGTCACTCTTCTATAGCTCGGCATGCGCGTATCATTTGAACGATGTGGGTTGCATCGTTTACTGAGATGATCAGTGGCGTGTGAGGTCAGGCGGGGAGGAAGAGGGTGCGGCCCTTAGGGGGCACGTCCCGATAACGAACTGGCATCTATCCACCGGCCGATTATTGGAGTGCGTCAGGAGGCGTCTTGAGCAGTTTGGCGAACCGATTCTTGTCGATAGATTTCTCGTAGGCTTCCTCGGGCGAGATCCATTTCCAACTCAGAAGCTCCTGAATCGCGTCGTCCAAGGTCTGCATCCCGACGGCTTTTCCTGTCTGCATGACCGATGCAATTTGGACAGTCTTGGCGTCGCGAATGAGATTCCCGACGGCAGACGTACAGACCAAAATCTCCAGCGCCGCACAGCGTCCTTTCTTGTCGATCCGTTTAAACAAATTCTGTGCGACCACGACCCGTAACGCTGTCGACAGCGTGTTCCGGATTTGCGGCTGTTCCCCATGGGGGAAGACTTCCACGATCCGATCGACCGTCTTGGCCGCATTCTCGGTGTGCAGTGTTCCGAAGACCAAGTGACCTGTGGCCGCAGCTTCGACCGCCAGGGAAATCGTTTCGAGGTCACGCATTTCTCCGACGAGGATAATGTCAGGATCTTCCCGCAAGGCGCCGCGCAACGCCGACGCAAACGTCATCGTATGCAGTCCCACCTCTCGATGGTTCACGATGCAACCCTGACTCTGGTGCACGAACTCGATCGGATCTTCGACCGTCAGAATGTGATCCTTTCGATTCTTGTTGGCATAGTCGACCATCGCCGCCAAGGTCGTGGACTTACCGCTGCCGGTCGGGCCCGTGACCAGGACTAGCCCTTTCTTCAACATGGCCGCCCGTGTCAGGATTGGAGGGAGCCCTAGCTCTTCTGCCGTCAGAACCTTGCTGGGGATCTTCCGGAACACCGCCCCGATGCCGTATTTGTGATTGAAGAGGTTGGAACGAAATCTGGCGAGCCCCGGAATTTCATAGCCAAAATCCACGTCGCCTGTTGACTCGAACAGTTCCATCTTCGATCCCGGCAAGATTTCGTGCAACAATGGGTGAAGGATGTCCTGGGTGAGAACAGTCTGTCCGGTAATCCGCTCCAACTCGCCGTCGATCCGCAGGGCAGGCGGCTGCCCTGAAATCAAGTGCAGGTCGGACGCGCCGTGCTCCGCCATTATTCGAAAGAGTTCGTCGATCTTAGCCATGTTGCTGTTCACCTATGTTCAGGGCTGGGACAGTGTCTCAGTGTTGGAGTATACGTGCTTATGAGGAGGTTACAAGAAAAACCGACCGTACAACGCAGGCATGCCGGCTGTGTAGAGCTAGGACTTGTTTGTATGTTGATGAGGCTTGCCACGACAGCTCACATGGATGGTCCCGAGGCCAGCCGTGACATCTTGGACAAGAACAAAACACTTCCAAAGGATGGTTTAAAAGCCGTCAGATGGCTCTTTAGCGAAACTGCAGGCCAATCGGAAACGTCGCCGCATAGCCGTCAGCCGTTGATGTCGTATCCAGCATGAGTCGATCACCGCCACGTCGGAAGATCCAATCATGCTGATTTCGAGCAATGCGTGGTCCTTTCGCGGCATATGGGGGAGCGGCATGAACACGGTCTGTCAGTTCGTCGTCGAAGTACAATTGCGAGGTAAACTCGAAGCTCCGCTTGGCCACAGGCGCGGTGCGAATCTTGAAGTGGATATGTACCGTTCGGCCCGGATACCAGCCAGGGTACACAGTCACAAACCGAGCCTCACCGCGCGCGTCGGTAACCTGGTAGCCGCGCAGAAACTTCTGGCCGATGGTGGTGAAATCAGGATCCTGCACATCCGAATAGACGCCCAGCGCATCGCAATGCCAGATGTCCACCTGGGCGCCCGCCAGCGGCTGACAGTCTCCGGCGTTGAGGCGCGAGACCAGCACTGTCAGAGCCAGTGGCGTACCGGGACTCACTCGCCCGTCGGTCGGATCAGAGCGAATGTCGGACCGATGCAAGCGCTCATCGACAAAATATGGCCCTTCGGTTTGTTCAGGTCGGACCACACATGAGGGGCCAAGTGCGCCTGCAACAGCCTGCCTGGGGTTCAGACTGCCGATCATCAGCCAGGCCATACCAGTGGCGCCAAGAAATGCCACGATTTCACGGCGGGAAAGGAGAGGCCCCGAAGACCTGTCTTCATCTGTCATTGCGGTCCTCCTCCTTATCTAGCGTGCCAGCGAATCGAGCAAGTCAACGGTAGCTCCCGGGATGTGAGCTTCGCAGATCTAGCAGCACTCCATCAGCAGGATTGATGTTTCATCATACCGCCGGAACCGGTCGGAACACCATCCGATTGGCCATAAAAAGTTGGGACGCTACTTGCCGCGAAACGAGAGCTTTTGCTTCGCCCAGGTATACCGAACCAGCACCATTTCCGAATGCGAAAGAGAAACCATATGCGAATCAGTCGAGTCGAATGGGTTCCTGGTTTCGGGTGCGACGTCATGCTCAGACCGTCGCCTTGTCAGGTTGAAAGCTTGCTCTGGCCGGTGGGAGATGGTGCTGGATAGGAGAGAAAAGACCGTGCGAGTCGAAGAATGATTGTACAGCGGGACTGAGGGACGTAGCCCAAGGTAGTTGCTTGCCCGAAACGTACCCAAGAGTTCCGGTCCGCTCATTGTCGAAACCCACACGTGCGATACCGGAGCTCCGATGACTGGCGGCCCGTGTGTTACACGGTGGCTGCTTCGACTTCTTTCGTGGCTTTGGCGGCGAGGCTGTTTCTCCGATTATTGGCGATCGTCCGATCGATGACCGCTCCGCAGTTGACGCATTTCCAGGCATAGAAGGCCAGGAAAAAGTCTGAGAATCGTTCCAACAACATCAATCCTTTGCACTTCGGGCAATCCATAACAAATTCCTCCCTCAATATATGAATAAACTTGCACGAGGGAAAAGCAATTTGCGAACCAGAATGACAACATCACATTATCAATGACTTAGAACTGTGGGCACTACTTATACGTACAGCTCTGTACACTCTGTTGCATTTATGTTTTCAATTTTGTGCGGAATACCGATCTTGGGAAGAACGGGGACGGGATAATATCGAAAACGCAGGTAAGGATACATTGAGGAGTAATCCCCATGCCTCATAGCTTGAGACCAGCCTCTTGAGAAAAGACTTCCCAGGTCTGCGCGACGCGAAACGGAGGTTTAGGCTGCTCCCGCCTTACATCGTCACCTTGGCTTGACTCAATCTTTGATAGGCAGGCGTCCCTCATTCATATCGATCCTATCCAATACGCTGAGAGAACCGACATCGACTTGCGCTGCGAGTTCCTGGCAGGCGCGCTTCCGATACTCCACGCGCGACCGCGATGCGCACGAGCTGCTGATCGGCGCCGACGGCGGGGCAGCACCGGCAGCCGGTGCTGCCCCGCCTCGTCAGCCGTGATCAATCGTTCCTGGGCATCGGGGTATCGCTTGGCACCCATCTTCTTCCACCACCGGCCGATGGCTTGCCCCGCGAACTGCGCGGTCTCGTGATCGATGCCCACGCTCACCCAACCCTCGTTCTGGCTCAGATCGACCACCCCGGAGGAAATGACTTTGCCCAGTTGCAGGTCCGGGAAGTCGTGCCTGTCCACCTCTTCGGGCTCGCCCTTGGGCTGCCACTCGCGCCCACCGTTCTTGAACGGGCCTACCAGTTCCTTCTTCTTCGTGTCCACCGCGATCCCCGCTGACCGCGTGGCTGAAGCCGCGTGACCATCATGTTGATGTGCTCGAACTGCGCATTGCGATCCGGATGCGTGGCCCCTTCTTTGGTCATGCGGTTCCACCAACGCGTCCAGCGCCTTCAGCACCCCCGGGTCAGACTCGGGCAGACACGTGCGTCCGCCTCCTGTCCTGCGCAGGCGAGCCTCCACGACCGCCTGAGGGTTCTTTCTTGCGCCCTTCCACCTCGGCTACGCCCCTGCGGATCGTGTTGCGTGACATGCCGGTCACCTCGCTCACGGCACTCAGGCCGCTCCAGCGAGAGGTCTGGGCTTCCGTCGCGGCCCAGTGCTGGCGCATTCGTTCATCCATCAACGGGGCAAGCGAACGGTATCGTGATGTGATCTGGCGAATTGCGGAGGCGACATGCATACCTGCGTGAGACCTCAGCCAGAATAATTGGTCAAGTGATTTTCACGCGACGCCTAAGCACGTCCGCGCGAGGGATATCATGTCCGCCTTGCCGAACTCGTGCTGCAATACTGCTGCAATACGTTGGAGGGTGAGCTGAGCTGAGGATAGTGACAGGAGCACGATATTGATTTGGCATCCCGCCGCCTTCCACCGGCTTAGAAGACGTAGATATGTTCTTCCACTCAATTTGCTCTCAATAGCAAAATCCTTTCGAGCCTTCGCCAAACGAGTGAGCTCTATCAAGACAAGCCTGCCTGCTTGACGGGCCGCTAACTCTGGGCGAAGAGGTGAAAGCCCATCAGCAATGAGGTCGGCATTCACAAAACAGATCAGACCAGCTTCACGAGGGAGAAACTCCATTGCGAAGGTGGTCTCCCCGGCGCCATTTGGTCCGGCAATGATAATGCAACGGGGAGGTCGAGCGGTTCGAGTGCTCACGGTCGAGCCTGTCAGCCTGCCACTGGCTGCTGGTAGTCCACTTCAATCTTGAAGCCGAGATCCTCAATCATGCCCCAGACTTCTGGAGCTGGCTGGCCTGGTGTCGTGAGGTAGCCGTTCACGAAGATGGAGTCGGCTGGATAGAGCGCCAAGGGCTGGAGGCTGCGGAGATTGTGTTCGCGGCCTCCGGCGACACGGAGTTCGGTGCGGGGGTGGAGAAACCGGAAGAGGCAGAGTACCTTTAAGCATCTTTGAGGAGTCAGGTTGTCACAGTTCTCTAGCGGTGTGCCTGTCGCCGGGTGAAGCGTGTTCAGTGGAATCGAGTCCGGCTTCACCTTGATCAGGGCCATCGCCAGGTCGATGAGATCCTCGTCCTTCTCTCCCATTCCGACGATCCCACCGGAACAGATTTCCAATCCTGCCGCTTGCGCGTTCCGGATGGTGCTGAGTCGGTCTTGGAACGTATGCGTGGTGCAGATTGAGGCGTGAAAGGCTTCGCTCGTATTCAAGTTGTGGTTGACCCGATCGACTCCTGCCGCTTTCAGTCGCTTGGCCTGTTGTTCGTTCATGAGGCCCAGTGAACAGCAAATCTGAATTGGAATCTCCTGCTTGATCGAGCGGACGGCTCCTGCGATTTCGTCGATTTCCCGATCCAAGGGACTCCGACCGCTGATGACGATGCAATAACGTTGTGCCTTCGAGGCCGCCGCCTGTCTGGCGCCGTCAATCATCTGTTGTTGGGGCACGAGGTTATATCGCTCGATGGGGGCGGTGGAGATCGCAGATTGGGAACAGTAGTGACAGTCTTCCTGGCAGGCGCCGCTCTTGGCGTTCTGCAACATCTGGAGTCGAACAGTCTTGCCGAAATAACGGGATCGGACGGTAAAGGCGGCTTGGAGGAGTCCCAGCAACTGTTCATCTGGAGTATCGAGCACGGCCTGGCATTCGCGTCTGGTCAGCGTCTCGTCGCGCAAGGCTTTGGCAGCGAAATCCTGATAGTCGACCATGGGATACTCCATCATCTTATGAGGTTAAATTGACCGCGATGCGGATGGCTTCGGTTGTGTCAGGCTGGCCGAAAACCTACACGGTTTCGAAGGGAGAAGCAATGCCTTGGTAGGGGACTGCTGAGACTGAGAGGGGGCTGCTGTCTTTATCGGGGGCCGCTTGACCGACATTTGGCAACGGCAACGCGGCTAATGTATTCCAGGTCCCACAGCTTCGGCAGCGTCCCGACCATTCGGTCGATTCTTGCCGGCAGGCAGTGCAGACGTAGGGGACGACCACACGTTTCTTGAAATGCAGAGCTTTCTTGAGTTCGGCGACGGCCTGTTCCATCTCTTGCTTGCGCAAATAGAGATTGGCCATGATCTTATGGTAATCGGCCAATTGGTCCTGTACTCCTTCGACGATCGAGAGGATGTCGAAGGCTTCGTCGACCATTTCGAGCCGGTAGTAGAGCTTGCCCAAATAGAATTGCAGGGCAGGGTTGTTCGGATCTTGCCGGAGAGCTTCCTGATAGACACGGATAATTTCGCTGGGTTCGCCCTGTTCGAGAAAGAGTTCTTCGAGGCGGTGCAGGATGATATTGCTACGGGTCTTGGCATAGACTTTCTTGAGAATTTCTACGGCCTGCTTGGTCTTGCCTTCCCGGATCAAGATTTCCCCAATGCCGACGTAGGCCGGCAAGAACGTCCGATCTCTCTTAATGGCACCGCGGAAGTACCGTCGTGCTTTATCGGGGTGGCCTCGTTCCAGCAGTTGGCGTCCGACCTCGTACGTGCAGCCGGTGAGGATATGGGCTTCGGCCAGGCGTTCCGGTTCAGGCAGGTTGGCCTTCAGGAGTCGATGTTGGATTTCGAGCGTCTCGCTCCATTTTTCGAGCCTGATCAACAGATCGCGTTTCCGGATGAGAGCGGTGAGGTTATCCGGTTCGATGTTAAGCATCTTGTGCAGAGCCTGCAAGGCGTCCTCATAGCGCTTGGCGCCCTCCAAGTCGTTGGCCAACTCCAGCAGAATTTCGATGTTACGCTCATCGACACGATTCGCCCGTTGATGGAGGCGGATCGCCTCAGCGAAGTTGTGTTCTACCCGGTAAATGTTTCCCAGCCAGAGCAAAGAATCGACACGATTCGGGTCCATAGCCAGCGCTCGTTCGAACAGGGCGATGGCTTCGACGGTGCGTTTCGACATGATGGCATGGGTGCCATCACGATGGAGTGCATCGATTTTTTCTTTGCGTCGCAACAGCCGCGTGCTGCGCCAGTTGCCGATGACATGGGCGGTCTGCCGCATGCCGACTGCCAAGGCCACGAGCACGGCGCCGACAGCCATGGAAAAGACGACGAGTGTGACAGGGCTCATTTCGAATTGGATGGAGGGACTGGTCCGGACTGTGACCGCCCCAGGATTCAACTCGCGTGCGTAGCTGTAGAGAAAGATCCCGACGCTGACGAGGAAGATGGTGGTGAGCAGTCGGAGCATCGATCTAGGCCTTGGTTTTCGCGGGCGCCTTTTTCTGCCTCACGGGCCGTGGGGTGACGGCTGGTTGTACGGCCGTCAGTTTGTCCGGGATGGCGATGCGCTTTGCGTCGGCCCACAACCGTTCGAGTGCGTAATGCTTCCGGACATCCTGCCTAAAAATATGAACGATAACATCGCCGAAGTCCATCAAAACCCACTGTGAGGACCGCATGCCTTCGATGCTCAGCGGTTTAGATCCGGAGCGAGAGAGTATGCCGTCGATATGATCGGCGATGGCACTCGCTTGGCGATCCGAATCCGCAGAGCCTATGACCAGGTAGTCGGCAACGGAGGTCAACGGCGCTACCTGGAGGATGAGAACGTCGGTGGCCTTCTTATCGAGCATGGCCCGGGCAATGGCGAGGGCCGTGGACCTAGCTGTTCGTGCGATTACCGCCCTCTTGGTAGAGATGATGTTGAAGTATATAAGATTCCACTAAGGGCGGCAATAGATTTGCCGCGGGAAGCCCTTGGTGGATTCGTGAGCGAATGTCCGATGCGGAGACCGAGCAGGGTGGTAGTTTGAGACAGATCAGGCGTTGCGTTCCGAGCGGTGCCTCGATTCGTGAAATCCGTTCGGCATCTAGGTCCGCCAGCGAGGGATAGGGAATCGGCGGAAGCAGCGCGACGGTTGAGAGGGAACGAAACGACAGGCCTGGCCGGGAGAGGATGACGAACGAGCAGAGTTTCAGCAATGTCAGGGGGTCCCGCCATGACGGAAAGTCTAGGAAGGCATCGAGCCCTATTAAAAAAAAGAGCTGGGTCTGCGCGCCATGCTCTTGCTGTAGCAGGCGAATGGTGTCGATGGAGTAGGACTTGCCTGGCCGACGGATTTCCACATCCGAGATGGCGAGAGAGGGGTCTGAGGCGATGGCCAGGCGGACCATCGCATAGCGGTCTTGGGCCGGCGCCAGACTGCCGTTCGGCTTATGGGGTGGGTGACTTGTGGGAATGAAGAGGATCTGGTCGAGCCCGAGCGCCTCGCGTGTCTGGCGCGCAATGGCCAGATGACCATTGTGCACGGGATTGAAGCTGCCGCCGAGGAGGCCTAGACGAAGGAGGCCAGAGTGCTGAGGGCTGGGTGCTGAGGGCTGAGATTCAGAATCTGGCGGCATCATACCTCAGCACTCATGTTCAGCAAATGATGGAAAGCTATCTGCACGCGAAACTTCGAGCGTCCGCACGCCTGGCTCAATAGGAAAACACTTTCGCAGGATGCTCAAAATGGCCAAACTTCTCACCCGCCCGACCCCGGCGCGCCAAGACGCGGGCAAGGCCGCAGTCCTGCTGTTGACTTTCGTTTCACGTCTTACCTTTCACGGTTCTTGAGAGCGATACGAGAACGAAGCCGGCGGACGTTTTCAGCATTCTGCTAGAGGATGACGAGGTTGTCCCTGTGTATGACTTCCTCGTATTCCTGCGGGCCGAGGTGCCGCTGTATCTCGGTCGTTTTGAGCCCTTTGATCCGTGCCAAGGTGTCGGAGGCGAAGTTCACGAGTCCTTTGGCGAACTCTTTGCCATCCTGGTCGAGGCAACTGACAGCATCTCCCGTATCGAACAGACCGTTGACGTCCAGAATGCCTGAGGCCAACAAGCTCTTGCCCCGTTGGACCAATGCCTCGACGGCTCCGGGGTCGAGTGTCAGGGTCCCTCGGGACCTGAGGGTGAAGGCGATCCAATGTTTACGGCTGGTGAAGCGACGTTCCTTCGCAAGGAAAAGGCTGCCGCCAGGGCCACCGGCTAATACGTGTGGAAGGAGGCCGGCTTCTTGCCCATTCAAGATTAAGGTGGCCACACCATACTCACTGACTTTCTTGGCAGCCCGAACTTTCGTAGCCATGCCTCCAGTACCTTCAAAGGAGCTGGAAACGCCGGCTCGCTGTTCAATTTCTTCGGTAATGTCCGGAATCAATGGAATCAGCGTGGCTGCGGGGCTCTTGCGCGGGTCCTCGGTAAACAGGCCGTCGATATCGGACAGAATGATGAGCAGTTCCGCGTCGACGAGATGGGCGACCTCGGCAGCCAGGGTATCGTTGTCTCCCACGCGGATTTCGTCCACGGCGACTGTATCGTTTTCATTGATGATGGGGATGACGCCGAATCCGATCAGTGCGCTCAGGGTGTGGCGCGCATTGAGAAATCGCCGCCGATCGGCGAGGTCGTGGTGAGTGAGTAGGATTTGCGCCACCTTGACGTCGAGCCGCTCAAACGATTTTTCGTATGCCCACATGAGTCGGCTTTGGCCGACCGCCGCGGCCGCCTGCTTTACGGGGAGGCTCTTTGGGTATTCCTTCAGGCCTAATTTCTTGATGCCGGAGACAATCGCGCCGGAGGAGACGATCAAGACTTCTCGTCCGCCCGACCGGAGTGCCGTGATTTCATCCGCGAGCCGGTCGATCTGTTCTGGGCGCAGTCCTGTCTCTCGGGAGGCGATGAGACTGCTCCCGATTTTGATGACGATGCGGGTGGCTTGCTTTAGGAGCTGATCTCGCATGGTGTGGCTCGAAGTTGCGCAACCTGTTGCCCCACATAGTTGACGAGTTCTGTCAACCCTTCTCTCGTGGCGGCAGAGATCGGGAGACATGTATAGCGATGGCGCTGACAATACTTCCGCAACTCGCGCAGACGCGAGCCGTCTCCGACTACATCGATCTTTGTGGCGACTACCGCAAAGGGGCGTGTCGTGATGGGCTCATCGTAGGCGGCTAATTCTTGCCGCATGATTTCGAAGCTCTTGACGGGCTCCTCGGTGGCCCATTCCGACACGTCGACCATGTGCAACAGAAACGACGTGCGCTCAATATGCCGAAGAAATTGGAATCCCAGCCCCTTTCCTTCATGGGCGCCTTCGATGATCCCGGGTATGTCTGCGACGGCAAAACTATTGGCTTCTCCCCAGCGAACGATCCCCAGATTGGGCGTCAGCGTGGTGAAGGGATAATCGGCAATCTTCGGCCGTGCGGCCGAGATCGCGGCAATGAGTGTCGATTTTCCCGCGTTGGGAAAACCCACAAGCCCGACGTCGGCCAACAGTTTCAGCTCAAGTCTCAGCGACCGTTCTTTGCCGTCCGTGCCTGTTTCAAATTCTGTGGGCGTGCGATTGGTCGAAGTTGCGAAATGGCTATTCCCTCTTCCTCCCCGGCCTCCGTGAGCTGCCACGAATTGTTGTCCCGCGGTGACAAGGTCGGCAAGGATCTCATTGGTTTCGTCGTCGAAGATGACGGTGCCGACCGGAAGGGCCACCACTATATCCGCTCCGGTTCTACCAGAACAATTGGCGGCGCCTCCCTGGCGACCGACTTCTGCTTCGTAGTGTTTCTGGTACCGCAGGTCGAGGAGCGTGGTCATACGGGGCGACGCTTCAAACACGACATTGCCGCCGTGGCCGCCGTCGCCACCGTCCGGCCCGCCGCGCGGCACGAATTTTTCGCGTCGAAAGCTGCATGCGCCGTCACCGCCGCGACCGGCTTTGATATGGATACGGACTTCATCGACAAACATCGGTGCACCGCTTCAGGGTGATGACTATGTGGGGATGGTATACGAGGAACACCCCGTCGCATCCCTACTCATGGCGGGAGTCCTCGTGGTAACGGCACTGTGACGAGAAAATAAAAAGAATGTGCTAGGAAACCGAGGGCGCGGAGTAGACGCTGATTTTCTGCCGTCCGCGGCCGCGTTCGAACTTCACGACCCCTGTGATGCGGGCGAAGAGGGTGTGGTCTTTGCCGAGACCCACATTGAAACCAGGAAAGAACTTTGTCCCTCGTTGACGGATCAAAATCGATCCGGCCTTCACGGTCTCTCCGCCGTAGGCCTTGACCCCAAGATATTGTGGATTACTATCGCGCCCGTTTCTAGTCGATCCGCCGCCTTTATTTGTTGCCATGACTGATCCTTGTTAGGCCGTTTCGATACCGGTAATGCGCAATTTAGTAAAACCCTGGCGGTGGCCATTGGTCCGCCGATAGTTCTTGCGCCGTTGTTTCTTGAAAATCGTGATGGAGCGGGTTCGGCCTTGGTGGATGATCTCAGCTTTGACGGTGGCCCCTTTAACTAACGGCTGTCCGACCTCTATCCCCCTGTCGCCGTGGACTAGCCGAACCTGGCTGAGTTCGATCGTTCCCCCAACCTCGCCGGGGAGGGATTCCACTTGGACCAATCCCCCAGTTTCTACTCGATACTGCTTGCCGCCTGTTTCAATGATTGCGTACATAAACCCCTGTCTCCATTACAGAAGATGACTGTGTACCATAGGGATTTGAGGCCTGTCAAGGTAAAGAATGGGCGTATGCTATGCTTTCAGTGTTGAGCATCTTCAAGAACCGGAGATTATGATGGCCAATGCACCGAAGCCTCGCCCCTCCAGGCCGAAAGGCAGCCGATTCGTGCTCCGTCCCTATCGTCGCATACCGACCCAGCGTGTTCTCTACTATCTCAGCGGGAAATGCGTGGGAAAGGGTATCGTGACCAATTTGTCTCAATCCGGTATGCGTATTCGAGGCGAACATGAGGTTGAACCAGGTTTCGATTTAGCGTTGCGCCTCACGCTTTCAGATGATGGCCCGATGATAGACATTGAACGGGCCACGGTTCGGTGGGTAGATGGAAATGATTTCGGTCTGGACTTTGTTCGCCTCAGTCCGTTAGCGAAGAAACACATTACTGATGCATTGAACCAGCAGATTCGTGTCCCTCAGTCACCTGCCTGAGCGTCCCCTTCTTGCCCCTGTTCGCATATGGGCCATGGCACGCCCGTTTGCTTGACGCTTCTTCCAGCCCGCTGCTATATTCCGACGTCATCGCTCAATGATTCACGTGCTCGCCCGCATTGCCTATGCTTGAGCCACAAGGAAAAATTTGGATGGACGGTTCGTTCGTCGATTGGGCGGACGCGCAAATCCACGTGATGACCCATTCGCTCCATTATGGGCTGGCTGTGTTCGAGGGGATTCGCTGTTACAAGGGAAAGTCAGGTTCCGCTATTTTTCGCTTGCAGGAACATGTCGATCGACTATTCGATTCCGCCCATATCGGCATGATGCAGATGCCCTTCGATAAAAAGCAGGTCGCAGCGGCCATCGTGGAGACAGTGAGGGTGAATTATCTGGAGGCCTGCTATATTCGTCCGCTCGTCTATATCGGGCATGGAGCGATGGGTGTCTATCCCGGCGATAATCCGATCAAACTGGCCATTGCGGCCTGGACCTGGGGCGCCTACCTAGGGGATGACGCGCTGGCGAATGGGATGCGGGCCCGCGTGTCGTCGTTTACTCGCCATCACGTCAATGTCTCAATGACAAGAGGGAAGATCTCAGGCTACTACGTGAACTCGATTCTCGCGAAGCGGGAAGCGAAAGCGGACGGGTACGATGAAGCCATTTTGCTCGATACCGAGGGATACGTGTCCGAGGGGACGGGGGAGAACATCTTCATTGTGCGGAAAGGGCAGATCAAGACCACCCCACTCACCTCGATCCTGGATGGCATTACCAGAAGTTCCGTCATTGAGCTGGCTCGGGAGAGGCGTATCCCCGTGGTGGAGGAGCGATTCACGCGCGATGATATGTATATCGCCGATGAAGTGTTTGTGACTGGAACTGCAGCCGAGCTGACGCCGGTCCGGGAGATCGACAACCGCCGCATCGGAACCGGCACGCCAGGTCCGATTACGCAGTCTCTGCAGAAGACCTTCTTTTCCATCGTGCGTGGGGAGGACCCTTCCCACGAGGCGTGGCTCACCAGAGTTTAGTACGACGCAAGACGCTGAACTGTCTTACCGGTTACCTTCCTCTTCCTTGCCGCAGGTTATGATACCAACGAAGCGTGAGAACCGGCTGGTTGCTCTGGTTTGTTGAGTCTGTCTCGTTTATTTACTTGAACCTGACTAACTGGATAAATCAGAGAGACCAGACGAACCACGAGCGACGCTGGCGGGCTGTGTCAACAGCCTGCTAGTGTTTGCTGGAGGAAGAGTCGTTTGGACTGTGGCTCTCAGCGGCTGGGGCTGCAGGCGTAGCGGGCGGGGTTTCAGGGGCGGCCTGAGAAGACTCTTTCTTATTGAGATCGATGACCGTAGAAGAAAACGTACGTTCTTTGGCAAGCATAGCTAGACTGAGCGAAGTCAGCATGAAGATGGCAGCAACGACGACTGTGAATTTGCTCAAGAAATTGGCGGGGCCGCGGCTACCGAAGACGGTCTGGCTGGAGCCCCCGAATGACGCGCCGATTTCAGCGCCCTTCCCTGATTGCAAGAGGATTGCGCCGACCATGAGAAAACAGACCATGACGTGAATGATGATGAGGAAGATATACATGGCACTCCGATCAGTTAGGCTCGCGGTATCTGAGCAAGATTTATAATTGTAGCAAACGAATCTGGATTGAGACAAGCCCCACCCACCAGAGCTCCATCGATCGCATCCGAGACGAGGAACGACTCGATATTCTGGGGCGTGACGCTTCCGCCGTACAGAATTCTGATAGCCGAAGCGATGTCGCTATTCCATCCGGTTTCAACGAACAGCCGGATCGAGCGATGCACGATCACGGCCTGCTCCGTAGTGGCGGAGCGTCCGGTGCCGATGGCCCAGACCGGTTCGTAGGCGATTGTGACGGTCGCCAGATCTTGTGTGGTTAACCCTGCCAGGCTGCCGCTGAGTTGAGTGGTGATGACCGATTCTGTTTGGCCTGCCTCACGGTCTGCCAGCGATTCTCCTACGCACAGGATCGGAGAGAGCCCGTGCCTCAGCGCCGCCCGGACCTTCTTCTGGATATGCTCATCTCGTTCGCCGAAATACATGCGACGTTCAGAGTGGCCGACGATCACATAATGGCAACCAATATCGCGCAACATTGGAGCGGACACTTCCCCAGTGAAAGCCCCATGATGCTCCCAATGTATGTCCTGTGCGCCGAGGCTGATCCAGGAGGAGGGGCCTAAGGCGTTGCGGGCCGATTCGAGTGCCGTAAAGGGCGGTGCAAGGACCACGTCGGCGTGAGGCGATGCAGGTACTCGTTCGCGAAGGTCGCGAATCAAGACCGCAGCCTCCGATGCCGTCTTGTTCATCTTCCAGTTGCCGACGATGAGGGGTTTGCGCACAGGTGTCTCAATGCTCGAAGGTGGTAGAGGGGATGCACTCAACGATGAGCCGATTACGCAACTCGATCCGGGAGAGCGGTCAAGCCCGGGAGTTGTTTGCCTTCCAGCAATTCCAGCGCGGCGCCACCGCCGGTCGAGATGAACGACATATTTTCCGATTCGCCGGCTCGATGCACGGCCAGTGCCGTTTCGCCGCCGCCGACGATCGTCAGGGCGTAGGCATCGGCAATCGCGTGAGCCATTGCCAGGGTGCCACGGGCGTAGGCATCGATTTCAAAGACACCCATCGGTCCGTTCCACAGAATCGTCTTCGCGTTCTGGACGGCTTCGTTGAAGAGCTTTACGGAGGCCGGGCCGATGTCGAGTGCGTACCATCCTTTTGGAATCTCCTGGACAGGAACGATCTTCGACTCTGCCCCAAGCTCGCGGCTGGCCGCCACGACACAATCGACCGGCAGGTAGAATTTCACGCCGCGGGAAAGGGCATGCTCCTCAATGCCTTTGGCGAAATCCAACATGTCGTTTTCGACCAGGGAGTTGCCGATTTCCATCCCCTTCGCCTTTAAGAAGGTAAAGGCCATGCCGCCGCCGATGATGACTTTGTCGACGCGCTTGCCCAAATTCTCGATAACACCGATCTTTCCCGACACTTTCGCCCCGCCAAGAATGGCGACAAACGGCCGGACGGGGTTTTCGACGGCGCCTTCGAGGTATTCGATTTCTTTCTTGAGGAGGAAGCCGGCGGCCGCGGCGGGAATGAATTTGGTAATGCCGACGGTGGAGGCATGTGCCCGGTGTGCGGCGCCGAACGCGTCGTTGATATAAACATCGCCGAGGGCCGCCAGCGCTTTCGAAAAGGCGTCGTCATTTTCCTCTTCTCCCTTATGGAATCGGAGGTTTTCAAGGAGCAGGACGTCGCCTGGCTTCATCTTGGAGACAAGCTCTTCCACCGCCGGGCCGATGCAATCGGGTGCAAACAGAATATCTTTCCCCATGAGCCGTCCCAGACGCTTTGCCACCGGGGCCAGACTGTACTTGGGGTCGAATTTTCCGTTTGGTCGGCCGAGGTGCGAACAGAGGATCACCTTGGCGCCGTCGTCGACGGCTCGATTGATGGTCAGCAGGGTCGAACGAATGCGGGTGTCGTCGGTGATTTGGTGCGAATCGTCCAACGGGACGTTGAAGTCGGCTCGGATGATGACACGCTTGTCTCGCAGCACGACGTCGTCGATCGTTTGTTTGCGCAGATTCATCGCGACTCCATCAAGTCGGTTCTTCTGGAAAGGGGAGTCAATGTGGAACAGAATCGGGCTGATACAGGCATCAACCCATGGTGCTCAGCGCCCTTTCGCTCCTGCAGCGATCACCTTGATCAGGTCTCGAACCCGGCATGAATAGCCCCACTCGTTGTCGTACCAGGCTGTCACCTTGACGAGTCGTTTGTCGATGGCCATCGTGAGCGGGGCATCGAATGTGGCCGAATGAGAGTCGCCCTTTTGGTCGATCGAGACGATCGGGTCTTCAGAATAGAGTAGAATATCTTTCATTGGACCATTCGCCGCTTTTCTGAAGGCGGCGTTGACTGAGGCGACGTCACAATCCTTTTCTGTTTCGACGGTCAGATCCACCAGCGAGACATTAGGTGTGGGGACGCGGATGGCGAGGCCGTCGATCTTGCCCTTGAGCTGTGGCAGTACCAAGTGCAGTGCTTTTGCCGCGCCGGTGCTCGTCGGGATCATCGACATGCCTGCCGCACGCCCGCGCCGCAAGTCTTTGTGGGGCAGATCAAGCAATTGCTGGTCGTTGGTGTAGGAGTGGATCGTGGTCATGAGGCCATGCTTGATGCCGAAATTATCCAACAGAACTTTTGCCACGGGAGCTAGACAATTGGTCGTGCAGGAGGCGTTGGAGATAATGTGGTGTGTTTTCGGATCGTAGGCTGCTTCGTTGACGCCTAGTACAATGGTGACATCCGGGTCCTTCGCCGGGGCGGAAATAATGACGTGTTTGGCTCCGGCAGAGAGGTGCTTCCCCGCGCCTTCACGATCGGTAAAGCGCCCAGTCGATTCGATGACGATATCGACCTCCAGTTCCTTCCAGGGAAGCTCCTTGGGATCCTTTACCGCGAGCACCTTAATGGGCTTACCATCGACGAAGATCTGGTCGCCCTTGGCCTCGACGCTCCCCTGTAACGTCCCGTGTACAGAGTCGTACTTTAAGAGGTAGGCAAGCGTCTTCGCATCTGTGAGATCGTTTACTGCGACAATATGGAGTTCGGGATCACCGAGCGAGGCCCGCAGGACGTTCCGTCCAATTCGTCCAAATCCATTAATACCGATTCGAATAGCCATGATGAGTGGTCCTTCAAGAAAAAATTGGCTGGTTGAATCTACCGACCAGAATGACGCCGATAGTATCGACGCTCCTGGGCCTTGTCAAGCCATACCAAAGCGGTAATCCTGTACTCTATCACAGAAGTTTTGCTGCCCCCTGAACCGGGTCCGACAGAGTGGGTGTGAGGTCCGCGGACCTCTGCCTTGCGTCTCTATTGCCGCGTTCGTTACAGTTCGTCGATTTCAGCGCGAGACGTTTCCCCCTTTGAGGTATCGGTGAATCTCTTCGAACAGACCACGATGGTGTTGGAGTGGCCCAGATTGCTGGAGGCCCTTGCCGGGCACGCCAGATCGACGATGGGGGCGGCACGCTGTCGTGACCTCGAATTGGCGGCTAGCCTTCACGATTCACGGCGACGCCAACAGGAAACAACGGAGATGGGACAGCTCCAGGCATCCGGTGAGGCCCTGCCGACTTTGTCGTTTCCGGATATTCGGGACCCGCTCGCTCGGGCGAAAAAAGGGGCGGTGTTGGAGGTCCACGAGCTTCGGGATTGCGCGATGGTCCTGGAATTGCTGGAGGAGAGCGGCCGCTTTGTGGGGCGGCATCAACAGGACGCTCCCGCGCTGGCATCCGTAGCGCATCCCCTGCGATCGGCTGGGGAACTGCGGTCTGTGAAAACTGTGCTGAATGCAGCGATCCATCCCGATGGCTCGATCAAGGAATCGGCGACGCCGGAGTTGCGGCGGATGACCCATCAGGGACAAGCGCTCAAACAGCAGATGCGGCATCAGCTAGAGCAGATGCTGCATTCGCGTCGTTATGAGGAGATCATACAAGAACAGTACTTCGCTCAACGAGAAGGCCGATATGTCATTCCAGTGAAAGCCGACATGCGGGGACGGATTCAGGGGATCGTCCATGACGTCTCGGCCAGCGGGGCGACAGTGTTTATCGAACCGCGTGAGTTGGTTGAGCTGAACAATTCGATTAAAGTGGCGGACCTTGAGATCGAACGGGAAGTGCGCCGTATCCTTCGTGAGTTGTCTGCCCTCGTCGCGGCACAATCCGAGGTCGTGATGGCGGGGCTCGACGCGCTGGCCATGCTTGACGGGATTTCGGCGCGGGCATCGTTTAGTCGCCAACTGAAGGCGCATCCAGTTGAGCTCAACGATGAAGGGCGCGTGAAGCTGTTGCAGGCCAGACATCCTCTGCTTGTGTTGTCAAAAGAAGAGGTAGTGGCCAACGATATTCTCCTGGATGAATCGATCCAGGTGCTCGTGATCTCCGGTCCCAATACCGGCGGGAAGACCGTGACGCTCAAGATCGTCGGGCTCTTTGCCTTGATGATCCGGGCCGGATTGCACCTGCCTTGCGACGCGGAATCAGAGATGGCGTTCTTTTCCGACGTCTATGCCGATATCGGCGATGCCCAAGACCTGGCCCGCGACCTGTCCAGCTTTTCGGCGCACATGACCCAGATGATTCAGTTACTCGATGAAACGGACCGTCAGCGCAGCAACTACGAACAAACCGAACCGCGGCAATGGTTAGTCCTCCTCGATGAACCGGTGACCTCGACCGATCCGACAGAAGGCGCGGCCCTGGCCGAAGCCTTGCTCAATCGGCTGGCTACACTGGGGATGAAAGTTGTCGCGACTACGCACTATGGATCGCTGAAAGCTTTGGCCCACACGATGCCAGGCTTTGCGAACGCTGCAGTCGAATTTGATGTGGCGACGCTCTCGCCGACCTACCGGCTTTTCATGGGGGTGCCAGGCGGGTCGTCCGCAATTGAGATTGCGGGTCGGTTGGGGATGGACCGAGCCTTGCTCGATGAGGCGAGGCAAAAGCTCCATAAAGACGAGCGGGCTATGGAAACGATGCTCCACGATCTCCAAGCCACCCAGCGTCAGTTGGCAGATGATCTGGCCAGGGCGGTCGAGGCAAGACGGGAAGCGGAACAGGCAGAACAGCGGACGAAGGCGCAGCTGGCTCACTTGGAAGACACGGAACGGGAAGCGCAGAAAGGTCTCAAGCGAAAACTCAGCGAGCAGTTCAGTCGCGCGCGAGCGGAAGTGCAAGCCACGGTCGATGCCGTCAAGGGCGAGCAGAAGTTGATCAAGGCCAAGGCGGCGAAGCAACGATTGTTTGAGATTGAGGCGCAGACGAGAGCCGAATTGGCCTCACCCGGCACGCCGATTCCGCTTGAGCAGTTGGGGGTAGGGGATCAGGTCGAGATCCGCGGGCTCGGCATAACCGGCACACTACTCGAATCGCCACAAGGGAAGAAACGCGTGAGGGTGAAGGTGGGGGAAGGGGAGCTGCTGGCCACGGTGGCGAATCTTGTCGGCCTCGCGCGAGGGCCGGCAGCACCAACGCCGCCATTACCACCGAGTCCCCGCCGCTTCTCGTCAGGCAGTGGATTGGGGCTCGATGAGCAGACGGTCGTGGATGTTCGAGGGAAGGCGGCGGACGAGGCGCTGGATGACGTGGTTGCGGCGCTGGATCGAGCGACGGTGGCCGGCGCGCCGTTTCTGCGCATCATCCACGGCCATGGCACGGGGAAACTCAAAGCATCGTTGAGAGTCTATCTGAAAGACTCACCCTATGTGGCGGAGTTCCGTGTGGGAGACCGGACAGAAGGTGGAGATGGTGTGACGATTGTGAAGTTAGGCTAGGGGGTGGCCAGATGTCCTTCTTGCTCGCGGAATGCGCACGATGAAAGGAGTGGAATGACACCCGTGCTGATCCCTTGCTCCCGCTCGTTGGACGCGCGCAGTGGAAGATCAATCAGCCCCCATTCCTGAAGAGATAGCGAGCGAGCTTGGAGGGATCATGTGTAGCCTCGCTCGACGGCCGCAGTGGGACCAATACGGGTGCCATTCCACGAGAGAATAGCAAGCAAGCATGGTGGGATCTATGAGATGGGTGACGGTCGCTCGACGCGCGCAGTGAACGACAATCTGGCCGCTCCCTTGAAAAGAGGTGAAGAAAATTAGAAGGCCTCGACTGGGCTGATGGCACATCATGGGGAATCGATTGCGAAGCAGTCGGAAGATTATGTCTATTCTCTTTTATTGAGGCGCGTCATCATGGCACCAAAGCTCAATACGATAGCCAAAAAAACCAGGACTATAGCCGTTAACGAGCCGAGCACGCAGAAAAAACTCTCGTTGCAGAAATCAAACATATATTGCCAAAACCCCCACATTTTGGTCTGAGCTAGGGTTTTTACAAACATCGTATCCCCTCCTTGGCACTTCCCTTCGGTCCTAGGGTGGAGAAGCCAACTAAGCCAGCGATTCGACCGCGGCGCGTAACCGCTCGGTCAGCTTCGTCGCCGCAACCGATTCTTCCTGCGCCCGCGCGACTTTGATCGGCTCGCCGAAGATGATGCGCAACTGCGGGAAGCCGATTCTGCCCCGCGAGAGGGCTCGTGCTGTGCCGACGAGGCGGACCGGCACAAGTGGCGCGCCCCCGTCACGAGCGCCAGGCGCGCGGCACCCCGGTGCCACACACGGTCGCCGCAGACGGCGCCCTGCGGGAAAATCGCGACTGCCTGTCCTGCATCGAGCACCTGCCGCATCCGTGCGAGAGCGAGTTGATCGCCCTGGCTACGCTTAATCCTGATCGCGCCAAGCCCGTCAAGCACCCAGTCATGATTCGGTGCGATGACCATAGGCCCGGTGACGGGGAGGCGATCGGCCCCGATCACCTCGAGTCGATACATGGCGCGCACTATCACTATGCTGCCGAAGAAACAGCGAACCTGTGCGTAGGTCGGAGGTGAGAACGGCATAAGACCCGCATTTTTATTTGCCCGACGGTCGACAAGTGTATCCATCAATGATGCCATCAGGCTCCCTCCTCAGTTGGCTATTTACAGTCTTGTTTCGACCAGTGCTCTCTAGCGATCCCAGCTCAGTAACCGGGCATATGAGGAGCGTGGATTGTGTCCATCGCGCCATAGTCGAGCTCGCTGTCGCACATGGGTTAGACGTTACCCCTTGCCTCGTTTCTCTTTTTTCCAGGCTTCCCAGGCATAGAAAAACCCAATCGGCGCACTGATGATACAAATAATCGCCAGAAGAGACGATTCTGCGGCGAGCCACCCTCCAAGAGCGGTATAGATAGATGATCCGAGGAAATAGACATACCAGGGAATCCTGCGCTTTTTTTTCGAAGGCGTGTCAGTTTGCGATGTCATTACGCTCAGGCCTGCAGATTTTAGAAATTGTACAGACATTGTCAGGGCCCTCCCTCTGGAATTGTGAACTATCTGGTCGTGGATCGGAACGTCTGGCTTCCTACGAACGGAGGACAGCCCACCAATTCCACAGCCACTTCGATCGTAGGAGCTTGTACCCGAGCCAGGCGCATAGCAGTATGCTGAGCAGTGGTACGATTACTGAATTCACCAACTTCTGATAATCGGTCATCTGGACTCGCAAGAGATACTGGTAGCGCATAGGATTCCGCCCCTCCGCCGTAATAATGACCCTATACAGGCCTTTCTCCAGCGTAGTCTCGCCACTGACTACTCCGGTCGGATGGTGACTCGGACGCCAGTCTGCCACCGTCTGTGCTTCTGCCTCATTACTCCCGCTTCCCTTTACGATCCGCAGACCGACCGGCACGTGACGCAGTGCCGGGTCCACGAGGTCCACAACCAGGAAGGTTTCGCCCGTCTTGGGAATGTCCGTGCAGTACTGAGCTTTCAGCTCGTATTGCGGCTGGTAGGAGCTGAAATGCACCGCGCTTTCACCGACCCAGCGTACGCAAGGGTCTACTTCTAAATCTGCTCCTCCATGCGCAGCGGCTACGCCGGGGTTCAGTGCGGCAACAAGAATGAGTACCATAGAGCCTACTCGTGTCATTTTTCTCATCATGATCGAACCCTCCTGTGTTGGGACCTTGCTGAGCCCTGGTCCCTGCCGCTCTTCTCATCGCTGCCGGCAGGCCCACTCCTTCATTCTGGTCATCAATTTCTGTCGCTCAC
Organism: uncultured Nitrospiraceae bacterium; assembly: GCA_963821465.1. GTDB lineage: Bacteria > Nitrospirota > Nitrospiria > Nitrospirales > Nitrospiraceae > Palsa-1315. The sequence goes on along the minus strand of CAWGDV010000003.1, from coordinate 117,234 downwards.
TGAGGAGACAGGCCCCCCCGGGGTGTAAGAAGGAGCCTGTCTGTCTCAGCGGGAGCGCCGTGTTGAGTCACGGCGCTACCGACACAGGAAAAAGAAATTAGTCTCCGTATCTTTGCTCTGATTGCTTCACCATGTGGACCGTCTGCTTCTGATGGGTCTGACCTTTGAGACTACGGAGACAGCGAGCGCCTGCGCCATTGCGCCATACATATAAGTGTGCATGAGAGAAGCCTCCTTACACGGCTATCAATGCAGGGTTAGATGCTGCTTGCTGCGACGTGAGGCACCGATGCCTAGCAATTACGGGATCGACAATCGCGCCACTGTTGATGCAGCGCCGTCCCCAAAATCCGTCGCCACCCGACCCGAGCACAAAGTCTTCAAACTCCTCAAACACCATCAATCCCCCACAGCGTGTGCACCTCATCGCATGCCTCCTTCCTTGATGGGGTCTTGCGTCAGATACTTCGCACCTTTCCCACTGGTCTTTCTGCTAGAATTTTGAGCATCTGCATATGTGCGTTTGCGCCTCAGTGATTGTCCATGATGGTTTTGAGATCACTGCCACTGATCACCTCGCGATCGAGCAGGGCTGTTGCTCCTTCTACGAGTGCGCGCTTCTGTTCAGCTAAGAGCCATCTCACGCGATCGTATTGCTCGTCGATGATCCGGCGTACTTCACAGTCGATCTCACGGGCGGTCTCCTCCGAGTAGTCGCCTTTCTCCTGAGGCGCCTGGATCTGCATCAAAAGGGGCTGGCGTTCACGATCAAGGGTGACGGTGCCCAACTTCTCGCTCATCCCATAGGATTTGACCATGCTCTTGGCAATGTCCGTGGCTCTGACCAGGTCGTTCTGCGCTCCGGTAGACGCCTCGCCGAAGATCAATTCTTCCGCATTTCGCCCTCCGAGTAAGACGGCAATCTTGTTTTCCAACTCCGTCTTGGCCATCAGGAATCGATCCTCGGTCGGGAGCTGAAGGGTATAGCCCAACGCGGCGATTCCACGGGGGATGATCGAGATCTTCTGAATCGGGTCTGACCCCGGGAACGACAATGCCACCAATGCGTGGCCTACTTCATGGAAGGCGACGCGTTCCTTCTCCATCTTGTTGAGCACCCGGCTCTTCTTCTCCAATCCTGCCACGACCCGCTCCACCGCTTCTTGCAGTTCCGAGTGACCGACCTGCTCTTTATTCCGACGCACGGTCAAGAGTGTCGCTTCGTTGATGATATTGGCGAGGTCGGCGCCGGAGAAACCGGGGGTCATCGCGGCGATGATCTCGAGATCTGCATCGGGGCCCAGGACCACCTGCTTCGCATGGACACGCAAGATAGCCAGGCGCCCGATCTTGTCCGCACGATCCACCAGTACCTGACGATCGAATCGGCCTGGCCGCAACAGTGCGGGATCCAGGATTTCAGGCCGATTGGTCGCCGCCATCAGAATGACGGCGATGCGGGGATCGAAGCCATCCATCTCGACCAGCAACTGATTCAGGGTCTGTTCACGCTCCTCATGCGCCATGGGCCCTACCCCACGGGCTTTTCCCAACGCATCCAGTTCATCGATAAAGATAATACAAGGCGCTTTGACCTTTGCCTGCTCGAACAAGTCCCTCACGCGGGCGGCCCCGACCCCCACAAACATTTCTACGAACTCGGACCCGCTGATGCTGAAAAACGTCACCCCTGCCTCTCCTGCCACAGCGCGAGCCAGGAGCGTCTTGCCGGTTCCAGGCGGGCCGACGAGTAAGATGCCTTTCGGAATCTTTCCTCCAAGCCGCGTAAATTTTTCCGGCGTCTTGAGAAAATCAATCACCTCGCCCAGTTCTTCCTTCGCCTCCTCCACGCCGGCTACATCCGCGAAAGTCACTTTCGTATCCTTCTCCGCATAGATCTTCCCCTTCGACTTCCCCACGGTCATGAACCCTTTTTGACCCTGTCCAAGCCCCTGACCAAGGCGCCGAATCACAAAAAACCAGATACCGCCAAAGATTAGCGCAGGAATGACCCACCACATGATATCTCGCAAGAACGTACTCTCAATCATGCCGGTGAACTTGACGTTGCGTACATTGAGTTCCTTGACTAAATCAGGATCTTCAACCCGGATAGTCGTAAACAGCTTCGGTTCTTTTGATCCTTCTTCCGGCTTCAGTTTCCCGAGCAATGACTGACGAGTGACCGTGACTTCCGCCACGTTACCGGCCGCCAGGAGCGTCTTGAATTCGCTATACGGAAGCTCTTCAAGCATCTGCATGGGCGTGAGGAAATTGTGCACGAACATGACTGCCCCGATCGTGAGAAAGGCACACAGGACCGAAAAGGAGATTTTTTTATTCACTGGCATCGCGATGAGTTCCTTTCTCTGTCACGACCCTAGGTGGATCGAAGGATTGGTGCTGTTGCGCTCACGCCCCTGTTTGACGTGTTCCCTTTGGGCTTTTTGCTGACGTGCTAAGGCGACAGAATCTTGATACGCAATCTGGACATCTGGGCATCCGCCCAAGCTGAGGATTCCCTTCTCAGCCTTTGAAGTAACCAGTTGCAAGCACCAGACACATCAAAATCACGGCACCAAGAATGATGAAAATGACCCCCTTCATGGTGGGAACTCCTTGTTGAAAAACTATAGATGGCATTAGCATTCGGCATTAGGGCCTGAGGAGGCCCGTTGCCAGTGCCAGGCACATCACAAGCACACCACCAAGAATAATGAAAATGACGCCCTTCATGCTGTGATCGTTTTTTTGCACAGTGGTATTTGTCATTGGAATTCCCTCCTCTTGTGTGTGGGTCGATTTGGTTATCAGAACTGCACCGCCTTATCCTTCCCTGCCTTTCTCACGGCTCATCCACTCCCGTATGTACGGCCAGCAATTGAGGAGCTCGACACCGCCTTCTTCACAGGCGTTCAGAAATCGAACGATCTCGACATCCACGAGCGTCACTCCGTTGAGGTCCAGCGCAATCCGCGACCGAGTTGCCTTCCAGTTTGCGTCTTCAATTCCTCCAGATGCTTCGCTTGTAACCGACCGCTTAGACAAATCATCGTCTTGAGACGGCGGGTTTCTTTTTCAAACTTTATTGTCATCTGCGACCTCTGCAACCTGGACGGTATGAAACGAGTGCAACGAAGAGGCCAGTTGTAAACCCTTGAGATGCTTGTGTTTGGTGTGGAAAAGGCTGCCGAAATTTCAGCATTTGCTGAATGATCGGCAAAAGAGGCAGAAGGATCCGGAGATGCGTGAATTACCCAAACCGATTGTGTGGAAGGCAGTGGAGAAGGGGCAAAGTCAGAAAAACAGTCTATCCCGGAAGGAATGATTCAGGAGAGACTGGCACTTAGGGTTGTCGTGCAACCAGGATTCGGTCTCTTTATCGTGCGTAGTCGGTTTGTCGAGTCTTGAAGCGATGCTTGTTAATTCCCAGGGCCGTGATTTTCGACTCAAGCGTCTGCCTCGGGAGTCCAAGTTTGGCAGCGGCGCCAGTCGGGCCCGCAACCTGGCCCCCGCAATCCGCCAACGCCGCTTCAATGATGTCCTTTTCATGCTCGGCAAGTGTGGCGCCTAGGGGAATCACCGACCCCGACAGCCGGTGCTTTTCCCGTTTCAACCAGGTCTCGTCGACGGAAAATGTTTCGCTCTCGCACAGCACGATCGCTCGCTGGATGACATTCTGTAACTCGCGAATGTTGCCGGGCCAGTCGTAGGCCTGAAATAGCTCCAGGGTCTCTTTCTGTATGTTCCTAATCTTTTTCCCGGCCTTCTTCGCATAACGCTCAATCAGGTAGGTGACGAGTAACGGAATATCGTCCATCCGTTCGCGCAGCGGGGGGATCTGGATTGGAAAGACATTCAGCCTGTAAAAGAGATCCTGGCGAAATGTGCCTGCCGCCATGGCTGCCTTCAGATCGCGATTCGTGGCGGCGAGCACGCGCACATTGACGGAAATCGAGTGGCTGCCGCCGACTCGTTCAATTTCTCCCTCTTGGAGCACTCTCAGTAAAGCGATTTGGGTTTCGGTCGGTAGGTCCCCGATTTCGTCAAGGAAGAGCGTCCCGCCATCGGCCAGTTCAAATCGCCCGAGACGCCGTTGCATCGCCCCCGTAAACGCGCCTTTCTCGTGCCCGAACAGCTCAGAGGCAATGAGCGAAGCTGGGATCGCCGCACAATTGACGGTAATAAACGCACGGGATAACCGTTTCGAGCGCTTGTGAATGGCCCGAGCGATCAGCTCCTTGCCCGTCCCGGTCTCACCCAGCACGAGTACCGTGGAATCCGACGGCGCCACTTTGGCGACTTGCGTCAATATGTTGCGGATGACGTCCGACGAGCCGACGATTTCTTCAAACATCGAAGACTGATCGATCTCTTCGCGCAACGCCAAGTTTTCTTTTTGAGTTCTTTCTTCGGCCCGTTTGCGATCGTCGATGTCGGTTCCTGTCGCGTACCAGCGAATGATCCGTCCTTCTTCGTCCCGCAAGGGGTTATAGCGGATCAGAAGCCACCGATACTGCCCATCCTTACGGCGAGCACGTAGCTCCAATTCAAATGGGGCTTCGCGTTCGAGCGCATGCTGGCGCTCGTTCTGTGATCCCTCGATATCATCAGAGTGAAAAAATCGTGCGCGAAAGTCATCCGCCATGACATCTTCCAAGCTCAGACCGCTGTAGTCGAGCACAAATCGATTCGCATAGAGAGTGTTCCCATCGGGCCCCAGAACACAAATGAGTTGAGCGATCGCGTCGGTGATGCGTCGCAGCTCCTGTTCATCTTGGCGGAGCTTCTCCTCCCTATGCTTATGCTCAATAGCTACCGTCGCCAGATGCGTGATCTGTCCGATGAGATGTTGATGGTACGCACTAGGGCTACCAGGTTCGCGCGAGTAAATCGCGAAGGTGCCCAATACTGTTTCATCGGATGACCGTATCGGAGTGGACCAACAAGCCCGCAGTCCGTGTGCCATTGCCAGAGCACGCCATTCGTATGTGTCCCATCGTGTGTCCGACGCGACATCTGCAGCAATCACTTGTTCTTTGAGAAATGCAGCCATGGCGCATGGACCTGAATAGATATTCACGGGTCTGCCATGGATCGACTCGTTGTAGCTGAGGGGAAGGCTGGGCGCCGCACCGTGCTTCAGTCGATTGCTGACAGGGTCGACCAAAACGATTCCGCAAAGTGATCCGTTCGCGAAAGTTTCGATGAGGCGGCACAAGGCATCAAGGATTTCTGAGAGCGTACATCCGGTGGCGAGCATCTCGAGCAGGCGATTTTCTCCGGCAAGCAATGCCTCGGCCTGTTTACGGTCTTCAAAGGTATAGGAGAGGTCATCGAGCGTGCCTGATCGCGGATCGGTTTCAGTGTGATGGTTGGTTTTCATATGTTCTCTCCTGAATAGGGGCAGGTTTCGTCATGACCAGCTAAGAGGGATGTTCGTCTGTCTGTCGTCTTGCTGACGAACGCACTCTCGTCTTGTCATTGCGCGAATCCTATGCTCCTGGCGAGTCTTCATTGGAGGATTGCCGATTGAGCACCTCGCTCCGCCGACGAACGCGAAAGTATTTAGATCATATCACAGGACATCAATATTATGCATTACGCTCGGTGCTCATCAAAAATCACCAACCTGACTATCATCGGATGCCCTAAGCCTTTATCTTGGACGTCATGCATCGGCACATATGTTCGTTTATCTACCCTGTCAATCGGTCCTGGCATGAAACGGGAAACCTTTCAAGCCTAATAAGTAGAGAACCTCGATATCATTCGCCCTTCTTAATCTGGTTTCCCGTACAGCCCCTGTGAGTGTTCCAAGTGAATGCTGATTTTTCGGCACCGTGCTGATAATTCAGCAGCTCGTCTTTGGCTCGTCATTGTGTTTGCTGCCACACTCTCGAACGAAATCGCTCATTCCAGTGAATTTCAGCATCATCGATGGCTAAGTCATGCGAGATCTCTGCTGGAATGTGAATTGCTCCTATGCGTCACCATGGATTAACGGTTGCCTGTGTGGATCTCATAGAAAGGAGGAGGTGGAAATGGCAGGCAAGATCTTTCGAAGAGACGTCCAGGACCAACCCACAGAGGTGGTCCTCAAGCACATGAAGGGAGGTTAAGACTATGGCGAGTACAACCACATGGGGGGGTAGCGACAAGGGCTATGACATGTCGCTCTGGTACGATTCCAGGCCCCTCAAGATCGGCTGGTTTGCCATGTTGGCGGCGGTGGGCTCCGAAGTCGTCTTTCAGCGCGTCTTCGGCTACTCCCACGGCTTGGACTCCATGACGCCGGAGTTCGAGACTGTCTGGATGGGCCTGTGGCGGTTTAACGTGATTTCCAACATCATCTTCGCGTCCGCGACCTTGGGATGGATTTGGAGCACGCGGGATCGCAACGTGGCCAACGTGGATCCCAAGACCGAACTCAAGCGGTATTTCTACTGGATGATGTGGCTCGCGCTGTACGTGTTCGGCGTCTACTGGGCGGGGAGCTACACCCTGGAGCAGGACGCGTCGTGGCATCAGGTGATCATCCGCGATACGAGCTTCACCGCCAGCCATATCATCGCGTTCTACTTCACGTTCCCGCTCTACATCACCTGTGGCGTGGCGAGCTATCTGTATGCCATGACCCGGCTGCCGCAGTTCAGCAAGGCGGTCTCGTTCCCCTTGGTGGGGGCGATCGTGGGGCCGATGATGATTCTGCCCAACGTGGGACTCAACGAGTGGGGGCATGCGTTCTGGTTTGTCGATGAACTCTTTGCCGCGCCGTTGCACTGGGGCTTTGTGACCTTGGGCTGGTGCGGGTTGTTTGGCGGGACGGGCGGCGTGGCGGCGCAGATTGTGGCGCGCATGTCGAACCTGTGCGATGTGGTCTGGAACAACGAGAGCAAGGACTGCTTGCACGTGATCCCGTACTAAGGGGGGTCGTCGGTTTTGGTGGGCTGGTCGACTGACTAGCTGAACATAGAGAGACTGATGGCGTCTGATGCGCCATCCACGGGCGACCTCCTACCAGGGTGAGGGGTCGCCCGTGTTGTTTCGGTCGTGATCGAGCCGAACGTTCGTCGGAAGCCGGTGATCTGGCCCGGCTGTTGTGGCATTGGGCAGGCGTTGGTGGGAAGAAGGGATTACCCCACACTATAATAGCTGCGCGAGCATCTACGCACTGGCCGGCGTCATACCTTTACGAGTGAGTCTATACTCATGTTAGCCCCAATCCTCTCGCAGTTAAAGCAACGAGGCGCAATCTATGAACGCATTGTTATCAACGATCTTCAGGGTGATGATTGTCCTTTCGGTAGCCTTGTTAATTATAGGTATCACTAAGCCGAAGTGGATACGCTTCGGGCAACAACAGCTCAACCGAACAACTATCGTGGCCGTAGCAATGGGCCTATTGCTGATTGGTGTAATTGGCGTGGGTGCGATTCAATTTACTGGAAAGGAGAATACTGAAGTCGTGAATCGCGGGAAAGTGCTTAGTGAGGCTGTGTATGCAGTCGACAATAATTCGCTACGTTGCGATCCAGGAACAAAACCCGGTACTGCCGGCGCCAGTAATGACGAGCAGACACCAGCCGGTATTCGCTATATGGTCAAAACGCCGGTCAACTACAATGCAACCATTGCCCATCCGTTACTCATGGTCTACGCGCCAGGGGGGAAAAATCGATATGAGTCGGAAGAATATATGTATCTCACGCAAGAGGCGACGGCGGCAGGTTTTATTGTGGCCTATGCCGATCACCGCACGATGACCCCTAAATCGATCGAGGAGCTTGCTGAAATACCGGGACTGATCGAACAGAAATGGTGCATCGATAAAAAGCGGATTTTTCTCACCGGTCATTCCGATGGCGGGACTACGGCCATGGCCATCGCGTTTATCAATGGCACCAAACATATTCCAGCGGCGATTGCTCCCAGTGCGGCATGGGTATCAGAGGTGAGGACTTGAAAGCCTATCAATGTCCGAACCCGCTTCCCGTAATGGTCATGCACAGCAGCCAGGACACCCTGTTCCCAGGCTATGGGAAAGAGGCCATACAATGGTGGGCTGCCTGTAACGGGTGCGATGCCGCGCCCCCTGTAAAAGATGCAGACGGTTGTGTAACGCTACAGGGGTTGTAAGAACAAAGTCACCACACGCTATTGCGAAGGCACGGGGTCACATACCAAATGGCCTGGGAATAATAAGGCGATCATCGATTTTTTCAAAAGCAGTCAAGACGTCCGTTGAAATTTTTCCGAGCGGCCCCAGTAAGTCAATAGGTAGCCCGCATATTTATGACGGTTCATCGCGAAGTCGTCCGAAAGCGCATTTCTCGTGAAGCATACCTCGCATGGACGATATAGACCCACTCTTTCTGTCTGTAAGCATCTCCCCACCTGCTCGTACAGGTTAAGCCCCCCACTGAAGGCTACAGAGTGATATTGTGCTGAAGCGGATGCGAATGCGATAATCACGATGCCGTCGGTCAGCGTTGCCGCGGCGGTTGGGTTCCTTCAATCGCGTGTGCATCTTGCCCAGTGACAGTTCCTTGGGGACGACGGAGGAGACCCCACGATGCATACAGCCATCCTCGTTGTGCTCCTTGCCATCTTCCTCCAGTCTGGTTGCAGCGGAAGATCCACGGCTTTGCTGGACCCCGCCTCGCGCGATCCCGGCCAAGACCATTGGGCCATCGCGGCGTATTACAGCCGCCAGGCGGCGGAGTCACGCCAACAGGCCGAGGCATTGACCGGTTCGATTGTGGCCTATGAGCGGCTTTTCGGGCCGGAGTCTGAATGGGTGACAGGCACACGGCTCTTAGTTCAGTTCTACGAAGACGCTGCACGTGAACAGGACCGGCTTGCCGATCTGCACCTGGAACTGGGTGGGGGTCATTTGTCCAATCAGCCGACACGATTACGAGGTCACTAACCTGCCACGCTTGGCGTGGCCGTACCGGGAGGGAGCTATGACACGCCCAACAATGACGAGTCTCGTGCTCGTCGGACTGCTGCTGACCACGGCCTGCGGAACCAGCATTCAACCAGGCCAACGGGGGTTGTTCTGGCGCCCGTTTTCCCAAGGGCTTTCCACCGAAACGCTGAAGGATGGGTTTTACTGGCAGGCGCCCTGGAATAGCATATACCACTATGATATTCGGTGGCAGAGCTTCACCGAGGACATTGATGCCTTGAGTGCGGATGATCTGCAGGTGTCCATTAAGGCGGCCATCATCCTCCGGCCCATTCCGGAGGAGCTGTATTTTCTGGCCCAAGAAATGGGCCCGGACTTCTACCCGCGGATTGTCAAACCCCAGTTTATGGCCACAGTGCGTAGTGTGGTCTCCGGCTATAACATGGTGACGGTGCCGGAAAAGAGCGCTGAGATTGCGAGCAAAATCCAGGCGGTGGTGGTCGAAAAGCTCAAAGGACGCCACTTGGAAATCCATAGTATTGCCTTGGCCGATGTCGATTTTCCGCCAATTGTCTTGCGCGCGATTGAGCAGAAACAGGCGAAGGAACAGGAGAAAGAACAAAAAGAATTTGAACTGACCATCGCGTCCAAGGACTCCGAGATCGCCCGCACACGGGCGAAAGGCGAGGGCGATTCGATTCGGATTCGGGCCGAAGGTGAGGCAGAAGGGAACCGTATCCGGGCCCTCGGGCAAGCCAAGGCGCAGGAGACTATCGCACAGACACTCACACCAGCCTATCTTCAGTACAAATTGTATGACAGTCCCAACTCCAAATTGATTCTCTTGCCGGACCAACTGAAGGCACCGATCCTCATCAATCCTGGGGAGCCACCCAGCGAAGGACGGCGAGAGCCGACTCCCTAAGGCCAGGGGGAGCAAGGGTTTAGATGCACGGGGCGATTCCTCGCTTCTGAGCCGCGAAGAGCGAGGCACTCAACCCGGAATAGATCAAGGGTGCCGGCCACATATGGTTGGCCTTCACGCCTTCCAATAACAAGTCGCCTATGGCTAACTTGAAGACAGTCCCCTTTGAGAAAGCCTTCTGCATTTCATACGGCAATAGGAAAAGCGCCATGCCGCGAGCACTGGTCTGTCTCATGTTGTTGCTACCCCTGTCCGGTTGCGGGGTGCTTCTCCCCTACATGTACGATGCGGGAAAACTTGAGGACCGTTTGGCCGTGTCGACGCCGAAAGAGCAGGTATTGAAGAATTTGGGGAAACCTGACCGTGTGGTTCAGGATGATGGACAGCAAGCCATATGGGAGTACCGGCTCTATCCAAAAGGCGAGTGGATGGGGTACCTTTTGCACTGTCCATTCTTTCCTAACTGCTATTTCCCAGCAGAGCCTGCCAACCCCTATTACGTGGTGCTACAGGAAAATCAGCTTTGCATGTGGGGTATGCCTGATGTCGTCCGTTCTTTGGCCTGGAAAGTCTGTGGGAAGGCTACGAGGCCGGAGGGATCTCGGTCGATAAAAGCTCTCGTAAGGGGGGGATTGCAGGTTTCCGTGATTCCTGTGTTCATGCCTCCCACCATCTCTCCGTTGCCACAGCGGCTGGCGGTTTTGCCGGTCGCTGGAACAACAGATAACCGGGTAATCTCATGGCTTGATCTTACGCTAAATTTTTTGCGCACACGACATCGGGAGTTGGTGCTTGTGGAACGGGAAGATCTGCGAACAGTTCTCGATGAAGTTGGCATTCAATATACCGGGCGAGTTGATGAAGATACGACGATTCGCGTGGGTAAACTCGTCGGTGCGGACAGTCTTCTGACCTATCGCCTGGCCATATCAGGCTCTGGCGAGCCAATGTCAGCGTCCTTCGAACTTCGGCTTCTTAAGGTGGAGAGCGGTATCATGGTCTTTCGCCAGATCGCTTCTTCGACAAACAGTCCCTCTGCGGCAGAGGCAACCACTGGTCGGTTCTATGAGTCATATCCCGGTGCCCGTCGTCTTGTGGTCGAAGAAGCCACAGCTTACGGGTTAGCAGCCTTGGCGGCGGCGTTTGGGGACAATCCTCTTGGGGTGGTCGCTGACTACAGCTGGCCAGGCAAGGGGATGCGGCTGCTCGGTCTTCTCCAAGGGGGCCCGGCCTTCCGGGCAGGCCTCAAACCAGGTGACCAGATTCTAACGTTGAATGGTCAGCCATTAGGAAATTGGACGGATCCGATATCACTTCCCCTTCTTGTGACCGTTGAGCGGGATGGGATGAAACTGGAGATAAGTGTAAGGCAGTAACTCGCGGGCGGTCTCGAAAATCCATGACCTAAGCTGGAGCCCTCTTTTTTCCTCTAGGGTTGTATTCAACAATAGTTGATTGTGAACTAGGATGCTTTTATTGTGAGAGCTCGAATCATACGATTCGCAAATCGTTCAGCTTAGGGAGCCGATTGCGAAGGTCAAAGGGGTCGTTGAGTGACTCGGCATATTGGAGCGGAAGAAGGAAGCAGCGGAGTGAGGATTGATTTCCCGATCTATCCTACGCCCCGACGGCTCTATTCTCGTCGGATGACCAGAGCACACCCTTCGCAGAATGGCGAGACACGCGAAAATTGTAAGATAAGCGTAACGCACCAGATCTATCACCTGTCTTCCGTGACTCGCGCATCGTGCCTATTATTTATATGCAATCCAACCCAAGGAGGCCGGTCATGTCCCAGATGACTGCAGTGCAAGTGAGCGGTCCGGGCGGCGCGTTCGAGACAGTGAATCGTCAGGTGCCGGAACCGGGGCCTCATACCGTCCGCATCAAGATACAGGCTTGCGGCGTTTGTCACAGTGACGTCTTTGTGAAGGAAGGGCACTGGCCGGGCTTGCAATATCCACGAGTGACGGGGCACGAGGTCGCCGGTGTGATCGATGCCATTGGACCGGGGGTGACGATTTGGAAGAAGGGTCAACGGGTAGGCGTGGGATGGCATGGCGGACATTGCGGGCAATGCGTTTCCTGTCGCCGCGGAGATTTCATGGGCTGTCAGAGTTTTCAAGTCACGGGATTCCAGGAAGACGGCGGGTATGCCCAATACATGATTGCCCGGAGCGAAGCCGTGGCCGCAATTCCAAACGCACTCTCGCCGGTTGAGGCGGCGCCCATCCTCTGCGCTGGCGTGACAACCTTCAACAGCTTGCGCCACAGCGGGGCGAAATCAGGCGATCTCGTGGCGGTGCAAGGACTGGGTGGACTTGGGCATCTGGGAATCCAGTTCGCTAGCAGGATGGGCTATCACACTGTGGCGATCGGGCGGGGCCAGGACAAGGAAGCGTTAGCGTTGAAGTTAGGCGCAGCTCGTTACCTGGACACCGAGAAGACCAACGCGGCAAGCGAATTGACCAAGATGGGTGGAGCCTCGGTCATTCTGGCTACCGCGCCGAACAGTAAATCCATGTCGGAGTTGATCGATGGACTCGGTGTCGGGGGCAAGTTGCTGGTAGTGGGAGCCTCAGCCGACCCCATTACTGTCACGCCCATTCAACTCATCGGCGCCCGCCGGTCGATTCAAGGCTGGCCATCCGGAACTGCCCGGGATTCAGAAGACACACTCAACTACTGTGCGCTGACCGGTATTCGTCCCATGGTCGAGACCTTCCCGCTCGAACAAGCCGCGACCGCCTACGATCGCATGCTGAGCGGCAAAGCGCGCTTCCGTGTGGTGCTCACGATGGGCGGATGAAAAGGGGATGGAGCCTGATGATCTTCTGTGCTCGCGCAACGCGCGGCCGCCAAAGACCCTCGCACGGGCTAATGGCACGTCTCGGCGTGCCAGTGGGTGGGCGGGTGAGAAAGGCGCGCACAGTGGAAGATCAATCAGCCCCTCATCCCTGAAGAGGTAACGAGCGAGCTTGGAAGGATCATTTAGATGGATTAAGGTTGTTCGATGCGCGCGGTGGGAGTGTAATCATCCCGCTTTCAAGGGAATGGGTATCGGTTAGCCGTCGCTTGAAGCAGGCCGAGCAGGCGAATGTGTGAATATACGACTCGACCCTATAGCATTTCCCACGAACGACGCGGTCGGACCGGTTCCTAGTTTCTCCAGTGCCCTGTGACTACTTCGTTGGGAGCATCAAGTGTTCATAGGGCAAGCCAGGGAACATGGAGAACGGTTGATTGGAATCTGCGACGTCCAAGGTTCTGGAATAGCCCACCATTTCTCGAACCCTCGGTCCAACAACCATGACGTGCGGGCCGGCTATACCCTTCTCTCACCCTCTTCTGTACCCAATGCAGGCGCGTTTCCCGCTGATGCGGATGGTGGTTGGTTGTGCCAGTATCCCCGGCCAGCATGTAGATAAAACCAATTCTGTCCGGTGGATCCGTGCGTTCGCGTACCGCTTTCATCCAGTCCAGCGCGTTCTGATCGGCGCATAATGGGGTGCCGTCAGGGCTGATCAGACAGGTAAAGCCGTTGTTGCCGGCTTGCAGTTCACGCGGCTTGCCCTCCTGCATCATAATGATCGATGCCTTGCTCACAATCTGCTCGGTCGCGGCAGTTTTGACCTTCGTGAGGTATGCGGGTTCCGAGGTGGGAACGTCCCGCCGTGGGGTATTGGTGTTGCGTGTGCGCCATGCAACCGCTGATGAACACAATTGCAACGACACAAACGCTGGATACAAGATATCTCTCCCGAATGTTCTTGCGCATAGTATGCCCTCCTGTGGTTGTTTCCCGTGGCCTCTGACCCGTTCCATGCCAAACGGTTGAGACTGTTGTAGCCTGCTCGTGAAGCAGAGCAAGGCAGTTCAGTAATCCGGTGCAAGCAAGTCTACTGCAAAGTTGCATGTGTATCCATCGCTTCAAAGATCATTGAGGGGTGGCGAGATAGCTGGCATGGTCTATGTGCTGCAGAGCCCCCACGATAAAAGATGGAAGGGTTCGGGTCCTGAGCTCCCGGAACGACGCGCCCTAGGCAGAGCCTCGCGACGAGTGACGCGTAAAGCCAACATGTGCCCTTCCCAGAGAGGAGGCCACGCCCGAGCTTGATGGAAGAAGGGTCTCCTGTGTGCAAGGCGGCCTCAGAAGGCCCTCAGTGGGACAGCGCGCCGTGAAGTCATATGCCCTACCCTGAAAAAAAAACGAGCTTGGAAGGATCTTTTGAAGGTGATGGTCGCCGAATGCACGTCCTGAAGGCAGGGCGACTCTTGAAGAAATGAGGAAGAAAGTCTCACGCCTGTTGCGGAAATGCTGACCACACTAAGCTCAAGTACGACTGGCGACCAGACGGAAGGTAGCCTCGTTCGCTTGACTCGAGATCTCCCTTTCGCGCGTGTCATGTTATCGTAGCGTGACTTGCTCTTGCTGTGGTGTCATCGCGATTCTCAATCGTGGACGCCAATAGCCCAGCCATTAACGTGTGGCATTTCGGTACATTGACGCTACTAGCGTTCGGTACGCTCAATCTGGTGACCCGTTTATCGCCATCGTGAAGGCCGAAGCGCAGTTCCATATGAGCGACAAGGCCAAGGGAAATCAAACCCATTTGGGCCATTGAAAGTTCACTCTCGAACCACCCTTCGCTCAGAACGCGCGCGCCGGATTTCGTAATCCCTGTTGGTCCGGTAACGCGCATAGGTTCTTCAGTTTTTGGAGCTTCACCTGAAAAAGGGTTGGCTCCGGTTGGAGGCTTGACGATAGCAGGGGCACCAAGCAGCTCGCGCAAGAGCTCATCTCGCTTAGCCCAATACGCTGTGTCGTCTGTGAAGTCGATGTAGAGCCTGGGTCCGAGGAACAGTGGCACCTTTCTTGCGCCGCTATTGCTGCGCACGAGTGGAATGAACTTCTTGGTGTCGATTGATTGAACAACCTCAGCGGTGACGATGAGTCTTTCAAACCCGACACCGCCCACACCTACTTCAGCCTTCGATACGTAGGTGTCGGAGCAGATCATGAGGACACGATCGGCAGACACGATACCGTTTTGCATAAAGGCCGTGATGTCTTGGCCGGGCACAAGTTCCCATCGGTCCAACGTCGCGTCTACGCCGTTGTTGCGAAGATCAGTGGCGAGCTTAAGCACCCATTCTTTGTGCTCGGTCGAATCGTGGGAGTAAGAAACGAAGACCTTGGGTGCGCTCATTGTTTGCTCCAAAAAATGGGGCTCTGACGTCCAACTATTAAGTGAGCTGTGGCAGGGACCTTAGTACTGACGGCCTATTTCTGGCCGGACTCTGTGCCCTGGCGCGGCACAGTCGCAGCACTATCCTCGCTTCAGAAAACTCTGTCAATCACCGCTCATAGACACACACTGCCCTTACGCAGCCTATCTCCCTCCCTTTTTTTACTCACTCTCAAATGGTGGTCTGACTGCCCTGTCCTGCGCACATCCTCCCAATCCTCCTACTTCCTTCAGAGGGTGGCCTGGTCGATTCTCGATTGCGCGCGTCCACCCGATGGCCTTCTCAGGCCGCGCGTTGCGCGAGCAGGAGGGTGATTTGGCTGCCCGCTTCATGCTGCAGCCTTCCTCACCCGAACTTCAGCGCGATGGCCTGTCGCGGCGGGAATCCGAATCAGCACATCGGTTGACACGCCGTGAGTGCTCCCATTCGCAATCGCGGTCACTCGTGTTCTCGACGTGCCGGCGTATTTCGCAATCTCGGCATGGGTGAGCCGTCCTGCTTGAATGATTTTTGCCAGCGCAACGGTGGGCTCAGAACGAAATTCCATTTCGGCTGTATCAGCAACGGACAAACCCAAGGCACGCCCAAGGCCTTTGGCGGTCCGAACGGTCACACGCTTGCGGGTCTTAGACGTGGCCCTCCACTATCTCCTGTAGTCGTTGTTGTCCGACGGCAATTTGTGAGTTTCCGCAGTCATTTCTTGGCGTTGCACCTGACCTCTAATAGCGCTTGGGAAATCCGTCGATGACCGGTTTAAAATCAAGCAATAACCCTCATGAGTGCTCCACTCACGGTTATGTCGCCACACTTTTGCCATAGGCTGAAGACTTTCAGAATGAAAACAGGAAGTTCGGGAGCGGCTGCGAATATGCAACCTTCAGACTTCAAGACGAATTTCCCCCAGCTCTCTTACTCTAGAGAGTGGCTAATGAGGCAACGGGGGCTTCTCCGGTATGGAGAGGCCCCGTCGTCATTCTCCTGCGGGAAGCGCTACCTCGTGACGCGAACCTCGACGCGACGGTTCTTTGCTCGGCCCGAAGCGGTCGTGTTCGGTTCAACCGGCTTGGTCTCTGCATATCCATGCGTTGTCGCGGGGGCAAGACCACCTTCGGTCAGCGCCTTCGCCGCATTGGCTGCACGGGCCTCAGAGAGTTCCTGGTTCGTGGGGAACTGCTTCTTCAGTGCGCCCTGGATTGGCACGTTGTCGGTATGACCGTCCACCGCCACCTTGTACTCCGGGAAATCCTTCAAGACCGCCCCCACTTGCTTCAGCGCATCGGCGCCCGCCGGATTCAGTTCATCTTGGCCGGATCCGAACAGATAGCTGG
Source organism: uncultured Nitrospiraceae bacterium (assembly GCA_963821465.1). Classification (GTDB taxonomy): domain Bacteria; phylum Nitrospirota; class Nitrospiria; order Nitrospirales; family Nitrospiraceae; genus Palsa-1315. The sequence goes on along the minus strand of CAWGDV010000003.1, from coordinate 100,817 downwards.
AGGCCAGGTTAATCAACAACCGCTCGTTGTTGAGATCGACGGTGATGTCACCATTCTCGATCTGAGGACGAAGCGCCGGGATCAATCTACGCTGCGCTTCTTTCAGTTTCGTCATCTCGGCAGAGAGTTCGCCGCGCAGACTGGCGAGTTCTTTCTCACGGTCAGCCAACAAGCCTTTCACCAACGACAGCCGGAGGTGAAGCGATTGAATTTCTTTTTCTGCTGCGGCCAGTTCGGCGGCACAATCCCTCGGTGGTTCGGGGGGATTGCAACGAACGTCAGACCAGGCCTGCCATCCATGCGTCTTAGGACAAATGGGGCTCTTATCCAAGCTTTCAACGGAGCTCTTATCCCCGCTCGCACAGCCTGCCAGAGCGGCCAGGCATGCTACCAGGATGGCGGTTTTGAATGTCTGCATGATGATCTCTCCCCTTTTTGTTGAATTGCGCGGGTCATCTATCGTGTGAGTCTTCCCATTCCCGCATCGTAGGAAATTTCGTAGCAACTGTGGCGCTTAGTGGCAGCCCTTCAGAGCGTCGCGGATCTCCATCAATAATTTCTCTTCGTTGGTCGGCCCTGCCGGTGGTGCTGGAGGCGCTTCTTTCTTGAAGCGTTTGACCTACTTGATGAACATTACGAAAGCGATGATAATAAAGTCAAATGTGCCTTGAAGGAAGACCCCGTAGTTGATGGTGGGAGTTCCCGCCACTTTGGCTGCGGTGAGCGATGGTTGTGGTGTCCCGGACAGATTGATGAGCACGCACATGGGGTCCTATGCTCGTGCAACGTGCGGCTTCAGAAAGCCCTCGTTGGACGCGCGCAGTGGAAGATCAATCAGCCCCCATCCCTTGAGGAGAGAACGAGCGAGCTTGAAGGGAGTGTGCGAGGGCAGGCTAGATGGTCTCCTGTGCTCGTGCAACGCGCGGTCTCCGAAGACCCTCGTTGGACACGCGCAGTGGGAGACCGATCTAGCCAGCCCTCAAGGGAATGGGTATCGGTAAGCCCAGTTTGCGGACCATTTTGGGCACCCATACTGCCAGGTCATTTATCATTTGAAGTAGGCCGAGACTTGACCCTTCTTTATGAATCCCGAGGAGGTTGTGATGTCCCAGATGACCGCGGTGCAAGTCAATAGTCCCGGCGGTGCATTCGAGACCGTCAATCGCCAGGTTGCCGGAGCCGGGGCCTCAGACTGTCCGCATCAAGATAGAGGCCTGCGGCGTCTGTCATAGTGACGTCTTTGTGAAGGAAGGGCACTGGCCGGGCCTCCAATTCCCACGAGTGACGGGGCACGAGGTCGCTGGTGTGATTGATGCCGTTGGATCGGGTGTGACGATTTGGAAGAAAGGCCAGCGGGTCGGCGTAGGCTGGCATGGCGGACATTGTGGCCAATGCATCCCCTGTCGCCGTGGGGATTTCATGGGCTGTCAGAGCTTTCAAGTCACGGGATTCCAGGAAGACGGCGGGTATGGCCCAGTACATGATTGCCCGGAGCGAAGCCGTAGCGGCAATTCCAGACGCCCTCTCGCCGGTCGAGGCGGCGCCCATCCTGTGTGCAGGCGTCACGACCTTCAACAGCTTGTGCCACAGCGGGGCGAAATCAGGCGATCTCGTGGCGGTGCAGGGCCTGGGCGGGCTTGGGCATCTGGGCATCCAGTTCGCCAGCAAGATGGGCTTTCACGCCGTGGCGATCGGGCGGGGCCAAGACAAGGAAGCATTGGCGTTGAAGCTCGGTGCTGTCTTCTATCTCGACACAGACCAGACGAACGCGGCAGATGAATTGACTAAGATGGGCGGCGCTTCGGTCATTCTGGCGACTGCCCCGAATAGCAAAGCGATGTCGGAGCTGATCGATGGACTCGGTGTCGGTGGCAAACTGCTGGTAGTGGGGGCATCAGCCGACCCCATTACGGTCACGCCCATTCAACTCATCGGCGCTCGCAAGTCGATCCAAGGTTGGCCATCTGGAACCGCCCGTGATTCGGAAGACACGCTGAACTTCTGTGCACTGACCGGCATTCGTCCCATGGTCGAGACCTTCCCGCTCGAACAAGCCGCTGCCGCTTACGATCGCATGCTGAGCGGCAAGGCGAGATTTCGCGTCGTGCTGACGATGGGTCGATGAAAGGTCACTGGCAGGATGCTGAAAAAGCCCGCCAGCAGCGTTCTCGGTTCATCGAAATCCTCAACGTACCCCAGAGGGTACGCCTCCGGTTTCGACTCGCCTGCGGCCTTGCTGGACGACCTTTTTGAGCATCCTGCCATGTTTTTCTCAAGGCATATCGTTTTGCCGATCTGATCCAGCAGGATGGTCAGAGTAAACAACCTCGCCTGGAAGGGCTGAGTTCTTTACTAGGCCGGCAAAGGTTGGTTTGGGCTTAACGCCTGCCATAACCGGCAGCCAAGAGCAGTGCACCGAAGGGGCATTACTCTTGGCTGCCCGTATTGACGGCGTTGTTAGGCAATGTTTTCAGGGCTGGCATTCAAGAATAGCTCGGATGTAATAAGGCTAGCGCGTGGCGTTCCAAGGTATTCAAGGTTCGCGCCCTCGGCAAATTCTGCAAACAGTCCGCGGCGAATGTCGTCGGACACCTCAAAGCCTGACGCAAATCCCCGGTAGCTTGGGCGAAGTCCTGCGTGGAGGTGGCCTGACCGATAGTCATAAATCTGCTCGAGAAGTTCGCGTCTCAACGCCCGACTCGTTCGCGTGCCCCGACGTATTCCAAAGACGGTTTCGAAATTGCCGTGGGCAACCATCTGATCAAGGGTAGATGGCATGAGTTCGTCAAAGAACTCGATGAAACGCTTTGTAAGCATTGAGTCTCGCCAAGACGTGTTGAGTGTACTAAGGGCCTCTGCGGCGACGACATAGAGAATGCACGCTACAGAGTCACGCTGCTGTTGTACGGCCGCGTCGAACGTCAGGAGCGACGCGCGCAGGCGCGCAAAGTGATCAAGTCCGCCAGGAAGAGCAATCTGACCGAAGATGTCGAGAGATACGTGCTTGCGCGCTAGGGTCAACACACTTGGATCGGTGCGGCGTGCGTCTAGATCAGACAGTCGATCTGGCCTGCTTGGGAAAGCCGAAGGGGGTAGAGCGACTCCGCGACCGAGTGCGAACGTACAGATTGCAGCCACTGTTTCGGTGGCTCCATGAGCAATGTGAGAAGAGAAATGCCCGGCAGAAGGCGCCGGAATTGCGATATGGACTTGAGCTACTGCCTTTGGTGCGAAGAGGGCGTTCTTTTCATCCCAATCTGCAGGCAACTCTTCCGTAAACTCAATGAGTATGTTGCTGCCAAGCCTGCGCCAGCCAACGATGCGTGTCTGGCTGCCCAGCTGCTGCAGGAAGGGTCCCATTGAAAAGGGTGACGCAAGCTGAAACCCGACAGCGGGTAAGGAAGCCGAGTGCCAAATGATACCTCCGTAGTCTCCGGCCTCGACGCGCGTAACGGCTTGCTGGGCGAGCTTATCGACGAGCTCTTGCCGAGCAGCGTCGCTGGAAAGAAACCGAAGAAACGGCAGCTCTTGAATGAATTGAGCCGTGACGTTGAATTCGTTGGGAGCTCCAAGCGTAAAAGCTTCATTGCCAGAGCCGTATTGATTGAGTGGGAGCCCAGCTTCGCGAGCAAGGCGCGCGAACCAGTCTGCCAAGAGCATTCGACCGCACGCAAGTCGAGTTGTAATGATGACATGCTGACTTCGTGCGCCTAACTTAAATCTGCTGCAGCCTACCTGTGCAGCATTGCAAGGTAGTCTCAGTAATCAGTTGAGGGCAAGTCTACTGCAAAGCCGTACACTTATTCATCCAACGGTCTAGTGCTACCCGCCGGGATAGGCTGCGAATCCTGCAGTCCGCGTGCTCGGGTGAGGATGCTCAAACAGGCCAGACTTCTCACCCGCCCAACCCTGGCGCGCCGAGACGCGCCTCTTCCCAAACGAGGCCGCAGGCGCTGACAGAACCGCAGGCGTACCCTCTGCGGTACGTTGAGGATTCTGGCGAGCCGAGAACGAAGTTGGGGGCTTGTTTCAGCATCCTGCTAGAGGTGGTACTTCGCCATGCGATACCGCAGCGTATTGCGGGTGATCTTGAGGAGTCGGCTGGCTTCGGAAATATTGCCGCCTGTGCGCTGCAACGCTTCCTTTAACAGTTTCTTTTCCATCTCCTGAGCCGAGAGGCCGAAGGCCAGGAGCGATATCTTCTCGATCTCTCCGTTCGATCCCTCTGATTGGGCGTCTCGCAGAGAGACAGGGAGGTGGTCCTGCTGGATCATCTCGTCCTTGCAGGTAATGGTGAGCCCTTCGACCACGTTGTGCAGCTCCCGTACATTGCCGGGCCAGTCGTGACCTTGCAAGATGGTCAGCGCGGCTGGGCTGATGCCCTTGATGCGACAGCCATGGTTCCGGCGGGCGGTTTCCAGGAAGGATGTCAGAATTGGCTCGATATCTTCTGGTCGCTCGCGGAGCGGCGGGATGCGCAGTTGGTAGACGTTCAGCCGATAGTAGAGGTCCAGGCGGAATCGCCCGGCTTTGATCTGCATCGGCAAATCCTCGTTCGTGGCCGCGATCACGCGAATGTCGACGTGGATGCTGCGCGTGTCGCCCAGCGGATCGACTTGGTGATTTTCCAGGACGCGTAAGAGCTTCGCCTGCGCGGAAGCACTCATCTCGCCGATTTCGTCGAGAAAGAGCGTGCCGCCCTCCGCGAGTTGGAATCGTCCCGGTTTGGTCTGTTTCGCATCGGTAAAGGCGCCGCGCTGATAGCCGAACAATTCCGATTCGAGGAGATGCTCGGGAATGCCGGCGCAATTGAGCGCCACGAAGGGGCCTTTGGACCGGAGGCTGGCGGCATGGATCCCATGGGCAAAGAGTTCTTTGCCTGTGCCGCTTTCGCCGGTGATGAGGACGGTCGTCGCATCGCTTTGAGCCACTTCGGCTGCCAGATGTTTCAGCAGCTTCATCTGAGGCGACCGGCTGACGATCTGATCGAATGCTGAGAGCCGCTCCGTCCGTGCTTGGGGCTCTGGCGCTTCAAAGACGCGGGTCTTGTGGATGGCGGCCTGGAGATCCTTGGCGGTGACCGGTTGTGCGAGATAGTCGGTGGCGCCACGGTGTAACGCCTCGACCGCGGCTTTTGCTGATCCGTCTGTTCCGAGGATGATCACGGGGAGGTCGTGATCAATGCGTCTGGCTTGAGAGAGGATCACCTGGCTCGCAATCCGTCCCTGGCTCTCGTCACACAGGACGAGTACGATGTCTGCTTGGTCTTTCAGGATGCGCAGACCCTCTTCGGTCGTGCTAGCAGGAAGGATGGTGGCGCGGTGGTGGTCGAGGGCTTGTTCGAGCAATGGTCTGGTGTGGGGGTCGGTCGAGATGAGCAGCAGGACTGGAGGATGCATGGATTCAGGCCTCCCTGCGAACCACCGGCAGGATGCTGAAAAAGCCCGCCAGCTTCGTTCTCGGCTCATCGAAATCCTCAACGGGGACCCGGCCGCCTCACCACTCGGCGGCGCGCACAGACGAGGTGCTCCTTATTCGTCGCACCGTGCGCCCCAGAGGGTACGCCTCCGGTTCCGATTCGCCCGCGGCCTTGCTGGACGGCCTTTTTAAGCATCCTGCTTAGCACTTGAAAATAGCCTACTCTTCTTCTTGCCAAGAAGAAAGGGGGCACTAAGGGGATGCCTATGAGGCCCGGCCCCCTGTCTGTCGCCGGTGGTTCTCCTGTGCAATCCCGACGTTGCGAAGGAGGCCGCTATGTTTAGCTCGTTTGAGAGGACTCTCTTTGAAGGTGCTCGAAAAACTCTCCGCGCTGATCTGAGCCAGAGCCTGGAGGTTGGGAGCAAGGGTCAAGGGGGTGGGGGCAACGGCTGGTTCACTCGTCGCGTCCGACCGAAGATTAAACGGACAGACATCCAGGCAATCGTCGCAGCCGAAAATGCGATTCCCCATCTTAGAGGCAAGCTCATCGGAGATAGCCTCCCGGCCGCCGCGAAGTTCGATGGTCAGGTAAGAGATACAGAGCCGGGCATCGACGACATAGGGTTCAACGATGGCGCCGGTTGGGCAAGCCTGAATGCAAAGGGTACAACTTCCGCACAGGTCTGTGGCCGGTTCATCTTGTTCGAGATCCAGAGTCGTCAGAATCTCTCCGAGCAGGAGCCATGAGCCGCATTCGGCCGAGACGAGATTGGAATGTTTCCCGATCCAGCCGAGGCCGGCCTGCTGCGCCCAGGCCTTTTCCATGATCGGGCCAGTATCGACGTAGGCGCGGGTGGTTACTCCTGGCGCCAGGGCTGCAATCTTCGCTTCGAGTTGTGAGAGTCGCTGGCTCATTACCTTGTGGTAATCCTTCCCCCAGGCGTAACGGGCTATGCGTCCCATTCCAGGCTGCTCGTTCGCGCGATTGTCCGTGTAGTAGTTCATCCCGACCGACACCATCGATCGGCATCCGGGTAGTACCAGTCGTGGATCGCTTCGACGGGATGGGTCGCGAGTCATCCAGGCCATCGTGCCGTGGTAGCCTCGCTGGAGCCATTCAGCGAGACGGCTGAACAAGTAATGGGGTAAGGGAGTCCCGGGGGCCGGAAGGTAGGAATCCGGCTGATGGCTGATAGCTGATGGCTGATTGCTATTATTGGCGACTCGGCTGATGCCGACGGCGTCGAAACCCAGGGTGAGGGCTTCGGCTTTGATCACTTCAGCGATTGACATGATTCTAGGCTGCTGAAAAAGTCGTCCTTCTCACCCGCCCAACCCCGGCGCGCCAAGACGCGCCTTTTCCCGTGCTTCGTTCTCGCATCGTTCAGACCCTCAACGTTGAGGAGGGATCTCTCGGCGATCGGAAACACCGAAGGGACTTTTCCGTTCGCCAAGATCCATTATAGGGGAGAACGGCCCACACGAAGTGCGGTCTGTACCTCCTCGGCCCTTCGCTCGCTGCGGCCTTGCTGAACGGCCTTTTTGAGCAGCCTGTTAGGGAGTTCTTCTGTTGTGCTAGGCGTGACAACATCGTTTCCTCTTGATTACAGCTGCAGTACAACCTGCTGTTCCGTTGGTTTGTCGACCTCGATCATGGATGCGCCCGTCTGGGATATGACCGTCTTCACCAAGAACCGGGATCGTTTGCTGGCGGTGGAAGGTGGCCACGGCTGTTCTTCGAGCAAGTGCTGCGCAAGCGAAGGCCCATCGCCTGTTGTCTCGATGAGCATTTCACGGTCGACGGCACGCTGATCGAGGCCTGGGCGGGCCAGAGAGCTTCAAGCGGAAGACTGACGCCGCGCCCGTGCCGCCGCCGGTCGCTCCCGGCAATCCCAGTGTGGATTTCCGCGGCGAGTCGCCGGACGAATGCCACGCATGCATCGACGACGGATCTGGAAGCCCGGCTGTCACACAAAGGCATCGAAACCGGAGGCGTAGCTGTGCTTCTTGGGGCACGTGCTGATGGAGAACCGGCATGGATTGGTCGGTGAGCACGCGCCTCTACCCAGGCGACCGGCACAGCCGAACGGAACGCGGCGCTGGCACTGAGACGGCTAGCCCGATTGCTGGGAACAGTCGAAGCGGACGCTAAACTGGACCGAACAATTGTCGGATTTACAGCGGGTGCAGGAGCCGGTGATTTTGGTTTTCCAGTCTGTGGCGTGGTCGTCGAATCGACAGAATGTATTTCCACCCTTGGAGATGGTTGTCCAGGGCTTGTCGGTTCCGGGGATATTGGCCACGAGGCAGCCTGTGGGGAAGGGTACGCGACAGCTCTGCGATGCTTCTCCTTTTGCCATACCGAAACTGCAGGACTGTTCTGTCGTGGCGTGTGAATCGTCCATGGGCTGTGCGTGAGCCGCTTCTCCAAGGCTCCAGAGGCCGATGAGCATGAGTAGTAGGAATGACCAGCGTTTCATCATGTTGCATCGTAGCACAGAGATATTTCGCAGGCTGCTGAAAAAATCCGCCAGGCTGTCTGTCTATTTTGTCTGTTCGGTCTGTCTGGTTTGTTTGGCTGTATGAGACTAACCAGATGGACCATATAGACCAGATAATCAGACAGACAGGCTTGTGCCACACTTAGGATTGCCGAGTGCCCTCCTTCCGAAATCTTTTACCTCTCACGATTAACGATTCACGTCTCACTGGTCGCTGTTTGTCCTCGCTTGGTTCTCAATGGGTCTATATAATCGCGCCATGTTGTGGCGCGTGATGATCGTCATGGGCTGTCTCGTACTCGGCTGGACTGGATGGAGCCATGCGGCCGAGCCGGTCGTGCTGGATGTTCGTACGGAACCCAACGGCGGCGTGCGGGCAACGGCCACGATTCTCTTTCCCGCGCCTGCTTCGGTGATACAGGCAATCCTCACCGATTATGCGCATTGGCCTGCGCTCTTCGATGTACAGATGCGGATGGCGGAGGTACGGGAGCAAGACGGCAAGGCGTTCACGGATATTCGGATCGAGCATGCCCTGCTCCCAGGAGAGCGGCGCCTCTTGAGTGAGACGAGAACCCTGCCGACCGGCGGGTTGCTGACGGAATTGAAGGGGGGCGACTTCAAGCAGTACCGCCGGCTCTGGAAACTCAACCCCGTCGATGGTGGGGCTCATACGAAAGCCGAGTTTGAACTGCTGGTCGAGATCGACATGATGGCGCCGGATTGGATGGTTGCCTTGGCGATGCGGCGAGATCTGGAATCGCACTTTCGACTCGTGAGGGAAAAGGCGCTCGCGCAGGTGCAGCAGTCGGGGCGATGAGTAATGTAGGCTGAGGGGACGTCGCGCGCGGGACAAACGGGACGAGCGAGACGGGCTAGCCGAGATGGAAGCCCAATCTGGTCACGTCGCGCCTTTCTCGCATGTCTCGCGCGTCACGCTCCATGGCCGCTGGCGGACTTTTTCAGCATCTTGCTACTGATGAAACGTGAACTCGGCTAGCTCAGCCTTATCGAGACCCTGCTTAACTAGCATGCCGATATCGAACATTCGTTCGATCTTCAGAATGTCATCGAGTCTGGTTTTCGTGCTGGGGTGCAGTGGGGTGAAGAGTGAGCAGCAGTCTTGATCCGGCTCAATCGATATGGCGAAGGTGCCGATATGCTGAGCCTGGTCGGTGATTTCCACCTTGTCCATACCGATGAGCGGGCGCAGGAGTGGCAACTCTGCCGCCTCTTCGATGACCGTCAGGTTCTCTGGTGTCTGTGAAGCCACTTGCCCCAAGCTATCGCCTGTGACGAGCCCCCAACAGTGCTCGCGTTTGGCTAACTCCTGCGCGATGCGGATCATGACGCGCCGGTAGAGTACCACGCGAAACGGGGCCGGGGCGTTCGCAACAATGTCTCGTTGAATCTCTCCGAACGGGATGACATAGAGCTTCGACGTATATTGGTGGATCGTGAGGAGCTGCACGAGTTCTCGCACCTTCTCTTCCGAGGCACGGCTCACGAGCGGTCGGCCTGAGAAGTGGACGAAAAGGGCTCGGCATCCGCGTTTCATCATGCGATAGGCTGCGACCGGCGAATCGATCCCTCCGGAGATCAGGCAGGCGACTTTCCCGCTGACACCCACCGGCATGCCACCAGGCCCCTGAATCTTTTTGGTTGCGTAGTAGACCTCTTTGGAGAGTAGTTCGAGATAGACCGTGAGGTCGGGATCTTTCAAACTCACCTTTTTACCGGTTCCTTCACAGATGGCAGCGCCGATATCTCGCGCGACCTCCATTGAGGACAGAGTCAGGCGTTTGTCGGCTCGTTTTGCCGATACGCGAAAGGTGGAAAACGATTCCAATCGAAGCGAGTCGATGACCGCATTGCTGAGCGCTCCCAGGTCTGGATGGGCCAAATCGAGCGGTAGCCCGTGGGCCAGTGAAAAGTTGGCGATACCGAAGACTCGTGCGAGCCGTTCTTTGATGGCCTGGTCCGAAACCGTGTCAGGCAAGACCACGCGAATCCGGCTGCGAAGATTCTCGACCCGTCTGACGCCGAGGTCTTTCAGCGTCCATTGGATATTGCGCACGAGCCGCTGCTCGAAATATTCCCGGTTGCGGCCTTTGAGGGCGAGTTCGTGGTAATGGACGATGGCGCAGCGCATAAATTATCGGGATGCTGAAAATAGCAGACTTCTCACCCGCCCAACCCCGGCGCGCCGAGACGCGCCTTTCCGCGGGCATCGTTCTCGGGTCGACAACATCCACAACGTATCCCACTTGCGGGAGAGCTGTATTGGCAGCTCAGGGGTCGGGTGGGTGGAAATCGGCCGCCTCGGGTGTTTGTCTCGCCTGCGGCCTTGTTGGACGACCATTTTGAGCATCCCAGGGAGGATTTAGCGGTCATGACTATGTGATTCGAGAAATCGTTCGGCGTCGATGGCCGCCATGCAGCCGGAGCCCGCGGCGGTCACGGCTTGGCGGTACACAGAATCCTGCACATCGCCTGCGGCAAACACACCGGAGACACTGGTGGCTGTTCCCGTCTCTGTTCGGATGTAGCCTTTCTCATCCATGGTGATTTGGCCAGCAAAGAGCGCGGTGTTCGGCCGGTGCCCAATCGCGACGAATACTCCGGCACAAGGCATGTCCGTCGTCTTGCCTGTGACGAGATTCTTGAGGCGGACACCGGTGACCACATCATTGCCAAGAATGTCTTCGACGACGGAGTTCCATACGAACGTGATCTTCTCGTTCTTCACCGCGCGGTCCTGCATGATTTTGGAAGCTCGCAGCTTGTCGCGCCGGTGGACAATCGAAACCTTGGTTGCGAACTTGGTCAGGAAGGTTGCTTCCTCCATCGCGCTGTCGCCGCCGCCGACGACAATCAGTTCCTTTCCTTTGAAGAAGAACCCGTCGCAGGTCGCACAGGTTGAGACGCCGTGCCCCGTGAGGCGCGCCTCGTTCTTCACCCCGATCTGAATGGCCGACGCGCCGGTGGCGATGATGACGGTCTTCGCGTGGATTGTCTGTTCAGCGTCAACGGTGATCGTGAACGGTTGCTGCGTAACGTCTGCGGCTGTGACCTCGCCGGTCAAAAACTCCGTACCGAACCGTTCTGCTTGGGCTCGCATTTCCTTCATGAGCTCCGGACCCATGATGCCCTTGGCAAAGCCAGGGTAGTTCTCGACTTCCGTGGTTGTGGTGAGTTGGCCGCCCGACTGCCAGCCTTCAATGAGCAGGGGGGAGAGATTTGCCCGCGCCGCATAGACCGCGGCGGTGAGTCCTGCCGGCCCCGAACCGATGATGATGACATTGCGCATAACCGAAAATTTATCACAGAGGGTGGAGGGAATGCACGGCAGAGGGTTAGGCGAGGAGGCGGAGGCTCTTCAATAACTGGCCGACTTGCCTTCGGAGTGAAGGACGAGGGCGGGTCCCATATAACACATAGTCTGCTCGTTGGATCTTTTTTGCCAACGGCATTTGGCTGTTGATACGCCGAATCGCTTGGGATCGGGAGAGACCATTACGTTTCTTGAGACGTGCGATTTGTGTGTCGCGGTCGGCGGTGACGACGATGGTGAGGTCAACTCGCTTGTCGATTTGTGCTTCAAAAAGGAGCGGCACGTCGTAGATCACCACGGCATGAGGATCTTTTTGTGCGGCTTGTTTTGTGAGCCTCTCCTGTCCGCGTGCGACACGGGGGTGGATGATGAGTTCAAGCCGACGCAGCTTGGTCCGGTTTCCAAAAACAACGGCTCCCAGTTCACGGCGATTGAGGGTGCGGTCAGGATTGAGGACGGTCTTCCCGAACGTTTTCACGATCTGGCGCCAGGCGGGCTTACCTGGTTTGACGACTTCACGGGCCAGTTCGTCGGCATCGATGACGATCGCGCCGCATTGCTTGAACATTTCGGCGACGGTGCTCTTGCCGGTGGCGACGCCGCCTGTGAGCCCAACTAGAATCATGGCATGGAGGATAGCATGCGAACTCTCGCCTCACAATCAACCTCGATTGACTTCCAGCGGGGGAGGCTTGTATGAGTTTCCGCATGAAACAGCTTCTGGTGCTTGAAGGATGCTGAAAAAATCCGCCAGCGGCGTTCTCGCTTCGCTCACAAGAACCGTGCTTGGGGCAAGGCGCGTCTCGGAGCGCCAGGGTTGGGTAGGTGCGAAGCCTGGGCTTTTTGAGCATTTTGAGGTGGTGTGCTCTTCTTGTCCTAGACGTGCAGACCATCGGAGCGATGCAATGCCGAAATGGTTTTACTTCAGCCTGCTCGTTTTCATCACAGTTTTTGGGTTCTGGGGCTTCAGCCGGGCTTGGGCCGACGAGGGACCGCTACTTGGTCCTCGGACCCTTGTGGTTGCGCTCGATGGGACAGGAGACTTCGTGTCTCTTCAAGAGGCGGTCGATGCCGCCAAGAAAGGCGACACCGTCTTCGTCAAGGCAGGCCAATATTCTCAGGACGTGACTATTCACAGTAAAGAGAAGATCAAGTTCGTCGGGGCTGGAGTGGATCAGGTGACGATTCTGGGGCGTGATATCGTGGTGGGCGCTCTCCATGTGGGCAAGTGGCCCTATGGGGCGACGGACATTGAAATCAGTGATATGACTATCAATGACCGAGGGGGGCATGCCGTCGGTCTCTTCAATGGGCGAGGGATTATCCTCCGCAGGATCAAGATCAATGGCATGTTGTTCAGCCAGCAAGTCCACGATGTGCGAATAGAAGATTGTGTCATCGGAGGGAGCGAGACGACCGGCGTTCAGTTTGCCGACTCAGAGGCTATCTTGATAGGGAATGTTATCCATGATAACGACCATGGCGTCTCGATTGCAGGCAAGTCGAACGTGCGGTTGGAACGGAATGTGATTACGCAGAGCCTCTTTGAAGCGGTGGTGGTCAGTGGCCATGCCCATGCCGTGATCGTGAGTAATACCTTGGTCAAGAATGGTGGCGGCGCGGCGTTTCTCGGGCAATCCCAGAGTGATGTCAGCGGCAATGTGGTTGCGCTGAACCGAGTGGGTTTTGTGATCGCCCCATCCAGCCAGACCACCACCTCTTTCAATGCGTTCTACAATACGGATGGCGATTATTTGCGGGTGGGTAATCCGAGCCAACCGGCTCCGGAACTCAAGGCCCGGTCAGATATTACCGGCGACCCGCACTTTGTTGACCCAGAGCATGACGATTTTCACCTACGTCTGGATACTCCGCTTCTCAAAATCGGTCAGTTCCCATACCTCGGAGCCCTTGCCCCTGCCGCAACCGCTGCGCGTCGATCGACCGAAAAGTAGCTTTCAATCAATACGATAGGCCTTCCATCATGGCACGGGTTTCCATGTGCTATGCTACCTATACGCCGTCAGTCAGATCGATAGAGATCTCTGGCGTAGGGATTGCTAATCCAACTGTCAGAGAATCAGGAGGCAACTGTGGCAAGTTTTCGACAAGAGTTGGAAAAGCGTGGACCTAACGGCATCCCGTCACTCGATGACGTTGAATCTGGCAAGCTAGTCGGTGCTGTTCTCCCCATGTCCGAAAAGGCGCAGATCCAGATGCGTAACAGCATCGAAGTCATCGATTACCTCCTCAATCAAGAGCGCGTCGTCTGGAGCTGACGACTCCCTTCTTCATCTTCTGAATCCTCGATCCAAAGCCGCCATCTTGACAGGCCCTCTCGCGCCTTCGTACGCTTGGTGCTGTACATCTTCCTTTATAACCAGGAGACATTCCGATGGCATGTATTCATCTGTATCCCAGGAGCCTATCCGACATTGGCCATTCTACTGCGGCGAATAATGTACAGGCATCTGCTTTGTTCTCGACCCCGAAAAATCCTCAACGTATTTCAGCGAGTACGCCTCCAGTTTTTCGGGGCCTGCGGTCGCGCATCTGCCCGCGCCTTCTTCGCTTCGTGACGAACGTCAATGTCGGACGGGCTCCTAGGCGTTCTATGCCCATGGCGTATCGGTTCATTATCGCAACGGCGTTCGTGATGCTGATGCCGTATACGGTGTCGGCTTCTGACGAATTGCCGAAAGAGGTAGTCCTGCCGATGGGTATGGCGGGCAAGGCGATTCAAGCATCGCTGGATGCGTGCAAGAAAGACGGCTACAAAGTCAGCGCGTCGGTGGTGGATCGAGCCGGGGTGCTCCGCGCCATGGCGCGGGCCGATGGGGCCGGGCCCCATACGGTCGATAGCAGCAGGAAGAAGGCCTACACGGCTGCCAGTCTCCGCCGCCCTACCACCGAGCTGGCTGAGCTGATCAATAAGGTGCCGACCTTGGAAGCCCTTCGTGAGATCAACGATCAGATGCTGATGCTGGGGGGCGGACTCCCGATTGAGATCGGCGGTGAGATTGTCGGAGGGATTGGCGTCGGCGGGGCGCCCGGTGCACACCTTGACGATGCCTGTGCACAAGCAGGGCTGGATGCAATTGGTGCTGCTCAGAAAGTTCCAGCAACCAAGTGATTGGGGCGTATCCGGTAAGGTGCTTGGCTGGGCTGCTCCTGCTGCTGACGGCCTGCAGCAGCGATGTGCCGGTGCCGGCCTCTGTCGAGTTCTCGGCAGATCAGGTGCGCCTGACGATTACCAGAACCGCCACCAATCCATTCCTCTCTCGGCACGATCTTCATCTCACGTTCAAGGGGCCTGGAGGCTGCTCCATTGAGGTTGAACTGTTCCCTAATACGGGGTATGCGAGCCGAAGGAATCTCTATCAAGCGGGAGCGGGTGTGCTCTACGTGGTGGGCCAGTTCGATGCCCGCGTCATCGATGTGCCGCACTGTACGGTCACACTCGCTGAGTTTCGCACACTCGATCGATTCGTCACCTTCCTTGGCAGTTTCGATGAAAACGAGCAGAAGCTCTGGACCTACTTTCCCGCTAGTCAACGGCCAGAACTCCCATTTGAGAAACGGTGAGGGAGAGGGGCGACGAACCGTCATGAATCATGCGGGCGAGGAGTTCCGGTCTTTGAAGGTGAGTTCAGAGATGGCGGACTTGTCCAGCTCGCCTTTGCCGAGCGCAACCAGCCTCTGGTATTGATCGTAGGTCGCTTGAGCTAACGGGACGGTGAGCCCGGTGGTTTTCGCTAACGCGAGGGCGATGCCCGAGTCCTTGGCGGCATGGGCAACCGAGAAGTAACAATCATGGGCGCGGTTCTGCATGTCCTCGCCGTCCGTCTCTAACACGCGCGACGCGGCTCCCGTTTGAGCGAAGATGTCTCGCAACATCGTCAGATCGAGGCCGAGTGCCGCTCCAAGCCCAAGCCCTTCTGCCAGTGCCGCCGTATTGCAGTTCATCACCATGTTGACGAGGGCTTTGACCTTCGCCGCCTCTCCTGCCGATCCGATATAGCGAAGGTGCGCGCTCAATTTCTCCAAAAGCGGCTTCGCCGACTCGAACACATCGTGGCGCCCGCCGCACATGAGGTAGAGTGTGCCTTGGCGCGCCTGCGTGATGCTGCTGGCCATGCAGGCTTCGAGGCTTCGGCCATCATGTTGCGTCACCAGAGTTTCGACCTCGACGTGCACAGTCGGCGAGAGGGTGGCGCAGTTCACGAAGAGCCGGTCCGTGGCGTGGTGGAGAAGACTCTCCGTGCTGGTCGGGGAAAAGATTTGGCGCATCGCAGCGTCATCGGACACGACTGTGAAGATGATGCTTGCCAGTTCTGCAACGCGGGCTAGGGTCGTAGCCGCTTCACAGCCTAGCTCGGTCGCAAGGTCGGTGGCCATGGCGCGATCCCGATCGTAGACGGCCGTGATTATTTCCCCTCGATCCTTCAAGTGCCGGGCCATGTTGGCCCCCATCCGCCCGACCCCTACGAAGCCGATTCTCGAATTAGGCTGCGCCATCACCCGTGTTCCTCCGTTCGTGCTAACATGCGCGCGCAAGTGTAGCATACCTCTAAGGAATCGATAACGGGGATGTGAGGGAGGTTCGTGGAATGCAGCAACCCATTGTTGGATATCACTTGGATGAATTTGGCGATTGGGTGGCTGATTTGCACTGCGGTCATGGTCAGCACGTGCGTCATCAGCCGCCGATGACGAATCGACCCTGGGTCCTGACAGAGGAAGGCCGGAAACAGCATCTCGGAGAGATGTTGAATTGCAAGAAGTGCGATGAAGCGGGAGGGTAAGTTACTCGATGGTAGTGACGTTCGGGGACGGTTCTGATGTCATGTCGAGGCCTGATCCTGACCAGGGTTGCAAGTGCGCACCGTCGTATCGGTAGCCACCCGTGACGGGGTCACTGGTCAGCAGCAATGGAGTGTCGAGGTCGAGCACGTCGAAGCCGCCGAGTCCCAGGACCAGGCTGAAAGAGCAGCCCATCGCTATGCGTGTTTCGACCATCCCTCCGATCATCAGCTTGAGGCCGGACGTTTTGGTGAAGGAGGTAATCTCCACGGCTTCGGCGACGCCGGTCTTCATGATCTTGATGTTGATGTAGTCAGCCGCGCCTCGGGCGACGACCTCTTGCGCGTCCGTGAGTGAGCGGACTGATTCATCCGCCGCAACGGGAATGCCCGTCTCTCGGCGGATCGCCGCCATGCTGTCGAGGTCGTCCCGCACCACCGGCTGTTCAAGCAGCACCATCGTCCCGCCAAATCTCTTCACCCCCTGTGCAAATTTCAGACAGTCCTGGCGGGAGAAGCCCTGATTGCCATCGCCGATGAACGAGATGCCTGGGAGTGCGCGATGCACGGCATCAAGACGCCGGACGTCGCTCTCGACATCCTTGCCGACCTTCATCTTGAAGAGGCGAAACCCCTTCGCATACCACCCGCGCGCCAGAGCGACGGTCTTGTCGAGGTCGGCGATGGGAATGGTGATGTCTGTCTCCCGCGCTCGCACATCTGCGCTACCCCACAGTTGCCACATCGGGATGTTCGACGCGCGGCAGTAGGCATCGATGACGGCGGTTTCGAGCCCGCAACGTGCCGCTGGATAGGTGAGCGCCTGTTCAGATAGCAAGCGCCCGACGTCCTTATAGCCTGCGGCTGAACGACCAAGGATGGCTTTGCCGAGTTGGTGGAGTGCGATCAGGCAGCTCCCGCGTGTTTCTCCTCCGACTTCAGGAAACGGCGCCGCTTCGCCATATCCTTGTGTGCCGTTCGACAGCGTGATTCGCAAGAAGACGTTCTCTGCAATCGTTCGTGCGCCGGTGGCGACGACGAAGGGGTCGGTAATGGGCACATTCACCGGCCAGAATTCCACCTTGCGTATGGTGCTTGAGATATCGTCCATCGGAAAGAAAGTGGCCTGTTCCTCGAGAGATTGATACACGTCGACCGAACGGGCGCATGAATCCTTGAGTAAGAGGTTTCATTGATAGAGGGAGGCGAAACGTGCAGGCCTGCTAGACTGGCTCACCCATATCGATCGTTCTCCCAGGGGAACGCGCTGTTCGAGTAGCCCCGCACTTCCCAAAATCCCTTTTCATCCCTATCCGAAAAGGTAATCTCCTTCACCCACTTGGCGCCTTTCCAGGCATAGCGCTTCGGGATGATCACGCGGACCGGGCCTCCGTGTTCCTTCGTGAGGGGTCTGCCGTTCCATTTGTACGTCAGGAGCACGTCTCGATCGTCGCAAGCTTCAAGGGGTAAATTGGTGGTGTAGTCGTCGAACGATTTGAAGAGGACGAACTTCGCCGAAGCCAGCGGCTTCACCACGGATAGAATGTGTTTGAAGCTGACCCCTTCCCACTCGTTGTCGAACCGGCTCCAGCTCGTCACACAGTGGAAATCCGACACGTCCTTGAATTGGGGCTGCGCCAAGAATTGCTCCCATGTCCAGGTGATGGGGGTGGTCACGAGCCCGCCGATGGTCAGGCTCCATTCGGTCAAGGGGACTTCAGGTTTGAATCCCAGATCCAGCACAGGCCACGTCTCGACGAGATGTTGTCCCGGCGGCAGACGGGCATCTCCTTCGTAAAATACTTCCCGTTCTTCACCGCCACGCCTGGCCTTCGCCCACTGTTCTTTCGTCTTGGTTAATCGATTCGCTTCATCCATAGGTCGGCCTCCCCATACAGAGTAGGGCAAGAAGGTCTGGTCTTACAAGTACGAGGCCGCAGAATATTGAGATAGACAAAGTCAACATAACTCATTATAATACCTAACAATGGCCAGACCTGCTACACTTGCGAGAATTCACAAATTGGGAGGGATATGGGTCGGAGTATCTTCAGAGCGTGTTGTACTCGGAGCGGTCTGCTCCTTAGCCGTACTCGCGGCTACTGACCGGGCAGACGATTGCGGCAACAAAACAAGCAAAGGAGTCGGCGTCCGGTCGCCGCCTCCGTCAAGCCTGTCAAGCAACAATCCAAGCAAGGGCAATACCCGCCGATCCCACGTGCCAAGAAGAGCCCCATACCCACTGTCATGGAGCGCCAACCGGAGGCGATTCAGAAACAGGCCAAGCCGGTCCGAACTGAGCTCAAGCCGACAAAGCCAAGGAGCCTTCGACGTATGAAAGTTCATAAGAAGGAGTTGCCGAAAGTCATCGTGCAGCCAAGAACCGATCTCATGTACCACGGCATACTGGAAAGCCCCCAGCGCTATGATCCTCGTCGGCATCATCTTGGTGGAGGCGTTCCGGACCCGCATATTCCTGAATTGACCCACGACCATTTTCAAGAGCTCGATCGCAACCAGGATGGGGCGATCGATCCGGTTGAACGGACGTTCGGCAGGCCCGATATGGATCGCGATCTCCACGACCGCCGGCCACAATAGCCGCCTCTGCTGTCTCCTCCAGTCCTTCACATCCGATCACCGTCTCACGTCGCAGGCCAATAGCAAGCAAACATCTATAGCAGGGTGTGGTGACGTAAGACCACGGGACTTCGGACGACTGAGAGGCAGTGGTCCACATTGACAGCCAGAAAAGGAGTCCCCATGATACAAGAACATACCGTCATGACGAGCGACATGCCATCTTCTGAAGCAAAGAGCGGGTTGAATGCCGGGAAAATTGTGGTGGTCCTTGCGATCGGAGTTGCGGTGGCCGCATTTTTCTACTTCGATCTGGGCCGGTTTCTCTCCTTGGAGGCGCTGAAGGACAATCGCGACTACTTGCTGTCGTTTACCGAAACACATGCTGCCGCAGCCGCAGCACTGTTCGTCTTGGTCTATGTGGCCGTGACGGGGCTCTCGCTTCCCGGCGCTGTGATTTTGACTCTGGCCGGCGGATTCCTCTTCGGGGCTCTGTGGGGGACGCTCTTCGTCAATCTGGGGGCGACGACGGGCGCGACGCTCGCGTTTCTCGCATCCCGTTATTTGCTGCGCGATTGGGTGGAACGGAAGTTTGGAAAGTGGCTGGGGCCGGTTCAGCAGGGCTTTACGAAAAATGCCTTCAGCTATCTCCTGACACTCCGGCTGATTCCGCTCTTTCCGTTCTTTGTGGTAAATCTGGTATCCGGCTTGACTCGTATGAACATCGGCACCTACGTCGCAGCGACGGCACTCGGGATTATCCCAGGCTCCTTCGTCTATGCCTACGCGGGCCGACAACTGGGTACGATCAATTCCTTGAAAGACATTGCATCCCCCGGAGTGATTGGAGCCTTTGTGTTGCTGGGGCTTCTGGCGCTGGTGCCAACTCTGTACAAGAAGTGGTCTGGGAAACCGGCATGATCGTAGGCCTTGTAAACGTGAGGCGTAACAGTACGGGAAGATCGCAGGTTGATGGCCCATACATCAAAGAGGGTGTCGCCGATGCGTCAGCATGAAGAAGGTCTCGTGCTGCCGAACGACGAGCATAACCGCACGCTCGTGAGCAACGTGCATCCATCGGACTGGGTCAATCCCGAACCGGCCGGCCGCTATAACATCGTGATCATCGGGGCTGGAACGGCGGGATTGATCACGGCCGTCGTTGCTGCGAGTTTGGGGGCCAAAGTGGCCTTGATCGAAAAACATTTGATGGGTGGCGACTGCTTGAATGTCGGTTGCGTGCCCTCGAAAGGCATTATTCGCGCGGCAAGGGCTTGGGCCGATTTGCGGAATGCCGAGGAGTTCGGCCTGCATATTCCTCCCGGGGTAAAGTACGACTTTGGCGCTGTCATGGCGCGCATGAGAAAACTGCGGGCGCAGATCAGCCACAACGATTCGGCTCATCGCTATACGAAGTTGGGTGTGGATGTCTATATCGGCATTGGACGCTTTACCAGCACCGATACCATTCAAGTCGAAGGACCGTCCGGCAATCGTACCCTCACCTTTGTGAAGGCGGCTGTCTGCACAGGAGCACGGGCGTCGACGCCTCCGACACCGGGATTGAAGGAGGCCGGGTATCTCACCAATGAAACGGTGTTCTCGCTCACAGAACTTCCGCCACGTATCGGGGTGATCGGCGCCGGTCCCATCGGTTGCGAGTTGGCGCAGGCGTTTGCTCGCTTCGGGAGTCAGGTCTCCCTCATTGAAGCGCAGCACGGCATCCTGCCGAACGAAGACCGTGACGCAGCTGAGATCGTCGAGCAACAGATGTTGCGTGATGGGGTCAAGCTGCTCTGTTGCGGGAAGGATTTGAAGGTACAGAAGACGGAGGCCGGCAAGCGGCTCACTGTCGATTCACATGGCCAGCAGTACGATGTGACAGTCGACGAAATTCTTGTCGGCGTCGGGCGCACCCCGAATGTCGAGGGAATCGGGTTGGAAGCGGTCGGGGTCGAGTACGACAAGAACGGGGTCAAGGTGAACGCGCGGCTGCAGACGACGAATCCCAGGATTTTTGCCGCGGGCGACATCTGCTCGCGCTACAAATTCACCCATGCCGCCGATGCCATGGCGCAGATCGTCATTCAGAACGCTCTATTCCCTCATCCTTTCGGCATGGGCTATGCCACGGTCGAATCCTTGATCATGCCCTGGTGCACCTTCACGGAGCCGGAAGTGGCGCATGTCGGGATGTACGAGAAGGATGCAAAGGAGAAGGGTATCGAGGTCGAAACCTACACCTACAAACTCGATGAGGTCGATCGTGCGATCCTCGACGGTGAAGACGAAGGGTTCGCGAGGGTCCACATTCAGAAGGGCACAGACAAGATTGTGGGCGCGACGATCGTGGCGGCTCATGCAGGTGACATGATCGGCGAGTTTTCGGTTGCGATGAAAGCCGGCGCCGGCGCGAAGACCATCGCCGGCACGATCCATCCCTATCCGACACAGGCCGAGGTCAATAAGAAGGTCGTGAACCTGTGGCGCAAGGCGCATTTTACGCCACGGACGAAGAATCTGTTGATGAAGGTGTTTGCGTGGATGAGAAGGGGGTAAGGGGATGGAGCCTGATGATCTTCTGTGCTCGCGCAACGCGCGGCCTCAGAAGGCCCTCGTTGGACGCGCGCAGTGGAAGATCATTCAGCCCCCATCCCTGGAGAGAAAACAAGCAAGCTTAGGAGCGTCAATTTAGATGGGTGGTGCTCGCTTGGGACAAGAGCGCGTCTTGGCGCGCTCGGGGTTGGGCGGGTGAGAATGTTGCGCGCAGTCGAAGGCGAACCACATCTACCATGATGGAGTTGATAAGAGAGGATTGAATATCCCGGTGCTCGCGCAACGCTCGGCCTGAGAAGGATGGAGAAGGAGCGGCCAGGTGCCCTTCTTGCTCGCAGAACGTGCAGATTCAGAAAGTGCTCGTTCGATGCGCGCAGTAAAGGGCAGCCTTGGCCGTTCCCCTAAATAAGGTACAGGGGATCAGGATGCCCTTGTCGGACGCGCGCACGTAAGGATAACCTATCCTCCCTCACCGCAGAAATAGATGGGAAGAAGGGTATGGAAATCCTTGCTGAATGCGCAGAGGATGAGGGAGGCGGAAATCCGAACGCTGTGCTCTGGTTGTAGGCCGTGGATGTACCAAAATGGAAATCGCATCTCCCCGGATGCCGCTGATCCGCGGGACCGTTAGACAGCACCACCTTTTCTAATAGTTTGCTCCCCGGCGTGGCTGAGAGGCACCCTCAGTGGTGTACGAAGGCCATATCTGGGGGTCACTCCCCGCTGATTATCCGACAGTCCTAGCAGAGCAATGCTATCGGAAGCTCCTTGACGCCATCCCAGTGGGTTCCTACGGTCGAGAGCTTATGGGCTACGGATTCAAGGGCGCGGCGTACCGCTTTCGGGCTACCTCAGAGTACCAAGGGGAATTCGAACGCTCGATTTCCGCCCCTGGGGGCGCAGCGCCTCCAGCTAATGAGGAGTTCCTTCAGGAGCGTTGCCTCTTCGGTTTCTTTGCTTCTGGGCTGGCCTCCCTAGAGTCCCTCACATTCGCCATTCACGCGCTTGCCGGACACTATGAACCTGGCTGCTTCAGCTTGGCGCCCGGCGGGCTCCGGAACGTGAGTCCAGCCTCAGTATCAGGCGCAATGCAGAAATGGCCTGCAGCACCCATTACTCAGGCACTTGGCTTCCTTATATCGGACAGCGATTTCGCTGAGTGGAAGGATATTCGCAACATTTTAAGCCATCGCGTTATACTACCCCGCCTTATTTCATTCCAGCCCGGTGGAAAGACAAAGACGTATTGGCATTTGAGCAAAGCTCAGTTCGCACCGGCCGATGAGTCGCTGCACGGTATTACTGCTGGACGTCGGATCTGGCTGACGAAGCAATTGACAATGCTCTGGGAAGCTATCGATAGTAGCTTCCCGCCACCATGCCACCGGTGCCTCGCGCCGTCTAACTATCGCATGAAACTGACACCCCTCGGCCATCGGTTTACTCATTCCCTGGACATCCTACTCTGCCCAGGTGGGCTTGTGTAATCTCGCCTCGGCCTACAGCTTATGCGTGACGTTATACGTCTTGAGCACATATAGGCACACAGATGTATACTCTCGGACGTGAAGCCGATCAGGTGGGACTCCGAGAAGAGTCTTTCGCTCAAAGCGGAGCGCGGCGTTTCATTCGAAGAAGTTCTTTCCGCGATCTCGCAGGGCAGTCTCATCGCCGTGATGGACCATCCCAGCCGGGCAAAGTACGGGCATCAAAGGATGCTTGTGGTTGCAATACGAGACTACGCGTATCTTGTTCCTTACGTTGAAAGCGAGAACGAGATTTTTCTGAAAAGCATCATGCCGAGTCGAAGGCGACGCGCGGCTTCTTATCGGGAGGCAAGTGAGATGAACGGCGAAAAATTGTTGGAACAGGAGATTCTGGCCTCTTTCGAACGGGGTGAGTGGAGATCCGTTCGGAACCAGAAAGGGGAGATCGCGCGGATCAGGGCATCGGCCTCGGCTACCTTGCTCAAGAACAAGCGGGTCAACATTCGAATCTCGTCGCTGGACCTCGAGGGGCTGCAGGCCCGAGCCGCTGAGGAGGGCGTTCCATACCAGACACTCATGGCGAGCGTCCTTCACAAATTTGTATCTGGTCGTCTGGTTGAGGCGCAAAAACGCATACCTACGCGCTCAAGTCGGACGGCGCGCAAGCGCACCGCCGCGTAGGGCGAACAAACGTCGTGTGTTCCACGGATGCGGACGATCCGCGGAGCCGTTATGCCACAAAGAAATATGGCGGCTTGAGTTTTAGTGCGTGGAATAGCGAGCTGGTATTCTGATCCAATGAAAGTGAGTGAAGTGCTTCGAATGCTTAAAGATGATGGGTGGGTGCTTGTCGCCACGCGTGGCAGCCATAGGCAATTCAAACATCCAACGAAGGTTGGCCGTGTAACGGTCGCGGGGAAACCCAGCGATGATCTTGCGCCGGGAACGTTAAATAGCATTCTCAAACAACCCGATCTGAAGAAGTGAGGTTCATATGCGATACGCGATCGTTATTGAAAAAGCCCAAGATAATTATTCAGCGTATGTTCCAGATCTGCCGGGTTGCGTTGCTACGGGCGCAACCATAGAAGAGGTAGAGGCGCATATACGCCAAGCAATCGAATTCCACCTCGATGGTCTTCGCGAAGACGGTACTCCACCTCCTCAGCCATCAAGCCATGTCGAATACGTTGAAGTTGCAGCATAACCCTGGGGCCAACATGAACCTTTGGATCGCTGCGCAATCCTTGGCCGGTTAACACGACCGTTGAGCCGACGCTTCGCGTCGCTTCAACGGACCCCCGGATGGTCCTCCGTTAGCTGGTCTGCGCAGTGCGGCCCAACTAGCGGCTACAGCAGACAGCCGCGGCACATTGGAAGGATCACCGGACCTCCCTTACCGCGGAAGTGGATGGAACAAATGGCATGGAAATTCGTGTGGATTGCGATGGGGCTACTCCTTGTCCCTGTGGCTGTGAGGGCTGAGTCTACTTCGGTGATCGAAGTGGCGAAGTTTTCGAGCGGGACAGTTGGGCAGGTGATGCCCGATGGGTGGAAACCGCTCGCCTTTAAAAAGATACCGAAACATACCTCCTACGAAATCGTGAAGGATGGCGGTGTAACGATCGTCAAGGCGGTGAGCGAGGCCTCGGCCTCCGGCCTCATCAAGCCGGTGGTGATCGATCCAAAAGAATTCCCGATCGTCCGGTGGCGCTGGAAAATCGACAATGTGCTTCAGCATAGCGACGTCGCTCTCAAAGAGGGGGATGATTTCCCGGCGCGACTCTACATCACTTTTGAATACGATCCCGACAGAGTCAGCTTTGGCAAGAAGCTCAAGTTCAAAGCGGGGCAGGCCTTGTTCGGCGATATTCCCATTGCCGCCTTGAATTATGTTTGGGACACGAAGGCGCCGATCGGCACGATCGTCGAGAATGCCTACACCGATTTCGCGAAGATGGTCATCGTCGAGAGTGGAACTCAGAAAGTCGGGATGTGGGTCGACGAAGAGCGGAATATTTATGAAGACTACAAGAAGGCGTTCGGGGAGGAGCCGCCGATGATCAACGGTGTCGCAATCATGAGCGATACGGACAATACCAAGGAACAGGCCACGGCCTATTACGGCGATATTGTCTTTCAGAAATCGGTGAAAGCGCTTGCTCGATGACCTCGTGGCGTGTGGCGATTCATAATGAAACGGGCCGACCTGTTCAGGGCCGGCCCGTTTGTGGACACCACCGCGGTGAGGTGGGTGCGCGGATCCGAAAGAGGGGTTACTGAATGGAATTCGCGAAGCCGCCTCGCGTAATTTCAGCGCGAACGGTGTCCCCGACCTTTTTCTTGTTGATGTGCTTCGTGCCTTGCCCGACGCGCAGCGTGACTTGATTGCCTTCGTAGTCTTCCACGGTGTAGATGTCCCCGTGGACGTTTTTCACGGTTCCACCGATAACTTTCCAGGCCGGGCCCGGCTGGGAATCGAGGTGGCCTGCCTTGGGCGCTTCGGGTTGTTCAGGGACGTGGCCGGCTGATTCACCAGCCGTCTTCGCAAACGAGTGTCTGGACTTCTTGTTTTGTGAGTCTTTGGCCAGCGCCGGGGTCGTCGCCAACGCCACAATGGCCAGGGTGCTCACCAGCACCGGGAGCATCTTCTTTTTTGCCTTCTGCATCATGAACCTCCCTGCAGGGTGAAAGTCAATTTCAACCCAGAACCTCTCAGCAAGGCATGTGCCGGACCTAGCAGGGTGTTGAAAAAGTCTGCCAGCAGCGTTCTCGCATCGCTCAGAGGCTCAACGTACGGCAAAGAGTACGATTCGCCTCTTCGCTCGCTGCGGCCTTGCTGGATGGCTGTTTTGACCGCCCTGCGGGCTTTTCTGATGGCATTTGTGGTCTCTTGCAGGGCTGCATTCCTGGGGTGTCGAAATTGTTTTTCAACAGCCTGCTAGAAGGTGACTGACTGTGGTGAAAGGCAAACTGCTGGCACAAGCGAAGATAATTCACCCGAGAGGGACGGCGCCTGAAGTAGAGTGGCGGCAGAACCACCCTCTCGTCAATTAGGGAAAGAGCTAGCGAAATATGGCCGTGATGGCAAACGGTAAACGGTCGTAGAGCAGTACCCTCCCTCTAAATCTCCCGTCGGACGGATCGGTTATCGAGAAGTCCCAGCCCATGAGGCATATCGTGGCGAGATGCAACGTCTTACGCAGGATCAACTCTGCATGAAGAAACAGCTTGGCAGATCTGCAAGAAGTAGCAGCTGAGGGCGGTGAGTTCCCTTCGATCGAGGCCATGCGCAGGGGATTGTGAGCATCTCTTTACGTGATCTTGGCGCGAAGAGAAAACACCGCATCGAATTCTGACTTCCGTGCGGCAGTCGCAGTCAAAGGCCTCACGAAAAATTCTGGCTACGGCGGCCCTCCACCTAACTCACCTCCAAGACCTGGCGAAAGTGAGGGGATATAATTGGCATCCTCGAAGTCTTCCCAGACTCCGTCATGAGCGCCCTGCATGCCCCGCCCTCGGATGTAGACCATCTTGAGAATGGGTTCTTTCCCAGGCGCTAAACCGGTCATGCGGCCGACGACGATCAAGTCGCCCCAATGGTGGTGCGTGTTTGGAAACCTCTGATGGTCCCCCACGACAACCCAATACCAGCCGCCTTCGGGATCGTCTGGGCTGGGCGGGAGTTGAGGCAGGTAATCCTGGTCGAGCGGGCGATTCTCCACATGCAACCAGAGGGCTTCGCCTCGTTCTTCCTCCTCCAGGATAACGCCACCCATCACGACAAGCCGGTCTCGATAGGCTTGAGGTGTCGCGGTCAACTTCGACAGCGTGACGTTCGGCACCGACTCGCGCAGATATTTCTTTGGCACCGGACTACACCCGACGGCAATGCACAAGGCCAAGAGCAGGATCGTACGACCACACCAGGTCTGCCAGGATTCAGAGAACCATTGCATGCGTAGTTGCCTCCCACAGTTGAATAACCGGCCTGCAAGACAAGAGCGCCGGGTGTGCCGAATTCCGTCGATGCCGTATCCAGCCGTTCATAGAGCGCCGGCTGCCTGCGCACTATTCATGAACTGTTCGATGCAGTCCTTGATACCTCGCTCGATGAGCAAGCCACTTCTTCATCCAGTCCTTGGATTGTCGCAGGTCGGAGCGGCAATCCGAGGCAAAGACTGCGGCGTCCGTTCGATTGACGTTGAAGGTCGCCAGAATTTCGAAACGCTGCTCGACCTCTCCAACGTAATCGAGAAAGAAATGCTCGATCGTGCCCGACACGATCCGCGCCTCACCGGGCTGCACCTGGTAGCCCGAAAAGGCCAGCTCCTTCCTGACCGCATTCGTGAAATATTCTCCAATGTCCTCTGACAGATACAGGGCCTCAACGTCACGGGAACTCGACTCCAACTTTTTTTGCTTCATCAGCCCGGTCGGATGGCCGGCATAGAGGAACGGCGCGACCTGTACTGTCCCGTTCCCTTTTAACGAGTTAGAGGGCTGATAATCCAGGTACAACACCCGTGGACAGCCGGAACTCAAGCACGCCACGATGAGCAGCGCAGCCACCGGCCATCGATGTCTCAAAGTGATCATAGAAATCGGTTCTGATTGCGACACCGGAGCCGCCGAATGGATCGAACGAGCGCGCCTCAGCGAGAATGTGACGAGAGCCTACGGAGGGAAGAAGCGTCTGTCAATAGCGAAGACGGCGTGCGAGACGGACTTCGTTCACGCAGGCGAGCCGTGCTGCGCGGTAAACTACTGGCGTAGGCGAAGACGATTCACCGGCGGTCGCGGCTGCGCTCGACAAAGACGAGCGGCAAATTCCTCGCTGCGGTGGAGGGCTTCTTCAAGTATGGGGAGAGGACATCGGCATCACCCTGAGATGGGGCTCGATGGGTAGGCAAAACAGGAGAGAAGCCTAGCACCGGGGAAGAAAAAGCTGCAATAAGAGATACTCAGGGACAACCTGCAGCTACGGAAACGTGTTCAAATGCTGTACTTTTAACGCACGTTTTCGGGACTCTGATAATTTTCTGTATGTCGTGCATGCGGATCTCGATCTGTATCAGAACAAGGTTGTGTTTTACGCGGATGCGAACATGTTCACTGATCGGAGCGCGTCAAACTCCGCACGTCCATCCGAGTTAGATTGGATTCTGGGGCTGGCCTTTCGATGGCGGGATACCGAATACCGCGAGCAGGACCGGCCGTTAGACCGTCCCGGGCTGGTGCAGCTACGAGTTTCGTTTGATGTACCGAAACGCTTCGTTAGGTGAGGAATCGAACAGCCACTTTCACCTATCTCCGGGTGTCCTTGAGTACTTGAGGGTTCTTATGAGGAGGTATGCGGGATGTTCTGTGTGTCCGCCGATGCACATTGCTACGAAAGTCCTGCACCACTAACTAATGGTGTTCTGAGGCACCGTCATGTTGTAGTCCCGCCGATGTTCTGCATTGAAATTATTCGAAGGATCTGAGAATTAAGGCGAACGCATAGGCGGGTTCAAACACGGGTTCGAATCAGTCCGTCTCATATGGTTGACGCAAAGAGTTACGCAGCCAATATCTTCAGATCGATTGAGAAGGAAAGAGTGCTAATTCCTTCTTCCTCTTTGAGTATACCCGTTGGGGACACCAATCCTGCCTTTCAATTCCTCATAACCAGACTCTCTGCTTCAGTCTTTTCATTCCGTTGAGTTTGTCGTGTGGGCTGGATACACTGACCGGCGATGGAGACGGCAATGCGTGGACATCAGACGATGGTGTGGATCGGGATCAGCTTGATGACAGGGGCCATCTGTCTGGGGGCAGCAGAGCCACAGCCCTCGAAGGTCGAGCAGGCGGTTTCGTCGGTCGAGGCAAGTCGAGGATTGGATGGCGCTCCAATGGTTTTTATCCCTGCCGGTCCATTCACCATGGGCAGTGACGACGGTCTTCCAAATGAGAGGCCTGAACATGCCGTGACACTTGATGCCTACTATATCGATCGATATGAAGTCACCCTCAGCCTCTACCGGAAGTTTCTGGAAGAGGGGAAACATGAATCTCCGCCGACATGGGACGATGAGGCGGCGACGTCGGTTGGAGATCGGCCGGCGATTGGGATACGATGGAAATCGGCCGCCGCCTATTGCCGATGGGCAGGGAAACGGCTTCCGACGGAAGCTGAGTGGGAAAAGGCAGCTCGGGGGACCGACAGGCGTCGGTATCCATGGGGAGATATGCAGCCGTTCGTCGACATGGCAAACTATAACCGAGGCATGTGGGTCAGCGAAGCGATCACGTTGGTGGCGGTCACCAGCGGTCTTGAGGGAATGAGCGTGCGGCATGGGTTCAAAGAGGGTGGGAAGAGCCCGTTTGGCGTCTACCACATGGCGGGGAATGCGGCAGAATGGGTGGCTGACTGGTATGAGCGCGACTATTATCAAAAGAGTCCTGGGAAGAACCCATCCGGCCCTGTTACTGGTGAGAAGCGCGTGCTGCGAGGCGGGTCGTGGGCGGATGTACCGTCTGCATTGCGTGTGACGGCGAGGTTCTCCGCTGAACCGGATTTCGAGGATCGGACGATCGGATTTCGTTGTGCCATGGATATGCCGAAGTGAGTGATGCAGGCCGGTGAATATTAGTAGTGATGCAGTAGGTAGCCAGCTATGGTGGGTTTTCGCATTACGATCCTGCCGAACTGTTCCTGCAAGCGGTTCTATGCCTGAAAGATCGATCACACCTCTCATTGTGATTGCGCTGCTACTGGGGACGTTGTTGGCCCTCCGTTCGATCAATTCCTCTTCGGTAACGCCGGTGCCTGTCTCATCGTCGGCAGCGTTTACCCCTGATATGGTTTCTTTGGTCACTGGAGATGAACCGATTACAGAGATTTTTACGAGGGCCGGCTGTCCGGTGTGCCACGTGGTTCCAGGTATTTCTGGGGCCGATGGGCGCATCGGGCCACCTCTCGTATTAGGCACCACGGGGCCTGCGCGATTGGCTGATCCGACATATCGGGGCCACGCGAAAACGGTGCACGAGTATGTGATCGAATCGGTCATCGAACCGGGACTGTTCGTCGTGCCGGGATATCCGGCCGGTACGATGCCGACATGGTATGGCGCGAAACTCAGTGCCCTTGCGCTTGAGAAGATTGCGTCGTATCTTGAGCAGCAAGGAGGTCTTGCGGCTCAGGAAGCGCGGTGATCCTCGCCGGATCGGTGACGAGGTGGGTGGGGAGGGGGATGCTATCGTTTGCGCAGGGGGGTCACGTTTCCTGATGGGCCTCCCTGGATCTTGAAGGCACCGGTCGTGGGGTCGCCTGATTTTTTGTCGAGGAGTGCGCTGATCGCGTCGTCCCCTCTGAGACCTTCGATCTTGATCTTGAGCCGGAGATTGTTGGCGCTGTCGGCATTGATCAAGGCTTGTTCAAGCGAAATCCGCTCTGCCTTGTACAGTTGAAATAGGACGTGGTCGAACGTCTGACAGCCTTCTTCCACCCCTTGCTCCATCGCTTCTTTAAGCAAATCGATCTCGGCCTTCTTGATAAGGTCTTTGATACGGGGCGTGTCGAGCAGGATTTCCAGTGCAGGGGCTCGCTTCCCATCTATGGATGGCACAAGCCGTTGCGAGATGATGGCGCGAAGATTGAGCGATAATTGCAGATAGATTTGCGCATGCCGTTCCACCGGGAAAAAATTCATGATGCGTTCGATGGCCTGGTTCGCGTTGTTTGAGTGGAGGGTGGCGATGCAGAGGTGTCCGGTTTCCGCAAAGGTAATCGCGGCTTCCATCGTTTCCGTGTCCCGGACTTCCCCGATTAGAATCACATCCGGCGCCTGCCGCAGGGTATTCTTGAGCGCGTTTTGAAATGAGAGTGTGTCGAAGCCCACTTCTCGCTGGGTGATGAGTGACCGCTTATGATTGTGAACGAACTCGATCGGATCTTCCACGGTCACGATATGGCCGGGATGGATGGAGTTACGATGATCGATCATGGCTGCGAGGGTGGTGGACTTTCCAGAACCAGTGGCTCCAACGACCAGCACCAACCCGCGCTTTGTCATGGCGATGTCTTTGACAATCGGAGGCAAGCCCAGCTGCTCGACGGTCTGTATCTCGGCTTTGATATGCCGAAAGACCAAGCCGACGTTCCCTCGCTGCCGAAAAATATTGACGCGGAAACGGCCGAGCTCTTTGTAATAGAGGGCCAGGTTCATTTCCATTTTTTCCTCGAATTCCCCACGCTGCTGACCGCGCATCAGTGCGAGGGCGAGGGCTTCGAGTTGTTCGTTGGTAAACGGCGGCGCGGAGGTTTGTTGTGTCGAGCCGTGGACGCGATAGGCGGGAGCTGAATCAACGGTCAGGTACAGGTCTGAGGCTTCTTGATCCACCATGACTTTCAAGAGACTGCGAACATCCATCTCTACCCCCATTTCCTCTGCCAGGTATCTTAGGCCGCGCCGCTCATTGCGGTTCCAAACAGATTGGGGTTCATGCTGCGCGATTGGGCTTCGCCTTTTGTGACGACTCCACGGGTCGCTAATTCAAACAGCGCCATGTCCATCGTTTGCATGCCGTCTTTCTGGCTGGCCTGCATGATGCCGGGAATCTGGTGCAACTTACCCTCGCGGATAAGATTTCTGACCGCGGTCGTGGCGACCATGATTTCGAGGGCGGCCACACGCCCGCCTGTTTTTTTCTTCAGCAGGGTTTGGGTGATGACCGCTTCCAACGCTTCGGCGAGCTGTGTGCGAATCTGGGACTGTTGGCTTGGGGGAAAGGCATCGATGATGCGGTCGATGGTTTTCGGCGCGCTGGAGGTGTGGAGTGTGCCAAAGACCAAGTGGCCCGTTTCCGCAGCAGTCAGCGCGAGCTGGATGGTTTCTAGATCGCGCATTTCACCCACGAGAATAATGTCAGGGTCTTCGCGGAGGGAGGCTTTCAGCGCGTTTGCGAACGACAAGGTATGAACGCCCATTTCCCGCTGATTCACGAGGCATTTTTTTGTCTTGTGGATGAATTCGATCGGATCTTCGATCGTGATGATGTGTCCTTCGAATGTGTTGTTCAAATAATCGACCATGGAGGCCAGCGTCGTCGATTTGCCTGATCCGGTTGGGCCGGTCACAAGAATCAGCCCCTTTTCCCGATCGCAGAGCTGTCGCACGATTGGAGGCATGCCGAGCTTTTCCATCGGAATGATCTCGGTGGGAATGTTTCTGAAGACTGCGCCAAGCCCACGGTTTTGGACGAAGACATTGACGCGGAATCGGGCGATGTCGCCCAATTCAAAGGAAAAATCACATTCGCGCTTCTCCTCAAAATTCTTCCGCTGGGTATCGCTCATCATGTCATAAATCAGCGAGTGCGTTTCTTCTACGGTCAGCGCAGGATGATCAAGTTTTTTGAGGTCCCCGTTCATCCGAATCATCGGTGGCTCGCCGGCGCTGATGTGACAATCTGACGCGCCCTCCTTTGCCGTGAAGGTCAGGAGCTTCGAAATATCCATGAAGGGAACTCCTCGGTAAGATTAAGAATAAGGATAGTGAGATGATGGCTTGTCGGACTTCAAGGCTACTTGGGAGCATCATGCCACAGGGTGATGGGAAAGCAAGGAAATAGCCGGAAGCGGCTGCGAAAATTCCTCGGTGGTTCTACTGTAGATAGGCGAGGGCTTCGATCAGATCAGTCTTGCCGATTGCCCCGCGCGTTGAAACGCGAGAAGAGCCTGATCGATGTGGCTGGGGCTGTGCTCTGACGTCACCGTGACGCGGATGCGGCTGGTGGTGTCCGGAACGGTAGGAGGCCGAATCGCCGGGGCATACACGCCCTCTGTGAACAGGTATTCGGCAAACGAGAGTGCAGTTTCGGCATTGCCGACGAGGATCGGCATGATCGGACTGACGCTGGGGGACAGGTTGAATCCCAATTGGGTCAATCCTGAGAACAACCGTTCACGGTTGGCCCACAAGCGTGCACGTCGTTCTGGCTCTCGTTGCATGACTCGTAACGCCGCCATGACGGCAGCAGACAAACTCGGTGGGGGCGCTGTAGTAAAGATGAAGGACCGGCTCGTGTTCATGAGGTAGCGGATCAATATCGAGGGCCCAGCGAGGTAGGCGCCACTGCTGCCGAAGGCTTTGCCCAAGGTTCCCATCTGAAATGGGATCTGTGTATCGAGGCCGAAATGTTCGGCCGTCCCTCGTCCATGCGCCCCCATCACGCCCGTGCCGTGGGCGTCATCGATATAGAGGTCGGCCTCATAATCCTGGGCTAACCGACTGAGTTCCGGCAACGGCGCGAGGTCTCCGTCCATACTAAATAGGCCGTCGGTCACAATCAGGGTACGTCGTGCCCGGCGTCTCTTGGCCAGAAGGGACTGTAGGTGGCTGATGTCGTTGTGGCGATAGATTCGAAAATCGGCTGCACTGAGACGGCAACCGTCGATGAGGCTGGCATGGCACAGGCGATCGGCCAAGATCAATCCCCCTTGCTCGATCAGTGCGGGGATGGTTCCAATGTTCGCAAGGTAGCCGGAACTAAAAGTCAGTGCGGCTTCGGTTCCTTTGAACTGTGCCAGGGCAGACTCTAGTTCTTGATGCGGCGGCAACGAACCTGAGACCAACCGAGAGGCTCCAGCGCCGACGCCAAACCGTTGTGTCGCCTCAATGGCGGACTGAATCACTTCCGGGTGACTAGCCAGCCCCAAATAGTCGTTTGAAGCGAGCAAGAGAATTTGGCGTCCTGCCACTTCAACCACCGGACCGACGCCGGAATGGAGTGGAGTGAGGCGCCTGGTCAGATGTCGCGCAGCCAATTCGTTGAGTCGTTGTTCAAACATGCGAAGTGGCCTGTCTTTGATGGGAGATGGTGTGACTTCTGAGACCCGCCGACGCACGGCAGACTCATTGACAAAATCGTGATATCCTGAGTATAAGGCGCGCACACAATTTAAGGAAACGGGCGCCGCCCTCTCCGACGAATCCATCCATGAGCTATCGTATCAAGGTTCCGGCGAAAACTCTTCCGGTCGATGAAGCCCACATGTTGAGCTGGCTTGACCATACGCTGCATGGGGCACAGGATTATCGACGCCCCTTGTTGGTCGGCCTGGGAGTGTTGGTGCTTGCAGCTGCCGTGGTCGGAGGAGTGTTTTATGTTGACCGCCAGGCAGCGCAGAAAGCCCAAGACCTTGAGCAAGAGGCGATGCGTTTCTTGACCGCGCCTTCTACAAATGATCCTCAGAAGGCCGATCACGCGCTCAAGGAAGCGATCGCCAGGTATCGGCAAATTGTCGATCAATATCCACGAACCTCCACCGCGCCACTCGCCTTGTATCATTTGGGAAATACGTTGGTCCAGGCTAATGAATTGAGCGCGGCTATTGAGGCCTATCAGCGTTTTCTTGGATTATACGGTTCGAATTCCTCAATGGCTGGGTTAGTGCAACAACGCCTGGCCTATGTGTACCTGCACAAGGGAGAACGCGACCAGGCAGTGAAGGCCCTCACCGGCATCTTGGAGACTCCTGGTACGTTGAACCGGGATCAGGCGTTATTTGAGCTGGCGCGGTTGGAAGAGTCCCAATCGCGGCCTGAGGGAGCCTTGGCTCGCTATCAGGAACTGATTAAGACCTATCCGAACTCTCCCTTCACCAGCGAAGCGACGATTCGGACCAAGATCATGGATGCCAAGAAATCGCAAGAATCAACGCCTGCTTCGACGGCTCCGTCCACCGCTACACCACAGGAAAATCCTCCGGCTCCTTCGCCCTCAACAGGCAAGAAAAAATCATAGCAGGATGCGGGGAAAGCCGCTCTTCTCACCCGTCCCCCCGCCCCGGCGCGCCGAGACGCGCCTTTTCCCATGCGACGTTCTCGCCTCACCCTCAAGAACCGTGCAAGGTAAGACGTAAAAGGTGAAACGTAGGACTGCCGAGTGCTCTTCCTCAGAAACCGTTCACGTTTGACGTTTCACGTCTCACGGATCGCAAGACGGTCTTTTTGAGTATTCTGACAGGAGTGTACTCTTGGTGTGCCACACGTGCGGACGATCGAAGGTCTCGCGGGCAACATAGTTTCTCTGCAGCCTGTTAGGCACTCAGGTGTGCCGGTAACCCGACTCTCGGCTTGGTTTGTCCTTCGGGATCGGGGGAAGGGGAATCGAGCTTAGCGGCTGATAATGAGAAAGTCGCCCGGTCGAATCGTTGGGCCGGAGAGGTTATTCTTCGTCTTCAGCGTCTTCAGAGGGACGCGAAACCGTTTGGACACTTTCCCCAGCGTGTCGCCTTTGCGGACTTTATACCAGTGAGAGGGCCCGGCGGTGACAAACTGAGCCTTTGTCGGAATTGGTGGGAACTTATAGGTCGGGATTCGGTCAAGTAGCTGTTCCACTTTTGCTTTCGTTCCCACGGGAACTTTCAGGTGGTAGGTCTCGTCGCCAGGAGGTGTCGCGTCTCGCCGCAGCTCAGGATTTAAGAGCCGGAGCTCTTCATAAGGAATGTCGGTGGCATTGGCGATCGCGCGAAAATGGACGGGTCGTGTGACGATCACCTCATCGAATTGGTGCGGCTCGGCAGATTCCTGAGTGAAGCCGTATCGATCTGGGTTTCTCGCGATAATCGTGGCGGCCATAAATCGTGGCACGTACTCCTTCGTCTCGCGACGAATCAATCGTGTCTTTGAAATCTCGGAAAAGCTTTCAGCTCGGGCCTTGTGGAGGGCTCGCATCACCTTGCCTTCTCCGGCATTGTAGGCAGCCATCGCGAGCGGCCAGGCTCCGAAGAGGTCGTAGAGATCGCGGAGGTAGCGTGCCGCAGCCACCGTTGACTTGATGGGATCACGGCGTTCATCAACATATGTGTCGACGCGGAGTCCATAGACCTTGGCCGTGCCTTTCATGAACTGCCAGGGGCCCGTGGCCTTGGCTCGTGAGTACGCGTAGGGGTTGAATCCACTTTCTACCAGGGAGAGGTAGACCAGATCGCTGGGAAGATGAAATTCCGTGAAGATCGTCTCGACGATAGGGCGATAGCGGCTGAGCCGGAGGAGCCATTGTCCGAAGCGATCATGGATGGCCGTATTGAAGTAGCGAATGTGGGCCTGGACCGAAGGGTCCATGACAATCGGAACATTGTAGCTCGCATATTCCGTCTGATCTGCGGCATCTCCGGAAGTATCTTGTGTCTGAGTCAGTTCTGCCGGAGGATTTAAGGCATCTGAAAACCGTGCAGTTTCCGGTGAATTTCCAGCTGGGTTCAGCTGTAAAAGGTCTTCAGCCCGCGGAACACTGCTCGTTGTGGCTGTGTTCTGGTCGGCGGCTTCCGGTGGCGGGTCTTCGGTATCGAGTGGGACAAGATTTGTGTCTGGGTCGTCTTCCGCCGCTTCGTTCTCGTCCACAAGCGAAGACGGGGTAATCGTATCGGGCTCTGAAGGAGTTGCAGCCTGCACGACTATAAGCGTAGGAACGGAGAAGCTGAACCACATTCCGAGGAAGAGCGCCGTCGGGAGGACGGCGTGTCTTGGCCTAAGAGGCCTCATCGAAGTGTAGGTGCAATCAGTATCGTGTGGGAGGTGTGTCATGTTCTGTGAGGTTAGACTATCGGTGGACCGCGTTCGTGTCAAGAAATTGCAAGGGGAACGACGTCCCTCTTTTGGTAGGACAGAGGCAGGCGCTCCAGCGCTCGCCCCAAATTGTAGACGGAGATAATGCGGTATCAACATACCTCAATAGTCTGAAAACATGTGTGTCTGCATGGTTCCTTACCTTGACAGCTTTTGAGAGGCAATGGTATCGTCCCAACTTCTTCCCAGCGGAAGATTTTTCACGTTTTATCCGGTAGGAGGATCAGTCGATGCTGAAACGGTATTTGCTAGCTCCCGGTCCGACGCCAGTGCCCCCTGAAGTGTTGCTGGCCATGGCACGGCCTATGTTCCATCACCGTGCCCCCGAGTTCGACAAAGTATTCGCTGAGGTCCGTGATGGACTCAAGTGGCTATTCCAAACGAAAAACAATGTGCTCATGCTGGCGGCTTCTGGAACTGGAGGCATGGAAGGTTCAGTGTCTAACTTTCTCTCTCCCGGCGACAAGGCCCTCACCATTAATGGGGGGAAGTTTGGCGAACGATGGACCAAGCTCTGCAAGACGTTCGGCGCCGAGGTGACCGAAATTAAGGTGGAATGGGGACGCGCGGTCAATCCCCATGCGGTGGCCGATGCGCTGAAAAAGGATCCGGGAATCAAAGCGGTGTATGTGCAAGCGAGTGAAACCTCTACCGGTGTGGCGCACGACATCAAGGCGCTTGCGGAGATCGTGAAGCCTTATGGCGAGACCATTCTTGTGGTGGATGCCATTACGGCTCTCGGAGTGTTCGATATTAAAACCGATGAGTGGGGGATCGATGTTGTGATTACAGGGTCTCAAAAGGCGCTGATGCTCCCGCCGGGTCTTGCCTTTGTGAGCGTGAGTGATAAAGCCTGGCAGTTGGCAGAGAAAGCGAAGAACACGGCGTTCTATTTCAATTTCAAGAAAGAGCACGAGAATCAGCAGAAGAATCAGACGGCCTATACCCCGGCCGTGTCTCTCATTGTCGGTTTGCAGGAAGTGCTGAAGATGATGAGGGCGGAGGGGCTTGAAGGAGTGTTCGCCCGCCAAGCCATGCTTGCGAAGGCCATGCGTGAAGGGATGCAGGGCGCCGGGCTCGCGCTGTTTCCCAAAGAATCGCCCAGCGATGCCCTCACTGCCGTGTTGGCGCCGGAAGGTGTGGACGGGCAGGCCATCTATAAGAATCTGCGCGTCCAATACGGCATGACGGCAGCCGGCGGGCAAGACCATTTGAAGGGAAAGATTTTCCGGCTCTCCCACATGGGTTACATGGACCGTTTCGATATCATCATGGCGGTGGCAGCCGTTGAGATGGTGCTCAAAGGGCTGGGACACCCCGTGAAGCTTGGCAGCGGTGTGGCAAAGGCACAAGAAATTCTCATGGCGTAAGGGGTTCCGTCTCGAAACTCTTACGATAGGGCAGACACAATGGGCATGAAAATTCTTATCAGCGATAGTTTGTCAACGCAGGGTGTGGAGCTGTTGGAAAAGGCTGGATTCACTGTGGTCGTGAAATCCAAGATGGCGAAGGAAGAATTATTCAAGGAGATCAAGGACGCCGACGGGCTGATCGTGCGGTCCGGCACCAAGGTGACGGAGGAACTGATTGCAGCAGCCGATAAACTGAAAGTCGTCGGGCGGGCCGGGTCGGGCCTGGACAATGTCGATACGCCGGCAGCGACGCGTCGCGGGATCGTGGTGATGAACACGCCGGGCGGCAATACCGTCACGACTGCCGAGCATACGATGTCGATGATCTGCGCGATGAGCCGGCGCATTCCCCAAGCTACCGCATCCGTGAAGGCAGGCAAGTGGGAAAAAGACAAATTCATGGGCGTTGAACTCTACAATAAGATACTCGGCATCGTCGGCGCGGGGCAAATCGGCAGCCATCTCACGAAACTGGCGCAGGGAATCGGCATGAGTGTGGTGGCCTATGATCCCTATTTGGCCGAAGAGCGGGCACAGAAGATGGGCATCACCATGATGCCGCTGGATGAACTCTTCAAGCGTGCCGATATCATTTCTGTCCACACGCCCTTGACGCCTGAGACCAAGGGGCTCATCAATGCCCAAGTGATCTCAACGATGAAGCCGGGGGTGATGATTGTCAATTGTGCCCGCGGCGGGATTATTCATGAGGGAGATCTGTTTCAAGCGTTGAAGGTCAAGCGCGTGGCGGCCGCCGCATTCGACGTGTTTGAAGAAGAGCCGGTGAAGGCGGATCATCCGTTATTGACGCTGGATAACTTTATCTGTACGCCGCACATCGGAGCTCAGACGACCGAGGCGCAAGAGAATGTGGCCGTCGGGATCGCGGAACAGATCGTCGATTATTTCACAAAAGGCATTGCCCGCGGGGCGGTCAATATCCCATCTGTCTCTCCGGAGTTGCTCCCGAGGCTCCAGCCCTATCTGTCGTTAGCCGAGCAGCTTGGGAAGTTGCAAACACAGCTGTGCGAAGGTGGACTTGAGCGCGTGACCGTCGAATATAGCGGCGAGGTGGCAAGTCTGTCGATCGCGCCGCTCACGATCGCGGTGTTGAAGGGATTGTTAAGCCCGGTGATGGAAGCGCCAGTGAACTACGTGAACGCGCCGATCGTCGCGAAGGAACGTGGGATTGAAGTGAAGGAAGTGAAGAGCTCCGATGCAGGAGATTTCACCAGCTTAATTCGTGTTCGAGTGGAGGCCGGTAAGAAATCGTATCAGGTGGCCGGCACGCTCTTTCACAAGAAAGATCCGCGCGTTGTGGAGATCGATCAGTTCAATGTTGAGGTCGTGCCGGAGGGTCACATGCTCCTGATCCTCAACATCGATCGCCCAGGTGTGATCGGAATGGTGGGCAAGGTGCTCGGCGATAACCAAATCAACATCGTTCGGATGCAATGCGCGCTCGAGAAGCGGGGCGGGAACGCGCTGCTCATCATTGGCTCCGATGCGGTCTTCCCGAACACGGTGCTTGAGACGATCAAGTCCAGCAAAGACATTCTTTCGGTCAAAGTCGCGGCTCTGTCCTAACCCCGCGCGATCCATCAGGTCAGCCATGCTTTCCGCTCCTCCGAAGCCCTACCCTTCTTCGGGTCAGGCCCCGTCGTCCCGTGTGCGCTCGCTGGTCCCCGTGGGCATGGCGACGATTCTTCCTCACGCAGCGAAGCAGGTCCGCCGCTTTGAAGAGCAGTTGCTCGGGCAGGTCAACCTGTGGGGCTACGATGAGATCATTCTCCCCACGTTCGAGTATCTCGACGTCTTGGCCCCGGGGCTTGAGCCGGAACTGATCGAGCACTGCTATCAATTCGTCGATCGTACGACGGGGCGGACGCTGCTCCTCCGCCCGGATGCCACGGCGCAGATTGCCAGGACGGTTGCAATGGGGCTTACAGGCGCAACGCTGCCGTTGCGTCTTTCCTATCGGACGTCCGTGTTCCGCTATGAGCAGGAACACGCCGGTCGCGGCCGAGAAATTTTCCAGGTCGGAGCCGAGCTTATCGGCCTGAACGATGTCACGAGCGACAGCGAAGTCATCGATTTGATGATCGAGTGTCTCCATACGATCGGGCTTCAGTCCTTCAAAGTGGCTCTTGGACATGTGGGGTTCATCAAAGGACTTTTATTGCAATCCGGACTGTCTGCGCAGGGGCAGAAGTTGGCTGAGCAGGCGGCTGCGCGAAAGGATCTGCCGAGACTTGAAGAAATCCTTGCCGGCGAACATATCTCCAAAACGGCGGCGCGCGCCATTCGAGAAGCGCCTGAGCTGTACGGTCAAGAGGAAGTGCTGGCACGCGGACGAGTACTCGCGGCCGGAAATCCGGCATTGGCCGCTCCGCTCGAACGGCTTGCCCAGGTGTATCGGCTGCTCTGTGCGGCAGGTCACCGGGATTCATTGCTGCTGGATCTCGGGGAGTTCCGCGGGTTTGACTATTATGATGGTGTCGTGTTTGACGTGTTTGCTGAAGGGATGGGGGCGGAGTTAGGCGGTGGCGGACGGTATGATCACTTAATCGGTCGATTCGGCAGGCCGTTGCCCTCAACCGGTTTCGGGTTGGACGTCGATCGGCTTTTTCGTACGATAGAGTTTCCTGAGGAGGGATCGGTCTCGGCGCGAGTGGATTATCTTGTCGTCGCGTCAACCCGGGCGACTCGTCGATTGACAGCGGTTGTGGCCCAGTTGCGTCGGACTCGCTCCCGCATCGTGCAGCAGACGATGAAGGAGAGCGACGCGGCGCTCGTGTCTGCTGCAGTGACGGCTGGGTTGGCCCAGCAAACAGCGTCGGTGGTGGTGGTCGGTGCGCCGGGAGTGGGTCATGATGAGGTGCTGGTGGTCGAGTCTCTTGCTGTTCATAGGCAGGGCCGACGACCCGGCAACCTGAGTCGTCTTTCGAAGAAGATGGGGCTTGCCGACCTGGTGGCCGCGGCTCGTCGGCAGGTCGAGGAACGGTCATGAAATCCATGTCAATCGCCGATCTGTCTCAGCCCAAACTGCCCCCCCAGAATGTTGAGGCCGAGCAATCGGTTCTCGGTGCAGTCCTCCTTGACAATAGCGCGATGGCTAAGGCGATGGAATTGCTGGTCGAAGAGAACTTCTACCGCACGTCGCATCGGAAGATCTATCGTGCGATGCTGGAATTGTCGGACGTCGGAGAAGTGATCGATCAGATTACGTTGACGGAACGGTTGAAGGCGCAGGGAGAAATCGAGGTCGTCGGGGGAGCCGCCTATTTAGCGGAACTCGTGCAGAGCGTCGCCAGTTCCGCCAATATCCGCTACCACTGCAAGATTGTGCGCGACAAGGCGTTGCTGCGAGAGCTGATCCATACCTCTACGGAAGTCCTCACGCGCGGGTATGAAGGCACCTCTTCCGTCGACGATCTGCTCGATTTCGCGGAACGGTCGGTGTTCAGCATCGTTCAGGGGAAACTGGATCGGTCGTTCACCCCCATTAATTCCATCATTAAGGAAAGTCTTGACCTCGTCGACAAACTGTCGAAGCGGAAAGAACATATCACGGGGGTTCCCACAGGCTTTTACGATCTCGATGACATTACGGCAGGACTTCAACCCTCCGATCTCGTGGTGATCGCGGGGCGGCCTAGTATGGGGAAGACCAGCCTGGCGTTGGGGGTGGCAGCCCATGCCGCCATCCACGCGGGCACCGTGGTCGGAATTTTTAGTCTGGAAATGTCAAAGCCGCAGATCGTTTTGCGCATGTTGAGTTCAGAAGCGCGAGTTGATTCGCACGGTCTCCGAACCGGCAAGCTTCAGAAAGAGGATTGGTGGCGTCTTGCGGAAGCGGCAGGTCGGTTGGAACAGGCACCGATCTTTATTGACGATACCGGCGGCATCACCGTGCAGCAGATGAGGGGTAAGGCGCGTAGGTTGAAAGCAGAACGGGGGTTGGATCTCTTGATCGTCGACTACCTCCAGCTGATGCAGGGGCGGAGCGACTCGGAATCCCGTCAGCAGGAAATCTCCGATATCTCCCGATCGCTGAAGGCCTTGGCCAAGGAGCTCAACGTACCGGTCGTCGCACTGTCGCAGCTCAGCCGCGCGGTGGAAGCCCGGAAGCCACCGATTCCCATGTTGGCGGATCTCCGCGAGAGCGGCGCGATTGAGCAGGATGCCGACGTCGTCATGTTCATCTATCGTGAAGACGTGTATGACCAGAATTCCGAACGGAAAGGCATTGCCGATATTCTCGTGAGTAAACATCGCAACGGCCCGATCGGGAGAAAGGAGCTCTTCTTCCACGACCGCTTCGCGAAGTTCGAGAGCCTCGACAACCGAGAAGTCGTTTGACCCTGTGTCACCTCACTCGTATAATCTTTCTCACCACCACAACCGTATTGAAGTCTACCAAGAGGATCGTGCAATTGTTCACGACACGAGTCATTCCGAGCCGAACCGCGAACAGCCGAGGTTTCACCTCGATCTCTGGCCTCATGTGCTGGGCTCTCTCCCTGATAATGGTGGCCTGCGCCGTTGCGCCTCAGACATCTGAAAGGATGCTCCCCTCTGCCGACATGCCGAAGGCGCCACCCTCGATTCATACCACGGACGCCGCTGCGGCGTATCATTTTATGCTGGGGTACCAAGCCGAACTTGCACAGGATATGGATCGTGCGATTCAGGAATATCAGACCGCGCTGAAGGCGGATCCGGCGTCTCAGTCTGTGAAAGCCAGGCTGGCTGGTATCTATTTTTCGCTGGGAGATATGCCTAATGCTGTACGCTATGCAGACCAAGCGGCAGAGGGCCTGAGCCAAGACGGTCAGCTGCTCACGCAGATGGCAGGGATTTTAGCCAGTGCGGGGCAAGGTGAGCGTGCGGTGAACCTGTTAGATCGCGCGATCGAGATCGATCAGACATCCGGCGATCCCTATTTTACGAAGGGACTGTTGCTCCTGAATATGAAGCGGCAGCCCGAGGCGGAACAGGCCATTCGAGCCGGATTGGCACGAGCCCCCGAATCCGCCGTCGGATATTATCATTTGGGGCGTATACTTCTCGATGCGGGGAAAGGAGAGGAGGCGGCGGCGAGTTTGGAACGGGCGATTGCGGTCAATGCCTCGTTTGAACCGGCCTATCTTGCGCTCGCTTCGATCTATGAGTCGCGGCAGGCCCCGGATCGAGCGGTCGCCGTGCTACGGAAGTATCTGCAGAGCGTGAACCCTCGAAGCAGGGATATCCGGCACCAGTTGGTTCGGCTCTATGTGGCGACGAAGGATTATCAGGGCGCTAGGAAGGAATTGAACGATTTGCTGGCTGAGGACCCTTCGGACCTGGACGCCCAGCTTCGACTGGCGATCCTGTATGGGGAAGAGAAGGAATATCCCAAGGCCATCGATCAACTGACTCAGATTCTCAAGGCGCGTCCAACCGAGCTCAAAATCAGAGACTACCTTGGATTTCTCTACGAGGAAACTAAGGATACGAAGAAGGCCATCGAGACGTACACGTTCAACGTGCAACTTGAGCCGTCTTACTTCGAAGGGCACCTGCATCTTGGCCTGTTGTTCTATCGATTGAAGCAATCTCCTGAGGCCATCACGCACTTGACGAAGGCCATCACGATTAATCCGAAACAGCCTGAAGCCCACATCGTGCTGGGATTGACCTATTTGCAGAATGACCAGTTCGACGATGCGGCAAGGGCCTTGGAGGAAGGCATCAGCCAGAACCCCAAGAACGCCGATTTGCACTTTAATCTTGGCACGGTCTACGACAAGCTCAATCGGTTCGATGACGTCGTGCATGTCATGGAGACCGCGATCAAGCTGGATCCCCATCATGCCGATGCGCTCAATTACCTGGGGTATAGCTACGCAGAGCGGGGGATCAAGATTGACAAAGCGCTCTCCTTGACCAAGCAGGCTGTCGCGCTCAAACCGAGTAACGGGTACTATATCGATAGTCTCGCCTGGGCCTTGTTTAAATCCGGCTCGTTCACCGAAGCCCTGACAGAGATGAAGCGCGCTGTTGCGCTCGCCGGAGATGATCCGGTGCTCTATGAGCATCTCGGGGATATTTACGCCAAGCAACGAAACCTCTCAGAAGCCCGTGAGTCCTGGCTCCGTGCGCTGGAGCTTGACCCATCCAATAATA
The DNA here is from genome assembly GCA_963821465.1 of uncultured Nitrospiraceae bacterium. Classification (GTDB taxonomy): domain Bacteria; phylum Nitrospirota; class Nitrospiria; order Nitrospirales; family Nitrospiraceae; genus Palsa-1315. The sequence goes on along the minus strand of CAWGDV010000003.1, from coordinate 56,940 downwards.
AGTTGATGGACCGATTCCGTGAACTGGGGATGGGCGACCCGGCACAAGAAGAACGCATCCAACAGGCCAAACGGCGTGTATCTGAGAAGACGCACGCTCACTAACGCCGCCCGCCGCCCCCAACAGGAGTCCTGGTTTCACCCTGTTATCCTCTGCTCCAACATCGATTTCAATTAAGCCCATCCCACCGAGTCCTTTTCTCGGCATCTGACAGGCTGATCCGATTCAGTCGTCTCACTCTAAGTATTTGCTTCCACAGATTGTTTACCCCTTGCAGATGCTGAAGCCGACGGCTCTCCCTCCTCTGTGGAGAGAAAATGGAAGGCGCCAGATCTCGAGATGGATGACAAATATTGGCAGATCAGAGCAAAAGCGGGAGAGACTCCCACCCAATCATGGTCTGCTGCACAGTATGCCAGGAATCATAACTATTTGATTTTTCGTTGGACCGAGCTCTTTCATCGCTTGGCCATGTACCAGGCATCGAACCTGCTAGAGGGTTAGGTAACAGAAATCGGACACGAGTTCCGATGAGAGAATGAAGTAAGGGTGTGAAGGGGCGTCAGTGAACCATCAACAAGGAGGCAGTACGATGTGTAAGCAGTTAAAGGCATTCCGCAAACAAGAGGGTTTCACTCTCATCGAGTTGATGATCGTCGTGGCGATCATCGGTATCTTGGCGGCCATCGCCATCCCGAACTTCATCGCCTATCAGGCGAAGTCGAAGCAGGCAGAGGCAAAAGTGGCTCTTGGGGCGATTTTCACCTCAGCCGTAGCCTACCAGGCTGAGACGGCTCCCCAGACCTATTTGCCTGCGGCTATTGGTCTGATCGGGTACACGCCGTCTGGGGCTCCCCGGTACTCGTTCTGGTTTGCAACTGACCCAACTCCCGCTAGCGCTGGGCCTGGTACTCCCACCGTATTTCCCGGTGCTCCCGCTGTGGTGGCTGGCGCCTGTAACACAGGCACCGCTCCAGCTGTCGCTCCGACGGTTGCGGCAAGCCCGACCGGATTTACCACGGGCGCTAAAGGGAGCATAGATAGTGACGTGGCCTGCGATGAATGGACAATGAATGACCAGCGGTCCTTGGTCAACACGAAGAACGACGTGTCTGAAACGCTCTAACGTGCAAGTCTGAAACGGTGGGGTACCACCGTTGCAGCAAAGGGGGAGAGGGGCCATGGTGGTCTCTCTCCCCCTCCGTTTGGAGACAGAATGACAGAATATCTTGACAGGATTTGGGGTGGCTTCTACGGTGGTTTTGTCCTGGCTACCGCCAGGAGCAGAAGCAACGGGACTCTGTTCCGGCGCCACCGGCACAGAATTTCTTTAAGTCACAGCCTCGATGATCGAACATTGCGAGAGAGAACAGTTCGTTAATGTCAAAGCGGGGAAAGCCACCTCCAGCCGCTTGGAAAGGTCCGATAGGGATCTCGTTGCAACCCTGAAGCGGCACCTATTTTCTTGCCCTCTCTCACCGGCGGTTCTTCTTCTCGGAAGCCTCATCATCTTCTCTCCCTTGATCGAAGGCGGGACTACGCACTTGCCTGTTTTGATTATGCGGCTGATCCTACTCGGAGCGCTCATTACATGGACTATGTATCGGATAAGGTTGGACGCGATTACGCTCATCCCGAGTCGTCTTATTCCTGTCTTAGTGTTGTTCTTAGGATGGGCGGGTCTCTCTTTGTGGTGGGCTCCCTATAAGAATCCAAGTGTCCAATGGTTCATCAGTCTTCTGATGTATACCGTATTGTTCGGTGTTGTCCTCCAGGGTATCCGGACGACCCAACATGTACGTCAAGTCGTCATGGTAGTGGTGGGAATGGGGTTCTGTGAAGGGGTGCTGGGCATCGTTCAGTACGTCTGGCTTGGTGAAGCCAGAGCAAAGGGCACATTCTTTAATCCAAATTTCTTTGCGACGTATGAGGTTGCGGTTCTGTCTATAGCGCTCGCTCTCTTGAGCGGTGTCCCGCGGAGTGAGATGAAACGATGGCAGAGTGTATTTCTATGGAGCATAGTCGCCATCACGCTTTGCGCATTCATGGTCGCCCAGTCACGAGGAGCGTTGCTGGCATTGGTCACTGCCGTAATATTCATCGGCTGTTACCGATTCGGAAAGATTGCTCTGCTGATTCTCATCGTGAGTCTCGTAGCAGGGGCTGTGATCCCGAATCCTCTCAAGCAGCGGATGGTCAGCGTCGCCGCGCAGGACCCCTATGCCTTCAGCCGAGTAGATATTTGGAAGAACTCGGTGGAGCGCATTGCCGATCGACCGTTGGGCATAGGACTGGGGATGTATAAATACTCCTCGTTCCAATATCGGTTTCCTATTGAATCCAGCATTGTTCGGTATGTGAAAAGGGCTGAATCAGCGCATAACGAGTATCTACAGATGGCGGTCGAATTGGGAGTGGGAGGGTTGGCTATCTTCTTGTTTGGTATCGGGATATGGGGAAGAGAAGTTAAAGTGGCTTTGCGCAGCGAGTTGGAGCCGTGGGAGCGAGGGCTCGTAACAGGGCTGACTGGCGCTGTGCTGGGCATCTTAGCGCATAGCATGGTGGATTCTGTGTTTCATGAACCAGCGCTGGTTATTCTCCTGATTGTGTGCGGAGGCTTTGTCTTTGCGCTTCAATCTATCAAGAAACCTGACAGCGCACAGCAGAACGTACCATTTTTTTCCCATCCGGTACGGGTCGCTCTTGTTCTGCTCGGCGGAGTTGTGCTTGCGGTCCTCATCATCCAGCCGGCAGCGGGGTGGTACGCTCATGAGCGAGGGCAGGCCGAGGCTCAAGTTGGACGGCAGGATCTAGCAGTGGACTGGTTTCGTCGGGCATCGCTGATCGACCCCGGCACGACTGGATACCATGATGCCAGTGCACGGACACTCGTCCAGCTCTTCCATCAGTCGGGCGATCCGCAGCGGTTGGTGAAAGCCGTTGAGGAGGAAGAGCAGGCAATCTATCTGAACCCGTTAGATGGGAGGTTTCCATATCGGTTGGGAACTATCTATGGCTTACTGGCAGAACAAAGTTTTTCAAAGGATCAACGTGATCTCCTGCTGAATCAGGCCGCACAGGCTTACGACCAAGCCATTCATGCCGATCCGTACTCTCCTCTGAGCTATATGGCATTGGCGAACATTCGGTTGTCACAAGGACGGGTGGAGGAAGCGAAATTATGGTTACAGCGAGCCGTAGGCACTGAGCCAAACTATCTTCCGGCTCGCACGCTCCTTGCGGAACTCTCTCTGAAGGCTGGTGAACACGAAGCTGCGCAATCGGAATTCGACGCGATCGTTGCCGTCAAACGAAAATATGAGCGGGAGGTTCTGAGCGACATCGAACGCCAGTTTATCAACGTCGATCTTTCCCCGCTAGGGAGAGCGTTAAATCTGGAGTCTAAGCAATGAGCGCGATACGACGACCACTGACGCTTTTGGCTACTGGTACAGTGTTGGCGGCTTCTTTGGTCGCGCTTCAAATACCCTTGACCCACTGGGGCAATTCCATGCCAAAACTCCATCAGCTGACGTATTTACCAAGCGGGGACTATCTGCGGATGGCCTCGTTGGGGTATCGGGAGTTGGCTGCCGATCTGCTCTGGCTGCAAACGATCCAGGTGATGGGTGAGCGGAAACTTTCAGAGGATGAAGGTCATTGGCTCTACGACGCAGTGGACCGGATCACGACGCTTGACCCAAAGTTCGTGCGTGCGTACGAGGCTGGAAGCCATGCACTCTGCATACTTGTCGTGATGCCCGAAGAAAGTAACCGGCTCTTGGAAAAGGGGATGCAGCACAATCCACAAGAGTGGAAGTTGCCGTTCCTATTGGGAATTAATTATTACTTTGAGTTGGCAGACGATGAAAAGGCGGCAGAGGCTATGGCCAAGGCGGCACGCCTCCCAGGAGCCCCGCAGGGCATCGCTCGTCTGGCTGCCAAACTGTTTGTGTCGGCTAAATCTCCGCAACAGGCTGTCGAGCTGTTAGCAAAGGTGTATGAGGAAACCTCGGATGAGAATGTTCGAAAGATGCTGGAGGTTCGTCTGAAGGAATCTCTCGTCGAACGGGACATCCAGATCCTGGAGCAAGCGATCAGCCGATATCAGGCGAAGTATATGCGCCGACCTGAGCGCCTGGAGAATTTAGTTGAACCAGGGTTGCTTCAAGAATTGCCGAGGGAGCCGTTCGGAGGTCACTATCTCTATGAGCCTGCGACGGGGGCTGTCCGGAGTAGTGAAGTGACAGAGCGCATGCGAATTACGGCTCGCAGGCGAGGCCAGTACCATTGATGGTTGTCAGGATTGTGCGACGGCAACTGAGAAACTTTGAGTGTGACCGTCAGAAGGAGGGTGAGGCTGACGTAAGCAAACAGCGCGGGCTGTGAATGGAGGCAGATGTTCCTTGCTGCAGGGAAAGCTAGAAAACTTGAACAATCTAGGGGGATTGCTATCATCGAAATGATCAAAGGTTGTCTCGATGAAGATCAAATGACAAGCCAATCCTGTTCTAGACACACAGCATTTCTTCTGGATGGTTATTGTGGTGAGCCTGGAGCCAATGGACGCAATCGCTGTTGAGAGGCTGACCAAAACTTATAAGCCATTGTGGCCGTGGGAGAAGCCGGCCACAGTGCTCTCCGATGTTTCGCTATCGGTGAGAGAAGGAGAGATTTTTGGGTTCTTGGGGCACAATGGCGCAGGTAAAACGACAACGATGAAGATCCTATTAGGGCTACTTCGAGCTACAAGTGGCCGGGTGGAGCTCCTTGGTTCTCTCGCTGAAAATGTAACTGTGCGTGCCAGGATTGGATATTTGCCAGAATCCCCCTATTTTTACGATTATCTGACCGCAGAGGAGTTTCTCTGTTTCTATGGAAAGCTTGCGGGGTTAGATCGAGAGACGATTCAGAATCGTATTCCACAGTTGTTGGACCGTGTGAGTCTCTCTGAAGCCCGGCATAGGCAGCTGCGGAAATTCTCCAAGGGAATGCTGCAGCGGATAGGTCTTGCGCAGGCCCTCATTCATGACCCTGAACTCGTTATTCTTGATGAGCCCATGTCCGGACTTGACCCCATCGGTCGTAAAGAGGTTCGAGACCTCATTCTTGGGCTTCGGGATCAAGGCAAGACGGTGTTCTTCAGCACGCACATTATTTCTGATGTTGAGATGATCTGTGACAGAGTAGGTATTTTGGCGAGAGGCAAGATGCTTGCGCTGGGCCGCATTGAAGATCTTGTCAACGCGCATGTAGCAAGGTCTGTCGAGGTTGTCTGTGATGGAGTGGTTGGCGATGATCTCCCTGATGTCAAACCGATGGCAACACGGATCTTGCAGAGAGGAAATCGGTGTCTGATTATCCTTCCTGGCCAGGAGCACTTGGAGAAGGTACTCGCGGTGCTCCGACAGGCGGGAGGCAGGCTTATTTCAGTGATTCCCCACAAGGATTCACTCGAAGAGATCTTTCTTGAGCAGACCAGCCGGAAGGTGTGAGATGCAGCTCCTAATGGTTGTGGCTGGAAATACTTTTCGAGAGACGATTCGCGACAAGATCCTCTACAACCTTGTGCTGTTTGCAGTTCTCCTTATTGGGACATCGACTCTTTTGGGAACACTCACGATTGGCGAGCAGGCTCGCATCGTCAACGATCTAGGGCTGGCCGCCATCAATCTGGTTGCAGTCATCATCGCGATCTTCGTCGGGATTGGCCTTGTCACGAAAGAGATCGAGCGTCGTACGGTCTATACGATTCTCGCAAGGCCGATTACGCGGGTGCAGTTTGTATTGGGAAAGTATATGGGCCTCGGACTAATCGTGATCGTTAACATCGCGATTATGTTTGTCATGTTCCTAGGGACGATATTGTTGACCGGCAATGTGATTCACGGTTCGTTATTTCAGGCGGTTGAACTGATTCTTGTGGAAACATTGCTTGTCATGGCCATGGCTCTTTTCTTCTCGACGTTCAGTTCTTCGACTCTCAGCGCGACCATGACACTTGGCCTCTTCGTCATTGGGCATCTCACGAGCGACCTCAAGGGCATTGCGGAGAAGAGTCAAAGCCAGTTCACGGAAGCCGCACTGACCGCGTTATATTATATTTGCCCAAACCTAGAGATGTTGAACATCAAGGGGCAAGCGGCGAGTGGCCTTCTTGTAGCCGCTGGATATCAGGCGACGGCAACTGTCTACGGGTTATTGTATGCCGGGCTCTTATTGACAGGCGCCTGTTTTATCTTCCAGCGTCGCGACTTCTAAACGGTCCTTCCGATACAGGAACAATTTTGGATGAGAGCCCTCGCGGTACTCCCTCCGGACCGATGGATGGAGGCCAATCTCCTGGACACTCTTCGCGGACATTATTGCGATGAATTGCAAGTATTCACCTATCCTGGTGGCATGGGGCTGCTGGGATCGAAGCAATGGAGGGCTCAGCGGAACGAATTGAACCACCACTTGGTGGAATTGGCGCGTGCGCTTAAAGCGGCCGGGAAACTCGATCTGATCTTTTGCATTGTCTACGACGACTTCCTCTTGGTTGAGACCGCTAAGCAGCTGCGCGGTCTTGGGGTGCCGATGGTCAACTATCATGTGGACATGGCATTCCAGTGGTATCGAGTTATTCGTACAGCTCCATACTTTGATGTATTGGCGGTTGCCCAGTTGACCAATGCCGAATACCTTCGGCCCTATAACCCCAATATAGAATGGATGCCGATGGCGGCAAACCCGAATTTCTACTTTCGCCATGCTGTGCCTGGGTCAAGGTGCGAGCATGCTGTCTCCTTTATCGGAAGCTTCAATCCCTTTCGCCGGGCGTTACTTGCCGAATGTGTGAGCAAGGGGATTAGGCCGGTTGTATTTGGACGTGGATGGAAATCGGAGAGTCCGAGTCCCTACCGGTTTACCTGGGACCCCTATAAGATTTTTCACGATCTCCGATACTACGCATCTGCGCGATGGAAGGCTGAGGGAAGTGAGAGTGTACTTGGCCCACTGCGACGAAAGTATGCCAGACGATTCTCCTTCCAAGAACTGAAAGGGGCTGACTTTCGAGGCCCGTGCGATGATGCATCCCTTCCATCAATCATCAACCAAAGTCAGGTAAATCTGGGATTTTCTGATACGGGGTGGCATAGTGAAACAGGCGTGCATCAATCGAGGAATTTACAGTGCCGACTTCGGGACTTTGAGGTCCCGATGGCAGGGGGATTCTATCTTGTGCAAGAGGCTCCTGATCACTCCCAGTATTATAAGCTAGGGGAAGAAATCGTTTCGTGGTCAGAACCCGGTGACTTTACTGAAAAGGTCCTGTTCTATTCGCGTAATGAACGAGCGGCTACACGAATTCGGGAGGCGGGACAAAAACGGGTTCTTGGTGAGCATACGTGGCAGCACAGGTTTAACCGTTCGTTGCCTGCTCTCGGTCCCTCGGGGGAAGGACGCCAGTCAACGCTGGCATCTGTGAGAGCTCATCGTGCTGATTGATTATATGACCACGACCACCCCTAACTCCATGAATACGCCACTTGCCGTTGGTATGAAGAGGCAGATTAAGACCGTCAAGGCTGGCCAGGCGTTGAATTTGAAGGATATCTGGGAGTATCGGGAACTGCTGTACATTTTGGTCCTGGAGGGACGTCAGAGTTTGTTATAAGCAACAACAGTGCTGGGGGTGCTCAGGGCGGTCATGCAGCCGGTCTTTACCATGATCGTGTTTAGTAATCTTCTTCGGATGGTTAATCAAGGTTCCTTCCGACGGGTTGCCCTATCCTTTCTTCGCATTCTGTGCGCTACTGCCGTGGCAGTTGTTTGCATCATCATTGACTGCAGCCGGCAGACAGCCTGGTGTCAAATCAACATTTGATTACCAAAATCTCTTTTCCACGACTGGTCATTCCTTTTTCCGCTGCGGCAGGCAGTTTGTCTCATTCTCCATTGCCTCTTCTTTTTTACTTCTGGCAATGATGATCTTCTATGAGATTGTTCCCACGATCGCTATGTTGACGCTACCGTTGTTTATCCTCTTGACCATGGCAGCGGCGATGGGGGTTGGAACGTGGTTCGCGGCCCTGAATGTGAAATATCGACTAACCGGTATGTCATTCCTTTCTTGATCTGAGCCTATATGTTTGCAACTCCGGTGGGCGTAATCCCAGCAGCCTTGTGCCGGTAATCGTGGCGCATGCTGTACAAACTCTCTAACCCCGATGGTCGGCGTCGTCGAAGGCTTTCGCTGGGCGTTATCGGGCACCGGCAATGCTCCAGCCCGCCATACTCGCGCCGATGTCAGCCGTAGTGACGTTGGTGTTGTTATTTTCCGGTGCTTATTTTTTCCGCCGCGCAGAGCGGACGTTTGCAGACATGGTGTGAACGATGGCTGATACTGCGATTCGAGTTGAGGGACTGGCAAACAATACCAAATTGGAGCATCCCAGGCGCGTTACAGCGGATTCCGCGAACGGCTGGCTAATGGCTGTGTCCGATTTTTCAGGCAGTTTCAGGGGAGACATCGCGCGGGAAGCAATGACAGCCAAACCGAAATGATTTTGGTTCTCAAGGATGTCTCGTTTCGTGTCGAGCGAGGTGAAGTCCTTGGAGCGATTGGTCGAAATGGATCCGGAAAAAGTACCTTACGATTCTTGGTAATCACTCAGCCTACAACGGGAGAAGCGGATATCAATGGGCGTGTAGGGTCCCTTCTAGAAAGTGGGAAACTCGATTTCACCCGGGATTGATGGCACGTGAAAAAACGTCTATCTCAATGGCGCGATCTTGGAAATTAAACAAAGCGGAGATCAAGCGAAAATTTGATGAAATCGTGGCATCCTCTGATAAAGTGGGGAAGTTGATTGATACCCCGGTGAAGTATTACTCAAGTGGGATGTATATACGCTTGGCGTTCGCTGTAGCTGCCCATCTGGAGCCTGATATTTTCTGCTCGATGAAGTGTTGGCGGTAGGGGACGCAAGCATCCAGATAAATGCCTTGGAAGAATGGGAGCTGTCGCTAAAGAAGGGCGGACCGTCGTGTTTGTCAGTCATAACTTGGCCGCAGTGCGCAATCTCTGTAATCGAACGCTCTTACTTGAGTCTGGCATCCTTGAGAAGGTGGGACCCACAGAGGAAGTAATTGGCCATTACTTGCGGAAAAGAACGCGTCCGAGCTTACTGCAGTAGTGGCTTTGCCTCCTGGTTTTACCTGAGGCCACCGGAGTAGGGTGGTGCTCCTGCTCCTCTCTTAATCAGCATGAACTCTCTCAAGCGCAATTTTTGTTGGAGTACCATGGCGCATTGTGATGGAGTTTGAATTGTCTTGCCCCGTCCCTCACGTAATAGCAGCAGTTGGCTTGATGTCGCTCGACTGGGTGCCGCTTATCACATCCTGTTGAAGCCAAAAGATTTGGTGCCTGGCCGATATTGTGTGGAGTTCGGTTGCCGCCTGCCATTAGCAGCCTGCGACATTCAATTCATCGTAGGGCTGTCAAGCTATGCGAGCGTCCCTTTTATTACGTGGGAGGGAGTGGGACAACGTCCCAATCAGTCAGAGTAGCAGTTAAGGAGCAGCCTCTGCGCTCATCGGGTACCGGCCTGTTCGTTCAGCTTACAACAATCTTAAATCTATCTAATGGGGTTCGAGGATGACCGTACCAATGAATGGATTAGGCCCATATTCTCATGGGCTTGCCACACAGAAAAATAGTCTATGAGTAAACAATGATTCGCAATTTCGCATATCGGCTCAGGCGTGCACTACGCTCTTGGTGACTTGGGAGATTCTTCTGAGGTATCTGGGTGCATGACGTTCTAAGGCAGAAGCTCTGGGAGGAGACGTCAGCTTTTTTCATTCTCGACTCGTGAAGCCGAGGATCTCTGCTTCGATGTTGGAGCCATATTGGAAGTAAAACTAAGATTTTCTTGGAATTGGGAGCCCGGGTGGTTTGTATTGAACCCCAGCCCAACTGTGTCGATGTCTTGAAAGAAACGTATCAGAATGATTCAAACGTTGTTATCGTTCCCAAGGGGCTGGGCGGTCTACCCTGCAGCAGGTCATTATCCATTTGCGGATCTGCAGGACGCTATCTCTACCTTCTCTGAAAAATGGAAAACGGGAAGATTCCGTTCCTATGCCGGGAGCTGCCTGGTATGTTCCCGTAACAACCATAGATGCGTTGATCCAAGAATTCGGCTTGCCGAAGTTTTGTAAGATTGACGTGGAGGGATTTGAATATGAAGTATTGCAAGGCCTTTCCTGTCCGATCTCTTTCATCGCGTTTGAGTTTACAAGGGAATTTATCAATGATGCTATGCTTTGCATAGAGTATCTGGGATCATCGGGAAGTGCTGATTTTAATTATGCGCTGGGAGAGACACCCGCACTCGTTTTATCAAACTGGACGGATAGTAATACGCTCTTTGAAAGTATAGAGCGGAATACGGACGATTTGCTGTGGGGAAATGTTCACGTCAGATTTCATTTTTAACGTTTTGCTGATGAGCCTTCCCACGGCTAAGGTAACGTGTTGTCTCCGGCGCTCTCCCAGGGATCGGTAGCCCTGGGAGAACCTTCTCCTGATGCGCCCGTACTATATGCTTCACCACACTAAGAAATCTGAAAATAGGGGCAAGCGTAGAATGGCGCACTGCAAGGCGTGTCTATGTATGCTGGCAAATCCAGAGGTCGGTAACTACTGGATTTGTTCATCATGCAACAGTGCAAACTATATTTCAGACAGAAGTGCTGAGGTCGAAAATAGCATTTACTTCAATTCCGTTTATTCAGACCGCAATCGCCAGATCATAGGGACAAGGCGTAAAGGCTTTGTCGAATTTGAGCGAATCTACTCGCGGTTCCATCGGAAAGAAATCAGGCACTTCCAGTTTGCGCTCGACCGCATATCTAAAACGATTTGTGGCGCAGGATCCTCGGTGGAGATCGGCTTTGGGTCGGGCATGAACTTATCCAATTCCTCAAGAAAGGGGCCAATATCTACGGCATAGATCTGAGTGAGGAGGCTGTCTCAGCTTTTAAGGCGGAGTATCCGGAATACAGCAAGAAAGTCTGTTGCACGGCAAGCTGGGACTCCGTGGTCGACGCACTTTACTCTAATGCGCTCTTCGAGCATCTGGATCATCCGAGCGATTCTTGCGCAGGGCATTTGTAATGTTAAGGCCAGGCGGAACACTGATGATGCGCCTGCCGTTGATTACCCTGGATAAGTATTCGAGGCGCCATATCAGCTTCGATATCAACTTCTGGAAGCCCTGCCACCGTATGCTTTACACACTGAAAGGACTCCAGACGCTTTTGGAAGCTCATGGATTCAAAATTGTCGAGTCGGCCGCATACGACTATTATGGGTACAAAGTTATGAGTTCGATGCTGAAACACGGCTATCAAGATGTGACCTATGTAAGGGACCCATGTTTGCCGATAGCGAACTTGGATTCAGAGTGGGCCTATACAAAGCTTCTCGTCAAAGGTCTTGTCACGAAAACTATCTGCTCCGATTTCGCGATCATAGCTGCCAAAGCAAGGTGAGCTACTGGTAAACGTGATGCTCCTGATTCGTCTCGGATGATTCGGGATTGCCAGTGCAAGTCTGAGGAAGGAGAGCACGTGGTCTGCGATGGACCCGACCATGAAATTGATTGAACAAAATACAAGTTGGACGCCTGGATTGCTCGATGAGATCATCGAGCTCTATAAGGTGATTACGACGCGTGGGGCCGCAGAACGTTCCGCTCATTTGGAACATATTGTAAACTTTAGTGCCTACGCGCGTGAGGGATGGATCGCTGAAAAGGCAGCAGCACTCCGTTGCGGCTCGAAAGTGCTAGACGTCGGTGCGGGAGAATGCCCCTATCGCGATAGGTTTTCTCATTGTGAATATAAAACTCAGGACTTTGCTCAATATCGTGGCTCGACAACAAGTTCAGAGGTCGAGCGTTGGAATTATGGGCAGATCGATTATGTTTGTGACAGCAATAAGATCCCAGTGTCTGATGGATCCTTTGATGTGGTCTTGTGCACCGAAGTGCTTGAGCATGTACCTAAGCCAATCGACACGTTGAAGGAACTTTCACGGATACTGGTGCGAGGCGGAAGGTTGTTTTTGACCGCACCCTTGGGGAGCGGATTGCATCAGCAGCCGTTTCATTTTTATGGGGGGTACACTCCCCACTTTTATGAAACGTTTTTAGTCAATTGCGGGCTAGAAATTATAGAGATGCGGCCAATTGGTGGACTGCTAAAGCATGTGGGGCAGGAGGCCTACAGGGCTGGGAGGATGATTGCTGCAAAAGCGCCGTGCAAATTGTCCCTTCTGACTCGACTCATTCTCCTGTATTGGCTTCCGAGGCGCCTTGCGCGACTGGAGGAGGAGGTACCTGTCGAAGAGTTCACTGTCGGATACCTAGTCGAAGCAAGAAAAATTGGATGACTTGGCGGGACAATCAGTTGCACCAGACAAGCCCGATTGGCTCGTTCTTGTGCCGGAAGCGACGCACTGCAAATGTTAGTGTCAAATCAGCCATTAGTTAGTGTTTTACTCCCCGTGTACAACGGCGCCGGATTTTTGCAAGGAGGTATCGAGAGCATCCTCTCACAGTCCTACCGAAATATTGAGCTGATCATTATCAACGATGGCTCCAGCGATGATTCCGCAAAGATTATAAGTAAATTCAAAGACCCAAGAATCCGTGTCTATCATCAGGAAAATCAAGGTTTGGCGTCGACGTTAAACCGTTCAATTAATCTGGCCAAGGGAGAATATCTTGCCAGGCAGGACCAGGATGACTTGTCGCTCACTCAAAGACTTGAGAAACAGGTGAGTTTTTTAGACGCTCATCCAAGTTGTGGGATGGTTGGTGGGTGGGCAGAGATCTGGGTCGGAAATGTGAGAAGTGAGCGAATCCACCAACATCCTACCGAAAGTCCCCATTTGAAGTACGACTTACTATTTGACAATCCCTTTGTCCACAGCTCCGTCATGTTGAGAAAATCGGTATGTGAAACGGTCGGCCTCTATTCAACCGACAAGGCAAGGCAGCCACCGGAGGATTACGAATTATGGTCTCGGGTGGCGAGACATTTCGAGGTGGCGAATATTCCTGAGGTTTTATTGGTATATCGGGAAGTTCCGAACAGCATGTCACGGGTGGGAATGAGCCCTTTTCTTGACAGGGTAATTAATATCAGTGTCGAGAACCTGCTTTGGGCAACAGGGAGAAAATTCCCAGATCGGGATGTGACCGACCTTGCAGCTCTCAATCATGCCGCATATCAGAGGGTATCCTCACGACCAAGTCTCAGAAAGTTGTCGCGAATATTATTTGAAGCAGCGGAGAAGTTGAGCGATGCCCATAGTTCGCCTTCGAATGCGCTAAGAGAGAGAGCACAGTTACGTTTTGCTGGTATCAGACACCATTATTTTCGACACACGCGAGCTAGAGGGATTCGCCGGGGATTGGTGGATTTAGCTAGGGCTATGAAACGTGTGGTCGTAGGATAGAAATGCATGGCAAGGTGGATGTGAGTCAAGTCCAATGAAACATTGCTGTGTTATTGGCGGGGCTGGATTTCTCGGGAGCCATGTTGTTGAGGTTCTCCATGCCAAGGGGGAACTAGTTACTGTTATCGGCAGAACTCCCGTACCGTCAAGGATATTGCCGAAAGGGGTTCGCTATATTCCGGGCGATTACGGTGAGAGAGCATTCCTACTCGGTGCACTGAAGGGGGTGGATGAAATCATTAACCTTGCATACTCCACCGTTCCAAGTACCAGCTTTGACGATCCCGTGCAAGATATCATTAGCAATTTGCCTGCTGCGGTTGGGCTGTTCGATGTTGCCAGCCGTCTTGCCATACGGAAAATCGTCGTCATCTCATCTGGCGGAACGGTGTATGGTCCAGCGCAAGATGTGCCAATCTTGGAGGCACATCCGACCAATCCGATTTCCCCTTATGGGGTAACCAAATTGGCCATAGAAAAGTATGGCCTCATGTTCATGAAGTTAAAGGGGTTGCCCGTTGTGACCGTTCGACCAGCGAATGCATTTGGAGAGCAGCAAAATCCATTTACTGGCCAGGGCTTCGTCGCCACTGCCATGGCGTCGGTGTTGAGGCGTAAAGACCTCTTCCTCTATGGCGACCCTGGAACGATTCGGGACTATATTCATGTTTCCGATGTCGCAACTGGAATTGTTGCGGCGTTGGAGCTCGGCAAACCAGGGTCATTGTATAACATTGGAAGCGGTGAAGGGAGGAGCAATAAAGACATCCTGGATGCCATTTATCCATTTGCTCAGGCGGCCGGTCTTGAACCGAAAGTGAATATTTTGCCTCCTCGACAGTTCGATGTTGAGGCCAACATCCTTGATAGCGGGAAGCTAAAGCAGGAAACAGGTTGGGCCACGATGGTTCCCTTCAATGTGGGCATTGAGCAAACGTGAAATTGGTTTTTGCGGACCATGCAACAGGCATGAGCTCCAGGAACTTCTCAGGGGAAATAGCAGGTTCGCATGCGCATTTTACTCTGTTGTGAGCTTATTCACCAAGCGTAGGTGGCGTTCAGGAGGTCATGCGGCAACTTGCCGAACGGTTAGTTGTGCGTGGTCACTCTGTGACGGTTGCAACTACGGCCATTCCAATTCGCGGATTTAAAGAGCTAAATGGTGTTCAAATTCGGGAATTTTCAATTTCAGGAAATCTTGCCAATGGGATGAAGGGAGATCTGGAGAGCTATCGGCAATTCGTTACGGATACCGCCTTTGATGTGGTGATGATCAAGGCAGCTCAGCAATGGACGTTCGATGCCCTCTGGCCGGTGCTATCGCGGATTCCTGGCAGGAAAGTCTTTATCCCATGCGGATTTTCTTGTCTCTACGAGCCTGACTATGCCAGCTATTTTCGAGAGTTGCCTGCGATCCTCAGACAATTCGATCACCTTATTTTCTATGCATCCGAGTATCGCGACATTCGTTTCGCCAGACAGCACGGACTCACAGATTTCTCCATTATCCCAAATGGAGCCAGTGAAGTAGAGTTTAGCATCACGCCTGACCCCTCGTTCCGGCACCGATATGGCTTGTGCGACGATGACCTTCTATTCCTGACCGTAGGAAGCCCAGCTCGAATGAAAGGGCATTGCGAAATCGCAGAGGCGTTTTTACGGGCCGACTTCTCTGGGCGTCCAGCAACACTTCTTTTGAATTCGGGTACAAGTCTAGCGAGACAAACAAGTTCCGTTGCCTCATCGATAGGCTTTAAGTCGCGCGAATACTGGCGTGTAGTGCGAGAAATAGGCGGGAGCGATGGATTGATGCCTATGGCGATGCATGTCGGGCACGGGGTTCTCAACAAAATGGGCATCCGTGTCGGACGATATGCACGTATCAGTGAAGGACACCAGAATGTTGTCATGGATAATATGCCAGATCTCATAGACAAGATTCACAGCCAGCACAGTTGCAAACGGGTTGTGCTGACGGATCTCCCTCGCGCTGACTTGGTACAGGCCTATGTGCATGCGGATCTGTTCGTGTTTGCCTCCTATGTGGAATATTCCCCTCTTGTACTATTTGAATCAGCTGCTGCCGGGACTCCATTTCTGTCTGTTCCGGTGGGGAACGCTGCAGAAATAGCTGAGTGGACCGGTGGAGGAGTGATCTGTCCGGCTTCGCAGGATGAGCGCGGATATACGAAAGTAGATCCTAAGGTGTTTAGTGAGGAGTGGTCACATTTAGCCAATAACAGAGCGTATCTGCGTCAACTGGGCGGAGTTGGAAAACAGAATTGGGATGCCCGTTTCACATGGGAGAAAATTACGGGTCAATATGAAAACGTATTTCGTAAGGTTGCCACTTATGCGCGGGCTTAGAGGGCTTTTTGGTTCACAGCCTGGCCCTCTTCCAGCAATACGGATTCAGGACCCTGCTGTGAATACCCATTGTACTGAGTTCGAGGTCAATAATTGGATTGTTTCGGAGTTTGTCGTAGGCACACTGGTGCCCATTGTCGGGGTACATCCGTTTCCTCTCAATGAGCTATTTTTGATGGTGTCCGCGGTCTGTAGGCTTAAGCCAGATTACATTGTAGAGTGGGGAACCCATCTTGGGATGTCCGCCAGAATCTTCTATGAGACCTCGAAGCGGTTTGGATTAGACATCGCGATCCATTCAGTGGATTTGCCTGATGATACAGTCCATCAGGAGCACCCTGGCCTGCAGCGAGGGATGTTGGTGAAAGGATTGCACGAGGTGACACTTCACCAAGGAGATGGGCTCACCGTTTGCCTTGAAATCCATAACCGTATTGGGAAGCCCAATGCGGCGCTTGTGTTTATTGATGGCGACCATAACCATGCCTCTGTAAAACGAGAGCTGGCCGGTGTGATGACACATATGCCAGACGCGAACATCCTCTTGCACGATACGTTCTATCAGTCTGAAAAGTCTGGCTACAACGTTGGACCGTATAAGGCTATTGCCGAGGCCATGGCTGTTGCCCCCGATCGCTATCGCAGACTCTCGACTGACACGGGATTGCCTGGGATGACCTTGCTGTATCAACTCACTCAATCTAAGGTGCCTGGTTTGTGAGGAAAGTAGAATAGTCATGCGTATTCTTTATGCTGCGATGAAATATGACTATGGCAAGCCGGAACAAGGGTTCAGTTTTGAGCATTACAATTTCTATCACTCGCTCCTCCATATGGGGCACGACATCCTATACTTCGATTATATGACGCTCATGCAGCAGCATGGGCGAGACAGGATGAACCGACGGTTGAAGGAAGTGGTCGCATTGGAAAAGCCTGATCTGTTGTTCGCGATTCTGTTCACTGATCAATTTGATCCATTGGTGCTGCACGAACTCACTGAGACGCGTCTTCAGACCGTGAACTGGTTTTGTGACGACCATTGGCGATTTGATAACTACTCACGCGATTGGGCGCCTTGTTTTACGTGGGTTGTCACGACGGCGGCCAGCGCGCTACCCAAGTATGCAAGTCTTGGCTATTGCAACGTCATCAAGAGTCAGTGGGGGTGTAACGACGTGTTGTACCGCAAGATGAATATGCCGATGAAGTACGATGTGTCGTTTGTCGGCCAGCCCCATGGCAACCGCCGACAGGTGATTGCCGCTTTACGGAAGGCGGGTATCAACGTTTATGTATGGGGCGGTGGTTGGGAATCCGGTCGTTTATCACAGGAAGAGATGATCCGCGTATTCAATCAGAGTCGCATCAATCTTAATCTGAGTAATGCATCGAAGCCGACTGATGCATCACTGCCGGTCATCCCTCCCACAGTTTGTCCGAGCGATACAGTTCGCAGCCGGCTCTCTCGCTCTCTGGATGTGGTTCCATTCGGATCGCAGGTGAAGTTAATGAGGAAGAGCTGGTTCTCGGGACTGTGCGGCCCCCTCACTGCTTCACCCGAATCAGAGCCAACGGAGAATCCTGATGTGCACTACAGTGATCAGATCAAGGGGCGTAATTTTGAAGTTCCTGGTTGTGGGGGATTTTTGTTAACGGGAATGGCCGAAAATCTGGGACAGTATTATGAGATAGGTAAAGAAGTTGTGTGCTTTGACGATCGACATGACCTTATTGAAAAGGTTCGCTATTATTTGAAGCACGAGGATGAGCGGGCGGTGATTGCTAAGGCCGGCTACGAACGGACATTGCGCGAGCATACGTATGCCCGCAGATTCAGCGAAATATTTGAGCAGATAGGGGCGCCAGAGCCTCAATGCCTTAACAGGGTAGGTCAAGGAGTACATCTAGGCTGCACCATCGAGGTGCAGTGAATGAAGCCGGCACCTCGTGTCAGTTTCCTTATGGCGGTCTATAATGGGGAAACGTATCTGGACGAGGCGATTCAAAGCGTTCTGAATCAAACGTTCACCGACTTTGAGTTCATTATCATCAATGACGGCTCTGTTGATGAGACGGCTCAGGTCATTGAGCGCTATCAGAGACTGGATGGTCGCATCCGTGCATATGCGCAACCCAATCGCGGACTAGTGGTGGCGCTCAATCGTGGCCTAGAGCTGGTTCGTGGTGAGTATGTTGCTCGGATGGATGCCGATGACATTAGTGTCCCTGAGCGAGTAGCCGCACAGGTGGCGTTCATGGACGCGCACCCGGAGGTGGGGATTTGCGGGACATGGATTGAGACGTTTGGAAGTGGTGGGACCGTTGTACGGCGGTATCCCGCCGATGATGCCACGATTCGCAGTTGGCTGCTGTTTGAGTCGGTTTTGGCGCATCCTTCGATCGTGATGCGCAGGGAGCTACTCGCGAAAGCCGGCCTTTCCTATGACGCCGGTTCTGTTCATGCCGAAGATTATGATCTCTGGGTACGAGCGGCTCGTCACATGGCCCTGGCCAATATCCC
Organism: uncultured Nitrospiraceae bacterium; assembly: GCA_963821465.1. GTDB lineage: Bacteria > Nitrospirota > Nitrospiria > Nitrospirales > Nitrospiraceae > Palsa-1315. The sequence continues at coordinate 38,533 of CAWGDV010000003.1, read as the reverse complement.
GGAGGTTTTACTTCGTTATCGGCTCCATCCACAACAAGTGGTGCAAAAACATGAAGCTGTGAAACTTGCTTCTGCCAAGCTTATCCGCCTCGCTCAGCTGGAATGTCTGAGAATCCGACCTACGAACGATGAGTTCACGCTCCATCAAGCATTGAGTACATGGCAGTTTCTGGCGACACCGGATTTCATCGGTGCCAGCCTCGCATGGCTGCACAAGCTTAAAGCGGCCAACGACGTGGTCGGCATCTACCCGGAGACGGTCTTTTTAAGGGTGTTGGGCGAGCGCTGGGCTGCGTTGTGCGCCACGGCGACCCCCTTGGGCCTATGGACATTGAAGACGTTCCAGCGCACGCCGCTCAGCGCAGGGGCGGGATTGACGTGGAAACAGATGATCAAATTTGCAGTCAAGTGCGGGATCAGACATAGGTTGCATGTCTAAAAAGATCGCGATCGTGTCGAGCTCATGCCCTCCTCTCAGCGCCGGAGGAGTGGCCAGCTCGCATTACCATTTATATCGCGCACTGACGCAAAAAGGATTTCAAGTACGGCTCTATACGTTTGAGGATTATCAGGTGGCATTGAATGAAAACGGTGTCACGAGGATGGGGATGTCTCCCGGCCTCGTGAATGGGCTACGGCGTCTGATCGGGTGGTACTTTCGAATCGTCGATCCGTCGAAAATCGTCTATCACTTTGCAGATGTGGCGGTATCTGCGTGGCCCTGCATGAGGCTCAATTCAGCCATCAGAGATTTTCAGCCAGATGTCCTGATCCTTCCGGACCACGGATGTCCTGGTTTGTTTATCGCCAAACCAAAGGGGTGTCGGACCATTTTGATCTCCCATCACAATCCGGCTCGGTTTTTGAACAATCCCCTGTGGGGCCTTCACTCCGAACGCGACGCCAGGCTGGCAGTGGCTTGCGAGAATAAGGTCTTGCGGAAAGTCGATGCTGTGGTGTGCCCGTCGCAGTATATGCAGGAGATGTTCAACAAGACGTATGTCTACTCCGGGCCGGTCACGGTTATTCCTAATATGGTCGACGTCGAATTGATTGCGTCGATTTCATCTCATGATATTCGAGGCAAGCTCGCTCTTCCAGACGACTCTGTCGTGATTTACATTCCGTCTGCGGGAAGTGAGTACAAGGGTTCCCGTTTCGTGTTTGAGATAGTGAGGAGAATTTCTTCTTACGCCACGAAGGATATCGGATTCTACCTGTCAGGGAGCATCACCCCCATGCTGGCATATGAGCTCCGGTTTGCTCCCTCTAATGCCAAAATCTATGCTCCAGGGCAGGTCAACTATCCTGAGAATCTGGCGATCGTAAAGGCCTGTTCATTTGGGATATCGCCCACACTTATCGAAAACTTTGGCATGGCGCTTCTTGAAGCGAGCATCTGTGGTGTGCCGATGGTTGCCTTTGATGTCGGCGGTAACGCTGATGTGGTGAGCAACGGCAGGAGCGGCGTTCTCGTTCCCTTTCTTGATTTCGAAGCACTTATTCAATCGGCCTGCCGCCTACTGGATGCGGAGTATCGTGCAAACTTGCGGTCCGAGGCGGTATCGTATGCCGCCGATAGATTCAGCAGCGATCTGACCGTTGAGAAGTTTGTCAGCTTGATGCAGTAGCTCCCCTCATGAAATTTCTGATTATCAACACCGATTATCCTGACTTTCTGCATTGGTTCTATGCGCAGCATCCAGGATTGGAAGATCGGCCGTACAAAGAGCAGCTAGATGCTCGATCAGAGAGCCTCTTTGGGGTGGCCGACTTCTATTCGACAAATTTGATCCAACTTGGACACGAGGCGAGAGAACTTCATGCCAATAATGAATGGATTCAGAGGGCATGGGCCAGAGAACATCACATCATGGTTCATGAGCCGGCCATCGCGGTTCGGAAAGGTACCAGCTTGCTGAGGCGGGTTCCAGCGGTTGCCGCGAGTGCGCCAGTTCGCTGGTTAAAATCTTGCGCCTGGCCGCTGCTGCGTCAACGTATGGAGCAGGATGACAGCTGGTTTTATGCGATTCTTTCTGCGCAGATCAAACACTACAGGCCCGATGTCATCTTGAATCAAGATATGGGAGGGGTCAGCGCCACGTTCCTCGCAGAGATGAAACCGCATTATCGATTTCTCATTGGTCAACACGCGGCTACGCGGCTCACGATGGATTCTAGTTTCCAGTGTTATGATTTGATGATTTCCTCTTTTCCTCCGACGGTTGATTTTTTTCGGCGACGAGGATTTTTAGCTGCGCTGAACCGCCTCGGATTCGATTCGCGTATTCTGGCGAGACTTCGCCCTACTCAACAAAAGTTTGACGTCGCGCTAGTGGGGAGCTTCGCTGATGTCCATAGTAGTCGAGTCGCACTCTTGAACGAACTATATGCGAAGTTACCTCGGCCAGAAACCATAAAGGTATGGGCTCCCACAGTCGGCCATCTCCCTGTAGAGTCACCAATTAGGCGTCATTACATGGGACCTGCGTGGGGATACCACATGTACGAAATTCTGAATGATTCCAAGATGACTCTCAATCACCATGGGGACGTCCTTCCTTATGCGAATAATATGCGTTTGTTCGAATCGACAGGGACCGGCACGTTGCTCATTACGGACTGGAAGGAGAATCTTTACGAGATGTTTGAGTCGGGCAAAGAGGTTGTGACCTATCGAACCCCCGAAGAATGTGCCGAGAAAATTCAGCACTATTTAACCCATGAGGCAGAGCGACAGACTATTGCGTCTGCGGGCCAGGCACGGACTCTCCGTGATCACACCTATCAGTGTCGCATGCAGGAGTTCATGGGTCTCGTTTGCAGATATATTTGAAAAACTTGCCAAAAACCCCGCCATCCTGCAGGCTTACTCTATTCGTTCATCGCCCATATGCCGTTGTGGCTCTCCCAAGCTCCGTGGGTCAATCCGACCTACTTTTCCTACCTTGAGAGCTCAGCGGTAGTTTCAGTGGAAATAAGGCGCGTGTTGGGTTTGTGGTCTTCGAGCGCTAGATTTGAGCCACATTCTCCAAGGGTTTTAACTGCACATAGGACCAAAGTTATCCAACGATCTCTGGTGAAAGCTCTATGGTCGTTTCAAAAAGAGTGAGCCTGAAGAGTGGTTGCAGGGTGTTGGCCTGGTGAAGAATTCCATGATGATGCCCGTGTCGTTCCTTGTTCTTGTGGGGTCGTCCCACATTAGCCGGGTACAAAGAGCATCATACCCTGGAGTCTACCCATGCGCGCACTGCTGAAAGCCACCTTGCCTGTACGCGTGCAACAGCTTCTAAAACGATGGTTCACGCGGTCGGTTTATCACAAACAGCCCGAGATACCGGTGGAAGAGTATGAGGTTCTGAAGGGGCAAGTTCCTAGTGAATCAAACCATGGATGGCAGGCTCCTGGCACAGCAAGACGGCAACTCGACGCCTTTGCTCCCATTTTGCATGAGATGCGGGAAGGCAAACTGCGTGAAGATTTCGCCGCTCTCGTCGAGGCAATACATCTGACTCATATGGATGACCCCCTCGTTGTCGAGGTGGGTTGTGGAAGTGCCTGGAATAGAGAGGTGTTAGGCAGGTTTTCGAATGCCACAGTACGGTATGTGGGGCTGGACTACGGAGTTGAGATGCTCAAGACGGCACACGCAACGTATCCTGGCGTTATCGCGTTGGTGGGAGATGCCACTGAGTTGCCGTTTCGAAATGGGTCGATTGACATTCTTGTTTCCGGAACTCTCTTGATGCATCTGATGTCGTACCAAAAAGCAGTCGAAGAAAGTCGTCGTGTCTCGAGGCGCTGGTGTATTTTTCACACGGTCCCGCTGCTACAGACCAGGGAAACGACTGTGTTGCGAAAAGATGCCTATGGACAGCCAACGCTTGAGATTATCTTCAATAATGCTGAGCTTCATGCCATCTTCACTGCGAATGGTTTGAGGGTTCGTGCCGCCATCGACAGCTTGCCGTACGATTTGGAGCCTGTCCTTGGTGAGCCGACCGTTACAAAAACATTTGTGTGTGAAGTCGCAGATCGATGATGCGTGCGAATTTAGGATGTGGGAATCAGATTTGCCCGGGCTGGATAAACATAGACATCGTCCGCACCGGCCCGAGCGTCGTGGCTCATGACCTTTCAACGGGCATTCCATTGCCGAATGCGAGCTGTGAGGTCGTCTATCACTCGCATGTTCTGGAGCACCTGAAGCGACCCGATGCACAATTCTTTATGCGAGAATGTTTTCGTGTGCTGAAGCCTGGCGGTATTCTCAGGGTTGCGGTACCGGATCTTGAGCAGGTATGCCGCCAGTATCTCCTGACGCTTGATCAAGCGTTGGCCAAAGAGGCTCGTGCGGCATATGACTATGAGTGGATCATGCTGGAACTCTTTGACCAAATAGTCCGACCGCAGAGCGGTGGGAGCATGCACGCATACCTACAGCAGAATCCGCTACCGAATGAGACGTTTGTGTATGAGAGAATCGGCGAAGTGGGCCGTCAAATGGTCTCCTCACTTCGCGCATCAGTTGGCCAAGTGGGGCATTCATCGGGGGACCTCAGTCTTGGCATCGCGGCATGTCTAAGAAAAATGGGGTGGCGTATGGGGGCGCAGCTCATCCAAAAGCTAGTCTTCTGGGCCAGCGGACGTCGATTCATAGAGGCCTACCGACTTGGACGGTTTCGAATGGGAGGAGAAGTCCATCAGTGGATGTACGACCGATATTCTCTCGCGCAGTTGATGATGTCCGTCGGGTTGAAGGATCCACGCCAAGAGTCAGCGCTGACCAGTAGGATTCTCGGATGGACAGATGTGCCGCTCGATGTTCTTCCGGATCGGACGGTGAGAAAACCGGACTCGCTCTTTATGGAAGCGCTGAGGGCCAACTGACTCTTGCGAGCGATCGTCATAGTGGGATCTTGGCAATGGAGTGAAAAGGAACAACCGGGTTTAACGATGGTAGAGAACATCTTTCGGGGGCGAAACGTCATGATTACGGGGGGGCTTGGCTTTATCGGGTCGAATTTGGCGAAGCGTTTGGTTGATTTGGGTGGCCAGGTGACGGTCGTCGATAGTTTAGTGCCTGAGTATGGTGGAAATCTTTATAACGTCGATGGATTCAGAGATCGTCTGCGCATCAATATTTCCGATGTGCGAGATCGCTATAGCATGCAATATCTGGTTGAAGGGCAAGACTATCTGTTCAATTTGGCAGGGCAGACGAGTCATATGGATTCGATGGAGGATCCGGATACAGATTTGGAAATTAATTGCCGCGCGCAACTGTCAATTCTTGAGATCTGTCGACATCATAATCCTCGGATCAAGATCGTCTTTGCGAGCACGAGGCAGATTTATGGCAAACCAGATTACTTGCCCGTGGATGAGGCCCATCCGTCGAGGCCTACGGACGTTAATGGCATCAACAAGATGGCGGGAGAGTGGTATCACATTCTGTACAGTAACGTGTATGGCCTTCGGGCTTGCGCGCTACGCTTGACCAATACGATCGGTCCCCGTATGCGAATCAAGGATGCACGTCAGACGTTCTTGGGGGTGTGGATACGTCTTTTGCTTGAACACAAGCCTTTTGAAGTATGGGGCGGGGACCAATTGAGAGATTTCACGTATGTGGACGATGTCGTTGAGGCCTGTCTGCTGAGTGCGGCCAGCGAAGAAACCAATGGCCAGGTTTTCAATCTCGGAAGCCACGAGGTCATCAGTTTGAAGGATCTGGCAGAGATGCTCGTCGAGGTCAATGGTGAGGGGCAGTACACACTCAGGACCTTTCCTCCAGACCGTAAACGGATCGACATCGGAGACTATTACGCAGATTTCAGCCGCATCCGGTCCGTGGTTCAGTGGGAGCCTGCCGTGTCTCTTCGGGATGGACTTGCCAACACCATCTCTTATTACCGTGAACATCGTGAGCATTATGTGTGAACAATTCGAGGACGAGACGTTCGAATCATGATTCCGCAGACCAACCCTGGCGCAAGCTATCGTGCACACCAGACAGAGATTGATGACGCTGTGGCTCGCGTCATGCAGAGTGGAGTGTACATCCTCGGGAAAGAAGTTTCGGCATTTGAGAAAGAGTTTTCCTCCTATCTGGGAGCCCAGTGCGGGATCGGCGTCGGGAGCGGAACTGACGCACTTCATATCGCGCTCCGAGCGTGTGGCGTTGGGACCGGTGACAGGGTGGCGACGACTCCGCTGACCGCGTCGGCTACAGCAGCAGCAATTGAGATGGCAGGAGCGATCCCAATGTTTGTCGACGTTGATCCCGACACCGGCCTTCTCGACCCCGAGCGGCTTGAACGAGCGATCAAGGGTACTGGGTCTCAACGACTGAAAGCGATCGTCCCTGTCCATCTCTATGGCTATCCAGCCGATATGGAGGCGATTACGGCGTTGGCCAATCGGTATGGGCTGATGGTGATCGAGGACTGTGCGCAGTCTCATGGCGCGTCGATTGACCTGAGGAAAACGGGTACTTGGGGGAATATGGCAGCCTTCAGTTTTTACCCCACGAAAAATTTGGGTGCGCTGGGCGATGGTGGGGCTGTCATCACAAATGATCGGAGTCTGTCGGAGAAGGCGCTACTCTTGCGCGAATACGGGTGGCGCGAACGGTATGTCAGTGAACGAGCCGGGTTGAACTCTCGGCTGGATGAGATGCAAGCCGCGATTCTCCGAGTCAAGCTGCCATATCTCGATCATGAGAATAACCGGCGACGCGAAGTAGCCGAGCTGTACTCGCATGCCCTGTCAGGGACGACTCTGGAAACGATCCGGCCAACTGCGAAGGTGCAGCATGTGTATCATCAATATGTGGTGATGTGCGATCGACGGGATGAACTTCTAGCCTTTCTGAAAATGGAGGGCGTGAGGGCGTTGATTCACTACCCGGTACCTCTTCACCGGCAGCCGGCCTATCGCTCACGAAGGCCTTTGCAGGAGGATGCATTGGGCAATAGCGAGAGGCTTTGCGGACGAGTTCTGAGTCTCCCCATGTTCCCTGAATTGACGAACGAACAGGTGGGCAAGGTTATTCAAGTAGTCAAACAATGGGAGACGACTATCAGGGTACCTGCATGACGCGCTATTTCTGCACCTATTTCGATAGGAATTATCTGTCCAGAGGGCTCGCCCTCTATCGGTCTCTCCAACGAGCGTGTCCGTCCTTTGAGCTCTGGATTCTCTGCCTGGACGCGGTGTGTCATAGAGTGCTTTCAGAATTGCGGTTGTCCGGGATGTATCTAATCTCTCTGGAGGAGCTTGAGGAGAGCGATCACGAGTTGTATGCAGTTAAAAACACCAGGTCGCTGCTTGAGTACTATTTCACGTGCTCACCGTGCTTGCCGTCATTTGTACTGGGTCGCCATACGCATGTAGATCGGATAACGTATCTGGACGCAGATCTGTATTTCTTTCGCGATCCGTCGGATCTATTTGACGAGATCGAGCATTCTTCCATCGCCATTATCCCTCATCGATTTCACCCCACATTCGTAGACAGAGAACAGTTTGGAATTTATAACGTGGGATGGGTCTCATTTCGCCGCGATGAACCAGGCATAGCGTGCCTATCTAAATGGAGGGAGCAATGTTTGGACTGGTGCTATGTTCGGTGTGAGACTGATCGGTTTGCCGATCAAAAGTATCTTGATCGATGGCCAGCTGACTTCTCGAATGTTGTGGTGATTCAGCATAAAGGTGCCAATCTCGCTCCTTGGAATGTGGCAAATTATCATATCCGGCATACTGAGAGCGGGATATGTGTGGAGAACGAGCCACTCATTTTTTTCCACTTTCACTATCTGAAGCAGGTGAATAAGTGGGTCTACAATCCCGGTCTTTCCGAATATAAGACCTCACTGGTGCGCGTCTTACGCGACTATATCTATGTGCCGTATATTCACGCTCTACGAGATGCCGAAGCAGAGGTCCACGCGGTGCTTCCTTCTGAGCACACCCATAGTTGCGAGGATCGGGGGAATTCAACGGATGAGCCCGAGGCGCTTTCAGACGTCGCGCATTCTGTCAGGAATATTGTTGGATTTTGGCGTGGTGTGCTTGCCGGAGATTATGTGGTGGTGACGCATGAGCAAGGCGAAGGCCGGTAGCACAAGGGCGGGTAAGGCTCACAGCGCTGTGTGGAGCACTAGTTCTCGAAGGAGAATGTGAATGGAGCTTGCTTCGCTGAAGAGGGCAATCCGTGCGATGTTGCGCCGGCTCAACCTCGACATCTATCGGCTCGATTCAGCAAAAGCAGTTTCACTATCGCGGAGTGGGCTCGATGGTCTCCTGCGTCAGGCCCAATCAATGGGATTCATGCCGACGACGGTGGTAGATGTGGGCGCTGCCTACGGCTCGTTTGCGAGTCAATGTTTCTCTGTATTTCCAAAGGCCCGGTTTCTCCTGCTTGAACCGCTCGTTGAGTATCAGCCACTCATGAATAAAATGATAGAAGCGATGCCGGCCGCACAGTGCATTGTGGCTGCGGCTTCGGCTCATCAGGGAGAGGTGGTTCTCAACGTCCATCCAGACTTAGTCGGTTCTTCTCTTTTTCGCGAAGTCGAGAAGGATACTCATGTGAACGGTGTGCCCAGAACTGTTCGAGCCATAACCATTGATAGTCTCATCAAAGAGACAGGAGCGAAGGGGCCTTTCTTACTCAAGGTGGATGTGCAAGGGGCAGAGCTGGACGTGCTTCGCGGCGCGGAAAGGATGTTAGTGGATACCGAATACATTTTATTAGAGGTATCTTTATTTAATTTCTTCCAGGATGGCCCAGACTTCAGTGACATAGTCATGCACATGAAAAGCCTCGGGTTTGTGGCCAATGATATTTCTGAGCTTCAATATAGGCCATTGGACAACGCACTCTCTCAGGTTGATATCGCGTTTGTGAAAGAGCGGGGCCTATTCCGCCAGCGACATTATTATGCAACTCCGGAACAGCGTGAGGCGCAGAACAGGCGAATCCGTATTCACATGGAGGAGCTGTTCGCTCGGGCGCGATAATGGACAAACCATTTCCCACCATTTCTGTCGTAACGCCTTCATATAATCAAGGGCGGTTTCTTGAGGAAACGATCTGTTCCGTACTCACACAGAGTTACCCTAGCGTTGAGTATGTCGTGATTGATGGAGCCTCTTCAGATGACAGCGTAGAGATTATCCGGAAGTATGCGGGCCGATTGACCTACTGGGTGAGCGAGACGGATAAGGGGCAATACGACGCGATTAATAAGGGGCTTGCCAGGACGACCGGAGAGATTATGGCGTGGCTCAACAGTGACGATATGTATACGCCATGGGCGCTGACTGTCGTCGCAGACATTTTTCGGTTGTTCCCCCATGTTGAGTGGATTACCAGTGTTCATCCAATCCGCTGGAATGCGAAAGGCCAGGCCATCGACGTCGACTTTACCGGTGGGTTTAATCAGCACTCATTCATGCGGGGAGGGAATTTCCCTGTGAAGGGATCGTACGGGAGAAGGTGGATCCAGCAGGAGTCAACGTTCTGGAGGCGTTCATTGTGGGAACGGGCAGGCGGCCGCCTGGATTGTTCATTGGGTCTCGCGGCTGACTTTGAGTTGTGGGCCAGGCTATTCCAGCATGCGGATCTCTATGGAGTGAGTGCGCTTCTTGGAGGGTTTCGTGAACATGGGGATCAGAAATCGATTCATCAGCGCGAGGAGTATCTGCGTGAGGCCGATCAGACACTGCGGAGCTACGGGAAGTGGCCGTGCAGTGTAGGGCAAAAACTCGTGCGCGACATTATCTGGAAAGTATTTCGGCAACATTCGCTTGCCGCCATTTCTCCGCGGCTCCGTTCGCTCTTGTATCGGACAGGACTGTTTTATCCGGCTCCTGTTGCTGTCTGGAAGGGAAAAGAATGGGAAATGATTACCGGCTTTGTCGTGTAGCCATGTATCCTATCATTGGAGTGGCATGTTGCTGTGAATCGTCCAATCAAATTATTGTTTCTTGTGGTCGGTCTTGGAGTCGGAGGAACCGAGTCACATCTGCTTGAGCTCGCCTCACGCATCAACCGGAAAAAGTTTGAGGTAGTAGTAGTTTCCCTCAAACCGGGCGGGTCACTGGTATCGGAGCTACGGTCTCGTGGAGTTCGAGTCGTTTCATTAAACGGGAAAGGAATGATGGATATTCGGGTGCTTTTCCGGTTGCGGGAAATTCTTCGGTCAGAGCGGCCCGATGTGGTGCAGTCTTTTCTATTTTGGGCGAACGTGGCATCACGGCTTGTGCGACAAGCTGGCAAGAAGGCGTGTGTGGTCTCTGCCTACCATGACCAAGTGGCACTGGAAGGATGGGTGAACCGTCTTGTCGATCGAGTGACCATGAGGTGGACAAATCGACTGGTGTGTTGCTCGCATGCAGTGCGTCGTTCGGTCAAGTCACGGATAGGCGGTCGCGAGGAACAATTCGTCGTTATCCCATTCGGAGTCGAGGCTGGTCGCTTTCGAGGCGTGGTAGCTCTGTTGAGAAATGAATTAGGTCTGCAGGAAGGGTTGCCGATTATTGGCACTGTCTGCCGACTAGTCGAGCCGAAGAAAGGGCTGCGATTTCTCCTGGAGGCAGTCGCACAGTTAGAGAAAAAATTTGATGGTCTTCTCTGTCAGGTATTGATTGTGGGAGATGGGCCGGCAGAAAAGCGTCTTCGAGTCATGGCACAGCAGTTGGGCATCGCTTCACGGGTCATATTCGCTGGAGTACGACGAGATATTCCGCAATTGTTGCCATTACTGGACGCGTTCGTATTGCCCTCGCTGTACGAAGGGTTTGGCATTGCCATTCTTGAAGCGATGGCCGCGGGTCGGCCGGTCGTGGCGACTACGGTTGGAGGTATCCCTGAGTTTGTGACACATGGCGACACGGGCATTCTTGTCAAGCCTGGCGATGCGGCAGCGTTGGCTCGTGCGATACAGACTGTATTGGCGAACCCTGAGGAGGCACGCCAGATGGGGTTAAGAGGACAGCGTCACGTCCAAGAAAATTATGAAATAGCCACTGTCGTTCGTCGGCATGAGGAAGTCTACGAGGCTTGCCTTGTCGGGTCATAGCCGGGTCTGGCCGACAAACAGAGGGAATGGGAAATGTTTGCGGCGTGGAGCGAGGCCGCTCTAATGTACCTGTATCTGCTGACATTTATCCTGGCGTTCTTGCGCTCGCATGGTACGGCGTTCCGATCGCTCGGCAGGCGGCGCTGAAGTACGGCATCGTGGATGCGCCGGATGGGCGACTGAAGCATCAGCAGGAGCCGGTTCCTTATTTCGGTGGGCTCGCGATTTATCTCGCCTTTCTCATGAGCCTGGCCTTTACCTTTGAGTTCCGCCACGACGTTCTCGGGATTATACTGGGCGGAACCATTGTCGTGATGCTTGGTCTGATCGACGATTTCGGCGTATTGACGCCTGGAACGAAACTCGTAGGCCAACTCCTCGCCGTCTTCGTGTTGATCAAGAGCGGGATCAGAATTGAGATCGCAGCGTTTCCTGAATGGCTCGATCTGGTTCTGACGGTATTTTGGATGGTGGGGTTGATCAATGCATTCAATCTGCTCGATATCATGGATGGTCTTTCAGCCGGCGTGGGCGCGGTCAGCGCAAGTTGTTTACTTGTCGTGGCCTTGCTGCAAGGCGATCAAACGATTGCCGTGATGCTTGTCGCGTTGCTCGGAAGCTTGTTGGGATTTCTCAAATTTAACTGGCACCCTGCGCGGATTTACATGGGAGATACGGGAGCCATGTTCATTGGGCTGTTGCTGGGAGCGATGACCATGATCGAGCAATATCCCAGCGACCATCCTCTCTCGCTCCTCACCCCGGTGTTTATTGTAGGGATTCCGATTTTCGACACGCTGTTTGTGATGTACGTTCGCTATAGGCGTGGACTTCCCATCTTTTGGGGGAGCCCGGATCACGTCGCGATTCGGTTGCGCCATTGGGGGCTGTCGGTACCACAGATCGTGATTATGAGCTATGTGGCAACGGCGGTTGTGGGAATGATCGGGATTGCGATGTTGTCAGTCAGCCAGGAAGTGGGGGGGATACTCTGTGCGGGAACAGTTGGCGCGCTCGTGGTTGTCACGATGCTGCTGAAGAAGGTGGATACCCATCGGCATGGGCAGGCCGATGTCGCATTATCACAAAGAGAAGGAAAGAAGGCCGCATGATCGTCATTGTCGGAGCCGGTTTAGCTGGCCTCAGTGCGGCCTATCATCTTTCAGGACTTCCGTATCGTCTCTATGAGCGAGAGCAGGAGGTCGGTGGCTTATGCCGTTCGTACAAGAAGGATGGCTTTACCTTCGACTACACCGGGCATCTGCTCCATTTCCGCCAAGCGGAAATCAAAGCCTTGGTGGAAAAGCTTTTAGCTGGAAAACTTCAGAAACATGCCCGTCAATCGTTCATCTATTCTCACCGGACTTATACGGAGTATCCATTTCAGGTCAATACATTTGGGCTTCCTCCTGAGGTGGTGCGAGAATGTTTAATGGGATTTATCGCCACGCTCACGAATCAGCAAGCCGGCCCTCCGCCACAAGATCGATCGTTCAAAGAGTGGATTCTCGATAATCTCGGCGAAGGCATGGCCAAGCATTTTATGGTGCCGTTCAATGAAAAACTCTGGCAAGTCTCGCTGGATGAACTGACGTCAGACTGGGTGTCGTGGCTGGTGCCGAAACCGGAGATTAAGGATGTGGTCAACGGCGCCTTGGGTATCAAAGACAAAGCCTTCGGCTATAACCCATCGTTTCTCTATCCTGCGAACGGCGGTATCAAAGTGCTTCCAGAATCGTTCGTGCCCGGGATCGAAGGTGTCACCCATGGCGCGGAACTCGTAGAGGTGGACACCAAGCGCCGTCGCGCCATCTTTCGCGATCACACAAAGGGAGGAACGAGAGAAGAGCGATATGAGTCGCTGATTTCAACGATCCCGATTCCGGAGCTGATCCGTCGCTGTCTCGATTTCCCCGCTCCATTGAAAGAGGCGGCGGCCGCGTTACGCTGGGTCTCAGTCTACAATATCAATTTGGGGATTGGCCGCGAGCAGGTCTCGGATAAACATTGGATCTATTTCCCCGAGAGCGAGTACCCCTTCTACCGCGCCGGATTCCCCATGAATTTTTCTCCTTCGTTAGGGCGTCCTGGTTGCAGCTCGATGTATGTGGAAATGTCGCACAAGCCGGCTGATCATCAATCTGCGGAGCAGTTGGTCGGGCGGGTGCGTGCCGGCTTAGAGCAGGCTGGCATCCTTCGCCCAGACGATGAGCTGGTGGTGTCGGATGTGAAAGATCTCCACTATGCCTATGTCTATTTCGATCACCATCGTGCGAAGGCGATGCCGGCTATCCTCGCCGAGCTGGAGCACCGGGGAATTTACTCGGTCGGTCGCTATGGGCGCTGGGAACATACATCGATGGAAGACGCCATTGGACAAGGGAAGTCCATCGCTGAACGTCTGAAAGCCCGCTACTCGCATAAAGCCTCAGCCTGAGGAACGTAGTGTGGAAACTGTCTGTCATGTCATCACCAAACTGGAGTTGGGTGGCGCACAGGAAGTTGCGCTGTATGCCGTGTCGCATCTTGACCGGAGCAAGTTCCGCCCCCTCCTTGTCACGGGTCCTGGGGGCCTTCTCACGGATGAAGCCAAAACTCTCCCCGGTGTCGACGTCCACGTCCTGTCCTCGCTCGCCCGTCGAGTTCATGCCCTAGCAGATCTTGTTGCATTCGTTGAACTCCTACGTCTTTTTCGGCGTCTGCATCCGGCGATTGTTCATACCCATAGTTCGAAAGCAGGTATTCTCGGTCGGTGGGCGGCATGGTGTGCGCGAGTGCCAGTGATTATTCATACTATTCATGGGTATGGCATTACACCGGCTCAGCCACTCTGGCTACGCCGTATCCTGATTCTGCTTGAACGTATGACGGGATGGATCACGACCCATTGGATTGCGGTCGCTCAGGCCGACATAGAGAAAGGGATCGAGTGGGGGTTGTTTGATCGGACGCAGGTGTCGGTCGTCAGGCCCGGGATAGATCCGCAACCCTTTCAAACCGACATCGACGCGACCATACGACAGGCGTTGCGGGCAGAGTTCGGTGTGGGACCTGCTGATTATTTGGTGGGAACGGTCGCCTGCTTGAAGCCTCAGAAAGCTCCAGAGGATTTTGTGGCCGTGGCCAAACAGGTGTGTGAGGCGGTACCCAATGCCCGGTTCGTCTTGATTGGGGATGGAGACCTTCGTACAAGGATTGAGTCGCTGATTGAAGCGAATGGGCTTCGCGCGCGATTGCATCTTGCAGGATGGAGGCGTGACATCTCGACCGTCATGAAATTATTCGACGCGTTTCTGCTCACGTCTCATTGGGAAGGATTGCCGCGCGTTCTCTTGGAAGCACGAACCATCGGTCTACCGGTCGTGGCCACGAGGGTCGGAGGTGTTGAGGAAGTGATTGTCCAGGGCCGCCATGGGTGGTTGAGCAACGCGGGGGATATTGCCGGTTTGTCAGCTCACCTCATTCAAGTGTTGCAAAGTCGAGGTGGCCAGCCACATGGACGTTCACAGTCTGTGGAGGCGCTCCCGAAAGAATTCCATCTTGAAGAAATGGTTAAACAGTATGAATCTCTGTATGATAGGTTTTTGGATGACCAGCGAGGCGGAAAGACTCCTCGTTCGGTCTGGTCAACGTCACACTCGCAGCCCAAGGAGCTTTTGTGAACGTTCCTCTTTTGGATCTCAAAGCCCAATATCGTGTCATTAAGGCGGAAGTGCTGTCGGCCATGGAGGCAGTCTGCGACGAGCAGGGGTTCGTGCTTGGGCCTCGCGTCTCGGCGTTTGAGGAGGCAACGGCAGAGTATATCGGCAGCCGCTATGCGATCGGTTGCGCTTCCGGGAGCGATGCGCTGTTGCTCTCCCTCATGGCTATGGGAGTGAAGGCCGGCGATGAGGTCATCACGATTCCGTTTACGTTTTTTGCCACGGCGGGCGCGATTTCACGATTAGGCGCGAAGCCGGTGTTCGTGGACATTCAGCCGGATACGTTTAATATCGATCCGGCACACATTGAACAAGCGATCACCCCTCGTACGAAAGCCATCATTCCCGTTCACCTCTTCGGGCAATGTGCGGATATGGCCGCGATCAACGAGATTGCAAAGCGGAAAAAGATATACGTCATTGAGGATGCCTGCCAAGCGATTGGCGCGGCACAGCAGGGGAAACGTGCCGGGGTGCTTGGGGACACCGGGTGCTTTAGTTTTTTCCCCTCCAAGAATTTGGGCGGCTTTGGAGATGGGGGGCTCATCACAACCAACGACAAAGCCCTTGCCGACTCCATGGCCATGCTCCGTGTTCATGGAAGCCAGGTCCGCTATCTCCACGAGGTGGTAGGAATCAATAGCCGGTTGGATGCGCTCCAGGCTGCCGTGCTCCAGATCAAACTGAAGTATCTTGACCAGTGGACGGAGGGGCGCCGCCGGAATGCCGAACGGTATCGGCAGTTGTTCGCCCACATAAAGCATGCGGATTGCGTCACGCTGCCGCCGACGAGCCCTGGAAATTTCCATGTGTATAACCAGTTCACTGTCCGAGCGCCGGAGCGCGATGAGTTGCGCGCCTTCCTCAAAGAGAAAGGGGTCGGCACAGAAGTGTACTATCCGCTCCCGCTGCATCTCCAAAATTGCTATCGTGATTTAGGGTACCAGAAGGGATCCTTCCCCCTGTCAGAACAGGCGGCTGAAGAGGTGATATCCATCCCGATCTATGCTGAGTTGACAGAAGCGCAGCAGGGCTGCGTTGTCGAGACGATTGGGGAGTTCTATCGGCGCGCCAAGCCCCACTCACGTCGCGCCCCTGTTTTCAGCGAAAATCTCGCTCCCGCCAATTCCTAGTCCATTTCTGCATTTCGTCGTACAATAAACCCACATTTCGAATCCTGGGCGCGCCTGGCGAGTGGTACCGTAGTCGGAAGGAGGAGACTATGATGAGGTTGATGGCGTGGGGGACTCCGTTCCTGCTTTCATTGATATGGAGCACTGCGGCCACCGGTAAGGAATTATCGCCCCGTGAGATTTACGAGCAGGCCGCTCCAGCCGTGGTGATGGTGATGGGGTACGCGGATGGAGGCAGGAAGGGGAGTGGCGGAACCGGTTCGATTATTCAGTCGGACGGACTGGTTCTCACTAATGCCCATGTTGTGATCGAAGAGCAGACTGGGAAACCCTTTGCCCGCTTATCTGTATTTCTTAAGCCGGCCCGAGTTACGGGAAAGTCAAAAAGCGACCTTTCCAGGATGGTCCGCGCCAAGGTCGTAGGATATTCACAACCATTGGATCTAGCCTTGCTGAAACTCGATGGCGTGACCGAACTGCTGCCCGTTGTGGATGTGAGGGAATCGGGACAGGTTAGGGTCGGGGATCGAGTGGTGGCCATTGGTCATCCTGAACAAGGTGGACTGTGGACCCTCACCACTGGGGTGATCAGTGCCGAGGTCGACAATTTCAACGGGGTCATGGGCAAACATGTCTTTCAAACAGAAACAGGGTTAAATCGCGGCAACTCCGGTGGTCCGCTGCTGGATGATCAGGGGCGGATGGTCGGGGTCAACACGGCGATTGCTCGTGTGGCTCCGGATGGCCTTCCGATCACGAGTATCAGCTTCTCGCTCAAGTCGAGTGTCGCCACACAATGGTTGCGTGAACAAGGTGTAGGGGCACGGACGACACCGCCGGCCACTGAACACATGCAGCCCATGCCTGCTCAAGTCCCGACACCCTCAGTTTACCTCCCAACCGAACCAGATCAGCCTCCTCACGCTAATCTGCAACTCAAGCCGATGGTAAAACCGGAGGGGGCTCAACCAGGCTCGACTCGCCCCTACAATCTTGACCAACTGATCAGCGATCGTGCGAAAGCAGAAGCTGACCTCGACAGCATGATGTCAGAGATGCGAGGACGGATGAAGGGGCGATAGGTATGAGAGACGCTCTTTGCTCGATCACCACGTGCGACTTGCCAGAGATCTCTTACCGAGCGCCTGTTCTGCCTCTCGGTATATGAAGCCGGGCAGAGAGAGCAGTAGAGTGGGTTTCATCGCCAGACACATCTTCGTAAGTTCGTCGCCACCCACATGGTCGACCATGGAAGGGATTAGGTCAAAGAAACAGTTTCAGCGTGGCCTGAAGCGAATGGATCCGTGCATGGACTGAAGGGGTCGTGAGCCGAGCGTGAACGATCACGTAGTACTGAAGCTGATCTGGCCCATAGGATAATTCCAACCGATGTCCGTTGCGATAGAAGTGCTTCAAAACATTCTAATGGGATTTCGGCCGGTGGCGAAGTTTGCCCAACGATATCATTCGACTGGGGTCAATGCTGATCCCGACCAGGTCCGTCGAGTATTCGATCTGTACAGACGGTTTGCGCCCGTCGCAGGCAAGGACATTCTGGAAATTGGCCCCGGTCACACACTGGAAGTATTGGAATGTGCGAGGACGGAGGGAGCGCGAAATTGTACGGCGATTGATGTGGTGGACTACCGCTCGCATGAACAGGCGAGCAGCACACGCGTGATCTATGCCCTTTATGATGGGAAAACATTCCCGATCGAAGATGCATGCGTTGATCTGATTTGGTCATATACGGCATTTGAGCACCTTCGCTATCCCGCGATGACGGTACAGGAATGTTTCCGGGTGTTACGGCCCGGAGGGATGGTGGTGTCTCTGATCGACCTGGGAGACCATTCGTTTTACGGAATGGATCCGCCGCATCCAGATAAGCTATTTCACTGTTTGCGGTATCCAGAATGGCTCTGGAATCTCATGCGATGGAACCGAAGCTCGTATGTCAATCGCCTCAGGCAGTCAGAGTGGCACGCGTTATTTAAGCAAGCAGGGTTCATCTTGCGTGCGGAGGAGAAGATGGTCAGTGAAGACATTGTTCGCCACTTTCCGCTGCTCCCGTATCTGAGGCGGTATAGTTACGAAGATGCTGTTACATCGGTCCTGACGGTCTGCTGCGAAAAATTCTAATTATGCACGTTCGTGGCGATCGGGATTGGTGAATATGAAATCAAAGAGTCGTTGGATCAACGTCTCACTACTGATAGCGAGCGTCGTATGTGGTCTATTGATCGCAGAGGCTGTGGCGCGAGTATTCATCGAGCCGCCTCGCGGCCACGCCTTATCCAATGTAGAACAGACCGAAGCACATTCCTCCCTGATGAAGACAATTTCAGATGCCAAATTGCTGCACCGTTTGGCGCCAAACTCCCCAGGCCACGACGTGCGGGGATTTAGGAATGCTGCGATCAGGGAAGCTGCTGATGTTGTCGCGATTGGGGATTCTCAAACATGGGGGATCAATGTCCGGCAAGATGAAACTTGGCCTTCGGTATTGGGCAGGGTCGGGAAGGTGAGCGTGTATTCCATGTCGCTTGGTGGGTGGGGCCCGATACAATACGAGGTATTAGCCGCGGACGCACTGCTTCTGAAACCAAGAGCCGTGCTTGTCGGAATATACTTTGGGAACGATATCTTCGATAGTTGCAACCATGCGTATGGGACCGATGCGTATCCCCAGTATCGACATGTTGATGCAGGCCACGCTGCTGCTCTTTCCGATCTACATGCGCGGCTCAAGGTCGCAGATGATCTGACCAGAGTCGACCGTGCACTTCAACAACTGACTGAAATGGGCGGCATGGCAAAACTCTGGCAAAGACTGGCGAGGCATTCTCTGATCGTGCAAATATTGATGACGCAAGGATTACTTCCAGCCATCCCATCGGTTGATGAACTGTATGAAATGGCTGATACGGCTTGGGCTCGAGAACACCCAGAGGTTGCGTCCGTGTACAGTTGGAGCAACGGTTCTACGGTGATGACCTATGGCTATCGTGGGGTGGCAGTTGATCTTGCGAATGCCTGTATCCGCGATGGGGTTAGGATTACAAGAGAGGTCCTTGACGCCCTCAAGCGACTGGGTGATCGAACGACGACCCAGATTGGTATCGTGTTCATTCCGACAAAAGAGTCGGTGTACGCAATGGCCGACAGATCGCTTTGGGCGCATATGCCCAAAGGATTTGAAGATCTGGTCCATAACGAGACCGCGATCAAAGAGGAATTACTCGATCATTGTATGCGAACACAAATGGTGTGCATCGACGCGGCAGTCCGGCTGGTAGAGGCCGCCCAAAAAGGGATGGTGCTGTATAAGGCTGACTCCGACGGCCATCCGATCGCAGAGGGCTACCGACAAATTGCTTACGCCGGGCAGGAAGCGTTAGAAGCCATGAGGGCTTTAAGAGCACGGTAAGACTTTCAGAGAGCCGAAGGATAATTTGCCGTGGTCCGACAGGCTTCTATTATTCGTTAGCTCGTGACTGCGCCCTCGGAGGCCGAAGACACGTGCCGCGCGTACTTGCCCATCACGCCTGAGGTGTAGCAGGGTAACGGCTGTTTAACTTTCTTGAGGCGGGCTTTGATCTCTTTCTGCGAGAGCTCCACGGTCAGCGTCCGTTTGGCGATATCGAAGACAATCATGTCGCCGTTCTTCACCGCGCCGATCGGGCCGCCTTTGATGGCTTCTGGTGCGACATGGCCGGCCATAAGCCCATGGGTGGCGCCGGAGAAGCGGCCGTCGGTAAGTAGAGCGACGGAGTCGCCTAGGCCTGCGCCGACGATGGCCGCGGTCACGCCAAGCATTTCTCTCATGCCTGGTCCGCCGGACGGGCCTTCATAGCGAATCACCACGACATCGCCCGCTTTGATTTGATGGGATTGCACGGCGACAAAGGCATCTTCTTCTCGGTTGTACACCTTTGCCGGGCCGCGAAATGTCATGATCGAGTGACCGGCCACCTTCACGACGCAGCCCTCTGGGGCAAGATTTCCCCTTAGAATCACGAGCCCGCCGGTTTGCTTGATCGGATTCGACAGGGGCCTGAGGACTTGTTGGCCAGGAGTTTCTTTGGCATCCTTGGCCTCTTCCCCGATCGTCCGTCCGGTCACGGTCGGTTGGTTGGCGTGCAAGATACCGGCATCGAGCAGCCGTTTGGCGACCAACGTGGTCCCTCCGGCCGCATAGAGATCTGATGCGGTAAATCGTCCGCCTGGTTTGAGGTCGGCAAGTAACGGCACTTTTCGATTGATCTTGTCGAAGTCGTCGATGCTCAGCTTGATGTTGGCTTCACGCGCGATGGCGAGCAGATGTAGCACAGCATTTGTAGAGCCGCCGGTGGTCGCGACCGCGGCAATGGCATTTTCCAAAGATTTCCGTGTGATGATCTGGCGGGGTCGGATGTCTCGCTTCAGCAGGTCCATGACCATCTTCCCGCATTCAAAGGCCACATCGTCCTTCCGCTGATCCATGGCGGGCACGCCGTTTCGTCCCATCGGTGAAATGCCGAGGAACTCGAACGCGATCGCCATAGTGTTAGCCGTGAACTGACCGCCGCAGGCACCAGGGCCTGGGCAGGCATGATCCTCAAGATCTTTGAGCTCGGCACTGGTCATTGTGCCGGATGCATGCTTCCCGACGGCTTCAAACACATCTTGAATAGTCACGTCATGGCCTTGGAACTGGCCCGGCATGATCGAGCCGCCATAGAGCATCACCGAAGGCAGGTTCAGGCGAGCGAGGGCCATCACAGTGCCGGGAATGGTTTTATCGCAGCCTGATAATGCCACCACACCGTCAAACAGGTGTCCACGAGCCACAAGTTCGATCGAATCGGCAATCACCTCCCGGCTGATCAACGAAGCTTTCATTCCCTCGGTGCCCATCGAAATGCCATCCGAGACCGCGATGGTGTTGTACTCGATGGGCGTGCCGCCTGCGGCTCTGATGCCGGCCTTCACCCGTTCCGACAATCTGCGTAGGTGGAAGTTGCAGGGCATGATCTCTATCCAGGTATTGGCAACCCCGATGATCGGGCGAGACAAGTCCTCGTCGGTGAATCCAACGGCTTTCAACATTGCGCGAGCCGGTGCCCGATCGGGACCGGCCAGCAAATCTCGACTTGTGAGTTCCAACTCTTTCGGCATGACATCCTTTAGCTTCGCTCTCAGTCGTTCGAACCACCCACCGTATCCTACTTTGGCGCGTCAGTGGATCGTACTACCGCACGTTCATGCTTGATGGAGGCGCAGGCCGTGCAGCATGCCACCCTTATGCGGATTCTCTTTCATTGGTCCGCCATGAGGGTTGCTGTAACCCTTGCCGGCATCTTTGTGCTGCTGCATCACTTTCTCATGCTCGGCCTTTTCCTTGACCCGCTGTTCCGGAGTCAACAGGGCATACACATCCCGGCGGGCCTTGATGGAGGTCATGCGTAAGCCGACTTGCAGATCCCCGCTCTGCTTTAACTTGGCTTCGATCGCCCCCAGGTCTAACTTTTCATCCTCCATCAGGGCTTTCAACTCGCGCTCTGCGACCTGGATGTCCGCTTCGGTTTTGATACGGACTTTGTCCAGGTTGAGCTGCATATCTTTGAGTTTCGTGACTTGCTCCGCGGTGAGCCCAATATCTTGTTCGTGCTTGAGCAGATGCCGAATCAGGTGGCCGGTGCTGTTATGCATCATGCCCCCGCCATGTCCGCCCATTGAACTATGCCCGCCGCTTCCATGTCCCTCCTTGCCATAGCCTGGCTCATTAGCCCATGCTGTAGACATCCCTACGGTCAGCGCGAATACCGATGCGACGCCCAGCGTCACGATGGTTCGTGTGCCTTGCTTCATACAGGCCTCCTTAGGTTGAACCGAATGAAAACGTCTGACTCCACAATGATGAACGTACCAATAACCCCTACGCGCCCTTCATCCCATTGAACAAGAGTTGCGCTGCCAATGCAGCTTGCCTCATCACGCAGGTCATAATTTTCTCCACCGACGGATTCATCAGCTGGGCGCCGGAAGCTCTGAGAACCACAGTGCTGTAGCTTGCCAGATCGATCAACACAACGCAAGCCAACACCACACAAAACTCGATGAGCCCATGAGGCGATCTTCGCTTCTAGCACAATGACTGTGAGAAGGTCGCAGGTCTTGCCCACATCGGCATTGCAGTCTGGCGTAATGGGGATATCCTCCCTGGGTCCCCCAGCGGCAGTCTCGTCTGCTGTTTCTTGGGCCGAGGACGTCGGGTGAGTGAGCGTCAGGGGCCTGATCGGCGTTGGGCCTGGGCGAGCAGCTCGGCACGCGGATCTGGATGCTCAATGGCCCTGAGTTGGTCGTACAGTTTGTGTTCCTCGTCGGTCGAGGAAGGCGGCATCACGATCTGGATTGTCAGGAAGAGGTCGCCGTGGCCGCCGGCTGCGGCAGGGAGTCCCTTGCCCTTCAGTCGAAGCTTACTATCAGCCCGACTCCCGGGCGGAACTTTCACCCGGACCGGCTCCATCAGTGTGGGGGCCATCACATCGGCCCCCAAGGCCGCTTCCCACGGGAAGACAGGGAGAGAAACATGAATGTCGCTCCCCTGTCGGCGAAAGACGTTGTCCGGAGCAATCGTCACGCGCAGGTACAAGTCGCCCGGCTTGCCGCCGTTGGCGCCGGCTTGTCCCTTGCCGGCCACTCGCACCCTCGTCCCGTCCTGGACCCCGGCAGGGATTCGGACGTCGATCGTATTGGGATGTAGTGTTGCACCGTGCCCCTGGCAGGTTGGACAGGGGCGTCCACGAAAGGCTCCGCTCCCGTGGCAGATGGAGCAGGGCACTGGCTCTTGCAACGTCACGCGCTTCGTTACGCCGGTGAACACTTCGGCCAGCGTCAGGTGGACCTCCGCTTCAAGATCCTCGCCCTGCATGGCGAATCCACGACCATTGCCGGCGCGCCCTCGCCCTGTGAACAGATTCTCGAAGATGTCGGAAAAGCCTTCTCCACCGAACGAAGTCTCCGGACCGCTCCCCCTGCGGGCACCGGCCTGCCGACGCGCCTGCTCATAGGCTTCAGCTTGCTCCCAGTTGGCCCCATAGTGATCGTATTTCTTCCGTTTGTCCGGATCGCTCAAGACTTCGTGCGCCGCGTTCAACTCCTTGAACTTCTTTTCCATCTCGGATTTTTTGGAACCGCTATGGAGATCGGGATGAACCTGTCGCGCGAGACGACGATAGGCCTTCTTGATGTCGTCCGCCGAGGCAGACTTGGAAAGACCGAGAACCTGGTAGTAGTCGCGTGTGGTAGTCGCCATGGGAGCAGAGATAACGTCGGGACGCAAAAGATCAACAGTCGTCAGCGCAGCTTACGGGGTCGATACGGGCTTTGCAAGGGCCGAACTAGCAGGCTGCGGAGAAACTCAATCTGCGCTCAAATCCCACTGTGATCTTAGGAATGGTGCTGGCGCAAGAACGGCTCGCAGGATGCTCAAAACTGCCAGGCTTCTCACCCGCCCAACCCTGGCGCGCCAAGACGCGCCATTCCGCAGCCGCGGCCGCAGTGAGCGAAGAGGTGGAACGAATTCCGTGCTATACGTTAAGCCTCTGAGCGACGCGAGAACAAAGCTGGCGGACGTTTCCAGCATTCGGCGAGAGATCAGTAGAGGGAATAGGAAATTCCGGCAAACGGGAGGCCGAAGTTGAGACCGGAATTTGGTGTGAGTGTCCCACCATTGGAAATGTGGACGAACCGATAGCCTACGTTCAGGGCCCATTGGGGCGTGAGAAGCCATGCACACCCGGCCCCGCCCCAGAGGACAAAGTTGAACTCCCCCGGCTGCTCCGGCACGCGGCCACCGAGATCTGTCCATATCGGACCACCGCCACCTTCAATGTAGGGCCGTAGCCGATCGAGGCCGACGAAGGTGTATTGTAGTTTCGGCGTGATCCCGACTCCATAGCCGGTCACAGGTTCGGACGTTCCGAGTACCAGGAACTCGGCGCCTAACGCGACCTGGCCGCGGTACCAGTTGGAGCTGATGGGATCGGTGATTGTCATGGACCAGGATGGCATCGCCGCTGTGCCGAAGAGCTTGGAGGATTGGCTGGGCGTCACACGAATGGGAAAGAAGGTCCCAACAGCAACTCCCACAGTCTGTGTACCGATGGTGGCATAAGAAATCGGTTCATCGGCGCAAGCCATTCGAGCGGGCAGACAGAGAACGGCTGTCAGCAGACCGAACCCAGTGGTCAGAAGTCAAGGGCGTCGAACGCTCACGCGGTAGAATGAGTTTTGGCCCTTGCCATCATCTTGCAGTAGGAGCAGACCTCGGCGGTGGTGGGCTGACTGCACGAGGCGCAGGGGTGAAGGACGGCCCGATCTTTTTCCGTCATGGTGGTCGCCATGGGCTGCTTCTTGCGTTGCTTTTCGAGAAAGCCCCAGTAGAACGTCTGCTTCGTGCCGGGGGACTCGGTCTCCAGACGATTCAAGACTTCCTTATACTGGAGCATCTTGGAGCCTTTCGCCATGGGGCATTCCTCGACGATGTAATCGATCCGGTTCAAAACCGCATAGGCCGCGAGTTCTCGTTCCGAGAGCCGGAAGAGGGGTTTCACCTTCTTGGCAAACCCTTCCACCGAGGCCGGTAACGACGGGCCCTGCTTCTCCAGATATTCCTCCTGCCAATGCAGCACATTGCCCAGGAGCCTGGCTGCTTCGTCATCGAGGTTGTGGCCCGTGGCCATCACATCGTAGTCCTGTTCGATCGCCACTCGATTGAATTGGTAGCGTTTGATCGTGCCGCAAGTGGAGCAGGTCGGGCGATGGATGAGCTGGGCCAGTTCCTTGATCCCTGCGCCGGCCTCCTGTTCGACCGTATGGAGGTGTAGTTTGGCACCATGTGAGGTAGCAACCACGTCAGCGAACTTCGTCACCTTGGCATGCGACTGCTCAGAGTAGGCTCCGATGCCGAGGTTCACATAGAGCGCATCGGCGCGATAGCCGAGCTTGAGCAGAATGTCCCAGAGCGCCAGACTGTCTTTCCCGCCGGACACCGCCACGAGAATCCGGTCTTCCTTCCCAAACATCCACTCCGATTTGATCGCCCGCGCGACCTGATCGTGGACGAAGCCAGTGAAGCAGCCTTTGCAGAAGGCCGCATTGTGGCGTGGGAGGCTGATCACGGCTTTGGTCTTACACTTGGTGCAGTTCATGTCGAAGTAGGCTTAGGTTAAGGTTGAGGACGAGTCAGGGGAGGTTTTTGCTCGGCCTTAGCCTCAACCTCAGTCTGGCTCCCTCCTGAGATTACCGGTCGGATTTCAATCTGATCGCCCTCGTAGAGCATCTCGTCTTCGGTCACGAGATCATCGCCTTTGATCACCAGATGCGCTTCGACGACGAGATTCAATTCTCGCAAGAGATCCTTGACCTTCTTGGGGCCCTTGATTTCAACCATTCTGGCTGGATGGCTCAGTTGGACTTGCATGGGGGCATCATAGGCTGGCCGAGAGGCACGAGGCAAGTGGTGAAGAGCAAGCAGCGTGCGGGCAAGGCGAAAACCCTTCCGCCTCTCGTTTCGCGGCACTCGCCTAGATCGCCGCCTCCCGCAGAAACTTTGCTGATTCTTCCGGTGCCACAGGATTGATGTAGAATCCTGTCCCCCATTCGAAGCCTGCGACTTGGGTCAGTTTCGGAATGATTTCGATGTGCCAGTGGTAGAAATCTCCGGTCTTCTCGTGGAGGGGAGAACTATGGAGGATAAAGTTGTAGGAGGGCTTCGCGAGGACCTTGTCCATCCGTCGTAGCGATTCCGAAAGAATCGGCGCGAGGAACTCGAATTGTGTCTTCTGGCTCTCTTCGAAGTAGCCGGCATGGCGTTTAGGGAGAATCCACATTTCAAAGGGAAAGCGTGGGGCATAGGGGGTGACGCAGAGGAACTCGGAATTTTCCGCCACGATGCGATCGCCGTCTGAGAGGTCCTGCCGGATAATATCGCAATAGATGCAGCGTTCTTTCTGTTCATAATGAGCCCGGCACCCGTCGATTTCCTCGAACACGCTGGTAGGGATGATCGGTAGGGCGATGAGTTGCGAGTGACTGTGCTCCAGTGTGGCGCCGGCTGATGCTCCGTGGTTCTTGAAAATCAGAATATAGCGGAACCGCTCGTCTTTCTTCAGATCGATCATGCGATCGCGATAGGCCCACAGTACGTCCTCGACCCGCTTTGTCGGCATGTTGGCCAGGCTATCTTGTGTGGTTCGGGGTCTCGATGATGACTTCATGGGCTCCGATCCCATTCATACGATCATAGAGGCCGAGGCCTTGGCGATCGAGATTGCCTTCGATCTGAAGCGCGGGGAACTTGTTCGGCACGACACGGACGGTCCAGTTCGGGTTATTGGGTTCCACCGGCTGCGGTCTGTAGGCCATGATTTCTTTCGGAGTCAGTCGCTCTTGCCCCGGGCAAAAAGGGCAGAGGGTTGCGGCCAAAGGCCGGGCGGCTTGCACAGGAACGAAGTCGTGAGGCCGAGCGCTGCGCTCCGTTGAAATAATCACCCACCGACCGACAATCGGATCACGTCTTAGATCAGGCATGGTTGCTCCGTCGCTGCATGAAAAGTCCTGTAAGTTGAGTCCTGAGTGCTGAGTGTCTCAGACAGAATAGAAATTCACAACTCATAATGCAGCACTCAGCACTCCCTCGCATCACACTCGCCACAGATTCGCTTCGAACTCCGTACCGGGGACAAGGAGGGTCGCAGGCTTGTGGTGCGGGTAGCGCGCGATTTCCAAACGATGTTCCAACACCAGAATGGCTATGCGGAGTTCCTGCCCGGCTGTAAGCTGTAAGTCCTTGAACGGCACAGCCAGTTCGATAATCTTCTGATGACAGATCGATTGGTAGGGGCCGATCTTCTGCCAGTGTCCGCTTGCCAGTTTTTGCGAGAGCAGAAACTGGTTTGGCCCTGACGGGTCGAGTGAAAACGACAGGTGATAGAGGTGCTCAGGCGTCTGCAGCTGCAGCTCGACCGTGAGCCCTGTCTGGCGCGGCTGCGATTGCTCGTCCGGATCGAGCCGGAGATACAACTGGTCGAGATTCCAGCCAAATTGGATATCGGTCAGTATCCCTTCGGCTTTCCACATCGCACCGAGCGGAGGCTGAGTCTTGATTCTACCTGCTCCGCGCCACTCGAAGAAGTTGGTCACAAGTCCATCGATGGAGGGGCTCAGCAAGGCAAGCGGCATCGTCACGAGGTCTGCCTCCGGCATGCCGCGGGGACTGCAGATCGGCTGACTCAACAGCTCCGGTGGCGCCAGTCCCGCGATCGTCCACACGTTCCGAAGGTGGGTCCGAAAGAGCCGATCGAACTCCACTTTGTAGTCGGTATCGAAGTCGTCCCCGTACCACCAGAACCAATCGCTGCCTTCGGCGGCATAGAGCTCGTCCCAGGCGGCTTGTGCCCGATCCGAGGGGAGTGTGGCCGCAATCTCGGCAAGACGGGATCGAGTCTGACTCACCAGATCCCATCCCCGATTGTCTTCCTGATGGCCGATCCAGATCTTGTAGTCCTGATTGATCCAGGAGCCTGAATGGAGGTGGCTGACTCGATGCCTGGCCGGCGAGGCTTCGAGCGCTTCGGAGATCGTTGCGGTGGTCGTGTGAACCGCGTCGCCATCAAGCGCGCCGTTCGAGCAGGCCTTATAGAGGAGTGAGAGAAACTGTTCGCCTCCCTCGTGGTAGTGCTCCCATGGGTTTTCCCCGTCGAGGACAATTGCGATGGTGACCTGTTCCTGCGGCGTATCGCAAATGATGTGGCGCAGCCGACGAAGGACATCTTCAGCAGCCATGTCCGGAGTGGTTTTGTGATAGACGAAGCCAAAGGCATCGGAGATCTCCCGGTCGCGAAACAGTATCGTGACGTCGTGGTCCTCCGACCCGACCCGGTAGGGCTGATACAGGTCCCGGTGGCGTTGCCACGGTTGCTGGGCCGCGTCGAGCGAGCGGGCGAGGATGCCTTCGTCGGTCGCCAGCCAGCGCAATCCGACCTTCGGCAACATCGGAATCAGTTCAGGACAGACGGAGCCTTCCGACGGCCAGAGGCCCACGGGAGCCCGGCCGAACGTGGCGGTATGAAACTCGACGGCGCGTTGCAGCTGGGCCTCCGCATCTTCCGGTGCATGGAATCGCGAGGGGAGCGGGAGATCCGGCCTGGCGCGTCGCGTGAAGTCCGTATCGATGATGAGCGGCAGGATCGGATGAAAGAAAGGGGTGGTGGTGAGTTCGATTTGTTCCCGCTCCATCAGGCGTCGATAGAGCGGAATAATGTCCTGCACGGCCACGAGTTGGAGGGCCAACACCTCCTGTTTTTCTTCTTCCGTGAAGCCCCGGTTTTTCTTGCGCAACGCAGCCAGGCGCGGGTAGCGGCTGACGGTACCGTAGCCGAACCAGGCAAGGTTGTGCCATGTTTGCAAGTCCAACAAATCCTGCGTGGAGAACTGCCGCGCAATCCGCTCCAAGTCATGGCCATAGACGTCGGTCCCGCGCTTCACAAGTAATTCATGATAGCGAGGGTAAGGGCGCACCATCGTGGCCCAATTGGCGGAGAAAAAATGCCGGACGAGAAACGCTCTTTCTTCCGGGCGAAGATCCGCCGCTGGACGTTGGGCATATTCTAGAAAGAGGTCGCGCACCGTCCCTGATCCGACTTCTTGCAGTTGTCGCAGGAGCGAGGGGGTAAAGTTGAATGTGGCTTTCATCGAGGGAAACTTCTCCAGCCCATAGGCCATATCGTAATAGGCCTTGGTGGCATGGAGACGCACCCAGGGCATGCTGGCAGACCCCGCAACAGGGTCCGTGTAATAGGGTTGATGCATATGCCAGAGAAAACAGATGTGGGCGGTCTTCATGGTCAAATGTTAATTTGAGTGCGAATTCAAAATCAGTATGTCATAGAGAGAAAGGGCCTGCAATAAATAGAGAGAGGACAAGAGTGAATCACGTAATCCGGCAAGGGATGATCGCCCAGGTATTCTGGTACTGGCTGCCGGTAGCGCTGTATGCCGGAGCAATTTTTTTTTGGTCCTCTCAATCGCATCCCGAAGAGCAACTGCCATCGTTCTTGCTTAAAGACGTCAGCGACAAAGTCTTGCATGCGGTGGAGTATGGCATCCTGGCAGTACTGTGCTACCGCGCGTTTCGCTGGGCAGCGGGGCCGGCTGTTGCTCGGCAGGCGGTCGTGTCGGCTATCGTGGCGGCTTCAGCCTACGGCGTCACGGACGAAGTGCATCAATTCTTTGTCCCATTCCGCGAGTCAAGCTGGCTGGATTGGCTGGCCGATACAGCCGGCGCAGCCATCGGGGCGCTGAGTTGGCAGTTCCTCAGGTCGGAATGATGAACCGCAAGACAGGCGAGGTGATTTCACGACATTATTAAGCGTATTCTTCGCTATGAATAGTCGATGGGAATATCGATCTGTCTCGGACGGAACAAGCAGGGAAGTCCGCGATCTCTGGATGAACTAAGTGAAGAAATAGTAGCGTGAGCGCCTGTCGATAGATTCAGGGGTTCACGTTGAAGATGCCGGTGGGGCTTCCTTTTCCAATAGAAAGGACCTAAACTTCAGCCATGGTCGAAGCAACTCGGTTTCCGAATGCGCCAATCACTGAAGCTCTTCTCGACATTCGGGTAGAGCTTCCTGCGCATACAGACCTGGCGAAGTTAGCCACCTTTCATGATGCCATAAAGCAAAAATACCCATCTAAACAAGAACGGTTGGCGTGGCGCGGGCATGTTGAAATCAAGGCAAGCGCTGTTCCTCAAGTGTCCCAATCGGCTGCAGGTGGACCCGACGGATATTTATTTACTTCAGTTGACGGCAGGCAAGTTGTCCAAGCGCGTTTGGATGGTTTTACCTTTAGTAGGCTGAAACCATACGACAAATGGGAAACTCTTCGCGATGAGGCACGGGAGCTATGGCAGCACTATATCCGGATCGCTTCACCTGGAACGGTCACTCGGGTAGCCCTTCGTTATATTAATCGCATCGAAATCCCCCTCCCGATGCGAGATTACAAAGATTATATTCTTACAACGCCTGAGATAGCCCCTGATTTGCCACAAGGGTTAGACAGCTTTTTTATGAGGCTGGTCATCCCCGATCCGAAGGCCCAAGCAGTTGTGATCGTGACCGAGACCGTGGAGCCTATTGATGAATCGACTAATCGGCTCCCACTGATATTTGACATTGATGCGTTTCGCATGGCGGCTTTCAGCGTCCAAGACCAGACCCTGTGGGAGACATTCGAGCACCTTCACAACCTGAAAAATGATATCTTCTTCAAAAGCATCACGCCTAAAGCGAAGGAGCTATTCCTATGAGTGTTGCGACGGTGCCCGTTCCCATGGCGCTGGACTATGCCTCCCTTTCTAGAGCGAGTTCTGAACATGATGTGCTTGCTGACCCATGGATCGAGGCCGAAAAGCATTATAGGTATCCTGTCACTCGGAGGCCCCTGAGTGACGCCGAGAAGTTTTATTCCTTGGCAGAAGCATGGCGGCAGGATATTCGCTTTACATCCTCCCTCAGCCAAATGATCCTTCATCCGACGTACCAGAGGATCATTGGGATGGGCTTTGTAGCCGTTCCCTTCCTGTTGCGAGAGCTGGAACGGAAACCGGACCACTGGTTTTGGGCATTACATGCGATTACCGGGGCCGATCCCGTCGAGCCCGAAGACCGAGGTAAGCTGAAGAAGATGGCCGAGGCCTGGCTCAAGTGGGGTAAGGAGCAAAGGTTGACCTGGTGAGCGAAGACCTCGAAGGCGTGTTTCCCCATCTCGTCCGTTCTGCTTACGCAATCACAAGCCCCTCTACCCCTGAGTACAATTGCATTGCCTGGGCAGCAGGCGACACAGAGAGATGGTGGTGGCCCCTTGCGGGATCCTTTGCCTACTGGCCGTCAAACGTGCCTGTGCAGGAAACCCTCGACGCCTTCATCAAAGCGTTCGGTTCGATAGGGTTCACTGCATGCGGAAACGCGAACATTGAGCATGGATATGAGAAAGTCGCGTTGTACGTGGATGAAAACGGAAAGCCGACCCATGCGGCCCGCCAACTTTCTAGCGGCCGATGGACCAGCAAACTTGGCAAAATCCAAGATATCGAGCACGAACTTGATGGCTTAACTGGCGAGGTGTATGGAGTAGTGGCGCAGGTTCTCAAACGACCAATCGACGAATAACTCTCTGCAAAGTCTCTTTGGTCTTTCCAGTCTATTTGGTTCATCTTGTTTGTGTTATTTGGTTCGTTATCTTGTTCAACGCGTTGCGCGAGCACAGAAGATCGTCAGGCTCCATCCCCTCCACCTTCCGCGAGCAGGAGGACAACCAGGCTGGCCATCCCACCCGCTAACTGACGCTTCCCAAACGACCCATCCCGATGTATCCTGCGCGAACTGTTCCTTGACCGACGGCTTCTGCGAGTTCGAATCTCATTGCATGCCCAAGGAGTGTCATGAAAGTTATCCGAGATTGTTTTGGGCGGTCGGTACGGTTAACGGATGAACGGCTCGCTCATATTCTTCAGCATCTCGAATTGACTGGAATGGAAGAGGAGATCAGCCGGGTCTTGCAGGCTCCCGCAGAGGTGCGCGTCTCTCGTTCCGATGAGACCGTGCAGCTATTTTACGAGTATTACGCAAGGACGCCTGTTGGTGGGAAATGGCTCTGTGTCGTGGTAAAGTACCCTCCCGATGACGCCTTTGTGGTGACGGCCTATTTAACCGATCAACTGAAGCCGGGAGAATCATTATGGCCGAAAAAGTAAAGGTCTGGTTTGATCCCGAGGCGGATTATCTTGAAGTTCAGTTTCGTGAAGCGCCAGGTTTCATGCGGGCCACGGCACATGACGCGCTCATGGAGCGGGTCGATGAACAGGGGCATGTGCTGGGGTTCAGCGTGCTGGGTGTCAGTCGATTTCGCAAAGACCATCCGTTGGACGCTGAACTTGTCGCTGGTGAGTAACTCCGTCAACGCCCTCTGAAAGACATGATCCTCCGCCTACTCGAACCCTCGCCACGGGGGTGACCCTCAACAACGCGTATCGAGCGACTGTCATTCATCTAAATTGATCTTTCCAAGCTCGCTTGTTGTTTCTCATCAGGAAGGGCACTCATGTTGGTCTACGTGCGGCCGTCGAACGAGGCCCTTCTCAGGGCGCGCGTTCCGGGAGCACAGGACCAACGTGGGTGCCCTTCCTTCCCCATCCTTTCAGTGACAAGGTCCCTTGCAAATACCAGTATAATGCGCAGCCAATGGCCACTGTGAATCCTGCCTCGCCGAAACAGCCACTCGCCTTGCCGGATCGTACCCTCGTGGCGGCCACAGTTGAGGCCCGGCTTCCCTTTAAGGGACAATTCAAAGCCCTCACCCCGTTAGCAGGCGATGCGTCCAACCGCCGGTATTTTCGCATCGAGTTGACCGGGGGCGCGGCTCGCTCGGTAATTCTCATGCAGTTGGCCGAGCCGGAGGCCTTCAAGCAATCGGAAGAAGCCGTCAGCGGGGCGGTTCATCAGGTCACAGAATTACCGTTTCTGAACATCCTCTCCCATTTATCTAAAGCCGGGGTATCCGTTCCACGCCTCTATCACTATGATCAGGCGGCGGGGCTGCTCTATCTTGAAGATTTTGGGGACCTCACCCTGTCGGAAGCCTGTCGTGAAGCGAGTGCGGCAGATCTGGAGGCGCGCTATACGCAGGCCGTCGATGCCCTCGTGCAGATGCAATCGAAGGCCACCTCACCAGCCGATCTGAATTGTCTCGCGTTCCACCGGAGTTTCGATGTGCCGCTCCTCATGTGGGAGTTCGACCATTTTCTGGAGTATGGGATCGTGGCGAGGCAGGGGAAACCGATGTGCGCCGACGATCACCTTCCAATCCGGGGCGAATTCGAGAAAGTCGCCGAATTGTTGGCGGGAGAACCGCGGGTCTTTGTTCACCGGGACTATCACTCGCGCAATTTGATGGTCGATGGTGAACGGCTTGGGGTCATCGACTTTCAAGACGCCTTGATGGGGCCGGCGACGTACGATCTTGCCTCGCTGTTGCGCGACGCCTATATCGAACTCGACGAGGCGCTGATCGACCGCTTGATCGACCGCTATCTCGAAGGGTTGGCGCGGTACCGGCAGGTGTGGACCAATCGAGAGGCCTTCCGCCGCTTGTTCGACTTCACGAGCATCCAGCGTAACCTCAAAGCGGCGGGGCGATTCGTCTACATCGATCGCGTCAAAGGCAATCCCAAGTTCCTCGCCGACATCCCGCGTGTTTTGAACTATGTCAAACGCAATCTCCAGAAGTATCCCGAGTTGGACATGCTCCGGAAGCATCTCACTCCCTATGTGCCGGAACTGCAGTAGACGTGAAACGTGAGACGTAAAACGTGAAACGATTGGAAACCATCCGTTGTTGTTTCCCTGCGCTTCACGTTTCACGTCTAACGTCTTAGGCCTATGAAAGCCATGATCCTCGCAGCGGGCTTGGGGACTCGTCTGAGACCGCTCACGAACACGATTCCGAAGCCGCTCCTCCCCATCGCGGGTACCCCGCTGATCGTATGGAATCTCTTGCTGCTGAAGCGACATGGGTTCCACGATGTCGTGATCAATCTGCATCACCTCGGACCGATGATCGAGCAGGCGGTCGGCAACGGCTCGCGGTACGGGCTGCGGGTCATCTATTCGCGCGAGCCGACAATCTTAGGCACGGGGGGCGGCCTCAAGCAGGCGGAGCCGTATTTTTCCGGTGAGTCGGTGTTGGTGCTCAACGGCGATACGCTCGTGGACCTCGATCTCGGTGCGTTGTGCGCGTTTCACCAAGAGCGCGACGCCATGGCAACGTTGGTCCTGCGCAAAGATCCTGAGGCGGCACGGTGGGGTCTCGTGGAAATGGATTCGGACAACCGCATCGTGCGGATCACCGGGCGCGGACACGCAGATCAGGTGCCGACTCAGCCTCGCATGTTTGCCGGGATTCACGTGCTCTGTCCGCGGCTCTTGCGAGACGTGCCGAAGGGTGTGGCCTCGACCATCATCGATCCCTATGTGGCGGCGATTCAGCAGGGAGAGACGGTGCTCGGGTATGACTGTGAGGGGTACTGGTCGGACATCGGAACGCCGGAGCGCTATGCGCAAGCTGAACAGGATGCATCAGCTGGTCGCATCACCCTGGCCACAAGACAGTTACCTACATAGCAGGCTGCTGAAAAAGTCACCTATCTCACCCACCCGCCCTGAGTCTGCCGGGGGCAGCCTCTTCGCCCAGGGACGCGCCTTGTCCCAAACAAGGTCGTAGCAAGCGGCAACTTCCTACATTTTTATTAAGTTGTGGACGGGATGGTCCCAACTGAACGCGTCTTCCCAATTCCCTATTTCATTTTCAAGGGTAGTCTGGTCGATTCTCGATTGCGCGCGTCGAACGAGCACATTCTTATCGTGCGCGTTCCGCGAGCAGGAGAACGGCCAGGCTACCCCACGTCCTTTTTCAGCATTCTGCCCAGCTACTCCGGCTCCTCTTTCCCTTTCTGTTGCTTAAGCAAGCGTGCCAGGTAGGTGCGTTGGAGTTTGAGGCGGTCTGCGGCTTTGCTCTGGTTGCCATCCGCTTCTTCGATCGCTCGCTCAATAATGTAGCGGCTATGTGCTTCTATCGACTCATGGTAGGGGAGGGAGAGATAGGGGAGGAGTTCACTCGGCTTGGGGCGGCCTATGGCATCCAAAGACAGCATGTCCGGTTCGATGGTGTCCGATTGGTTCAAGACGACGGCCCGTGCAACGACGTTTTCCAATTCGCGAATGTTTCCTGGCCAAGGGTACCGGCTCATGGCCTCCATGGCCGCGGGGCTGAACATCATGCCGGGACGCTTCGCCTCCCTGGCATGCCGGTTCAAGAAAAACTTGGCCAAGGCAGGGAGGTCCTCGGGCCGTTCGCGGAGCGGGGGCAGGGTGAGGCTGATGACATTCAACCGGAAAAAGAGATCCTCGCGAAACTGACCGGTCTTCACAGCCTGTCTGAGATCCTTGTTCGTGGCGGCAATGATCCGAATATTGACCGACACGAGGCGTGTGCCGCCGACTCGATGGAACTCCCTATCCTGGAGCACACGCAAGAGCTTGGCTTGCAGCGGGAGCGACATGTCTCCGATCTCGTCCAGGAAGATCGTGCCTCCTTCCGCCATCTCCAATTTGCCCTTTTGCAGGCGATCCGCGCCGGTGAAGGCGCCGCGCTCATGTCCGAAGAGTTCGTTCTCGAGCAGCGTTTCCGTGAGGGCGACACAGTTGATGACCACCAGCGGCATGGCCTGACGCGGACTCCACTGGTGGATGGAACGGGCGAAGAGTTCCTTGCCCGTGCCGCTTTCACCAAGCAGTAACACGCTGGCATCGGACTTCGCGGCACGTTGCGCCGACTCCATCACCGCACGGATCTTCGCGCTCATGCCCACAATCGAGGCGTAGCGGCTATCGATTTCGGACTTGAGACAGGCCACTTGCCGTTTGAGGCTGTCTCGCTCTAAGGCCTTGCCGATGACGATGAGGAGGTGGTCTTTGTCCAGCGGCTTGGTCAGAAAATCGTAGGCGCCGGTTTTCATGGCTTCGACGGCGGCATCGATCGAGGCATGGGCGGTCATGACGATCACTGGGAGATCTTCAGCCGGTCTGACTTTGGGGAGCCGCTTGAGGAGCTCAAGACCCGTCAGGCGCGGCATATCCAGATCGAGCAACATGAGGTGCGGAGCTTCCTGCTCGACCAACTCGAGCGCCTCGACCCCATCGCGTGCGATCACGGTTCCATAATCGGACGCTTGCAGGCGATCCTCCAGCATCGTGGCAATATCAGGATCGTCGTCGACAATGAGAATTTTGGCCTTCATCTTAACCTTCTACTCGTGGGAGGGGAGAGAATGATCCTTCCAAGCTCGCTTGCTTTCTCTCTTTTGGAAGGGCACCTATGTTGGGCTACGTGCGGCCGTCGAACGAGGCCCTTCTCAGGGCGCGCGTTCCGGGAGCACAGAACCAACGTGGGTGCCCTTCAATCCTTTTTATCGTGGGCCTCCGCAGCAAGGGAATCGTCCTCACTCTCCCACTTCTACTCCATGACGTTTATGACCAAACCCGTCAGGGGTTTCGGGAAGAAGTACGTCGACTTGTGAGGCATGCGTTCGCCGGCCGTTGCGACGGCTTGTACTTCGCTGACTTTTGTCGCGTTGAGCAGCAGCGCTCCGGTTGCGGTTCCCTTTGCCACCCAATCCATGGCTTCATCGTCATCCTTCGTATAGAGGATGGCTTCCTGTTCCTGTGGCGTCGGACAGAGTGCTCCAACAACGAATTGTTGGAGCAGCGATACATCGAGCTTGGCGCGAGGAGAGGCTTGTGCGGATGGACGATGGGTTGGCTTCAGGCTGAGCGTGACGTAGCGATTGTCTCCCTTCAGCGCCAGCCCGAACACCGGTACAGTTCGTCCAGTCGTCCGCATCGCTTCGATAAAGTTTGCACGCGTGGCTGCCTGTGTGGCTGCGGTGAACGGAAATTCCTGCAGGTCGAACGTGGCGCCCAACAATGATTGCACATGGTCATAGGGAGGCAGGGCTGTGGTCGTGACCCGATGCGTCGGGAGTACGGTTAAGCCTGGGTCCTCGAGGGCGGTCAACAGCATCAGCACCGCGTCGTACGAATGCTGGCCGTCCGGCGATCCCTCCTGCTGCCGACGGAGTTTCTGATAGTTCAACGCGGTCTCGTAGCGATGGTGGCCGTCTGCAATATACAGCGGTGTGCTGCGCAAGGCGTCGACTGCGTGCTCCAGCACGGCTGGATCTGTCACAACCCAGAGTTGCTGACGGAACCCCACATCGTCGCGAAAGTCGATCGGGGCTGGTTTGCCTTTCACAGCCCCTTCCAGCAGGCTCATCACTGCTCCTTGAGGGTCGGAGTAGAGCGACCAGATGGGGCTGAAGTTCGCCTTGCAGGCTTCGAGCAGATTCAGCCGATCTGTTTTGGCGGCCGAGCGTGTATTCTCGTGCGGGTAGATATGCCCCGAATCAAGCGCCTCCAGTTTGACGGTGGCGAGAAAACCCTTGAGAGTTTTCGTCGGCGAGCCGGGCGCAGCATAAGGTGGTGTGTATTCGATCGTATGGTAGTAGAGGGTCGGCTGCGCGTCGCGTTTCAGCGCCCCGCTCTTCAGCCAGTCGCGAAGGGTCGATGCAGCGCGGGTGTATCGGTTATGAGTCGGACCGTCGCCGGGTTGATCGAGTCCTAATTCGAGTCGAATGATGTTCTGTGGATGGCGATCGTGCAAGGCCTTCTGCCCGGACGCATCGATGATGTCGTAGGGCGGCGCCACGACCTGTTTGATATCTCCGACAACCGTCGTATCGTACCGCATGCCTTGAAATGGAATGATTGTCGACATAGCGAAGTCCTCTACTCCATAAGTGTTTGAGGTTGTCGCGGCGCAATGACCTGAAGGATGGAACCTTTCCTGCTGCGTGTGCCTTCCGACGCTCCGGGGGCACAGAACTCGCGGGGAGGGAGGTTATCGATCGCGGGTGACCATATAGTCGGCGGCCACCGAGAGGGCTCGTTTGGCCGTACTGTCTTCGAACTGGTTGAGGTCTCGTTGGGCTGTGGCGACGTAGGATCGTGCGCAATCCATAGCATAGGTAATCGAGCCAAATTCCTCCATCAAGTGAATGAACCGTCCGAGGTCTTCCTCTGTCAGGGTTCTGGTTTCCATGCGGTCGATGATCATCTGCCGGTCCTGCTCTGAACAATGATGCAGTAAGTGTAACAGCGGAAGCGTGGCCTTGCCTTGGCGGAGGTCTTGCCCCAGAGATTTGCCCAAGTGTTCTCCGTTGGCGGTGTAGTCGAGCGTGTCGTCAGCCACTTGGAAGGCAATCCCAAGATGTCGGCCGAACCGGAAGAGCGCATCCTGCTGGGCCTCTGAGGCGTCTGCGAGCATGGCGCCCATGCGACAAGCGGCGGCAATCAATCCGGCCGTTTTGTATTCGACGATCTTCAGATACTCCGCTTCCGACATAGATGGGTTGCCGTTGTAATAGAGCTGAAGCACTTCGCCTTCCGCCATCTTCTTGCAGGCCTCGCCGAGAACGTCGTTAATGCCATGGTTCCGAAAGTCGACGATCTGGCAGAAGGCTTTGGAGTAGAGATAGTCGCCGACGAGGATACTGATTTGATTGCCCCAGACTTTTCTGGCGGTTCGCCGGCCTCGGCGGATATCGGCTTCGTCGACCACATCGTCGTGGAGCAGGGACGCGGTATGAATGAACTCTACCAGGCTGGCGAGTTGGTGATGGTCGCGACCGGTATAGCCGCAAAGACGGGCAGAGAGTACGAGGAAGAAAGGTCGAATTCGTTTTCCGCCGCTGTTCAGGATATGGGCGGCGACGGTATTGACAAGTGCCACGCTGGAATCGAGGTTTGCCCGAGCCTGTTGTTCCATCCCCTCCAATTCATCGCGATACGCCTCCCAGACGTCCGCGATGGTGTTGATTGTGGAGGTAATAATTGGGCTGTGGGGCATGGTGCGAATGGTAGGGCAGAAAAGGAAACAA
>CAWGDV010000002.1:0-120376 GCA_963821465.1 uncultured Nitrospiraceae bacterium | reverse complement strand
GGCACGGGCGCGGCGCTGACCGTGAAGGAGACGGGGACGGTGACGGGGGTGACGCCGGTGCCCCCGCTGAGCGTGACCGTGCCGCTATGGGTGCCGACGGCGAAGGAGCCCGTGGCCGCTGTCACCGTGACCAGGCCATTTCCGGTGCCGGAGCCGGGGCTGAGGGTCAACCAGGCCGCGTTGTCACTGGCGCTCCAGTTCAAGGTGCCCCCGCCGGTGTTGCTGATGGTGAGCGTTTGATTGGCCGGATTGGCCCCGCCCTGGGTGGCCGCAAAGGAGAGAGTCGTGGGACTGGCGCCGATGGCCGGGGGCACGGGCGCGGCGCTGACGGTGAAGGAGACGGGGACGGTGACGGGGGTGACGCCGGTGCCCCCGCTGAGCGTGACCGTGCCGCTATGGGTGCCGACGGCCAGGGAGCCGGTTGCCACAGTCACCGTGACCAGGCCATTGCCGGTGCCGGAGCCGGGGCTGAGCGTCAACCAGGCCGCGTTGTCACTGGCGCTCCAGCTTAATGTGCCGCCGCCGGTGTTGCTGATGGTGAGCGTTTGATTGGCCGGATTGGCCCCGCCCTGGGTGGCCGCAAAGGAGAGACTGGTGGGACTGGCGCCGATGGCCGGGGGCACGGGCGCGGCGCTGACCGTGAAGGAGACGGGGACGGTGACGGGGGTGACGCCGGTGCCCCCGCTGAGCGTGACCGTGCCGCTGTGGGTGCCGACGGCGAGGGAGCCCGTGGCCGCCGTCACCGTGACCAGGCCATTTCCGGTGCCGGAGCCGGGGCTGAGGGTCAACCAGGCCGCGGTGTCACTGGCCGTCCAGCTCAACGTGCCCCCGCCGGTGTTGCTGATGGTGAGCGATTGATTGGCCGGATTGGCCCCGCCCTGGGTGGCCGCAAAGGAGAGAGTCGTGGGACTGGCGCCGATGGCGGGGGGCACGGGCGCGGCGCTGACCGTGAAGGAGACGGGGACGGTGACGGGGGTGACGCCGGTGCCCCCGCTGAGCGTGACCGTGCCGCTGTGGGTGCCGACGGCGAGGGAGCCCGTGGCCGCCGTCACCGTGACCAGGCCATTTCCGGTGCCGGAGCCGGGGCTGAGGGTCAACCAGGCCGCGGTGTCACTGGCCGTCCAGCTCAACGTGCCCCCGCCGGTGTTGCTGATGGTGAGCGATTGATTGGCCGGATTGGCCCCGCCCTGGGTGGCCGCAAAGGAGAGATTCGTGGGACTGGCGCCGACGGCGGGGGGCACGGGCGCGGCGCTGACCGTGAAGGAGACGGGGACGGTGACGGGGGTGACGCCGGTGCCCCCGCTGAGCGTGACCGTGCCGCTGTGGGTGCCGACGGCGAGGGAGCCCGTGGCCGCAGTCACCGTGACCAGGCCATTTCCGGTGCCGGAGCCGGGGCTGAGGGTCAACCAGGCCGCGGTGTCACTGGCCGTCCAGCTCAACGTGCCCCCGCCGGTGTTGCTGATGGTGAGCGTTTGATTGGCCGGATTGGCCCCGCCCTGGGTGGCCGCAAAGGAGAGCGTCGTGGGACTGGCGCCGATGGCGGGGGGCACGGGCGCGGCGCTGACCGTGAAGGAGACGGGGACGGTGACGGGGGTGACGCCGGTGCCCCCGCTGAGCGTGACCGTGCCGCTGTGGGTGCCGACGGCGAGGGAGCCCGTGGCCGCGGTCACCGTGACCAGGCCATTTCCGGTGCCGGAGCCGGGGCTGAGGGTCAACCAGGCCGCGGTGTCACTGGCCGTCCAGCTCAACGTGCCCCCGCCGGTGTTGCTGATGGTGAGCGATTGATTGGCCGGATTGGCCCCGCCCTGGGTGGCCGCAAAGGAGAGATTCGTGGGACTGGCGCCGATGGCCGGGGGCACGGGCGCGGCGCTGACCGTGAAGGAGACGGGGACGGTGACGGGGGTGACGCCGGTGCCCCCGCTGAGCGTGACCGTGCCGCTGTGGGTGCCGACGGCGAGGGAGCCCGTGGCCGCCGTCACCGTGACCAGGCCATTGCCGGTGCCGGAGCCGGGGCTGAGGGTCAACCAGGCCGCGGTGTCACTGGCCGTCCAGCTCAACGTGCCCCCGCCGGTGTTGCTGATGGTGAGCGATTGATTGGCCGGATTGGCCCCGCCCTGGGTGGCCGCAAAGGAGAGCGTCGTGGGACTGGCGCCGATGGCCGGGGGCACGGGCGCGGCGCTGACCGTGAAGGAGACGGGGACGGTGACGGGGGTGACGCCGGTGCCCCCGCTGAGCGTGACCGTGCCGCTGTGGGTGCCGACGGCGAGGGCGCCCGTGGCCGCCGTCACCGTGACCAGGCCATTGCCGGTGCCGGAGCCGGGGCTGAGGGTCAACCACGGTGCACTGCCAATGGCGGACCAACGGAGCGTGCCGCGGCCGGTGTTGCTGATGGTCAAGGTCTGGGCCGCGGGATTCCCTCCGGCCTGAGCCGTAAAGGACAGACTGGTCGGGCTCATGGCAATGGCTGGACCGCCTGAAAGCACTGGGGCCGAAGGCGGCGAGATCAATTGCGCCAACCCCGACATCTCCGCAGATAATCTTCGCATCGTTCGCCCACCGGCACCTGCCGTTCCTGAGGCAGACGAGTTACCCGAGCCTGCGGTGGCTAGCGGGATGGTTCCAGTTGGTTCTGTGCTAACCGCAGTGGATCCAGTGGCTGCCGTTGGCGATTGTTCGACGCTTATGGACGCAAGAGGTACGGCTGTGCCGATACTTCTTTTATGCGATGACGGCTCCTTGGATTGAGAAGTCGTGTTCTCGCTTTGTGGAGACAGTGGGGGGGGTGGTACGGAGCTGATTGGTGAGGAGTTGAGTGGAAAAGGTTCGACGGATGCGGTGGGGAGGTTCTGTGGCTTTCGAATCAGTCGGTGCGGCTTGTGAGTCGAGGTTTGCTTGTCCTTCTTTTCCAAGGACTTCGTTGGGTATCGAAGGATGGTGGCCATGTTTTCGATGCGCCGCCCTTGAGTGCCTGTTTCACCGATTTCCTGGCTGACAGGCCTTGTCGGTTGCTGGGCGGAGGCGGAGGGAATAGGCTGAAGCAGTGACACGAAGACTGTCATGAGACCCAATGAGATCGCGTAAGTGATGATGAGATGCCGGCGTATCGCTTGGTGCATGTAACTCCTCCGTATAAATTACTCAACCCGCCACAGCACGAATTTAATTGAGGTGTCACCAAGTAAAGTCGGCAATCCAATCGAGCAGGAGCGAGCGCTGGTTTGGACTATGGATTGCCAGTGGCGTTGGAGTGGGTTAAGCAAGAGCAGTGCCCCGACGGTTAAACCACGCGACCGATCGGTTCTTAGACTCGAATCAATTTGTCAAAACAATAGCTTGAAGTATCCACCTGCCAAGAATGTGACATGAGCATGAAGTTGGGCAAGTGCCAGAGTAGAAGGTTCCCTTCGATGATTTTGAACAGATGATGTTCAAGATTCAGTATTAATCAGACTAGATTGAAATAAAACATTTTTTAGTTTCAAGCCATGTTGTTTGCCGGGAACTTGGTGAGAGTATTAGGTATTATCATAGGTATTAGATGGTACGGCGAAGTGTTGTTGTCTATTGCCCTTGGAAGTTGAAACATTAGGAAGTAGGCGGTGAACATTCCGCCCGATAAAAATGATTTGCATGCAGTTAGTCGAGAGAAGAGAATAGCAATCGTTCGGTGTCTCGTCAGTAGCGATGTGTTTGCCGGGTAGGTCCAGCGACGGAGAGGAGCTTACTGGTTTTCTTGTGTATCTGGCGTACCGATTGCCTGCTCTGTCTCCACGCGTGTGGCTATTTGAGGATGCGGGAGTAGTCAAATCATTCGGGAATAAGAATGACAGGTTGGGTGAACATGGTCTGATATAATGAATTGTATTGTACGCTGATCGCGCGTAACTTCGTTGACGGAAACGCGACATTCTGCCATTGTCATCTACTCTGACGGAGGGGTTCATGTCTCACGCGAAAGAGCGAAAGATTGCCGTGGTGGGCCTTGGCTACGTGGGCCTACCAATCGCTGTCGCATTCGGGAGGCGGCAGCGAGTGATCGGTTTTGATATCAACAAGGCAAAGATCGCGGAGTTACAGAAGGGACTTGACCGTACCGGTGAAGTGTCTGACTCGGATTTGAAAGCCACGGATGTTCACTACACATTTCAGCCCAGCGATCTTAAGGCGGCAGATTTCATCATCGTGGCCGTACCCACGCCGATTAATGAAGCTCTTCAGCCGGATTTGACGGCTCTTCGCAAATCATCCGAATTGATCGGGGCAAATCTTTCACCTGGATCGATTGTGGTCTTCGAGTCGACGGTCTACCCTGGAGCCACTGAAGAAGTGTGCCAGCCTATTCTTGAACAGGCCTCCGGGATGAAGTGTGGAGTGGACTTTAAGCTCGGCTATTCTCCTGAGCGCATCAATCCAGGCGACAAAGAACATACGCTGGAAACGATCATCAAGGTCGTGTCAGCCCAAGATGACGCGTCGCTGGAGATAGTTGCCAACACCTACGAACTCGTGGTCAAGGCGGGGATTCATCGGGCGTCCAGCATCAAGGTTGCGGAAGCGGCGAAGGTGATTGAAAATACCCAGCGGGATCTGAACATCGCGCTGATGAACGAGTTATCACTCATTTTTCATCGCCTTGGGATCGACACGAAGTCAGTCCTGGAGGCTGCGGGAACCAAGTGGAACTTTCTCAAGTTTTCCCCGGGATTGGTCGGCGGGCATTGTATCGGGGTTGACCCCTACTACCTGACGAGCAAAGCCGAATCGGTGGGCTATCATCCCCAGGTGATTCTCGCCGGCAGGCGCATTAACAATGGAATGGGAAAGTTTGTTGCTGAGCAGACGATGAAGCGGTTAAGTGAGTTAGCTCGGCCGGTCAACGATCTCAAAGTGGCCGTCCTAGGGCTCACATTTAAAGAAAATGTGCCGGATTTGCGGAATAGCAGGGTGCCGGACATTATTCACGAACTGCAAGAGTATGGCGTCCAAGTGCTGGTGCATGATCCGATCGCGCAAGCGGAAGAGGCGGTCGAAGAATACGGCATACATTTGAGCAAGTGGGACGACCTCAAAGATATCGACGGAATGATAGTGGCGGTCGCGCATCGTCAATATGCAGACATGGGGTTGCAGAAGCTGCTCAAGCCTCTCCGTAGTCAGCGGGAGGGCGTGGTGATTGATGTGAAATGTCTGCTTGATCCAGCGAAACTGCCTAAGACGCTCAAGTACTGGCGTTTATAAGGAGGCCGCAGGCCGCATCACTGTTCATTCTACACTAGCACCTTTCCCGCAGTCTCAGATGTATGGAACTGCGGAGGGCGAGTCTGTTCACAGAGGGGAATTTTCAGTGCCTCCGCTTAATTGCACAGCAGTTCCGTCTTCACATCCCCATCCGCTTCATCAGCGTGGACATGTAGCGGCGACCGACCGGCTACCCTTCGAGTTGGAGTCTCTTGCTCAGCATCCTTC
Organism: uncultured Nitrospiraceae bacterium; assembly: GCA_963821465.1. Lineage (GTDB taxonomy): Bacteria > Nitrospirota > Nitrospiria > Nitrospirales > Nitrospiraceae > Palsa-1315. Next base: position 114,910 of record CAWGDV010000002.1, on the reverse strand, counting down.
TCCAGCGTGAGTGGCTCCATCGTGGCGTGGAGCGCTTTGAAATCAGGCGCTGCGGCCTTGGCTCGCGGTGTCCTGTCAAATACCGCGGCGGCGTATGCCGTCAATTGTTGCGTCCATTCTGAAAGTTGGTTCGGATGCATAGCAAAGTGTTCAGCCAACTCCGCCAGTGTCTTGTCTCCCCGAATCGTGGCTAAGGCCACTTAGCCCGCATTATTCAGTGCGCTGTGAAAAGGCGCGGTGTGTCTCACAGGTGCAAGTCCTGTCTGGGGAGTTGTCGGGACACCCCAGTCGCGACCGAGGCAGTCGCAAGGGTAACTGACCGACTGAAGTCCTCGGGACAGAGGCCCACCGTGGGTGGGTCAGCGAGTCGACGGGCCGCAACAGGTGTGACGCCTGAGCAGGTCTCGAACGTCGAGTCGCGAGGGCCGACCGGCCTGCATAACCGGGAAGGCCGCTGGAGTCCATGGGAGCACCCGACCGATAACCATGGATTCGCTCGCCGGGGTTAAGGGGCGTGGCACCTCAGCACCCACACAGGGCAACACGGGAGATCCCAGGCGGCGAGGCGTGCGCCTCGCTCCATCATCAGGGTGGAGTCGCATGGGAAGTCGGAGGGGCTCATTGTCCCGTCTGCACCCGGCGGACAGCATAACCGGCGAGGAGGGAAGGAGCCCTGGTTCGAGGCGTGCCTCACCGAGAGAAGGATCAGGAGAGTGGCGTGAGCCTGGCAACTCCGGACAGGATCCGGCGACTCCAAGAGGCCCTGGGCACCAAAGCCAAGCAGGCGCCGACCCATCGTTTCTCCCTGCTGTACGACAAGGTCTATCGGGCGGACATCCTGGCCCATGCCTACGCCCTCGGGCGGCATCATGACCGTCCTCGTACCCACAGGCCAAACCGAACACCCGCTGGCGCAGCAGATCGCGCCGTGCGTGCTGGACCTTCCGCGGGTCGCGCCGGTCTGGCAGACAGGCCGCCACGTTCTCGGTCAGCGTCAGCCGCTCATCCAGGGCTTTGAGCAGGAGGGCCTCGCCATCTGTACTCGCGTGTTCCGCATCGAAGCGAGCCACCACCGGCTTCATCTTCTGATGGAATTTCAAGGTCAGTTGGGGGATACAGTCTGTCGCTAAGGCTCTGAGAAATCTCGAAGCCATTCCCTTTCTTCGGCTCTGGGCTCCCGGTTTCCTTTCAGAATGGCCTTGTTTTTTCTTTAATGGCTGGTTGTGGCGACCTGGCAGGTCATCGGCCAGCCCGTGCCGCGACGGCGAAGTGGAAGAAATAGCGGTCCAGGTCGGCCAGATCGCTACCGTATGCGGAGCCTCCGAACATCGCATCACAGAGCAACTCGCGGACGCGTGTGAGTTCTTTCCTGCGACCTTTCCAGCGGCTATCCTCGATAGTCAGGTCGAGCAGCTCTAAGGCGCGTATAAACGCCTGTTCAGAAAGAGATGGATCTTTCCCTTGCCAACGATGCGCGCGCGCCACGTCGCTTCCGACATTGGCCAGCTGTACCACGAGCGGCAAGGTCTGCCATCGGCCGGCCGCGAGATTCGCATGGACGTGTGACATGCCGTTTACACCTCGAGTAGTCGATTGACGATCGTAGTGATCGCCTCGCGGAGATCGGCGCGTTCGACGGACCGGGATCGATTCCCGCCGGAGGGCCGTACATTGATCATGGAATCGAACTCAATCCATTCCGGAACCGGTCGTTCGGGGTTGAGATTGATTCCCCAGAGGTTTTTCTGCGCAGACCCCTGATCTAAGAGCAGGACCTCCTCGTCCGAATGCAGTTCCCCACCGATCGCCATAATCCCCTGTTCCACACCGACGACCGCCTTGACCATATCTCCAAACTGCTGCTTCGCCATGTTGCTCAGCTCGCACCGGGTCACGGCATTCCGAATGATTGTGATCTCCATCATCCTGCCCCAACGTACTCCAGTCTACCGGCATCTCCACACTGAGGGGAATCATCTTGCACGATTGCGGATTGGACCAGGTACTGTCAATAGAAATTTCAGGACTAGAACAACGAACATCTCGCGCGGGTGGAGGCGTGGTTTTGCGTTCACGATCAAGCGATCAGCGATGGGGCGAGGAATCTCGTGCGAGGGGGGATCGGGAAGAACGACAATGCATCGGGAGTCTTCTTTCAGACTTGGCAAGGCCGCTGATGGCCAGCAGGGGAGTGCAAAGCCAATCAGCGACCCCATGTGTTGTCCTCTATTCGGATGCTTGGAGCTGGTGTGCCGTTGCAACCTGATTCTACGGGAGTAAGAATCAGGGACATTTCCCCTCAGGTTGTGCAGGCGGATTGCATCTCCTGATTCCAAACCGCACGGGTGCAGTGGGAGGCTTTAGTGTAGGTGCGAGATGAGAACGTCGGGATTGCGTCTGGGACGGTCGTGGTTCATTTGGATTGTGGCTTCCATTCCCGCGCCAGTTTTTTTGCCTCGGTAAGCTGATCAGAGGTCATCCGTACGGCGAGTTCATCCCGCCGCATGGCCCCAGTCTTTCCTCCATTCGCTGCTCCCAGCTTATACCACATATAGGCCTGGACATAGTCCTTCTGCACGCCGTCTCCACGTTCATACAGGAGGCCGAGTTTTTGCTGTGCTAAATCATTGCCTTGATTGGCGGCTCGAAGATACCATTTCACAGCCATCTTGAAATCCTGCGGACCACCACGACCATAATCATATAAGCTCCCCAGGTTGACCTGGGCGAGCACGTGTCCTTGGAGGGCGGCTTTCTCGTACCACTGCCGAGCTTGGGCATCGTCTTTTGGGACCCCCTGGCCGTTGGCATAGAGCAAGCCGAGATGGTATTGCGCAGCGGCATGGCCCTGCTTCGCTAGCGGTTGCCACTCACGCAACGCCGTGGCGTAGTCGCTGCGGTGATAGGCATTCTCGCCGGCTTTAAAATCCGCCCACGCAGGCGAAGCGAGACAGACGATCGACAGCACAAGGGCGACAGGGAATCGGAGCCCTATGAGCCGATTGTCACTCATGAGACCATCTCTGGCGGTTCATGCGCCAATCGTTTCACGTAATGCTGAAACCATGTAGGGATGGTGAAGAAACGGGGACATTATACTTTCTTGGATTAGTCTGGTCCATCTCAATGTCTGGTTATCGACCGAGCCTTCATTTCTTTTTCCCTCTCAGACTTGAGGGGGGGCTGCCTGGGGGTTCCCCAACGCAAACCCTTGCATGCCCAGAAGCGATGTGACAGACTGAGTCCGCACTCACTAGCCGTTCCTTGGGACTTCTGTGCTCAGGGATGACGTGAATCCAAGAAGCCTATGCTATTGGATGCGCCTTCTGTATCCAGGCTTATACTATCGCGCCAAGAGCGCATGAAAGAGGAACCATGGCGAATATTAAATCCGATGACCTGAAGACCTTCCTCGAGATACCGTATGACGAGCTTGAAGAAATGAATCTCAAGGCGGCGCAGCGCTCCGAGAAGGCCGGCGCAAAAGAGCTGGAGCAGGAATATACGGCATGGCTTAAAAAGGAGAAGCAGGTCAAGGCCGTGACGTTGTGTTTCTCGGATATTGAAGGACGGCTTCACATGCTCGATTACGACAAGAAGTTCCTTCTGGAGTCGCTGGGGAATCTTACTTTTGACGGGTCGTCCATCCGCGGGTTCACGCCGCAACATGAGTCGGACCTGCGTCTTGAAGTTGACTGGTCGTCCATCCGCTACTTTCCGGCCGACGTGATTGGGGCAGGGAAGGTGATCTTCTTTGCGTCTGTGTTAAACGGTGATCGTTCGCCGTATCAGAGCGACTTCCGTGGCGTGCTGAAATCGTATACGGAGAATCTTAAGAAAAAGCAGGGTATGACCGCGTATGCTGCCTGCGAAATAGAAGGCTTTCTCGTGGACGGGGAGAACGCCGAGCAACGCTACGGCGAGAACGGGTTTAAGCTCATCTCATCGGGCGGGTACTATCACTCGCTCCCGATGGACACGCTTCGCCAGTTCATTGATAAGTCGGCGGAGGCACAGCGTGCACTGGGCTTCAAGAACGAAAAGGATCACCCAGAGGTCGCGCCCTCGCAGTTCGAAATGAACTTTTCCTATGCGGATGTGGTTCGTGCGGCAGACCTTGTGCAGCTCTACAAACTGATCTGTCGCCAAGTGGCTCGATCCATGGGGCACACGGCCACGTTCCTTCCGAAGCCATTCGTTGGGATCAATGGGTCCGGCATGCACACCAACTTCTCCTTGAGCAAGAATGGCAAGAATATCTTTTACGATGCGAAGGGGAAAGATGGTCTGTCGGATGTGGCGTGGGACTTCATTCTCAAACTCCTAAATCATGCGCCCGAGATTTGTCTCGTGCTGAATTCGTCGGTGAATGCGTATCGCCGTCTGGATCCGCATTTTGAGGCGCCGAACCAGGTCAAGGTCTCGGCGATCGATCGCGGGTCGATGATCCGCATTCCGATGGCCAACGAAAAGACGGCGCGCATCGAGCTGCGTTCAGTCGCCCCCGATGCCAACCCCTACCTCGTACTGTACACGATGCTCAAGACCGGCTTTGAAGGGGAGCGCCTGGAAAAGGACGAGACGACACGCGATCGCGTGCGATTCCTTCCGAGTTCCATCAATGAGGCGATCGCGCTGTTTAAATCGTCGAAGTTTATCGCCGAGATCCTCGGCGACGACAGCAAGCAAAAATATGTGAGCTTCAAACAGTCGGTGGCCGATCGTTCTCCTCAAGAGCTCGGCACGATAGTGAAGCCTTCGGAAGTGCTCTTTCACCACGAAGTCACAAACCAATTGCTCTGGAATCAGTTCTAGTCAGCATCGAAGCTCGCTCTAATTAATCAATATTCCGAGAGAAAGATAGCAACTGTCTTGTCGGTCAGGTACGCAAAGGTACCCCTGCGTACTCAGAGGCACGCATGCCACGACTGAAGGACCAAAGATTCCGGCTTCCCAATTCTGTGTCCCATCCTTGCGATGCGGGCTTACAAGCCCACCCAACTGTTCGGGCTTATGCAGAATATGGATGTGACGACCATGCTTTTCTATGGTCTCACAAGACCAAGGGATCAGCGGCCTATCACATCCAGGGTTCCGGACGACCATATGATTGATAACCACCAGAACCAAGATACAAGGGTCTACTCCGTTCCTGTCACGGGCTCAAGGCACTCCGGAGTGTCGTGAGAGGGGAGGGCCCTCTTTCTTCTCTTGGGACAGGGAGCCTGGTCCTGTTCACTCCAGGCGCTTAGCTGACGACTGCAACTTGGCTGATGCTAAAGATCCCTACGCCCCTTGTGATTTTCACCTTCCCTGCCCGGCTTAAGCGAGAGATCTCCTGATAAATCTCGCTAGAGGTGAACTCCGGAGAGCTCGCGACCAAGGCGTCGAATTCGCAATCCTTGGAGCCTTGGAGTAGTTCGAGGATGCGGTCGGAAATAGGCCTCGATGACATGTGAATCCCTCCTTGCGCGATGTGATCGTCTCGGGAACGTGTGCAGAGCGTGGTGCCGGCGTTGGAGCGGCGGAGACTGGAGAATCGGTCGCGTTGGGAAGGGCGAGGAAGCGCGAGAGATGAGACAGTCGACGTGGCTGAAACGTCTAGCTTTTGATGTTACGCGTCCAGAGACCGCTCAGTCAAGCAGTCAAGCAGTTGACTGCGGTGTATGTTCCTGTCAACGAACCAAGCAGAGGATAAGAAGCCAGATGCACCAGCTCCCTGCCACGTGTCGCGAATTGGGTTACGGAGCTGATTCGTGGTTGGATTTCTTAGCCCGCATTATTCATGACGATTGGTCGCGAAATCGCGGAGCCGCGTCGTGAGGCCAGCGCGCGGAACCCTGAAAACCCGATGTATACTTGTGCAGTACGCGGAGGCTCCGAGGGGCGAGCGCCTTGGCCGTAGGTTTGTCGTAGCAGCGGATAGGCTATTACAGCAGAAGCGCATGAATAATGCGGGTTAGAACGAACCGACCACTGATTGCACAAGACAAATGAGACTCATCACGAGAGCGCCGTAGGCCGTCAAATAGGCAAAGGTGCGAACATGTTTGGGACCCCACATCATCTTGACGACTGTGGGAAAATAGATCACAGATGTCCATTCTGGCGGATCGGTGATCCAGCGCCATTGCTGTTTGAGTCCGTAGGCTATCAGGAGGCCATACGCGACGCCGCTCGCACAGACAAGAACTTCCATAACTTCGATGGAGCGAGCTTCTTCCATCAAGCTTCCCTTCACATTGACGAAACCAGTTCATTCTACTTTTTCCGGCCTGGCGGGTCTATGCCTGCGCCGGGAAGTGAAGGGTGATTCAGAGTTCGTCGAACCAAATAAACTAGATAAACTAGACCAACCAGATAGACCAGATCTCCGCCACGCGCCGCGAAATATTAAATGGCAAGACCTAGCCGCCGTGGCTCTCGTGGGGTCATGCGTTGATTCAACGCCTTCCATCATACCAAATCGATAACTGTTTCTTGTCTTGCAATGTCCGACGTGGCTGGAGAAGGACTCGCAGGATCTGACCGGCAATCTCTCGCCCGGAGTAGAGTGCCACCTTGCGCGATGATGTCTCCAGCGGATGCTGTCTCAAGATGATGAATTGAAGGCCGCGTTGCCGCCCCCACCGCTTGAGCTGTCCACTTAAGCTTATTTCATCGGCAGCGTAGAGATCCTGATTGAAACCACCGACGTCACGAAACGCATCGCTGCGACAGACGACCAGCGCACCCGACGCCCAGCGAAACAGAATCGATGTACCCATCCACAATTGCAATATCCAATTCGCCCACCATGGCAATCCTTGCATGCGCAGTGTGCTGCCACAGCCCACGCTCTTACCGTCTTCAATCAACCGCAAGATATCAGCAAGCAATCCTGGGTTTAAGACACTGTCGGCATCCACAAACAATAACCAATCTCCTGTCGCCTCAGCTGCGCCGGCATTGCGTGCCCGGCCGATTTGATTGATGGGCTCAAAAACGACCTGCGCCCCTGCCTGCCTTGCCAGGTTGGCCGTGTTGTCGGTCGAATTATTGTCGACCACAATAATTTCTGATGTAAAGCCCGGCTTGAAGGTTGCGGCGAGTGATGCAGCAATGGACTGCAAACAGCGTGCAATCAGACGCTCCTCATTAAAGGCTGGAATGACAATTGAGAGATGCATAGAAAATGGATTCTGCGATGGTTCAGCTGGCTTTCGCAGTTACGTGCAGTTTGACCTGCGCCTTCTTCTGGAGGGCGCTCACGATTCTGAAAAAGTTTTTCGTGCTCGGGTTGCCGCATGGAGCCAGCATCTGATGCAAGTTTTTGCTCGGCTCTTTGAGCGTCGCGGCTAATTCTTCAAACCCGATGGTGACGTTGACGAGATCCCTCAGGATTGTCTTGCCTACGTTGGTATCGTCTGCGAAATAGGCATTCAGCGCTTCGGTAAAGAGGGTCTTGCGAAATCGAGGGTCGCGTTGTGCCCGTGCTGCGACCGTATGCTTGAATTCCCGTGTGAGGGCCATGATATCGAGCTATTCCTCGGTTCGTGGCAGCCACTTGCCAATCCTCACTCCCACCCATCCCATCTCTTGAACCGTTAAGTTATCCAAATGAGATAATCGTAGCTTGAGTAAGCGGGGAATAGATTCGTCGAGAGGATCTTCACGCGGTCTTGCGCAGCTTGAAGAGGGTGGTTTTTGAGAATTCAAGAACCTGCGGCGCTTGCTCGGGCGTCACGACAGGAAAGTTGTCGAGAAATTCATCGAGGGTCAGTCCAGCTTCGAGGTTACTGATTAAGGCCTCCACAGGCATGCGCGTGTCACGAAAAACTGGAGTTCCACTGACGATCTCCGGATCAATCGTAATAGGAAGGCGATCCAGGTCTTTCTGATCAATCACGAGCGGCATACGTATCCTTCTTGTCAGGCTGATGCGTCAGTATACTCCACTCGGATTCGCCTGCAAATGGCCTCTGTCTCGATGGAATCTTGCATCGGCATCCCACGACGACTCCTGGCCATTAATCTGGTGTGCGGGGCTGTGTGGTCTCTCTCATTTGGCGAACCAGACACACGAGACAGATCGAAGACACCAGATGCACCAGCTCCCCGCCACGTGCCGCGAAATGGGTTCAGGCGTATTGCCTTTCTTTCATAAGTCTTTACTCATTCCCGACCCAAATCTCATTCGCAAACGCCCGCAGCGCGGAGGGTACTCAACAGCAACGTTGTTGGACGGCCCTGTTGAGCGCGCGGTTAGGCAAGCCGCAATTGCGCCAAAGAAGCGAACGCATTTCCCCCGCTGATATCCGGAATGATGCTCAACTCCAGCACCGTGACCGCCGGGAGCTCGACGTGATGATCTTCCGTCTCGTCCGTTGTGCCGTGGGAACTGAAGTTCCACTGCTGCCGCACGATTTCCCGGAACGACTGCCCGCCATCCGGCGACCAACGCAAGACGTACTCTTGCGTGCGCTCAGTGTGGGTCTCCACGAAGTTGAGACAGATCCGCCGGAGCCGTTGAGGTTGAGAGAAGAGAATGCGGATCGTCTGCATTCCGGGCCCTGCGGCACGCCACCCCGAAGCCTGACCGGGCAGTAACGCGGACTCAATTGGATGAGCGGCGTCCTCCGAGGTGATTTCAACCTCTGCGAGACTCTCCACATTCAACCAGTCCTGGTCAGGAGATGTGGTTTTTTGCTGAACTGGGGCGATGATTCGCTTGCGCATCGGTGTGCCTCCTGATTTTAAGCTAGAGAGACTCTCAGCGGCCTAACGATGGAGTCTGCTGCGCTCTGCCCTTGCAGCAGAGCAAGCCAACCTCAGCCATCCGGTAACGGCCAGTCTACTGCAAAGTTGATGAGGTATCCATCACTCCGGTAACGATGTGGGAGCCTTGTGTGAGGGGAGGGGGTAAAGAGAAGTGCGAATGGCTGATAGCTGATGGCAAGAGCGCGAGGGGTCGGCGAGGCTGTCTTGTCTCTCTCGTTCGTCGAACTACACACACGAGACCGACCGAAGACACCAGATGCGCGAGCTCCCCGCCAGGCGCCACGAAATATTTCATTGCAAGAACTGACTCTCATTCTTTCTCAGGAAAGGCCATCGGATTACTTCCTGCGGAGATTCGTCAAGAACACCAGGAGGTCACGCACAGAAATCATCCCGACCAATTTTCCACCCTGCGTCACGCCGAGATGGCGGATATGCTTTTGGGCCATCAGATCGCTGGCATCTAATACGGTCTTATCCTCTTCGATCGTCACGATTGGAGCCGACATAATCTGTTCAGCCGTTGTCGTGAGGGTATCGATTCCAGCCGCGGCCACGCGCCGGACCATATCGGTACTCGTAAGAATGCCGACGACCTCCTTCCCATTCGTGACAAACAGGCTGTTAATGCGGCGATCGCGCATAATCCGTGCCGCCGTCTGCACATCCGTACCCCGCTCAATCGAAATAAACTTCTCACTCGGAACCATGAACGACTTGACTGGGTCCATGCAATGTCCTCCCTTGGCTAATTCAGTCCATCACCCTCGACCCTGCCGTTTGCCTCGGCCTATCCGTGCAGAGAACAGGATTGTAGCGATTGATTGGGTCAAGCGGATTGTTGGGATCAACGGAGTTGATCGGATTCAGGGGATTGTCAGGACGGTACTGATTGAGCGGGTTGAAGATAGTGTAGTCGCGCTCGTACTTCTTGTTGAAACCGAACTTAGCGTATGCAGGTGAGGCAAAGAGAATGAAGCCGATGAGCCAGACCATCCACATGGCAAGCCTCCGCAAAGCAGAACAACCTGTGGGCTCAGCCTACTCCCCTCCTGGAGATCAGCGCAAGCGGTCATCCTCGTGACAGTGCGTGGAGCGGGTGTGTCACTCTGGCAGGAAGCGGTGGACCCTGCGGCAGGAAAAGAAAGGCCGAGCGGCGCGTTGGAGCTTACCGCCGTGCTCGGATTTGGAGAAAGTCTTGATGGACTGAAAGGCGATGGGTGTCGTCGGAATTGGCGAAATTTGCTTTGACACAGGCTTCCAGGTCTCGCCGGGCGGGAGGGTGGCTGATCGGAAGGAGATTCAGCATGAATTCGGCGACGGTGTAAGCTGCGGCTGGCTCTTAGGTCTCCACATGGGCTGGGTCGAAAGTCGTGGTGACGTCGTAGCGGTCGCCGTGTTTTGCGCGGAAGGTGTCGGCGAGCCCGCCGAGGTCGAACCGGTCGCCGAAGAAATGCTCCAGCATCGTCATGAGGGCAGTGCCGAGATTCTGGAGCACGACGACGGTGATGCCGGTGGGCGACATTCAGGAAACGAGCCGTTCGAGGTGCGCAAGCCATTCCTCAGCAGGAATATAATAGAGGGTATGGGAACAGAGGACGAAATCGCCCTGGGCCTTCGGACTGGTGGCTAAAATCGACGTGCCGATGGTGTCGACCTGCGGGATGGCGCGCTGGAGCTGGGTTAACAGATACATGTTCGGTTCGATCGCAATGGTGCGGTCGAAGGCCCCAGCGAAGGCACGGGTTCCCTATTGCCGGCGCCGGTGTCGATGAAGACCTTTCGCGCGGGCAAGTCGTTCACCAGCCTCCGCAACAACCGGTTCGTGCTCCGCTTCTGGTCGGTGTGGTCGAGAAAGACTTGAAAGGCGCGTTTGTAATCCTCGCCCTGCGAGTCAAACACCCGAATGGGTTCCGGTTGTGGCACAGTCGGTGTCCTGCTAATGGTCGAATGGTTGTGTCAGACCGTTGGTGGCACCGAAGAATACGCCTTTCCCACAGAAGGCCAAAGATTTTTTATGGTAAGCGCGAAGGTATTTGCAGGTCCAACTGAAAATGCAGAAAGCGACGCGCGGGGCTGGCTGGCCTCGCGCGTTCGTTGAACTACACCGACGAGACAGACCGAAGCAATCAGATGCACCAGCTTCCCGTCACGTGCCGCGAAATGGTTGATTGCAAGACCTGACTCTCATTCTTCCTCATTTGCGGGCATCGTTACTCCTTCAAAACCTGACATTGCTGCCAGAGCTAACCCGCATTATTCATGACGGTTCGTCGCGAAATCGCTGAGCCGCGTCGCGAGACCGGCGCGCGGAGCCCTGAGGCCCCGATGCGTACTCGTGCAGTACGTGGAGGGTCCGAGGGGCGAGCCCGCCGGCCGAAGGCTCGTCGTAGCAGCGGATCAGCGATTGCAGCAGAAGTGTTCATGAATAATGCGGGCTAAGACGACGGGTTGTGCAGTTAATCGTGGAACTATGGAGCAGGTTATCCTGTTATCGTGAGGATGCGGGGTCATGGCATTGGCCTTGTGCAGGCTAACCATTATTAAGACGGTTCAATTCCGAACGCAGTGAGTGCGTTCCACCTACCCAAGGAGGGCTGTCATGCAGATATCATTGATCGTTGCAGTCGCTCATCATGGCAAGGCCACTGAAATAAAGACACCGGCATGATTGGATACAGTAGGTTGAAGTGGATCAACAAGCGTATTAAAAACAACTCGGCTTTCACGTATGCCCTTTACCGTTTTGACAAAAACATAGTCAACGCGCCTGGCAGTATCCCCTTCATCCAAAGTGGAAACTCCCACTGTGCAATGTATGTCGGCCTGCTTAGCAACTGCGCATAAATTTTCCAATGGTCTGTTTTGAGCATAAGCATCGGTAAAATCAGCATCAATGACTCTGTCATAGAATGGTCGTTCCTCGAAGGGGTCAACGCGGAAACGGTCGATATTGAAATCCCCACCAAGAATTACAGGATTATCCCGAGGGAACAATGTTTCTACCTCATCAATGAATGGGAGTAAGACATCCAACTGGGCACTGAGCTCATCCGCAGTACACTTTGCACAAAGATGGGTATTATAAATATTCATTTTTCCAGAAGCGGGGATATTTATGCGTGTCATCATCACATTTCTAGGCAGTTTGATGTCATGTCCCAGAAAGTTTAATTCAGTAGCGCGCGGCAAGCGCTTGGTTATCTTGAAATCAATGTCACAGCGACTCAATACTGCATTGGCTACTACCAGCAGGCCTGGCACTCCGACTTCGAATGCTGTGTTCAAATCGTAGTCGCCCGCTCGAGCACGTAGCTTTCCCTGAAGATCTAGCGCACTATTAGCAGTATGAACCAAGGTACCACCAGCTACTTCTTGAAGCAGAATGACATCGACAGGTGTTTGTGCCGCAAATTCGGCGATAGCATCTAAACGCTGATCACGCGTTTTGATTTCAGAGAAAAGGAGATTGATGGATAGGATATTCAGATGTTTTCGATTTGCAACATCATCACATTGGACCAGTGGCTTATAATCGCCTCCATTTCCATGGGATTGACCAGCACAACCGGATAAAACTGCAATGCTGAGAATCACGACGGGAAATATGTTTCGCATGCTTGGTCTCCTTGTTGTCACTGCAAACAGACATTCGATCGAGCATTTTGCAAAGTTTTTTTGCCCAGACCCCTGACCTAGGAGCATCACCTCTTCGTCCAAATGGAGTTCTCCACCGATCGCCATCATACCCTGTTCCACATCGACGACCGCCTTGACCACATCTCCAAACTGCTGCTTTGCCATGTCGTTCAGCTCGTACCGGGTCACGGCATCTCTAATTTTGTGATGTCCATTCTCTCGGTATCTCCGCGCTGGAGGAATCAGCAGACACGATTGCGGATTGTGCTTAGCCCTGTCAATAAGAAATCTCTGGACTAAGACAAGGAACACCTCGTGTGGGTGGATGTGTAGTCCTTGCGTTCACGATTAACCGAGCAGCAACGGCGAGATGTGGGAATCTCATGTGAGGGAGGGTGGGCAGTAAGGGATGAGAGGCGAGGGGAGGGAGGCGAGGAAGGAGCCGGACCGCTACGCGCCGCGACATATTTGGATGGCAAGACCTGAACCTCCTCCTTCTCATTTTCCTCAAACATATGATTACAAGACGTGACGCTGCGTGGGTTCTGGATGGCACGTGTTATGCTTAGGACTATCCGGATAAAATCAGAATGATGTCTGTTGACATATTCTGTTGAAGAGGAGTAATGATGAAACCGTTCGTACACTGGTTGATGTGTAGTGTGATGTAGGTGTGCGGTTCCGCATAATTCCATCGAATCACTCCGAACCAAGGAGGAGGTGCAGATGGCAGACCTTAGTCCCCCGGATCAGAACGGCCCGTCGAGCTAAGGGCGAGGCTCCTCGTTAGTCATATTTAGTCGGTTCTTCATCGGCTGTCGCCTTCCCGCGTAAGGGAAACACAATCCGATGAGCCATTGTGAAGAACCATAATAGGCGAGAGAAACACAAACGTCTGGGATCGAATCGCATCTTCCCTGACGAGTCGCCTTTAAGCCTAATCCTCGCACGGGTCTTAAGGATCAGCACACAAGAGATATCCTCGGCGTCCTAAGCGCCACACACGGGCGACCTCCCACATACGTGCAGGGTCGCCCGTGCTGTTCCAGCTTGTACGAGCCAAGCGATCTTCAGAAGTTGGCGATCCAAGCCGGACGTTGCGTGTTTCGTTCATCGAATCAAATGAACGAAAAAAACCAGATGCATCAATTCACCGCCACGCGCCGCGAAATGTTGGATTGCTTGACTTAAGGAGGCCTCGGTTTTTTGTTACGGAAATCGAAGGGATGCTGTCATGAACAAGAAGGTTCTGGATCCAGACAAGGTGTTGGTGATTCATGACTTCCTCTCACGCGAAGAATGCGCAGCGCTGATCCGGCGCAGCGAGGATCTTGCCTACGAACCGGGCACGGTTGCCGATGTCGTCATCGAACAGGTCCGCAACAACGAGCGTGTGCTGATTGATGACCTGTCGCTGGCCGCGAATCTATTCCACCGCGCTGAACCATTGTTACCAGCTGTCATTGAAGGTCATGGTCTTGTCGGGTTCAACGAACGGTGGCGCTTTTACCGTTATCGCCCAGGGCAGACCTTCAAGCCTCATCGAGATGGGTCGTATGTACGGCTGGAGAGCTGGGAGGAAAGTCAAATGACTTTCATGATCTATCTGAACGAGGGGATGACGGGCGGGGAAACACGGTTCTTCGAGGACATGGAGCAGGCATTCCTACAACAACGCCCATACCTGTCTGTCCAGCCGAAGGAAGGGATGGCACTCGTCTTCTTACATTCCATCTGGCACGAGGGTGCTGTAGTGCAGAGCGGAGAGAAGTATGTGCTTCGCACTGATGTCATGTATAAGCCAGTCTCGAAACTATAGCCAGGAATTAGGGGGCGGGAGTCTTTTCTTAAGAACCTTTCGACCCGCCACGCGCCGCGAAATGGTTCCTGACACCTTTTCTTCTCCCCGTCTCCGTAATCCTGCTCTAACACCTTTTGTTTCTCAGCGACCAGACTTGCAATTGGCTCTCGACTGCGTGAAAGGAATTGATAATGGATCCAAGTTTCTGGCGCCAACGGTGGGAGAAAAATGAAATTGCCTTCCACGAAAGTAAGGCTAACCCACTACTGGTCAAACATTTCACCGAGCTGTCTTTAGCGAAGGGTAGTCGGGTATTTGTACCGTTGTGCGGCAAAACGCTTGATATTTTCTGGCTGCTATCGAATGGCTATCGTGTGGCTGGAGCTGAATTGAGTCAAATAGCTATTGAGCAATTATTCATGGAACTTGGGCTACAACCAGAAATATCAACAGTTGGGGAAGTAGAGCAGTGGAGTGCAAACAATCTCGACATATTTGTCGGTGATATCTTTGCTTTGTCTAGAAAGATGCTTGGCCCAGTCGATGCCGTATACGACAGGGCAGCGTTAGTTGCCTTCCCGGAAGAAATGCGCAACCGATATGCAGTGCACCTGACAGAGATCACAGGTAAGGCTCCGCAGTTGCTCATCTGCTATTACTACGACCAAAGCATGATGGAAGGTCCTCCTTTTTCAGTTACTAGCGAGGAAGTCAAACGACACTACGCATGTAAGTATGATTTAATGCTCATTGCGAGCACAGAGGTCCCTGGTGGATTGAAGGGGAAATGTGCCGCCAAAGAGAATGTTTGGCTGGTGAAAAAATGAGTAACACAGGTGCCCTTCGTACTGCTGACTCTGAAGTTAGCCGGGCTTACTTAATAGGCCTTGTTATTTGTCTCAGCATTGTTGTTCTCACACTCTTACTACCCGCATCTCCCGTTCTCGCAGGGACATTACTGGCTTCCCGCGGTAGCATAGCCACAGGCTCTGAGGTCATACGCTTCGATCCCCAAAAACCGATAAGTAGTACCAACCCAAGCATCCTGGCAACTTTCGCAGGGCTGGGTATTCAGGGCGCTCTCGACATCAGTGGTCATCGTTTCTTTCTAGATGCTCGTGATTTCGATACAAGCAGGTTGATACGGATAGACACATCGAAGACCGCTGAGAATGTAACGGAAACTGGTTTGGCAACAGGCAATCCGGCATTTTCGGGTTATCAATGGGATGCAAAAAATCAATACTTAATCGCTGTAAGATTCGGTGTGGGGATTTCTGGTAGCCAAGTGGTTAAAATTGATCCAAATACATTCCAGGTAACTAATGTAGTCCAATTTTCTGAAACTGGCCTCGGCAGTACTGCGCTAGATTCAGATGGTCACCTGTTTACGAGTCTTGCCGGTCAATTATTAATCGTCGATACGAATACCGGAGAGATCCAGCAGACGGGAATTCGAACGAGCTGGCGTCCGTGCCATGACGAACCATCACCAATCCAATTTACCTTTCATTGGGATAAAACAACAAATACCATTTTAGGAATGAGAGCGGTATTTGAATGCGTAGCAGAACGATCGGCACCAGTGTTTCCACGTTTTGCTGGTAACGAACTGGTACGTCTGAACATAGCTAACGGGCAATCAGTCGTCATCGCGCGCATTGTAGAAGGCGGAATTGGTTCATCCGCTTTTGACCCAGAGGGCCAGCGGTTATATGCCAGGATTGCCGGTCAACTGTTTGTCTTCGATACCGCCACCGGACAGGTCATCAGAACAGGTATCTCAATAGGAGATTGGCATACCTTTCAGTGGGAGCCAGGATGTCCATCATCGGCTTGCAGTGTCGCACCGTAAATCACTAGTAAAGGCGATGGCAGCCGTCGAAGCTGTCAGAAAAGTTGCCTGTCCCCTTTTCTTCTTTATTTCCCCGTCTCGTTTTCTCAATCATTGTTTCTGTTCTGACACACACGCCAATGTAACTCCACGGCCTCCTCCTTCTAACTGCGCGATTTTCCAATTTCTGATATTCTACGTATGCTCGGCATGAGGGTTGCTCATACACTCGTGAGTGCACAACAACTAGGGTGAAGGAGGGTCCCATGGACGTTGCCAAGTTGTTTTCTCCCAAACACGATTGCCCCGTGAAAGTGATCGACCCCAGACGGTCTGCTCGAAGACCAGTACGTTTTTCTGCAACCGTTGCGGCCAAGAGCGGTCTTGCCGACGGAGTGGTGACGAATATCTCCGAGACGGGGTGTGACCTACAACTGGTTACCTCCTCCTTCCCCAAGCGATACCTCTCCCTAAAACTCTTTACGCGCGATGCGCTCACCCTGACGATCTATCCGTATGATGGGACCCCCGCGTTGAAGATTACCCTGGTGGTGATCCGATGGGTCAAGAGGAAATGGGCTGGTGTCGAATTTGTGAAGCTGTCTCAGGAAGCTAGGGAGAAACTCCAGCAACTCTGCCGCGAGCAAGTATTCCTCGCCGTGGCTGGTTAGATGCCGACGAAGCCAGCTCCGGCCTGTCTGTCAAGACGCCGGGGTTGGCCTCGCCGAGTCAACGGGTGTGCAAGGGGAAGGTGGTAAAGAAACGCTGACTTGCCCCATGCCACTTCCCTCCCTTTCGCCTGCTCGGGAGTGAAACGAGGTTTTGGGCTCTGTCAGTCCAAGAGACATGGCATTCTACGGTTTCAAAGCGGAAAGTTCTACGGCGAGAAAGTAGACGCGATGGAGAAAGACGACGGGATGGACAGTGAAAACAGAGACCGCCCGCCACGCGCTGCGAGATGATGCTTCTTTTCTTAGGCCTTGTACCCGGACTTCAGAGAAGCCATATCGATTGAGAAGCGGTACTGCACATCGGACTTGAGTAGCCTGTCGTAGGCTTCGTTGACCTTCTGCATGGGGATCACTTCAACATCCGCGGTGATATTGTGCTTTCCGCAGAAATCGAGCATTTCCTGGGTTTCTGCGATTCCACCGATCGGGGAGCCGGAGAGACTGCGTCGAGCCAAAATCAGACTAAATGCAGGGACGGCGAGAGGTTTTTCCGGCGCACCAACAAGGGTGATATTGCCATCACGGCGGAGGAGTTCGATATAGGCGTTAATGTCGTGATCGGCGGAGACCGCGTCGAGGATGAAGTCAAAGCTGCCGGCCTGCTTCTTCATCTCATCGGCATGACGGGAAACGACGACTTCGTCAGCCCCAAGGCGGAGCGCGTCTTCCCGCTTGTTGGGTGAAGTGGTGAAGACAACAACGTGGGCACCGAGTGCATGAGCAAACTTCACGGCCATATGGCCCAGGCCTCCGAGACCGACCACGCCAACCTTCTTGCCCTTGGTGACGCCCCAATGGCGCAGAGGTGAGTAGGTTGTGATCCCGGCGCAGAGGAGAGGCGCGGTTCCGGCGAGATTGAGGTTGGGGGGAACGCGCAGGACAAAGCGTTCGTCTACAACCACGCTATCCGAGTAGCCACCATACGTGACGCCTCCGAGGTGCTTGTCCGGAAAGTTGTACGTGAGAGTGACATTCCGGCAGAACTGTTCAAGGCCGGCCTGGCATTCGGAGCAGGTCCTGTCGGAGTCGACCATGCAGCCGACCGCGGCGAGGTCGCCTGGCTTGAACGTTCTGACTGCGGAGCCGACTTTGGTGACACGGCCGACGATTTCATGGCCCGGGACACAAGGGTAGACCGTGGGCATGACACCGCTCCACTCGTTGCGGACCTGGTGGAGATCCGAGTGGCAGATACCGCAGAAAAGAATGTCGAGCTGTACATCGTGTTGAGCGGGATCGCGGCGCGCGATCGTGGTGGAGGTAAGCGATGATGTCGCACTGGCAGCGGAGTATGCCTTTGCCTTGTACATAGATGGAATAAGTATGCTCCCCAGCTGCTCCCATAGGCAAGTAGTTGGATTTGACCCTTCCGACCTCGGCATCCCGAACGGGGTGCGGTCCCAGGCTTCGCTAGAGCAATAAGGGGGTGGGAAAGAAGAGGGGAGTCGAAAACCGGCCCGCCAAGACGACTTATCGCTGACCGAACTCGAAGATATCGTGCGAGTCCGTCACGACGTGCATTCCGGTAATGCCGGCGGACTGAATATCGCCGCTCGCAAAGTGCAAGCGATTGCCCACGACGGAGCCGGCGAGGCCATGGCGGGGCATCGGCATTTTTGGCAACTCCTCCCAGCTGTTCGTGGCTGGGTCATAGGCTTCTAAGGCTCGGAAGGCCGCCATCAGATAATTATCCTGATGTTCGCCGCCACCCACATAGATCCGTCCATTGTAGACCGCCCAGGCTCCGCCGCTCCGCTCCGTTGGCATCCTGGCCTTCACGAGACCCCACTGATCGATCGCGGGATCGTATTCTTCCACGACGTTGGTATTGCTGGCCGTGAAGATAAACGCGCTGCCTAAGCGACCACCGATGACATAGATCTTGTTATTCACCGCTCCGATGGCGGCGTGGTTTCTTGCTGTCGGCATTGAGGATCGCTGAGCCCAGCTGTTGGTCTTCGGGTCGTATTCCTCGACGGTGCCGACAGACCGATGGGGTTTGGCAGGTTGTAGGGACGGCTCGCTCGATCCTGGATGGATGGCGGCCCCGCCAATCACATAGATCTTGCCGTTCACCACCGCGGCAACGGCCGAGCCCCGTTTGGAGGGCATGGGCGTTAAGGCCCTCCAGCGGTCGGTCGCCGGGTCGTATTCCCAGGCGCTGTTGATGGGCACCCAAGCAGGCGGGCCGGACTCGGGCGGCACGAACCCCCCGAAGACGTAGAGCTTGCCATCCAGTTCAGTAATCGCGACATGGTGCGAGGGCAGCGCCATGGACTGTTTCTTGGTCCACTTATCCGCACTTGGATCGTATTCATAGACCAGACCTTGCGGGATCCATCCCGGGCCCAAGCCGCCAAACACGTAGAACTTGCCCCCGACAGACGTGCCGACGAGCTCTTCAGACGGCTCAGGAAACGGTGCGCCTTTGCTCCACTTCCCGGACATCTCCGCCCCGGCTGGGGCGATCATCATGAGTAATGTCACAATGGCGAGCATTATCACAGCCGGCATATCAGTCCTCCATGGAGGGGTGAACTGCATCATGAGTGAGGGAGCAGGGATATTCTACTTTTTTAGATCGGCCTGGTCTATGGCTGTGTGAGGTTGAGTAGAGTGGGGGAGGAAGACGTCGGACCGCCACGCGCCGCGAGATATTGGATTACAAGACCTGACCATATTTTTTTGTCGCGCGTGATCACCTGCAGCAATTTCGGGGGCCCTTTGGCGATTACATCACGTTGTGCTGCATACCCTTTACCGTCTTGTCAGAAATTTCAACCACAAAAACCCGCAAGTTCCTGCTATCAGAGATGCGAAGAGTATTGCCATCTTCGAGGCGTTTGTTGTCTCCGCATTACCGACAAAAGCGAGATTGGCGATAAAAATCGACATGGTAAATCCGATGCCACCGAGAATCCCCGCTCCAGAAAGATGCCGCCAGTTTACATCGGGAGGCAAGCGGCATAGCCCGCTCGCAACGGCGACAAAACACAGAAGCATCACCCCCAAAGGTTTGCCCAGAAGTAACCCGGCGGCGATGCCGATGCTGTTTGTGCTGGTCACGTCTTGTACCCAATCAGCCTCAACGAGAATGCCCGTATTTGCCAGTGCGAATATCGGCAGGATGAAGAAGGCTACAGGTTTGTGTAGAAAAAGTTCCAGTTTATGCGACGGCGACTGTTCGTCGTCTTCTTTTGCCGAAAACGGAATCGCAAAGGCAAGCGCAACACCGGCAATCGTCGCGTGAACGCCTGACTGAAGCATGAGCAACCACATCAATGCCCCGCCGAATAAATACGGAAGGAGAGACATGACACGGAGAAAACGGTTCAGCGCAAACAACAGGATCCATACGCCTACTGCGCCGGCGAGATACCAAACCGACAGGTGCGTCGTGTAAAACGCGGCAATTACAACGATCGCCCCCAAATCGTCCATGATGGCGAACGCCACAACAAATACTTTCAGTGACGCAGGAATGCGGCTCCCAAGAATCGCCAAAACCCCAAGAGCAAACGCGATGTCGGTGGCCATAGGAATGCCGACTCCGTCTTGAGTCGGTGTCCCCGCATTCATCGAGAAATGAATCAATGCCGGCACGAGCATTCCACCGATAGCCGCAACAATCGGAAGCAGTGCGTTTTTAACGTTCGACAGCTCGCCGTTGTACAACTCGCGTTCGAGTTCCAAACCGATGAGGAGAAAGAAGATCGCCATCAACCCGTCGTTGATCCAATGCTCAAGACTCAAACCTCCCACATGTTTCTGCCAGATACTCAAATACGATTCTCCGACTGAAGAGTTCGCAATTACCAACGAAAGTACGGTGCACACAATAAGGAAAATCCCGCTCGACTTCTCCGAGGCGAAGAATTTGTTGAACGAGTCCGTTACGTGTCGCTGAACAATACCCATAGCCGTCATGGAGATAAGTAGTGGAGAGTGGTCACCGACAATAACACAGATAGAGAACGACGCTTAGATCAAAAGCACGCGGGGAATAGCGATGAGCGGGGTGCAGCGCCATGAACTCCGAGCAGATGGAAGAGATCAAACGTCACTTCGGGAGACAGAAAAAGGAACGGGCTGGAGTTCCCATCTAAATGGAGTGGTTCCGTCAATCTTCGCCGCGGCAAGTCTACGGCAAACTCTGAAGCGTATCCATCACTTCGGAAAGGAAGTAAGAGTTCCCTGAGGTTTGGAGGAAGGGGCGAGTCGGAAAGGCGCCGGACCGCCACACACCAGGAAATTCAGAACGTCCCCGTTTCCCTGCCTCTGCTCTTCTCGTTATGCGGCTTTCAGGATAGCTTTTTGGAGCGATTGGGGAATCGTAATGGGCAAGAAGAAGCTCTTGGGATAGAGGTAGTCTTCTCCGGACTCGTCAATCACGCGGACCTGACCGCGCTTGAGAGCCATCGAATCGGGAAGGGCGACATAAATCTTTCGCTTTTCAAGGGAAACCGCATAGCCCTTGTTCTCGACGCAGATCAGAAACCGGCAAGCTGCACGTTTGAGCTTTTGCATGGTGATGACCGCACAGGAGTCGCTTGATCTTGTATTCCTTCCGGCCGATTCCTGTTGCTTCATACCAGTGAACTTCAGCGAAATGGATGGAGCCATTGGAGAGTCGGACCCTCGCGATACCTTTCCGCTTGCGCCAACGCCCTCTGCCAAAGAATTTTCGGATGGTCCGAACCAGGGTCAGGTCTTGCGATCAATATTGCGTCGTGGCTGTTGATTCTTGAACATACAGAGAACCGCACGATCCCTGCTTCGATCGGAGATCAAGCCGGTATCGACAGGTCTTTGACGCGCCTGACCTTTATTTTTCCAGCGTGCTTTTCCGCTTGGGCCAGATCGTATGCGGCCTGCATCCGTAGCCAGATCTCGGCCCCGCCCCCAAAGGCCTTTTCGAGGCGGATCGCCATTTCCGCTGAGATTCCGGCCTTGCCGCTGACCAGGTTATTCATGGCCTGCCTGGTGACGCCTAACACCTTCGCTCCTTCTGTAACGGAAAGTCCCAGCGGTTCGAGGCAGTCATGTCGTACCGACAGTCCTGGATGGGGAGGGTTTTTCATACGCATCGTTGGGCTCCTTAATGATAGTCGATGAGATCCACATCGTAGGCGCTGCCATTCTCGAATCGGAAAATGATCCGCCAGTTGCCGGACAGGGTTACAGACCAGAAGCCAGCCAACTCTCCCTTTAAGGGATGGAGCCGATAGCCTGGTAGTCCCATGTCTTGCAAAGTTATCGCTTCGTTCAGTCTCGCCAGGATACGGCCAATCTTGGCGATCTGCGATGCAGGAAGTTTTCGGCGATCATCGTCTTCAAAAGATTGTGCCAGCCCCTTGTGCTTGAAATTCTCAATCACCCCGTCATCCTGCACTCATCAGGTTGGGCTGTCAAGTCTGACTTTACAGTGATGTGTGGCTGCGCGGTAGACGACGAATCAGGAAGAGAGGATCGGCGCGCGACGCAAAATGGTTCCTGACGACATTTTCTTCTCTCATTGTTCCAAAGCCAGTCATCGACGGAGTGCGAGCATTTCTTGCTCAGGAAATGACTGCATAACGCAATTTGTGTGACCGAGGCCACAGAACTGGATAGATCAAATAAACCAAACGGACCAGTTCCCCACCATGTGCAGCGAGGTCTTCCCTAATCCTTTTTGGCCGCCTGCAACTCTGCTTCCGGAGCACGTGCCCGATTGCGCAATGTGCCGCGGTAGGTTCCTATCGCGATGGCGAGCGCGACGGCGATCAGAATCGTCGCGACTGCGAATGTAATCCGCATACCGGCGGCAACGGCATCGGGAGACGCCGTTGTGATGTCGATTGCCGCCGATGCGAAAGCGAACAGAGCGCCCATGACCGATGCACCGGTGATGAGCCCGAGATTGCGCGAGAGGGTGAGCATACCGGAAATGACGCCCCGCTGGTCCTGGCGGATATCTGTCATGACAGCGGTGTTGTTGGCCGTCATGAACAGCGCATAGCCGACAGTGATGACGATGATGGGGGCGACGTAGCCGGGGATGCCGAGTGTCGCCGGTATCATGGATAGGACGAAAGAACCGGCCGCAATTGCGATAAGTCCAACGACGGTCATGCGTGGGGCGCCAAAACGATCCGCGATGCGACCGGCTGGCACACCGGTCAGCGCGGCGGCAAATGGCCCAACCGACAAGACGAGGCCAACGAGAGCCGCATCGAGCCCGAGCACACGAGAGAGATAGAACGGCCCGACCACCAGCGTCGCCATCATCACCGTCGAAACGAGCGCGCTCATGGCGAGGCTCGCACTCAGCACTGGATCGCGGAAGATCGCCAATCGGATCAAAGGGGATGCTGCCCTCGCTTCGGCGAGCACGAAGAGGCCGACTCCGAAGACAGCAGCCACCAGCAGGGCTATGTTGAGCGGACCCAAACTGCCGCGCCCCATCGTCATGGCGAGTGCATATGCCGCGAGCGTCAGAGCAAGCAGCAGCGTGCCCACATTGTCGAAGCCAAGGCGACCAGTCTTCGGCTCCCGGCGATCCATGGGCAGGTAGCGATGCGCGAGATGAAAAGTCAGGATACCCAGCGGTACATTGACGAGGAAGATTGCCCTCCAACTGAGTCCGGCGATCAGCACGCCGCCGAGTGATGGACCAAGCGCAGTGCCAAACGCGGACATCGTTCCGAGCAGCCCCATGGCGCTACCGGTCTTTTCCTTCGGAACCGTCTCACCGATAAACGCCATGGTGAGAGCCATCATGATGGCCGCTCCAAGGCCCTGCGCCGCGCGGGCGGCAATCAGTAGCCAGAGCGTGGGTGCAACGCCACACAGGACTGAGGCCACCGTGAACAGGAAGATGCCGGCCAGTAGCAACCGTCGGCGCCCGGTGATGTCACCGAGCCGTCCGACACTGACGATCAGGGTGGTGATGGCGAGGAGATATGCGAGGACGATCCACTGGACTCCCTGGAAAGAGGTATTGAACGCCTGTGCGAACGCCGGCAAACCCACATTGGCGATACTGGTGCCGAGGGAGGACAGCAACATGGATAGCGAAAGACTGGCGAGCGCCCACGGAACCGTAGGATTCTGGTCTGTACTTCCAGATACTGCCTCATTTTGCCCTGTAACAATTGACTTCACCATGAATTCTTCTTTCTGACGACTCCTGAAACGGCACTGTCGGCAGCTTAGTCTATTGTCTGAGATAGCGGAAGGCGCACCAGTTGCACTGTATTCGTGCGTTTGATGCCATGTCACGATCCGAGTATGCTGTGTTGAATCTATGGCTAGACCCGATCTCAACCTGCTGTTCACCCTGGATGTACTGCTCGCGGAAGGCAGCGTTGCGCGCGCAGCTCGACGGTTGCGGCTGAGCCCATCCGCCATGAGCCGGGCGCTGGCGCGATTGCGGGAGACTACGGGCGATCCGCTGTTGGTCCGGGCCGGACGCGGCCTGGTTCCCACACCCCGGGCGCTCGAACTTCGCGAACGCGTCGGTCAGCTTGTGCAGGACGGAGAAGCGGTTCTACGACCTTCCGAGAAGCTCAACCTCAAACAGCTCGTCCGAACGTTCACCCTGCGGACCAGCGAGGGCTTTGTGGAAAACTTCGGACCGGACCTCATTGCTCGCGTCGGCGAGGAAGCCCCCGGCGTACGGCTGCGCTTCGTCCAGAAGCCAAACAAAGACAGCGCGCCGCTTCGCGACGGAACCGTCGATTTGGAAACTGGCGTTGTCGAGAACACGACTGCTCCGGAGGTGCGCGCGCAGGCATTGTTCCGAGACCGGTTCATTGGCGTCGTGCGAATGGGGCACTCATTGAGCAAGGGCAAAATCACTCCTTCCCGTTATGCAACCGGGAAGCACATCTGCGTCTCGCGAGAGGGGATCGACAAGGGGCCGATTGATGAAGCCTTGGCGCCGTTCGGGCTGGAGCGGGAGATCGTCACGATCGTCGGTGGCTTTTCGGCCGCCCTGGCTCTGGCTCGTGCCTCCGACCTGATCGCCAGCGTTCCCGAACGACACACCGGAATTCTGCGTACCGGTATGCATAGTTTTTCCCTTCCCGTCTCCACGCCGGAGGTCACGGTTTCATTGCTCTGGCACCCGCGGCTGGATGCCGATCCCGCTCATCGCTGGTTGCGCGGCCACGTTCGGGATGCCTGCGCGGCGGTCCGCTGAAGGGGTCAGTCTCCCGCAGTCAGAGTGCTAGTTCTATCGGCTGTCTTAAGGGAGCCTTGTGTGAGGGGAGGGCAACTCAGAGACAGTCTAACTGGTGTACCTGGTTTATTTCGTTCTCTGAACCAGTCAAACCAAAGAAACCAGACAAACCAGGTGAAGCGCATCCCCGCCACGCGCCGCGAAATCTGGTCCGAAAATTTAGAATCGTTTAACTGACCACGCCGTCGAAGTATTCCACGTCGATCTTGTCGAACAGTGCACGCATGCGCGGAAAGTAGTGGGCGCCGTGGGCGGATTGGCTGTGAAAGTCGAGCGCGGCCTGGTCGACATATTGTTCATGCACGATATAGTCTGAGGAAGACTTGCGCGATTTCAGGAGCGAGTAGAGTAAGCAGCCAGGCTCATGTTTGTGCATTTCGTTCCGCAGTTCCGCGAACAGCGCCTCGAATTCCCTTTCTCGCCCCGATTTGACCGTCAATATTTTCTGCCCACCAACCATGTTTCCTCCAAACGCTCTTAGGCCCGAGTCCTTATATAAGGAGTGGTTCCGTCAATCTTTGCCGCGGCAAGTCTACTGCAAACTCTGAAGCGTATCCATCACTTCGGAAAGGAAGTACGAGTTCCCTGAGGTTTGGAGGAGGGGAGAGTCGGAAAGGCGCCGGACCGCCACGCGCCGCGAATATGGTGCTCATTTTTCATTCTTCTAAAATGTATGATTGCAAGACGTGACCCCGAATTGAGTGACCCGCGCCGTGAGATGGGTTCTGGCACTTTTTCTTGTTCAACAGCAAGGGACTCTTGTCCCCTCTTTGAAACCGTCCTCGAAAGTGGGGCTAGCTCATCTTGTCCCGTAGGATGCTTCGGGCGGGATGTCGTCCGAGGGGACGTCACGAATCTGAATCGAGTCGACCCGTTCCTGGGCCAGGACGTCCGAGATGATCACGACCTTGTCCCCGACTTGAAACTGTTCACGGTCCTTCAGAATCCGGAACGCCGTTTGCAAAGTCTTTTCAGGGTCCGAACTGAAATCGATCTTGAAAGGAAAGACACCGCGGTTGAGCATCATGGTCCTTCGCGGTTGGCTCATGTTGGTAAATGCGTAGATGTTGGTATAGAAAGGACGGCAGTTTGCGACGAGATCGGCCATGAGTCCCCGTCTGGTGATCACGACGATTCCCTTGGCCTTGACCCCCTGGGCGAGCTGAACGGCCGCCGCCGCCAGTTGCTGCTTATTTCCCGCGTTGCGCAAGTGTTTTGCAAACTGCAATCCGGGTATCGTTTCGGATTTCAGCGCAATCTTGCGCAGGTATTCGACACACTTCACGGGATACTTCCCGACCGTGGTTTCCCCAGACAGCATGACGGCGTCGACTTCTTCATAGATCGCGTTGGCGACGTCGGTGACCTCGGCGCGGGTGGGGTGCGGATGGTGAATCATGGATTCGAGCAGATGGGTTGCCACGATCACGCGTTTTCCGTACTCGGCGCACAGTTGCACGATCGTGCGCTGAACATTCGGCAGATCTTCCACGTTGATCTCCACCCCCAGATCTCCACGCGCGACCATAATGCAGTCCGATTCTTTGATGATCTCTTCCAGGTTCCGGACCCCTTCCTGGTCCTCGATCTTCGCGACGATCTTCACCTTCCCGACCTTGTCGCCCATGAGCGTCTTGAGTTGCTGGATATCCCCGGCCTCGCGCACGAAAGACAGGGCGATGAAGTCCACATCCCGTTCCAGGCCGAACAGGATATCCTTGGTGTCCTTTTGCGTGATCGCCGGCAGATTGACACGGATGCCGGGGAGATTGACGTGGCGCTTACTCTTCAAGAGCCCGCCGTCCAGAACACGGCACCGCATGGAGCGCTCTTCCTTCTCCAGCACCTCGAAATTGATCAGCCCGTTGTCCACGGTGATCTTATCCCCGACGTTGACCGCCTCAAGCAAGTCCGCATAGTCGATGTGGATGGAGCTCTCTTCCACGTCCATCGGCCCGCGCGTGGTGACTGACACGATGGCGCCCTGCTGCAGATCGAGATCGTTGGAGAGGTCCCCGGTGCGGATCGCCGGGCCTTGCGTGTCCAGGAGGATGGGAATGGGAAACTTCACCTTCCTGTTGAGTGTCTTGATGTGCTGGATGACCTTGGCGTGGGAGTCGTGGTCGCCGTGGGACATGTTCAGTCGCACGATATTCATGCCGGCCTCGTACATCTTCTGCAACATCTCGTAAGACTCCGTGGCCGGGCCGATCGTGCAGATGATGCGGGTCTTTTGCATGCATGCTCCCCGGGATACTGACCTCTCCCCGCTAGCCGAGGTGAAGCCCACAGACTTAGGACGACTTCATGCGGCGGGATACGAGAAGAACTGGGGCCATTCTACTTTTTATCGTCGGTCCAGTCTATCGTTGTGCGAGGTGAAGGGAGGAGCGCCGCGAAATGGTTCTGGGCACATTCTCTTTCTTCTGGCAACCTCCGCCGAGGTCATCATGTTGGCAGAGAATCGATTGACCGCAGTTTCGGATGGGCGTAACATCAAAGCCTGACCGTTCCAATCCCATCCACATGGGAGGAGGCTCTCATGGAGAATCAAGTCGAAGATCAGCCGGTCCTCAATCATATTCAGCGCCTTGTCGCAGAGGAACACCGATTGCACGAGCAAAGGGCGCACCCCAAAGCTGATCGTAAGCGGCTCGCGCAAGTCCAGGTCGAACTGGATCAGTGCTGGGACCTTTTGCGCCAGCGACGTGCCCTTCGCGACGTCGGGCTTGATCCGAACGAAGCGGAAGTTCGCTCGCCGCAGGTCGTCGAGAATTATGAGCAGTAGGGATTCGTCGTCAGCGAGTGGCCGATAGCTCGTGCGTGCCGCTCCTCACGTGCGGTTGCCTCACCAGAGTGGCAGGTCCAGATCGCATCGGTGTCCGATATCGCGCCCACCTTGCGCCCATGCAGTCGACCACGAAACACTCCAGAAAAGTTGCTGTCCCCTTTTTCTTTTCCCTCGCCCCGATTTGACCGTCAATATTTTCTGCCCACCAACCATGTTTCCTCCAAACGCCCTTAGGCCCGAGTCCTTATATAAGGAGGGGTTCCGTCAATCTTTGCCGCGGCAAGTCTACTGCAAACTCTGAAGCGTATCCATCACTTCGGAAAGGAAGTACGAGTTCCCTGAGGTTTGGAGGAGGGGAGAGTCGGAAAGGCGCCGGCCCGCCACGCACCACGAATATGGTGCTCATTTTTCATTCTTCTAAAATGTATGATTGCAAGACGTGACCCCAATGAGTGACCCGAAAGCTGGTAGAAAAGTAGCCTGTCCCCTTTTCTTGTTCCCTCTCACGGGCAATCTCGGCAGCAGGGCGTTGCCCGGCATTCAGTAGCTGCACGGCTTGTCGCTTAAATTCGGGGGTGAACCGTCGTCGTTGGCCCATGTCGCACCTCCTCCGGGGCAATCGTGCCCCCTTTTGAGGTGTCCGTCAAACCCGGGCTAGCTCAGGCTACTTTTACTTGTGCCTTGATTCATACAGCGGGCGCTGTTCGCTCATGCACGCAATATGCTGCGTATATACTTCAACCGGCAACAGCCGTTCGGGACGACAGACTGGCATGCGAGGATCGCGGTGGCATTGGGATTGGAATCGACGCTCAGGAGGCGAGGGCGTCCGTTGAAGGTGTCAGAAAAGTAGCCTGTCCCATTTTCTTTTCCCCAATTGGAGCAAGAGGAGCGCGTCTACATGGGCTCAATGGTATACTCGCTGAAGGAGTTGAGAGAAGCTCGGGAGAAAATCCAACTGCCTTGCCCATATCGTGAGAGGACAACCTGGGTCATGCCACGAATCGAGCCCCAGAAACCGGATCAGACGTTCAACCGGAGCCGTGAGCGTCAAAGGGAAGTATTGGCCTACCTAAAAGAACATGGTCCCCAACCGTACGATGTACTCTCCGGTCACTTCGATCCCAACCGTACTGCGGAAATTGAAGCTGTCTTGCGTGAATTGATCCAATGGAAGTTCATTGATAAGGGCACGGACTCGTACATGACGGTTTCGATTACTGCTGCCGGTATCGCCCGGCTTGGACTCAAAGACATCTGAAACGTCTACGGTTTGACACGAATATACGCTGGAAGCGAAAGGCTGGACAGAATGAGCAACGCAAACGATCTCCATGTCGAAGCGAACCTAGAAGTTATTCGAGAATATCTGATCGGCCAATTCAAGGGGTTTGAACTTATCGACAGGCCAGATCGTCCTAGATCACATACGTTTACTGTGACGAAATCGGCAGACGAACGATACCAAGTAAAAGTTTCGTGGCCACAGCTTTCAGATAATAGCAATACCCCTGAACGAACTAAGCAGCGCCTTGTCACGGACGATGTAGCGGGTAGGATGAAAGGTAAGTCTCAGGGGGAGTATTTCTCGTGGGGAAAGTACTAAGACACTCCGAAGAGGACAGCCTTCCCCTCCCATCCCCTCTCACGGTGGACTACCACTCCCTATCAGGGTGTGCCTTTGACATGCCGTAAATAACATCGTCATATTTTGCGGTGAAAGACTGCTGCGCTCATCAATGGTGACTACGATATTGAGCGCTAGTGAGGACAGTCTCACGTCTATGCTGCAGAGACGAGGACGGGCCACGAAAGCTGGTAGAAAAATAGCCTGTCCCCCTTTCTTTTTATTGTGCTTCGTTCATTTAAACAGCAAACGACACTCACGCAACATATTCCTTTACTCGGAGCCATCGTAATAGCACATGATCCACAGTGTGTTCACAAATTGCAGGAGAAGTGATGCCGACAAAACCTGTCGAAGTACAAATTTCCAGCTGGCAAGACTACATTCGTTTTACTTCGGAAATGAACATCGGTTCTCCATTGGGACCTACATATGTATTTCGAGGACAGACTAATGCCAGTTGGAGTTTGCTGCCCACCCTAGCCAGAATCGCTCTAAAAGAAGGATTGGATGCTAGTAGGACAATTAAGATAGAAACCACTGCGTGGACGAAATTTCGGGAACTGGCACATCTCTATCTTCCCCCCAGCAGTATCCCCCACGAAGGCGATTTAATTGCCTGGTGGATCCTGATGCAACACTACGGCGTTCCTACTCGCGTCTTGGATTGGACTGAATCGCCATTTGTCGCTTTATACTTCGCAGTTCAAGAACAGGTGGAGGAACCTGGAGCTGTCTGGACCTTGCACCCTGCCACCCTTCATGAATTCTCTTTTCAGGCGGACAATGAATATAAATTTCCGAAGACCGTCGTCGATGTAAAACGATACCAAGATCCACTAGCTAAGCCATTCTTGCATGTCGTGACTCGCAAAACGCTCACCGACAGGATGAGTGCCCAGCAAATGCAGACCACTATTGGAACGCAGCCCCTTATGGATCACGCAACAACCATAGCCAATGTACTTCCCCATCGCCCAGGATTTGAACAGTTCTCCAAACTCATCATTCCCCCATCACTAAAAGGTGAATTTATGAGGCAATTGCGCACGATGAATGTGACGGCTGGCGCACTGTTCCCTGGCATTGAAGGGCTCGGAAGGTCTGTGTCTGAGTTGATGAAACTTACTTGTCGATATGAAGCTTCAAAGAGCATCGAGGAGAAAAAATGAATTTGTAGGATCAACGTGCTGAGGATGAATAGCTTAGACTGTGGTGCGGGGCTAGGGGAGGGCTTTCTAAGAGAGGAAAAGGGGACAGGCTACTTTTTCTTGTACCTGCACCACACTCCGAACACGGGGGCATCCACTGAAACTGCCAGAAAAGTAGCCTGTCCCATTTTCTTTCCGTGCTGCCATGCGCCGCAAAATGGGGCTTGGCACATTTTCCCGCAATCATTTATTAGGTATCTCGGTTACCAAGAATGCTCTGCTCATACCGATAGATACCTCGAAGATTTGCACATGCGGATATTGAGTGGCAGCTGCAATAAGAGAATTCCGGTCAGCTGGTGAGATCAAAGGGCCTAAAAAGATGCTTGAAAGCTCTCTTAGGTCAAATTTGTGGTCCGTATATAGGCCTATGTCATTCGGGCGCTTGAAACTGGCAATTCTCTATTCTTTCGGATGAAGAAACGGGGACATTCTACTTTTTCAAGGTCAGCTCGGTCCACCATTAGGTGTACTTGCCAAAAAGCAAAGAGTCCTCTTTTCCTAGTTATTATGGGAGGGGTAGCCTGACGGTTTCTCGATGTGCGCGCGTACAACGAGGGGAGTCCGGGACCGCGCGTTACGCGAGCACTTGGAATCGCCAGGCCTCCCTTCCTTTCTCTCCCTTCTCCTCCTCCGTAGTATTGGAGGGAGTGGCCAAGGCTGCCCTCGACTGCGCGCATCGGACAAGTACAGCTTTATCGTGCGTGTTGTGCGAGCACGGAGGGCACCTGGCTGCTTCACACTCCCTTTCTCTCTCCCCACCTCCCATTGAAGGGGGTGGGCAGATGGGTCCTCAACTGCGCGCATTGAGGGACCACTGTTTCATCGTGGGGCCTCAGCGAGCACGGAGGACCCTCTGCCTGCCCCCTCTCCCACTCTTGCATCTCCTTCTCCGCCCCCCCGTACGATGCCCCCGTAACCCCTTGGCTTTCTGACAGTTTCCTGTCTGTTAGTCTTAGGCGAACCAATCTGAATGCGGATTGAGTATTCGAAGGGCGAACGGGCCTCCAACGCTTCTTTCGAGCTCGATTCAGCGGAAGAATCCAAGGTTGCTCGCCGCGATAGCCGAGGCAGAGCGGTCCGTTCCCTCTCTCCGCTTCCCAGACCCTCAGAGTCCGGCTATAATATCCGACCTTGGAATCCATCAAATATATCTACTGGCAGGATCAAGACCACTGGCTCGGCTATCTCCAGGACTACCCCGACTATTGGACCCAAGGGGAGTCGTTTGAAGATCTACAATCCCACCTTCGCGATCTGTATCTCGACCTCACCAGCGGTGAAATCCCTGGAGTTCGGAAGCTTGCTGAGCTGACACTCCGGTGAAGCGCAAAGATCTTATCCGGCAGCTTGAAGCCAATGGTTGCGTGCTCGTCCGCCACGGTGGGAAGCACGACTGGTATCACAACCTTGCACCAAGGTTTCTCAGCCGATTCCTCGGCACACCGAAATCAAAGAACACCTCGCCAAGCGCATCCTGAAGATGTTGAGCAATCCCTGATTCATTCTGCTGAATCCTTTCCTCCTCTTTTCATTGGCGGAAGAGATACAGGGGCTAGCCCGGCTGTTCGAGCGGGCATCAGAGCCCTGCTGCATTCGCCGTTGCGAAGGGGAGCGTCTGCGAAGCGGGTGGCCCACATGTTCGACGGTCCGTTCAAGCTGGCTTGGAACGGACCAAGTTTGTGGGCCACAGCGAGACAAGGCTTACGGCGACCAGCAGGGCTCTGGCCTCAAGCGAGAACAGCCGGGCTAGCCCGCTTGCATATCTTTCTTCAGCCCCCGTACAATACCCATCTTCGAGCCTAACTCATTGGCTTTCTTGTCACTTTGGGCCAGTTTGAGGGAAGGATTTAGGCCGGTATGAAGGTCGAGTATTCCAAGGGCGAACGGGCTTCGAAGGAGCTGATCGTGCTCCATCGTGAAGCCTCCGAAGCCACCAGCGGCCGGAAGATGAAGGTGTTGCTCATCTACCCGCCGGACTGGTTCCCCTCCGAACCCTATCTCAGCCTTCCCTCCCTCACCGCCGTCCTCCGTCAAGCCGGCCATACCGTCATCCAAAAAGACATCAACCTCGAAATGTACGACTGGTACTTCAGCGAGGATTTTTTGAAGAAAGTCCTGCGGCGGGTGCCACAGCAGCTCGACCGGCTCCGCAAACTGTCGAAGAAGCGAGATCTGAATGCCGAGTGAGATGGATTTGCAGCTGTCCCTCTGCGATCTGACCAGGCAGCGGATCGAGGAATTGATCAAGAAGGCGGAGAAGGCGAAAGCGATCATTCGCGGAGAACATTTCTACGATATCGATCAGTTAGAGTGGGCTATTCATGTATTCCGTGAGGTCACGTCGGTGATCTCGATGGTGTATGCTCCGGCGCGGATCTGTATGCCGCCGATGGAGACCGATCTGTCGTACAAGGTCTTCGTTTCCTCCGAGGTGATGGATGCCGTGAACGATACGCAGGTGAATGTGTACCGCGACGTGTTCGAGCATCTGGTGAAGCCGGTGATCGAGCAAGAGCAGCCGGACGTGGTCGGCATCTCGATCGTGCTCCAGCAGCAGATGTTCTCCTCCATGACCTTCTGCGCCTTCATCAAGCAGCACTTCCCCCATATCCATGTGACGATCGGCGGCAACACGGTGACGCGACTGCGCGATGTGTTACCTCAGTCGCCGCTGTTTCAATACTTCGACAGTGCGGTGGTCTATGAAGGAGAGACGGCGTTCGTGCAGCTGGTGGCTGCGGTGGGGGCGAAGCGGAGCCTTGCGGATGTGCCCAATACGGTCTACAAGGACGAGACCGGCGTCCATACATCGCCGACGAGCTATGCGGAAGACATGGCATCACTGCCACCGCCGGACTTCGACGGGCTGCCGCTCCATAAATACTTCGTGCCGACGAAGATCCTGCCCTATCTGGCGACGCGGGGTTGTTATTGGGGCCGTTGCGAGTTCTGCGACCATGGCGAGGGCTATACGGCCGGCTACCGGACGAAGAAGATTCAGGACATTCTGGCCGACATCACGTATCTCCGTGACAAGTACGGCGCCAGGCATTTCCATTTCACCGACGAGTCGTATCCGCCTGCGCTTTTTCGAAAGCTGTCGCGCGGGCTGATCGACAGCCAGATGGGCATCGTCTGGACGACGCACATGCGGTTTGAGAAGAGTCTGCTGGACGATCAAGTCTGGCAGGATGCGAAGGACTCGGGCTGCCGCTATCTCCACTTCGGCTATGAGTCGGGGAACGAGCGAGTGCTGAAGCTGATGGACAAGGCGACGACGACGGACGTGATCACGAAGCATTTGCAGCTCTCGGCGAATGCAGGTATCTGGAACCACTGCATGGGCTTCTTCGGCTTCCCTGGCGAAACGAGAGAGGATGCCTGGTCGTCGGTTGAATTTCTCGAAGCGAACAAGGAGCATGTCCATTCCCTCGGCTTCGGTACGTTCGACCTCGGTCGGCATAACCCGGTGGCGAAGAACCCTGAGAAATGGGGCGTGACCGCCTATAAGAACCCCGAATGGGATTTGGCCCTCGACTACTACTATACGGTCAAGAATGGGATGAGCATCGAAGAGGCGGAGCGGGTGTTCCAGGAGTTCGAGCGGAACCACAACCCGGGCTGGGATCTGCGCCTGTTCATTCGTGAATACATCTTTCTCTATATCGCGCGGTTCGGACTGCAGAAGCTGCCCGATTTACAGTTTCAGGCGGCGAAGATACAGGGCGCGGCGCCGACGCTGGCGGGGAAGATGTAACCATGTCTGCTTCTGGTCTCGTCCAAATCAACGGCTTGGCTCCGATTAAGCAAGAGGATCGGAAGCAGTCGAAGGTTATGTTGCTCTTTCCCCCTGAATGGGTGCCGACGGCTCCCTATCTAGCCTTGCCATCGTTGACTGCCGTCCTTCGCCAAGCCGGCCATCGGGTCGTGCAGCGCGACATCAATATCGGGATGTGGGATCACTTCTTCAGCATGGAGTTCCTGATCTGGGTGAAGGCTCGGTTGGGGATGCAGCTCAAGCCTCTCCAAGACAAAGAAAAGGCCGGAACTCTGACGGAGCAGGAAGCAGATCAGAAGGCCGCGGTGGAGCAGGCCTATACGGTCGATGTGTTCGATCTGGCCGATCGGGCTGAGGATGCGAAGCTGATCGTGCGTGGCGAGCGCTTTTACCAGGCCGAGATATTGGAAGGCGCCTTGAACACCTTCCGTGAAGCGATGGCCTACATTTCCACAGCCTATTATCCCGCGTCGCTCGTCTTCTATCCGATGGAAAGCAATCTGGGCTATCGCCCCGGCGTATCCAAAGAAGTGCTGGCCTGCTTGGACGATGAGCAGGTGAACGTCTATCGGGACCTCTGCAATCAGCTGGTCATGCCGGCGGTGGCGAAGGAGAAGCCGGACGTCGTCGGGGTCTCCATCGGCACGCAGATGCAGCTGCTTGCAGGCCTGACCTTTTGCAAAATGATCAAAGAGACCTTCCCGCATATTCATGTGGTGGTGGGTGGTAACGTCATCACGCGGTTGCAGGAAGACCTTGCGAAGCACGAGCAGTTCTTCACGGACGTGTTCGACTCGGCGATCCTCTACGAGGGCGAGCATGCTCTGCTCTGGCTCATCGAGGCATTGAATGGCGAACGGGCCATCGCATCCGTGCCCAACTTGATCTATCGCGATGCCTCAGGTATTCACCGGAATTCCGAAGTCTACACCGAAAAGACGACCGCGCTGCCTTTGCCGGACTTTGATGGAATGCCGCTGGACCGCTACTTCGTGCCGGAGCTGATCATTCCCTACCTGGCGACGCGTGGCTGCTATTGGGGTCGCTGCACGTTCTGCGACCATGGCCAGGGCTACTTCGATCAGTATCGGGGCGTGCCGGTGCAACAAGTCGTCGAACAGATTAAGGCGCTGCGGGACAAGTATCAGTGCCGCCATTTTCTCTTCTCCGACGAATCCTATCCGCCGGCGCTGTTCAAGAAGGTCTCGCAGTTGCTGGTCGATCAGCAGGTCGGGATCAAGTGGACGACGCTGATCCGGTTTGAAGAAACGCTCCAAGACCAGGAGACCTGGGATCTCGCGGCGAAGGCGGGCTGTTGCACCCTCTATTATGGGATGGAGTCGGCGAGCGAGCGAGTGCTGAATCTCATGGACAAGCATGCCAAGAAGAGCGTGATTCAGAGGAACCTGCATCTGGCGGCGAAGGCGGGGATTTGGAACCATGTAATGGCCTTCTATGGATTCCCCGGTGAAACGCTCGATGAAGCGCTGGAGACCCGCCAGTTCGTCATCGAGAACCAGCCGGTGATTCACTCGATGGAGTTGTTCTACTTCGTGGCCTATCGCCATACGCCGATGGTGCGCAATCCGGAGAAGTTCGGCATTACGATCCACAAACAAGAGGAGTACGATCTCCCTCTGGACTATTACTACACGTTGAATGATCCCAGTACCCTCTCCTGCCTGGACGCGATGCAACTCTGCGAAGAGTTCTACAAGAACGATTTTCACCCCTGGGCCGTGCGTGTGAACTCGCGTGAGCATGTCTTTCTCTATATTTCGAAGTTCGGGACGAACCAGCTGCCGCAGATCTACGCCCAGCAGACGCAGCCCGTCGGATCGCCACAGGGTGTATCAGGACTGATTACCTGGCCGGTTGCGAAGAACGGGAGCGAAGATGGGGAAGAAGGCATGTCACGCGTGGTTAGCCACGGCATGGGGTAACGCGTAGGACGTTAAACGTTACTCGTGAACCGTTAAACGCGTGGGGAGGCGTAAGACGTTAATCGTGAAAAGTGAATCGTTACACGTAAGAGGGAAAACGGGAGTCATGAGGCGTCAAATCCTTACACTGACTGAACCAATTTCGTTCCCACCTCTACGTTGTACGGTTAACGTCTAACGGTTCACGTCTGGCGCTTCGTCGGGCACAAGTACGGTGGAGAGCAGAGCATAGGCAGCTTCGATGAGAGCGGTCATCTCTTCGGCCTTCTTGTAGGCCTGCATGTATTTCTTGGGGTTGTTGGTAAGATTCGAGTAGCGGGCGGGGTTCCAGGTATGCAGCAGTGCTCGTCTTGTCTGAGCGAGGGTTTCAGCGGTGACGGGGAGGGTGAGTCCCAGTACTTCCAGCGCGTGGTTCACGTCTTCTTGCTTGACATCCGTCATGGGGCGAGTCTGGCAAAGCGGATGTACGCCTGTCAAACACCTACGCAGCAGCAACCTCATGAATATTGCGGGTTGGACATCGTGATGCAGAGATATTATGCCGGACCTCCGCACGCTTAAATTTTACCAAGCCGACGTGTTCACCGCACAGCCGTTCGGCGGCAACCCGGTCGCCGTGTTCCCCAACGCGCAAGGTCTCACCGACTTTGAACTGCAGCAGATTGCCCGGGAAATGAACCTCTCCGAGACGGTGTTCGTGCTGCCTCCGACAGATGAGGCGGCCGTCGTTCGGCTCAGAATTTTTACCCCGACGCAGGAGATTCCCTTTGCCGGACATCCGGTGCTGGGAACATTTTACGTGTTGGCCCAGCTCGGGTTGATTGCTGTTACCGATGGCGTTACCCGCGTGATGCAGGAATGCAACATCGGCCTCTATCCCGTCGAAATCCATGCACGAGAGGGGCAGGTCACCCGTGTGGTGATGACACAACCAAAACCGCTCTTCCTCGGTTCGATGGATGAGACGGAGGATCTGTTTCACATTTCGAAGGCCCTGGGGCTCCCCAAATACCAGATTGTCGACACCAAGGCACCGGTGATGGTGGTGTCGACCGGGTTGCCGGTAGTGATTGTGCCGGTGCGGGCGCTCACAGCGGTAAGGTCGATTGAGCCGGACGCTTCCGCGATTGTCGACATGTGCGAGCGGTTCGGCACCAACGGGATTATGGTCTATACGACCATGACGGTGGAGGACCATGCAACCGTGCATACGAGGATGTTTGCACCCGCGATCGGAATTCTCGAAGACCCCGCCACCGGGAGTGCCAGCGGGGCTATGGGCGCCTATCTCGTCCACAATGGGCTCGTTGAGGTGGGACCTCTGACGGAAATCATCATCGAGCAGGGCTATGAAATCGGACGTCCGTCGCGCATCCTGGTCCAGGTGGAATCGGATGACGATGCGATCCAAATGGTGAAAGTGGGAGGACAGGTGGTGATGGTGATCGAAGGGACGTTGACGTTTTGAAAAGGCAGGTCCTGTCAGCGAGGAGCCCAACCGTCCTCGCACCCCGCCCGGTGTAGGGACCCCGCTGCGGGCGGTTGGGCACCCATCCCGCTGCCACCCGCCTTTCCAAAATTGTTCTTGTGTTGAGTGGAGGAATGATGAGATGAAAGCGGTACTCTTTCGCGCGCATGGCGGACCGGAAACACTTTCGTATGAAGATCTGCCCGAGCCGACGATCGGTTCGGAGGATGTGTTGGTTCGCGTCAAGGCTTGTGCGCTGAATCACCTCGACATCTGGATACGAGAGGGGAATCCGGCCTATCCCATGCCGCTCCCTCATGTCTTGGGGTCGGATGCGGCCGGGATCGTGGCGCAAGTGGGTGGGCAGATTGATAGCGTCACGGTGGGGCAGAGAGTGTTCGTGTCTCCTGGAATCAGTTGTTGGAAGTGTGACCAATGTCTGGCGGGGCGAGACAATATGTGCCGCTCGTATGGACTGGTCGGCGCCAAGACGCACGGCAGCTATGCGGAATATCTGAAAGTGCCGTTCCGTAATGTGCTGCCGATTCCGGAGAACCTTTCGTTTGAACAGGCGGCGGCGTTTCCGCTCGTGTCCGTGACTGCGTCGCATATGCTCTTTGCGCTCGCCGGACTCCAACATGGCGAAACGGTGCTGATCATGGGCGCGGGGAGCGGAGTCGGGAGCATGGCAGTCCAAATGGCGAAGCTGGCCGGGGCTCGCGTGATGGCGACCATCGGGTCCGACGACAAGATTCCCAAAGCCCTGATCCTGGGGGCGGATGCGGTCATCAACCATGCGAAGGAGAAGGTTGCTGAGCGTGTGAAGCTGCTGACCGAAGGGCGCGGGGTTGATGTCGTCATCGAGCATATCGGTCCGGAGGTGTGGGACACCTGCCTCCATTCATTGGGGAAAGGAGGGCGCCTGGTTACGTGTGGCGCAACGACCGGGGGCGACGTGACGCTGAATCTCCGGTATGTCTTTGCTCGCCAGCTGACGATCAAAGGGTCCTATATGGGCACGCGCGCGGAATTGGTGAAGGCGGCGGAGCTGATGGGTCAGGGTCGGCTGATTTCGGTGATCGATCGGACATTTCCGCTTCAGGAGGCTCGCGCGGCACAGGAGCTTATGTTAAGCCGCAAGTTTTTCGGTAAAATCGTCCTGACAGTTGAGTAAACGCGGTCGGATTTTTCTATCACGTGCAGTAGCAATACGAAGGGGAGGGGAATTATGTCCACAGTGGCGATGATCATGAGCAAGAAGCCCAAGACAGTGGGGCCTGCCGTATCGATTGTGAGCGCGGCCAAGAAAATGCAGACTGCGCGGGTGGGGTCGCTGTTGGTGAAGAAGGGGAAGAAGCTGGTCGGAATCGTCACCGATACGGATATTGTTCGGCGCGCCGTTTCGACCAATAAGCCTCTTGGCAAGATGACCGTCGAAAAGATCATGACGACCCCCATTTGTACGATCGAGGGGAGTCAGACGGTCGATGATGCGCAGGATATGATGGGCGACTTAGGCGTGCGTCATCTTGCTGTGACTCAAGCAGGCGAAATTGTCGGTGTGGTCTCGGTGCGGGATGTGTTGATGTTTTATAAGCGGTATGCGCAATCGAAGATTCCGGCGGAGGCGCCGTACTCTGAACCAAAAATCTTCCAAGACTAGCAGGATGTTGAAAACGGCCTCCAGCTTCGTTCTCGGCTCGTCAAAGTCCTCAACGTACCCCTGAGGGTACGCCTCCGGTTTTGACTCGCCTGCGGCCTTGCTGGAAGGCCGTTTTGAACATCCTGTGTTTGGCGGGAAAGATGATTCGATCTGTTAGCCGATGCGGGCTTTGTTTTAACACCTCTGAACTTCGTAATAGCCATTTTCTTGCGCGGCTGTCTCTACAATATGGCTCGGAACTTGTCTGCTGGGTTCTGATCCTAATCCAGCAGTGGTTACACCCAGCAGGTCATTTACTTCTTCCAAGCAAGTGATCGTCTCCATTCCTGTGCGCGGCTTGCGAAGATCGATTTTCAAAAAATGGAGAAAGTTATGTATTGGACCAGTGCTTTCGACCCAACGGTCAATTTAAGCTCCGCGATTTGTTGAAAACAGTTGTCCCATTGGAAAGCGACGTGAGATACAGGAAAGTTTATGACGTCCAACCATTGCTGGCGATAAGAGGTTGATCAGTATCTCTATTTTGCAGCGAGCGTATTTTGGCGAGCCTCCGCGCATCATTAGAGGATGGGAGACAAGCGTGTTGCCAAAATTTCACTTGGTGTCAGACATCAGGAGCAATTCCGTCTCTACCTTCTTGGAAAAGAAACGTTTCCAGATAACGCTACGTCTGGTTTTGCATGTTTCGTAGTGAGTCTGAGCCTCAACCCATCACAGTATTTCCCTGCGTGACTTGAACCAACGGGGTTCACCGGCATAAATTTTATATCCCGGATCTGCTCTTTATATTGATTCTCTCGGGGCATGCCATTGGCTTAATTCAGACGGTGGTGCATTGAATAGTAGAGAGCGGAAACTGATGTGGTTATGCCCCTGGCAGGAGGGCTTGTTGTTCCGTGGCGCCTCGCGCCTGGTAAAGGCGTCTACACCTACGGAAATCTGCGGAGATACGGTTTTTGTGAAATAATGGAAACGGCTTCAGGCAAGCCTGCTTACTTGTTGAGTTCTTTCACCAGGTGGCCAAGTTCCGGAAGGATGAGCTTTTCCATCGCTAGCCTGACGGCGTTCTCGGAGCCTGGGGTCGAGAAGAGGACTCGGCCTTTGATGATGCCGGCGGTGGCGCGGCTCATGATGGCGGGTGAGCCGATGTCTTGGTAGGTCAAGTAGCGGAAGATCTCGCCGAATCCCACCAGACGTTTCTCCAGCATCGCATCCACTGCTTCAAAGGTTGAATCACGTTTTGAGATGCCGGTGCCTCCATTGATGATGATGGCTTGGACTGCTTCGTTCACCAGGCCTTCGGCAATCCGGTCTTTGATCTGAGCCGGCTCATCCTTCACCACATGGTAGGCAGCGACGTTGTGTCCCTGTTCCTTGAGGAGCGTATGGATAAGTTGGCCGCTCGTATCGGTGTCGGGGGTCCGCGTGTCGCTACAGGTAATCACCATGCACCCAATTGACTTGGGCGCATGGGATTTATGTTCGTGAGCGGCGTGGCTGCCCATATCGTTTTCACAGGATGCTGAAAAAGGCCGCCAGCGTCGTTCTCGCATCGCTCAGACCCTCGACGTACTGAACAGCGTACGCCTCGGGCCTTCGCTCACTGCGGCCTTGCTGGACGACCTTTTTGATCATCCTCTCGTTGAACCTTTTTACAGGGCTATTTCCACACTGAGTCGGGATTCAACTTCGCTGCCGGCTTGCCGCCCTTGATGTGCTCGTCCAAGATTGTCGCCACGTCGGCTTCCGTCACTTTGGAGTACCAGGTGGCGTCTGGATAGACGACGACGGTCGGTCCCTGCTCGCAGGGGCCGAGGCAGGAGGAGCCGCTGACGAGGACGTCGCCAGGGGTTACGCCTTTCTGCATCAGGCCGATGTTAAAGGCCATGAGGAGGGAGGCTGATCCGGCGCTGCCGCAGGAGGGTTTCGGATGGCCTGGGGGACGGGCGTTGGTGCAGACGACGATGTGATACTTGGGCTTCGGCATGGGTTCTCCTTCTTGAAAGAGCAAATGGCATACGGCTAATGGCCTATAGGTTGTGACCGGATCTGAGCCATGCAACAGAAGCTCCTACTCCGGTCAGACCATCAGCTATTCGCTATAGGCCATATGCTCCAGGTTTACAGCGGCGCATACGACTTCCATGTCTCGATGGCCTCGTCGGGCAGTTTCCAATACTTGAGGCCCTTCATCACCCAATCGAGATAGTGTGCTTTGGGTTTGAACTTGCCGATGGGGGTTGCGGCATAGGTGGTGACGAGTACTTTCTCTCCGGCTTCTGTCAGCACGGTGACTTGGACCTGGCGAAACGCGCTTGGGGGTATATCCTCTTCGAAGCGGTCCATCAACTTGAGATCTTCGTCGGTCACCTCGAAGATCGCTCCCCAGACCTGTTCTCCCGGTGACGGGATCACGCTGGCGAGGCCGCATCGCCATTGCGAGGACCATCGGCAGAATGTGATCGTGTGTTCGGGAAGAGTGGCCAGCATCAGGAACTGATGTTCCGGAGCGCGACGTTTCAGCTGTGTTGGGTTGAGATGATCCCCGTAGAGAAAGAATTTCATTGATGATGTACTGCCCAAGGGGGCATATCTGTCGATTAGACTGATATTTGTAACATAACCCCTTTCACACGCACAAGGCGCGTCCCGAGCGGTTTATTGGGCTAGCTGTTGTTGGATTGACATCGCGACGATGCTCTTCCTAAGATGCAGCGTGAGTATGTGCGGTTGTTCCTTGCCCCATCGAACTCTGTACGTGTGATGTCCATGCCAAAGAATCTTTCAT
Organism: uncultured Nitrospiraceae bacterium; assembly: GCA_963821465.1. Lineage (GTDB taxonomy): Bacteria > Nitrospirota > Nitrospiria > Nitrospirales > Nitrospiraceae > Palsa-1315. Next base: position 72,649 of record CAWGDV010000002.1, on the reverse strand, counting down.
CCTCCAGCTTTCCACATTCCTCGTCCTGATCGTGAAGGTCATTCACTATGCGGTTGTGGCAGTGCTCGTGCTGGGCGTGCTCTACTATCTCTGGACGAAACCTCCGTCGCTGAGTCCCATGGCCGATCATCGGGCTGCCGAGGCGCTCACGCTGGTGCAAACCCATCGGGCTCAGGGTTATCCCACCATTCTTCAGGCCATGACTGAGCATGTGCGTTCAATGAGCGAACGCAATCGGGTCGCTCGGTTGGGCGAGTGGCGGGTGAAGCAAGTGGAGGGGGATCTGTATGAGATACGGGTGCAGTTGCGAGATCAAGGGGCGACAGGCCAGTGGTTCGAGAGGGAGTTCATTTGGCATGCCGATCTCGCATTGAAGAAGGTCAATGCCGCGTCGCTCCCTGCAGATGGAATTACACCAAAAGAGCCGGATGCTGCGCCGTAGCAGGATGCTGAAAAATTGAGCAGAGCGATTGGGACGATCCCCTTGCTCACGCAACGCGCGGTCTCAGAAGACCCTCGTTGGACGCGCGCAGTTGGGATCATCCCAGCCGCCCCTTATAAACATAGCAACATAAATAACGCCTCATGATAGACGATGAAACACAGTATTCAGGAGGTGTTTAGGTTGCAAATGCGGCAACACTTAGCACGTCGTGTTTAGATGATAGTTCGTTGCGGCCTTGTCTTGGACAAGGCGCGTCTAGGCACGCAGGGTTGGGTGGGTGAGAAGTCTGGCCTTATTGAGCATCCTGCGAGACAGTTCTTCTGTTAAGTCAGGCGGGCAGGCCTTTCGAGGTCTTGCTGTGCAGATTAGATTTTCCGCAGCGTGCTAAGTAAACTTCTCCGGCAAGGCTACTTGAATCTGATTCCTTTCGATCTTGACAGGGCAGCAGGCGACGGTGATAGTCGGATTTTCCGGTCGTTCGCCGGTTTGTACGTTGAATCGCCATCCGTGCCACGGACATTCGACGACGTGGCCATCTAGATGGCCTTCTCCGAGCGGCCCTCCCGCGTGTGGACAGGTGTTGTCGACGGCGTAAAAGGATCCGTTGACATTAAATAGGGCGATCCAGATTCCGTGGACTTCGACGGTCAGTCCGGTTCCCGGAAGAATGTCCTCTACCTTCGCGACAGTGATAAATTCAGACATGGCGCTGATCCTTCCCCTTGGCGGACTGGGCGATGGAACAGGTACGGTTCACAGACCCGTCAGTAACTTGATTTCAAGCCAAGCTTATGGCATAAAAATGTACGCCTTCCAATACTACACCCAGGCCCTCTCATACAAGGAGCCTCGGTTGGGATGAGGTTGCGGCATGGAAATGACCCTTCTGCTCAACGCGACGTACGAACCCCTGCGGGTCGTCAATTGGCAAAAGGCGATTGCGCTTCTCTGGCAGGGTAAAGTTGAAGTCCTCGAGGTCTACGACCGAGAGGTCCACGCGGTGTCGATCTCCATTAAGCTTCCCTCCGTCATGCGGCTCCTGAAGCTGGTTCGGCTCAAGGACATTCATCGGGCGGTCAAATTCTCCCGTATCAATATTTTCACGAGAGACAGCTATGCCTGCCAGTATTGTCGTCACAAGTTTCGGACGGAGGAACTGACGTTCGATCATGTCGTTCCCATCGCCAAGGGTGGGCGGAAGACCTGGGAAAATATCGTGACGGCTTGCTGGCGCTGTAACAACAAAAAAAGCGGTCGCACGCCGGAGGAAGCAGGCATGAAGCTCATGAAGAAACCGGTGAAGCCACGATGGAATCCCATTGTGACCATTACCATCGGGATTCGGAACACACCGGACAGCTGGCGTGATTATTTCTATTGGAATATGGAGTTGGATGCCGACCCAGCCGAAACATAATGTTCAATATTCAATGTTGAATGTTAAATTTTCGCCCTGATTCTCGTAGTTCTCCTACCATACACCCCGTTTGTTCATTAAACATTTAGCATTCAACATTACGCTGCATAATTGCGTGAAATGCCGGGCCTGCCTGTGCACCTCGAGCCGATCAAGGCAGTAAATCCCCGGTTGAGACCTAAATGGTAATGTTCAATGTTAAATTTTCAATGTTGAATGCTCGTTGGTTTTCCCGCCACATCCTCAGTGCGTACTTCTTCTCCCCCATTAAACAGTCATCATTGAACCTTCAACATTTTCACTTCTGACCATATGCTCTATTCTTCAGACGAGGGATGACGACGCTTCACGAGCGACGGATAAATCTGAGCGCCCATTAAAAAAAATGAAAGCGTCCTCTTTCTTCCTCGATTTTCTTAATGGGGGTATCCATACAAATGCGGCGATGCTAGCTACGCCAAGGATTTGACGGGGTTGGCACGTGTAGCGACGATGGCGCTGTGCGGCGTACGCCGGGCGGTACGGGCCGATCTTGCCCCGTCTTCATGGGCTGTGGGTTGGCCACGAGGTCGCGAAAGGACAGCGGGTTCCTCGCAACCGCCTGCTGAAGAAGACGGTAAAAGAGCATGCCCCTGGCGCGCGATCCTCTGCGGTGCAAGCGGAAGGCGAATTCATTCAGGTAGGCCTGCAAGTGGTCGGCACCAATCGATCCTTGAGGGGTACCCATCAGCCACCTTTTTCCGAGAGCGGCGACTCGGTGTACTCCTGGGAGCACTTCGTGCGCATCGTTGCCGGAATCCTTGAGGGAGGTACGTTGGTGGGCGTAATCGGTCCGGGCTGCTCCTGAATAGGATGCCAGTCCGTCAGTATGGATCGTGGAGCCGGGCTCACCATGAGCCAAGAGAAAGGATCTCAGAGCGCCAGTTTCGGCGTTGGGGATGACTTGGATCCGGCACCGGCCGAATCCTGTGGGCTGCGTCTGTTCAACCGCCATCGCGACGAGAGCCTTGCCCGCAGCCCCGCGGCCGCGCTTTCCAGGGCGAACGCCACCAATCATGGTCTCATCCACTTCGACATCGCCGGACAGCGGATTATGCTCGGCGTGACCAATGGCGCAGCGGAAGCGGTGACGCATCGCCCAGGCAGTCTGGTCGGAGCCACATCCAAGCAGGCGATGGAGAGTCTTGGCAGACACCCCGTTCTTCGGCGCCGTCATGTGCCAGGCGGTCGCGAATCATACCGTAAGGGGTGGTTTCGTGTGATGAAAGATGGTGCCTGCTGTGGCCGATACCCGACGACGACAGGCCTTGCACCACCATCGGCTATCCTTCATACGCCACCCCGCGTTGCCAGAGCATTCGAGACACGAAAAGCCGTCAGGCCAACGGAGCCAGTCAAGATAGTTGAGGCAAGCGGCATCATCAGGGAACCAGCCGAGAGCGTCTGCGTAGTTCTTGGGGTAATCCTTGCCGGCCACTGGCCGGCGTTCCAGCTTCGGGTTCTCTATCCATGCTAGCATCGCCGCATTTGTATGGATACCCCGCTTTTTTTATTGTCCCTTCGATTCTAAGGAGAGGTATAGGGAAGATTGAAGTTTCGAAAACGTTCAGAGTTCGAGGTTTTAGGTTTCGAGGATATCCGACAGATGTCGAGTTACGTTGCGCTAACCCGACCTGCATGACTACTTGACTCGGTTTCACGAAAAGTTTCTATTCAGATGACATCGGAGTTGGCAAATCCATATCGGTTTTTTTCCATTTGTAAAAGAAAAAAGCTGTATAGTTAATTATATTAACCGTTCCTATTTGCGGATTGGTTGAGCGAATAAAACGATCGGAGTCTATCTCGAAGATATCAAGGTAAAAGCGGGTATAGCCCTGGTGCGAAACACTTTTCCACAGGGCCAATTCCGGGGTGGATATGGGCAATAAAACTGCATTAGTCGCTGGCATGCCCACCATCCTGACTCTTTGAGTGGTACCCAAAGATTCAATAATCAGGCGTGCGCGGTAGATTGCATCTTTCTCCTCTTTCCGAATGATAAGCCCCTGTTGGCCTAACCAACCAGCCACGACATTTTTCATATGCCCATGAATGACATCTCCATGTAAACTCTGATCAACCCTCAGCCCTGACATTTCCAGCGTAATTGGAGTTCCTTCGGGAATTCCCACATACAAATCCTTTAGCCCTCTCTGGATCGCTTCACTGTATAATAATTGCTCGATGGGGGTTAGAGGATCCGTCGATTTCAGCACCGGTTGGGTACAGGCGGAAGATAGACAAAGAGTTAGACCACAAATCACCCTCACCACCAACGTCTTTACGGTGGTCATCTTCCCATCCTTCAATCTTTGCAAAACCTAGGACAGTTTTGTGCCTGGCTTGACGGGTCAAGTGTAACATAGGCGGCTCAAAGATTTCATAAACTCAGCTATTGTGGTTGGCAGAAACGCGTATGAGCGGTTTACGCTGGAAAACAGGGTGTTGTATGATACGCCCCGCTCTTGAATAGGGAGGAACCATCATGGCTGCAAATTCTGGATTTCCTTTATCACTCGATGTGAAAGGGTACCCGGTGCTTGTACTTGGGGGAGACGAGGAAGCCGCGGAAAAGACCCAGCGGTTATTGGAGGCTGGGGCGAAAGTGACCGTCGTAGCGCCGACGTTACACATGGTACTCAAAGATATGGCCGCATCGGCGAAAGTCGTACACCGTGGGCGCCATTTTCGCGAGGCCGATTTGGACAGTGCGATTCTGGTGCTGAATATGGTTCGAGGAGACCGGGATTTTTCACGAGCGCTGTTTGCGAAGGCACGTGAGAAGAAGTGCTTATTGTGGTCGGTCGACCAGCCTGAATTCTCCACGGCCACGATGCCCGCGGTTGTCGTCTGTGGGCATTTGCGCGTGGCTATCAGCACGAGCGGAGTCGCTCCAGCCTTGTCAGGCTTCATGAAGGAAGATATGGAGAAGATCTTTGGCGAGGAGTTTGCCGCTTTTGTGGAGTGGCTCGGCCAACTTCGCGAGCAAACCAAGGCGACTGAGCCGGATTTCGAAAAACGTCGAGCCTTGCTGCGTGAGGCGCTGGACGGGTTTCGCTTGTTGGGGAAAGTCCAGTATCCGAAGGTTTGGCTGGATGAGCGGGCGAAGCTGACGGTGTCTCCAGGCGTGAAGGGGCAGGCGTAAGGGGTTAAGGGGTAAAGACGTAAAATGTGAGGCGTGAATGTTAGGCGAAGAGCAGAGAGGGGAGCGCTATGATGTTATTGGAATTCAGTATGTCGCCGTTGGGCAAGGGAGAGAGTGTTGGGAAGTATGTGGCGCGCTCGCTCGACATCATCGATAAGAGCGGGGTGGATTACCGGTTGAACCCGATGGGGACGGTACTGGAAGGGGAGTGGGATGAGGTATTTGCCGTCGTCAAACAATGCTATGAGCGGATGAAGAAAGATTGCGGCCGTATTTCCTGCACGATCAAAGTCGATTATCGGAAAGGCCACGTCGGGCGTTTACAGAGCAAAGTGGCGAGCGTCGAGAAGAAGCTCAAGCGATCGATCAAGCATTAGTGCGCGTCGCCGAGAACAGCCGGTCCTCTTGTTCTCTGGCAGGGGCTTGGGCGGTGTCCTGCCGATCCGGTTGAGGTTACACTGACTCGTTGTATTACTTCAGCGCCTACCTACTTTTCCGCATCGTGATGAGTCAGGCCCGATACGAGGCATGATGGAAGATGCAGTAAGTCCCCCTCATGCAGAGATCCAACTCTTGCCGAAGGACCGCACGATTCTTGAGCGGGAGGTGATGGAATTCCGTCCGTTCGGATTGGATGAGCAGGGACACAGGATCAGAGATCTAAGCGGGATGAGCATCAGGGCCATCGTGGTCTATCTGGAGAAATCACAGGCTCTTGAGCGAGGAGCCTCAGCCGGGAGTCAGGCGGTAGAGGACCTGTGTCGCCTCTTGAATCAACGCATCAAAGATCCGGCCTATCACGTGACGCCGGAGTTCCTGAAGAATGCCTGGAATAGCTACTCGTATGAATTCACAGCCTATTTGTATGAGTTCTGCGAGCGTATGTCCGGCGATCCGCAATTTGTGTTTCGAGCTGGGATGGAGAAGGCGTCTTCGATGATGCAGGTGCTGGCTCGTCCGTTTTCGCTGGCGCAGATTTACGGCATGTTTCCCTACTTTGGGAACAAGTTCGCGTCCGGTTCGGTCGAATTTCGAGTCGTCGAGGTGACGCCGATCTCCGCGATTTTGGCGATGAGGTTTTCTGCTCGCACTCTTCGTCAGTTTGGTCCGTACCGAAGACGGTGCGCACAGCTGATGTGTCAGGCCGCTCAAGGCATTATGGCTGCAGTACCGGTTCGCGTCCATAGACTGCCACCGGCCACGCTGACAGAACTTTCCTGTATTGCGAATGACGGCGAGTGGTGCCAATGGGCCATCCGATGGCCAGTAAAGGGACAGGGCACATGGCGCCACAGAGTTCGGCGGATGGTGGAAGGACCGGGAGAGGAGCGGTCTCCGCAGGTTGGGCCGCAGGGATCTCATTCGCACGCAGAGGATGAGGATACTTCATCCAAAGGGAGTGCCGACACCATCCCCTCGCGGCGACATGTGAGGTGGTTATTCTCCGGCGCGCTCACCGGCCTGATTTTGGCTGCGGGATTCCGGGTGATGAATCCATCGGTAAGCTGGGGCGAAATCATTCTTCTCGGAGTGGTCCCGATCCTTGTCGCAAGTATGCTGACCAATCGCCATCTTCGCCTGGAAAGCCAGCAGCGCGAGGCGTTGATTCAGGAGCAGATTACGTTTGTGGAGTCGCGGCATGAGGAGTTGCGAGAAGCGTATTTGGAGCAAGAGCTGACGCGCGTCGAACTGCGCCAAAAAGTAACCCAGCTGACGGCCCTCCATCGAGCCGGATTGCTGTTTAGTTCGACACTGGATCGAGAGGCATTGATGCAGAAAGTGTTAGAGGCCCTGACCACCGATCTGCAGTACGATCGGGCGATGATCTCGTTCTACGATCCGTCTCGTCAGGTCGTCATGGATGCGCGGGTACTCGGTGTGTCACCTGAGATTCAGGCGTTTGTGCGAACCCGTGAGATTCCCGTCACCGATCCTACGAGCCCGGAAGGCCTTGTCCTGATGCAAGGCCAACCGTTGTTAGTTGGGGATGTGCAGACGGTGTGGGATCGCATTCATCCGCTGAACCAACAGCTCGCCTTGCTGACGCAGACCAAGGCGTGGATCGCCGTTCCATTGAAAATCAAAGACCGGATCTTTGGAAGTCTGACGGTGGATCGGGTCCAGGCGCATAGTCTCACGCAAGACGATCTTGAGTTGATGATGACGGTCGCCCATCAAGTCGCGATCGCCCTGGATAACGCCTCCGCGTATGAGCAAATTGAAAGTCTGAATGTGGGGCTCGAAGCCAAAGTGCGTGAACGCACAGCTGAGCTGGAGCAGGCGGATCGCTTGCGGTCGCAATTTCTTTCGCATGTTTCACACGAGCTCAAGACACCGTTGACCTCAATCAAGGGGTTCTTGCAGAACTTGCTCGATGGATTAACCGGGCCGCTCAATGAGAAACAGCAGCGCTATTTGTCTCGAATGCTGGACAATTCCAATCGACTGATCCATATGATTGAGGACTTGTTGGATCGCACGAGGATTCAATCCGGGAGACTGGATCTCGTTCCCGGCGAGATCGACCTGGGGTATTGTGTGGTGGACGCGGTTGAGCAATTGCGTCTGTTGGCCCAGGCCAAACGGCAGACATTGGAGGCGGTCGTTCCTCCTGCCCCACTGGTGGTCTGGGCGGATCGCGACCGCCTGATCCAGATCATCATGAATTTGGTCCAGAATGCGGTGAAGTTTACCCCGGAGGGTGGCAGCATTACGGTGACGGTGAGGCAGGAGAATCAGATGCTCGCCGGGGTCTCCGTGCGCGATACCGGACCGGGTATCGCGCCAGAGTTCCTCGATCAGATATTCGATCCGTTCTTTCGAGTCAAGCAAGTCCGCAGTGGAATAAAAGGGCTGGGCTTAGGTTTGTCGATCGTGCGGACGTTGGTGGAGTTACAAGGTGGAACGATCGCCGCGCGGAGCGAACCGGGGCAGGGTGCGGAACTGTATTTCACGATTCCATTGCTTCCCACGATAGCAACGTCTCCCAGCATCGCATCGGCTGACGCACCCCGCATCCTGGTGGTCGAGAACGATCCGGATACTCGTCAACTCGTACAGGATCGTTTGCGGGTCATGGGGTATCGTGTCCAGTCGGAGATTGACGGAGTTCGAGCGTTGGAAGCAGTGCAGGCCGAGATGTTCGAGGGTATGATTCTGAACATCGGCATTCCCTCTATGGATGGGATGGATGTGCTTCGGCAAGTTCGAAGGTTGGATCAGCAAATCCCAATTGTGATGGTTGCGGCGTCGGGCGCCAAAGAGTCGGCGGTACGCGCGATCGGCATGGGCGCACAGGCCTATCTGTTGAAGCCGTTTGATATTGCCGAACTGCAACGGGTCGCAGACTATTGGTTTCGACCTATGGAGCGATTGTCATCGGATTCTGCGGGGGACTCAAGCGCGCCAGGGTGAGTGAGATATGGAGAAGTATGATCACGAGAGTCTGGGCTCGTTGTTGGCGCGGGGCTGGATCGGTTCTTCGGGTATGGATGCCGTGGATCTGTGGGATCACGCTGTGCGTGGTCTACATGTCAGAGATGGCCTTAGCACAAGTGCCCCGCATTCAAGGGCAGGGAGCCGCCGCGTCTGGGATGAGCAATGCCTTTGCAGCCCAAGCCGATGATCCCTCGGCGCTGCACTACAATCCGGCAGGGATGACACAGTTGCGGGGGGTTCAACTCATGGCAGGGGCACTCGCCTCCGGCGGAACGACCAACTTTACAAGTTCGAGCGGCGTTACTGCGACCGGCGATCGCAACGGCAGTCTCGCCTGGCCGCCGCCTACTCACACATACATCGTTGCGAATTTGAAAGATCTCGGGATCACTGCACTGGGTAACCTTTCTGCGGGAATTGGCCTAACTGTGCCGTTCGGCTCGCTGACTCGTTGGCCGAACGATGGACCGTTCAGGACGGCCACGACCTTCAACGCGCTGCCGCTTCTGGATATCAAGCCTACCCTTGCCTACAAGGTGACGGAGAACCTCTCTCTAGGACTGGGTGCGGATATCTATACCTTCAGCGGACTCGCAGGCGAAGGTCATGTTGAGAAACAGTCGATTCCTGCTCCCGGGGTGAAAACTGAACTCTATGGGAAAGACACCGCAGCTGGTTTCAATGCCAGCCTGTTGTATACGGCGTTGCGCAATGCGGATGGAAAGCCGCTGGCGAACATCGGTATCGTCTACCGTAGTCAAGCGACTTTGCACCTGAGCGGCGCATTATTGGCTAATGGAGCCAAACAGTCCGATGCCAGGGCCACGTTGGTCTTACCGCAAGTCATTACAGGAGCGATCGCGATCTGGCCTGTTCGGACGAGTGAACGGGAATGGAAATTGGAGATGGACGTCGACTACGTGGGGTGGAAGTCTGTTCGAAATCTCGATGTCACGTTGGGGAACGGTACGACGATCGCGCAGCCGCAGAATTGGCGTAGTACCTATGCGGTAATGCTCGGAACCGAATACAAGTGGCTGGCGCTTGAATCGCTCCCGAATTGGGAGGTGGCACTGCGGGGCGGCTATACCAACCAGCAAAATCAAATGCCTGATTTGACCTATGATCCAGGGATTCCTTCTGCGGATCTCCACGTGGTGGGGGGAGGACTTGGATTGCTGTGCAAGGAGCAGGGATCGTTTCTGGGCCTGATGCGATGTGGAGACATCGGTATGGGCTCGCTGAAACCTAAAGCGATCGGACTCGATTTCTCGATGCAAGCGGGGCTTTACGAGGACCGTACAGTGACGGGCAATCGCAACCCGACTGTCGATGGAACCTACAAGACCACACTGTATAACGGCAGTGTGTCGATTCGGGTGATCTACTAGCCGGCTGCGCTCGTAGCGATTGGCGGCGTGTCGGTCGTGAGTTACGCTGGTTCGTACAGGCGTGGAACACGGGAGCCTATTCCACAGAGGACTTCGTAAGGGATCGTGTCGATCCAGCCGGCAACTTCATCAGCCCAGATCGATTCTCTTCCCTGCTGTCCGATTAGCGTGACGGTCTCACCGACTTGTACCGGTGGGAGGTCGGTGACATCCACCATGATCATATCCATGCAGACTAGACCGACGATTGGGGCGCGGTGCCCCTGAATCAAGACCGATCCGCGATGGGAGAGCCGCCGACTATAGCCGTCGGCATAGCCGATCGGCAGCACCGCGATGAGCGTCGGTCTTGATGCGACGAATGTACCGTTATAGCTGACTGTTCTCCCTCGTGGGATAGTCCGCAGTTGGACGATGGTGGTTCGTAGTGAGAGGACGGGTCTGAGATCGGGAGCGGGGACTGTGGCCGGCAAGGTGTGGTACCCGTAGAGCATGATGCCGGGACGCACAAGTGAAAAGTGTGCGCCGGGAAATCTGACAATAGCCGCACTGTTTGCCGTATGCACCAAAGGGAGGGTGACACCACGTAGTCGGATTTGTTCCTGCACGGCACGAAATGCGCAAAGCTGTTGTTCCGTGAATGTGCTGTCTTTCCCGTCTGCGTCGGCAAGGTGGGTCATTAGGCCCTCGACCTGCAGGGGACTTTCCAAGAGAGGGTTCTCGAGCAGTCCGAGTAGTTCTTCCGGAGAAAGCCCAAGGCGCCCCATCCCTGTTTCGACTTTGAGGTGAATCGGGTAGGGGGCTGGATGTGAATGAGTGGCCTTGGCCAATGCGGGAAGGAGACGCCCATCGCTGACGACCGGGGTCAGTTGGTGCGCGACCAGGTCGGATACCTGTTCCTCGAAGAGGGCACCCAGAACTATGATAGACGCTGAGAGACCGGCTTGGCGAAGTGCGATACCTTCGTCGAGCGAAGCCACGGCAAACCGCCCGATGCCTTGGCGGACAAGCGCGTGAGCGATCTCCATAGCTCCATGCCCGTACGCATTGGCCTTGACGATCGCCATGACTTCGCAACCTGGAGACAGGTATCGCTTGATGCGAGAGAGGTTATGGGCAAGTGCTGCGAGATTGACGGTGGCGTAGGTGGGTAACAAGGTCAAAATGGAGGTCACACTTCCATGATTTCTTGTTCTTTTTTCTTCACGACGTCATCGATTTTTTGAATGTACTGGTCGGTCAGTTTCTGGGTGTCGGCTTCGGACTTTCGCAGCTCGTCTTCGGTTAGCTTGGCGTCCTTTTGCAGTTTCTTCAACTCTTCGTTGGCATCTCGCCGAAACCCTCGTATCACGACTTTCGTATCTTCGCCGTGTTTTTTGCAGATCTTGCTAAGTTCTTTGCGCCGTTCTTCGGTGAGCGGTGGAAGGGGAACGCGAATGACTTTCCCATCGTTCGACGGTGTGATGCCGAGGCCCGATCCAGCCAGGGATTTTTCGATTTCCTTAATCAGAGCCGGCTCCCAGGGCTGGATCGTGATGAGGCGAGCTTCCGGCGTCGAAATACTGGCCACCTGCTTCAGCGGGGTCATCGTGCCATAGTAATCGACCCGAACGCCGTCGAAGAGGGCGACCGATGCTCGCCCTGTCCGCAGGCCAGCCAAATCGCGCTTGAGATGCTCCAGTGCGGACTCCATCTTTTCCGTGATTTTTTGACGTATCGCAGCAGGGTTGGACATGAGAGACTCCCGAGAAAGTTAGCGGCGATCGGGGGTGACAACGGTTCCGATCGCCTCGCCCGTGGCGACGCGTTTGAAGTTGCCTTGTTCCTTTAGGTTGAACACGATGAGTGGAAGGTTGTTATCCATGCAGAGGCTGATGGCCGTGGCATCCATCACTTTTAAATCCTGATTCAATATCGAGAGAAAGGAGATCGTCTGATATTTCTTCGCAGAGGGGTTCTTGACAGGGTCGGCGTCGTAGATGCCGTCGACCTTGGTCCCTTTCATAATGACCTGGGCTCCGATCTCCATCGCCCTGAGCGCCGCCGCGGTATCGGTCGAGAAATAAGGGTTCCCCGTGCCTCCGGCGAAGATGACTACGCGTTTTTTTTCAAGATGGCGAATGGCTCGTCGGCGGATATACCCTTCGGCCAGTTGGCGCATTTCGATCGCGGACTGGACTCGTGTCATAATGCCGGCGCGCTCAAGCGCGTTTTGCAGGGCCAAGGCATTAAGTACGGTCGCGAGCATCCCCATGTAGTCGGCGGAGGCGCGTTCCATACCTGACGCACTGGCAGCAATTCCGCGGAAGATATTGCCGCCGCCGATGACCACGGCGACCTCGATGTCCAGTGCCACGACGGAGGCGATTTCCGAGGCCAGGCCGTCAAGGATCGAGGGTTGGATACCGTAGCCCTGCTCACCGGCCAACATCTCTCCGCTCACTTTGAGGAGGATGCGCCGATAGTTGGCAGAGTTCATGCTTCGCCTAATTGGTACCGGGTGAAGCGGCGGATATTCATGTTCTCGCCGATTTTGGCGATCTTCAGGGCGAGCAGGTCTTTAATTGTGACGGCGGGGTCCTTGACGAAGGACTGTTCGATCAGACAGCTCTCCTGGAAGAACTTTTCCACCTTGCCTTCAATGATCTTCGGCCATGCGGCAGGAGGCTTGCCCATTTCTTTGGCCTGTCCTTCATAAATCGATCGTTCTTTTTCGATGATTGAGGCGGGGACATCCTCCCGTCTGACGTAGGAGGGTTTCCCGGCAGCGACCTGGAGGGCCAAGTCGTTGACGAAGGTCTTAAACTCTTCGTTCCGAGCGACGAAGTCGGTTTCACAGTTGACCTCAATCAGTACACCGATTTTCCCGCCCATGTGGATATAGGCGTGTACGAGGCCTTGGTTGGTCTCGCGGCCAGATTTTTTAAGTGCGGCGGCCAAGCCTTTTTGGCGCAGATAATCGATGGCCTTCTCCATATCGTTGCTATTCTCGGTGAGCGCTTTCTGGCAATCGAGGATGCCGGCGCCGGTTTTTTCTCTCAATTCTTTCACAAGGTGACTTGATCCAGCCATACGTGACGATCCTTATCGGTAAACAGTGAGTGAAGCCGTTGGTGCTTACAATGCCGGACGTTATGAAGCCGGTGCGCTTGCAAAACTGACAGCTGCGGCCTTGTCTCCTCCTGCAGGAACTGGCTTGAATTCCGCTTCTTCGCGCTGTGTCCGCAAATGAGCGCCTTCAATGCAAGCGTCGGCAATGCGAGAAGTGATGAGCTTGATGGAGCGAATGGCGTCGTCGTTTCCAGGGATCGGGTAGGTGACGTGGTCCGGATCGCAGTTCGAGTCCAGGATTGCGATCACGGGGATCTCCAACCGGTTCGCTTCCTGCACGGCAATGTGTTCGATGCGTGTGTCGAGGACAAAGACGGCGCCTGGAACGCCGCGCATGTCCTTGATGCCGCTCAAATACTTCTCGAGCTTCACGATCTCCTTCTGCATCTTCAGGATTTCTTTTTTCTTCAACCCGTATTGGCTGGGATCTGCCAGCTTGGCTCCCAGCTTTTTCATTTTGTCGATGCTCTTCCGGATGGTCTGAAAGTTCGTCAACATCCCGCCGAGCCAGCGTTGGTTGACGAAGAACATGTTGGCGCGCAAGGCTTCTTCTTGAAGGATTTCAGCGGCCTGCCGCTTGGTCCCGACAAAGAGGACCGATTGGCCGCCGGCGACGGTATCGCGGACGAAGGCATAGGCTTGTTCCATTCGAGCCAGTGTTTGCTGAAGGTCGATGATATAAATGCCGTTGCGTTCTCCAAAGAGGAACTTCTTCATCTTTGGGTTCCAGCGATTTGTCTGGTGCCCAAAATGGACACCCGCCTCTAACAATTCCTTGATCGAAACCACTCCCATGCCTTCACCTCCCCTCAAGACTTGCAGATCACCTATGGTCGCAGGCGAGGGGGACTGGCCCCCTTATTCTCAAGTCGAGCGACGTCCGTGACGTCGATATGAATTTGATACTGATCCTCCACGCACGAGATTATACGAGAAGGAGGCGGTCTCCTAAGCGGGACCGCCTTGGCACGCTAGCATGGTGACGGTCAGTTTGCAAGACCACGTATTGCGCCATCTAAAATCTTACCCAGGGACAAGTCGTTGCGCCATTTGCCAATCTTACCCTCCACGTCCGCATGGAACGGGCCCAAGGAGGGAGCATGGAGACAGACGGCATGGCGCGACGATCCAAGCAAGAGTATCTTCGCACGATTCACCCCCGCTATCGGCAGGCCAAGCGGGCCGAGAAGACCATGATGCTGGATGAGTTCACCCAGGTGTGTGGATACCACCGCAAGTACGCGCTCTGGCTGCTCAACCGGCCGTTGCCCGCACCGTCACGCCCCCGACAAGTCGCGCGGCGGCCTACCCGATACAGCGAGGCGATGATCCGCGTGCTGGCCCAGGTGTGGGAAGCGTCCGGGTATCTCTGCTCGCAGCGGTTGCAGGCCGCGCTGCCGCAGTGGCTGCCTTGGATGCGGCCCCGCATGTCGCTGACCACCGAGTTGGAGCGCCAGCTCCTGGCCATCAGCCCGCGGCAGATGGATCGGCGGTTGCAGCCGCGCAAACGGACGCTGAAGCGTCGGCTTTACGGTATGACCCGGCCTGGTACGCTATTGAAGCACCAGATCCCCATTAAGACAAACCACTGGGATGTGCACCAGCCGGGCTATCTGGAAATTGATCTGGTGTCGCACTCCGGGGCCTCCGCCAGCGGGGAGTTTCTCCATACCCTGGACAGCGTGGATATCCAGACCTGCTGGGTGGAACGCCAGGCGGTGAGGGGCAAGGGCCGCCACGGGGTCGTGCAGGCCATGACAACCATTGAGCAACAGTTGCCGTTCCCGCTGCGCGGGATCGATTCGGATAACGGCAGCGAGTTCATCAACGAGCATCTGTGGGCCTTCTGCCAACGACCAGCGGGGCAGGCCATCCAGTTCACCCGCTCACGCCCCTATAAAAAAGATGACAACGCCCATGTGGAGCAGAAGAACTGGACCCATGTGCGCAAGCTCGTCGGCTGGGATCGCTACGACAGTGCGGAGGCGTTGCAGGCCCTCAACGTGCTGTATGCCGACCTGCGGCTGTTCCAGAACCTGTTCCAGCCGTCGATGAAACTCCTGACCAAAGTCCGGAAGGGCTCCCGACTGATCCGTCGCTATGACCAACCGCAGACGCCGTTTGAACGGGTGCGTGCGTGCCCGGAGGCCGATCCGGAGAAAGTCGCAGCCCTGCGCCGGGTGCTGGCGCAAACCGATCCGTTCGCCCTCTCGCAGCGGATCGACCGGCACCTCGATCGGCTGTATCGCGTGGCGCGCCAGTCGGGCCCCGAGCCCCGCGCGGTGCCCACCCGTTCTCGGCGCTCCCCTTGGCACGGCTGGACATTCAGCCGCCGGGCCCCGCGGCCTTCCCAGGCCTCGGCGCAGCCCACGGACAAAAATCCGGCGCACACCGTTGGCTCAGGAGCGACGATCACCAGGCCGACCAAGGGAGAGGTCAGGGGAAAAACGGCAGCCCAAGGCGCCGGAGTCTCCGGTAAGATTTTCAGATGACGCAACGACTCGGGCTTCGGTAAGGTTTTCAGATGGCTTGACAGGGACCAGGGCGTCCGACCAGCACCGATTCCTTCGCTTGCCGCCCTATTCGTCCGGGTGTTAAGATTGCGCAGTTGTTGGAGGGAATCGGTGCCGAACATTTTGCTGTTAGTCTCGCCGAGTTGTGGGGCCTGCCCGTCGGCAAAGAGTCTATGGAAACAGTTGCGGGTGAAATATAGTTTTGGCTATCGCGAGGTGGATATCACCACGGAGGATGGACGCAGCCTCGCCGATCGGCATTCGGTCAGGGCGGTACCGGCCACCATTATCGATGGGCGGCTCACGTTTGTCGGTGTGCCGAGCCGGGAGAGCGCCGAAAAGGCCTTGTTGCTCAAAATGAAATCGCGTGAGTAGGGGAGAAGGATTGCTCCATGATAGACGACGACTTTGAACTACCCGAACTGCCAATTATCGACAAGGGCCCCCCGCCCGAGTGTCCCATGTGCGGCGACCCAATGGCATTCATCGATGGCGACTGGTGCTGTGTGGACTGCAACGGCGAACTGTTGGGGCCGGAAACCGGTTAACCCGAAATAATGTTGAATGATGAATTAGCGTTTGTCTGACGTTTGACTTTCATCATTCTATATTAGATGCTTCGCATCGTCACCGGGCCTTTTCATCCAGTTCTTGATCGTGCCCTGGTCGAGGATATTCTGTCCTATAAGACCAGCGACCCGTTCGCTCCGCTCGCCGTCATTGTCCCATCAGCTTCCCTGGTCGAACAGCTGAAGCTCGTACTGACCAGGCATGAGCCTCGCGCCTTCCTCAATGTCCACTGCCTGACATTCCACCAACTCGCTCTCCGTCTGCGTAACGATCTCGCATCGGTCTCTGAAGCCGGTCTGGAGCCGCCCCTGCACCTGGTCGATGACTTTTTCTTTGAGCAATTGGTGCGGCAAATACTCAGGCGCAAGCTTCCAGGGCTCGAACCTCTCACGCGCTTGCCCACCTCGCCGGGAACCTGCAAAGGCCTCTGGGCGACGATGCGCGATTTGAAAGACGCGGTGGTCTCGCCAACGACGGCGCTGAAGGCCCTCACAGACGGGGTGTTCGAGGAGGAGGACCGAGCCTGGCTCCATTCCCTGTTCACCCTGCATGCAGCCGTCATGGAAGCGAGCCGGTCCCTCGAGATCAGTTCTCCCGATGACCTGGCTGCCTCACTTGGCCGGAATCTCTCAGGCTCCTCGTATCTCAAGGGGCTGCGACGGGTGCTCTACTATGGCTTTTACGATCTCTCGCAGGCCCAACTCTCGTTCTTCGAATCGGTAATCCGCGTTGCTCCAGCCACATTGTACTTTCCGCTGCAGAACCGCCCGGCCTTTCACTTTGCCCGCAAATTTTTCGAACGGCATCTTCTCCCACTGGCAGATACGCATGAGGACAGGAGTGGGGAAGAGACCACACCAATCGATCAGGTGGAGATCTCCGTCACGAACGTAATCGGTATTGAAGAGGAGTTGGCGACGGTTTGTCGTGAAATCCTGACTCTGGTCGAGGTGAATGGCTATCGTTTCGAGGAGATCGGAGTGGTGGCCCGCACGCTGGAGCCCTATCAGGCTCGCCTCCAATCGGTGTTCGATCACCATCTGGTGCCCTTCACGTCAACGGCAGGAAAACCGCTGTCGCGTGAACCCCTGGTCAAGACCCTCTTACGCCTGGCATCGCTTCCACTCCATGATTTTGACCGTGCTGCCATGCTGGATGTGGTGACGTCGCCCTTCTATCATCTACAGAGTGTCGGTTCCCCCAGCGCTGATCTTCGGCCCGCTATCTGGCGTTCCTTGGTCTACACCTTGGGTATTACGAAAGGTGAGGCTGAATGGAAGCGTTTGGCAGAGCCGGCCAGTTCGTCGATTTTGCGCGATGCGGAGACGGAACTTGACGAAGACGATGAGATACAGGTCGAGACGCGTGAAACCTCTCAGTTGGCATACGTATGGGAGATCGTCTCGAAATTAATTCACGACTGCCGGGCTCTCCCTGCGCAAGGATCCATTGGGACCTTGACCGACGCATTTCTCGCACTGGTGCAATCCCATATTCATGTGCCTGATCTGTTCGACATCCCGTCGAGCGAGCCACTCGAACCGACCGGTCCGAGCAAGGTCGGTTCACTAATCCGATCCGCTCTGGCCCGACTTCTGGAATTGGACCCGCTGGGTGGGGACCTCTCCTGGGAGGGGTGGGTCGAACTGTTCTGCCGGGTCTTGGACGAGACCAGCATCCCCATCGAAGAGGATCGGCACCAGGGTGTTCAGGTGTTGGATGCTATGACCGCCCGTGGCCGGACAGTTCGCGCGCTCTTTGTGCTTGGCATGAACGAAAAGGTCTTTCCACGATTCGTGCAGGAAGATCCCTTTCTGCGGGATCGTCAACGAGTCGTACTGGAATCCACCCTGGGCTACAAGGTCGATGAGAAACTGGCCGGGCATGAAGAGGAACTACTATTGTTTGAACTCCTTAGCCGCTCGGCAACCAATCGACTGTATCTCTCGTATCAGCGAGCTGACGAAACAGGGAGAGTCATGGCGCCGTCCGGCTTTATCGCCATGGCGATGCGCGATCCACTATTCGTCGGGAAGCCGGAAAGGACGGTCCCTCGACGGCTGACCCAACGAATCAGCGGACAACCCTCGATCCAAGACCTGTTGCCAGCGGAAGACTTGGCCTTGGGCTGCCTGTTGCAGGGCCACGATGCGTTACCGATACTCGATGCGATAGGACGCGATCAGCCCCTCTTTGAGCGAGGCATCGCGGCACTGAAAACTATTGAGCGGGAATCCCCCGAGTTGGGCTCCTTCGATGGCATGGTTGGCATACAGGCGCCTGCGGCATCGAGGCCCGCGGAACGGAGCTTCTCCCCGACAGCATTGGAACGGTATGCGACCTGTCCCTTCCAGTATTTCGCAGGAAAAGTTCTTCGATTGAAGCCAGTACGTCAGCTCCTTGACAACCATCTGCCTTCCTTAATGCTCGGAACTCTTATTCATGAATCGCTTCGTGTGAGCTACGAAAGATTGCTGTTGCTCCAGTGGCCGGATGAGCAGCTGGCAGAAGCTACGGTGCAATCTACGCTGCATGAAGCAGTGACCGAGACCTTTGCCGCCCATGCTGCAAGCCAGGGGACGGGGCATGCTCTTCTCTGGACGTTGGCTCGCGAACAGGTGGCAGCGTTGGTCGCGGCTGCCGTCTCGTCCGACCATGAGGAGTATCTCTCAACAGGATTCCGTCCTGTCGCATTTGAAGCTGCCGCCCAAGGTATCGTCCCGCTGGGGCCCAATTCACCATCCGGCTCCCTGAAGATTCATGGAACCCTCGACCGTGTCGATTATCGCGTTGAGCCTCCAGCGCTCCGTATCGTGGACTATAAATTCAAGCAAGGGAGTGAAATCAGTGCCGTGGATCGCAACCTGGCCCTATCGGCCGTGCGCGGATTTCGACTGCAGCCGCCGCTCTATGCTCGCATGGCGCTGCCGTCGCTGCCTGCTGCAACCGACGTCCAACTGCTCTTTCTTGCTCCACAGTGGAAACAGCAGATCTCTCGCTCGACCTTCGACGCCGGTCTCTGGACCAGCCACACCGGTGACATGATCCGACAGACCCTCGCGACCTTGATCCAAGGCATTGTGAATCGAGAGTTCTTTATTCTTCCCGATGGCTATTGCGATTATTGTGAATATTCCGGCGCCTGCCGACGCCACGACGGCATGGCCTGGTGGCGATCCCACCGATCGCCCCAGGCCCGAGTCTTACGCAAGTTGAGGAAACAGAAAGTCAACGATGAGTGAGTTGCTTACACTTGCGGACTCTCGGGATCGGCTCCTGGCAGAGACGACCTGGGACCGCAATGTGGTGGTGATCGCGGGAGCCGGGACCGGCAAGACCACGATTCTTGTCAATCGCATCCTTAATCTCCTCCTGAGAGAGCCCAGTCCCTTGGCCATCACGGAGATCGTGGCTCTTACCTTCACGAACAAAGCCGCAACTGAAATGAAGCAACGGCTCCGGGCGCAACTCCTTCGTCTGACCGAGCAGTCCGATGAACTGATTGCGACATTCCGGACTCGGTATCATCTCTCAGCTGAAGAAGTCGGCGAACGAGCAAGGATGGCGCTTGAGCAGATGGAGAAAGCCCACATCGGCACCTTGCATAGTTTTGCTGCGCATCTCTTGCGGCTCCATCCACTAGAGTCAGAAGTTGACCCACTATTTCAAGAGGATGACGGATCTCAGTTTAAAGAACTGTTTAACTCATGCTGGGATAGATGGTTGGACGATGAGCTTGGAGCGACTGGACCACAGCATGACCGTTGGCGACGAGTTCTCGGTGGAACCACTCTTGACGATCTTCGACAGTTGTCCATCGCTCTCGCTGGAGATTTTATGGACCTGGATGAGCTGGAGCGCCAGTGCCGATCCCTCTCGCTGGAAGGTGCCTTGCTGGACTGGGCTATTACCACGCATGGCCGTGCTGCCACTCTTCTTAGCGCACAGGATCGACCGAAACGACGTAAGGCGGAACAGATGCTCGCCGCTGCACTGCAATTGCTGGCACTCCTCTTGGAGGAAGGATCGCCTGGTCTCGCTCACTTGCCTCAGGATAAGCGCGCCACCCTGGAAAAAGATCTGGGAAAGGCCCCTGTCGGATGGGATGAGGGTGCGTTTCAAGAAGCGGCCTCCATCATCGGGCTCGCCCAACAGCTTCTCATGGTCGACCAGTCCTACTTTCAAGAGGTGGTGACACTCGTACGACCCTTCATCAATCAGTTACAGCATGGGTTTCTCACCTCCGGGTGGATTGCCTTCGATGGCTTGCTGGCACGGGCCAAAACCCTCTTGCGGGACCATCCGCACGTCCGAACCCGAATTAAACAGACCTATCGGGCAATCTTGGTTGATGAGTTTCAGGATACCGATCCGGTGCAGTACGAGATTATTCTCTATCTTGGTGAACGGGCTGGATGCCACCAGACTTCGTGGCAAGACATGGACTTGGAGCCGGGAAAATTGTTTATCGTGGGAGATCCGAAGCAATCGATCTATGCCTTTCGCCGAGCCGATATCGAAGCCTTCGAGCGAGTGGTAGAAAAAATTCGAACTGGTGGGGGAGCGGTCTATTCGCTGGTGACGAACTTTCGCAGCGACGGGACTGTGCTCGATGTGGTCAACAATGTCTTCGACCGGCTCTTTCAACCGGTAGAACACATTCAGCCGGCCAACGAGCGGCTGGCAGCTAGGCCTCAGCGAAAGCCAGAGGTTTCTGTCTCAGGGGCGCAGCTTCGCCTCGTCACGCCGGGAGAGGATGATGAGGAGTTTGATGTGCAGTCTGCGACCAGGGCAGAGGCGGAAGCCTTGGCGCGCTGGCTGAAGGAGGAGCTTCTTCCGGGCACGACGGTCATGGATCGCGATCGATGCGAGGGTCCGCTCCAACCGGGCCATATTGCTCTGATCTTCAGAAAGTTGACCCAGGCACAGGTCTATCTCGATGCTCTTCGCCGCTACGACATCGCTTATATTACGGACGGAGAAAAACATTTTTATCGGCGGCAGGAAATCATCGATCTGGTCAACCTCCTCCGGGTCATCGACAACCAGCACGATGCGATAGCGTTGGTCGGAATCTTGCGCTCGCCCATCGGCGGCATGACGGACCGTGATCTCCTGGCCCTCCAAGAGATAGAGGGGTTGGATTACCAGAAAGGGGAACGGCTGTCTTCCTGGAACCATCCACAGGCAAAAATGATGAGGCGGCTCTATGAGGTTTGGCCGAACTACATCAGCTCGCTCCATTGCGACCTGTGCCTGACGCCATCGATCTGATCTTCGATCGATTGCCTGTTCTAGAGTTGGCTGCGGCGTCGCTCCACGGCGAGCAAGCTGTGGCCAATTTGCGGAAGATCAGAGAGATGGCCGAAGCATTGGCCGATCGCCCACATCTCACCTTGACCGGGTTCGTCGACCTGATGATGACCAGGATATCGGAACAGCCGGATGAGGCGGAAAGCGCCCTGGCTGAAGAATCGCTGGATGCCATCCGTGTGCTGACCATCCATAAGGCCAAGGGGTTAGAATTTCCTGTGGTCATTCTTCCCGGTCTACACCAGGGCTCCAAGAATCCTCGCAAGGGACCATCCATCCATCATGATTGGTCGAGCCGCTGTTATAGTCTGCAGATGGGAGGTCGTTCGAACCTCGGAGCCGTGTTCGTGAACGTGAAGATGGCGGTGCGGGAAGAGGCGGAACAGCGGCGACTTCTATATGTCGGGATGACAAGGGCGCGCGATCTGTTGGTGTCTATCTGGAGGGCAGATCAGCAAACCAGGACATGACACAGTCCTCTCTCTACTCAGAACAGCCATTGCAGATGAGACGGGGCCCTCAATGGCTGACTGGATCTCCATCGGAACGAGCCGGCTCACTCGTGTCATTACGCCGGCCACGATGATGGCGAGACGACGTAGATCAGATCCCCTGTCCGCGATAGTCCCTCGACCGGCCCTCGGCCCCATTCTCATTCGCCGCCAGGCAAGACACGTTGAGTGGGAGCGGTGTCGAACGACGCTGCGATGGCTGACCCCTTCGAGCCTTGCAGGAGGCAGGCCCGAGGCTATTTCTCCGCGCACTGTCACAGGGCATGACGTCAATCTGGGACGGCTGGTGGGCGTCTGTGCCCATGCGGTGCTTGAACAATGGGACTTCGCCAGGCCTCGTGAGGAAATCTGCACCGTCATCGAGCAGGCCTGTCGCCGCCATGTGGTACAGGCCCATCCTCAATTGATGGCCGATGTCGTGGAGGATCTCACCAGCTCTTTGAAAGGTTCCTTTCCTCTGAGCCGTACACAAGGCTGCAACGTTCGACGGTGCTCGGGCGAGAAGTCCCGTTCGTCATGCCATTGGGTGAGGGGCAGATGGCGGAAGGGGTCATTGATCTGATTTACCGGCTTGACGATCGAATCTGGATTGCCGACTATAAGACGGACGATGTGGCAGCAGAGGATGCACAGGCCGGAGCGGACCGCTATCGACCCCAAGCGGAAATGTATTCGCGAGCTGTCGCGAGTGCTTTAGGAGTATCGTCGCTCTCGTTCCAGTTTATCTTTTTGCGTCTAGGTGTCGCCGTGGACTTCTTGAAGTTGTTACCACACCTTCGACTAAATCAATGAAGGGCTGGAAGAAGTTACAGACAGATTCAGCGATACAGACAGATAGACATTGTAGGAGATCCGTGTGATGCCACGATCTAAACGTCCAATGACTGTCTCGCCGGAAGAGTTCGACAGGTGGATACAAGAGGCGCTTGCCGAACTACCGCCCCGGTTTGCAGCGCTGGCGGATGAGGTGTCTATCGTAGTCGAAGAGGAGCCTTCGTCCGAAGTCCTACAGGACCTTACATTGGAATCAGAAGATGATCTGCTGGGTCTGTATCAAGGCGTTCCGATCAATGAGACATCGTTCTTCCAGCCTGCCGGCGCGCTCCCCGCTCGTATTTCCATCTATCGAGGCCCCATCTTGCGTCTCTGCCGGACGAAGGCCGAAGTCATCCACGAGGTTCGAGACACAGTGGTCCATGAACTCGGGCACCATGTCGGACTGAATGATGAGGAGATGCCTTACTGAGATTTAGCCTGAATCAAGGCCCGCCGCTGATAGCCGATGGCGAGCATGAAGATTCCCACCACGATCATAGGGAAGGAGAGGAGTTGGCCCATGGAAAAAGATCCGAGGATAAACCCAAGGTGGGCATCCGGTTCGCGAAAGAACTCCACGATTATCCGACAGACTCCATAGCCGGTGATAAAGCTCCAGAAGAGGGTGCCTGGTGGCGGGGTGGTTTTCGCGATGACCCATAACAGGGTGAACAAGAAAACACCCTCGAGCCCTGCCTCATAAAGCTGTGAGGGATGGCGGCAGGCAGGCCCTCCACTCGGAAACACCATACACCAGTCGACGTCGGTGGCTCGGCCATACAACTCCCCATTGATGAAGTTGCCGACTCGTCCGAATCCTAGTCCGATCGGCGTGACGGCTGCTGCCAAGTCTGCGACCTGGTAGGTGGGAATACCCTGCCGTTTGCTGAACCAAAATAAGGCGACGATGACGCCGAGCAGGCCGCCGTGGAAGGACATGCCCCCTTCCCAGACCGCCATGATACTAGCCGGGTGCTGCATATAGTAAGAAAAATTATAGAAGAGCGTATAGCCGAGCCGGCCTCCGATAAACACTCCGAACGCAGCCCATACGACCATATTGTAGACCTGGTCTTTGGTCATGGAGAGGCCCCTCGACTCCACTCGACGCATGATCAGGAAATAGGCGCAGGCCAGTCCGATCAGATACATCAGGCCGTACCAGCGAAACTGCAGGGGTCCCAGCTCAAAGAAGACCGGGCTGATATTGGGGTAGGGGATCGCGTGCAACCAACTCATGAATGCCTCATGTGGCGTATTGGACGATAATAGGTGAGGGTCTGCACCATTGCAAGCACGCGAGTGGCCCACGGAACATCGGTTCCAATCCTTTCTCAGGGCCAGTTTAAGGGGTCTACCGCTTTCAGGTGTTGGTTTTCTGTCACGCCTGTGTTGTGACCTGTGAGGAAAACACAACTGAAAATTCATCGGTTTTAATCATGGGAACAGTGTTGCCACAAATCATGGGATATTTTCCCGGTTTTCTTCTGGCACGCTTACTGCTCAAGAGAATAGAACAGGGACATGCAGGGTGCCGACAATCACATTCTTCATTTAACTGTTTCAAGGAGGTTTCACCATGTCAGACCAGGGACGCCAGGCAGCGAAGGTCGCAGCGTTGGTGGCAGGTGG
Organism: uncultured Nitrospiraceae bacterium; assembly: GCA_963821465.1. GTDB lineage: Bacteria > Nitrospirota > Nitrospiria > Nitrospirales > Nitrospiraceae > Palsa-1315. The sequence continues at coordinate 48,304 of CAWGDV010000002.1, read as the reverse complement.
GGCGGTGATCGGAGCGGGGATTGGATTACTCTTCGCGCCGAAAACGGGGGCAGAAACTCGGCGTGATGTCGGTCGCTATGCGAAAAAGGCCAAATTGCAAACGACTCGATGGAGTCGGACTGTCCAATCCGGCGTGAAAGAAGCGATGGATCGCAGTAAGTCTCTCATCCACAAGGACGATCAGAGACCGCAGATCGAAGCGGCGTAGCTGGATCGGCTCGCTCAGCGATCGGACATGTGGCACGCACAGCCTGGTAGCAGGCTGTGCGTGCCTACAGCTGCGACCTTGACCGACCTAGACCCCGATGCTAAAGTCCCGCCACTGTGCGGCCCCTGCTGCCGGAGTGGCGAAATTGGCAGACGCAAGGGACTTAAAATCATATCGAGGGGGATTGCTCAAGTCGTTGATGACATGGGCAATCCCCTTTGTTTATGCGGTGTTCAGCCTCTCGCCTCTTTGTTTCTCTTTGTTGCTCTCTGCCTCCATTCAGCCTGATTTGCCCACTCCGCTAACACTGTATTAACACCTGCCATGATCGGCACACCCTCCCGCTGGCGTGTGGTTGGGGTCCCATGTTGGCTTTGCACCACGGGGACAAAAAGAGAGTAGGGGAAGGTGGCCCTTATTCAAAGTTTCTTGCAGATCTGGTTCCCCCAATTGTCGATCCACTGGTATGTGCCAATGGGGCAACCCTTGGAAGTATCATAATACTGCTGACCGCCTTGGAAGCTCTTGCAAATCGGATTGCCCCATTTATCAACCCACGGATGGGTACCAGTCGGGCAGCTTTGTGTATTGCCTTCAATCGACTTTGTTTGGCCAGTATCGAAGGTCTTGCAGATTCGGTTTCCCCACCTATCTAACCATTCGAAGCTTCCAACTGGGCAAGCTATGGAGGCGGATGCAACGAGTAAGACGACAATGAACGCAAGAAGTATTTGCCTCATGGTCAGCTCTTCTGTTGGGCACACCATCCCGCGTGGGCTTGTCTGAGACGCCTTATCCCTTTGCACCACGGGAACAAAAGGGACGGCAAGGAGTCTATTTTGATAGCCCTCAATACACCTCCGCATTCATGTCACCGCGCATACACCAAGCGTAGTTCGTGCCTGGCTTACCATTAAGGCCCACAATGCCGTTGTTGAAGAACACACCCCACGCGTCGGTTGCCCCTGACGTCCCGGTAAGAGATGTCGCCGACCAATAGAACGCTGCTTCGATGATGCCAAAGGGATGCCCCACGGACAATGTCGGAGACGACACTGCATTTGGGTCCACCAGGCTGCTCAACTCGACAAACGAGGGCAGCCGCCACCATTTGAGATTCTTCAGATGGCTAAGGTGCTGTGGCCCACATGCCGCTTTCGCTGGCTGTGCGTGCGGCCAATGTTGGCGAATCTCAGAGAATGTCCCGTTCAAGGCGTCAACCTGTGGAGGCGGGATCTCGTAATCAACCAATGCGAAGCGGAGCATGAGGTAACTTTTACTTGATGGTGTGTCCTGTTTTCCTCGAAGCCGTCTCTGAGTGATCTCCACGTTTGCGCCTACCGCCGGCACCGAGCATGCTGTCCCGTCACCTTTTGGTTTATGACCATGACTGCGCCCTCCGTTCACCTCCTGATCTAACGCCCACTTCGCGCACGAGAGTCGACGCTCCTTGTAGACAGCGCTCCTTCCGCGCCTTTGGAGGCTCACTCGGCTCATGACCACTTATTTCTTACTTCGTAAGGTGAAGAGAACTGGCGGGTATTGCGCGGTGGGGAGGGAACTCTATCTGTGTATCTGGCTCTGGCGGCGCATGCGCATTATCGTTGCGCACATGTCCATGTTGATTATTTTAGATCCTCGAAGGAATAGGCCCGTCGCGGGCCGCGAAATGGTTCCAGGGACATTTTTCTTTGTCAGGCACTACCAAAGCGCTTTGTGAATCATCTGATGAGGGGGCTTGCCCTTGATCGTGGTCACGATCTCAGCCACAACGTGCAGGCAACCCGCGTTCTGTATCAGTGCGCGCCGTCTAGCTTTCGTTTCGCGCTGCGGTGGCTGGTCGTCAATACAGGGCGGACGGCGCTGCTGCAGGCTAATCTCGATTGGCTGCGGAATCGGGCCGGCGGAAGGCTGAACTCGCGCTTGAAGGCGCGGTTAAAAGACTGCTCCGACTCATAGCCCACCTCCGCGGCGATATGCGCAACGCCAACGCTCGTAGATGTGAGCATTTGCGCGCCGAGCTGCAGCCGCCAGCGTGTGAGGTAGGCAATGGGGGTTTCCGAGAGGTAACGCCGGAAACGCTCGACCAGTACGGACCGCGAAATTCCGACCTGGTTTGCGAGTGCGGCAATCGTCCAAGGATTGGACGGCTTGCGATGTAGTAGGGCCAAGGCCTTCCCGACTTCCGGGTCGCGGACGCCGGCGAGCCACCCGGTTTGTTTCTGCGGGAGCTGCGCAATGTAACGTCGTAGAGTTTCGACGAACAAGACTTCGGACAACTTGGCGAGCACGGTCTCACCACCGGGCCTGGAAACATGAACATTATCCACCGAATAGCGGATACAGTTTTCCAACCATTGGCCTGACGGGTCGTCGCGGATGTTGACTTTCATAATAGGTGGCAGCCCGCCAAGGAAAACCCGGCTCAGCTGCGGATCGCAAGACATGTAGCCACAGATGAACTTGGTGAGTTCTCCCCCTCCTCCCATTCGTGAAACTTTAAGACCTTGAGATAAAACTTGTTCCAACACTTGTTCGCGACCCACCGGCGTGACGGACGAACCGTTTCCCAAGATGTGTGCATCGCCGTGCGGAACAATGAGGATATCTCCTGCGTTCAGAGGGACCGGCCGGTCGTCACCCTCGACATGAGCATAGCCGCGGCCCTCGGTTAGCAGGTGAAAGATGATCACGTGCTGGGAGTTCGGTGAAAGATACGAAGTCACGGTGCGCGCGTCGATCGAGCGGGCGCACCAGGGCGCTGAAAACTCAGCATTGTAAAACATGGCTCCGTCGAGCTTAACGGCCTTGAGGACTTCGGATAGGATCTCCATGCGGGCACCACACTGCAGCTCCGGCGTTTCGGCTAAGTATACCGGACCCCTAACCAAGGAGAGTGAACCGTAGCAGATCCCGGTCAAAGGAACCAGTCTCCCAGACAAGGCGGTCGCACATAATTATCCTATAGTGCGACCAGTTGGTGCAACGGCAGTGCTGAACAGTTCTTCGATTTAAAAACACAATGGGGGAAACAATGCTTGCCAGTGTGATAGCGCCTGAAGTGGAGAGTGTGAAGACTCGCTTCAAAAATCGCTGGTTGGACGGTGACTCCGATCGATTCTCGCGTTTCTTGGAAGGCAGTGCGCGAGATTTCTACGAGCGCCTCAATGTCGCTCCTGGATGCCGATTACTGAACGTGGGCTGTGGCTCCGACCAGCTCGCTTTGCTTGCCGCGAAGGATGGTCTGGAGGTGACCGGGGTGGAAGCCGATGCAGAGGCGCTCCCCTTTGAGCACCTATGATACGGACGTTTCACTAGAACATCGAACCCAGGCGTGACCGTATATCGATTGAGGGCATCATGAATAAGATACTTGAGTCTATGGCCGTGTTGGTACTCGCGTTCGCCGGCCTGGTTGGCTGTGACTACGAAGCACGAGCAGTTGGGAATGCGAATCCAGTCCGTGCGGCGGAGATAAGACAGACCTTTCGCGACCTCTGGCTTGGGCACATCTATTGGGTGCAGCACGCCGTTCTGTACAACGTGACGAACAATCCGGAAGAGCGGGATGACGCGGAGAAGCAAATCATGGCCAACGCAAAACAGATCGCGAGCACAGTTACATCGTTCTATGGTGAAGCGATCTCTGAGAAGTTCTTTGCCCTGCTGACCGGTCACTATGACGCGATCAAAGAGTACTCCGAGGCTACAGTCGCGAATAGTAAGAGTCGGCAGGATGCCGCGCTTGCCCGCTTCGCGAGTAATGCCGACGACTTTGCCGAATTCCTCAGCGGAGTCCATCCCCACCTGCTAAAAGATCACGTTAGAGGCCTGATCGCGGCGCATGGAGCCCACCATGTCCTTCAAGTCAACCTGTACTAGAAAAAGGAATATGCGCACTTAGAGGAAACCTGGACGATGATGCGACAACACGTCTATCTCATTGCGGATACTCTAACGACAGCATTGGTGAAGCAGTTTCCGGGCCAGTTCTCATGACGAGTGAGTGACATCGTCACCTGCGTCGATTGCGTCGATTCCGAGAGACAAACACGGAGTGGGGCTCGCTTGAGGCTGCTGATGAGAAGGACCGGCACCGGTTCACTCGCGGATAGAGAAGAGAGGAAAGTGTCCCCCTTTATAAAATTTCGGTGTGTGGGTCTTCTCCGAATACGAGGAAGTGATCGGCATTCGAACGTGAAATGTCCATAGCAAGATTGGCAAGGCACATCTCATTCAGCAACCACCATCACCAGGAGGCAGATATGTACGATATGAAGAATCTTAGCAAGATGAAGAATCTAGAGACCCATGCGCCCGAGGCGATGAAAGCGTTTGTGGACTTCGACAAGGCCGCTTTAGCTGAGGGAGCGATTCCGAGAAAGTACAAGGAGTTGATGGCCCTCGCCGTTGCGTTTACGACACAGTGCCCCTATTGCATCGAGCTCCACTCGAACAAGGCGCGAGAGATAGGCGCTTCGGAACCGGAGATCGCCGAATCCGTACTCGTCGCTGCGGCGTTGCGCGCTGGTGGCGCAATCACCCACGGCACACATGCCATGAAGGGAACCTGAACGGCATGCTCGACAGCATGAGAATCACAAGATCACCTAGAAAGGAGGTAGAACACCGCAATGTTATCACTATTCTCTTGTAGAAGCCCTTGTCTGTAACGCCGGGTGGAGCTGAACTGAAACGCTGCTTTCCTACAGGCCTCTATGTGAAGAGGCCAATGTTTCTCTAACTATAAGGAGGTTGCCATGATGAGACATATGGGCATACTTGCAGTGGCCCTGGTGACATTATCCACTGTTCCTGCTCTGGCACAGAGCGGCACCGTTCACACGGGCTTCGTTCCGCCGACTGTGTTCCAGGCGGCCGGACCAACCGTCACCTCGATTCAGGGCTCGGTCGATCAGTACCGGGCTGCGCTGGGGGCGACCAACAACGGCAATTCGGTAGGGCCGCTCGCAAGCGGTCGCCGCGAGATCAACTGGGACGGCGGAGGCTCTACAGCCACCGCCATTGCGGGAACGCCGTTCACCGGCTTCCTGCTAACCCGCGGCGCATTCATCACCACACCGGGGACAGGTTTCGTACAAGCCCCACTCTCCGGCCTGGCTACGACCTTTGGCAACCCGACCTACGAAACCATCTTCCAGCCGTTCAGCCCCGTGCGGCTCTTTAGCCCGATAGAAAGCCACGTCACTGAGGTGCACTTCTTCGTGCCTGGCACCGGCAGCGCACCGGCGACGACCACCGGGTTCGGCGCGGTCTTCACAGACGTGGACCATCCGGATGGGAGCGGGCCCGCCAAGAAGCATGGAAACCGGAAGGCCAGCACGCTGGTCGAGTACTTTGGCACTGACGGCGATCTGCTCTTTAGCAGCTTCGTCCCAGCCTCGCCGGGCAATGCCAGCCTTTCCTTCTTTGGCATCGTCTTTAACGACGCGCGCATCGCCCGGGTGCGGATCACCAGTGGCAACGTCGCCCCAGGGTCGGATGATGATGAGAAGCGAGATGTCGTCATGATGGACGACTTTCTCTACGGCGAGCCGCAGCCGCTCCATTAATGCACGGATGAGCGAGCCTCACTTTCATGGGGCTCGCCCGTCACGACCCCTTTTCCTCCTTGGGTGTGGCATGAACTTTTCGCCGGAAAGTAATTGGAAAACCTGCAGGGTACAGGGTATTCGGAAAAGTCAGGCAACCGCGATGGCCGCTGCCCTGGTGCTGCTATACGCCTGCGGCGAGCCGATGTTTGAAAACGCCGGCAGCCGGAACAGTTTACTGGAGGATCGAAAGGCCTGTGCGGTGGACATAAACAACAGCCCGGCTGCCACGGCCTATCGCCAGAACCCCACGGCGCATCCGGATTTTGTAAGGCACGTGTTTGAAGACATGAATCGATGCATTGAAGGGAAGGGATGGAAACAGGTGCTGTCACCGCAAGAGCAAGAGCGGTTGAAGGGAGCAATTACGTCCGAGCTGACTCATGCGCGTACCCCCGTGCCGATCACTGAGCCTGAACAAGCGGGAGATTCTACTTTTTAAGGGTTGTCCCGGGCTCTCGCTGTGTGAGATGAGGGCGATACAGCGGCTGAAAGGGCGTGGACGGATTATATTCGTTGATGGGGTTTAGCGGGCTCCTGGGGATTCCCTCAGAATATGATTTCCCGATAGGTGTAGAAAGAGCTGAGTTCATTGCCATCGGTGACCTGCCCCCGCTGTCAGGCCACCACGCCAGTTCGGTCATGCCGATAAACGTAGGCTATATGTCAGAAATGGCACCCAATCCATTGATATACAAAAACCTTCCGACGGCTCAAAATGAGTCCTTACGATCAATGTCCTCTTGTCAAAAACCTGACTCAACGAGTTGGGAATGTTTTCTGAGCAATCAAGATGTTATGAGTCTGAAGAAGTAGGGTCAAAAACAACACTCTTTGAATAGGGAAGACTTCCATGAACACGTTCACGGTTCTGCCCCAGACCATCGAAGCCATCATGAACCATTACGCTCCTCATCTCGAAGGCTGTCGTGACCGTATTCTCACAGACGTAACGCAGACTCCTGGCACCGCTGTGCTTGCTGAATATTTTCAAGGCGGGAAGATGTTCCGGGCCCTACTAGCCTTTGTTGCCGCCTCCGCCCTTGGCATCGAACCACGCAAGATGATCCCTGTGGCGTCAGCCTTCGAACTCCTGCACGGAGCGTCGCTCATTCATGATGATATGGTGGACGAGGCAGCCGAGAGACGCGGCCGTCCTGCACTCCATGTGCAGTTGGGAATTGGTCCGGCTCTCCTACTCGGCGACTACTTGATCCTTCGCGCTTTCACTGTCCTGCGGGAGTCGCCTCATGTCTATGGTCCGGAGAGCGTGATTGAGGCCTCACACACCCTCAATACTATGCCCAGTTGTGCTGCCTGGGTGAGCTCCATGAACTCATGCCAACCGGTGAAGGCAATCCGGAGGATGAGTACATCACGATCGTGCAGGGGAAAACTGCATCTCAGTTCGCCGCTGCCGTCACGTTGCCAGCCATCGTGGGAGGGGGAACTTCGGGGGACATCGAAGCCTTGCGGACGTATGGTCTCAATCTGGGGATCGCGTTTCAGATCCAGGATGATGTGCGGGACATAATCGAAGATACGGGACTGCTGGGAAAGCCTGTTGGAATCTATCTAGTCAAAGAACGGCTGCTGTTGCCCGTGATTTACCTTGAACGTTACGGCTCGCCGAACTGCTCTTCGGCAATATCGTCGGATTCCGCAGACAGAAGCCGGTAGGTCGGTCCAACTCGCGGCCTTACTGAAAGAGGAGGGTATCTGGGATCGTATTCAGGTGACTCAGGACCGATACGTGTCAGCTGCGCTTCAGGCGCTAGAGTGTCTACGCCCATCTGATGAACGCGCGAACTTGTCGGTGCTTGCCACGTCATGCGGTCCATCATCACACGATACACGTAACATCCCTATGACCCAAATTGAGATTCCAAACCGTTCTGCTTGTAGCTCACAGGACAATCATGTTCAGTCCATAGCAAGTGTTGGGACCGCACACCCTTGCCGGAGACCAGCCGTTAACACAAGCGTGCCAAGGTCGAGGTGCCCAGAGTGACTGATACTCCTGGACAAAGCTGACCCATTCCTGCCCTTCCTCTGGAAGTGGCTCACTTATAATAGGAGGTGACTATGCGATTGCTCCACATATTGGCGACCGTAGGGTTGTTGACCTCAGTCGGCGTGACAATCGTTGATGCAGGAGAACCCTCTCAGTCCGGCCCTCCTCTGATGGTCCCAGTGGTAGCGGACGGGGTGCAGCGAGCCACGGTCACACTCGATAGCTACTCGTATTCCCCAAACCATTTGATTGTCGAAGCTGGAAAGCCGGTTGAACTGACAGCTCACCAGTGTGACGACGATGATCCCGCACAATTTTATTATCAAGGACCCAGCAGGAAGACTCTCCGTCGAACAGGATGTCAGTGCCGGCAAGACGGTCACGATTATATTTACGCCGACTCAGCCTGGCATATTTCCCATCTACTGCGACAAACGGCTCTGGCCGTTGCCCAGCCATCGCGACAAAGGGATGGAAGGGACCTTGGAAGTGCGATAGGTGTGGCTACGAGTATAGAGACCTCCAAGCAGGACCTGCTCCGCGATCTCCTCGGGCAAGTATCCCGCCTTTTCTACACGACGTTGGCCGTGGTTCCGGCTGAGGTGCGCGATCACGTCAGTCTCGCCTACCTGGTTGCCCGCGCGGCGGACATGATTGCAGATACGGAATTGATCGATCGTCCGCGTCGGCTGGATTTCCTTGGTCAATTCAAAGGGACCAGCCACCTATAAACCAAGCCGGATCGAGAGTTAAGATTTCGACCGGCGAAAGGAGGGAGCATGGCACGCAAGCGGTATACGGCGGAAGAGATCATCGGGCAGTTACGGACCATTGAGATCGAGTTGGGCAAAGGGCTTGGGGTGGTCGAGGCTTGTCGGAAGCTGGGGATCACGGAACAGACCTACTACCGGTGGAAGAAAGAATATGGCGGGCTGCGGGTCGATCAAGCCAAACGGCTGAAGGGCCTGGAACAGGAGAATGCGCGCCTGAAACGCTTGGTGGCCGATCTCTCGCTCGACAATAGTATCTTGAAGGAGGTGGCAGCGGGAAACTTCTAAGCCCGGCCCGACGCCGAGAAGCGGTGTGCCATGCACAGGCGACGCTCTCGGTCTCCGAACGCCGGGCGTGTCGAGTGGTGGGGCAATGCCGGGCCACTCAGCAATATGCGCCTATCCACACTGAGGGCGAGGACCGGCTGCAGAGACGGATCATTGTGCTGGCCCATGAGTATGGCCGCTACGGGTACTGGCGGATCACCGCCCTGTTACACCAAGAGGGATGGCGGGTGAATCACAAACATGTGGAGCGGATCTGGCGGCAGGAGGGGCTGAAGGTGCCGCAGAAACAACCCAAACGGGACCGGCTCTGGTTGGCCGATGGCTCCTGTATCCGCCGGCGGGCTGAGTATCCGAACCATGTCTGGTCGTATGACTTCGTGATGGACCGCACCCAGGATGGGCGGCCGCTGAAACTGCTGACGATCGTCGATGAGTACACACGGGAATGTCTCGCGATTGCGGTCCGACGGCGCCTCAGGTCACAGGATGTCCAGGAGGTCTTGGCTGAGCTGTTTTTGCTTTGGGACTGCCCGACGCATATCCGGTCCGATAACGGCCCAGAGTTTATTGCCCGGATGCTTCGACAGTGGTACGAGCGGCTCACCGTCGCGCCGCTGTTTATCGAGCCAGGGAGTCCGTGGGAGAATGGCTATGTCGAATCCTTCAACGGAAAATTGCGGGATGAATTGCTCAATGGCGAACTCTTCTATACGCTGCACGAGACGCGGGTAATCGTGGAAGGTTGGCGTCAACGCTACATTACACAACGCCCCCATAGTGCGCTGGGTATCGGCCCCCGCCCCAGAGACCCGCACTAGGGCGGTCTGGAAGGAAGCGGAAGACAATGTTCGGGATGAGATTCTTGAGCCTGCACAGTTCGAGGAGCTACAGGCACATTCTGCTGCCTACTTGGTTCCGATCAATCTGGTTGCGTATGCGACCGGGATGCGGTGGGGTGAAATTGTCAACTTGACGTGGGATAAAGTTGACCTGAAGGGTGGCTTTATTCGGCTGAAGGGCGCTGATACCAAAAGCGGGGAGGGGAGATTGATCCCGCTTGACGTGTTCCCAGGCTTGCGGGAGAGGTTCAAGGAGCTTCACAAGGCGCGGGCGTTACATGAGCCGCATGTCTTCTTACACGGCGGCCAGCCGGTTCGTTCACTGAAAGGGGCCTTCGCGGCAGCTTGCAAGGGGGCGGGAATCACAAGCTTTCGCTTCCATGATTTCAGGCATTCGGCGATCACAAACATGCGCCGGGCCGGGATTGACCTGCTGACAATTATGCAGATCAGCGGTCACAAGACAACGGTCTGCTTCACCCGCTACAACAGCTTCCGGGAGGCCGATTTGAAGGCGGCAGCCTGTAAAGCTAACACCTATCTAACACTAGCCCATGCGAAGGTGTCAGGGCAGGGGAGTGAAGGAGAAGGAAAATTGGCCGCAAGTGCTTGATACTGTGCTAGAATCTGTCCCCTTGCCGGAGTGGCGAAATTGGCAGACGCAAGGGACTTAAAATCCCTCGGGCTTAATAGGCCCATGCCGGTTCAATCCCGGCCTCCGGCACCAGAAATAAGAGGTTGGGTTTGCTGCACGTCCCCTCATTATTTTTGACCATCTCTCCTCCCAGAGCCATCCCGTTGCACCAACGTCTCCGAGCACGGTGAGCATACGGTGCCTTCGAATGCGTTACCGGGGCGGCGAGCGATTCAATTGAATGAGCCACAGTGTCGTTGATTTCACCCTAAGAGGGTTGACGCCGTGACTCGGACAGGCTCCTAGGCCCGAATGAGGAGATGGTTGAATAGAGCAGGTTCTTCGATATGCTTGGTTGCAGGGGGCTCGATAAATCGTTTCAATCTCATCCGGTCATTTTGGCTCACCTGGATCATCTCCACCGCGATCCAGTGATCGTGAACTTTTCTAACCTCCGCCAAGCGGATGTCTATAAAAGCTTCCTCGCCTTCCAACCATAATTGGACTTTCACAAAGTCCCCTGTTCTCAGGTGATCAGGGGTGGAGAGCTTACAACCACCTTCTAAGCGTTCAAGGACGCACCCGTCCGCTTCAAGCTGACTGGTTGCATTCGCAAGGACACAGTCAATAGTAAATTTCGGACTATCCCACCAAGTCTCTTGTTTTCCCTGTGGCATCATTGTGCGCATGGTAGAGCGGGAGAGGGTTGCTTGGCTATACCTCAAGAGGTGGGGGCTTAACTAAAAGATAGTAAGTGGCTAACTGTCTATATTTTCTGGGATTCCTCAGAGTCTAGGGGATTAGTATTCCCTTCAGATCCTATCGTGAGCTCTCGATGAACTGGCCCATAACCGTACTTGAAACAACAGAGATTCCCGCAGCATGCCACGGAGTATTCGAAGGGGAGGCCAGCAGGGAGAAGTCGAGAGGTCTATCGCGACTTTGCCCACATTATTCATTAATGCTTCTGCTACAATTGCCCCCCTGTGCATATCCGCAGGCTGACAGGCCGATCCGCGACGACGGTGAGCCTACAATCAGTTGGTTCACGATGCGGACAGTAATTTCGCGACCAGCTGTTATAAATAATGCGGATTAGTTTTCCCTAAAATCCAAACTTGATGTGGCCGGTTGATTTATCTTGCTTGGTTGAACGTGATAGTCAAGCGATGTCAATGGGATCAGCAGAGAAATATGGAAGACCACGAACGAGGAGGATACTTATATGACAGGTCGGTCACCTGCTCAGCGGTTCCTGATGCTTGGGAGCATTATTGCGGGACTCGGCGTCGCCGCCGGCGCCTTTGGTGCCCATGCGCTCAAGGAAATTCTGGATGCGCCTATGCTCCAAGTGTTCGAGACTGCAACAAGGTATGTCATGTATCACGCTTTTGGACTATGTATCGTTTCGTGGGCAATCGATCGTTATCCTGAACAAGGCCTTGAAAAGTCCGGATGGCTCTTCCTCATTGGCATTCTTCTTTTTTCAGGCAGTCTGTATGTGGTGTCCCTTGCGGGTATCCGGTGGGTGGGGGCCGTGACTCCGATCGGTGGGTTGGCGTTCATGACAGGCTGGCTGCTCTTAGGCTGGGGAGTCTGGCGGGCTGTGCTCCCTCGTTCCACGAGCCCCACTCCCTAGCAGAATCGCTGCGCGAAACTGGCGTGAAAAGCGGGACGAGATCAACTCTGCTTGCGTCGCTGGGGGTTAAGGCGCACAGCCGGCTGTTCTCTTTCCGCTGATCGACCCCCAACCTCCTTGAGAATTCACGAAGGTCCCTTCGAGGCGTTGTCCTTCTTTGCTGAATTGCAGACTATCTTCTTGGACTCGGCCATTGATTTCCCACCGTAAATAGACATTTTCGCCCAGGACGATCGTTTCCACGAGCCCCGGGAGAGCGGCCTGCGTATATCCTTTTGGTGGAAAGAGTAGCAATAGTTTCTGCTCTTGATGTTGCTGTTGATGGTTATGAATGATCCATTGCCAGGTCCCGCATAGCCGGGCCTGTCCGCGGAGCCCACGCACCCGATCCTTCCAGTTCCGTATCCGATCCCATTCATGGTAGCTGGCCTGCATGGCGTCCACTTCTAGGTGGCCGGCTCGCTCAATGACTGTGACCAACAGGGTCGATGCAGACTCTCCCTGATTCCCCTTGGCCCATTCTGGGGAGGCCACTACATCGGAGAGTTGACTCAGTGAGTCGTGCCAAGAAGCGTTTCTCTGTTGATCGAGCCATGCTTTAGCTTGTGGGGATTCGAACAGTCGCTCGGTCACCATCGCGAGTTGCTGATCTCTCACAGCTTGGCTGACGGTCGAGGCGAGGTGCCAGGCGGCCAGACTGCCCATCAATCGATGAACTGCTGCCGTCAGGTCCGGTACCAGGAGTTCGTTCGCAAATTTGGCCGGCAAGGGGTTGGCCCCCAAGGTCCTGGCCACATCGTCCAGCTGGAGTGCGGGGCCGATTGCCGATACAAACAGATTGCTGGCTCCCTTGTCGGATTCAATCTTGGTCAGTTGATCGGAATGGGCGCGAATGATTGATGGGAAATCGGGTATGGAGCTCGGAAGAGATTCGACCGCCTTGGCATTGAGCCAGGCTCCGAACAGAGAGACGGCCACCACGGCAAGGGCGAGACCGATTCGAGATAGGGTTGGTCGAATTAAGAGGATGTGGTTGCGCATTATATTACTCTACCGTGCTTCCGCACACACCCTCAAGCCGGCTTCGGTAAGATTTTCAAATGGCTTGACAGGGCGGGGACTGCTGACACAGTGTGATGCGGAGAACTGGTTAGATGCCCTGGAAGCAGGACTTCAGAAACGCGGCAGTTGACTCCCAGGCCTCTGCCGTCGTGTCGGCGCGATAGCTCTCCACGCGTTGTTCATCACAAAACGCATGGGAGGCATTGGGGTAAGTTTTGATCTCGACGCGTTTGTGGTGTTCGGCCGCAGCCGCACGCAACCGGTCCACATCCTGACCGGGCACACAACGGTCCTGACCCGCCTGGTGATAGAGCACCGGACAGAACAGATCTTTGATCGCAGCTTCAGGCTGCATTACTCGGCCGTAATAGATGACCGCTGCTCGAAGCCGTTTGCGTTGACAGGCGAACCGGAGTGCATACGATCCACCCATGCCGTAACCGACCACGCCGTGGATATTTCGTTTAATGTGGTCTCGCGTATTCAAGAATTCACAGCAGGAATTGATGTCTTGGAGGACGAGCGACTCGTTCAGCTTGCCCATGAGCGCATCCGCTACTTCTGCGTTGGCTGTCACCATGCCACCCAGTCGTCCGTACAAGTTTGGAATGATGACACCGTAGCCTTCGCACGCTAGCCTGGCGCCGAGATCCTCGATTTGCGCCGTCAGTCCCCACGCTTCATGCAAGAGGACGAGTCCGGGGTAGAGTCCTTTTTCCTGAGGCCAAAACTGAATACAGTCTACCTGCACATGTTTCGAGACGCGTGTTTGGATATAGGGATCGGCTGCGGCATCCGTCAGTGTGGGAATGGCGACGCCACTTGGAAAACGAGCGGTGCCGGTGCCGATTTGATCCACGGTAAAGGGAGCGATGGTCGATGTCATTGCGGCAATCTTTTCTCCGTCAAGGCTTTGCTAGGTGCGTTCTATCCAGAGATAGGGTGATACGACAGGCATGTACTATAGGGACCAGGCTGTCAGGCTGTCAATCTGGCCGTAAGACGTAAGAGTTGAGTTGTAATTGACCCAGCGTTCGATGATGATTACAGTTCCATCACCGTCACGGATGTATGACGACTATGCCGCTTAGAATCGGTCTCATCGGTGCCGGCCGGCATGGTAGCCGGTATATCCACCATCTTTTGCATGATCTGTCAGAAGTGAGCCTTGCCGCTCTCTGCCGGAAACGGATCGGGGAGGGACCGCCTTGGCTCTCGTCGAGGGAGATCCCTGTCTATGGGGACTATCGCGCCTTGATCGCAGATCCTGCGGTAGAGGCTGTTGTGGTAGTGACCCCTCCGTCGCTCTGTCCTGAGATCTGTCTTGAAGCCGTGAAGGCGAAAAAGCCGATCCTCATTGAAAAGCCGTTGGCGTCAACAGGCCGCGAAGCACGAACGATGGTTATGGCGGCAGAAGAGGCGGGGGTGCTGCTGATGACCGCACAAACCCTGCGTTTTGACTCGACGATTCTTCTTTTGAAAGAGCACTTGCCGGAGATCGGCCCGCTCCGGTACGCCACCTTCACCAGCCGAATTGAAGCGAAAACTGGCGCCGAGGTTCAGTCATCGATATTGGGCCATCGCGGGGTGCTCTTGGAGTTTGGCGTTCACCTTTTGGATGTAGTGCCCTTTCTCATCGGCGAGGAGGTGGTTGCTGTCCACTGCGAGTTGGACCAGCTTCCGACCGTGGCGTCGGAGACGATGGCCATTGTGCAGGCCCAAACCGTGAGCGGTCTGCGATGCGTCATGGACATTGCACGCGTCGCAGCGGGGAGGGTTGCGAGAGCTGAGTGGGTGGGAACCCAGGGGCAGATTGCCGCTGATTGGTTTCACCACCGGGTAACCGGCGTTATCGGTGACAGCGCTCCTTTCGAATGGGCGGTCCAACCGCAGCAGACGATTCTCGCGACACTCCGTGCCTTCGTCCTTGCCATCGAAACGAACAGCCCGCCGCCTATTAGCGGGCGCGATGGGTGCCGCGCCGTTGAGGTGGCCGACGCCTGTTACCGTTCGGCAGAACTTGGCGGGACCAGCGTCAACGTTGCATCGTTGCGCGAGTAGACCTCAATACCTGAGATACGGTTGAGGTCGAGGTCAAGGCTGAGTAAGGGCTAAGAGTCAGCGACGATGTGCGTATCTGTTTCCTCAACCCCTTCAACTTGGTGAATCTTTGTGATCACTACATCCGAGAGGGCTCGTTCATCCGCGACAGCAATGAACAGAATAATGTCCGGCCGCCCAAAGCAGGAGTGGGCTTGTTCGACGCCGGCGAGGCGCTTGAGGGACTGCAGCGCATCTTTCGTCCGCCCGGCTTTGACCTTGATTAGGATATAGGCTTTCGTTGCCATTGCGTCCTCCCTGTTGTAGTTATTGTGCCTCGCCCGGCATCTCTCGCCGTCGTTGCGCAAACATCTGGTGCATGCTCTGTCCCCGTTGCATAAAAACAGTGCGTGCCTTCACAATGAGTTCCATCAATCGATCGAAATCCTCCGGACTGACGTTGAATTGGCGAAAGCCCGGTGCCAAACGATCTCGCTGATCGATCGCTGTGACGATCCACTGTTGACTGAGTGCCTCAAGCACATCCGCTGTCCAGCCCGTCGAACGGAATCGAGATAGGGTTTTGTCTTCGCTGCGTCCTCCCTGTGCAGCCAACGCGTGAGTCAGAAATAATTGCACGGAGGGATCCCCGCTCTTCAGAAATACCGATTGAAACTGGATGACGGCCTTGATGACACGATTCGCCTCGGGAGTGCCTTCGGGGGGAAGCACATCGGCATCTTGAAGTGTTGCAAGGACAGCCATCGATGCTCCAACCGGTCCAGAAGGGGTGGTTCCACGGCTAGGCATTTGGGCCAAGACCGGATTGACGGTTCCTATGAGCAAGCCACCAAGGAGAACGCACGCCGGTATAGGGCTGGGCAGCTTGGTAAGTGATGTACGTTCGGAGAAGACCGAGTGGAGGCAGGTGGACGAGACAGACATAGGAAAAGATTATACAGAAGGGTAGAAGGGGGTGCTAGTCCGAGCCGTATTGTTCATCCAGGGTTCCGGTCTGTTGGCTGGGCATCGCGAACGAGATATTCGAGATATTGTGGTGCTCATGGTTGGCACGACCAAACGACTCTCCGTGGCGATCGATCACCGGCTTCTGGCCGAAGCGAGACGATTGACCCGCTCGCGAACCAAACGAGCGACCATCGCGAAGGCCCTTGAGGAATTGGTGAAGTTAGAGCGTCGCAAGGCGTTGGCGCACGCGCTAGGCACCGGAGTCTTTGAAACTATCGAAGCGGAGTTCCGTTCTCGCCGCCGTCGCGCGCATTCGCTAAAATGACATCGAGGCCGCGAGATTCCAGCACCTTGTATGCGGCGACCCAGTACACCTCCGTCGAATCCATCGCGACGGTCTTGATGCCGGTATCAATCAGCCAATCGGCCATGCGGTGCAAATCGCTCGTGAAGGCTTGAACCGTGCGCACGGGTTCATCGCTCAGATCGGGGCCGACGGCGGCGACATGAAATTGAGAGCCAATGTCGATACCTGCCGCACACGCGTGAATGATGGGCAACCCCGTGGGCGTGGGCGTCGCATTCTTTCCAGCCATGATCCACCTCCTCAGGAGTACAAACGCGGGACGGGGGCTCGGAATGAAGGTCCCCGTAGCAAGCTACGGGGAATGTTCAAGTTCAATTTCCTAAACGGGGTCACCCGAAGGTGCCGCCACAGATGGGTCCGCAGATCCCCCTGGGCCAGGTTTTTTGACGGGGTTGGTACCTCCAAGAGGCTAACGGCCACTGTCCACGCGTTAGAATATTGTACTGCCTGATGTTTCTATGCAAAGGGGCACGGCACGCAGTGGGGGCCGTTTTTTAGGATGTCGTTCTCCCGCTTCAGTCGCACATTATCGGCGCGCAGTCGTGACAGTTCCCATCTGCTCCGGTGTGACCACCTTGGCTCCAGCACCGTTGAGCCTGCCTGCCGCGGCTGCCTTGATCCAGTTCCGTCACGTTTGCTCGACCAGCCCCAACTCTTTGGCCGCCGCTCCGGCTGTCAGCCCATCTTTGACTCGCGTGACCGCTAGTTCTTTGAACTCGGCGGTATATGCCTGCTTCGGTATCTTCATTCCGTCTTCCCTTTCATGGTGACTTCGATTACGTCACCCGTGGAAGACGAAATATCGGGGGAAGCTCAAGTCAAATGGGGAAGCATTTCGAGCTATTTGCGAATAAGTCTAGCGAAGAAAGGGCATCGGTGCTGCTTTGGCTGGAGTACACTTGCGGCCCAGGTTCATCGCGATCCGAAAGATCGACAATTCCTGGTTGGACGTCGTCTCCGTGACGCCATCCCATCCGCCTTGCGCTTGTCTCACTACGCCTTCAACTTTGATGTTGAAAGGGTGGGCGCCTTCATGTTACCGATATACGGCTTGAGATTGGCTTCAATGCAGCAGCGGAAGACTCGAATCGTGGTCGGCTTCGCGTTCCCGGCCTCATAGTGCGCGAGCAGGTTATCCAGCAGTTCGCCGCACGTGACCTTGTCCGCGTCCGAGACGACAATTTCTCCTCGCGCCTTCTTCCTCAGAACTAGAAACCAGCCACTTCCGTATGAACGACGCTTCACGCGTAAGAACAGCGAATTTGCGATTGCAGCAGGAGCGCTCATGAATCATGCGGCCTAGCGTTCAGATTGGCGCGATCACAACAGGGAAAATGGAGCCAATTCCTGCTGTCCCAAACTGTTTTGGTTGAAACAATTGGATATGGTTCCTATAATCCTGCAGCCTCGCGCCTTGCACTGGAGTTACCCATGCTTGCAAAAGTTCTGAGTGCTGCACTCGTCGGTATCGATGCACATCTGATCGACGTGGAAGTCGACATTGCCGGAGGGCTTCCACAGTTCTCAGTCGTCGGTCTCCCCGATGCCACGGTGCGGGAGAGTCGCGACCGAGTCCGTTCCGCGCTCAAGAATACGGGTTTCCATTTCCCGGCCAAGAAAATCACTGTGAATCTCGCTCCCGCGGGAATCAAGAAGGAAGGATCGGGCCTCGACCTGGCTATTGCCATTGGGATTCTCGTCGCGGAAGAAGTTATTTCGCCCCAGAATATACTAGGCCGCGTCTGTGTCGGTGAGCTCTCGTTGGACGGACGCATCAAGGCGATTACTGGGGCCTTATGTATTGGGATTGCCTGCCGGCCCAACTATAGTCTGCTCTTGCCGGCTGAGAATAGCCAAGAAGCGGCCGTGGTGCAGGGCGTGACGGCTTATCCGCTCCACACGCTCCCCGAGGCCGTGGGATTTCTCAATGGCACGATTTCACTGGATCCGGCTCATGCAGACCGGGACCGATTTTTTTCCACTCGCCCGGTGGAGGATGACGATTATGGTGATGTGAAGGGACAGGACCATGCAAAGCGCGCCCTGGAGATCGCAGCAGCTGGAGGCCACAACCTCTTAATGGTGGGGCCGCCCGGATCTGGCAAGACGATGTTGGCAAAACGTCTCCCGACGATTCTTCCGCTCATGGAACCGGAAGAAGCGATCGAAACTACTCGCGTCCATAGTGTATCTGGACAATTACCGGCCAATCATTCACTGCTGACAGTCCGTCCCTTTCGCGCTCCGCACCACAGTATTTCCGATGCCGGACTCATCGGAGGCGGAACAGTTCCCAGGCCTGGGGAAGTATCATTGGCGCACAATGGGGTGTTGTTCCTGGACGAATCCCCGGAGTTTCGCCGCCCTGTGCTGGACGGATTGCGGCAACCGCTGGAAGACGGGCATGTGACTCTGACTAGGGCCAGCGGCTCGCTCCGTTACCCGGCGCGATTCATGTTGATCGCTGCGATGAATCCGTGTCCCTGCGGATACTACGGGGATCGCACGCGTGAATGTGTTTGCACTCCCCAGCAGATCCGCCGCTATCGGGCCAAATTGTCTGGGCCGCTTCAAGACAGACTCGACATTCACATCGAAGTTCCGCCGGTCTCTGTGCGAGATCTCCACGATCATGGTCCTATGCCTGAAAGTTCCTCTACGATTCGATCACGCGTTCTGGCGGCGCGAGATCGACAACGCCACCGATATCGTCAAGACGGGATTCACTCGAATGCTCAGCTGAAGCCTCGGCTTCTGAAGCGGTACTGTGGCCTGGAGGCCCCGGCTCAAGAACTCTTAGAACGGGCACTGACCAAACTGGGATTGTCTGCTCGAGCCCATGGGCGGATTGTGCGTGTCGCGAGAACCATTGCCGATCTCGCGGGCTCTGATAAGATTGAGCGGCTGCATGTGGCGGAAGCGATTCAATACCGCAGTCTCGACCGTCGGATGGAGTTTTGAGGATTCTCTATGTGGTCGACCGTGAAAGTCTTTCTCTGGTGGTTCATTGTCGGCTCCACCATGGCGCTGGCCGTGATCATGCTGCAAGGCGGCATTCGGGAAGCCATGCAAACATCGGGATCGGTGTGGGGACTCAAATTGGTCGAACTGCTCACAACTATCTTGGGAGGAGGGCTGCTCGGCGGCTGTGTTGCGTTGATTCTTGATCGTATCAAGAAGTCATAATGGATGTTTCTCAGATCGTAGTGGAATGAGGCTATACATGGATGTGGAAGTGGGCTCAAATTTATACCGCAACACCGACGGCATGATTGAAATCGAGGGAGTTCCGCAGATTCAGGTCGCACTGAAACCGATCACGGGCGCCCTGCTCGTGAACTTTGCCCTGTTCAATGAGGAAGGGAAAGTGACGGCCAAGCTCAACGATAGCACCCTGATGATCAACGAAAAGCGCGCTTATGCCGTGACGAAGACTCCGAAGAGTCTGCTGCTCACACATCCGGCCTCGGGAACCGTCATCTTACAGATAGGTGTGAAGGAGCCAGGCGTAGTGGTCTTCACGAAAGGGGAGTTTCATACAATCAAGGGCCACGTGATCCGAATATCTCCCAGCGAATGGAATATCGATAAGCTCCGTGCCAGCGGGACAACCCAGGATGTGAAAGGCGGATCCGTCGTCCTCGGTTGATGCAGAATAGCACGGTGCTAAAAATGTCCGTGAGCGGCATTCTCGCATCGTTCAGGCCCTCAACGTACCCCAGAGGGTACGCCTCAGTCTTTCACTCGCTGCGCCTTGCTGGAAGAACTTTTTGAGCGTCCCGCAGGAGTGCACTCCTGTTGTCTCAGACGCGCGGACCAGTGAAGTTTTGACGTGCCACAAAAGTTCTTTCGCAGCCTGCTAGTCGCGATCTTCTTCTCGTTCGATTTTTTCCAGCAGCTCTTCTTTCGATTGACACTCGACGCAGAGCTTCGCAAATGGGACGGCTTCCAATCTCCGCTCACTGATCTCTACACCACACTCCGCGCAGATGCCATAGGTGCCCTCGGTGAGCCTTGTTAACGCTTCATCGATGGCCTGCCGGCGGCGATTTCGCATCTCCATCAAGGAAATGCCCAGCTCGCGATCGAGATCCATGAGGGCTTGGTCGCCGACGTCGCGTGCAGATTCAAGCCGCCGCTGTTTATCTTCACTGAGAGATTGGCCCAGACTCCCTTCAATCTCTTTGATAATGTCCTGACGCTTCCGCACCAACATCTGATGGAGGGCTTGGCGGCGGCGTTCCCGGTCCTCGCGTTCTTTCGCCGATTCTTTCGGTTTGGCAGCCAGGGGGGAGACGGCCATGCTGATAGGTTTTTCGAGGACCACAGTTGGAGTGTGCGTTGGTTTGTTCGCTTGATTCGCGAGTTTCGCCCGCACTTTGGCCTTTGCGGCAGGTTTTTTCTTGGCGGGTGATTTTGCTGCCATGACGAGTCTTACTCCTGAGGTGAACGTCGAATAACCAAAAAAAGTTCGGCATTCATAGCACGGCGCTCCCGCCTTTGACAAGAGGTTGTGGAGAGAGGTTAAGGATAGAGGATTGTCGAATGGATAGGGTGACCGACCAGTTTATCTCGACCCTTAAGGCCCTGGAGTTCAACGAGAAAGTCGAGTCCGGCGATTTCGCCTCCCAACTGGCGAACGAGAGACACCGTCGCGGCCGCCGTACCCCCGGTGGCCAGCAAGTCGTCCACGATCAGCACCCGTTCTCCCACACCAATCGCATCGCGATGGATGGCAAGAGAGTTCGTACCGTACTCGAGGCTGTATTTGACTTCAAAATTGTCGGCAGGCAATTTGCCGGGCTTCCGGACTGGAACAAACCCGGCGTTCAACCGGTTCGCCAATATCCCGCCGAAAATGAACCCGCGCGATTCGATACCGATGACTTTTGCGATCCGTTGTCCCTGATAGTAGGCGGTCAATTCATCGACAATCGACGCCAGGGCCTGGGCGTCTTTAAGCAGCGTGGTGATATCGTAGAAGAGAATACCGGGCTTGGGGAAGTCGGGGACCTCGCGAATGAGGGCGTGATAGTTGACGGGAGGCATCGATCAGAGCAAGTCGGCTTGTGTCATGGTTCTGCGTTCAATGGTATGGCGCAAACGCCCCAAGGCGGCCATTTCAATCTGCCGGACTCGCTCACGGGTCAACCCCATCTCTCGGCCGATTTCTTCCAATGTCTTGGCTTCGCTCCCATCGAGCCCAAAGCGCGACATAATAACAGTTTGCTCCTTCTCGGGCAACTCCTGCACCCACTCCATCATTTCCGCCCGACGCATCACCCCCTCGGCTGTATCGGCAGGCGAAATACAGGAAGGGTCCTCAATCACATCGCGTAAGAACGTATCTCCGCCCTCACTGATCGGACTGTCCAACGAACAGGTCGTACGGACCACTTGTTTGAGATCCAAGACCGTTTCTTCCGTCGTTTTCATCCGTGCCGCCACTTCCGATGCGGTCGGTTCTCGTCCGAGCTCCTGAACAAGGCGCTCCACCTTGGCGAGATACCGATTCAGCCGCTCCACCACATGCACCGGCAACCGCACGAGCTTTCCCTGGTTGATAATCGCGCGTTCGATGTATTGCCGGATCCACCAGGAGGCATAGGTACTGAAGCGAAACCCTCGCTTGTAGTTGAATTTTTCGACGGCCTTGATCAGCCCAAGGTTGCCCTCTTCGATGACATCGGAGAAGGGGAACCCTCGATGCATATATCGCTTGCCGATACTGATTACTAGACGGAGATTCGATTCGATCATCTCTTGGCGCGCCTGCTCGTCCCCCGCCATGACTCGTTTGCCCAGCTGCTGCTCTTGCTTAAACGTCAGTAGGGTTGAGTGACGGATTTCGCGCAAGTAACACTTGAGGGTATCCAATCCTTCGGAGCGGCGGCTCGACTTGTTCTCGTCGATGGGTGACTCGTCCACTCTCGACGAGACGACAGTGTCCTCGTCGTCATGGTCAACGACGTGTCGGTGTGCCTCGTCCAGATCGTGTAACTCCTCGCCCCCTCGCGCCATGCGTTCCGTCGCTCCTAACCGGTTCCCTTAACCCACATTATTCACGAAGGCTTCTACTGCAACCGTGGATACTCCGCTGCGACAAACCTGATGGCGGGCGGACTCGCCGCTTGGTCGGTCGACATACTGTTTCAAGTATGCCTCCCTTCCTCTCGGCTCCGTGCGCCCATCTCGCGTGGCGTCTCGGCGGCTTCGTCACGAACCCCCATGAATAATGTGGGTTAGTACCACACGTGAAAGTCTGAAAATCGTCCTGTTGCCGGACCCCACTCCACTTCAACGAATGCCACTCGCGATGCCGGCGGCCCAATCTTTAGGTCTTCGATTAGGGTTAGAATCTGGTCTTTGCTGCCTTCAACTTCAAGTTCGACTCGGCCGTCATTGAGATTCCTGACACCGCCGCAGAGACCTCGTTGCGATGCGACGCGAGCCGCAAACGCTCGATACCCGACTCCTTGGACTTTTCCCTTCACCGACAGCCTCGCTCGGAGAACTGCCGATTCAATCCGTTCGGCCATACACGTAACCCGGACTATTCATGATTGCCTCGTCCGATCCTCTCTCCCGGCGGGGCTTTTCTCGTTCGACTTCCCCGACGGACTGCACGTGTTCCTATGTCGGCCTTACTTGCGAGAAGCCCCGGCGGGCTTCGGCCTCGAACGCCTCGCGACGGCATTCATAAATAATCCGTGTTAGATGGACCGCGCATTACCAGCGATGTCTATCCAATGAACGGATACTCTCACACCTCCACAGAGGCGTCACGCGATTTGCGATTCCGTGCGAGTGATTTTGGCCTATTCGGTCTGAAATGCAAAAAAGAATCGCTGAAGGAGATTCGACACACGTAAACATGCCGCAATTATTCCAACGCACGCGCTCGGAAACATCATGAATATGAGCTGGAGAGATTGCTCCGATCCGCAGCACAAGCAAGCGTGGTTTCGGGGGGAACAAATCACTGAAGGCAAGCTTGGTTTGGTATTAAAAGAGAAGAGATATGATGGGTGATGCCTCTACGGTTGACTCCGGTTGGCCTTGTTATAACTTTTATCTTGCCAACGCTGCGTCGCCCGACAGTGGCTGTAAAGGCCAAGCCGTTGCAAATATAGGCTTTGGCGATGGGCATAATGACGTCCAGGTTCCGTCAACCACGCCTCAACTGGTCAACCGGAGTCAACAGTAGAAGCATCTGACGGGTTTATCCATCCACCCAGATTCGATAAAACGAAAATGAGCGGGCGGCACGAGCAAGCTCTGTATGGTCGGGGCGAGAGGATTCGAACCTCCGACCCCTGCGTCCCGAACGCAGTGCGCTACCGGGCTGCGCTACGCCCCGACAAAATCAACAGAATCGCAACGGGAAGGGGATTGTCTTACATCAGGGGGTCGAAACGCAAGCCATGGGCATCGGCTACTCCTTGGCAGGTAATCTTGCCGCCAAACAGGTTGACCCCTTTCGCCAGCCCAGCGTCTGCCCGCACGGCCTTCTCCACTCCCAGCGAGGCCAGAAGCAGCAGATATGGAAGCGTGGCGTTCGTCAACGCCGCAGTCGACGTACGCGGAACAATCCCCGGCATATTGGACACACCATAATGGAGCACTCCGTCCACCACATAGACCGGGTCTGAATGGGTCGTGGGTTTCGTGGTTTCGAAGCAGCCGCCTTGATCGACTGCGACGTCTACCACCACGGCTCCAGGCTTCATGCGTGCCACCAGTCCACGCGAGACCAACTTGGGCGCTCGAGCCCCAGGGATGAGGACGGCCCCGATAACTAGATCTGCAGCGATCACTGACTCCTCAATGGCCGTTTTCGTGGAAACACGTGTCACGATTCGGCCACAATATAATTCGTCGAGCGCTCGAAGCCGTTCAAGGTCGAGATTGATCACCGTGACCTGAGCCCCAAGACCGACCGCAATCCGAGTGGCCGCGCTGCCTACCACCCCAGCCCCGAGTACGACGACCTTCCCCGGCTCTACTCCTGGCACACCGGCCAAAAGAAGCCCACGCCCTCCCTGCGTCTTTTCCAAATAACGCGCGCCGATCTGTACCGACATCCGCCCTGCGATTTCGCTCATCGGCTTGAGCATCGGCAATGTGCCATCTTCGGCCTCGATCGTCTCATAGGCAATTGCGGTGATCGTCGTATCCAGGAGTGCCTTTGTGAGATCCGGCAAGGAAGCCAAGTGTAGATAGGTGAACAGGGTTTGTCCCTGCCGGAAAAAGCAGCATTCAGAAAGCAATGGCTCCTTGACCTTCACAATGAGCGTTGCCTGCTGAAACAGCTGCTCTTTCGATTCTGCCATGGTGGCGCCGGCACTCCGGTAGTCCTCATCTGAGTATCCGCTGCCGACTCCGGCCGATCGTTCGATCCAGACCTCGTGACCGGCCTGCCGCAATGCCCTCACCCCATCGGGCGTGACACTGACACGATACTCATGATCCTTGATCTCTTTTGGGACCCCGATGACCATGCCCGTTCCCTCCTTGCGCAATCCATCCCCTCAATGTTCGATGCATTCTATAGCAGGATGCTGAAAAAGTCCGCGAGCAATATCGGAAGGCTAAGGCTGAGAGGAAGAAAGCCTTAGCTTCGCCCACTATTGACCTCGATCCCAGCCGATCGCACCCGGCGATCCTGCTGATTCGAATCCTCTTATCCCAGGCGTGGAGGTCATCGGTGTCCTTCTGTACCGAAGAGCCTTCTCATCAAGTGGACAGTGCGCGCGGGCCTGGTGTAAGATTCGACCGCTTTTCAGCGTGTGATCGTCAGGGGAGGCTTTATGGATTCAGCAGCTGGGGCTTGTAATGCTTGTGGTGCCACTGGCATCGCACTCATGAAGTTATCGCTCGGGAAGGACTTTTTCGGCAGGGTCTACGATCGACTGTCCCCTTCGACCGATCAAAGCCCTAAATGGTACTGCGAAGGCTGTTCGATGCAGAAAAATCTCCAGCGGGATTTTCGAGATATCCTGGGGGAGTTCGATAAACTCACGGCCGGCCAAGGTTCCACCCTGGCTACCCAGGAAGAATTTCAACGTGCCTCGTTACGGTTGCGAGAGATTTCGATTATTCTTACCGGAGCGGAGGGTCATTCCCCATTTCTGAGCACGGACGACGTCACACAACTGATAGGACGGATGCAAACTCCCACGATGCAGGCCTAGCAGGAACTGTTCATGTCGACATTCACTCGTCATATTTTCGTCTGTACCAACCAACGGAGCCCCGACGATCCCCGTGGGAGCTGCTCGAAGTTGGGATCTGAAGCGCTCCATGCCAGCTTTAAGCAAGAAGCGAAGCGGTTGGATTTGAAAGACATCGTCCGCGCCAATAAAGCTGGATGTCTCGATCACTGCGCCGAAGGGCCGAGCGTAGTAATCTATCCCGAAGGCGTGTGGTATCAAGTCAAATCCGAGGCCGACGTGACGGAAATCATGGAGCGTCACGTTATCAGAGGTGAGGTCGTAACTCGTCTCCTTATGCCCGATCACCCGGCTCCCTCGACGCTCCCTCCTCTCAGATCATAGCGCCGCACGACCAAGGAACGTCATGGCTGTCGAAGAAAAATGGAAAGCCAACCTGGAGAAGGTGGCCTTCATGAAGCAGTTTCCGGGGCTACTCGGAAACTGGGATTCCTTGGCGGGTAAAACCATCAAGGACGTGATTCCGCTCAAGGGGAAACAGGGAACCGCAGTGCTCGTATGCACCGACGGCACCTTTACCATTGTGCCCCCGATGGCGCCGGAACCCTACGAGTTGGGCGAGGCCTTGGCTGTGGCACGGACGCTCCTTGAGCCGAGGCATCAGGCGGCCTACGTGGAGTATGATCGACTGGTCAAGAAGGACAAAGACGCCCTCAAGTCGGCCAGGGTCGACAAGATTCTTGGAGCGATTCAGAACAATCTGGAGCAGCATCCGGAATTAAAAGATCGCTTGAAAGAACTTGTGAAGGAGTGGAAGTGAGCAGCCTTCCGGATAGAAACATGTTCGAGATCTTTTCCCAAGGTCTCTTTGAAGGAGTCAAACCCATGATGATCATTCGTGATCACCTCATCCGCCATCCGGACCGCTGTACCCATCAAGCCATCTGCGTTCCGATCTGCCCAACCGGCGCCTGGCTCTCGACTCCTCCCTACAAGTTCGATCCCTCCCGTTGCCTGGAAAGCTGCCGCCTTTGTTTAGATGCCTGTCCCTCGCAGGCGATCTACGGGGTGTTCAAGAAGGGGGAGAAGCTGCTGGAGCCGCAAAAAAAGACGGGGTAGCCTGGCAGACCCCTTGTGCTCGCGCAACGCGCGACCTCAGAAGGATGCGAAGGAGCAGGCAGACCGTTCTTCTTGCTCGCAGAGCCCCCACGATAAAGCGGTGGTCGCTCGATGCGCGCAGTGAAGAACAATCTGCCTACTCCCTCTGGGAAAGTTGGGGAGTTAGAAGGCCCTCGTTGGACGTGCGCAGTGGGGGGATGAGCCAGCCCACCCCTAAAGATAAGTAGAATAACCTTGACGATTCTTGGAGCCGATTCTCTTCATGCCCAGGAAGTCTGAGGTACAGGAGTCGATCTCAAATCTCTCGATGGGCCTCATAGAGCATGGCCTGACCCTGCTACAAAGGCATTCGTTTCCCGTCTACAAGAAAAACATAGATCAGCGAGATCCACCATTTGCTCCCACTGAATTTACTCCTTCAGCCATAGCCATACTTCTGATGAGCTCAGGGCTGGATTACCATCTTGCCCGCCTCAAATGGCTTCGTGATATCACCCCGCAGACGTCACCACTCCCGTATCCAACCTACTTTAATTGGAACATTGGTGATTCACTATCAGATAAAATCTCCAAGCTGTTGATTCAAAGAAATGAAAGGTCCCTCAAGGAGCAGTTGGTCGAATTAACCATTGTGCGTGACTCTGTTGCTCATCCGAGACTCTATCTGGTCAAACAGGCAATGCGATCTGACTTAAGTTTTTGCAGTCCACGTGCGAAGCTTTCGCCTGGTGCAGAACTTAGGCCAAAAGCTCTCATGAGAAAACTGAAAGGATCGGAGCGAACCAAGTCTCTACGACTGCCTCTCGTATCAAGTTGGATCAGCTACCCAGACGCAGTTGTATGCGTTCTTGTTCTGCATCGATTTCTGAATTTACTCGAAATCAAGTACGGGAACCCTTACGCGTGGGTAGGGCGCTTCAACATCAGAAATGAGCCGTCTGGATTTTTCAAAGACTCAACCAAGACTCGGCTGTCTCTCTCAATGGATGAATGGGCACGCGCGTTCTTTCATTCCTTATCACAGGACGATCAAGAAAGAGTCAGAAAACGACTGGGAAGGGATTTCTCAAAATACCTCCACAAGATCCTCCCTCGTCTCGAATTCGGACGAGGGACTTTTTCCGATGTAATCCGTATCAGGAAAAATCCTCCTAAGATCGCTTTCCTTCATAAGGCTCCGCCTTGGCCGATATAGCAAGGCCAAGATAGCCTTATGCAAACAAATATTCAGATGATCTGCTTTCGCAAGTGCCCCCAATAGGCTGTGCTGGCATAGCCGCAGGCGATGGTAGAGGTGGTGAGTGCCATGATTTGGTAGACCTTGCTGCGGGGGATTTTGATTTTGACGGCGGGGTTCAAGAGATCGGGGGAATTCATGACGAGCTTCAGCGATTCACCAGCGGAGAGAATCGGCCACATGCAGGACAAGCGCAGCCGAGTTTCAGATCGTGGAATCGCCATGGTATAGAGCCAGCCTTGGTCGAGATGCTCCACCGCCATACGGACGAGTTTGCTCAGGACCGGTTGAAAACGTGCACGGTTTCGCTGGTCTAGTAAATCCCGCGCAGTGAGACCGGCTTCGGCCAGCATGGGCGTCGGCACATAGCAGCGGCCTTTCTGGAGGTCGTGTGCGATATCTTTCACAATATTCGTGAGCTGGAGGCCCTTTCCAAATCTCACGCCGACTTCCGACATCTCCCGCACCTTCCATGAGGCCAATGCCTTTCGATGCGCACACATCAAATCTGTCCAGAAGTCGCCCACACAGCCGGCGACGTAATAGGTATAGCGGTCCAGATCGTCGAGCGTCTTGAGGGCCGTGATATCTTCCGCCGACGTGCCTGGAAAGACGGTGAGATCCATCTCCATGCCCTGCGTGAGTGTTGTCATAAGCCGCTGTACACGGCGCCTATCGTCTGGCGAAAAGGTTTGGAAGAGCTTGAAGCAATCTTCCAGTCGTTCAAGTAGCATACGTTCGGCAGAATTCTGTTGGATTGGTCCCACCGCTTGCTGGATCTCTCGCACCTGAGCCCAGGCAATCTGATCGCTCACAAACTGAGCTTTGAGTTGACCGAGTAAATCCAGCCGACGCGGACGATCGATCAATTCCGTATCCGCAATCGTGTCCGCTGCTCGGGCAAACAGGTAGGCGAGGCTGACTTGATCGCGCACATTTGCCGGGACTACGACCAACGTCGTGTAGAAGAGACGGGACACTTGCTTGAGGAGATCGCGGAGCAGTTCCTGCTTGGAGGTTGCTATGTTCGAAGCCACACCTATTGCACTTCCAGCTTCCCTTCCATCCCTTTGTCACGATGGCTGGGCAACGGCCAGAGCCGTTTGTCGCAGTAGATGGGGAATGTGCCAGGCTGAGTCGGTGTAAATGTCATGGTGACCGTCTTGCCGGCGCTGACATCCTGTTCGACGAATAGGGTTCCCGTCGGGTCCTTGATGATAAAATTGTGCGGGATCATCGTCGTCACACTGGTCAGCGTCAGTTCAACCGGCTTCCCAGCTTGGACAATCAAATGGTTGGGGCTATACGAGTAGCTATCAAGCGTGACCGTGGCTCGCTGCACCCCGTCTGCTGCTATTGGGATCGTCAGAGGAGGACTGGATGGAGAAGGTTCCGCTGAATCAACGACTGTCACGCCGACAATTGTCAGCAACCCTACAGCCGTCGACATGTTGAGCAATCGCATATGTACTCCATAAATGAGCCATTTTTAACAGGAAGGATGGGAACCGGTCAACTTTGCCTAAGAGTTTCATGTACTTGAGGCGCCTTGACCTTAGCATTTATGGAGTTATTGTTTCAAAAGACATCGTCATCGCAATCCTGATTGAGATGCATTTCAGGGAATCGGTTAGTATAATGAGCCTTGATGGTCACTCGCCAGAATGACGCGGCGAGTACATAGTTGTGAAGGAGGATCTCGATGAAGTGGATGAAAGGCATGTTTCTGTTGCTGGCCGCCAACATACTGATCATGGTGACGCTCTCGCTCACCGTGCCGTTGCTTATCAATATCGTTCTGCCTATGTTTGGGATCGATCTGCGAGGATCGGTCGACCTCAGTTCGTTAGTCTGGGCTCTGGCCCTCGGCTTTGGGGGCGCCTTTATCAGTTTGGCCTTCTCCAAACAAATGGCTCGGGCCATGTTGGATTGCCGCCAGATCACCCAACCCCGGTCGCATGCTGAACAGGTTATTTACGGATCCGTCCAGGAGATCGCGCAACGGCTCCAGATTACGATGCCTGAGGTATGGGTCTACGAATCCCCCGACCCCAACGCCTTTGCGACTGGACCTAGTAAGAACAACTCAATGGTGGCCGTCTCGACTGGATTGTTGAGCAATCTACAAGAACAGGAGGTGCGTGCCGTCCTCGCCCACGAAATGGGACACGTCTACAACGGGGACATGTTTGCAACGACCGTCCTGGCTGGGCTGATGAATACCTTCGTGTACTATATTGCCATGTGGGTGCGTCGGTTCTTTGCAGAACGCGATCAAGTTGCGCTCGGGTTTGGGTTGTCGATTGTGCTTCAGATCGTCGTCAGTATCCTGGCCTCGATCCTGATCTGCTGGTTTTCGCGTCAGCGTGAGTATGGCGCGGATGCCTTCTCCGCCAAGGTGTACGGCAAGGATTCGATGATCTCGGCTCTTCGTGCGATCGATCGATGGGTTACCCGTTCGCAGGTTGAATACTCCACTCAGGATGCGCTTGCAACGATGAAGATCTCCGGTAATTCCTCAGGGTTCATGCATTTCTTTGCCACGCATCCTCCGATTGAGGCGCGTATTGACGCCTTGGAGCGGCTCTAACTGCGAGTTGTCCGATGGGAAGGTCGCGACAGGCATTGGTAGGCGCTCTCGCGGCAATCGGCCTGATCGCCTGCGGTGAATCGAGCAGTCTCCTTGAGCCGAGTTCCGTACAGGCGAGTGAAGATGGAACGATACTCATGGCAGCACAGACGCCCACGGTCTATGACTTTACGCTGAACGACATCGATGGGAAGCCAGTTTCCCTGAGCCAGTTCCGTGGTAAGGTCCTGTTGCTGGTCAACACGGCCAGCTTCTGCGGCAATACGCCGCAGTATACCGACCTCGAAAAGATGTATGAACAGTATAGAGAGAAGGGCTTTGAGATCCTGGCGTTCCCCGCGAACAACTTCGGGCAGCAGGAGCCGGGGACGGATGCAGAGATCAAATCGTTCTGCTACACCAAGTACAGCCTGTCGTTTCCACTATTCAGCAAGATCAGCGTGAAGGGCGACGATAAACATTCGCTCTACCGCTACTTGACGGAACAAAGCCCGTTTCCCGGCGAAGTGGAATGGAATTTCCAGAAGTATTTAGTCGATCGCTCAGGAAAGGTCGTCGCTCGGTACCATCACCGTACGAAGCCCTTGGCACCAGACATCGTCCAAGATGTTGAGCGGGTGCTTGCGTCCCGCTGACAGCATCAGACTTTTCGATAAAACGAAATGTGTGCCCGATATTCCTGAATCGCGGCAGCCAGGGCTTGACGGCCAAGAGGAATATTTGCATCGAGTGTATCTTCGATCACCTGATCGTCGATTTCCACATCATAGCGATCTTGCATGTTCGTTCTGACAGGCCCCTGCGTGATCTCCCTTGGCATAAAAATCTCTTTCCAGACTTCTTTCTCGACCAGACACACATCTCTGAATCGCTCATAGAGCAACGTCAGCTTCTCTTGATCTATGACTTTGATACGCTCTTGCATCTTGTTCCTTTTTGCTACTTCACCCGCGTTGTTCATGAGCGCTTTTGCCGAATCGCCAAAGTTTGAACGAGAGGCATGAAGCTAGTGTGGACTCATGCCCGCAGGGGCAGAGCCTTCGACAATGGTAAACCGCATGGTGCCCACTTGATTGGCCGCATGAAAGGACTGTTGTCCGAACGGCGTAATGAACAGTTTCACCAGGTAGGTCCCAACGTCCCAGGTGTCTCCAGGCTTCTTGAGTTCAAGGAATCCATAGCGTTCATGCCCCGGTACTTCCAAGGTGTCTTTGCCGAGTGGCACAGATGAAAGCGCGCCCTTCTCTCCTTCCAAAAACCATTGAGCACTGAATTGAGCAGGATCTTCCAGCGGTGCCGACTCGAATACAATATAGATTGCGGGAATATCTCGAGGAAACACCGATCCAGGCTCAATGGGCTTCAGGCGAGGATCTTGCGTGTACCAGCCTTTCCGTCCGAAGGTATCCCACTCGACATCGTATCCTTTGGCCATTTTGATCCAGGTAAACAGGGATTGGGGGATACCCTTCTTCTGTTCGTCGAACGACGGGCTTTGTGTGGGGCCGACCTCGGTCGTCGTTTGCTCCTTCGGCGCGAACTGATCCCGCGCATTGACTTCCTGCCAGACATACACGACAACGCTCAGGACGGCAAACACGGTTGCCAGGAGCTGTTTCCCTATCCTTTTTGTCCCTATCATTGAGGCCATCATGTCGCTGTCCACTCGTAATATTTATAAATGGTATCGAGAGATCAGTAAGGGGTCAATAACCGACTGACCAGACAGCTCACCTATTTCCATTCCGCCTTTCTATATTCTGTGCTACGCTCGATTGAATTTCCCTCTCAGATAAGGATACTGTGCATCCGATAGCGTCCGACGATCCGCAAGAGACCGTGCCAAGCAGCTCCCTGCCACAGAGTGCCGGTGAGCAAGGTCTTCGCTACGGTCTCCGAGACGGTGCCTGCCAGGCCGTTACGCAAGGAAGCGGGGAACAATACCTTTCCGCCTTCGCCTTGCTCCTTCATGCAAGCCCATTCCAACTGAGTGTGTTGTCGGCATTGCCCCAACTTATCGGAACAGGGGCTCAACTCGTCTCTGTCAAGTTATTGCAGTGGTTTCCCAATCGCAAAGCCCTCATCTCTGCCGGCACTGTTGGGCAAGCCTTCGCCTGGATTCCCATTGTACTCCTGCCGCTGCTGCTGCCACAGTGGGGTCCCTGGCTCGTCGTGGGTGGCGCTGCCGCTTATTTTGCTTGCGCTCACTTCACCACGCCGGCTTGGAATAGTTTGATTGCCGATTGGCTCGACCAGCATGAAAGGGGTGCCTATTTCGCACGCCGAGCCAAAATTATCGCCGGCCTCAGCTTCTTTGCGCTCTGCGGAGCCGGATGGGTGCTGAGCCTCTGGCAACATTCCAGTGCCGCTTGGTGGGGATTCGTGCTGATCTTCGCCTTGGCCGGAAGCGCTCGGATCCTCTCGGCTTTGGCCTTGTCCCCTGTTCAAGATGTGCACCCGACCGCCCAACAGGAGGCTCAGCAAGGGTTTCGCAGCTTCTTCCGTCTGAGCGCGACGAAGGACTTCCGTCGATTCCTGCTTTTCTCAGGCTTGATGCATGCGTCCGTGTTGATCGCAGGCCCATTTTTCGTTCTGTACATGTTACAGGATCTCCATCTGTCCTATATCGGCTACGGTGGATGGTTGGCCGCCGGCCTCCTCGGTCAACTTCTCACCCTGCAGGCCTGGGGTCATTTCGGGGACCGTTTCGGAAACAAAGCGTTGTTGTCCATTACCGGTTTCACGGTGCCATTCTTGCCGATGCTCTACCTTGTGAGCACGAATCTAGGCTTTCTTTTGGCAGTCAATTTTTTAGGAGGCATCATTTGGGCCGGCTTGGCATTGGCACTGCAAAACTATGTGTTCGATTCGGTCAGGCCGGAGGACCGCGCAAAAGCCATTGCGCTAAATAGCACGGTCAATGCGGTAGGATGGTCGGTGGGAGCCCTGCTTGGGAGCTGGCTGGTAGAGCATCTTCCCTCACGCATCGAGTGGGGAGGGGTCGTTCTTCAGCCTGCATCCAATTTGCCTTTGGTCTTCTTTCTCTCAGGCGTCTTGCGGCTGCTGGTCTCTTCTAGCCTTCTTGGCAGCTTCCATGAAGCGCGCCAAGTGGAGCGAGCGCCTCGGCAACAACTCCTCTGGGAATTGCCGCTTGTCAAACCCGTCGCCCAGTTTGTGGTCTGGACACTACCCAAATTGAATCGGTAGGTGCCGGGCTCACTCACGCGGAACCGGTGGCTGAGCGGCATTCTCTTGCTCTTCTTGCTTGAGCTTCTCGAAAGCCCGATCGGCATGACTTCGTACTTGGTCCGGAGTCGGTTGCGGAAGAGGTTTGGGCTGGTCGCTGGCGCAAGCTGTGATCAGCAAGAGGACGAACAGACCTACGACCATAACGGCTCTACGTTGTTGCATACGACTCCATCGATGATTCATTCGCATCCTCTCATGTCCATACTGTTAATCAAATGCGTTCCCCAACAAGAACCGTCATGGTGAGGATGGTCATCAGTTCGACCGCTGAGCTTTGGCTCGCCATGGCTGGCCCTCCCTCTGTTCTTCCATCTTGCTTCGAGCCGCACCTGACCTTTGAAATATCATACTCCCTGTCTGGCATGAAAACCATGCCAGACAGACCGTTGGACAGTGACGGCCGTATATTGACTGATGTCATATGAAGAGGTATTCTCCATGCTCACGAGTTCATTCATCCTAGAGTCCCTATGTCCCTGCACGACCGGCTGACCGAAGATCTGAAACTGGCCATGAAGGCCCGCGACCAATTGCGGATGGATGTGATTCGCATGATCAAGGCTGCTGTGATGATTAAGGAAATGGAGATCAAGAAGGATCTCGACGATGCCGAAATGAGCCGCGTCATGACGACTATGATCAAGCAACGCCGGGAATCAGTCGAACAATTCGAAAAAGGCAACCGAGCGGAACTCGCTGCAAAGGAACGACAGGAAATCACCATTCTTGAATCTTATCTACCTCAAGCCCTCTCGCCCGACCAACTATCCACCGTCGTGGACGCGGTCATTCAGGAAACCGGCGCTCGATCTCTGAAAGAGATGGGTGTGGTGATGAAAGCCGTGATGGTCCGTGTGGTAGGCCGGCTGGTCGACGGCAAACAGGTCAGCGACCTCGTCCGTGCCAAGCTCCAATAGCCCAATCGTCGTCTGCTATACTGAAAGATGATCGCTCGTCCCGCATGTGCGAGCGCCTGACAGGAATCGGCATGGGCATTCTAATCGTCGACGACTCCCCAGACCAACAGGCACTCCTTCGCGCAATCCTTAGGCAGGCCGGCCATACGGATCTCCTGAGCGCCGATTCGGCAAAGACTGCCTTCTCTATGATCAACATGGACGGCCAGGAGCCGTCCGCCCAGATTCACTTGATTCTGATGGACGTCCTCATGCCGGAGCTGGATGGAGTCGAAGCCTGTCGCCAGATCAAGAGTCGACCGCATCTGTGCGATATTCCGATCATCATGGTCACGGCCAACAACGACCGTTTGAATCTTCAAGCAGCCTTTGCGGCGGGAGCGAATGATTACATCACTAAACCGGTGAACAGCCTGGAACTCCTGGCACGGGCCTCCTCGGCGCTGGCGCTGAAAAAAGAAATGGACTGCCGCAAAGCGCGCGAAGAAGAGCTCCGTCGAAGCAATGATGAACTACAGAAGGCGCTGCGGGATGTCAAAGTTCTCAGGGGCCTCATCCCTATCTGCGCATCCTGTAAAAAGATCCGCAATGACGGCGGATTTTGGCAACAGTTGGAGGAATATATCGGCGAACATTCCGAGGCCGAATTCAGCCACGGTATCTGTCAGCCCTGCGTCAAAAAACTTTATCCTGGAGTTTGCCAGGACTAGCTGCTACGATTTCTCAGGCGAACCACTCGTATTTACTAGGATTTAGAGTCCATGAGCATCTTGATCGTTGATGATTCGGCGGACGACCGCCTCTTGGTTCAGTCGATCCTCTCGGCTGCCGCCTATGACGATCTTCTGGTCGCTGACTCGGCTGCCGCTGCATTCCGTTTGTTGGGGCTCGATGACGGACAGCACTCCACCGCCTGTAGAGTCGACCTGATCCTCATGGACATTGTCATGTCGGAGATGAACGGCATCGAAGCCTGCCGCCAAATCAAGGCGGTCGAACGATTCCGTGACACGCCGATTATGATGGTCACGGTGAAGACAGATCCCGTTGATCTCCAACTCGCCTTTGCCGCAGGCGCACTCGACTACATTGGGAAGCCTATCAACAAGATCGAGCTCTTGACTCGCGTCCGGTCGGTTTTGCGGCTGGTCCACGAAATTGACCGGAGGCGGGCTCGTGAGCAGGAACTTCTTGAGGTTATGCGTCAACTCCAGGAAGCGAATCAGATGTTACTGCGTCTGTCCTGTCTTGACGGCCTCACCGGCATTACCAACCGCCGACAATTTGACGATTTCCTGGACCAGGAATGGCGCCGTGCCGTCCGCGAATTGACGCCGCTCTCTCTGATCATGCTCGACATTGATCGGTTCAAGTCCTACAACGATGCCCTCGGCCATACGTCGGGCGATGAATGCCTCCGGCAGGTTGCCGCTGCAATCTCGGGCGCCGTTAACAGACCAGGCGATCTCGTCGCTCGCTACGGCGGTGATGAATTCGTGATTGTGCTTCCCGGTACCCGTACGGACGGGGCGGCACAAGTGGCGGAAACGCTTCGGCAGCGAATTGAGGGCCTCGGCATTACGCACTCCGACGGTGGCTGTACCACCATCAGCGCAGGCTTCGCTAGTACGATTCCCAGCCGAAACAACTCTCCCACCGATTTAATTAAGGCGGCGGATCAAGCGCTCTATCAAGCCAAGCAAGAAGGCCGCAATAGGGCTAAACAAGCCGGCACCCTCTCTCTCGTCCCCAACACCCGTGACACGTGATGCCCAGACGTTCACGCGGAACCGGCACGCGCGCGCGTACAGCGCCGACTGCCCACAATCACAAGCGTATACGATCAAACGATCCTAAAAGTGGTCTTGTAGGTAAGGGATCAATGTCTCGCGCGACGGGCGTGAGATGGCAAAAATCCCAACACGCAAATCTTACAAGTCTCAGCCGTCTCTCGCCTCTCGCTTGTGTTGCCGATTCGCCCTCCTATCTACGAGGCTCCGGCTGCCCGTCCTCTGCAATAGTCCGCTAACGGGGATGGGTAAAACTGTGAGGCTCAAATTCTGACTCCTTATGACAGCGACCGGACGCTGACGGCGTGAATAACGAATTGCCTGGGCTGTTGACAGCTGTCGGGTTATCGTGAGTTGTCGTTCGGACAACGTAAGACCTCCTCCTGCATCCTGGGGCAAGATGCCGCCTCCGAGGTGAGAGCGCAGTGGCATGAAGGACTGGCGAACATACCTGAACTTCAGCATGAGACGGCAGATCATGACCGGCTTCATCGTGACCCCGCGAACTACCGGCCAACGTCGGATATGCGAAGGTCTTGCGTTTGCCCTGATTGTGCTGACTCCTTGGTGGCTCTGGCAACAACAAGAGACTTCCTCTCTCGACCCCAGCGCCATCGCACCTCTCTCGAAGAGCAACAGTTTGGTGAACCCATTCAACCATTCTCAATCACCATAATGTTCGACCTCTGGAAACCGGTTCTGGGAAAACAACTCTTTAATGAGCGAGCGAGTTTTCCCGCATCTCGCTAGAGGAACGGAAGCGGAAATCGGCCTATGATCATCCTTGTCATCGAGGACAGCCGGGAGGAGATGACCCTGCTGCGAGCAGCCCTCTCTGCTATCACGAGTGTCGCCATTCGGGTGGTGCATGTGGATCGGCTGTCAGCCGCAAGCACATGCCTGACCGCAGGGCGTTTCGACGCGATACTCTTTGATCCCAACGTGCCCGACAGCGCCGGCCTCGACACGCTCGTACGGGTGCAAGAGTGGGCACCGGGGATTCCGGTGGTCATCATGACGGGCCTGGATGACGAGCGGCTAGCGATGGAAGGAATCCGCACCGGGGCCCAAGACTACATCGTGAAGGGGCGATACGATGGGGCGCTGCTCTATCATTCCCTGTGCACTGCCGTTGAACGAAAACGGCTGCTGACGGATTTGGAGGTGCGTGTCGCCGAGCGAACGGCCGAGCTCGCGGTTGCCAATCAATCCCTGCAACGTGACAAGACCGACCTCAAGCGCATGGAAGAGACCGTACGGGAAAGCGAAGAACGGTTCCGTGCCCTCTACAGCGAAACCCCGTTCATGCACTTCACGGTGAATCAAGAAGGTACGGTGCTTTCCGTCAACAGTTTTGGTGCAACACAGTTGGGATACACACCTGAGGAACTGGTCGGGCACTCCA
This sequence comes from uncultured Nitrospiraceae bacterium, assembly GCA_963821465.1. Lineage (GTDB taxonomy): Bacteria > Nitrospirota > Nitrospiria > Nitrospirales > Nitrospiraceae > Palsa-1315. The sequence goes on along the minus strand of CAWGDV010000002.1, from coordinate 10,382 downwards.
TCCTCGCGGTCTTTTATGAGGAAGACAAGGATGCGGTAGTCCGAAACTTGGCTGAAGCCTTCGGCAATCCATCCTGCATGGCCTGGTGGACTTTCCGGATGGTGAAGAAAGATGGAACCGTGATCTGGGTCAGTGAGACGGTTCGAATTGGGCGAGGCGCTGAGATTCCAGTCGCTCTCATTGCCTGCGAAGACGTTACCGCGTTCAAGCAAGTGGAGAAGAAACGGGGGGAGCAGGAATTGCTCAACATGCTTATGTTAGATACAGGACCCAGCTGCATCAACCGTATTGCTCCCGATGGAACATTGCTGCAGATGAATCCTGTCGGGCTGAGATTCATTGAGGCGCGTAGCGAGCAGGACGCGCTTGGTCATTCGATGTTCGATTTCGTTCTCCCTGAGCATCGTGCCGCGTTCATGAGCATGCATTATGACGTGATCGATGGTCATGAGCGAACGCTCCAGTTTAAAGTTCAAGGTCTCAAGGGGGCCTCCCGTTGGATGGAGACCTATGCCGTGCCCTTTCGAAATCCTGTCACCGGGTACACAGAACACCTCGCTGTGACCAATGACATTACAGAACGCAAAAAACGAGAGGATGCGCTGATGGCGGTGGTCGAAGGGATTGTGACGCAGACGGGGGAAGAATTTTTTTCTGCTTTTGTCCGCCGTATGGCCACGGCATTCAACGTCCAGTACGCCTACCTTTCTGAGATGGATGCTGAAGGGGCGAAGTTTCGATCCATCGCCGCCTGGGGATCTGGAGCCTTCCTTCAACCGTTTATGGTGCCGGCTGGCTCCCCCTGCGAGACAGTGTTAACAGGGCAGGCCATCCACCATCCGGATCAGCTTCGTGAGATCTATCCCCATGTCCGCTTGATCGCCGACTTAGGGGTTGTCAGCTATTGTGGGGTACCGGTTGCGGACAGGACAGGCCGGGTGATTGGCCATATCGCCCTCATGGACAACAAGCCGATGCCGGACGGGAAGCTGATGATTCCTATTTTGCAGGTGTTCGCCTCGCGAATTGCAGCTGAGCAGGAGCGCAAAAGGGAGGTTCAGTCGCTCGAACACAGTCGGGCATTGTTGCAATCCTTCGTCGAGCACATACCGGCCGCTGTGGCGATGCTCGACCGGCAGCTTCGCTATGTGGCCGTCAGTCAGCGCTGGTATCAGGATTATCAGCTTGGCACGCGGGATATCATCGGGCAGCACCATTACGACGTGTTCCCTGAAATCCGTGAAATGAGAGAGTGGCAGGACATCCATCAACGATGTCTGGCCGGCGCGATTGAACGGCGGGAAGAAGATCCTTTTATGCGAGCGAACGGTCACACCGACTGGCTGCGGTGGGAGGTGCGGCCCTGGTATGACCAGAAGGGGGCCATCGGCGGGATCATCATGTTCACGGAACTGATCACGGAACGGAAGCGGATTCAGGAAGAGTTGCTTCAGGCGAAAGAAATGGCTGAAAAGGCCACTAGGGCCAAGAGCGAATTTCTGGCCAACATGAGTCATGAGATTCGCACGCCGATGAACGCGATAGTCGGAATGGCCGACTTACTGGGGGAGACACCCCTTACCGACGAACAGGGCAAGTATGTGCGCATCTTCCGAAACGCCGGCCAGAATCTCATGACCCTGTTGAACGACATCCTCGATCTCTCCAAGGTGGAAGCGAAGCAAGTCGAGCTAGAACGGGTCCACTTCGATCTGCAGGACGTGATTGACAACGTGATCGACCTGCTGGCCCTGCGGGCCCGCGATAAGAATGTGGAGCCAACCTGCTACGTGTCGCCGGCGGTCCCCCGATTCCTCAATGGTGATCCGACCCGTCTCCAGCAGATTCTGGTCAATCTTGTCGGCAATGCCATCAAGTTCACAGAGCAGGGTTCCATAGAATTGCGCGTGGTGCCGAATCCAGAAATCTCCGAACCAGGCGCGCTGCTCTTCTCGGTCACTGACACCGGGATCGGCATTCCCACAGATAAGCTGGAATCAATTTTCGAAAGTTTCACGCAGGCGCACGCCTCCACCGCGCGCAAATATGGTGGTACCGGCCTGGGTCTCGCCATCTGTAAGCAACTCGCCACCCTGATGGGCGGCCGCATCTGGGCCGAGAGTACAGTTGGCCAAGGAAGCACCATCTCGTGTGCGCTGCGATTCGACGTCGAGCCGGAGTCTCCGGAAGCCGCACTCTCCATCCCCACGGACTTGAATGCCCTTCGCGTGCTGGTCGTGGATGATAACGCGACGAACCGACTCATTGCTCGGGAGGCTCTGACCGCTTGGGCCATGCTGGTGGAGGAAGCACCGGACGGTCTGACCGCGCTGACCGAGCTGAAACGGGCGCGGGAGGCCGGCGAGCCATACGAATTTGTGCTGCTCGACTCCCGCATGCCCGATCTAAACGGATTCGAGGTTGCCGAACGGATCAGAGCGGATCCGTCCCTGAAAGACATAGCCATCTTGATGCTCACGTCGGATTTCGGGGTGTCCATGGACCGGTCCGGTGAGGTCGCCCGCACCTACGACCTGGGTCTGGCTGGATATTTGGAAAAACCCATTAAACGGTCTGAGTTCCGTCGCGCGCTCACGATCGCACATAGACGAAAGCAAGGTCTGTCCCCGTTGCCCAAGCAGGTCGAGACACCCGTGGCATTGGAGGATCACCGACCGCTAAGAATCCTGGTTGTGGAGGACTCGCCTGACAATCAGCTTCTGATAAAGGCTTATCTGAAAGCGACGCCTTACAGGGTGGACATCGCGGGAAATGGGCGCATCGCCTGTGACATGGTAACCGTCGGTCGGTACGATCTCGTGCTGATGGACATACACATGCCTGTGATGGACGGCTTTACCACGACTGCGACCATCAGGGAATGGGAAAAGAGGCATGGCATTCCGCCGACGCCGATTCTTGCGGTGACGGCCTACGCATATCCTGAAGACAAGCGACGGATCAAGGCTGCCGGGTGCAATGGCGTCTTGGCCAAACCCATCAAGAGAACGACGTTGCTGGAAGCCATCCTCAGCCATACGGGAGCGGCCGGCCGCCCGACGCAGTGAGATAGGGTCGGGCATCTGTGAGAGGGACGCGAAGGAGAAGCGATTTATGATCATCCTTGCCATTGAGGATAACCGACAGGAGATGGCCCTGCTGCGAGAAGCGCTCTCCAATTTCACGAACGTCGCCATTCTGGTAGAGCATAGGGTCCGACGATTGTGATGCTGGCTTCTGACCATTGGGCCGACAATATCGCCCGCGCCTACGACATGGGGCTCGGCGGCTACTTGACCAAACCCATCAGGAGATCGGACCTGCTCCAGACCATCAGCATCGCCTTCGACCGTTCTAAGGGTACCCAACACACGGCTGGGTTCGCATCAGTTGCTCCCACATCTTCAACCGAACTCAGGGCGCTTCGCATCTTATTGGCAGAAGATTCCTCAGACAATCAGATGCTGGTCCGTTCCTATTTGAAGCAGAACCCGTATCACCTTGATATCGCGGGTCACGGAGCCAGCGCGTTGGAGCAATTCAAGTCCGGCAACTACGACCTCGTCCTGATGGACATGCAGATGCCGGTGATGGATGGCTATGAAGCTACACATGCAATCCGAGCCTGGGAGCAGGAGCATGATCTCTCTCCACACAGATGATTGCCTTGACCGCTCTGGCACTGAAAGAGGACGGGGTCAAGATTCTCGATGCCGGCTGCGATGCCCATATGACCAAACCCATCAAGAAGCACACTCTCCTGGAAGTTCTCCAGGCTTGCAAAGGACGGCATACTTCATGATTACGGAACCGAACAGAAGCGCTGAGAACGTCATCACTGTATACATCGACCAAGGCCTTGAAGAAATCGTCCCAGGATTTCTAGAGAACCGTCGACGTGACGTGCAGACACTTGAAACCGCGTTGAGAGAAAGTAACCTTGAGCAGATTAAAACCATCGGTCATCGCATGAAAGGGGACGGAGGGGGATATGGGTTCGACGCCATCAGTGTGATAGGAGTCGCTTTGGAGCAAGCGGCCGCACGAGAAGACCGGAGCGCAATCCGACGACATATCGCCGAACTCATCGACTTTCTTGCCCGGGTTACCGTGGTGTACCGGAGATAAGTGAAACGACGCGCGTGGCACGCGTAAGCGTAATCTCTGGAAAGAGTACGGAGAGGCTTATTCAGCGGCAACAAATAGGGAGAGGCTTAACCTAGTGAGCTGCCGGGTCATACGGGGCACGAGCTTGGTGAAGGGCAGGCGAATAGCCCGTACAGTACCGTTCATCCACTTTGAAACTCAACGGATCGCGCACGCAGTCCAGTCGAGGGCCCTTTAACCCATGCCCCTCGTAAGCCTGGTGCGATAGCGATCATCATGCCCCCAGACCCTCATACCTCCCTTTGTCACCCTACTACAATGTGCCTACCTTGTGAGGCCACCCCCATGCTCTTCCTCGTTCGTTCCTATCGTCGTTTCCCACTCCAATGGTCCGTTACCATTAGAGTGGGTCCATTCCAAGGTCAAGGCCAAGGCATTGTATGGAATCTCCCTGTGCCGGCCTTCGATTTTCTGGCGATTTGGCCATGCGACGAGGAGAAGCTCGTTCACTTACGGTCTCATTCCCAATTGAGCAACGCATCGAGATTTCTGAAGCAGTGGGGCGATGGTCGGTCGGGGGGGAGTTGCGATGGATAATTTTCTAATAGAGCCGCACACCCACGATCGACTTCAGCACTTTTTGAAACGATTGGTGTGAGAACCTAGGAGATGATCCCATGAGTGACAATTGCTCCCTGTCGACCTCGTGTTGTCGTTCGTCTGTTTTGCTGCGCAGCGTGGGAGGGGTTCAATACAGGCGAGAATGCCTATCACCGCGGCAACGGTGCACCGGCTTTGCGAGAGTGCAAACCTCTGCAAAGCAGAGACATGCCGCCGCGTAGTAGAATATACGCTTGTTCTATGCCAACAGCCTGGGCGTCCCAAAGGACGATGCCTTAGCGCCGCGTAGTATGAGAAAGCCGTAGCGCAGGGTGCCGGGTGCGCAGAACAACTTCTGAGGGTTCTATGAATTTGGGGTTGGCGTGACGCAGGATTATGTGCATACATACATGTGGTACAAGGTCGCAGCGGTCAACTCGACGGGTGACGCGCCGAAGAACTAGCAGCAGGAAATCGAGATAAGACCGCAGGTCGCATGACTTCGGCACAGATTGTCGAAGCGCAAAAGCTGGCACGGGAATCGAAGCTGAAAAGCAAATGGGCGACCATGGCTCATCGAGGGATTCACATGAAACAACTGTTCCTTTTCGTGCTTCTGGTGCTGAGTAGTGGACTTGCGTATGCGGAGTGGGTAAGGGTGAGTGACGGCGACGAAGCAGGAAAGACTGTATACGTGGATCCAGCCACCATACGCCGTAACAGCAATCTGGTAAAGATGTGGCAATTCTACGATTACAAGTCTGTGCAAACTGTGGGGGGCGTCAGGTTTTTGAGCGCCAAGGAACAATGGGAATTCGACTGCGCAGAAGCGCGCAGTCGGGTGCTTGCGCTCAAGGAATTCTCGGGAAATATGGGAAGTGGAACAGTGGTGTATACCAATTCACAAGTTGGTAAGTGGATACCAGTCATGCCAGGCGGTGTTGGTCAAACTGTTTGGAAAGTTGCGTGTAGTAAGGACTGATCGCGCAGCCGCACGCAACCTTTGACCTAGATAAGGTTACGCCATGGTTGACGACTGCCCCAAACGCGACAGCATGTCCGTCGAGTAAGCGACGGTCTCCAACATGTGGGAGATTGCAGCCATTGCAGAAATGGCCCAAGGCTATCCCTCCTCCGAAGTACTTTCTTCGTGACTTTCGCCCCACGTCACGTGCCGCTATTCTGCTCACAGAGCGGACGTTCAGAGGCTGAATGGCAAGGAGGTGTCATCATGGCCGATCTACGTGTACTCGTCGGAACATGCTTTTTGCTTGCCGTCATGGGGTTTCTTGTTTCCGTCCCGCTTGGTTCGGGCCTTGTCCTCGTCGCCGCCGAGAAAACCGATCTCCTCAACCTCAACACGCCTAGTAACGAACAACTCAATGCACTCCCTGGTATTGGCGAGGCTTACACCGAGAAGATCATCAAGGGCGGACCATACCAGCGGAAAGAGGAACTGGTGCAGAAGAAGATTCTGTCACGAGCCGCATACGAGGGGATCAAGTACAAGATTGCGGCGAAGCAGAAGTGAGCCAGAGGAGTCCCTCAACCTGCTAGTGCGGTTAGGCAGGATCATTGAGATGGGCAGTGGGTGTCCGAGCGAGTCGGGCGCACAGGAGACCAGAGCCAATAAGAGGACGCCCCGTATCGTGGGCGTCAGTATTCGTCCAATTCTTCCGTTTCATCGATCAACTCGGCCGTGATCTCGGTACGCTCGGCCTCCCACTGAGTCAATGGGATACCCCCAGCCTTTAGAATCGCTTCCTGTTCCGTGCCCGCGGCTATCATCAGATCATAATGAATGCTTTGTCGCACCTGAAACGTTTTCATACGGTCCCCTCTTGACGCCGACTCTTCATTATCTCCACGCCGCTGAAATACTCGACGGCCAACCGAAATCTTCCGGGTATCCGTTCCCCTACGTCAGTTCAACACATCAAGGGCCGGATCCTAGCATTGAACAGGTACCACCGGCTACTGGGAGATGTGGCGTTTCCTGATGGACGCATGCGCAATCTGAATTGGTTCGGGAGGGATTTTCCTGGCGGCGCCGGAAGTATGCGCCAGGGGATACGGTGCTGAAAGGGATAGAGAACGAAGTGCGAAAGGAGTGGAAGGAGTTGTGGGCCGATCCGCAGCCTTTGTCGCCGTGGGAATGGGCGAAGAGGAGCCGTTAAACATAGCGTCTTCACTTCTGCCGCATAATCTCCGTAACACCGAATTAGGTGTTCTCCAGCGGTCGAAGCATAGGGCGACGGCAGTCAGCACGTCGTCCAAGGTGGCGAAGAACCGGTTTTGCGTCGCCAGGCGGCGGGCCAGCTTCCAGACGGGCTCGACGGGGGCCAGCTGCGGACTGTCCGGCGGCAGAAATAGCAGGGTGAGCACGGCGCGATATTTTCGAAGCCACGGGTTGCGCAGGCCCGCGTGGTGGTCTCGGGCATTGTCCAGCACCAGCACCATGCGCGTGTCGCGGGAGCGATGTTGCAACGGCGTCTTCAGAAAGGTCTCGAACGTGGCCGCGTTGAACGTGGCGCACCGAGAGCGGATGACCGTGCCGGTGCGCAAACGGACGGCCCCAAAACAGGCGACCGACTTGCGGGTGGGTGTATAGAGGAGGACCGGATCCTTGATCGCGGGCGGCACCCACATGCGGCACCGGGTGCCATGTTGTTGGAAGTGGCATTCGTCCACGCTCCAGAGTTCAACACCCCCCACGCCGGGCCAGGCGATGCAGTTTTTTTAAACGCCGCGACCTTGTCCGGGTCGGACTGGGCGACTTGAGGTTGGGGCTTGCGCAGCCGGAATCCCATGGGGCCGAAGAGGCGGTGGCACTGGCGCCCCCCCCGTAGCGCAGGCGCAGATGCGCCGCGAGCAGCTTGCCGTCCCACAGATGACCAGCATGACCGAATTTCTGCGGCTCGTGTCGCAAGTCACGCCCCAGCGCCGCCCACTGCGTGGGGTTCAGGGTGGCTGGACGACCCATCACAACACAACTCGCCGAGATGGCACGCCGCCCCGCACTGGTCCGCTCGTTCTTCAGGCATCCAAGTGTGGCCTATATTGCTGCCTGCTGAGTATATGAATTGATCCCTTACCGTCGCCTTGTTCGTGCGTCGTGCCCTTCGCCACCCGCTGTCCTATCTCAATGATCCGGCCCAGCCGTTTTAGCAGGTTTTGTGACTGATGCGAAGTTAGCCCGTGCTGTTGAGCAGTTCGAGAATATCGTCGACGATCTTGTTTTCAGTTCCGGTCAACAGGCACGGCTCAGGGAGGCAATCTCAGGAATGCCGACATGGGGATTCTTGCGGTGATACTCGGTGATGATATCGTAGAGGTCTTGCTTCGTACAAAGACTATTCCGTTCGATCATTTCCACAATCGCGGCAATCTCTCACATTATATTGGAGATGGTCGCTCCTTAGACGGACACGCTGTCGCGTTCGGGGCAGCCGTCACGTATGGGATGTTATCCGTTGGGTCCTGCACCAGCCTTTTGACGTAATGCTGGAGCCGGGCTCGAGTGTGCGGCTTGGTAGAAATATTCTCTATAAATAGCGAACTCCTGCCTCCTGGCCAACCGGACGACTGCTTCAGGCACCTCGGTGCGTTGCTCATTCGAGCGCGACGAGATTGTCATTACTGCCTGTCCCAGTACTGGATCTCTTTTCCGATGGGGTTCCAGTCCGCGTAATCGGTCTCGATCTTAAGGACCTTGCCATCGGGCGAGATCTCCGCCTTCGAGATACCCGTCTCCTTCCCTCTAAACCTCAGGATCGTGACCGTGTGATGGTTATCGACCTTTTTTATCCCCATTGTTTGGCCCGATGGCTTGCCATTGACCAATAGAGGAACGTCCTTGCCGTCGAGCGGCGTTAGGACGGTCGAGACGGTGCTCACCGGTGCATCCGGGCCGTCAACCTTGTAGGTAAGATTCCATCCGATGCCCACCTCCTCCACTGTCATTATGAGGCGACCTCCTTGTGGGGGCTCACGTAGAACCCACGCCCCACTCCAAAGACTGTCAGCGCTCGCCATGGAGCTCGTCAGGCTGAGTAGACAAACGACGAATGTCATGCCATGGATGTGAAGGTAGAGGCGAATCGAGAAGGACATAGGGGCCTCGCAGGGTGGCATTGTAGAGAAGTAGGAACGACGGCGCAAGAGTCTATTGTAATCCCAAAATGATAATGTCCGCTTTGGCCCAAGTAGAAATGTCCTCTTCGTGTACGAGACTCATCGGCCCGTCACAAGGAGGGTCAGCATGGTCAGAGAGGACAGGGTGCATTATGAGTGTGAAGGAGTTGCGGCGGGTGCATGTGCTTCGACAGACGATGGACGAAGCAGCTGACGGCAGCGTCACGGCAGGCGACCCTCCTGGGGCTGACGCCCCGCCACATCCGGCGCCTCCTTGCAGCGGGTCGAAGCAGGCGGGCGATCAGCGGGCCTGGCGCATCGGGGACGGGGCAAGCCCTCGAACCGAAGGCACTTGCCCGGAGAAGGTCAAGGCCCGAGCGCTGAAGCTGTATGCGAGAAGCACGTATGGGGACTTTGGGCCGACGTTGGCGGCGGAGAAGCTGACCGAGCGCCAGGGGATCACGGTGAGCGCGGAGACCGTGCGGCGGTGGCTCCTGGCGACGCGGGGTGACCCACTTCCACGCGGCGGAAGCGCCCGCATCGGTCGTGGCGGGAACGGAAAGCCCATGTGGGGGCACTCCTCCAACTGGATGGCTCGCACCATGACTGGTTCGAGGGGCGCGGGCCCCGGTGTGTGCTGATGGCCTACATCGATGATGCGTCCAGTCGGGTGTAGTGCCCGGTTCTATGAATACGAAGGGCACGATTCCCGGCGATGGACAGCTTCCATGCGGTATGTGCAGCAGCTATGGGATTCCGTTGGCGCATCTACGCGGACACGCATACGACCGATCAAATCACCGGCTCCGCACCGACCGTGGAGGAGCAGTTGGCCGGGGTCGACTGCCGCACGAGTCAGTTTGGGCGCAGCGCTCGCGCGAGCTGGGGGTCGAGCGGTGATTCCGGCCCATTCCCCGCAGGCGAAGGGGCGGGTGGAGCGGCGCTTTCAGCACCGTTCCAAGATCGGGTGATCAAGGAGATGCGGCTCGCTGGATGTCTCCACCCTGGAGGCGGCGAATCGGTTTCATGGAGGACCTATCTGCCGATCTACAACCAGCGCTTCTCGGTCCAGCCGGCCCAGCCCGCTGATCTGCATCGGCCCCGTCCTGCGAGCCGCGAGCTGGACCGGAGCCTGTGCCTCAAGACCACACGAGTGCCTGCGCCGGGACTGGACGGTGGCGCACCACGGGCACCTCTATCAGGTCCATGACCAATGTCCGGGCGACCCATGTGCAGGTGGAGGAACGGGTGGATGGGACGATGCGGATGACCCACCACGGTCAGACCGCTTCGACTTTCATGCGCATCACGGCGCGACCCGTGAAGGCCGCTGCGGTGAAACCGCGTCACCCGCGGCGCTACGGCAGTCCAGTCACCCCGAGGCCGGACGCATCCGTGGCGTCACACGCCTGCGGCTCAGAACGTCACAAGCCACGCGGCGGCGGCCGGAACGATGTAAACCGGACATTTCTACTTGGGGAGGAAGAGGACATTTCTATTTGGGCTTGACACGGCGCAAGAGTCTATCAACCTGTAGATAG
>CAWGDV010000001.1:0-459006 GCA_963821465.1 uncultured Nitrospiraceae bacterium | reverse complement strand
TGGACCTGCAACTTTGTTATACCGCCAGCGAGGATACCTTCCCCTTACCTCAACACTTTAAGGAGCGCTATGGGCCGTTTGGGTTTCCCTTGTCTGCCGACGCCCTGTCCGTTATCTCCTCCAACTTTGTGATGGGGCTCGACGGCAGAGCCTCGTTTAAAGAGTTGAAGACCATGCCGAAGGCAATTGTTTCAAGGAGCAGAGAAGATCGCTGGCTCATGGATTTTCTGCGAGCGCACCATGATGCGCAATTGATCGGTGCGAGCACGCTCCGTGAGGAGCTCAACCCTGAGGGGCAGGGATGGGACTACGGCATCGATGACGAGGAATTGCGGATATACCGACAGGATACACTCAGGCTCAGCCGGCAGAAAGTCCTCGTTCTCAGCGGTTCCGGAAACATTGATCTCACTCATCGCATCTTCAGCTCTCCGCGAGTTGAAGCGTGGATCATCACCGCTCGTGAAGGACAAAAGAATCTCCTGTCGCAGCTCAAAAGGTTAGGCCGGGAGGGAACAATGAAAATCCTCTCCGTGGGTGAAGGAGTGCGGGTCGATCTTGTCGCTGTCACACAACTGCTCCGGCAAGAACATGGCATCCGGACGTTGCTCTGTGAAGGCGGACCAACTCTGTATGGAGAGTTCCTCAAGAACCAACTGATTGATGAGGATTTTCGGACGATGTCGCTTCAAGTATTAGGTGAATCCACCAAGCCCGGGATCGACCGGCCGACAGCATACGGTCAGGTGAGCTATACGCCAGGAACCGCGCCGTGGTTTCGATTGATAAGCCTTCACTATGCTCTGCCGTACCACGCATTCTTCCGCCTTCGATACGAGGGTCCAAGAACGTTTCAGGACTGAGTCGCTAGGGTAAGAACGTCGTCGAGGCGCTACGACCGGAGTATCCGGTAGCGAAATCTTCGCGCCCTCTTCACCCACGAGCCCGGATTCCTGTCGGTTATGCTGGCGCGCGAAACGGTTTGAACTTCCGTTCGGCTTTGGCCGCCAAGACAAAGTCGCTCTCAGTCAGACCCTTAATCTTGTGCGACCAGATCTCGATCTTGCACTTCCCCCAGGCCAGATATAGATCAGGATGATGGCCCTCGGCCTCCGCGACAGCGCCAACCTTGTTCGCAAACGCCAGCGCCTGCGCGAAGTCCTTGAAGGTGTAGAGCCGCTCCAAATGCCCTCGCCCGTTGAGTTTCCAGCCTTGGCCGAGTTCCTTCAACAACTCCCTCGCGCGGAGAACCTTCAACGGGGGCACACTGGCTCCATCACTACATTTCTTGTCTGCCAGTTTCATCGGAATCTCTCCTCAATTGTTCTCGATGGCGCGTTCACTTATTGAGGAGACTTGGTTGGACCACTTGCTCCCTCAGTGGTCGTTGTCGTACTGGTGGTGGTCGACGTTGAGCTTCTTGGAGTACTTGTGTTATCCCCAGTTTGGTCACTGGTGCGTCCAGTTTTTTGATCACTGTTTGTCACTGGTTTGACCACTGGTACGGCCCCTGTTTTGATCACTGGTTTGACCAGCGGCCTGGCCGCCCTGTCCTCCAACCTTGATTACTCCCTGAACGTTGATATCGCCAGTCGTCTTGGCTGATTCCATCCTGACGATATACCGAAAATAGCCGGGATCTCGAAAACAGACGCTGGCGGTTTCGTTCTTGCCCAGTTGGGCTGTGTCGCTGGGTGTCATCCACCCACCCACATTATTCTTGCATGACAACTGCTTGTCCGACACAGCGTCGAGAAAGATGACTCGCACAGGTTGAGTCCTTTTGTTGACCCACCGAACTTCATCTCCTGTATTGACAGCTGTTTCGCTTGACGTCAGATTATCCCCAATAATGATGTCTTTGACGTCCCCAGTCCTCGTTACCGTGGGCATGCCCTGACAGCCCAACACCGAAAAAACTAACGCAACGCCTAGATATCGGATCGGGTTCATGGAAGTACCTCCTTGTTAAAGCCTGGAACTCATCAACGAAAATTCCATCGGTTCTTTCCTGGCGGTCACAACATTCACCCTAGTACGTGGTGAATTGGTGAGGGCGTGATGATGCAGGATTATGTGGAATGCTACGCCTATGAAGAGATACAAATCTGATCAATATAGCTCACTTTGAAAAATTGACGAGGCCGGCAATGCAACGCCGCATCTGTGCGACGCGCAACAGGGATTAGAAAAACTCATCGTGATGATCATGAGGGCTTGGTCTGCGCGCCTGATCTGCCTCTCGAGTTTCAAGACGATGCGCGCACAACATAGACTTACTGCAAGGACAATCTATTCAGCACCCAGACCATGAGAGTGCTCACTGCACCTATCTGCCCGCGCGGTCGATAGTGCTCGAGTCCAGTTCAAGAGAATCCTGCCGGTCAGGGTACCCGGACGGAGCGATTCGTGAACAGATGGATCGCCAGCAACACGATCCCGATCAAGAACAGAATCCAGGAAATCTGGACCGCCACCGCAGCCACTCCGGCCAGATTCAGGGCTCCGGCAATGACTCCAACCACCAAGAACATCAGTGCGTAGTACAGCATATCGAACTCCTTTCAATAAGACGATTCCCGAGAATCATGGAATCGTCAATGCACCCACAGTTCACACATCGTATATTCCGGAGATCCATCTCACGGACATTGTCGACGAAACCTCCCCAGGCCTCCTTTGCCAGGAACCCACCGCATCGTGCACATGCCATAAGTCCTCCTCTTGCGCTCATTCGAGAGCCGTAGACGCTGTTCACATGTCAATCGACGGTCGGACGCCTCTCTAGGCCACACAACTATGCTGGACCTTCAGCTGAATGGATGCTGAGCTAAATTGCTCAGTTTCAAAAAATTGGTGAGGCAGGCAATATGACGTATCCCCTGCGTCGAGGATCAGGAGAGAGTCAGAGAAATGAGTCGTGCAGGACGATATTATTGAGGAAAGAACAGGATCCAGTGATGATCACGAAGGTCTGGCAACGAATCCACTTCTACCCGAGACAAAAACCGCTACCCAATGGTGATCGCAGGGATGCTGGTATCGGCTTGACCTCGTCTGAGTTTTTCACGAGCCGTCACAGCCAGTTTTTCATAGTGTGTGCGGAACGTCTCGATCTCTTCCAGCGACATATCTTCCAGTGTCAGCATGACATTGTGAGCGCCACTCGTGGAACGGATTAACTCATCGAGTTTCAATTGAAGCGCTGCACGAGTGCGGCTCTGGGTGTTTTGAATCAAGAACACCATCAGAAAGGTTACAATGGAGGTCACGGCAACTAGGATAAACTTCCAGACCTCACCAAAATCGAAGAGCGGGCCGGTCAACGCCCAGATTACGATAAAGCACAGGGCGGCGGCGAACGCGAAGGGATGGCCCGTGAGGTATTCAGTTCTTGCTTCGCCATACGATCAAAACGATCAAGAAATGTGTGTGACCTAACGGGAGGTTGGCCATGCTGAGAAATAATCATCGTTCTCTCCTTCCGACAAATTGCAAGGTGATAACCCGGGATGATTGTGTATTGCGAAATGTTTCCCGGCGTCATTCAGCTTAACAGAATTCGCTATGCCGCGCTTCAATGTGCCGACGATTCATATTCGATGCGTAAGCTACATACCACATACGATCAACCAGTCTCGGAGAGAAGATCAACGTGGAGGGATTCGAACGAGGCAGGGGCAACCACGCAATGCCGCGGACACAAACGAAATGCACCGACAAAGATTCCCGGCCCCTTAGCTTCACGCGGAAGGCATTGACTATTTCATTCCACCACCCAGATCGCAAAGCCCTTTGCGTCGCGCAATAATTGATCGGTCACGCCGCCGCCGAATATCTGTTTGATCCGAGACGTCCCCTGCCGTCCCACGACGATGGTTTCGTGCTGTCCGCTGCGCGCCTCTTCGAGAATATTTCTGGCGATATCGTCCTCATGGCCATACTTCACCGCCACATGGCTCATGTCGAATCCGGATTGTGCCAACGTCTCCCACGCCTTCTTCAGGACATGGCACTCGGACTCCCGTTCCTTCCGAATCCAGGCTTCCTGCTCATCGTGCAACTGCACGCTCAATTGCGCCTCAGCGACAGGATTCTCCGATCCACCATGCTCCAGCAACCCCCGCGGCATAGGCTTGAGCACATGAAAGAGGGTGATGACGACATCAGGTGTTCGGCACAGGAGAGATCCAACATACTGGACAAGCCGATGGGAGTTCTCGGACTCGTCGACGGCCAGAAGAATTCGCATAGCAGCCTCCAGAGGTGCGGAGCAACCGGTGCGGCGACTTCTACATTATCCTCCCATGAATCAGCCGATACCAGGGGGTTAAGAGCAGCCTCCACATCCTAGACGCCCAAGGCGAGATGAAACCTCTCCATGGCTCTCCCCTCAAGCCCGCGCACGGAGAGTCCACGCGCTATTTGGATAACACGACCCAGCTCTCTATTCAATATTGGTGGTTACGGGAGGATGATGGCGTGCTCGGAGTAGCCGATCGCTTTGAGCGACGCCTCCAGCGCGTCGGCCATCGGCGGGGGGCCGCAGAGAAAGATCACGGTGTCAGGACCGGGCGGCGGCAGATGCCCGCGCAGCATAGCCTCGGTGATGCGGCCCGTGCCTTGCGACCAGCCTGCAGGCGGCTGCTCCAACACATGATAACAATGGAAGCTCGCGTGCTCGCGCTCATCCTCGTCCCACTCCTCCCGGAAGATGATGTCGGCCTCGGTCTTGTTGGCAAAGACCAGAAACAGCTCGACTCCAAGGCTCTTGGCGAGAATCCAGCGAATGATGGCGATCATCGGGGTGATGCCCGTGCCACCGGCCACACACCCCACCTGCTTCGCCATGCCGTCCACCCAATGGCCGCCAGGATTCGGCCCGCTCATCAGCACCGTGTCTCCGATCTCCCGGTCATGGAGATACTTCGAAATCGTGCCGGTTTCGTACCGCTTGACCGTCAAGTCGAAGTACCCCGTGGCGCCGGGCATCGACGACGGCGTGTAGGGCCGTTTCACCGTTTTCCCGTCGATCGTCGCGTGGACATACAGATAATCGCCGGGCAGCATGTCCAACGTGGCCTCGTCAGGCAGGGCAAAGCAGAACGTCTTCGTGTCGTGGGTATCGTGATGAATAGCCGTGAGCTCGTACGGCACGGGCGTCTTCGACTTGATGCGCGTGACAGGTTCAGGACTCATGGCTCTATCATACGAGCCTGAGGGAACACGCGCAACTGAGAAAGCGGAGGCGCCATACAAATCTAGCCCCCCCGCTGTGTCATTACAGCCTCAACGCATGTAGGGGTAGCTTCTCCTCATCAAAATGCCGCACACTGAAGTACTCATGCGACGTGATTGATTGGAATAAGACTGACACGAAGGCCATGCTAAGACAACTTATCACTTTGCTTGGAATTGCTATCGCGTTGAGTGCGAGTGGTTGTGGCGACCAGACTCCAGTGTTAACCCCGGCAACTACTGCTGAGGGGCTCTGGTTCGGGACTACCAATACCAACCGGACTCTTACGGCCGCCGTCCTTGACGACGGCACCTACTATTTTTTCTATTCCGTCGTGGCCAATCCCAATCAGATCGCCGGTGTCATACAAGGCACCGGCACCTCGAACAACGGGAGCTTCACCTCGCCAAACACGAAAGATTTCGGTATTGGCGTCACGGTGCTGGATGCGACTATCTCTGCCGACTATGCTGCACGCCAGTTCCTAAATGGTTCGATCACGTACTCGGGAGTGGGAACGGTGACGTTCACCAGCTCCTACAACACCGCGTATAATACGACGCCGACCGTTGCCAGTCTTGCCGGCGTCTACACAGGTCAGGCAGGGAGCTCTGGGGGCGTGCAGGCAGCGAATGTGACGGCCACGGCTGATGGGACGTTTACGGGGACCGAGCAAGACGGCTGCACGTTTACAGGTAAAGCGACGGCAAGGACTCACGGAAACGTCTTCGATCAGAGCATTACATTCGGCGGGGCGCCCTGCTTTTTCGCCGGCAGTACCTTCCAGGGGATAGTGTACTTCGATATTCCAACCCGTCGACTGTATATGACCGCTCCGAACAGTCTTCGCACAGATGCGGCGAACTTTCTTGGCACGAAGATCCTTTGACAGGACGTACGCCCCGTTCAATGGTTCTTGGAACCTTTTTCAACCACACCAGGACGAACGGATAATCGTTCCCGATACCGCAATCTGGCGCCAGGAAGAAAAATGTCCGGGTTTCCCCACATCCTAGAGTCCACTGCCTCGCAGAGGCAGGCTTCACCACTGAGCAATATTGATCAGACTCTATCACGGCTCATCAGGCACACTGTGAAAGTCAACTGATGGTGGTGCAGCGCATCACGCAAGATCGCAATGTTTCAAATTCTTACCAAGGAGGTCCCCGTGAAAAAAATTACGATCGCCGCTATGGCTTTTCTGTTTGTGTTCGTTGGCATTCAACATGTCGCTCAAGCCGACGAGACGAAAGCCGCTGTTGAGGACATGAAGGGAAAAGCGAACGCGAATGTTGAGAAGGCCAAGGGGGAAGCGAAAGCCCTCACAGAGGAGGCCAAAGGAAATAAAATGAGCGGTGAGATGGAACGGGCGAAGGGGAACACAAAAGCAGCCGGAGAGCGAATCAAAGGCGAGGCGAAAGAACTCAAAGCCAAGACCGAGTGAATCAGTTGAGAGTCTGTCTACGAATGCCCGGTGGAGAGGCGCCTCTCCACCGGGTGTTTCTATTGGAGGGGCTCTCGCGAAGAGAACACAGGTTGGAATGGCATTAGGATCACTTTTTTTCACGGACCTGCGCGCAGAGCCAGCATCACGTAGCTCGCCTCTTTCCTTCCGAAGTGAGCAATTGTGACCAGACTACACATGATGGAACCATTATCCTAACAATGAATCAACGGTTTGAGGCCACGTAGGACGCGTAGAGGACTGGGAGTAAGGAGTAAGTATGAACAGACTGCAACCAACATCGCGAACAAAAATAGGCACTGTCGTCGGACTCCTTCCTGACAAGAAAATTAAAAGGCCCGCGGCTGGATCACGAGCCACACCGTTCAATCCCCAGACCTTTCTTGCCAAAGTTGGTCAGGGCAAGACGACGTTGCAGGCCCCGAAGGAACAGCTGATTTTTTCGCAAGGGGATGCGGCCGATGCCGTGTTTTATATCCAGGCTGGCCGGGTGAAGCTCACCGTGTTCTCGCAGCAGGGCAAAGAAGCCGTCGTCGGGGTTTTGGAGCACGGCAGCTTCTTTGGTGAAGGCTGCCTCGTCGGGCAACGGGCATGCATGGCCACCGCCACCGCGCTGGACGCATCCTCGATCGTGCGCATTGAGAAGGCGGCCATGATCCGGGTGCTCCACAATGAGTCAAGTTTCTCCGAGCTGTTCACGGCCTATCTGCTGTCTCGCAATGCGCGTATCCAAGCGGACTTAGTTGATCATCTCTTTAATTCGTCCGAGAAGCGGCTGGCGCGAATCCTTCTACTGCTGGCCCAATATGGGAAAGAAGGCAAGCCGGAGCCGGTCATCCCGAAGATCAGCCAAGACACGCTAGCCAACATGGTCGGCACCACACGCTCCCGAGTGAGTTTCTTTCTGAATAAGTTCCGGAAGTTAGGCTTTATTCACTACAACGGCAGAATGGAAGTACACAGTTCACTCCTCAATATCGTCCTCAGCGACTAGTTCCCCTTCATGAAGCTTCGTTGATGTCGAGCAGGGGCCCAGCCAAGTGGCACATAGGAGCTACTCTGACCATATTTTCATCCCATCAGGGGCGTGGCATTGACCCTGTAATGGGTCATCAAGTCCTTGCGAATTTATCACGGTAGTGGAGTGAAGATTGAGATCGTCAGGATGGATTCGATGGAGATGTAGTTCCTCGTATTGCAGATGAGCCTCGGGACGAAGCAGCGCCTCACGGCGGCAATCATGCAGGTAGTAGCAATGTAACACCAGGAGCTAGCCATGCAATCACATCTTGCTATATGGATCGCTGTTCTCGGAACGGCTACCGCAGCGACTGGATGCGTCTCGGTGAAGTCCCCCGGCGGGACGATGACGGTCGATCAATCGGGCCATCATCGACTGTACAGTCCACCTGCGATTATAACCACGGTGGATGGCGTCACACTTGTGGGGCCTTCCGAATTCTCTCCCACTGAATCGGTGAAAAACACGATCACCGATGTCCTCTCTATCCTCGGGAATGAAGCACTGAGGCAGCCGAGCCGGTTTGCAGAACGCCGTCAACAAATTGAGCAAGTCATCAGACAACGCGTCAACTTTTGGCAAATGGCCCAACGCGCTCTGGGGTCTCCTTGGACGAAACTCAATGACACGGAGCGACAGGAATTTGTGAGCCTCTTCGTTGAGTTGATACGAGACACGGTGGCCAACAAGATCGACCAATATTACGACGAACAGGTTTTCTATCTCGATGAACAACGTGAGGGCAGCTGTGCCCAGGTCAGAACCAACTTGATTGGCCCGAAGATTGATACCTCGTTAGATTTCCGGTTAGAGAACCAGTCCGGCGAATGGCTCGTGTACGACGTGGTCATTGACGGCGCCAGCATCGTGAGGAACTACCGGACACAATTTAGCCGAATTATCCGCGATAGCGCCTACGCGGGACTAGTGGAGAAGATGAAACAGAAGGCGCTCACCGTGAAATGGTTTGAAAAGACCGCGCCCACCATGGCGCTGTTGCCGATGGACAGATTCGACTCTCGATAAGTGAGGAGGCCAGTCAAGAAGACAGTTGCAACTGGTGATACCCCGCAGCTTGCTGCGAGGAGCTACCTTAAGTTCCATAATCTGGGCTTTTTGGAATACACTAGCAATAGTGATGTCCACGTCCACAGCTCCTTCCTCACTATCGTCCTGCACGGCTAGTCCCATTATTCCCGCTGATCTTGGAACAGAGGCAGAGTCAATCTGATTGCGTCATTAATTCTTGCCACCTGAGCAATTTTGACCAGACTGCCTTCTGTCTTGTTGGGTAGATTTGAACGAAGATTTCGCGCGACTGGACTGATATAGTTACGCCTTGTATCACAACTCCGGTCAGTCAGGCACATGGTATAAGATCTTTTCTCATACCGGGCCACGGCGAACGAGAAATTCTTGGCCTCCTACGGTCCGGTTTGAATCTGCCGCTGAGCACATTTCGCCAGGATCAACTGTGCAAGTGAGCGGTGCGGTCTCTGCTCATAGCGGTCTACTCGCTCGCGACCGATCTTCTGTTTTGCATTGGACGTCGACACGCACGTTGGCTTTTAGACTTTCGCTTCGAGCCGACCGTTGCACTAAGCAAGAAACGCCGAAGAGAGGCCATCCACCGCCGTCACTCTGGTTGTAAACTGGTTCGCGATACCTCGCCTCTAAGAAAGAGACATCACAGATGAAGGTAAGCAGCAAGATCGATCTCGGAAGCTTGCTCCATTTTAGGGCAAGCTTCCCCGAAAACGACTTAGCGGAACAGTACGCCGGTGGCGAGCCCCCGCTTCGTTCGGAGCTCTTCAGCGCCGATCAGATGGAGCAACACGGCAAGGCCCTAGCTGGGCTGCACCGGTTGAGTCCGGGACAGGCTCCGGACCAGCTTCTGAGCAGGCTGGCTGAGAATGAAGGCGTCCTGATCGGAGTCCGCGATCTGTTGGCAGAGGCGGTGAAGGCAAACCGTCGGATTACGCCGGCCGGGGAATGGCTGCTCGATAACTTCTATCTCATCGAAGAACAGATCCGCACGGCCAAGAGACACTTGCCCAAGGGGTACAGCCGGGAGCTGCCTCGCTTACTGAATGGCTCAACGGTCGGGCTTCCGCGGGTGTATGACCTCGCCCTCGAGACGATCTCACACGGCGATGGACGAGTCGATCTGGGAAGCCTCAGCAGTTTCGTTGCCGCCTATCAGACTATTGCCGACCTTACGCTAGGAGAATTATGGGCCATCCCTATCATGCTCCGCCTGGCGCTGATCGAGAATCTCCGGCGCGCGGCCACGCGGATCGCCGCCCACAGGATCGACCGCAACCGCGCCGACTACTGGGCGGATCAGATGATGGAGATCGCCGAGAAGGATCCGAAAAGTGTGATTCTGGTGATCGCGGACATGGCGCGATCGAGCCCACCGATGGCGAGTGCGTTTGTGGCAGAGTTCGCGCGCCGGTTGCAGGGACAGAGCCCCGCCTTGGCATTGCCGCTTACCTGGATCGAGCAGCGGCTTTCCGAGTCCGGCCTGACGATTGAGCAGTCGGTGCAATTGGAAAACCAACAGCAGGCTGTCGACCAGGTCTCCATCAGCAACAGCATCGGCAGTCTCCGATTCCTGGGCGCGATGGACTGGCGCACATTCGTTGAGGCGATGAGCGTGGTCGAGCGGACGATGAGTGAGGATCCGGCTGCAGCCTACGGCAAGATGGAGTTTGCCACTCGCGATCGCTACCGTCACGTGGTGGAGAAGATGGCGAGGAGCAGCCGGCTCTCAGAACGCGAAGTCGCGCGCCACGCGATTCACCTGGCGCAGCAGGGTGCAGGCAGGAAAGGCGGCGAAGACCGAGAAGCCCATGTTGGTTTCTACCTGATCGACAAGGGAGTGCCACAGCTCGAACGAGCGGCGGAGGTGCGCCACTCCGTGTCTGACGCGCTTCAGCGAACGAGCGGCCGGTTTCCATTGCTTCTCTATGTCGGCACGATCGTCTTGATGACGGGGGTCTTCACCGGCGGCTTAGTGGCACTGGCGTATGCCGAGGATGAGGAGGGGTGGCTACTCGCACTGGTCGGTATCCTGTCCCTAATCTGTACAAGTCAACTGGCGGTTGCGCTCGTGAACTGGCTTGCGACAGTATTGGTGACGCCGCATGCCCTGCCGCGAATGGACTTCTCCAAGGGCATCCCCCCGGAATCGCGCACGCTGGTCGTGGTCCCGACTATGTTGAGCAGCGTTGAAAACATCGAAGAGCTGACCGAGGCGCTCGAAGTCCGGTTCCTGGCCAATCGAGACGGCTACCTGCACTTCGGCCTGTTGACCGATTTTCGAGATGCGCACGAGGAAAACCTTCCGGAAGACGAGCCCCTGTTGCGGATGGTCCAGAAGAGGATCGATGAGCTAAATGAAAAGTACAGAGAGGCGACTCGTGATGCGTTCTTTTTGTTTCATCGCCCGCGCCGGTGGAATCCTGGGGAACGGATCTGGATGGGGGAGGAACGCAAACGAGGCAAGCTTGCGGATTTGAATTCACTTCTGCGAGGCGGCTCACGGGATTGCTTCTCCCTCATCGTCGGCGAGACTGAGGTGCTGTCAAAGGTGCAATACGTGATCACCCTCGACACGGATACACAACTGCCGCGTGATGCGGCGCGTCAGTTCGTGGGAACCATGGCGCATCCGCTGAATCGTCCGCGGTACGACGAGCACAAGCAGCGGGTCTGCGAAGGATACGGCATTCTGCAGCCACGCGTCGGCGTGAGCCTCCCAGGCACGAATAAGTCGCGCTATGCGCGACTCAACGGGAGTGAGCCGGGCATCGATCCCTATACGCGCGCCGTCTCCGATGTATACCAGGACCTGTTCAGTGAAGGCTCATTCATCGGCAAGGGGATCTATGAGGTGGACGCGTTCGAACGTGCACTCGCAGGTCGCTGTCCCGAGAACCGGATTCTCAGCCACGATCTTCTGGAAGGGTGCTACGTGCGGGCGGGGCTGTTGAGCGATGTGCAGTTGTATGAGGAGAATCCCTCTTGCTACAGCGTGGATGTGGGTCGGCGGCACCGCTGGATCCGTGGGGACTGGCAGCTTGCAGGATGGCTGCTGCCGAGCGTTCCCGGTCCCGGAGCGCGGCGTCAGAAGAATCCGCTCTCTGGGCTGTCACGATGGAAGCTCTTCGACAACCTTCGGCGCAGTCTCGTACCGTCAGCATTGACCGTCCTGTTGCTGCTCGGCTGGACAGTCTTGTCACCGTTCTGGTTGTGGACCTTGGCGGTGATCGGCATTATCCTGATTCCTCCGTTGCTTGGCTCTATTCTGGATCTGTTTCAGAAGCCGGAGGATGTGCTGCCGGAGCAGCATGTCGCCGCCGCGCTACGCTCGGCCGGGCAACACATCGTTCAGACGGTATTGACGGTCGCGTGCCTTCCCTACGAGGCGTTCTTCAGTTTGGATGCGATTGTGCGCACGATCTGGAGAATGTTGGTCACGCATACCAGATTGCTGGAGTGGAATCCGTCAAGCAATCAGGATCGCGATCGCCGCGCAGGCCTTGTCGCCTATTTTCGGATGATGTGGGTCGGGCCCGTTCTTGCCACGGCCTCAGTGATCTATCTGACGCTGTCGGAGCCGAGCGCGTTAGATGTGGCGATGCCCATTCTGGGTCTCTGGTTTTCTTCCCCCGCTGTCGCGTGGTGGATCAGTCAACCGATTACTCGACGTGAAGTGTATCTGACGGGCGACCAGACGATCTTTCTCCGAAAACTTGCCAGAAAGACCTGGGCGTTCTTCGAGGAGTTCGTCGGTCCGGACGATCATTGGCTGCCGCCTGATAACTATCAGGAGCATCCCGTTGCCGTGGTCGCGCATCGCACGTCGCCGACCAATATGGGACTTGCGCTGCTTGCAAACTTGTC
Source organism: uncultured Nitrospiraceae bacterium (assembly GCA_963821465.1). GTDB lineage: Bacteria > Nitrospirota > Nitrospiria > Nitrospirales > Nitrospiraceae > Palsa-1315. The sequence continues at coordinate 446,370 of CAWGDV010000001.1, read as the reverse complement.
CGCGTACGACTTCGGCTACATGTCGGCCGGACAACTCATCGAACGCACGACGAAAGCGCTTCACACGATGGAAGGATTGGAACGTCACCGAAGCCACTTCTACAACTGGTACGACACGCAATCTCTGAAACCGCTGCTGCCGACCTATGTGTCGACGGTGGACAGTGGAAACCTGGCGGGCCATCTGTTGACACTGCGGCCGGGCTTGCTCGCACTCCCGGATCAGAAGATCCTGGGGTCGCGACTCTTTAACGGACTCAGCGATACACTTAGGGTTCTTGAGGATGCTGCAGGGGAAACCACTCCGGCCCAATTCGCGCTATTCCAGAAGCATCTGGAGTCTGCCAACGAATCCCCGCCAACCACACTCACGGCCGCGCGGCTCTGCCTTGACCAGCTGGCCACGACTGCCGAGGAGGTGCTCGCGAGCGTGAAGGCTGCCCCGGAGAGCCAAGCGACCTGGTGGGCGCGCGCACTTGCACGGCAATGCCGGGATGCCCTCGATGACTTGATGTTTCTCGCCCCCTGGGCATTGCTGTCGGCCTCACAGAATAGGCTCAGCGAATGTGGTGACATCGATAAGATCCCTACGCTGCGAGAATTGGCATGCCTTGACGAGGCGTGTCTGCCGGCCATCGAACATAGGTTGGGCTCAAAGGCGATGAACGAGGAGCGCACATGGGCTGATGGCCTTCAACGGCTCATTGCGAAAGCCAGCCAGCGCGCCAGAGAACGAATCGCGGCTGTCGAAGAACTGGCACATCAAGCCGGTCATTTCGCCGGCATGGAATACGATTTCCTGTTCGACAAGGGCTGTCATCTGCTGGCGATCGGCTACAACGTCGGCGAGCGCCGGCGAGATTCAAGTTACTACGATCTGCTGGCTTCGGAAGCGAGATTGTGCAGTTTCGTGGCGATTGCACAGGGACAACTGCAACAGGAGCACTGGTTTGCTCTCGGGCGTCTCCTCACGACCGCCGGTGGCGGGCCGGTGCTCATCTCGTGGAGCGGGTCAATGTTCGAGTACCTCATGCCGCTGCTGGTGATGCCGACATACGAACACACGCTGCTCGACCAGACCTGCAAGGCGGCAGTGGAGAGCCAGATCCAGTATGGAAGGCAGCGCGGCGTCCCGTGGGGCATTTCTGAATCCGGCTACAACACGATCGATGTGCATCTCAACTATCAATATCGCGCATTTGGTGTGCCCGGTCTGGGGCTCAAACGTGGGCTTGCCGATGATGTGGTCATCGCGCCTTATGCCTCGGCGCTTGCGCTGATGGTGGCGCCCGAGGAGGCGTGCCTGAATCTGCAGCGACTCGCCGCTGAAGGGGTTGAAGGACCATTCGGTTTGTACGAAGCGATCGACTATACGCCTTCTCGTCTCCCACGCGGACAATCGAGTGCGGTGATTCGCTCCTACATGGCTCATCACCAGGGCATGAGTTTGCTCTCTCTGGCTTATCTGCTCCTGGACCGTCCGATGCAGAAGCGATTCGAATCGGATCCATTGTTCCAGGCGACCATGTTGTTGCTTCAGGAGCGGATTCCAAAGGCAACAGCATCCTATTCACACACCGTGGAGCTCTCTGACTTACGTACCACCTTTGGTGATGTCGAGATGCCGGTGCGCCGATTCAGCAGCCCTCACACTCCGATACCGGAGGTCCAGTTGTTGTCGAACGGCCGATACCACGTGATGATCACGAACGCGGGCGGTGGGTACAGTCGTTGGAAGGACCTCGCCGTCACACGCTGGCGCGAAGACAGTACCCGCGACAACTGGGGCACGTTCTGTTACATCCGCGACGTGGAGAGCGGGAAGTTCTGGTCCACGGCCTATCAGCCGACGCTACAGCCGCCGGAGAACTACGAAGTCATCTTTTCTGAGGGACGGGCTGAGTTTCGCCGGCGTGACCACGGTATCGAGACGTATACCGAGATCGTGGTGTCGCCGGAAGACGACATCGAACTGCGTCGAACCCGTATCACCAACGGCTCGCGGACCCGCAGAACGATCGAGATCACGAGTTACGCGGAAGTCGTGCTCGCATCCTCTGCCTCGGACGCGCTGCATCCGGCGTTCAGCAATCTCTTTGTGCAGACTGAGATCATTCCCGAGCGGCAGGCGATTCTCTGTACTCGCCGACCCCGCTCCCTCGACGAGCCCTCGCCATGGATGTGTCACCTCATGACCGTGCATGGAGCGGACATCGGAACGATCTCCTACGAGACGGACCGTCTACAGTTCATCGGCCGTGGTCGCACCGCCGCCGATCCACAAGCCATGAGCGGCTCCGGTGCGCGACAAGGGATGCACGATGCGGTGGCGCTCTCGGGCAGCGAGGGCTCTGTGCTCGATCCGATTGTTGCTATCCGGTGTCGGCTCACTCTCGGTCCGGAAGAATCGGCCACGATTGATATGGTGTCCGGCATCGGCGATACCCGCAACGTCTGTCTGGCCCTAGTTGAGAAATACCAGGATCGGCGTCTCGCCGATCGAGTCTTCGATCTGGCGTGGACCCATAGCCAGGTGGTCATGCGGCAACTGAATGCCACCGAAGCCGACGCGCAACTCTATGGCCGCCTCGCCAACTCTATCCTCTATGCCAATTCCTCCCTGCGGGCCGACCCGAGCGATCTGATCAAGAACCGCCGCGGGCAATCAGGACTCTGGGGCTACGCCATCTCCGGCGATTTACCGATCGTGTTGCTGCAGATCGGAGACCCGGCCAATATCGATCTGGTCCGCCAGCTTGTACAGGCCCACGCATACTGGCGCTCCAAGGGGCTGGCCGTCGACCTGGTGATCTGGAACGAAGATCGTGCCGGTTACCGTCAGGTGCTTCATGAACAAATCATGGGGCTGATTGCCGCGGGCGTCGAAGCGCATGTGATCGATCGACCGGGCGGCATCTTCGTCCGTCCTGCGGAGCAGATCTCAAACGAGGACCGAATCCTGCTCCAATCAGTCGCTCGTGCCATCATCACCGACAGGCGGGGATTGCTGGCGGACCAGATCACCCGTCGCGGCCATGTGGAAATCACCGTGCCGCGCCTAACGCCCACCAGAACCCGCCGTCCTGAACCCGCGCCATCCGCTGCGTTACCGCGCCACGATCTTACGTTTTTCAACGGGATTGGAGGATTCGCGTCCGATGGGCGCGAGTATGTCATCACGACCGCGCAGGGGCAGGGGACGCCGGCACCGTGGGTGAATGTCCTGGCAAATCCGCACTTTGGCACCGTCATCTCGGAAAGCGGCCAGGCGTATACCTGGAGCGAAAACGCCCACGAATTCCGCCTCACTCCGTGGCACAACGACCCGGTGAGCGATGCGAGCGGAGAGGCCTTCTACCTCCGTGACGAAGAGAGGGGCCACTTCTGGTCCCCCACGCCGCTGCCCAGCCGCGGAGCGACACCGTACGTCAGCCGGCATGGCTTCGGCTATAGCGTCTTCGAACATACGGAGCGCGGCATCCGGTCGGAACTGTGGGTGTACGTAGCTCTGGATGCATCGATCAAGTTCATGGTGCTCAAGGTGCGGAACGAGTCAGGCCGATCGCGCAAGCTGTCTGCGACGGGTTATGTGGAATGGGTTCTGGGAGATCTACGGCCAAAATCGGCGATGCATGTCGTGACCGAACTGGATTCGAAGAGCGGTGCCCTCTTCGCGCGAAATCCCTATCACACGGAGTTTGCCGGCCGGACTGCCTTCTTTGACGTGGACGAGACGACTCGGACAATCAGTGGCGACCGGACTGAGTTTATTGGGCGGAACGGCACGCTTCGCAGTCCGGTTGCGATGACCAGGCTGCGGCTGTCGGGAAAAGTGGGGGCCGGGCTCGATCCCTGCGGCGCAATTCATGTTCCATTCGAGTTGGCCGACGGGCAAGAGCGTGAGATCATCTTCAGGCTCGGCGTCGGGCGAAACGTCGATGAGGCCAGACAGTCGATACATCGCTTCCGAGGATCTGCTGCCGCACGCGGCGCGCTCGAAGCGGTGTGGCAGTACTGGAAACACACACTCGGCGCTGTGCATGTAGAGACACCAGACCAGTCACTGAACGTGCTGACCAACGGCTGGCTCTTGTATCAAACACTCGCGTGCCGGCTGTGGGCGCGGAGCGGATACTATCAATCGGGGGGCGCCTTCGGTTTCCGCGATCAACTACAAGATTCGATGGCGCTCATCTACAACCAGCCGCATCTTATGCGCGAGCATCTTTTGATGTCCGCAGCCCGACAGTTTCAGGAAGGCGATGTCCAGCACTGGTGGCATCCCCCCTCAGGCCGGGGCGTGCGTACGCACTGTTCTGATGATTACCTCTGGCTGCCCCTGGCGACATGCCGCTACGTACTGAGCACAGGGGATAGCGGGGTCTTGGATGAACCCGTCCACTTCGTCGAAGGCCGCCCGGTAAACCAGCAGGAGGACTCGTATTACGATTTACCGGGCCGGTCTGAAAAAGCGGCCAGTTTGTACCAACACTGCGTGCAAGCCATCCTGAAGGGCCTCACACGTGGGGAGCACGGCCTCCCACTCATCGGCTCCGGCGACTGGAACGACGGCATGAACATGGTCGGCGAACAAGGCAGAGGCGAGAGCATCTGGTTGGGATTTTTCCTGTATGACGTGCTCATGCAATTCACGAAGGTTGCACGCCTGCGTGGTGACCAGTCTTTCGCGGAACGTTGTCAGAAGGAGGCGGCTGACGTGCGCCAGAATATCGAGCAACATGGCTGGGATGGAGAGTGGTATCGCCGTGCCTACTTTGACGATGGCTCGCCCCTTGGATCGGCGAGTAACCCTGAATGCCAGATCGATTCGATTGCGCAAAGTTGGTCGGTTCTCTCAGGGGCGGGGGACGCCACGCGCTGCCGCATGGGCATGGACGCGGTGGATCGGCGACTCGTGCGCCGGGACCATGCGCTGATCCAACTGTTGGATCCGCCGTTCGACAAGTCACATTTAAATCCCGGTTATATCAAAGGGTATGTCCCCGGGGTTCGAGAAAACGGCGGGCAGTATACGCATGCGGCGATCTGGGCGGCGATGGCTTTCGCTGCGTTGGGAGACAGACGGCGCGCGTGGGAATTGTTGGCCATGATCAACCCGGTCAACCATGCGAGGTCTCCGGAGGGCGTTGCGACCTATAAAGTAGAACCGTACGTGGTTGCAGCTGATGTCTACGCACTCTCGCCGCATAATGGTCGCGGTGGATGGACATGGTACACGGGTTCAGCAGGCTGGATGTACCGGCTTATCGTGGAATCACTCCTGGGGTTGAGGCTTGAAGTAGACAAGCTACGCATTGTTCCATGCCTCCCTGCGGATTGGAAGGGGTTCACGCTACACTATCAATACCGAGATACGGTGTACCATATTACTGTCTTGCAAACGCGTGCCAGGAATGGCGAAACGAGCGTGAGCGTCGATGGCGTCGAGCAACATGATAAGGCTATTCTCCTTGTGGACGACCGTCGGGAGCACTCGGTTGAGGTACACGTACCGAACGCCGAAGTTAACTGAGTGTAACCCCATACGCCACAACCATAAAGCGTTGCGCACTGGACTCGAGTATCTATTTGAATGAGCCCGTAGAATCATTGAAGTATTCAGGCCACGAGTAATACCGCTTGACCGGGCTCTCCATGGCGTCTAGCATGGGACTGTGCTGTATTGGGCCTCGCTGACTGTCACATCCCTCGCGCCGCTTGCTTCCTTCTTGCGCGTTTGATTCCCCAGTCTCCGGCGCTCCTAATACCAGATGGCTTCTGACTTGCTGCGATCAGTAAGCGTGAGCACTAGGATGGAAGTGGATTGATTCCTTGAAGACATATGAGTCCGCGGATATGCAGCGGGCTTTTCGGTACAGGCCCCAACCTATGAAGGAGAGACGCGATGACACCCGAAGAACAAATCACGAAGATGAAGAAAGCGATCACTCAGGCCATAAAAGTGATGGGAGATCGGTTTGGATCGACGGAAGCAGATGTTGAGAGAGCTATTGCTGATCTGAAGGCATCCATGCAGACGGTGCCGGGCGCAACGGCTCAGGCTCCTCAGGGCATCGCAGCTGTGACTGCCGAGGCATAGTGGCCGCAAGCATAGATTGAACAATACGATCAGGGCCTTGAGTAAGGGGCTCGCTGGCTATCGTACAATCTGAGAGGATGCGGGGCGATACGGTTGTGAATTGGTCGAGGAGCCATTCACGCCATGGGTAATCAGTATCAATGGAGGATAAGATGAAGAATGCCACGCAAGTCTATGTACTCACGCTGAATGCCCCCTCAAGAAAGACAGTTCGACTCTGGACCGGAGCGAGCCTCCATTCGTTGCGGCACTGTTCCAGCAAAAAGATTGATCGTACGCTGGCGGAGATGCAGCAGCATGTGGATAATTTGCAGCGCGCCATCAGTGTGCTGGCGACGGGCGGATCATATTCCATCAATCGCTCTCGATAATATGCCGCAGTCGGCGTGACAGACTTACCGAGTAAGAGGATATCCGTTATGCCGGACGATACCAAAGATAAGAAGGTCCATGCCGCAGCCAAGTCGGCCCCCGCTCCATCACGGAAACCAGCCGATGGCGATCTCACATGCAGCGAATCTCAGATTGAGGACATTCTCTCTGAGGGTGAGTCCAGCAGACCAACGAGCAAGAGCGACAAGGGTTTTCATGCGAGACGCCAGCCGAAGTCCTCGCGGTAAGCAGCCAGGGGTGAGGTGTGCGCTTTCCTGATCTACTGAGTCTGCGATGATTTCATCACCTCTGCTGCCTATAGGGGAATCACGCGAAGAGTTCCTGCCTGATTCGTCTTATTACCCTCCATGATCACCATTGACGCTTTGCGAATGGCTGATGTTCCTTATCAGACAGCGGAGTATGCTGTGCCGACAGTACGACAGAGGAGCAGCAGTATGACCGAACAACCGACTGATATTAGACTTCGTTGGCCTCTTCCGACCCACGACTATTGGTCCACCCCCTTCGCGGAGTCTTTGCTGCAACATCTGGATCTTTGCCCCGGAGTCTCCATTCTCGATATTGCCTCCGGCCATGGGATTCCGGCTTTCTACCTGGCGGAGCAGGTGGGACCCACAGGGCAGGTCCTAGCTATTGATCTCAGTGGGAATCAGGTCGAGAGTGCACGAACCATCCAAGGAACGCAACTCCCATGGCTGCGATTCGAATGTTTGGATATGCGTATATTGCCTCAGCACGTGCCCAGTTTCGACCGCATCACCGGCAATCTCTCCGTTATGTTTTTCCGTCCGAACCGGTTCGAAGCTGTTCAGGGATTGGTGGAACATCTCAAGCCGGGAGGCCAACTGGTGTTGACCTTTCCTTCGCTCGGCACATTCGAGTCGCTTTGGCGTCGGATTGATCAGGAGATGGCGGTTCGTGGCCTCCTGGCGGAGCGCCGTCGGTTGGAAGCCTATCTTGCCGAACGTCCGTCAGCCACAGACGCTCGTGGATGGCTGGATCGGCTTCATCTCTCGCGTATTGTCGTAGCCGAGTATCCGTTGGAGGTGGAGACTGGTGCTGGTCAGGCGTTTCTCCATCACCCGCTGCTCCGGGGTGGTTTTCTCGATGACGCCTATGAGTGTTTCGAGGATCAGGGGTTGGCAGATGAGGTTATGACAAAGGTCTCGAAAGATGTGGGAAGTTTTATGCCACTAGTTGCACAGCGGTGCGTGTTGTCAGGATGGAAGTCGTAGGGCGGTAGGATGTGCCTGGCTGTTCACGTGCGAAAGGAATCGCCAGCCCAGCGGCGTCTTGATTAAAACCGGTATCCAAGTTCTGTGATATACATGTCCACGCCGAGACTGGACGATCCGTACAGTCCGGCATCGGAGAAGTGTTTGATACGAAAACCGGCTTAGGTGCGAGTAAATGGACTAATTTGAGCCGCCACAGTCGCGACAAATTGAACCGGATCACCGAAGTCGTGCACTCCGAATGTATGGTTGCTGAAGAATCCTGCTCTTACTCCGGTGTCGAAGGTGACCAGTCCCTTCCAGCCGCTCAGCGCGAGACAGGCACGGCCGTCATCATCAGACTGCTCTCATTTGCCTCTGTTAGTAGTCCCGCGCTTGCGATCAGTCTCGTCGTTAGATCCCATATGCTCTCACCGAGCGGCCGGGACCAGGGGAGCTTGATGAGTGCCGCGACGTCGGCCAGGTGGGAATAGTATTTTTGCTCTTCCCCCATGAAGGGGACCTTTTCACCGAAGCCAATGCGAGGGCCAATGCTCAAGAGGGCAATGTCTCCTGCAAAGCTGGATGTGCAGATCGCTGTGGAAAGCCAGAAAGCGAGCAGCAGAATCAGGAGGCGTGGAAGTCGGTAATAGCGCATGTAGGGCCTCTCGATGATTGGGATTAGTGTGTCATGGTTCGACGATTTCTCCAATCGCTCACCTAGATTCTGTAGATAGCACATCATCTGTCCGCTTTTTGTAGCACGTGATCTGTCCGGTTTAGGGTGGCCCCTCAAGGAGGGCCACTATGACACGGGCGAGGATCCTACAGGAGGTGAGACAGATGCGGTTTGAGGAGCTGTACGAGCGGCGACAACGGCGGGACGTGACGATGGCGGAGGCGGCCGAGATGCTGGGGGTGACGGAGCGGACGTTTCGCCGCTGGAGTGGCCGGTATGACGCGGAGGGGGCCGAGGGGTTGCAGGATCGGCGGATCGGCCGGCTCTCGGCCCGCGCGGTGCCGGTCGATGAGGCGCTGCGCATGCTGACGCTGTATGAGACCCGGTACACCGGCTGGACCGTCAAACATTTCCACGAGCGCTGGCAACAGGAGCATGGCGGGACGCGGTCCTATAGCTGGACCAAGAAGACGTTACAGGCCGCGGGACATGTGGCCCGGGCTCCCCGCCGCGGGGCCCACCGCAAGAAGCGGCCGCGCAAACCGTTGCCCGGCATGATGCTGCACCAAGACGGCTCCACGCATGAGTGGGTGCCCGGCTGTCAGTGGGATCTGATTGTGACGCTCGATGATGCGACCAGCGAGCTCTATTCCGCCTTCTTCGTCGAAGAAGAAGGGACGCTGAGTAGCTTGCGCGGTCTGCAGGAGGTCATGGAGACGAAGGGGCTCTTCAGTTCGCTCTATACGGATCGGGGCTCCCACTACTGGCACACCGACGAGGCCGGGGGCAAGGTCGATAAGATTCGGCTGACCCAGGTACACCGCGCCTTGCAGCAATTGGGGGTGACGCTCATTCCCGCCTATTCGCCGGAGGCGCGGGGCCGGTCAGAGCGGGCCTTCCGGACCCTGCAGGACCGGTTGCCCAACGAGCTGGCCCTGGCCGGGATCACGGAGATGGCGGCGGCCAATCGGTACCTGACCGAGCAGTTCCTCCCCCAGTATAACGACCGGTTTATGGTGCGGGCGACCGAACCGGGCACCGCCTTCATCCCGTGGGTCGGCACGTCCCTCGCCGAGATCCTGTGTGTGCAAGAAGAACGGGTCGTGGCCAAGGACAACACCGTCCACTATCAGCGCCAGCGCCTACAGATTCCGCAAGACCCCCACCGGTTCCATGATGTGAAGGTCACGGTGCGGGTGCACGAATATCCGGATGGGACCTTGGCCGTGTTCCATGGTCCCCGGTGCTTGGCGCGCTACCACGCGGATGGCCAGCTGATCGAGACCGAGGCCGAATCACGCCGCCGGAAGGACCCGACCCCTCGATCAGGCGACCACCTGATCGTTGATCCTAGACCAATGGTGAGCGAAATTATTCGCGCGCGCGTGCTGAAAAATCAGAGAAAGAAAAACCGGACAGATCATGTGCTACATAAACCGGACAAGTTAACTTGCTATCTACATCGCTCACCTAGATTCAATCAGCATGCTTGCTGAGTGTGAACCCCAAAGTGGCCACATCGAGGTGGCAGATCTTTGTTCTTGTGTAGGTAGATACAGCAGGACTGTACGGGTGAGACAACTGCCAAAGCTGAGAAGCCTGTGGGGGCAATCGGTTGAAGTCAAGTCTGGTAGTTGGGTCGTGATCGTACTGAGGATCGTTCGCTGCGGCAAATTGACTATAAGGTATGAGGAACGGGGTAGGATGTGAAGGGGCGCTTCAATTGAAGCGCCCCTTCTGTAGCTGCAGCGTGTTGGCGCTTTGTTAGAAGCGACCGCGTCCGCCGCGATCGCCACCACCACCACCACCACCGAAACGACCACCGCCACCACCACCGCCGGTGCGAGGCTCTTGTGGCTTGGCTTCATTGACAGTCAGAGGACGTCCGTCCATCTGTGAGCCGTTCAACGCGGTAATCGCGGCCTTGGCTTCTTCCTGTGTGGCCATCTCGACGAAGCCGAAGCCTCGCGATTGCCCGGTGAACTTGTCCGTGATCACACGCGCAGACTCGACGGTGCCGTGCGCGGCGAAGAGGGTGGTGAGCTGTGATTCAGTTGCCGCATAGGGCAACCCGCCGACATATAGTTTCGAACCCATGGGGGTTCCTCCTTCCGAAATTGATATTGGTTGAGGATCGAGAACGAACACACGAGGGGAAGGAACGGGCCGAAGACGCGAACAGTGGAGCGACTTAGGTCGAGCTTCCGATCAGATTCTCGGTACCAACAATATCGGTGATGAGCCGTTCTATTTGCTGTTTCATGCGAGGCCCGCCGCATGAAACGCTAATATCCTAACAGAGAAGGTAGAGAAAAGCTATAGTCCTGGTTTCCTATATTTTGCGTTGCCTGCATGACGAAGGGTGGATTGTCTGGGTGAGGTGAGGATTGAGGCTGCCATTTAGTGCAAGATAAGGTAACCCCGTATCCTGCCTATCCGATTGACTCCTGTGCTGCGAGAAAATCCATCCTCCGATGAGTTTTATGGGGTAGGACACTCAGCCGGTTAAGGATTATGAAGTTAACCAGGATAGGCATGACCCGTATTATTTCATGATGGTTCGCTGTGAAATCGCTGAGCTGCGTTGCGAGCTCTGTGCGAGGATCCCAGGGGAGAGCCTCTGACGTCTGGGGCGGTGCCTCCTAACCGTACGCTGCGGGTCTGATGGGTAAACTTGTGGGCTGAAGGCATGTCGTAGCAGCGGATCGGCGAATGCAGCAGAAGCGTTCATGAATAAAGCACGTAACCACTGTTCTACACATCCGCATTGCCAGTAGGACCTGGGCCAGGCCAGATGAGATAGGGTGGCTTTTTCATCGTCTCAGCTGAACGCGGATAGAGACGTTGGGCATAACCGTAGGCGTCTTCTTGCGCAATCAAGCAAGTGGCGGCGGCGAGATGGTTGGAGATGACGCGGAAAGCACCTCGATCATCCGCTTCAATGGTCGCCATGTAGAGGGCACAGGAAAAGTTCCCTTCTTTTGAACAGGCCGTGCTGATCAAGAGGTGCGATCCATCTGGAAAGGTCATGATCGGGTCTAAGTTGGTACGGCTCATGCGTATCCCGCTTCCGTAATGCGCGTGATTTTATACGACCTGGTTCGCGTAGGGAGTCACATAGAGCCTGAGGAGGTGCCCATCCCATTCGGTTCCTTCAAGGGCGACCACGGCGTTTAAGGCCTGTTCCCCGGATCCCATTTCGACGAATCCGTATCCGGCGGATTTTCCCGTATGTTTAAATCTGACCACGTAGGCTCTGGCGACTAGACCGTAGGAGGTGAAGATGCCGCGTAGCTCGCAGTCTGAAACTCTCTCTGGAAGTCCTCCTACATACAGGACTCGTTTTCCCATCGAGATTCCCTCCATGACGTGTCAGTTCGTCCGAGCGAGCGAGTCTTCGATATACGAGCTAGTCCGCAACGATGTCGCAAGCCCCAGTAAGTAGAGCCCGTGAATGAGCCATTTTGAAGGATCAAAGTGGTACCAGTGAGGGCCGTTTCGGTAATCGGTTGGATACATGTGATGGTAGTTATGGTAGCCCTCGCCAAATGTCACGAGGGACACCAGCCAGCTGTCCCGACTGGAGTCCGAGGTGCCGTGCGGCTGTCGCCCCCACAGATGGCAGACGGAGTTGATGAAAAACGTCGAATTGAGCACGACGAATGTGCGTCCCACGCCGGCGAGGAGAAAGCAACCTACTCCACCCATGACGCCATTGAAGAGAAAACCGATGAGAAACGTGCCGGCCAGGCCCGCGAGGAGCAGGAGGGGATAGTGTTTGTGTTGCCAGATCGCAACGGGATCCTTCGCGACGCGCGTCGCATATTTGGGATCGGCGTACTGATCGGGGAAAAAGAGCCATCCACAGTGGCTATGCCAGAACCCTTGCTGCGCATTGTACGGATCTTTCTCCTCGTCACAATGCGCATGATGACGCAGATGATCGGCGGCCCATTTGATGGCGGAGTTCTGAAGCGCCCAGGCACCCCCGATTAAGAGCACGCCTTTGACCCAATTCGGGCAGTTAAAGCTCCGATGGGACATCAATCGGTGGTAGCCGACGGTGATGCCCAGTCCGCTGACGACATAGAGCAGCCCAAACATCGACCAGTCGAGCCAGGTGTAGTGGTAGAGATATCCATAGAGAGGTACTCCGATCACCGCGCCCATAGTAATGGCGCAAAAGAGAATGACGGTCCAGACTCCACGGCGACTGCTGATCTTGATCGGTGCACCCTTGGGGGTGATGGCAAATATGGGCGATCGTAGAATCACGGATTGTTTTACTGTCTGGTTCAAGGGAATTCTAATCCTAATAAATGTGCACTGGAGGCCTCAGGCTGCCACTATACGCAGCATTTCGATTTGATCTGATCAACGTCTGCACCGTCATTCGTTGTCTGCAGATCCTACTTATCGAACGGGAACGAATGCAGCACGGACTGCTGATTCTCGGAGTGCGGAGTAGAGCGGAAACTAGAGCATCGATCGCGCAGAATCTAGAGGGAGAGAATGAAGGCGCGAGAGATAGGGTAGTGACCGGACCTCATATATAAATAATATATCACAGTCTGACTAGGATAGCGAACACGTCCTTATTTATGACATGACGATAGAGGTCAATTCCCCCCATTGCCAGTATTGAGCCTTTCTTTCCCCGAGAGAGTGTAGATAGCACATCATCTATCATCAGATTTTTGCAGCACATGGTCTGTCTGGTTTAGGGTGCGCCCTCAAGGGAGGGCCACGATGACACGGGCGACCGTACTACAGGAGCTGAGACAAATGCAGTTTGAGGAGCTGTGCGAGCTGCGACAACGACGGACACTCACGATGGCGGAGGCCGCGGAGATCTTAGGGATCACCGAGCGGACGTTTCGCCACTGGAGTGGCCGCTATGCAACCGAGGGGCGGCGGGGTTGCAGGACCGGCGGATCGGCCGAGCCTCGGATTGCGCGGTACCAGTGGATGATGCCCTGAGCTATGGTGACGCTGGATGAGACCCGGTACAGGGCTGGACAGTCAAGCACTTCCACGAACTCTGACAGGCCGAGCACGGCGGGCAACGCTCCTATAGCTGGACCAAGAAGAAGCGGCCGCGTAAACCCTAGCCCAGCATGATGCTGCACCAAGATGGTTCGACCCATGAGTGGGTGCCCGGTTGCCAGTGGGATTTGATTGTAACCCTGGATGATGCGACGACCGAGATATATTCGGCTTTCTTCGTCGAGGGAAAAGGGACCCTGCGCAGCTTCCGGGGCCTGCGGGAGGTCATGGCGACGAAGGGGCTCCTCAGTCCTTTGTATACTGACCGGGGCTCCCACTACTGGCACACAGCGGCGGCGGGGGGCGCGTCGACAAGGTCTGGCTGACGCAGGTGTATCGCGCTTTGCAGCAAATAGGGATCACGCTGATTCCCGCCTACTCGCCAGAAGCGCAGGGCCGGCCGGAGCGCGTCTTCCGTATCCTGCAAGATCGGCTGCCCAAAGAACTGGCGCTGGCCGGGATTACTGACATGGCCGCGGCGAACCAGTATCTCACTGCCCATTTCCTCCCGGCCTATAACCAGCGGTTTGCCGTCTCGGCCGCTGAGGCCGGCACCGCCTCATTCCGTGGGTGGGCACATCCCTCGCCGAGATCCTGTGTGTGCAAGAGGAGCGCATCGTGGCCAAGGACAACACCGTCCGGTATCAGGGCCTGAGCCTGCAGCTCCCACAGGACCCGCATCGGTTCCATTACGTGAAGGTCGCGTTCCGAGTCCACGAATATCCGGATGGCACCCTGGCCGTGTTTCACGGCCCCCGGTGTCTGGCGCGCTACCACGCGGATGGCCGGTTGATCGAGACCGTGGCCGAGTCAGGACGACGAAAGGACCCGATCGCTCGGTCACGTGACCGCCCGATCGCCGCTCCTAGGCCAACAGTGCGCGAAATAATTTCGGCGCGCGGCTGAAACCTGAGCAAAGAAGAACCGGACAGATCCTGTGCTACCTACATCTTTCCCCAAGAGAGAGTTGACGCCAATAGGGACTTGCTGTACGATGACAATCACATCGTTGTCGTAGTAGTCCGGCGGCACGGCTGTATATACCATAACGGACTTCGCGATCGCATCGCGACCAGGTCCTGTCGGAGTTGATGCCTTCCTGGTTTCTCTCCCCTTGGTTCTCTGATCCCGTCTTAATGCGATCACACTGAAAGGATAGTGCAGTGCATACCTCTGTTCACACGAGTTTCTATACTCTTGGTCTCTCTGAACCACTCTTGCGGGATTTGACGACAGCGGGCTTGCTAGTTCCCACGCCCATTCAAGCTCAGGCCATTCCACCAGCCCTTGAAGGCCGGGACATCATAGGTTGCGCACAAACAGGTACGGGGAAGACGGCTGCGTTTGTTGTCCCCATAATAGAACGGCTCGCGGTCCTGCCGAAAGGTCAGCCACAAGCCTTGATTCTTGCACCGACGCGAGAATTAGCGTTGCAGATTTATGGTTCTATCGAGAAACTCGGTCGAGGCCACCGCATCTCAGCCACGGTCATCGTCGGGGGAAGCGATATGCAGGCGCAGATCAGAGGATTACGCCAACGGCCCGATATTTTGGTTGCCACACCGGGGCGTTTGCTGGACCACATGTGGAACGGGACGATCAATTTGGCTCCGATTAAAATTCTGGTGCTCGATGAAGCCGATCGTATGCTTGATATGGGCTTTGCCCCACAGATCAATCAGATTCTTGATGCATTGCCGGTGGAGCGACAGACGTTACTCTTCTCCGCCACGATTCAGACGGATGTGACCCACCTGGTTCAAACGAGTCTGAAGGGCGCCGTTCGCGTGATGGTGACACCTGCCTCTACGACGGCTGAAGGTGTGACCCAGGCGTTGCATCATACGACTTCTCAGGAGAAGACGAAGCTGCTGGTGTCGTTGCTGGCTATGGAACGAGGGACCGTCCTCATATTCGCTCGGACAAAGAGTCGGGTCGATCGACTCGGTCAGGTGCTTGAACAGGCCGGCCATCGCGTTGCGGTCATCCACGGAGACCGAAGTCTGCCTCAGCGTCTTCGTGCTCTCAACGGATTTAAACGAGGGCAGGTCAGAATTCTCGTTGCGACGGATATCGCAGCTCGCGGGATTGACGTGGCCAATATTGGTCACGTGGTGAATTACGATTTGCCGAATTGTCCGGAGGACTATATCCATCGTATTGGACGGACAGCCCGGATGAAGATGACCGGGCGAGCCACCAGTTTCGTGACTTTCGAGGAACGGGATCAGCTGTGCGAGAT
Source organism: uncultured Nitrospiraceae bacterium (assembly GCA_963821465.1). Taxonomy (GTDB): domain Bacteria; phylum Nitrospirota; class Nitrospiria; order Nitrospirales; family Nitrospiraceae; genus Palsa-1315. The sequence goes on along the minus strand of CAWGDV010000001.1, from coordinate 430,693 downwards.
CGAAACGATGTTGGGGCATCCTGTGCCGTTGGCAGAGGGAAGCCTCCGCCTCAAGGATCGTCCGCCTTTGAGGAAGTCTGAACGATCCAGAGGTGACCGTCAGCAGTGGGGCGTCCAGGCAAGGACAAAAGCCGGCATCAGTTGAGTCCTTTGTCATACCGGAGGAGGGCTAGGCTTCTGATGGCAGGTCTCATAGTTAATTATAAGTAGCTAGGCTATTAAACTTAAATATTGAGAGGCGTGAGCGATCAGAGGCGTATCATTCAGGAGAATCAAAAGGTTGATGGCTGCACAAGGGGAAGAGATGGATTTGGATCCGTATAGCCCCACAGGTTTCGTGAGGGTGGTCGCGAAGGCATCATCGATGGACTGACGGAATTGGCCGTTAACCTAGCTAAAACTCAGATACGGATATAGTGCCTGAATTAATGTCGGAGATCCCCAACGGATATTACGATCGAGGACGACTTGCTAGTTCCGACCGACGGGGATGTAGATGTAATGGTGAAACGAAAGGGCGAGTATCGCAGATGATCATCCAACGACTCCAGGCAACCTTTAGCGCAGACCGTTTTGTGAGGGCGGCCTAGACGGGAGTAATGTGTCGGGCCTGCGCTCACGCCATCCCTAATACAGGGGCTCTTGGGGGCCCCATTGAAGCCCTGCCAAATCTGGATCCTCTCCCTCTGTGTTCTGTGGGCGAGGTGGCTTCTCGGTCTTGCGTTGTTCTCGACGGGCATCTTTCTCACGCCGCTGGATTTGTTTTGCTTTCTCGCGGTCTCGTTTTGCGATGGTCGTTTTTCCTGCTCGTCCGATGGCATCCTCCTTTGTCTAGCAACTCGTATTGAGTTGCCAATCGCTTGCTGCTTGCAGAATAGTTACCCTTTACGATGATGATTACGACGACTCTGTTGCTCCATGACGTCTCTTGCTGCTTGAGTCGGGAGCATGGCCGGTGGTCTTGGCATCTCGTTCAGCCGTGCGTGAACGAGTACCCTGACCGAACCCACGGCTTGCCATGCTCGACACTTGCCGGCGGATATCTTCCATTGAGGTCATCCGGCTGTTATCAAGAGGATTTGGAAGCCCGAGAACTTCCCATCGGATTTTTGGTTTCCGTGTCGCCCGTGCGCGGTTCTTTTTCGTCTTGTCGGCCCGCCACCCAGAGGATAGCATCATACGTGCTCCTTTATGAGAACCAAGTATCTCCATCGTGGAAATACGGCTCAATGGAGATGAGGGGCGGATGGAAAACACCGAAGTTATCCCGCCCATTTTCCTGCCGGCGTCTACGCGGAAAAAATGAAAAAATGTAAAAGCGCCATCTACTCAAAGAGTAATCGCGCTGGAATAATCAAGTGAGAGTCGAGATGCGCAAAGGCTAGTGCTAGCCTCATTTCAACGTCACAGCCTACCATGGGTCATGGTGAGAGTCAAATAGGGGTATTTAGCTAATGATACAAGTAGTAATATGTGTGGTAAGAATTGATCGTTGGGAAAGGAGCCACATGCTTATCCGGTTGACTCCGAAGCACACAACTGGTCGTAGGCAGGGGGGCCGTACCGTTCTGCTGAGTCCACCTAATGGGATCGTTCGGAGTCAATCGGATAAGCACTAGGAGCCATATCAGCCAGCAGTCATACTCATCGTACACCCAACTCTAATCGAGGCATGGCAATAAAGCGAGGATAAAAGAGGAGTTTTCCGGCTGGATGAATTCGAATGCGTCGTCTGTCAGTGGTGAGAATATGCAGTGTTCATGTTGATGAGTCGAGCCTGTCCACAGATTGAAGGTCGATGACCATTCGCTTGTCCTTCTGGACGCGAGTATCGTGAAGAGAGGAGATGATGAATGATAAACTAAACACGACGTGCTATGTGTTGCCTCATTTGCAACCTAAACACCTCATGAATACTGTGTTTCATGGTCTATCATGAGGCGTTATTTATGTCGCTCTGTTTAATAACGAGGAGAGGCTGTAAGGCAGAGATATGGATGCTGCGATTTATTTGACACGATTGAGGAGTCGTATGTGTGACCAGTGCGTTCTCCGTTAGGCCCGAATGGAGGATTCATGAAAAATCGGAGAAGGAACGGCAGGCCAGTCATCGCAAAGGTGCTAGTCAGGACCGATAGGTCTATCGATGTCGATAGAGTGGAGGAGATGTGATGGGATTTCTGGTTGTGTAGATAGGATAAGGTCTATTCGCTTGCAGGGAAGTAGGGAATGGGGCGAGCGGGCGTGCTTCGTATGAAAGAGAAACAACGGTGTAATGCGTTCGTGAACTAGCGTGACCTGTGTTCATTGAGACAGATTACTTGATGGCCACCGCCTTGACTTCCTTGAACGTAGTCTGACCAACCAGGGCCTTCTGAACTCCGTCCTGCATGAGGGTGGTCATACCCTCTTCAATGGCAGCCTGTAGCATCTCTTCAGTTCTCGCCTTTGTCTGAATCATGCGTTTGAGTTTCTCTGATCCCAGAAGCAACTCATGCAGGGCTACGCGTCCCTTAAAGCCAGTGCGATTACAGGTTTCGCATCCCTTCCCGCGGGCCAGGCGGAACGTGTTGTCTTGCGGGATACCGAGTTTGTCCCAATGTTCAGGCCCATAACCCTGGCGGATTTCTTCGTATTCTACTGCTGTCCCGACGTACTGTTCCTTGCAGTCCTTGCAAATCCGGCGAGTGAGGCGCTGGGCAAGGACTCCCAACATCGCATCGGCAAAACTAAACGAATCGCAGCCCATATCAAGAAGTCGAGTGATGGTTTCCACCGCACTGTTTGTGTGGAGCGTGCTCATGACGAGGTGTCCAGTCAATGAGGCTTCAATGCCGATTTCAGCCGTTTCTTTATCTCGCATTTCTCCGACCATGATTACGTCGGGGTCGGCCCGAAGAAAGGCGCGCATCGCAGCGGCAAACGTGAAGTCGATCTTTGGCTGAACTTGAACTTGCCGGAGTCCATATTGTGTGATTTCGACGGGGTCCTCCGCCGTCCAGATCTTTATATCTGGCGTGTTAATGAAGCCGAGGACGGAGTGCAAGGTCGTGGTTTTTCCTGAGCCGGTTGGCCCGACGCAGAGAATGATGCCGTAAGGTTTTGCTGCGATGTTCTTGATGGCTGCGAGGTTGCGGTCCGAGAATCCCATCTTGTCGAGGGGCAAAGGCTCGCTGGCCGCGAGCAGACGCATGACCACGTCTTCGTTATATCCGGAGGTCGGAATCGTCGCGACGCGCAACTCGATGTCCTTGTTATCCGACAGTTTAAATTTGATCTTGCCGTCCTGGGGTTTGCGCCGTTCCGCAATGTCGAGGCTGGCCATAATCTTCAGGCGCGACACGATGGCGCGCCGATAGCTTTGTGGAATCTTCATGTATTCGAAACAGTCTCCGTCGACCCGGAAGCGGACAAGGGTCTCACGTTTTTCGCCATAGGGCTCGACGTGAATATCGGAGGCGCCTTGTCGAAACGCGTCAGCGATGATCTGATTGGCTAGCCGCACGATAGCATTGTCGTTCTCATCGAGCCCGCCTCCGGCATCCTCCGTCGCCGCCTCTTGGGCTTCGTTGACGAGTTCGCCGAGAATGTCGGAAACATTCTCATCTAACTTTCTGGTGCTGCCGGTGTCTCCCTGTCCTGTAGCGGAGCCAAGGAACTGGGCAATGTCCCGACGGAGGCTGATCGCAAACCGAATGTTCAGGCCGGGGAACGTCCGCTTAATATCCGCCACACGGTCGAGATCGCCGGGATCATCCGTCAAAATTTCAATGGCGGTTCGGTCACGCTTGAGAGGCATCCAGTGGTTTTTCTTGAGGTAGTCGACGTTGAGGTTTTTCAGAAGCTCGACATCGACAAGTGTTCGATCGCTGTACTCGATGTAGGGGCATTTGTAAAACTGGGCAAGCGATTTCCCGATCTCGAGTTTTGGCACCTTGTACTTCTCAATCAGGATGCTTTCGAAGTCCGACACGCCTTTTCGGGAGTCGATAATCGCATTGTCCAAGTCGTTCTGGGTTATGTGGTTGTTCGTGATCAGACGATCAAACTTGGTAGGGGTTTTCTTTGACGCCTTGCGGAGATTTAAGAAGGCGATGCCGAGTGCCTTTGCAATCTCCGCAACGGATTCTTCGTCTTTTCTCGTGAAACGCACGCCGTTTTTTTTGTTGAGGAGTTGTATGACACCCATTAAGTATTTATTATCTGCCACGATCGGGTAGGTCAGAACTTGTTTTGTCTTGAATCCAGTCCGCTTGTCGTACGACATGTCGTGGACGAGTGAGGGATGGACGCCGTGCAGTTCGGCGATGTTATAAGCGTCGGCAATGCTCACTGGGCGGAGATACTTAGCACAGAACCCCGCCAGGCTTTGTTCGGTGATGGGAATGCGGAATTCCTCAATGCTATCGATGTGAGGGACTTTAGAAAAAATCTCTTTCTTCTCTGGATCGAACGCGAAGATGGTTAGGTCTTCAGCATCGAAGACGCTGAGAACTTCCTTGCGTAGATCGAGGAGAATATGGTCAAGATCGCTGGCTGCATGGATTTGCTCCGTGATGCGCTTGACGTTTTCGGCGAAAGTCACTTTTTGCTGAAGTTCCTGAAGGTTTTTGGGGATAGGATTGGCTTGCATTCCACGGGCTCCGGGCCATCGCCTAGGAAGGCTATCTTTGTATACTCAATGCAGAGTGCATAGGATTCACGTGACTACACGTGCTTTGGTAGAGAATGAAACTCAGTTTAGCTGATCGAAGATGGAAGGCAAGGAAAAGGTAGTTTCAGACTGGGAACTGGGAATGGTTACGGGAGTGACAATATGGATGAAGCCATTGGCGGGCGATAGGGCTTTCAAATTGCTTGGATGCGAAGCAGATGAGCGGCGACTTGCTCCGGAGCCAACTTGAGTTTTATCCCGTCCTTCCGAGTTTTGACCTCCACGACTCCTTCGGCGAGGCCTTTGTCTCCGACAACGACTTGAAACGGGGCTCCCATCAGGTCCGCATCGTTGAACTTCACGCCCGCTCGTTCGTCTCGATCATCCCAGAGTACTTCGAGCCCTGCTGCCCGCAGTTCGTCGTAGAGCTGCGTGGTGACTTTGGCGGTCTGTGCTGATTGGGTGAGCGGGAGGAGATGCACATGGAATGGCGCGATCGAGAAGGGCCAGATAATGCCTTTATCGTCGTGGTTCTGTTCGATCGCCGAAGCCGCAGTGCGTCCGACACCGATGCCGTAGCATCCCATGACGGCAAGGCGCTCTTTGCCATGGAGATCCAGGAAGGACGCCTTCATGGCGTCACTGTATTTAGTGCCGAGCATAAAGACATGTCCGACTTCGATGCCTTTCGTCGCCTTCAATGTCCCGTCATTTCTCGGTGATGGGTCTCCTGCGCAGGCGCTGCGGAGATCGGCAAACTGCTCGACCTGAAAATCACGATCCCAATTTGCATCGACATAGTGCGTATCACTCTGATTGCCGCCAACGACCACATTGTGCAAGGCTCTGACCGCGTGGTCGGCAATAATCCGTACCTGTTTCAGACCAACGGGGCCGGCAAACCCTATCGGTGCTCCAGTGATTTGCTCGACGACGGTGGGAGTGGCGAGTTCAAGATTCGTCACTCGGAGGAGTCGTTGAATCTTGACCTCATTTGCCTCATGGTCTCCTCGTATCAGCACAGCGATCGTGTCTGTCCCTGTCGAATAAAGCAGTGTTTTCACGAGGTGCGTAGGGGAGACGTTCAAGAATCTCGTAACCTCTTCGACGGTCCGGCAGCGAGGTGTTTTGACGATGCGCAGAGGACGCGGGGTTTCGGTGTCCACATCGGTAAGAGACAGCACTTCGGCCTGTTCGATGTTGGCGGCGTAGTCGCCTGTATCGCTGTAGACGATGGTGTTCTCGCCTGTTTCGGCAAGCACCATGAACTCGTGAGATGAGCTGCCGCCGATCAGACCGGTGTCGGCCTCCACAGCACGGAAGGTAAGGCCGCAGCGTGTGAATATACGATGGTACGCATCGTACATCTTTTGATAGCTGAGCCTGGCGCTCGCTTCGTCCTGATCGAAGCTATAGGCGTCCTTCATGATAAATTCGCGTCCTCGCATGAGTCCGAAGCGAGGACGGATTTCATCTCGAAACTTTGTCTGGATTTGATAGAAGGTTAGCGGCATCTGCCGATAGGAGCGGACTTCGCGTCTGAATAGATCGGTGATCACTTCCTCATGAGTCGGACCCAAGCAGAATTCGCGCTCATGACGATCCTTGAAGCGGATCAATTCCTTGCCGTAGAAATTCCATCGGCCAGTTTCTCGCCACAATTCTGCGGGAGAGGCAATGGGCATCAGGAGTTCTTGGGCTCCAGCCCGGTTCATCTCCTCACGAATGATCTGTTCGACCTTTCGAATAACCCGGAGGCCAAGCGGAAGGTAGGTGTAGACGCCGGCCGCCACCTTGCGAATTAGACCGGCGCGGAGCATGAGCGTATGGCTGACGGTTTCCGCTTCGCCCGGGTCTTCTCGTAATGTGGGGATTAAGAGTTGAGACGTCCGCATGATATTGCGAGAAAGGGGAAAAAGTCATTAGGCCCGAGCGTCATCACATCTGACGTGTCGGTGAGAAAGGAAATGTTTTGCTGATATGACGAGTTCGACATTAAGATTTTCGAACTCATCCCCTATCGAAGGAAGATTCGCTCGAGGTCATTCCAGAATGCGAAGATCATGACGCCCACTAATAGCACGAGTCCGGCCTGTTGTGCGAGCTCTCTCTGGCGTTCGCCGAGAGGTTTTCGGAGGATGCCCTCAATCAGAAAAAATAACAGATGGCCGCCGTCGAGAATAGGAATGGGGAGTAAGTTGAGGACGCCCAGATTGATGCTTAGAATCGCGATGAGAAAGACGACACTTGAAGCCCCCTGAGCAGCGGCTTCTCCGGAAATATTCGCGATCGTCAGTGGTCCCCCGATGTTCTTGCTAGAGATATCCCCCACGACCATCTTGTAGAGGCCGATTGCGGTCAGCTCAGTCCAGCCCCACGTGGCCCCCAAGCCGTCGTAGAGGGACAGCAGAGGGGTGCTGGAGCGCATAATCGAACGGCCTGGTCCTGAAATGCCGATCTTGCCGACTTCGACCGACTGGCCGTTGACCATTGCCTTCTCAGCAGAGGGCGTCACGGTTAGCGAAATTCGATGCCCTTCCCGTAAAACCTCTACCTGCAACTGGCGGTTAGGGTTTTCTTTCACGATACCGGTCATCTGAGACCACGTATGGATCGTCTGGCCCTCAATGTTGGCCACATGGTCCCCGGCTTGAAGCCCGGCTTTTGCCGCCGGAGAACTTTGCATGACTGACGTGACGAGAGGCGGTGTTTCTTCGACGCCCAGATAGTATCCTGGCTCCTGTGCCGAGGCCTGTGGTCCGGGGGCGGTGGTGGGCGTGACCGTCAGCGTTTTGACCTGTTCGCCTCGTTTGAGTTCGAGCGCCAGAGGCTGGCCGTTGCTTTTCGCCACGGCGTCGAACAGTTCGGTTCTGGTCGAAATATCGTGTCCATTGACTCGGGTGACACGATCTCCGATCCGGATGCCCGCGGTATCAGCTGGAGAGCCAGGAACCATTGCTTCAATATCGGGAGAGAGATCCTGGAACGTCGGGACAAAAAGTGGAGCACCGGTCGCGAGCCATCCGGCAAAAATGAAATAAGCCAGAATGAAGTTAAACCCAGGTCCCGCAGCGACGATCAGAACCTTCCCCCACAATTTTTGATGCGCGAACGACCGCGCACGGTCTTCCTGTGTGGTCGCCTCAGTCTCATCTTCGCCGAACAGTTTCACATAGCCGCCGAGCGGAATGGCCGAGAGGAGATATTCTGTTTCGCCCATTTTCCTGCCGAGGAGCTTCGGTCCGAACCCAAGTGAAAACTTGAGAACTTTGACGCCGACCCAGCGAGCAGCCAAGAAATGCCCGAGTTCATGGAATGCGACTAACACGCCAAGAACGACTAGGAACCACCATGCTTTCTGCAAGAGCAACCAGACGGTATCGGGGGACCAGGTAAGTGCCATGAACACGGTGTATGCTCCTTCGTGTAGACCTAGCGTGTCAGCGCCACAACGAATGATTCAGCTTTCTCTCTGGCCCAGCGATCTGCCTCCAGCGCGTCTTCCAACGACTCGACGTCTTTGGTGGTCTGGGCGTCCATCGTGCTACGAATGATCTCCGCAATGTCGGTGAACCGGATACCTCCGTTCAAGAATGCCTCGACAGCGATTTCATTCGCGGCATTCATCGTAGCAGGCATCGTACCACCGATCCGCAGGGATTCATAACCAAGATTCAAGCAGGGGAATCGTTCGTGATCCGGTTTGCAAAATGTCAATTTCCCCATCTCTGTCAGATCCAATGAAGGCAGATCTAGTGGCATGCGTCCTGGATATCTCATCGCATAGGAAATAGGTGTTCGCATATCCGGCAATCCTAACTGCGCGATCATTGAACCATCTATATATTCTACCAAAGAATGAATGATGCTTTCCCGATGGATCATGACCTCGATCTGAGATTCTGGGATATCGAAGAGCCACCGGGCTTCAACGATTTCGAGACCTTTGTTCATGAGGGTCGCAGAATCGATCGTGATTTTTGGGCCCATCTTCCAATTGGGATGCTGGAGTGCTCGTTCAGGTGTAACGTCTTGTAATTCCTCCCGGCTCAGGGTCCAGAGGGCTCCTCCAGACGCCGTTAAGATTAGGCGCCGAACGTCCATTTTACGATGGCCTTCTAACGACTGGAAGATCGCACTATGTTCGCTGTCGACCGGGAAGATGCGTACGCCATGGTGCCGTGCTTCGTCCTGCATCAGCTTCCCTGCCATGACCATCGGCTCTTTATTGGCTAAAGCGACTTGCGTTCCGCTTCGGATTGCCGCAAGGGTGGGCACGAGGCCGGCTCCACCGACGATGGCGGAGATGACGAGCTCGGCTTCGGGAGCACAGGCGACCTGAATTAAGCCTTCTTGTCCAGACAAAATTTCGACAGGCAATTCCGCACAGCGATGCCGGAGTCTGGTGGCAGCGGAGGCATCCGACAGAGCTGCCAAACGGGGTTTGAACCGGCGGATCTGCTCCTCGAGCTTTTCGTCATTGCTGCCGGCAGTCAGTCCTGCCACGCGGAACTCTTCTGGGAACCGGTCCACGATATCTAAGGTGTTGGTACCGATCGACCCGGTCGATCCGAGGATAACGATGGTTTTCATAGGGGACTCCCTCACTCAATCACTCGTAGCCGGCTCGCCATTGTCACATAGTAGTAGAAGATGGGGGCAGTGAACAAGAGACTATCCAGGCGATCGAGCATCCCCCCGTGGCCCGGCAGTATCCCGCCGGAGTCTTTGATGCCGACGCTACGTTTCATGGCCGATTCTGTCAGGTCACCCCAGAGACCTGTGAGAGTCAGCAGGGTAGCCAAGATCAGACAATCGAGACTGGAAAAGTCAGGGAAAAACCACCAACGAGCTACATACGCGACGATTACGGCGCTGATCAACCCGCCCACCAAGCCTTCCACAGTTTTTTTAGGGCTGATCGTGGGGGCCAAGCGATGTCGCCCATACAGCGTGCCGACATAGTAGGCGCCGGTATCAGATGCCCAGGTCACCAGCAGGAGAAAGAAAATCAGCCATTCACCCTGAGGTAGGAGCCTCGTCATCGAGAGCGTGCCGAGTGTGAGGCCTAGGTAAAGCACACCGAACAAGGTCATAGCGCCATCCCTCAGGCTCTGTTCGAGGGGCGAACGACTGAGGAGCGGGACCGAAATAGTACAGAGGAGTGTGGCCAGGAGGGTTGGAATGATGATGCCTGGCCAGTGTGTTCCGAGAATCAGTGCGGCGAATCCTGTCAGACCGATCCCTATCAGCCAGGAGTGGCTGCGGTCTTCGAAACATAACCGGTAGAACTCGAAGAGGGCGACCGTCCCCCCCAGCACCACGATGCCAGAAAATGCGAGAGGCGGGAGGTAGCGAATGACAGCATATAAGAGTGGCACCAGGACCAGAATAGTATAAATCCTTTTGGGGTCAAATCTGGATGCCGCCGTGGGTGTTGAATCAGCCTGCTGTTGGCTGACGGTTTTATATTCATGCATGGAGAGGTTGAGATCGACCACTATGACGAAACAGCGCTGAGGACGCGACCGAATCGCCGATCACGTCGCTGGTATTCCAGCAAAGCCAGCAAGAGCTCGCGGCGACGGAAGTCGGGCCACAGGGTCGGAGTAAAATACAGCTCGGTGTAGGCGAGCTGCCAGAGAAGAAAGTTACTGATTCGCGTTTCGCCGCTGGTGCGAATTAATAAGTCGGGATCGGGCAGATCGTGGGTGTAGAGATATTGTTGGATACGGGACTCATCCACATCGTCCGGTTGCAGCTTTCCGTCTTGAGCTTCATGCAGGAGTTCACGCACTGCGTCCACGATCTCAGCGCGCCCACCGTAACTGAGGGCGACCGTGAGATGTAGCTTGTCAAGATGAGCAGTTTCCTGTTCGGCGGCACGGACCCACTGGAGGGCGGAGGTTGGGAGGGGATCGAGCCGTCCGATCGTACGCAACCGGACACCCTGCTCAATGAGTTTCGAGCGCTCCGTTGAAAGGTAGTATTCGAGCAAGCCCATGAGCGAGGAGATTTCCTGAAGGGGCCGGTTCCAATTCTCCTGTGAAAACGCGTAAATTGTCAGAGCGTGGATGCCCAATTCCAAGCAGACTGTGATCATTTCACGGACAGATTTGATCCCTTCCCGATGACCGGCAATGCGAGGGAGATGTCGCAGTTCTGCCCAGCGGCCGTTGCCATCCATGATGATGGCAACGTGCTTGGGTAAAAGGTCTGATTCAAGCCTTGCGGCAAGCTCTTCTATGGATAATTGATTTATTGCCGACAAGTCTTTCATGTCCATAAAGAGTACTGGTTGCTTCAAGATCCCTTTGCGCAAGGATTGTACGGTAGGCGGGCAAAGTCTACCGGTGAGGATGAAGAATGTCAAACAAATTTTCGTAAAAGTCCTGTAAAAGCGATAAGTTGGATGAATTCTCGTTGCGCCTTAGGAAAAAAATCAGTTATACTTCCTCGTCCATCTGCAGGCTAATCGCCGTGAGGATTCATAAAACATGAGTGAACTTATTCAGTTGACGTCCTTTGGTTTGACCGAAGGCGAGGTGCTTGGGGCGCTCGGGCGGACCAAAGTTCGTGATGTCGACTATGCCGATCTCTACTTTGAGTCCTGCGTGTCCGAATCTGTTTCAATGGAGGAGTCCCTCGTCAAGCGTGCGACGAAGAGTGTGTCGCAAGGCGTAGGGGTGCGGGCGACAGCGGGGGAAAAAACCGGCTTTGCCTATTCAGATGAGCTGACGAAGAAAGATCTCGAACTGGCCGCCGATACGGCCCGCTACATAGCCAATTCGCCGAGCGGAACCGAGGCGGTTCCGATGCCTGTCCGCCAACACCCAACGCGCGACCTCTATCCGGTAGAGCGGGCACAGGCCGAAGTCGCCACGGCAGATCGCGTGTCCCTATTGAATGCCATCGATGCCGAAGCGCGCCGATATGACCCGCGCATTAAGAATGTCATGGCCTCATTTAATACGGAGTATAAGGTGGTGATCGTTGCCACCTCGGACGGCACATTGATCGGAGATGTGCAGCCGCTTTCGAGACTCCAAGTGACTTGTATCGCTGAAGAGAATGGTCAACGGCAAGCCGGCTCATTCGGCGGAGGGGGCCGTGTCGGATTTCAGTTCTATCACGAGGGTGATCGATATCTGCGGTTTGCGCGTGAAGCGGCACGGGAGGCGATTCTCAATCTGTCTGCCGTTGAAGCGCCGGCCGGTGTCATGCCGGTTGTGCTGGGTGGAGGGTGGCCGGGGATCTTGTTGCACGAGGCCATCGGCCATGGCCTCGAGGCGGACTTCAATCGCAAAAAAACATCAGCTTTTTCAAATCTCCTTGGGAAACGGGTGGCTTCCGACGTCTGTACGATTGTCGATGATGGGACCTTGCCGGGTCGGCGGGGCTCGCTCAACATGGACGATGAAGGGACCCCGACCGGTCGCACCATGCTCATCGAACGCGGGATTCTGCGCGGCTACATCACCGATAAACTCAATGCACGATTAATGGGCATTCCCGTGACCGGCAATGGACGGCGAGAGAGTTACAAGAGTGTGGTGCTGCCGCGCATGACGAATACATTCATGTTGGCGGGAACATCGGATCCCGATGAGATCATTCGCTCGGTCGATCGCGGGCTCTATGCTGTCTCGTTCGGTGGCGGGCAGGTAGATATCACCAACGGTAAATTCGTATTTTCTGCCAGCGAAGCCTACTTGATCGAGGGGGGAAAGGTAACGAGGCCGGTCAAGGGCGCAACATTGATCGGCAGCGGGCCGGAGATCCTCACCAAAGTCTCGATGGTCGGGCATGACCTCAAGCTCGACGAGGGCATCGGTACGTGTGGAAAGGAAGGGCAATCCGTTCCAGTGGGTGTCGGTCTACCGACCATTCGAATCGATGAAATCACCGTGGGTGGGACGCAGCGATGAATCAGCAGATACAGCAGCGCGATGGATATAGCCAGCTTGCGTTGGACCTTTTGGCCACGGCAAAGCGCGGTGGGGCGACGGAAGCGGACATCATTATCGCCGATGGAGAAACTTTTTCAGTACAAGTCCGGTTGGGTGCCGTTGATCGCCTCACGAAAGCGCGGGAGAAACATCTCGGCTTGCGCGTGTTTGTCGGGAAACGCTCCGCTAGTACCTCCACCTCCGATTTTTCAGCGGACTCATTGGATCAGCTCGTTGCCGAGACTTGCACTTTGGCCAAGGCTGTCGTGGAAGATCAGGTGTCCGGTTTGCCGGCGGCGGATCAGATGGCGGGAGAGAGGCCGGATCTGGATCTCTACGATTCCACGAGACTGGATACGGAACAGCAGATCGAATTGGCCAAACGTGTCGAGGCTGCTGCCATGTCTACGGATGAGCGCGTGACGAATTCGGAAGGGGGCGACTTCGATTCCTCCTCGGGGCGCGTCGTATTGGGCAATAGTCACGGATTCCTGGGGGAGTACCAGAGTTCCAGTTTTTCGATGTCGGTATCGCCTATCGCCACCGATCCGGAGACCGGGGCCATGCAACGTGATTCCTGGTACGATGTGCAACGGAAATTCGCTAAGCTGGATTCCCCGGAAGCGGTAGGACTAGAAGCGGCGCGGCGGACAATCCGAAAACTTGGAGCGAAGAAAGTAGCAACCCAGCGAGTGCCTGTCGTCTTCGATTCCGAAACGGCCGGCAGTCTCATGGGGAATCTCTGCAGTGCGGTCTCGGGCTATTCAATCTACAAAGGGGCTTCGTTCCTGGCAGGCCAATTGGACAAGCCGTTGGCTCCAGAATATGTGACAGTGTATGACGATGGGCGAGTAGTCGGAGGGCTGGGCTCTCGACCGTTCGATGGCGAAGGTCTGCCGACCAGGAAGACGATAGTCGTGGAGCGAGGGGTGTTGAAGAGCTATCTGCTCGATACCTATTCAGGAAGAAAGCTTGGTTTGCCCTCGACCGGCAACGCCTCGCGTAGCGTCGGTGAGAATCCATCGGTCGGTCCCACGAATTTTTATCTCGCGCCAGGGACAAAGACGTCGCAGGACATTATCAAGACGGTGAAACAGGGCCTCTATGTCACGGACCTCATCGGTTTCGGCATCAACATGGTGACCGGTGACTACTCCCGGGGCGCCTCCGGATTTTGGATCGAAGGGGGCGAGTTGGCCTATCCCGTGGAAGAGATCACGATCGCGGGCAACCTGAAAGAGATGTTCGCGGGAATCGAGATGATCGGCAGCGACCTTGTGTTTCGCGGGCGCATTGCCAGTCCGACCGTGAAGATTGCAGAGATGATGGTGGCGGGCAACTAGCCGCGCTTCGCGGCAAGTTGCCATGTTCTGAGTGCTGTTGAAGATTGGGCAACAAGATACATTTTTATTCAGAGTTCATAACTCAGCACCCACAACTCAGAACTCGCACCCTGTGCGTGGAGGTGAATCCATGGCTGAATCAATCAGAGAAACATTGGTCCAGTATCCCAGCGACAATGTGACGATGCGGGCCTATGTGGCAGCCCCGCAAACCAAAGAGCGACGGCCTGCAATCATCGTGATTCAGGAATGGTGGGGGCTGACCGACCACATCAAGGACGTGGCATGCCGCTATGCCGCTGAGGGGTATGTGGCCATTGCGCCGGATCTGTACTCCCGATTGGGAAACGCCCTCACCACCGACCCCGGCGAGGCAGGCAAGTTGATGAATACGCTCCAGCAGGAAGATGGACTGACGGATCTCGAATGCGACCGTGGCCTATCTCAAGTCCGTTCCAGAAGTCGACGCCACGAGAATCGGAGTCACCGGATTCTGCATGGGTGGATCCTATGCGCTCATGCTGCCTTGTGTAAACAAAGACATCAAGGCCGCCGTGCCGTTCTATGGTCAGGTGCCGAATCCCGATGCGCCGCTGCAACAACTGTCGGCTCCTGTGCTGTACCTCTATGGAGAGGATGACGGCTGGATTACCAAGGCGGATGTCCAGCGGCTTGCGGCAGGCTTCAAGAAGTATAATAAGTCCGGCGAGATCAAAACCTATCCCGGAGCGCCCCATGCCTTTTTCCGGGATACGGATAAGACTGTGTATCGGCCGGAGGCGGCCAAAGATGCCTGGATTCGTGCCACAGCATTTTTCAAACAGCATCTTAGGCCATAATAACAAGAGTTGGGAGTTCCATGCCGCTTGATGCCGAACTCGGAAAGACCATGCTCCAGTTGATTACGTCTCGGTACGACGACCGGCATTGGCGCAAGAAGATAGAGAAGACTTTGGGGCTTCCTCAATCCGGTATCGGGGATCCTGCGCAACAGCAGATCTTCATGTATCTCAAGATCGGGCTCAAGGCCTATAAATCGCGCCGGGCCGATCCTGATTCCTGGATTATCGGAGGGTACGCGACTAAGGAAGTCATTGATCGAGCCAAGTTCCAACCTCAACTGGTCGGGCCAAACGTGACGAAGGACGATGTCGCCTGTCTTGGGAGCGATCCGGGGAAGGAGATCGACGAAGTCTGGTGGGATGAGATGCTCGTGTCCTGGTTCGATGTGCCGGAAGAGGAAAAGCCTGCCGAGGAAGAAGGCGGTGAAGCCGCCGATTCAGACTCCTCGTCCACGATCAAAGCAAAAGCCTAGCACACTACCGGAGTGTTCCTGGTAGCGATGCCATGCCTGCATCGGTCAGCAGCGATCATTCTCGGTGTTTGACCCCTTTCCAATGTTTCGCTATCCTGCGCCGTCATGGAAATTGACGCCATTCGGGCATTCATTTGGAAAGGCAACTTTTCTGTCACGGACCATGCGTTAACTGAGGGATTCAAAGATGGGATCAGTGTGGCTGACATGCTGCACGTGATCCAGACAGGAAAGATTATTGAGCGGTATCCAGGCAGACGGAGGTGTCTGATTTATGGGCACAACGCGGCTGCGATTCCTGTTCACGTTGTGGTAGACTTCAGCGCGGGGCGATCAGTGGACATTGTCACCACATACGTCCCCCAACGGGATCAATGGATAAAAAGCCAAGTTCGAAAAAAACAAAAGCAGTAGGTAGGAAGGCCTGTCCTGAGTGCGGCACAGCCATGCGCCAGGGGCGGACTACGCTGCACTTCGAACGCGGTGGGTTTTACGCTGATGTGGAAAACGTCAACGCGATGCTCTGCGGCCGCTGTGGAACCAGGAGCGTGCCAGGTAAGACAGCCCTTAAGATCAGCGACGCAGTCGAACGGCTGTTCCGTGCCGGCAAAGACCTCGACATGACCGGCATTTCCTTTCACAAGCTCGCCAGTTAAATTTCTATAACGAAGCTCCGCAAGCCGTGCGTTCAACCGCGCCGCTTCTGCTCTTGCCAGCGGGGGAGCGTCGCTTGGGAGGATGCGCCCCGCCGCAAGACCTCCTGAATCACCCAACTAGCTTGCAGTATTCACGAGGGTTCGTGACGAAACCGCTGAGACGCCACGCGAGACAGGCGCGTGGAGCCGCGAGGGAGAGAAGCATACTTGAACAGTATGTTGACTGACCGAGCGGCGAGCCCGCCCGCCATCAGGCTTGTCGTAGCGGCGTATCGGCGGTTGTAGTAGAAGCCTTGTGAATACTGCGGGCTGGCCTGACGTGCTCTCAGCCTGTAAACTCGCCGAGCCTCGAACAGTACAGGGTGGGACGCCCGCTGCTGCTTCCGCTCTTGCCAGCGTCCTGCTGGCTCGCCCTCACGCTCAGTCACGCTTGGCACAGAAACTAGCTCCGTTCAGACCTTTGGTCGAACGGAGCGTCGAACAGTCTGTGCCACCCGCTGGGAGCGGGCCGCGTGACTTCGCTACGGCGAGACTCAGCATGGCGCTGATGCACGCGTCAGCAGCAGCGGGCGATGTTAGGGGAAAAAGGTAGTACGCAGGAAGAATTTGTTGAGGTAGATGCAATGCCGAGGCTCAACCGATCCCATACCTCCTGGAGCGACTCTTTCGGGCTTCGCTTAGCGGCATTTTGGAAATTCCCTCGCGGATCCGGTCAGTTTCCTCTTTCTTTCTCAACGGAGCCTCGATAGGTCCCCCCTCCGGTGAAGTCTGCTCTGAGCTCGGCTCAGCACTCAGGTGCTAAGTCAAGAACTGACTCAGTCCCTAAAACAGAGATAGGAAGTGGGTCGGAGGCACAAGAAGGCCTTGTCGGCCACGCTGGGCGCGGATATAACGGGTGTGTGACCACACTCACTCTTTAACCGACAAGGTGAGACGCATGGGACGACAAACGGTATTCGGATTCCAACTGGATCGGACGGAGGAGCCCTTGACCGCACATGGGGGGTTGGCCTTGTTGGCTGAGTTTAACCATGGGCTCGGTGTCTGCGGGTTGGCGAATCGGTATCTGCCCGGGCCGGGCAGCCACCGTGGGTATACGCCGTCGGTGTTCGTGGATCGGCTGATTTTGATGCTTCAAGCCGGGGGCCAGTGTCTGGAGGACCTGCACGAGTTGACCCGCGAAGCCGGGCTATTGCGGCGGCTGGGCCAGGAGGTCGTTCCCGATCCGGATACCGTGGGCGATTGGCTGCGACGGAGGGGCGATCCGCAGACCGGGCAAGCCGGGTTGGTTGGCCTGGGGCAGGGACGGGATGCGCTGACGGCGCGGCTCCTGCGACGCGATGGCCACGAGACCTACACCTTGGATGCGGATGCCACGCTGGTGGTAGGTGAAAAGCGCGATGCCCGGTGGAGCTACAAGGGGGTTCGCGGGTACATGCCGATGCTCGGCTTTTTATGGGAGACGCCCGTGTGTCTGGTCGACGAATTTCGCGAGGGCACTGTGTCGCCCGGCGCCGGACAACTGGAGTTCTACCGGCAGGGTCGGGCACGGATGCCGGTGGGCAAGCGGCTGGCGCGGTACCGGGCCGACAGTGCGTCGTATCAGGCGGCGCTCATCAATGAGTTGGAGGCAGATCAGGTCCGGTGGGCCATCACCGCCGATCAGGATGTGGCGGTCAAGGCGGTGATCGCTGGGCTCCCGCCAGGGGCCTGGCAGGAGCCGGAGCCTGGGTGTGGCTATCAGGTGGCGGAGGCCGTGCACAGCATGAACCAGACGAAGACCGCGTGTCGGCTGAGCATCAAGCGCGAAGAGCGGGTTCAGGATGATCTGTTTGAGCCGGCTACGGGGCCGTATGCCTATCATGTCGTCGCGAGCCATTGGCCGCAGGAGGAGAAGACGGCCACGAGGTGTTATCATGGCACAACCAGCGCGGCCAAGCCGAGAACTTTAACAAGGAACTACAAACCGGATTGGGGATGGAGCAGTTGCCGTGTGGGGATTCCGGGGCCAATGCGCGTCTTCTTCCGGATCGGCGTGCTGGCCTACAACCTCTTCATCGGCTTCAAACGCCTCGCCTGCCCGGCCGCGTGGTCGTCGCAGACGATCGCGACGGTCCGCTGGAGGCTGGTGCAGGTGGCCGGGGCGAGATGCTGCGCCATGCGGGGCGCGTGGTCTTGCGTCTCGTGTTGGATGCCGAGGCGCTTGCCTGTTGGCGCGCCATCCGCCAGCGGTGCTGGGCGCTGAGCGTGGCGACCTGACGCTAGGAGACCGGCGCGACACTGGGAATCGGCAGAGGACAGGGAGCGGTGTGCTTCCGCTCGTCGTCTTGCAGAGAGCGTGGCCCTCGTGAGCCGCACCAACAGGGATGGCGGCTCCAGTTCCCTGGAAAAAGAGCGCCAGAATCCCAACACGAGGCATACAGCCTTCGGCACAAAGGTCTGTGGAATTTCTATCTCTGTTTTTGGGTGAGTAGATAACCTACTGCTCAACGCCGACATTGAATGGCTGAGCAAGCGGACGAAGCTCGTATGCGAAGGTCTGTCATGAACGGCCTGTTAGCTGTCATTGTTGGAGCGGGACGATGAATTTTTTCACCGCCTCAACAGGCAGCACGTGCTCCAGGTCGACGTAGCCATCTTTTACAGCCTGCGATGGACTCACAAGCTGAAGTTGGAAACCAAAGTCTTGCGCGGCTTCAGCCAGTGCGGACCTGACTCGTTTCTCAAAGCTATCGTAATTGGCATCAGATGGAATTACGAACCAAGTAGTTAGGGTCTTAATGCGCAGATCTGAGATGACAATTCTCTGACGGGTAAAACGGACGGACCGGTAGTCAAACCAAGGGATGTGTCGAGGATCTTCAGCATCCCAAAAATGAGGCTCTCCTACCCAACCCTCAATCAATAGCCTAAATAGCGAGTGAGGCAGTTTTCCTTGTTGAATAAGCGCAGACTTGATCTGCTGTTCGATCGGGTAGATTTGAGTGGTTTTACGATCCTTAATTACTCGGATGTAATTAAGGTGAGTTTTAAGCAACCAGCCTACGGTTTCGCGCGAGAGGAATAAACGAAGTCCGGTCGGATCGTGTGTGGCCAATTGCTTAATGAGGCCTACCCCTGCTGTATCATAAGGGGAGAGACCAACGTTATTACACTTCTCGCATACGTCTCGAACGACTGGTTCATGGTCAATTAGAGTTTTCGTTCCTAAAAACTCGCCTCTAATTATGTTTTTGACTGGGGCACCAAAAACTGCCTTTAGAACAGAAGCTGAAATTACGTGCTCCCTCGTAAGGCCTTTAACGCACGTCGGTTGACCGTAAAAGCAATCGGACTTTGGCATGAGAGAAATGTTGGCACAACGCCGGTGCTCAGACGCGCGCGTTTCGCGCGTCGCCCTGCAGCACCTTGTTAGCCGCTGCATCGGTAACCTTGGTGTCTATGTATGCCATGAGGGTGCGAACTGCATTGACATAGAGATACGCCTCCTCCCTGTCCAGGAGCACAGCATTGGGATGTGCGACGCTCGCATGATTTCTGAGAGTGTTTAGAGAATCAACGGCGGAGGCGAACGACTTCAGGATTCGATCGATGTGATCTGCGTGTGCGCCTAGATCTCGAAGCCCGGGATGCTTTTCTCGTATGGTCTTATAAAGCGCAGTTATCGAAGCGTCTGGCGCACACGGAATACCGACCTGATCACAAAGTGTTCTCAGAAAGCCGTGAAAGGCAGTGTGCATTCGATCCACGCCACTAGCCGCGCCCGTTGTTCGCAAGAGCGCCTCTGCATCATCAATAGCTCGAGTGACAACGTCGCTTGACACAGTGGGCAGAGACCCGACTACGCCGCAACCTACCTCGAGTCGTCGGATAATAGCTTCAATCGTCGATGCTTGGTCGGCCGTTCGAGTCTCAGCTGAGCCGGACGGATATTTCTGTAGCACACCACGCAGAATTTTTGCCTGCTTAGCTGGATCGCTTCGTTCGAGAATCGAAATGAAGCGCTCGCGAGTTGTTCCCTCATAATTTGCCGGGTCCACGTCGAGCTCGCAATACTCCGGGTAGAACTCTGAGTGGGTCCGATAAGAGAAATCTCCAAGGTAACCGCCGGATACGCCAATGTATCCGTTCACTAGCCTGATGATCTCGCCTTTCGTAAGACCGACCATACTCCCTCTTGTACGGCTAACTAATAAGTCTGCTGTGGACGAGCGTGCAGTATAACATGGTAACCTTGGCACCCTGGTGGAAGGCAACTCTAGCTGGAAATCAAATGCTTGTTCAATATTTCGTCCTGTTCCATCGACAGGGATAGACAGCGAACCCAGCAGCCTATCCGGCTATCAGCCCGTAGCATGTCTGGCCAACGAATCACAGTCAGAGGCGGTGTGCGGCGGCCAACAGCGAAACACCCATTTGCAGTCTTGCTCCATCGCATCATGGCGAAGCCGGAGCTGACCACCCTTCGTCAGCCGAGGCGCTTTTCCCTCCCGGCTGAGTCCGAGAGGGTCGCTCCGAGAGATGAGTAGCGGCGGCTCTGATAGTCGCCGGTTGCAGCGGTTCGATATGAAGGGGGGCTACAGCAAGTAACGGTCGATGTTGAGCGCGCCATGGAAAACGCCGAGAATATCGATCGCACCTGAATCTTTGATTAAATATGCGATTCGATAGTGCCCATGTAGAAGAATGCGGATGTGTCGATCTGGTCGCTGCCAGTAGCGGTAGCCTGATTCGGGGAACTCTCTGAGGACTTCTGCTTTCCGGTAAAGCGTTTCTACAGTGCGATAGGCAGCGGCGGGGTTATCTTGCGCGATATAGTCGTAGATGTCGCGCAGCCATCGTTCGGCTTCGACTGTCCAGGTCAGCTCCCCCATGTCTTGATGCGACGCCCCATCTCTTCATGGCTGATCGTTTTTCGGGCATCGGAGTCCGCAAGCCCCCGTTCGACCATTCGCGCAAAGGCCAACTCTCGAAGAATCTCGTCGTAGGAGCTGTCGTCTGGCTGATCTTGAAGGATTTTGGCGATCTGTTCTTTCGCTGAAGGCATGGTCACCTCGCCGCGCAGGGTGTCGATCCGCGAACCATTCGCCTTGTAAGAATAGCGGTAAGGCTGTTGATTTACAAGCGACAGATAACTTCAGCTTTCGATGTAGGGGAAGTTCTAGTTCTCTGCGTCTAAGTGGGCGCGGAGACGGTTGTCTTGCCTGCGACTTGCGCTGAGGCGCGGGGACCACACTTGTTGATCAGATGCGACCAGCTCCCAGCTGGCGATGCCGATGTCTGAAGTTCCGTTCAGGCGAAGCGAGGAACGGAACGAGTTTCGGCGTCGAGCAGATAGAGAAACTTAGCGTGGTCGCGCCGAAGTGCCGGAGCAGGCGAGGCAACCCGTCTCTGCTGCCCACGGATTCATCCCTCGGAGGAGCAAGCAGCCCGACTATCCGAATAGATCCATCTGGGCTGGTTGCGGCGATTCGATGTTGAGGACTGGTGCGGCCGGGGTCGTGGCTTCAGCGGGGGCTGGTCGACTGTGGCGGTCGAGGAATGCGCGCAGTTTTTTGAAGTCTTCCTTCAGCGGGTCGAGCATGCTGCCTTGGTGCAAGGCTGCGGCTGGATGCAGTAAGGGGAAGAGGACAAAGTCTTTCAAGTAGAACGCCTGGCCGCGAACCTTTGTAATCCCCACCTTCCGTTCCAGCAATGTTTGCGTCGCCCAATTTCCTAACGTGCAGACCAGCTTCGGTCTGATCATCTGGATCTGTTGCATCAGAAACGGCTTGCAGGTCTCGACTTCATCCGGTTCGGGGTCGCGGTTGTTCGGAGGCCGGCATTTGATCACGTTCGCGATATAGATGTCGCTACGCGATAATCCCGCCGATTGCAGCAAGTCGTTCAAGAGTTTTCCCGCTGCTCCGACAAACGGTTCCCCCTGATGGTCTTCATGGAAGCCAGGCGCTTCCCCCACGAACATCACGCTCGCATGCGGATTTCCCACACCGAACACCACTTGGGTTCGGCCCATCTTCGCGAGCTTGCAACGTTGGCAGTTGTGCAACGATTTGGCGAGTTCCTGAAGCGGAGTCAGCGTCATGGGCATGGAGATCACGGCCTGTTGAATGGGTCAGATCTTAGGCAGGGGTGGTAAGGTTGTCAACGGGTGGAAATCCCGTAGGATTGAGTACCGCTTGGGTTAATCCGCATGATTCATACGGGTGACCGATGAGTGATCGAGGGAGAAATCTACAATATGGGGTGAATCTGAAATAATACTATGACTGAATCTGTTTCGATACAACCATTCGTGGTCGCGTGGGCAATCATCGAAGGTTTTCTCGCACGTCTCGGACGACGGTACGTAGTTGTTTCTATAATCATCTCAAGAAGTTAGTCGCAATCATTAGAGATGTAACATTCAGAGACACGTCAGTCTGTGGCCGACCGTAAGTAAATGGCATGGTAGATGCACTAATGTTTGTCCTTGTGTGGAAATCAAATTAAGCGTAGATACTGTATCGATTTCAGAAAAGTGCTTGATTCTTTTGTTTGAGATTGCGCGACGGCAACAAGTCATGCGCCGACTCCCTCGATAACACTCTGTGCGAGAGATCGAGGATTGAGGAGGGCAGCAGTGGGCCGCATCTACACAAGTCTCGTCTCCTTCATCCCTCAACCCTGTGACCTCTGTCATGGGGTTCTTTCCCAGCAGGAGTATGTATGAGTGAGAGCAACGCTCAAATTGAAGGGGCGTTGCGCTCGCCGCGCGCGCTGTTCTAGAACGCAAAAAATTTCAACGGAAATGAGAATCTACCACAACAAAATCTTTGTAACAGTGAGGCGGGCGATGGGGTGATCAATTCACATTGGAAGGTGGTGGTTTGGGAATCCCAAACTGCCCGACTGAGACTCATTGACCATGTGGTCTCAGATTGTGGTGCTCACGCGTATCGGGTCGAAGAGTTGGACGATATTGAAAAGGCGCCATGTTCTTCCTGTTGTGCCGCCGTGGTCGCATTAGGAACATACCAGACAGACAATACTCTCGCCTCGAAAGTTATTGGCCGTATGAAGCAGGCTGGATTGACGGTCATCGCTCACGAGCAGGGCGCACACTCTTGGTCCGTGGGCATGCGTTGCCGAGTCTTATTGGACGGAGCATCCTGTGTGCTTGACAGCGAAGAATCTGGGTTTTCGCAACGAGCTACGGCGGATCATGACGGAACTCATTGCGCAAAAAACACACGAATTGGCTGAAAAAGAGCGCATCCATGAGCTTATGAGGACCTTCGGCATTGTGGGAGAAAGCGACGCAATAGAGGCGGCATTCCGACAGGCATTGCGGGTTGGCCATTTCAGCGATCTGGCAGTATTGATCACGGGAGAATCGGGAACAGGGAAAGAACTCATGGCGCGGGCCATTCACCAACTTGACCCGAAACGTCGCACGGGTCCTTTCGTGGCGATCAACTGTGGAGCGATCAGTTCTGGCCTGGCTGAAAGTGAGCTGTTTGGTCACAGCAGAGGAGCGTTTACGGGGGCAGATCGAGATCGAAAGGGGCTGGTTCGCGCGGCGGAAGGGGGCGTGCTTTTCCTGGACGAGGTTGGAGAGCTTGGGAGTGACGTGCAAGCAAAGTTACTCCGGGTGCTCCAAGATTACCGTGTCCTGAGCGTCGGCACCGATCACGAGGTGGGTGTGGATGTCCGAGTGATCGCAGCCACAAATCGCAATTTAGAACTCATGATGGAACGGGGACAGTTCAGAGAGGACCTGTTCCATCGACTGAACATGCTCTCTGTCCATCTCCCGCCGCTGCGGGAGAGAGTGGCTGATCTTAAACCCTTGATCGATAACTTTCTAATGAAATATCGATCGGCTGCAACAACAGAAACCTCCTCGGTTGACCGCGACTTCATCGAAGCCCTGGCTCAATTGGAACTCCCTGGTAACGTGAGGCAACTCGAGAATATTGTCCGGCGTGCCGTACTCAATAAAATAGATAATGCGCCTCTGAGCCTGAGTGATTTCCCTCCAGAGATATGGCGGCAGCTCTGTACGCAGCGACACGTGAACGGCGGGCACCCTAATGGAGAAGGCTGCACGACTTCGACTATAACTTTAAACTCACCACGTTCGCCCACGGAATTTATTGCATCTCTCTTCACACGGATGGAGTCGAAAGAATGGAACCTTTCGCGTGTTGTAGAACATTGTGAGCGGCTGTTGGTAGAGGCGGCGTTGCAACGTACGCAGGGGAATCACTCCCAAGCCGCACGACTTTTGGGAATTACCCCTCGCACGCTTGTACAACAAACTGAAAAAGCCTCATCGCGACATTGAACCGTGAATTCTCTGTTTTCCGGAAAAGATGTTCCGGATCGGAGCCGGCCCTTTCCGGAAGGATCTTTCTTCTCCTCCTCCCTTCCACGCATCTGTTCAAGCGCTAGATAACTGCAAGATAGTGGTTTTCCACACTGTTGAGCACCGTAAGGGGCGCGTCTCGCACGTGGCATGTTCGCTGCACTATGCCTTCGTTATTGAGGACGTAAAGATTGTGGCTACCGAACAATTCACTTTTTTATTGAATCGGTTCGTGCGCTTTAAAGTGAGCGATGTCACCGTCCCCGGTCCGCGAGAGGTCGTCGATGAACTCTATGGACGCGACATTGTACAGGGGAAGGTCGTCGATATCACCGAGAGCGGGGCGAAGGAGCAAGCATTCATCATCGTGAAAGTGGAAGGAATGAACGCCCCCCTCATTCTACCAGCGGAAAAGGTAATTGGAATCATGGATCAGTGAGTGAAGTGGTGCAATCAAGTGTTGGTGGCTATCTCAGATGAATCAAACGACGAATGACACGGAATCGGGCGGATCATGCCGATGCAAAACCGCAGCCGGATTTTCCAACGATGGGAGTCTGAGGTCGAATCGTGAACAGGCTTCGACCACGCCGAGGTACAGGTCGGCATCGCCCACCGCACCGAAGATCTCTCTCGATCATATTCCAACGGGTTGGCGTGGAACGCAAAAAACGGTTGAGCACATACAAGCACTGATTCGAGCAGGAGCGAAAGATTTTCATGTTCGCCAGAAGGCCATCGACATCCTGTTGGAGAAGCACGTCAAGCCCAAGGATTACCTGGCCGAGATCAAGGCCCTCTTCGAGTGGGTCCAGCAACATATCCGGTATACCAAGGACACGTTTCAGGTCGAGGTGCTCCATTCGGCGAGGCGCATGCTGGAGCTGCGGGCCGGCGATTGCGACGACATGGCCATCCTACTGGGGGCGATGTTGGAAGCAATCGGGCATCCGGTGCGGCTGGTGCTCAGCGGACCAAACCCACTCCGGCAGGACCTCTTTACTCATATTTATCTGGAGGTGTTTCACAAAGGTCGGTGGATCCCGTTGGATGCCACCATGCCCTACCCGATGGGCTGGGCGCCAAGAACAATGGTGAAAAAGATCATCGCGATCGAAAGGAGGTCGAACATGATGGCCGAGGACATGGAACTGCGAGGCATTGGCGGCGTCGGAGCAGTACCGGACTGGTTGAGAGGACTGATTCGGACGGTACGCACTGAGGCCGTACAGCCCAAAGACACGAGGGTAAAGTCCCTGTGGGACCTGCTGCGGCAACGGCAATTGCTGCAACGAAGCCCGTGGCTCAAGGCAGTATTGCGCCGTATCTGGAACCGTGGGCTGTCCGCTCGACCACACCCGCGCACAGCGCGTCGGATAAAACGGAGATTGCGGCGTTGGGGAATCTTGCCGCCGATTTCAGTGAGTGCGGCGGCGCATCGCCCGGCAGGCATACGCCCTGTAGCCCGAGCGGCCGTCCAGGCGGTTCGGCCCGTGGTGCTCAAACCAGTCGCGTCGGTGCGGCCTGCAGCCATGCAGCCGGTGCGGCCCGTACAGATGAAGCCGGCAGGAACGAAAGCGGTAGGGAAATGAGCTGCCGATGTGAAACATGTTCCGGTGATGGCGGCGGTCATACATCGCTCATGGGGCAAACCGTGGACAGCCATGCCGATTCAAAACATGCAGCGGGGGATGGGTCTCTACCATGCATTCAACGGGTTTGAACCGTCCCAGGTCGTGAAAGTTCATCATCCCAGGGTGATCCCTCCCGTGGTGGTCGAACTGGGCGAACTGGTGGGTGTGATGTATCGATCCGACAAAGGACAACCAGGTCAACCGCGCACCTACATTCACCGGATGGAGGATCCACCGCGACTGGTCAGCAATATCGAAGGGACGCAACTCTATATCGTGGGCGGCAGCTACCAGGTCACTCCACGAGGGATCGAAGGCTAGAGCGATGGTGACTCACGTTGGTCAATTTAGGTGCGGCTGATCCGCCGTCCACAACAAGAGGAATGATATGAGAAAGGACCAACAGCTCGGGCTGGATGAGTTGATGATCGTGAACCCCAGTTCATCGGGGACGGAAGCCATGTTTCTAGGCGAAGACGGCACCCTGTATCAGGTGCAAGGCCTGGGTGAAGAAAACATACAGCAAGGAATGGGGCAATACGTTCTGGGCGGAGATGGTTCGCTGTATCAGGTGCAAGGCTTCGAAGCGGGCAGTTCGGCTGAGCCGGCCAAACATTCAAGTGAAGACCTGGGAGAAGAGAATGGCCGTGAGATCGGCCGGTACTTCCTCGGGGCAGACGGTGCGCTCTATGAGGTTGTCCGATAGACATTAATTGTTAAGAACAAACCAAGGAGGTTGCTATGGCAAAGGTTCAAGGTGTGAAAGAAAAACTTCATTCCCCTCTCTACGATGCGTTCTTCGTGAAGGAAGAACTAAAGGATGCAACGAACCCAAAAAAGTTCACAGACTTTATGACAGATCCACGGGTGATTCGCTTTTTTGTGGATATCCAGAGCAAGACCAAGCTGGAAACGAATCTTCAAGCTTCCGGCGTCCTCCCCAGCCTGAATACGTTCGAGGCGCGGGCTTTGCGCGTAGTGGTGTCCAACCTACGTCCCACAGAGTTTAAAAGTAGTACGGGGGGTGCTGCTCCGAAAGGCAGCGCTAACGAAAGTGCAATCTTGGCGGACCTGATCTACAACTCCGTGACCTCGTTGATTGTGGGGGAAAAGATCATGATCGAGATGCCCACCTTCTGGTTTCCATCCGGCGCTGGTGTCAGTCCTGGCCTTACCGTTTCCAACCACGGCGAACCTGATCCGACCGCGACATTCCGTTTCGCCGAGCCGGTCTATATCGAGCCACAGCAGAGCTTCCGTGTAGAGATGGCATTCCCTCAGGGAGTACCCGGAGTAACCCCACCAGACCCCACGAAGTTGGCTCACGTGACGGGCCCGCTCCGCATCTGGGTCGTGCTGGATGGCTATCTGACACGCGATGTCCAGTAACCGGTGGAAACCAGAAGGAGGCGAACCATGCAGTACTTAAGTGAAGACCAAGCGACCCAGATGATGGGCATCGGCTACCTCGGCGAGGTGCGCCAGGGGCCTGACGGGAATCTCTATCAATATGTGCAGGGTGTGGATGGTCTGGGTAATCCCATCGGCGGCATCTGGAGCAGGGTAAAGCGTTTGGACTCGCAAGGCAGTACGAAGAGCGCTGCCCTACGTTCAGCAGTTTGCGCCTTTGATCCCAGGCGTTGGGCCGGCCGTGTCGGTGCTGACATCACCGATACCGGCTGCACCGGCGATGGCGCCCACTTCGCCGCCCGAAGCACCAGCGGCCATGCCGACAGAAGCAATGGCGCCGACTGAGACTACCACCGCTGGTTGGGGTATTGGTGAAGATGCAATGACCCAGATGATGGGCATCGGCTACCTCGGCGAAGTACGCCAGGGGCCTGATGGGAATCTCTATCAATATATGCAGGGCGTGGATGGTCTGGGCAATCCCATCGGCGGCTTCTGGAGCAGACTCAAGCGTGGACTAAAGGCCGTTCATAGAGTGGCTCAACGAGGGGCATCGTTTATCCCCGGCCCCTATGGAGCAGCGATAAGAGCTGGCCTCAAAATAGCGACCCCAATTCTGCAAAAGGCCGGAGTCGCTGGTTACGACGGGCTCGGCGCGTTGTACCAGGCGCCGGACGGCACCCTGTACCAGCAGGTCCAGGGATTGGATGAAGACGAGGAATTGCGGGGCCTGGCAGAAGATGAAGAACTGCGAGGTCTGGACGAAGATGACGAATTGCGGGGAATCGATGAAGACGAAGAGCTACGAGGACTTTCAGAAGAAGAGGAATTGCGCGGTCTCGATGAGGACGAAGAACTCCGCGGCCTGGATGCGGACGAGGAGCTACAGGGCTTCGCCGAAGATGAAGATCTCCGTGGGTTTGATGAAGATCAGGATATGCAAGGCATCGATGGCTATGTGCGGCAGGATGGCATGAGCGGACTGGAGGCCTTCGTGCCGCAGGAGCCTCCGCAGACGCGCTGGCATGTGGCGCCAGCCCAAGCGGCAGAGGTATGGAAACCACTATGGTAAGCCGAATGACACGATTTCCCATACCGCATCTCGGGCACGCGCTCCGCCGTTCTACCCTAAAACGAGATGCCTGGGATGCGGGGCGAAGTAGTAGGAGGTACAGACTATGCGATTAGGACTGAGCCAAGACCAGCAACAGGTCCCCATGCGTTCAGCGTCGGACATCATGCCGCCGCCGACTGCCGCACCCACGACCAAAGAGATTCCCTACGACTATGTGGCCAAATTCACATTGAAAGGCGAACGCGGAAATCGCGTGCAGGATGTGATCAACATCAGCATCGAAGGTGGCTTTGTGGCTGTGTCGATTGGCTACAGCTTCATCCCTCCTCGTCCTAATGAGGGGCCTACGATCGTCAATGACAGGGGGATTGACTTCACGTACAGCATTGTCGATAGCGGCAGCGGGCGTGAATTGCAGAACCGGCCCATCCACAACATCGCCGGACTGGGTGAGGCAAGCGGTAGACGGCCTTTCCGTCCCCTCGCCAAGCCGATGCTGTTCATGCCCCGCTCCACCATCCGGATCGAAGTTGAAGAAATTACGGTCGGCACCACCACGGGTGCAGAATTGTTCATCGTGTTGCACGGCTACAAGATACTGGGCTACGGAACGGGGTTGCCATGAACTTGAACCACGCCTGTGAGATCCCTCGGGATACCGGTTATTCCAATGTCTGCCAGATCTGCGGCGTTCCCTTGGATGCTGGGTACTTCGATGTCGCCGGCATCAAAGACGCGCCAGGGGTTGTAGGGAGCAGAAGTCGAGGTCGCGCGCTACGAGTTGAACCCTCAGTATTGCGGCACATTGCTGTATTTCACGCAATACGCGGAAGAATCTGGAACAAAAAGGCAAGTGCTCTCGAACACGCCCGGTTATGAATGGTTGATCCTCTGCAACAACCAACCGCGGGCACCCTATCTACCCACAAACCTGATCTTGAATCCTTGGGGCTACAACGCCCTTCCCATTCACTTGAGATTGGAAGAGGGCTGCACGTTGAGGTTCGTCGTGAGAAAAGTAACGCCGGCGGCGGGTGAAACAGAGGTGAAATTGTCGCAAGTAGGGGGGCGGCTGCTGGGCCGCACCTGGTACAACACCATCTATGGAGGTACGCCGAACCGTTTGTGAGCAGCCTTAGATGAAAAAGGACAGACGCAATTTTCCCTCTCTCCTTGGCGAGGTTGCACAGCCATGTATCTCCATGCACTGGACGCGCTGGCACAGCCGCAAGAGAAGCAGCCTACGGACGAACAACTCCTGTGCCGGCGGGACATGCTGGTGCAAGAGCAGGTTTTTGAAAATTTGGAACAAGATTTGGCGTTGACGGAGCAGTCATGGAAAGAAGCGATGCGGGATTTGGCCAAATGTCAGGCAGCTCTGAAAGCGGCCCAGAGGAAAACGAGACCGCCAAAGAAAAGCCTGCGGAAGTAAATGGAACCCTCAATGTCGTAAAGGTGGGACGACCATGTATCTCCAGGCACCGGATGCACTAACTTGCATTCAGATTTGCAGTCGGTTCGGTGGGTGACGGGCTCCATAACTCTCCATTAGCTACTGTTCAGTCGTCGTTAGGGATGAAGGAGAGAAATCATGTACATACATCTCGGGGAACCGACTCACACGCCTGCGCCACCAAAGGGGATAGTGCTTCCTCCCCCGCCGCCGCCCGTGTCCGCGCCGGCTCCGGCCCAAGGCGCGCAACCCCTTCGTCTCCCCTCCGCGCGGCTCACTCGAGTGCCCGACACACGGTTGGCGCCATTCGCGTCGATCTGTCGGATCGTCGCGCGGACCGCGAAGAGCGGCGTGTCCTACGGCACCGGCATCCTCATCGGACCCTATCACGTGCTCACGTGCGCCCACGTGATCTTTCCCCCGCAGGATCAGCTCACCAAAGAGATCATCGTCTTCCCTGGCCAGAACGGGCCGGACTCCCACTGTCGCGTAAAATCCGACGGCTGGGCCGTAAGTCCCGCTTATAGGGGGAACAACTGCAATACAGCGGGTGAGGATTACGGCATCATCAGACTGTCGTGCCCGATGAACCCGGGGTTCGTGCCGCTCAGGGCCTTCGACCCCACGATACTTGGCGGTGCGACTGTCAGCCTTGCCGGCTACCCCTGGGGTCGATCGGACAAAGCGCGGCACATGTATTTCAGCCGTGGCACGATTACGGGTGGTGTCACCATCACAAGTTGCACTGGGACCCTAGCGAAAGGCGATGCGAACGGCCGCATCGTGCCGATCACGCCCACAACCAGTCTGATCGCGCATGACCTCGACACCGCGCCATCGCAGAGCGGGAGTCCCATGTGGGTCGTGCAGGCTGGTGGGCGATTCCTGATCGCTCTCCACGCGGGCAGAATCGCTGGAAATATCCGGGGGAAAGCCGTATTGCTCAATGACACCGTCCGTAGCCGCATTGCCGACTGGATGACGAGGACGCTGCCCCCGCTTCCGCTCCCAATGTAGGCGCGAGCACGAGTGTAGGGGCAATGGGGTTAAGTCTTGCAACCGGGCACCTAGCACGGTTGGAGAGCTGAGAGCCCGGTATATGCGTGATAGCAAGTCCTGAACCCGTATTGCATATTGGAAGAGGGCTGCACGTTGAGGTTCGTCATGAGAAGGGTAGCACCTACGGGTACGCCAGGAATTGCCGCAAGTGGGGGGGAGGCTGCTGGGCCGCACCTGGTACAACACCATCTATGGTGGAACGCCGAATCGTTTGTGAGCCTCCTTGCGAGAGATCCAACTGTGCCAGTCTACAACGCTCGATTGATAGGAGAACCACCATGTATCTGATGGAAGGATTGCAGCAAATCCCAGGGCGAGATAGAACATTTGCAGGAACGCTGGGCGACCCTGATTTTAAAGTAGAACTAGACAGATTTCTAGATAAAGTTCGCGCCCACCCCCAAGATCATAAAAAGCTCCTTTTGAATGCCCGCCTTCACCCCTTCCCCTTATTTAGTAAAACCGTGAGTAACTATCCAGTACAAACACACCTTTTATTTGATTTGATCGTATTTGCTGGAGGTTCCGATGAGGCGATTCGGAAAGAGCTGTCCCAACTCGCTGATGCCAAATTACAGCAAGAGATTAAAGCCGAACTTAAGCTCTGGGGACGGGCGCTTCAGACTCTAGCAAAGGTGGATAAATCCAAGCTCAAGTGGTCGCTTGTCCAAGCAGCGCTGCTCGATCCGAAAAAGGTAGATGATCCCAATGGCGATGTAGAATATGTCTATTTCAAGTATCCTGGAATCGGCTCAGACATCGCTAAAAGATTTTTAGGCTCAGTCGGCCAAGAGATCTTCAAAAGCAATGCGACCGAGGCTCATCTCGTCAAACTAGGTCGTGGTCTCGCGCACCACGCCATCGACTTATTACAAGGTAAGGACTCTGCTTTCAAAAAAGAAGTCGAGAAGGAACGAAAGAAACAGGCACGAAAGGCAAAACAAGCTGAAGAGGAACGAAAGCGAAAAGAGCAAAGACGAAGACGAGGACGGAAATAGCCTCAGAGGGGTAGGCCGGAGTGGAACAGCCCAGAAGCGATTGCTGAAGCGATGGAGGATCAATCATGTATACATCAACAACTCTAGGACAACCCCAAGCTCAAACGGATTGCTCTGGGTGGGAAAGCGACCCACAGAGTTTCGCCAAAGTGATTGCTAAACACCATATCCTCACCGAGCTAGGGCGGCCCCTTAGCCCTGTCGGAGGACCCTACCAGGTGACCAAGACAGCGTGGCGAGTGAAATTTCCCGACGACATCTTCGTGTATGTGACCCTCGCCAAGGTTCCGGATTTCGTCGTCGCTGCCCGCTGGTACCCGAAGCCGGCTGGGCAATCCCGCTTCTACACCTACTCCTGTGCGCCGGGAGGAACGCCGGTTTTCACTGAGCGTCAAAAGCCGTAGACAGGCCCCGATCTCAGGCGGAGGACGACATCATGTATCTTGCAACTGGCTTGGGACAACAGTTCAAACCCAGATCGAGATATAAGCCACCTCGTGCATATTCCGTCACTGTGCACTGGGAGTCTTGAAGTTCCATTTAGAAAAGACTTTGGGGCCTTTCGTCAGGAACTCAGCAAGGCGATCAGGCAGCTTGTGACGGCTGAGACCGATAAGAAAGAAATCGACAGGCTCCTGCTCGAAGCCAAGAGCATGGTGGCGGACCTCAAGGAAGTGCATGGTCGGCTGCTGAAACGCAAATCCCCCAAACTCAAAGAATCCGATCCCGTGAGGATTAATGCTGACATTCGGTTCAACAAAACTGATTACACGGATGTTTATGGGGTTCACTGTGGATGATCGTTGACCCGGCAACTACGTGGGTGGGAAGAGCGGCAGAACAGAGTTTCCGGCTGCGCAGTCAGCCGGCTACAGGAGTCTTTGTGTACATAAATACCGGTACAGAATTAGGACAGATTCCCATACTGCACAGTTTTGTAGCCGGTATGCTCGGCGAAGACGTCGATTCGAAAAAGATCATTACTGACTTTCTCAATCAAGTCCGCCTGCAGCCCCTAAGTTTCAAAAAACTCCTCTTGACCGTCGCCTTGCACCCAAAGCCCGAGGCCAGCGTTATTTGGGAGAAGCAGACTTTTACATTTGGTAAAGAGACTAGATATCTCATTGATGAGATCCTGATGTCAGGACTCTCAACGGCGTTCATCTTAACTAAGCTTAAGCAGTACAGCGATGCCAGCTTCAGCCGGCAAATCAAAGACGAGGCGGATTTGCAGATTAAGATGGTGAGCGCCACTCAGGTGTTGCCAAAAGCGTTGCTCTGGCCATTTTTATACGACCCATTATTATTGCCGATGTCCGGCGGTGAGCTGCCCTACAAGGAACTTTCCGGGTTAGCCCGACATTTCGCGCAACATATGTTACCAAGGGACCTGGCCCAACAGATCATGAAGAGCGATGTCTCCGAGGCGCACCTTGCCCATCTGGGGAGTCATCTCCGCAGCCACGCTGAGACGTTGAAAAAAAATGATCGCCACTTCAAAAGGCAAGCTGCGATAGCCCGCAAGTGGCAGCAGGAACTGGAACAAAGGAGAAAACAGCGGGGAACCAAGAACCCCCCCTGATTCGCGTATGAACCAACTCGGTGGCAGAAGATGCCAGCGGTCAAGGCATCAATCCGTGTGTAGATCATTATCGAAGTGGGAAAAGATCAGTCATGTATATGCCGGCGGCAACTCTAGGACAACCTCAAGGCCAAGGAAGCTGCTCCTGGTGGGAGCGCAACGCGGAGTTTTTTTCTAAAGTCATCGCCGAGCATCACCTCCTCACGGAGTTCGGGCGGTCTATTCGCGCAAGCAGACAGCCTTACAAGGTGACCGCTGCTACAAAATGGCGAACGACGTGGCGAGTCAATTTTCCAAATAAGGTTGCCGTCTGGGTAGCTCTGGCGAACGTTCCGGATTTCGTGGCTGCTGTCCGACGGTACCCCGATCCGCCTGGGCCAGTTCGTTATTACACATACTCCTGTAAGCGGGATGGAATGCTGGTTTTCAACAAATTTGCAAGCAGACCCAGAAAATTGTAGCGAGGAAACATACACATGTATCAGGCAGTTCGCGTCAACCACGTGGGTAGGCTCGGTGCCACACTCGGATCTCAGCTAGGGCAGCCTGGTTCTCTTCTTATCGATGTTCCCATGCGCCACGTCGAGTGTTCCGCGATCGGGTTGGCCGATCTGACCGACTTCACTCAATTCAACTGGACCTGCGCCGCCATCAAAGACGAGCTCAAGCAAGACGCCGCAGCCGCCGCGGCCATGGCAAGGACTGCATCGAGATTCATCGAAGATCCGAGCCCTGACCAACTGGCGGCGTTCGTTGAGGTCTTTGGCTCCCAACCTGAAAGTCTCGTTCCGGGAACTCGGTTCATCATCGGCAAAGTGATCAAGGCGAGGTTCGATGGCGTCTTCAAGCTGCTCGATTCCGGCGGGCTGTTGTATTCGCTCGGGCTGCCGGCGCGCGCGGGCGGACCGGAACCGGGTGACCGGCTCGGCTACCAGTTCAAAGCGAAAGCAGGGCAGTTGTGGATCGCGCTTGGTCGCGGTCATTTCACTGAACCGTTCCGCGATCAACGGGCATCCAACGTACTCGCGGCGGCGATGCTGGCGGCGTATGGCCAGTGGGTCAAACGGTCGTCGGCAGCACCGCCGCTCAACAACGTCTTCTGCTACCTCAAGTTCGTCTATCGCGCCTGGGGTGGTTTGGAAGCGCCGCTGTGGGTGCTGGACCACTGCTCCGTAAGCGTCTAACGTGCAGTCGCACTGAGTCCGGGATCGGGCGCACCGCACGAGGTCTTTTCAGGGAGCTCCGACCGGAAGAAATAAGGTTGGAGTAAATCATGGATAAGAGCACATAGAAAATGGGGTAGGAATGATGTTTGCCGATTAGCTGACGAAAGTGAACTGTATGTATATTTATGATCGGAGATTGTTAAGTTCTCGCTCTCTGTGCAAGCAACAGCCCATCACTCCACGACCTGTCCATCGCAAGTCGTACTACCCCGATCATGGCATGAACGGGTTTGGGCGCGCAACGTCGAGCGTCGTCGATCCGTTCCCGCGACGCGTCGTCATGCCGCTCGAGATGGTCACCGTCAAGAACGACACGTTCGGCGACTGCGTCAAGGCTGCGTCGCAGCCGGCAGAAGTGCGCGGACTGTGTGGCGCGGTGGTGGACCTGACCGGTCACCCCAACCTTCCGCCCTACAGGGGGCATAACGACACCGACATGCTCTATGTCGGCAGCCTAGCCAAGATCTATCCACTGCTTGCCGCCTTCGAGCTACGGCGGCGTGTTACCCGGCAGGCCAAGGATATGATCAAAATCGGCCTATCGACCGCGACGGCCGACTGGCAGAACAAAGTGTTTGCCGAGCTGAAGAGAGGCTGGCAGCCGAAGCTCGACGCCGCCTTCCGAGGCCGTGGCCTCCCTAGCAAATTTCCCAAACTGGCGGAGGTCGTCGAGCTTTCGCCGGATGGTACAGCGCAGTTGCGAGAGGAGTTCCTTGGCTGGATCAGGGCGGCGCTGCACCGCAACGACGAACCGGCAGTCGGAAGGTACATCAGGGCGCTCAGCTATCCCTATATCAACGGCGTCCTCGCTGCCGCCGGGTTCTTTGATCCAGCGAAAAAGAAAGGTCTATGGATATCGGGCGACTACAACGGCAACGACTGGCTGCCTGGCGATGGCGCCGGCTTGCCGTTGACGGCGCGATGGCGATGGCCCGGCCATGTCGTGTCGAATTTCACCGGCACCGCTCTGCAGGTGGTCCGTTTCCTAGGTCTAATGGCGCAGGGCAAGTTGGTCGACTCGAAATCGAGTGGAGAAATGATCGAACTACTGGGCAGCCCATTCCTCTGGGACACCCTGCGCAAAGCCACCCCCCGTCGGCCGTTCACGTCGGTCGACGGCAAGGTCGGGATCGGCACGTGGGATCGTCGTTACCACGACGGTGCAATCGTCAGGGTCGAACGTGGTGGCGATCCTGCACGAACAATAAGCTACGTGCTCGCGGTGCTGGGCTCTCCGAACGACACCACCGCGCTCCGGAAGCTCGAACTCGCCTACCACGATTGCGTCGTGGCCAGGCATCTGTAGCGGTTAGGGAGCTACGGTGGCGATGCAGTCAGCTGGTACCACGAATTCACGTCGCGAATCACACAACCTACCGGAGAAACACGATGCCCACTATTTCTATTACATCAAACGACGGAAAGCTCAACTCTGCGTCTGCGGTTCTGGAGGTGAGTGCTACAAACCCGGAATACAACCAACCAGTACTGCATATCAAGCAAGCTGGTGAACTCGGAGGCGCGGCCTCGATCAGGATCGATGATCCGAATCCCGACATTGAGTTTGTCGAGACGGGCCTTACGGGTCCTGATCCAGGCGCCGGGAAGTTCGAGATTGCCGTGCAGGCGGATCGGCTCCAGATCAATGGCCGCAACGCCGATGTTGGCCCTAACAAAGGCTTCGACACTATTGTCGTATTTCAGCGGCCGGAAGTGGGAGGCAATGTCGGTATCGGATTCCCGAAGGCCAAAGACTACAAAAAGTTTGGAGGAGGACAGGGTGTCATCGTGATTGCGAATGCTTCTGTTGCCCCGCCCCCTCGAAGAAGATCGTCTGGCGCTGGAATTTTGTTTGTCGAGGGCGGCCCGCTCAAGTATATGGGGTCGAATGGAACGGTGACGGAGATCGCGCCGGCTTAGGATGTGGCCTTCATCTTTGATGGCCAGCGCGCATCGGAAAGCCAACTCAGCGAACAGCACGTGTCAGATATCTAACAATGAAGCCCCTAACAAAGAAACCTTTTACAAAGAATCTGATGCCGCGCACAACACGGCCAATATGTTTCACGCAGCCGTCTACTATGATGACTTTTGAAATCACGTAGTGATGGAGGTCAATTGTGTATATCTACGAACACAACTTTTCGGGTTCCGGAGAGCGTCTGCCAACGGGTGAAGGAATAGCGGCTCCCTTTTTTCCCACCCCCATCGACGAGGCCTATGATCAGCTTAACATAGTAAGGGAGGGGGGACTTCCATTAGAATTCCATAGACAGCCAGAGATTCGTCGGCTCAGTTTCAGCGAGATTCAAGACCTAAGGTTTAAAAGAAAACTGCGTGCGATCGCCAAGCTAGGCGACTTGAGAGACGAGCGTGCCGTATTGACGCTTGTTGCCGTAGTCGAAGATAAGCTCTTTGTTGCCCCAAAGGACTTCGAGCCTCATCAAAAGCTCCTGCTGCGACAGGAGGCGGCGGCAGCTCTTGGCAAAATCGGAGGCTCGGTGGCGCTCGCGAAGTTGAACGACTTGCTCAATAGCAAAGACCCCAAAGAGAGAATGATGGCAAGCCGCGGATTCTCTGGTGCGGCCGGGGGGCAAGCGGCTACTAGCTTGCTTACAGCGCTTAAGAAGGAAACGGATCTAGGGGTAAAGGCCCAAATCATATTTGCCCTAGGAAAGATAGGCGGTGGCTTGAGTAATCAGGTGAAGGCATCGATTGTAAATGAGCTGATCCACCAAATGGAAAATAATAAGGACGCGGTACACCTGGCTGCCATCAACGCTTTGGGGGAACTTCGACTCAAGAGTGCGACGGAACCCTTGTTGAAGCAGCTCAACAAATGGCACAGCGTCGAACACCTGGCAGCAGCCATCGTAATTGCGCTGGGAAATATCGGGGACGAGAGGGCGGTAAATTTGGTGGTGGTAATGCTCGAAGTTCACACGAAGAAGAGAGTCAGGAGCGAGGCGGCGCTTGCGCTCGGGAAGATCGGTGGCTTGAAGGCACGGGCCGCCTTAAAACGCAGACTGAATCTGGAGAAAGAGGAGAGCGTCAAGTCGGACATCTTAAAAGCAATGACACCAGTCATCCACTGGACGTTCCGATCGGTCCGGTGACTCCCCTGAATGGAACGGTGACACTGATCGCGCCTGCGTAGCTCGTAGCCGCCCTCAGAAAGGAAGTGGACGATGAGCAACAAAACAAAAGACGCTCGCCAAAAAGGATCTGTTAAGGCCCAAAGCGTCTCTCACTTCATCTGGCCGCTCGGCAAGAGCCACCACGCCAGACGAAATGAACACGTCCTTCGGTCCGCGTATCGACGCTGATCGCTGGGACTTCCATGACGGCATCGATTTGCCCGCTCCCGTTGGCACACCGGTCCATGCCATGGCGGCTGGCACGGTTCATCGCGCCGGGCCGGCGGATAAAACGGGCAGTCAGGGTTTCGGCTCAACGCATGTCCTTCTCAAAGTCTGTCGATCCAGCGGATGGTGAGGAAGACTTGTTCCTTGTCTATCTGCATCTCGACAGCATCGCCGAGGGTGTGATCCCCGGCGCACATGTGAACCAGGGCGATGTGATCGGCGCGGTGGGTCAGGAAGACGCGACCTATCCCCATCTGCATTTCGAGTTCAGGAAAGGCGGGCCCCAACAACGTCGCAGTGTTCACCCGCTGCGCTATCTGCCCTACCTCAATACGGCGAACTTTCATGCGCTCCGTTTGGATCGCTGCAATTTTTACCGCACCGACGATGGTGAGAAGAGGGTCGTGAGGCTTAGCTTTGCCGTCCGGAACCGCCGGGAGGGCGATGTACAGGCCGTTCAGGTGGAATTGAAGCGCGGCGGTGTCACAACCCGGGAACTTCACGTCGACTTCGATGACCGAATGACTATCAATAGCGACAAAGGAGACGAGCACGCATTCAAGAACGGAATCGCCGTTGAGGGCTACCAAAAATCCAATCTGAAGGGAGAGGGATTGAACGATCTGCGCTATGGCGTGCTGGTCGAGGGCGTGGCATCGACAGACGATTCCGTGAACATTCGAATCCAGGATGTGAAGAACGAGAAATCGAAAAGCGCTGAGTTCCCTCTGCCCACACTCGAAGACAGGCAAGAATCCCGTCAATAGTCGTGCGGGTTTTGAAGAGGGCGAAACATTTCCGCCGCCGGGTTGGGAATTGAATCTCTTGCCGGGCAATGTCTGCCGGCCGGATCCAGCCGCAGCTCTCACAGGATTCACGGGGCCTACTCTGTCAGGACCTCCAGACTGTGCAAGGGACCGTGATCCGCGCAGGGCTGCGCTTCGCCTTGCCCGTCAACCGTTCGCCTGTCCGCCCCATGTCCTGGCGTCTGAAGGCAGATATCAAGCCTGTGGAACTGGAAATGGAGGAAGGGCTGGTGATTCATCCTTTGGCTTTCTTGATAGGCGACGATGTGGTGGCCGCCGCCTGCCTGCGGAAGATCAGGAACGATGAATTCGTTGCGGGTGTTCTGATTCGAAGCGCGGATGGATTATTCAGGGAAAAAATTGATGTGGACGAGGGAAAAATTGTTCGACATGTTCCGGCCAGATGGGAGCTTGATCTGATCAGGTTAGGCACCCGGCAAACGACTGCCGTAGTACGAATCAATAAAAATGTGATTGCCCGGATCAACGGCGACACCGCGAGCATCGAGCCCGATGCCGGGTGCGTAGGGATCTTGCACAGGCACAGTGGGTTACAGATAACCCTGCACGTCGATCAATTACGCCTGACGGAAGCGCCGCGATAGACGGGAAGGAAAATGGGGGCGGAGTGAATGTCTTTCAGGGAGAACAAAGGGATGCCGGCTCTGAGCACTGGGTTTGTAGTGTAGCCGTTCATTTTGGGCGAGACACCATATGTCTCGCTGACCGATGGCCCATGGAATGGCGGTAATCGCAAAGTATCTACGTGGCGAACGGTTCGAAGATCAGTGATATGTGAAGAGTGCCAGGAAGTTTCTCGCTATTCGACTCAAAGGAGTTTCCGTTCGCGAGTCTCGCCTTGTATTCACACTCCATATAATCCCGTTCTACATCTCGTTGACTCAGTCCTTGCGGAGTCCCTCCGCGCTCATAGGGGCTGGGCGCGCTCCCGGTGAGCAGTAATCGCATCGGCGCAGCGGTTGCCACTGACAATGGCGCTTTCGAGGTTGGGAGGCCAGCCTGTATCGGTCCAGGCTCCG
Organism: uncultured Nitrospiraceae bacterium; assembly: GCA_963821465.1. GTDB lineage: Bacteria > Nitrospirota > Nitrospiria > Nitrospirales > Nitrospiraceae > Palsa-1315. Next base: position 390,778 of record CAWGDV010000001.1, on the reverse strand, counting down.
GCGACGAGTAAGTTGGCAATCGGACTGCGTTGAATGGGTCGATGTAATTTGGTTCCAGGCTTGAGTGAGAGGATGGCGTTGGAAATCGTTCGATGATGGGTCGACGCAACCCTGCTTTCAGCCATGAGGAGTCCCCATGATCTGAGCAGGTCAGGGATAGCGATATCGAGACGTGAGTCAGGTTGGGCCTGCGCGAACTGACTGTCGGTCGTGATGAGCGAGAAGTCTGTGGATCAGGTGTTGGCGCTGTCACAAGTACCGAGTGAAAGGATGTGTCGCTCAGCAGGATGAGGCGAGGGGTGGCGCAGGCTTGCTCGGCATGCAGGTGGAGGATTGTGCGGTCGATCGATCGCAATTCCGCGAGTTGCTCAAAATAGGCATAGCGGGTCAGCCATCGTTCTGGAAGCAAAGGCGTGAGTTGGTGTGGGGGTAGGGCTGCCACATACCAATCGGCTTGCAACAAGGAACCATCCTGCAGCAGGACGCCCGAGATGCGGTCTCGTTCATAACGGAGCTGTCTGACTTCAGTATTCCGTAAAATGGTGGCGCTCCTCTGTATCAATACTTCGGTGATCGGCTGTACGAAGCAGGTCTGAAGCGTGTCCTGCACGACGGAGATGCGGCTATCTGGATGAGTGCTCAGGAACACGGGTTTCATCGAGCGTACGAAGGCATCGGCGGAGATTGTGGCAAGATCGTTGCCGGTTAACCAACGTGCGAGAGGATTCCAGACAAGGCTGCGTGTCTGCGAACTTTGGCCGATTGAAGCCAACCAGTCGTCAGCGGTGCGTTGCTCCAGATCGGCAGGCAGCTCCACATCGCCTTCCCACAGCTGTTCCACCCATGATGCCAGTCGCCATCGTTCCTTCCAGGGGATGCCGGTAAATCTCAGGAGATTTATCCACGTGTGAAGAGGAGCGGGGAAGTAGCTACGTGGGTAATGAACGAGGGAGCCGTTAGGGAGGCGAAACTCTAGTGGGATTACAATATCTGTCGGCTGCTGTGGACTGGAATGCAGAGAGTGCAGCAATGCGTGTGTTGCGTGATGACAACCGAGGATCGTGAAAGGCTCAAGGTCACAGTGAGACTCTTCGTCTACAAGGGCGCCTCCAAGTAAGGGGAGCCGTTCGACGATTGTGACTCGATAGCCATGACGGGTAAGACGGTAGGCGGCTGTGAGACCGGCCGGGCCTCCTCCAAGAATCGCGACGGACTGGGTGCTCGTGGGCGTCACGGGAATCGGGAGCGGAACCAGACTCCGGCGGCCACAGCCAATCGATGGCTCGTTGTAAGCCGGGCGCGAGGGCCGAATATCCGATGCCTCGGTTCCTCAATCTTTTTCAGAATTCGAAAATACACCGCGCGCATGATTTCGGCGACGGTCAACGCCTGCTGGTCGCACCGCGGCAGGGCTTCGAACGCTGCCTGTGCTTTTGCGTAGTATTCATGGGCTCTCGCGGTTTCGAAATGGAACAGTTCGCGGATGGCGTCGGTTTCTTGCCGTTGGAGGATGATCTGATCGGTGCAGCCAAACTTGTGGAGATCTTCTTCCGGGAGATAGATGCGGCCTTGGGATGCGTCTGTTTCGATGTCCCGTAGAATGTTCGTCAATTGAAAGGCCATACCGAGAGCGACGGCATAGTCTTGTGCTCTGGCCGATGTGGGACCAAAGATATGGAGGCAGATTAGTCCCACGACCGACGCGACCCGATAGCAATAGAGCGAGAGGTCTTGAAACGAGGCGTACCGTGACGCCGTAAGATCCATTTCGACCCCTTTGATCAGTTCATCGAAGTAGGCTTGCGGGATAGCGAGTTGTCTCACATGCTCGGCCAAACTAATGGTCACGGGGAAAGTCGGCGTACTATGGTATGCCGCTTCAAGTTCGGCCCGCCACCGTCGCAGTTCATCCTGGGGATTGCTTCCTGCCGGCGGCTCATCGACGGCATTGTCGACTTCCTTGCAGAACGCATAGACCGTGTACATCGCGGCGCGCCGTCTTTTCGGAAGGAAGAGGAAGGAATAATAGAAATTGCTTCCGCTCTTCTTGGTGAGAGCCGTGCAGTAAGCTTGCGCGTCAGCGACAGAGAGTGAAGTCATGGATGTTGGTGAATCGGCAGTGGTCCAGGGCGGCAGGCTATGGATTCTTGAATGTGGTCGTGGTCTGATGGATGTAGGATGGCAGCTAAAAGTTCGATGCCGTCAATCAATCGAGGGCCTGGCCGGCTGAAATAGGAGGAGGCGTCGACAAGGTAGGTGTGCTCTGCTAATGCAGGAGAAGGTCGCCATTGATCCGTATGCTGCATCAATTGAAGTAGCTCGGTATGAGTCCTTTCAACGGAAAATCCGCAGGGCATCACAATGAGGATATCCGGTGCCGCGGCAAGGATTTCGTCCCAGGTCACAATCCGTGAGGGGCTCCCAGGCTGCGCGAGGACATCCTGGCCGCCGGCTCGTTGGACCATTTCAGGAACCCAATGGCCTGCGATGTACAGAGGAGAGAGCCATTCGATACAGACCACGCGAGGGCGATGCGAGATGGTCTGAATCCGAGTGTGCACAGTCTCGAGTCGATCACGTAAGTGCGCGGCGAGACGGTGGCCTTCCGCCGACCGACCTGCGGCATCACCGATCCGGACGACATCGTCAATCACATCGAGGACTGTACTGGGGTTCAACGTGAGAACGGTTGGTTGCCGAGGCATGGAGCAAAGGGCGTCATGGAGTTGGTCCGGCGTGACGGCACAGACATGACAGAGGTCTTGGGACAGAATCAGATCGGGTTGCGCCTGCCGCAACAGATGATCATTTAGCCGATAGAGCCGCTGTCCTGAGGCTACAAGCTGACGAACTTGTTTGTCGATGTCGGCGCTGGCCAGTCCATGCGGAGGAATCATCGGTTCGACCATGATGGGCACGTTTCTGATCGATGGCGGGTAGTCGCACTCATGACTAATTCCGACCAGCTCGTCGTGTAGGCCGAGCAAGGCAATGACTTCGGTCGCACTGGGAAGCAGAGAGCAGATTTTCATATCACTTGGTTCTTATGCGGCCGGCCACAAGCGTTCGCGGAGTTCGCTCAGGCGAACTTGCGAAAGGTTCTGGACGACCGAATGGGCGTCATGCAGATCTTGGATCGTGTGTGTGTTCGCCACGGCGAGGACTTTCATCCCGGCGGTTTTCGCGCTGCGGATACCCGGGATCGAATCCTCAATGACCAAGCAGGACCCGGCGGTGATGGCTTGCTCGGGGCGTTGTCGATTCAACCCGTTGAGGGCGTGGAGAAAGGGTTGTGGATCGGGCTTTCCTCTGGTCACGTCTTCTGCGCTGGTGATGTGAAGAAATTCTTTTCGGAGCCCCACCTGTTCAAGGATCATTTCAATTTCATGGCGGAGGGCGCCGGAGGCGATGGCCAAGGGGTAGGCGGCGGCGGACTCACGCACGAACTCGCGCACCCCAGGAAAAATGACCAGATGATTCTTTATCGATTCGAGATAGGCATGGGCTTTTCGTTGCATCAGTTGTGCGAGGGTAGCGGGATCAGTGAGATGTTGGTGCGCGGTGAGTGCTGCGATAAAGCAACCCCGATCGTCGTACCCCAAGTAGTTGGCGTAGTAGTCTGATTCAGTCAGGCTGATGTCGATTTCAGCCAGCGTCTGACGAAAGCTGAAAAAATGGAGGGGCTCGGTGTCCGCGATCACGCCGTCAAAGTCAAAGATCATTGCTGTGAGTGTGGCCATGGAACCGTTTCCATACTACAGGTTTGGTGACGCCATTTAAAACGGGTGGATTATAGCACAGGGATCTTGCCTGAGGAGGCGAGAATGTGTCTGGTCAGCAGGTCGCCCGCGTGAGAGAAAGTTGGAGGGTCAGAACTTCAAACGAAGTCGTTTCTCCGATACCCAACCCATGGCACCTTCGTCAGTACGTACCAAATACATCCAGCCGACGGGCTGTAGATCACCGTCCATGATAGTCAGTGAGACTCCTGGACGAACAATTGGGCCGGGCTTATTGCTCGATGAATCTGCGAACAACGGAGTGTTTCCGCCGGGAGCCGTGTCGTCTGCCGTGACGGTCACTTTCTGCCCTTCACTGAACATCGGGTCTGAAGAAGGTGCAACTGGTGCAGTGGGCCTCGCTGCTGTTTGGGATGGAGGGATGACTGCTGGGGCTGCAGGAGTGATGGTAACTGCGGGAGAGGTTGCTGGAGTCAAGGAGGGTGAGGCTCCGTTATTTGGACTGGCAACGGCTTGCGATGCTGGCACCGGTGGAGCCACGCGTGCCGGGGCCGAAGGTTTCGGTTTCATGGCCATTGGCGGTGGAGTGCTCTCACCCAGGTAGGGGCTCAGCCACTCTGTCAGCATTTCCGGCTCCATCGAGACATAGGCAATACCGCCGACAAGAGCTATGATAAGTACCCAGAGGATCGGGCTTCCTCCCCCAGATTTCTTGCGAGGGCCCACCGGGCCTCCTGTTTTCATGGTGCTCGTTTGATCGAGTTCCTCTTCCGTGAATTCCAAATCCGGTTCCGGTTGGCGGGCAAAGAGAAGCATCCAGTTAAAAGAGCTCCAGACCAATGTCATATTCCCAGCAAGCGCCGCCATCGAGCACCTCCCTCAGAGCGATTCAATCCTACAGGGACTAGTCTGTGGAAATAGCTATCACCATCGCCGAGTGCTGTCAATTTTGTCGAGGAATCCTGCGTACGCGCAACAAAGTTTAACAGGGATGCGTGGGGCTGCAGGATACGACTTGCCGTTCTCTGCTCCCCGATCTGAAGACGGTGAGGCCTTTGCATTCGAGTTGGTACGCGAGAAAAAAGGCTTCGGCCACTTCGGCTTTGGTTGCCGTGGCCGGCAAATTGATGGTTTTGGAGACCCCGCTGTCGCTATATCGCTGAAACACTGCTTGCATACGCACATGTTGCTCGGGCGAAACATCGTGCGCCGTGACGAATAGTCGACGTAACTCTTCGGGAATATGTGACATATGTTGAATGGAAGGATGCGCGGCCAAGTCGGGCCGAAGTGAGTCGAGATTGAGACCGAGTTCACGTACGCGCCGGACGAAAGCTGGATGAAGCGAGGTGAGCACGACGCCGTCCATGACGCGGCGGACTTCCTGCACACCGTATAACGGCTCGATGCCAGGTGAGCAGTCGGCGATAAGGCTGATACTGCCAGTCGGTGCAATGGTGGTGACGGTTGCGTTTCGATGCCGCTGGTGAAGTGACTGGAGCCGGCTGCCTCGATAGGCAGGAAAGACTCCGCGTTCGGCGGCCAGTTCTGCCGACGCGAGATGGGCGCGAGATTGAAAAATTTTCATCAGAGTCGTCGCGGTCTGGAGCGCAGCTTCGGAATTGTAGGGGATATTGAGGGCGATGAGTAAGTCGGCGAAGCCCATGATGCCAAGGCCGATTTTCCTCGTCTGTTTCGTCATGCGGTCGATTTGAGGAAGCGGGAAGCGGTTGCGCTCGATCACATTGTCGAGAAAGCGTATCGCGAGGGAAATAGTTTCGGCCAATCGGACGAAGTCAATGGTGGGTCGTGCATCCGGTCCTGCGACGAATTTGGCCACGTTGATAGAGCCGAGAGTGCAGGATTCATAGGCCAGAAGCGGTTGCTCACCGCAGGGATTGGTCGACTCGATTGTGCCAAGGCGAGGGGTAGGATTGGCACGATTGATTGTATCGAGAAAGACCAGACCCGGCTCGCCGCTGGCCCAAGCCGCGTCGACGAGCCGATCGAATAGGAGTTGTGCGGGGAGCCGCCTCGTCGGTTTGTTGGTGTGGGGATTGATCAAGGCGTAGGTGCGACGGCGTGCGAGGGCCTGCATGAACGAATCGGTGATGCCGACAGAGAGATTGAAATTGGTCATCTCAGTTGGTGTCTGCTTGAGTGCGATGAAGTCGAGAATGTCTGGGTGGTCGATACGGAGGATGCCCATATTTGCGCCGCGCCTGGTTCCGCCTTGTTTAATGACGTCCGTCGAAAGGTTGAAAAGGCGCATGAAGGAAATCGGTCCGGAGGCCACGCCACTCGACGATGCGACCCGATCGTCGTGAGGGCGTACACGGCTAAATGAAAATCCCGTGCCGCCGCCCGATTGGTGGATGAGGGCCTGATGTTTTAGACTGTCATAAATGGAGGCCAGGGAGTCTTCAACTGGGAGGACGAAACAGGCGGAGAGTTGCTGGAGGCGTCGTCCGGCGTTCATCAGCGTAGGCGAATTGGGGAGAAAGTCGAGCCGGGCCATGCAATCGTACCAGCGCTGAGCCGCATGGGGCAGCCGGCTGGTGGTGGGGTAGAGTCGTTCAGCTTGTGCGATATCGGTCGCGACGCGCCAGAAGAGTTGTGTCGGCGTCTCGACGATCGCTCCAGCAGTGTTCTTGGCCAGATAGCGCTCTCGAAGGACAGTTTTGGCACTGGCGGAAAGTCGAGGCCGTAGAAATTGTGGCGGGTGCGGGGGCGTTGTCGTCTTCTTGACGGACATAATACTATTATATACCGGAAGCATCCTGATTGAATCTTCTTGGTAAGTTTCATGCAGTTTATTGCAGGTGCGGCTTGCATCTCGAGTGTCCAGTTCGTCACAATGAATGCCCACTGATTGACGGCCATGAAATCTTATCGCGAAGAGCTGTGGTTCGAGACGAAGACACGGCGCGCCTATCTCAACATCACACGTCAAGTAGAGGCAGCGGTCAAGAATAGCGGCGTCCAAGAGGGGCTTGTGCTGGTCAATGCCATGCATATTACGGCCAGCGTCTATATTAATGATGACGAGCCTGGCTTACTCAAGGACTATGACCGATTCTTGGACGGGCTCGTTCCTCAAGGAGCGGCCTATCGGCACAACGAGACGGGAGAAGATAACGGCGATGCTCACATCAAGCGCCAATTGATGGGGCGAGAAGTCGTCGTCGCAATTACCGAAGGCCGATTAGACTTCGGTCCGTGGGAACAAATTTTCTACGGGGAGTTCGATGGACAGAGACGAAAACGTGTATTGGTGAAGGTGATCGGATCGTGAACCCTCTGTCGTCCAACCGGTGGTCAGCACCTTGTGGTAATAAACTGTTGGAGCGCTTGCTACCAGGGGAAAAGTTTGGCAACATGGAGCGCGATACTGAGCGGTTGTCGGATAGGAGTCTGTCGACATGTTAAGCTGGTCTCGCCCTGATCCCCTCACACGAGATCTCGTACACTTGATCAATGCTCGGCGCCATGACCATGGCGATACCGAAGCGGCAATCGATACGCTGCAAGCCTTTTTGGAGCAGGGGCGGGAATACGATCTCTTAACCGTGTTGGCGGCACTGGATGAGGACATGGCGGAATGGCTCTTCGATCTTCTCGCGGAGGCATCCTGCTCCGTGCTTATCGATGGGCCGGCTGATGAAAAATTGTCCTATGCTGTTATGGCGGCCTTGGAACTTCCTCTTCAAGCCAATCTGACCCATCCACTCAAGTTGAAGATCGATCCGGTTGCGACAGCGGATCTGTTACATCGACATCTCCGGCTCTCTGCCGGAACGGTGGTGCGCGTGGAGTCTCGCCTGTTGACCGACTCGACGCTGGAGCCGCTGAGCCTCCAGGGTTTGAATGACCATTTGAGCACGGTGGCAGATTCCCAGCGGGCTACGTCAATTGCCGCTCGGCTCTATCCGCCTGTTGAGAGCACGGCCTTTCTCTTCTTTGAATTGATCGGTGTGCCGGACTCAGGACTACCGGATTCACTGGAGGACCGGCATCGCCGGGCACTTCTTGAAGGCCTTGTGGCACAATGTCCCGAGTTGGCACTGGCTCCCGATATGATTGAGGCGCCGGTCTACGCCGCCTACGCCATGTTCGATGCGCAAAACGCCGTGCGGCTTCATCGGTTGGCGGATGAGACCGCGGCAGTCTGGCGCGATCTGGACCCGCTCGTCCGTGGCCGCACGATCGTGCATCTCCATACGCAATGCGGGAACGGCGTGTATATGCCGGTCTGGACCGATCTGTTCGATCCCGAACTTCCTGAAGACCACGGTCCCGTGTGGACCTCTCCTGATGTGTGGATCTTCACGGCCGATTTACCCATCGAATGGCCCGGAGAAATGCTCACCAATCGGCTGCTCGCCGAAGGCTGCACCAGGTTTGAGAACCATATCGTCGAAACTCCAGATAACTAACCGGCCTCCTGCTCACTCCCTCGCGATTTCATGTGCCTGCCTCGCCTCGCAAGTTTCCAATGTCATGGCGAACCGCAACGCCGAACAGGCTCTTGGAATAAAGCGGACAATTCGTGATTTTTTCGATGTCATATCCTATGCTGGGTCTGGTCAGATAGGGAGAAATCATGGCTCAGCCGCCTTCGAGCAGTACCATTGCCGGCGCGATCACTACTATTGCCCTTGGACTCGTGTGGGTGACGGTGGCTACCAATTTTCCCTCGCAAGAAGAATTGTCTTTGGCTGCGCTGTCTGCTGAGACTCGTCAGGCAGCAGTTCCTTTGTCTTCAGTGTCGGCGCCGCCCACATTGGATTTCACCATTCCCACCTCTCCTCCGCTGCCCTCAGAATCAGCTGAGGAGAGGCCGGATGATGGTCCATCACGCGACTCCGGAGTTGAAGCTCCAATTGTGATGCGGTCGAATTCCCGCGCGCTGCAGGCCACCAGACTGAAGTGCGAATCGGAGATCGAACAATTATGCCCTGACTTTCCAGACGATTCTACCCGCACTCGCTGTTTGCGGCAGCGTGCCAAACAACTTCCACCGCTGTGCCAAAGCCAGTTGAACGAGCAGTTTGTTAAGTGGAAGGAAGATCGAAGTCGATTGATGGAGGCGTGCGACGCGGATGTCAAACGATTCTGTCGAGCGGTCAAACCTGGGAATGGACAAATTATCCAATGTCTACAATCGCATGGTCAGGAAGTTTCCGACCGATGCTACCAGGCCCTTCCGAAGGGGACGGTCTTCTTCAAATAGCTCTATGGGCGTTAGCGAGAGGTGTTCTTGGTTTCTGAGGGCACAGAAAACCTCAGTGTCACACCCGCTACCTCGATTTGGTCCCCATCCTTCAGGTCTTGTTGTCCCACAACCTCCATGCCGTTGACGAACAGAGACTTCGCATTCTGAGAATGGCTAATGAAATAGCTGCGGCCTCGTCGGGCGATCGTCGCCGCAGATTTGGGGGCAAACCAGCCGGTCAACCGAATAGTTGATCCATCTTGTGATCCAATGACATTCACCTGTTTGATGAGAGAGTATTCCAATCTATCTGTTTTTCCAGCGATAATTAGAACTTTAGCTGTGAGCGCCGGCTTGTCGGGTGCAGGGTCCGATCCTTTGAGCACCATGGTTCGATCCAGATCGACAAATGGGGCCGGCGGCGCCGTGCTGGCCGTCGCATGTTCTTCGAAGACGACCCGGTGTTGGCCGATAGTGATGACGTCTGCATCACGAAGCTGGCGGCGTGTGATCGGTTGGCCATTGACGGCGGTGCCGTTGGTGCTCATCAAATCCTCGAGAAAGAAGACGGCCTGAATCTTCACGATTCGCGCATGATGCCCTGAGACGGCGGGGTCCTCAATCACGAGGGTATTGTCGGCCTTCCGACCGATCGTCACTGTCTCATGGGTCAGTTCAATATGCCGTGAGCCTTGCCCGTGAAGTTTGACGAGCAGGGTGGCCAGTTGTGGCAAAGTCTTTGGCATGCGTTCCCCTCCTGTGCCAGGGCCCTGTGATGGTTTATGCTGCCACTCGTTTTTTCAGTCGCGTCCAAAGGCCTTCCTGGAACTCATCCCGCAGGGCCACGAGGACCACGGTCGTGTTGTCGTCGCCGCCAGCTTCATTTGCCATGACGATGAGGCGATCGACCATGGCGGGGAGATCTTCCGATCCACTCAGGATGTGAAGAATATCGTTCGGGCGGACAGCACGGGTAAGTCCATCTGAGCAGAGCAACAGCATGTCTCCGCTCTTGACCGGAGTCTCCATCAGTTCCACATCGACGCTACTCTCGACGCCAAGGGCTTTGGTTACAACGTTCCTGCGGGGAGAACGGTCAGCTTCTTCTTCCGTGAGGAGTCCCTTGAGGATCTGTTCGGCGACCCAGGAATGGTCTGTGGTGAGGGCTTGAAGGGCTCCGTTTCTAAGGAGGTAGAGCCGACTGTCTCCGACATGGGCAATGGCGAGCACGTCCTCATACAGCAATGCGGCGACCACGGTGGTACCCATTCCGGCATACTCAGACCTGTTCCATGACTCGCGATGAACGACCTTGTTCGCGGCACGAATCGCGCTGGCCAGACGATTGGCCGACGCAGACACTGTGGCATCGTAGGGGCCGATCAGCGGCAGGTCTGCCTGCCGGGCTGCCTCAGCCAGATGTGCCTGAATCGCATCGACCGCGAGTGCGCTGGCAACCTCGCCGGCGTTGCCGCCGCCCATTCCATCACAGACGACATAGAGTCCGAGCGGAGGGTCGGCCACAAAGCGATCCTCGTTATGAGGCCGTTTCAGTCCGGTATCGGATTTGGCGCTATGTAATCGTTCCAGTGCCAGATGACGCCTCCTTCAGGCCGCGAGACTTTGCAGGCAGGCACGGAGTTCTCCCGCGAATTCATCCGCGCGCCGGTAGCGGTGAGGCAGCTCTTTCTGTAGCGCGCGGTCTACGATCTCTTGCACCATTGGTGGAAGATCCGGTTTCAAGGTCTGAATGGCGGGATGCGGATGATGGGTGATGCTGAACAACATGGCCGACAAGTTGTCGGCGGTAAACGGCAACTGCCCCGTGAGGAGTTCGAACAGCACGACACCGAGTGAGAAGATGTCCGTCCGGCCGTCTACTTTCTTGCCGGCGATTTGTTCAGGCGACATGTAGGTCGGTGTGCCCAACACAATATTCTTATGTGTCTTGTTGCTTGAGGCCATTTTCGCAATACCGAAGTCCATGACTTTTACGATGCGATCCTTTGTCAGCATGATGTTTGCCGGTTTGATGTCGCGATGGACGACACCTTGCTGATGGGCGTAGTCTAGGGCATCAGCGACGGTGGCAATAGTCAGGAGGACCTCGTGGACCGGCATCAAATTGGGTTTTCGTGCCGACTGACTCAGGGGGGTTCCCTCGATGAGTTCCATTGCGATGTATCCTAAATCGTGTTCTTCTCCTGCATCATAGATCGTCACAATATTGGGGTGTGAGAGACGCCCGGTGGATTCTGCTTCGCGGAAAAACCGTGCCTTGACCTCTTGCAACTTGTCGTCCTGGTCGATGTGGTCGAGTCGCATGGTCTTGATGGCCACGAAACGCTGAATCGTTGGGTCTTTTCCCAAGTAGACCAGCCCCATTGCGCCGCGTCCGAGTTCCTTCAATACCCTGTAGCGCCCCAGCATACTTGGTGTGTAGCCACTGATCATTACCGTGGCGGCTGTACTTGTTGGTTCTGACGGAGCGGCTGCCTTTTCTTCTTGCCCTGCGTCTTCATCCTCGGAAAAATCCTGGGTCTCTTGGCGTCGTGTCTGTCTAGGTGGAGCAAAGGCTTCGCGCAGAGAACTCTGGTTAAGGACCCAAGCGGCTGTGAGCCAGAGGCCGGACCCTACGAGACCGATAGCATACCCCATGGCGAATCGAGAAGGGCCGATCTGGTCAATCAGTGGGAGGCCCACGGTTCTCAATGCTTTATTGGTGAAGAGAATGACGATGAGGGTTGTGAGCGGAAGGACGAGGTTGCGAAGAAAACTTGATCCACGGCCGTTGTCTGGGATTTCCTGAGAGGCAGCGAAGGCGAGGGCCCAGAGGATGGTGAGAGCAAGGAGGTTGGCAATCAATCGAATGGCGTGAGGTCCACTGAGCGGCACATACGGAATCGAAAAAGATTGGGCCAATGCTAGGTTGCTCAGCAAGGGGCCGGCTAGGAGCATGGCCAAGATGACAAAGATATAGGGAGCGATCCAAGTCCAGGATTTCGACATAGCAAACGCTGAGACTGTCCGTAAATGTCTTAAAGTGTAGCGGATAGGAGGGGAGAGTCAACGAATAGGGGGAAATAAGCACCGGTGCTCTCGATACCCATGAAGTGTGACTGGTGAGGCGGATCTCGCAAGTCAGAAAGCATGGCTGTCCGCGAGTGACGAGAGGCGAGCGATGAGAGAGGAGTTACGAATGACGGGCAAGGAGGGCGGCTTTCTTGAGAGGGTCGAGCAACTTCTCGGAAACGTTCAAATCACCCAGGCCCGTACCCACTTCGATGTCCGGCTTGGTGATACCGTGGAAATCGCTTCCACCGGTCACCAACAGAGCCAGCCGTTTGGCCAGATCAAGATACTCTGTCGTCTGTCGCTTCGTGTGCGTACTGTAGTGGACTTCGATGCCGCCGAGGCCTTCGGCTTTCAATGTTGTGAGGAGTGTGTTCAGTCCTTCCCCAGACACTTTGGCCCAAGTGGGGTGGGCCAGCACCGCTACGCCACCGGCGGCTCTGATCCAGGCGATGGCATCCGCCGGCCGGGGCAGTTCACGCGCCACATAGGCCGGGCACCCTTCTGCCAGATATCGGTCAAATGCGTCTTTGGCGGACGTGACATACTTCTTGTCCATCAAGAGCCGCGCAATATGCGGCCGGCCGACCGAATCCGTGCCGGCTAAAGCCCGCACCTCTTCGTATGTGACGTCGAGCCCCAATGAGCGCAGTCGTTCGATGATTTGCGGATTACGGGTGTGCCGACTTTCACGCAAGGAGGACAAGCGTCGAATCAGTTCCGGGTCTTGCCAGTCTATGCAATAGCCAAGGATATGGAGTTCACTCTTGCCGATACGGGAGCTGATTTCCACGCCTGGAATGATTGCAATTCCCAGCTCAGCCCCCACTGCGATGGCGTCGGGAATGCCGGACACAATGTCGTGGTCTGTGATGGCCAGCGCCGTGACCCCTGCTTTGTGGGCAAGCCGGAGTACTTCGGCTGGTGAGAGGCTTCCATCGGAGTGGGTTGTATGGAGATGGAGATCGATACGACTCATGTCGACCCGTGGGGCAGGTTGCGGGGGCCTGCTTGTTGAGCGACGAGTCGCGCGGTGAAGACCGAACCGGGTCCGTGGCTGCCTTCGTGTTCGCCTTCGTCATACGACAGCACGCGGAGAGTGGATGTGAGCCTGAGCAATTCGTTGTGCGCGAGGCAAAACTCCCATCGTCGTGGATGGTGATGGCGCATGTAGTTGTCGATGGTGAAGGTCTCGTAGATTAAGACCCCGTTCGGCTTCAGTGAATCGATGAGAGCGGGGAACAGCGCGCGATGGAGATAGAAGAGCACGACAATTACATCATATTCCCGCTTCGGAAATTCCGGCCGTTCCTCCGTCTTTCGTTCGAGATCCACCGTTCTGACAGTGAGGTTCGGGAGGTTCCGTTGTTTTGCCGTGGCAGCAAGCTGTGTCATGGTCTGTTCATCGCGGTCCATCGCATCGACCTGAAAACCGTGTGAGGCTAGATAGAGCGCATTGCGTCCAGACCCGGCCGCGACGTCGAGGGCCTTGCCTTTCGGTAAGCGATGGAGTTGTTGAGTCAGAAACTGAGCCGGAGTTGGTCCCGTATCCTGAATCTGGTGAGCCAGGCGTGACCGCTCGAGTTGCACGCCCACCGAGCCAGTCACATGCTCCAGCGGAGGCGCAAGCTTCCGCACCCAAATCTTGGTCTGTTCGATGGGAAATTCTGCAAAGAGCATGGTCAGGAGCCGCTCCGCGAATGTTTCCAGCAACGCGCAATCTTGCGTCGTGCCGATCTCGATCACCCGATCTGCCACCTGCGCATAGTTGACCGTGCGGTGGATGTCATCCCACGTCGCTGCCGGTTCAGTCTGGCAGTCCAGTTCCAGGTCTACCGCCAATGGCTGAGGACGTCGGCGCTCTTCCGAAGTCACGCCGCAGCGCCCCTGAAATTCTAGCCGTTCGATGATGATCTTCCCGACCATGGAGAGCATTCTCAAGGATTGGATTTCCCGCTGTCAACCTATCGTTGGTGGGGTATGCGAGTGGAGAACGGATTGGCCCTCACGCTTCTCTAGCGACCCTTCCGGGCGTGGCCTTGCGAAATCCTTCTGGAATTCTGGCGGCTTGGGCCATCTGATTGCGGTACCGTGCCAGTTCAAGATCCCCACTTCGGCCACGCCTCGGTGGGCCCTCGCCTTTCCGACAGCGGGTGCTGAACCCATTCCCCCCGCGCACCGAAAATGAACGAGTTGCAACACGATTGCTATGATTGTTGTGCATAGGGGGCCTAGAGGCAGTGAATGCTTGGCCAGATTCCGGCTTATTTCGAGAGAGAGGAAGAGGAGAAGTCAGAACGTCTCAGGTCAATATTGTTCAGGTCGATAGAGGGCTGGCCAGGCAAAAGGCCAAGCAACGTTCCCAGTCTTTACTATTTAGGTGGTCGAAAACCGATCTTGATATCTTCTCGGTCTTGCAGGCCCGTGAAGTACACCAGTACCGAGTCAAGCTTCTGCATCAGAATGGCCCGCTCGCACCATAGGCCTTTAAGATACGTTACGTCATTCGTCAGGCTGTTGCACGAAGCGACAAATCGTTTGAGCGCATCATGCGGGACCTTGAATTCTTGCAAATCAATGCCCAGTGACTTCTCAAGTTTCTCGATCGCAGCGTTGAACTCGTTGACCCACCGCTCTTCAACCTCGTGGCGCTCTGGAACGTTAGCCCGAATCGAGGTGATGGCGGCATAGGCTCTCAGAATCTGGTCATCGTCGTTCATGCTAGGTGCCATCACACCGCCTCCCAACAAGTCAGTCCGTTGCGAGCTGCTGTGTATCATAGCACGCTCGCCTGAATATTCCGGTGGAAGGCAAGTCTACTTGACCTTCAAACACTTGTTCAATCTTTCGTCCTATTCCACCCACCGGAATAGGATGCGAATCCGGAGTCGATCTAGCCCGCATGATTCAGTGCGCTGTGAAAAGGCGCAGAACCTCAGCGGGAGAGTCGAGACCCACCCGGCAACGTTCGCTCCGGCCGGTAGCAGTCAGAGCAGACGCAGCGGCAACGAAGCGGCAGAAGCCTTTGAGGTAAAAGGTCTCTTCAGGGAGATCAGCGCGCGAGCAGGCCGTCACGCGAGTGAACACGGAGCAAGCCTCGAAAAGGGCCATGCGGACGCCGACCTGTTTGAATCACAGGGAAGGCTGAGATAGGTGGGGAAGCGAGCGAACAGCGCACCCGCGCAGTCCGCCAGGGTAGGGGTGACGGCAGGTTCGCAGCGGAGTTCTGTCGCAACAGGGGAAGCCCAGCAGGGTGTGGAGAAGGTGGGCCACAACCCGCAACGCGAGAGAGACAGGCGGGGTCATGGTGGGTGGCGGAGCGGCTCCTAGTCCCAGTGAAGCCGGGTTACGCCGGTGGAGAGAAGGAGCCGTGGGTCACGGGCAATGACGCACGGGGAAGCGAGCGCGGGGAGTGAGGAAGAGTCTAAGAACGCCCGAGCGCGTGCCACTCCCCTCTGACTATCAGTCGTGAATAGTGCTGGCTAAGAAGTCCATGAAACCGACAGCCCTTCTTCTCGAACAGAATGTCAAGAATCCAAGGCCCGTCGCCGCACGCAACGCCGCCGCTGCGCTAATGAAATGACCGTCATGAAGAGAAAGGTCCCTTCCCCATGAGAATCTACCTTCCTTGATTGCGTGACTGGTTCCAATCGAAAGTCGTTCAAATTTTGCAGTTGAAAAGAAAAGCAGTTTTCCGTTAAGTTGCTCACCCCCCTAATAATAAGTAATAGGGTTGGTCTCTATAATGAACCTAATAAAATGGAGGTGTGAAAATGGTTGCAAGACGATTATTGATGGCCGGTGCGCTCTGCATCGCGGCTCTTGCCGGCTGTGCGCATTCGGAGCAAGCCAAGGGTTATTGGGGTAAGGCTGAACCATCCGGATTCCTGAACGACTATTCGAAGCTCCGTCCGGCGGCGGACGACACCGAGGCGACTTTGGTGTATTTCATGGGGGACAAGACCAAGTTCAAATCCTACACGAAGGTCTGGCTGGAGCCGGTGCAGGTCTGGCGCGGGGAAAAGTCTGATGCAAAGGATATGGATGTGGAGGATGCCCACTACCTGTCCCAATTCCTCTGGTCAAAGCTCGATGAAGAATTCCGCAAGGACTATCAGATGGTGCGGTCGCCAGGGCCTGACGTGATCCACCTCCGTATCGGCATTACCGAAGCCGGTAAAAACATTCCGGTGGTGGATAACATCACCGCCATGTATCCGGCCGCCTATGTGTTATCCAGAGCGAAGCAATATGTTGCCAGCACCGAGTCGTTTGTCGGCAAGTCGTCGATTGAAGTGGAAGCGACCGACAGTCAGACCGGTGAACTGCTGGCCGCCGGAGTCGATCGCCGGGGAGGCGGCAAATATTTCTGGAAGTCATTTCATCGGTGGGGTGATGTCGAAGAGGCTTATACCTATTGGGCCAAGAAGTATGCCTGGAGGGCTTGCATGATGCGGGGCGACGCCACGTGCGAGATGCCGAAGGAATAGTGGATCGGTTGAATTGATGGTCACCGACGGTTGAGCATGCGGTGCGTCACGAACCGCGCATGCAACGCAAAGGAGGAGAACTCATGAGTCGCATACTTCAATGGTCGATCCTCATGGGGGCGGTCGCGCTGGTCACCGGCGCGCTCCCCGCAGTCGCCGCAGACAAGCAAGCCCAACATCGTCGTCATCTGGGGCGACGACATCGGCCAGTCGCAACATCAGCGCCTACACCATAGGCATGATGGGCTACCAGACGCCCAACATCGACCGGGTCGCCAATGAAGGCATCATCTTCACCGACTACTATGCCGAGCAGAGCTGCACCGCCGGCCGCTCCGCGTTCATCACCGGGCCAGAGCGTCTTCCGCACCGGGTTGAGCAAAGTCGGGCTGCCGGGCGCCGACCTCGGCATGAGGAAGGAAGACCCGACCATCGCCGAGTTGCTGAAGGCGCAGGGCTATGCCACCGGCCAGTTCGGCAAGAACCACCTGGGCGACAAGGACGAGATCCTGCCGACCGCCCACGGCTTCGACGAGTTCTACGGCAACCTCTACCATCTGAATGCCGAGGAAGAGCCGGAACTGCCGGATTATCCGAAGGATCCGACTTCCCCAACTTCCGCAAGAAATTCGGCCCGCGCGGGGTGATCCATAGCTTTGCGATGCCGACGGCACGCAGAAAATCGAAGACACCGGCCCGCTGACCAAGAAACGCATGGAGACTATCGACGACGACATCGCCGCCCGCGCAGCGGAGTTCATCGAAAAACAAGCCAAGGCCGGCAAGCCGTTGTTTGTCTGGGTGAACTTCACGCACATGCACTTCCGCACCCATCCCAAACCGGAGAGCGTAGGCCAAGCGGGACGCTGGCAGAGCCCCTATCACGACACGATGATCGACCATGACAAGAACGTCGGCACCGTGCTCAACAAGCTCGACGAACTGGGCATCGCCGACAACACGATCGTCATGTACAGCACCGACAACGGGCCGCACATGAACTCCTGGCCCGACGCCGGCATGACGCCGTTCCGCAGCGAGAAGAACACCAACTGGGAAGGCGCGTTCCGCGTGCCCGCGATGGTGCGCTGGCCCGGCCATATCAAGCCAGGCACCGTGTCCAACGACATCGTTTCGCACCTGGATTGGATGCCGACCCTGCTCGCGGCAGCCGGCGCCCCCGACGTCAAGGAGAAGCTGCTGAAGGGCTACCAGGCTGGGAAGATGACGTACAAGGTGCACCTCGATGGCTTACAACCAGTTGCCGCTACCTCACAGGCCAGGCGAAGAAGAGCGCACGCGAGTCCTTCTTCTACTTCTCCGATGACGGCGACCTGATGGGCTTGCGCTACGATAACTGGAAGCTCGTGTTTGCGCAGCAGCGGATGCCGGGAACCCTGGGATCTGGGCCGAGCCGTTTGTGAAGACGCGGCTCCCATAATGTACAACCTGCGCACCGACCCCTATGAGAGGGCCAGCATCACCTCCAATACCTACTGGGATTGGCTGATTGACCACGCCTTCCTGTTGGTGCCGGCGCAGCAATACGTCGGCCAGTTTCTGATGTCGTTCAAGGAATACCCGCCGCGCCAGAAGGCGGCTAGCTTCACCGTCGATCAAGCGCTAGAGATGCTCCAGCAGGGTGCGGCAAGCCATTAAGGTGGGCTGGACGGGAAGTTGAATCCACTTCACGGGTCGCACCCGCTGCTACGGCGGGTGCAGCCCGACAAGCCGTACACCCACCGACCGGAGTCCGTTATGAACATCACCCGCACGCATATTTCGCCGCCGCGATCGGTTCAGTTCAGGATTGAGAAATCTAAAATGGCAGCCTGCTAAGGCTTCGCTTGAAAAATAAGAATACTCAATTAACTTTCTGCTCCCCCTCTCCCATAAATTTTGCTTTTTGTGATTACCCTACAGAGGGAGGATGGTAATGGTTGCAAAACTATTCTGGCTGATGGGGGCGATCTGTGTGGCGGCTCTTGCCGGCTGCGCGCATTCGGAGCATGCCACCGGTTATTGGGATAAGGCCGAACCGTCCGGGTTTCTGAAAGACTATTCGAATCTCCATGCAGCGGCGAACGAGACCGAGTCGACGCTGCTGTACTTCACGCCGGACAAGGCCAAGTTTAAATCCTACACGAAGGTCTGGGTGGAGCCGGTGCAGGTCTGGCGTGGGGAAAAGTCTGATGCAAAGGATCTGGACAAGGAGGATGCCCACTACCTCTCCCAATTTCTCTGGTCACGCCTCGATGAGGAATTCCGCAAGGACTATATTATGGTGCATGAGCCAGGGCCTGGCGTGATGCGACTCCGTGTCGGCATTACCGAAGCCGGCAAAAACGTCCCGGTGTTGGATAATCTGACTGCCCCGGTCTCCATGGTGTTATTCGATGGGAAGAAATCTCTCGGCGGCATTCAGCCGTTTGTCGGCAAGGCGACGATTGAAGTGGAAGCGACCGACAGTCAGACCGGTGAACTGCTGGCCGCCGCCGTCGATCGCCGGGGAGGTAGCAAATATGCCTGGAAGTCGCTGCATCGCTGGGGCGATGTCGAAGCAGCCTATACCTATTGGGCCAAGAAGTTTGCCTGGCGGGCCTGTCTGATGCGGGTCGACTTCACGTGCGAGCCACCGGAGGAATAGCGGGATAGTTCGAATTCATGTTCACCGACGGGTGAATGCGCGTTGCGTCAAGGAATGCGCACGCAAAAAATGAGGAGAAGTTATGAGTCGTTTGCTCCAAAGGTCTGTCCTCGTGGGGGCGATCACACTTGTGTGTGCGCTAACGATGACCACAACCATTGCCCATGCTGCTGACTCGCTCCCGTCCTGGAACGACGGGCCGCCAAGAAGTCTGTGGTCGAATTCGTGGCGAAGGTGACCAAGGAAGGCGGGCCTGATTTCGTGCCGCCTGCCGAGCGCATCGCGGTGTTCGACAACGACGGCACGCTCTGGGCCGAGCAGCCGATGTATTTCCAACTCTTCTTCGCCCTCGACCGAGTAAAGGTGCTCGCGCCGCAGCATCCCGAGTGGAAGACCAAGGAGCCGTTCGCCTCGCTGCTCAAGGGCGATGTGAAAGGCGCGTTGGCAGGGGGCGAGCCGGCCATTTTCCAAATCGTCATGGCCACGCACGCAGGCATGACCACGGAGGAGTTCGAAAAGATCGTGACCGAGTGGATCACTACCGCGAAGCATCCCGTGACCAAACGTCTCTACACCGAAATGATCTATCAGCCGATGCTCGAAGTGCTCGGCTACCTGCGCGCGAACGGCTTCAAGACGTTCATCGTCTCCGGCGGTGGAGTCGAATTCATGCGACCGTGGACGGAAACAGTCTACGGCATTCCACCGGAGCAGGTCGTCGGCAGTAGCGGAAAACTTAAATTCGAAATGCGCGATGGAAAGCCCACTCTGATGAAACTGCCCGAACTCAATTTCTTTGACGACAAGGTAGGCAAACCTGTCGGCATTCAGACCTACATCGGCCGCCGCCCCGTGATGGCCTTCGGCAATTCCGACGGCGACCAGCAGATGCTGGAGTGGACGACTGCCGGGAGTGGCGCGCGGTTCGCGCTTATCGTGCATCATACCGACGCCGAGCGCGAGTGGGCCTACGACCGCACGTCGCATATCGGACAGCTCGACAAAGCCTGGGACGAAGCGCAGGCGAAAGGGTGGACGGTGGTGGACATGAAGCAGGATTGGAAGACCATCTATCCGTCCGAAAACAAGTGAGTTGTAATCGACGAGATATGAAACGAGCGTGGCTGTCACTCCCGATAGTGGGCTTTACTCTGGTCGTAGGATGGGAAGGATCGGGCAGGGGAGAGCCGCTGTATTCGAACAATCTGACGGGCGTCGAGTGGCAAGTGAGTGAACTCTCCGGTCACGCGGTCGCACCGTCCGTTGATCGTCAGCAGCCGTTCATTATCTTTGACGAAGCGAAGAAACAAGCCGGCGGCTATGCAGGCTGCAACCGCTTCTTTGGCGGGTATGAACTGAACGGAGAGGCATTGAAGTTCGGCCTGATCGGCGCGACGAAGCGAGCATGCCCTGATCTTGAGGAGGGTGTCGAAACTGAATTTTTTAAAGCCCTCGATGCCACCCGTGGCTGGCGGATTGTCGATGGGACACTCGAATTGCTGAACGGCGATCTGGTCCTGGCGCGCCTGCAGAAGATTCAAGGGCCATGAGGTGTACCGGTCTTCAATGGATGCAGAGCTGAACGTCGGTACGCTCAGAAAACTGCGCGGCTCCGGTCGTCTCGTTCTTCTTGACCGGCTGGCTGTAGGCTTCGTAGCGTGTTCGGAAGTCGAGGCCCAGGTGCAGCCATTCAGGGACATGGAGCAGCTGATCAAGGTGGAGCGGAGACTGCGGGACGCTGAGTCTGAAATCGTCCGAGAAGATAATCTCCTCGACGCGACGTGCGAGCGGTCAAAGACGCTGCTCGGAGGGGCGATCTGTTCGTTGTTCCTCCAGTGACGGCACGTTCGCCTGCGTGGCCTCCGACGGGGTTGGCGACGCGGCCTGCGTTTCACCGGCCCAGGCTGGTTGAACCACGAGAAGAACGGCAAAGAGTAGTAGGACAACCAGTGCGGCGAGGTTCAATTCTACACGTGTGATCAAGACTGTCATCCGTTCGAGGAGAGGTCCGAGCGGAGTGGGGAGCCTAGCAGACCGTCTACTTTTGAGCAACGCCAAGGCGGCGAACGTGTTCAGAAAAAAGCGGGCGTCAGGCGGCTCTACATAGACAGATTAATTCCGTATCTTTATGCTCTCTCGCATGACGTAGAGAATCTGCTCGTCTGTACCATCGCAGGCGTGAGCTGGTGGCTCGTGTAACCGGCCGGAGAGTTCTGTGCACCACTCATCAATTCACACGAAAAAGCAATATATGCTGAAAGGAAATTAGATTGTGGCGGCCTGC
This sequence comes from uncultured Nitrospiraceae bacterium, assembly GCA_963821465.1. Lineage (GTDB taxonomy): Bacteria > Nitrospirota > Nitrospiria > Nitrospirales > Nitrospiraceae > Palsa-1315. The sequence goes on along the minus strand of CAWGDV010000001.1, from coordinate 369,330 downwards.
GGGGCTATGGATTTTCCGGCGACATCGAATATCAGCGCATCCACAGCGACCTCCGCAACGGGACATTTACCGGCGGTATCTACTCGAACGGCGATACCGATCTGAACAAATTTACGGTCAACGGCGGTTATATGATCTATCGGGACAAGGTAGAATTGGCCGGTAGCTACGCGTTGCTGACTGCGAGTAACTTCCCCAGCAACTGGGAGACGTATCGCGTCGGCCTGAACTACTTCGTCCACGAATACACGATTCGGTTTTCTGGCGACATCGGCTTCAGCGTCAACCCCTATGGCACGGACGGGGCCTGGGAAAACATCGGGCGGTTGCAGGCGCAATTCGCCTGGTAGGTCTGTGACCGTTCGGCGCGGGCCACGTAGACTTTTCCTGTATGCCGGTCGAGCGCGATCGAGGGGGGAAACGTCATGTTTGGTCATACCACAATAAGTGAGGTGGGTATGTTGCGGAAATTGACCCTGACCATAGCGACGATTGTGATGAGCTTGGCGCTGACGGAGGCGTCCGAGGCCGGCGGACTGTTCCTGACGGAATTCGGAACGGAGGACGTGGCCCTTGCGGGAGCAGGCTGGGCGGCGCGCGCGCAGGATGCCTCCACCCTGTTCAAGAATCCCGCCGGCATGAGCCTCCTCGAAGGCAACCAATTCCAAGGCGGGTTGCAGGCGTTGTACTTCCAAAGCGGCGGGTTCAGCGGCACCAACGACCCCTATGGCGGGAATGGCGGCGGAAATCCGGTCGGCGTGGTACCGGCCGCCAGTGGATTCTATGTGCACAGCCTCAGCAAGGATTTCAAAGTCGGGCTCGGTATGTTCTCGAACTTCGGCCTTTCGGAGAAATTTGACCAGGGCTTTGTCGGCCGCTACTACGCGAAGGAAGCGACGTTGGTAGGGATGACGTTTGCCCCGGTGGCGAGCTATCGGGTGAACGAATACATTTCTGTCGGTGGCGGGCCCAACGTCATGCTGGCCTATTTGAAGTACACGTCGAACGTTAACAGCCCGCATCCATTCGGGCAGCGGCGACGGGCAGACTGGCGGTAAAGGATACAACCGCAGGAGTCGGCGGCCAGTTCGGCGTCCTCGTCGAGCCCAAAAAAGGCACCCGTGTCGGCGTCACCTATTATTCTCCGATCAAATTGGATTTCTCGGACCGCCCCACCTTTTCGAACACTGGGGACCCTCGGCACCGCGTTGAAAACAAGATCTGAACCGCAATCTCGATTTGGGTATCACGGTGCCGCAGCATGTCATCCTCAGCGGCTATCATGAACTCAGTGACCGGTGGGCTGTCATGGGCGACTTCGGCTGGGAAAATTGGAGTCAGTTCGGCAAGGTGGATGTCGCAGTTACGGGTCGGTCAAAACAACCAGTCGCTGACGACGAAGAGTAATTACGACGATACCTACCACGTGGGGGTCGGCACCCAGTACCGGTTGAATCCCGAGTGGTTGCTCAACGGCGGGTTCGCCTATGATTCTTCGATGGTGTCGGCCGCAAACCGGAGTATCGCCCTCCCGGTCCGGCGCGACCTATAAGTTCGGCCTGGGCGCCAATTGGCTGATGAACCCGAAGGTCAAACTGGGATTCAGCTACGAGCTGGCCTATATGGGTGATATGTCGATCTCGCAAAATCGCGGTCAGCTGGCTGGGCAGATGACCGGCGAATTTAAGGACACCATGATGCATTTCTTCGCCTTTACCCTGAACTGGGGATCTCAAGGGGTGACCTTCGGTCCCGGCGGCTCGGCGTCGTGACGACCACAGGGTTCCATAATCGATCTTCAAGCAGCGAGCTGGATCGCTGAGCACGACTGAGGGACTTGAAGCCAATGCAGGGTAGACCAGATTCCCGGACAATGACGATAGGAATTGGAGTGAGTGTGTGCGCCGTGCTCATGGGAGCCTGGTACTTCTTCGCCAGTTTGTTAAGTGCATCAGCAGAAGAGGGGATGCGATCCGGCATGACCTGCGGCATGGGTATCTCTGCTGCGAAGGCGGGCCTCGGCGCTACCACTGTCACTCCTCAACCGCCCTTGGCCCCGAACCAAACAGCCCAGCCCGCCGGCGACTCTCCACGTACGAAAGTTCCGCCGCCTCCTGGTCCGGCCCCTGAAGGTATGGTCTGGATTACCGGCGGCGAGTTTTCGATGGGTGCGGAGGAGTTTCCTGATGCACAACCCTGGCATCGTGTCTCTGTGGATGGATTCTGGATGGACAAGACCGAAGTCACGAACGACCAGTTCGCGAAGTTCGTGAAGGCGACCAAGTATGTGACGCTCGCCGAGCAGGCGCCGCGCGCCGAGGATTTTCCCGGCGCGCCGCCGGAAAATCTCGTGGCGGGGTCGGTCGTCTTCTCGCCCCCTGGCCATCCCGTGAAGTTGAACAACCACTTCCAATGGTGGAGTTATGTGAAGGGCGCCAACTGGCGGCACCCGGAGGGCCCGAAAAGCACGCTGAAGGATCGCGGGAACTATCCCGTCGTCCACATCGCCTACCAGGATGCATTGGCCTATGCGAAGTGGGCCGGCAAGCGCCTGCCGACGGAAGCGGAGTTCGAATACGCGCAGCGCGGCGGGTTGGAGCGAAAACCCTATGCCTGGGGCGATGAGTTGAATCCCGGCGGCCAGTTCATGGCCAACACCTTTCAAGGTCACTTCCCTGAGAAGAATACGAAGGAAGATGGCCACGAGCGCGCCGCGCCGGTTGCCTCGTTCCCACCGAACAAGTACGGCCTCTACGACATGGCCGGCAACGTCTGGGAATGGACCAGCGATTGGTACCGCCATGACTATTATAAAACCCTGGTCGCGCAGGGCCCCGTCGCCCGCAATCCGCAAGGGCCGGCAGACAGTTTCGATCCCAGCGAGCCAGGCGTAAAGAAGAAGGTCCACAGGGGCGGCTCGTTCCTCTGTACCGACCAGTATTGCGCGCGCTACATCGCGGGTGGACGCGGGAAGGGTGAGCCGGATACGGGCACGAATCATGTGGGGTTCCGGCTGGTCAAATCCCCAGCCGCCGCCGCTGGACTGGGGCATTAGATTGAATTACTCAATAGCAAAGCGCTATGGTTCAAAGGAGCCTAATGAAACTGAGCTTTGAGTGGGACGAAGAGAAAGCCAAGGCAAATCTGAAAAAGCACAAAGTCGGCTTTGATGAGGCCGCAACAGTTTTTACAGAGCCCTATTCAATGACCATCCATGACCCTGACCACTCCGCGGATGAGCAACGGTATATCGACATCGGCACTTCTGACAAAGGCCGTGTGTTGGTAGTGGTCTATACCGAACGTGGCTCGCACATACGTATTGTCAGTTGCCGAAAGGCAACCCCATCGGAACGGAAACTGTATGAAGAAACCATTGACTAGACTCGTACGGATGGAGGGCACCGATATGCGCGCGGAATATGATTTTAGGAGAGGAGTGCGTGGCAAGCACTCCAAAGCCATGCAGGCCGGCTATACCATCACGATCCATAAAGCGGATGGGACGACGATGGTGAAGGACGTCATGCCAAAAGAGGGTGCAGTAGTTCTTGAGCCGGAAATTCAAGCGTATTTTCCAGATTCCGATTCTGTGAATCGAACATTGCGGTGTTTAATTCCGCTGCTGTCCCAAAAGCGTAGAGCAAAGGCGAAGAAAGCTTAATTAGGCGACGTGCGCCGAGTTTGAATTTGCGCAGCGCGGCGGGTTGGAGCGAAAACCCTATGCCTGGGGCGATGAGTTGAATCCCGGCGGCCAGTTCATGGCCAACACCTTTCAAGGTCACTTCCCTGAGAAGAATACGAAGGAAGATGGCCACGAGCGCGCCGCGCCGGTTGCCTCGTTCCCACCGAACAAGTACGGCCTCTACGACATGGCCGGCAACGTCTGGGAATGGACCAGCGATTGGTACCGCCATGACTATTACCAAACCCTGGTCGCGCAGGGCCCCGTCGCCCGCAATCCGCAAGGGCCGGCAGACAGTTTCGATCCCAGCGAGCCAGGCGTAAAGAAGAAGGTCCACAGGGGCGGCTCGTTCCTCTGTACCGACCAGTATTGCGCGCGCTACATCGCGGGTGGACGCGGGAAGGGCGAGCCGGATACGGGCACGAATCATGTCGGATTCAGGCTGGTGCGTGAGGTGCGCTGATCGTCCGATAACACAGCCAGGCGGCTGTGCTGAGTAGCGTTGTGGACTGACTGACCCTTCCGGTGCCGTTGCGACGGCAAGAGGGCGGAGTGATGCTAGGATCTATCTCATCAATAGGAGGTGTGTCATGCAAACCCTTACGCCTATCGGATTTTATGCATTGGCCTTGGCAGTAGTTGCCGGGTGCGCTTCAACGAGGTGACTGACCGGCGGAACATGTGACGGAAAAGCTCCCTCGCCCTGGCCACATCTGGGTGTATGACTTCGCCGCTGCGCCTGCAGAGGTTCCAGCCGCTTCCTCACTGGCAGGTCAGCCTACCGAGCATGCCAAACCCCTAACCACCGAGGAGATCGAACTCGGACGGAAACTGGGCGGAGCAATTGCAGCGGACATAGTCGAAGAGATCAGCGGTGGCATGGGACTGCCGGTCAAACGAGTCCGGAGATTAATGACATTGTGATCCGAGGCAATCTCCTTTCGATCGATGAGGGAAGTGCTACCAAGCGCGTCGCAATCGGTTTCGGCTCCGGGGCATCCAATTTCCAGATGACGGCTCAGGGTCTGCGTAAACTCGGATCCGGCACCCTTGAGTCCGGTGGAGGTAAAACGCCGGGCGGGGCGCTGGGGGTCGCCGCTTTCATTGCGACGGCCAATCCGGTTGGACTCATCGTCGGCCTCGGGATGAAAGCCTATGGGGAATTCAGCGGTAGCGCCAAGATCGAGGGCCGGGCCAAGGAGACTGCGAAAGAAATCGCGAAGATGATCAAGCCCAAATTCCAGGAGCAGGGGTGGATCAACTAAATGGTACTCCCCATCTCAGTCATCAAGTCGTCGTAGGGTCAGGCCGTACACGTGACACATGACCTCTCGGGATATACCAAGTGGGTCGCGCGTAGTAGGAAAGCATGAACGAGCGGCTGCGCCGCGTAACGATGGATTTCAAAGAGGGAAAAGAAATGAGGAGATCAACTACAAGATCGGTTGTGTTCACGGTCGTGCTGATGGGGTTGCCGGCGGCGCTGGCAACCATTCCTATTACTGCCCAGGCGGCAGACAAGCTCGACCGGACGGTGCTGCCGATTCCGGAACCCAAACGCCCGGCGATCACGGAGATCGATGTCCGCAAGGCCACAGCCCCGCCGCGATTCGAGGTCAAGGCGCCGGCCGGCGCCCCGAACGTGCTCATTGTGATGCTCGACGACATGGGATTCGGTATGTCCAGCGCATTCGGTGGGCCCATTCACATGCCGACGGTCGAGCGACTCGCCGACAATGGATTGCGCTACAACCATTTCCATACGACGGCGCTCTGCTCGCCGACCCGTGCAGCATTACTGAGCGGCCGCAATCATCACATGAACAACATGGGCGCGATCACGGAATTCTCCACAGCGTTCCCCGGCAATACCGGGAGCCGACCGAACAATGTCGCGCCGCTGGCCGAGATGTTGCGGTTGAACGGCTACAGCACCGGCTTCTTCGGCAAGAACCATGAGACCGCGGCTTGGGAAGTCAGCCCATCCGGTCCGACTGACCGCTGGCCGACCCGCTCCGGCTTCGACAAGTTCTATGGTTTCATCGGTGGCGAGACCAACCAATGGGCGCCGCTACTCTACGATGGATTGACGCAGGTGGAGTTGCGGAAAGATCCGAACTACCATTTCATGACCGACATGACCAACCAGGCGATCCACTGGATGCGCTACCAGAAGTCGCTTACGCCGGACAAGCCGTTCTTCCTCTACTTCGCCCCGGGCGCCACCCATGCGCCCCATCATGTGCCGAAGGAATGGATCGCGAAGTACAAGGGCCAGTTCGATGGAGGGTGGGACCAATTCCGCGAAGAGACCCTGACCCGGCAGATCAAGCTGGGCGTCGTCCCACAGGGCACGAAGCTCGCGCCCAAACCGGAAGCCATCAAGGATTGGGACAAACTCTCGGATGACGAGAAGAAACTGTTTAGCCGTCAAATGGAGATCTACGCCGGCTTCGGCGAGTACACGGACACGGAGATCGGCCGGTTGATCCAGGCCGTTGAACAGACGGGCCAAATGGATAATACGCTGATCTTCTACATCATCGGCGACAATGGCACGAGCGCCGAAGGCGGCATGAATGGTGTCTTCAACGAGATGACCTACTTCAATGGTGTCCACGAAACCGTGCAGGACATTCTGAAACATTATGACGACCTCGGCGGCCCGCTGTCCTATCCCCACATGGCTGCCGGGTGGGCCGTCGCGGGCGATACGCCGTTTACCTGGACCAAGCAGGTCGCCTCCAGTTTCGGCGGCACCCGCAACGGGATGGTGATTCATTGGCCCAAGCGCATCAAGGCAAAAGGCGAGGTACGCGCGCAGTTCCATCATGTCATCGATATTGCGCCGACAGTCCTGGAAGCCGCGGAGTTACCGGAGCCGAAAGTCGTGAATGGCACGCCACAGGAGCCGATCGAAGGGGTGAGCATGGTCTACACGTTTGCCAATGCCAAGGCGACGAGCCGGCACTATGTCCAGTACTTCGAGATCCTGGGCAACCGGGCCATCTACTCCGATGGCTGGTTGGCCGGTACCCTGCACCGGGCACCGTGGGAGACGAAGCCACGCACAGCGCTCCTCGATGACAAGTGGGAGCTCTACGACACGCGTAACGATTTCAGTCTGGTGAACAATCTGGCCGCCAAGAATCCGATGAAGCTCAAGGAGCTGCAAGACCTCTTTCTGAAGGAAGCGGTCAAGAACCATGTGCTGCCCATCGATGACCGAGTTTTTGAGCGTATGATCCCTGCCATGGCCGGGCGGCCCGATCTCATGGGCGCGTCGCACATCTCTGACGGTCTACGAGGGGATGACCGGGATGTCGGAGAACGTCTTCATCAACCTGAAGAACAAGTCGCACACGATTACCGCTGATGTGGAGATTCCCCAGGGCGGCGCCAACGGCGTCATCCTCGCCCAGGCTGGCCGGTTCGGCGGCTGGAGTCTGTACATGAAGGACGGCAAGCCGACGTACACCTACAACTTCCTCGGCCTGCAGCGGTTCAATGTGGCTTCGGCACAACCGCTTGCCGCCGGCAAGGCGACCATTCGGTATGAGTTTGCCTCCGATGGCCCTGGCATGGGTAAGGGCGGCATCGGGACGATCCTTGTCAACGGCCAGAAGGTGGCCGAAGGGCGAATCGAGCACACGCAGTGTTGCTTCTTCTCGGCCGATGAAGGCGCAGATGTGGGGGTGGACGAGGGGACGCCGGTCACGGAGGACTACAAGGAGCATGACAACAAGTTCACCGGCACAATTCATAAGGTCACGATCGAACTGAAAGCAATGAAGGCGGCGAACGCCGAGGAGGAACAGCAGGTCGTGCGCGAGGCCCACGTACGCAAGCAATTGGCGGACTGATCGAGCGTCGGTGGGCACAGACAGGGCGCTCCTGCATCGCGGGAGCGCCCTGTGTTATCTCGAAGAGACGAGGTGAAAAATGGATCTTCATGCGCGGTTCCACTTCAGCTTCCTTCGACTCCGCCCGGGACAGGCCTGTTTCTGTCGTGGAGCGACGGCAAGGCCGGGTAGTCCATCCTGGATTGGTCACACGCGTCACCATGTCCGGCGCAGACTTTGAGCCGGCCGCGAAGCGTATCGCCACCTTCGATAACGACGGCACGCTGTCGAGCGAGCAGATAGTTGACTTTATAATAGTCGGGCGTTTATAAAGTCAGCATTATGTTTGGTCGCTGGGCAGAACCGCTGTGGAAACGGAAACTTGCTGCGCCATACGTGCACCTCGTGTTCGGTGCGCGCCAGACCGGCAAGTCCACGCTTCTGCGGAAAGTGCTGCCGGAAACGGCGATCTGGCTGGATTTCTCCCGGCCTGCCGAACGTGCCGAGTACCTGCGCAACCCCGATCTGCTGGTCCAGCGGTGCCGGGCGTTGCCGAAATCGCGCCGCCCCGCTACAGTCGTGGTGGACGAGGCGCAAAATGTGCCGGCAATTTTCGATGCGGTGCAGCACCTCTACGATTCAGACAAGCGTCGATGGAGGTTTGTGTTGTGTGGCAGTTCTGCCCGCAAGCTGCGCGTCACGGGCACGAACCTGCTGCCGGGCGGAGTTTCCTGCACCATCTGTATCCGCTGCTGTTGATGGAGCGCCCGCCGGCGGGCGCCGGGAAGACGCGGGCCGAAACGCTGTTAAAGATGCCCCCGCGCGGGGCGGTGGATGAGCGGTGGTTTCCCGCCGACGACTTGTTCGAGCGGCTCACATTCGGCGATCTGCCAGGCGTTGCGATCGCCACCCCTGCGCATCGCGCCGATCTGTTGCGTGCCTACACGGTGGTGTATCTGGAGGAGGAGCTGCGGCGCGAGGCGCTGGTGAAAAACTGGCCGGCCTTCGCCAGGTTCCTGCAATTGGCCGCCGCCGAGTCGGGCCAGATGATTAACTATGCAGGGATTTCCCGCGAGGCCGGGGTCAGCCTGCCGACGGTGAAGACCTACTATCAGTTGCTTGAAGACATGTTCCTTGGGTTTCGGGTGACGGCATTTTCAGGGAGTCCGCGCAAGAGCCTGCTGTCCACGGAGCGATTTTGCTTTTTCGATGTCGGCGTTCGCAATGCCGCTGCCGAATTGCCGTTGGAAGCCGCCGTCCGAGCGAATCCCGGTCCGCGTCTTCGAGCAATGGGTGGGCATCGAGTTGTGGAAACGCCTGCAATACCTGGGCGGTGGAAAACTGCATTATCTGCGCAGCAAGGCGGGCGCGGAGGTGGATTTCATCGTTGCCCGCGGCGGCCGGCTCATTCCCATCGAAGTGAAATGGACCGAGCACCCCACGCCCGGCGACGCGCGACATCTGCTGACGTTTCTGGACGAACACCCGAAACGCGCCCGGCATGGCTACGTCATTTGCCGCTGCTCCACCCCGCTGGCGCTCACCGATCGGGTAACCGCCCTGCCGTGGTCACATCTGTGAACAGCCCCTGCCAAACAGAATGGAAAGGATCGCACCGACGGCCGTGATCATCCCGGCAGGATCTGGCGAAAAATGCCAACGGATCGGCGGACAGTACTTCGCCCGACCGCGCCAAAGGGGTTCGAGAAGAACCGGATTCCGACAGTTCCTGGCCAGGGTTGGTTCAACCAAATAAACGAGACAGACCAAACAGCGGTTACATGTTGCAATGCAAGGAACCGATTGAAGCCTTGTGCCCAACCGGAAGCTTCCGGTCGGCAGCTCAACTGAGTTGACGTTGGTGTTCATCAAGAATCGGAACGGTCTGCATCGAAGGAAGGAAACGCGATGTCGTTGAGACTGTTGCTGACAATTTCCGGTGGTCTTGAGGCGCTGGTGGGAGTGCTGACGTTGATCAGTCCGGCTATCCTGACCGATGTCCTGAATGGAGGTCCGGCGGAAGCGGGTACGATAGTTCTAGCCCGGCTCTTCGGCGCGGGAGTCTTCGCGTTGGGGTGGCCTGTCTGAAAGCGCGCGATGATGTCCGGAGTCCTGCCGGGCTGGCGGTGAGTATTGGGATCACATCGTACAACGTGCTGGCCGCCGTGGTTTTATTCTGGACTGCAGCAGGGTCGGGTCTCGGCGGCCTGTTGCTGTGGGGAGCGGGGATTGGTCATGCCGTGATTGGCGCTCTGTTTGTGTCAGCGCTTGTCTCGTCGAGACGGTAGCTGAAACGTCTCGACTTGCCCACGACTGGCAGGGTCCGAAGGCTGAAGGTCGAAGGTCGAGGGTGCGAGGCTAGAGCCACAGCTTCAGCCTGTCTCGCCCGCCTCGCCTGTCTCGCTCGATTATCCTGGGCCGCCTGCGCGACTGGTTCGAATCGAATATCGATCTAAATTTGTGCTTGACAACACAAGAATCCTCTGTTAAGTATTCCCCCCCCCGTCCCCTTAATAATGGCAATGAACATAGACATGAAGGATTGAAGTGATTGCAAGGCGATTCTTCCTGATTGGTACGATCTGCATTGTGGCTCTTGCCTGCTGCGCACATTCGGAGCATGCCACCGGTTATGAGAAGGCCGAACCGTCCGGGTTCCTGAAAGACTATTCAAAGCTCCATGCGGCGGCGAACGAGACCGACTCGACGCTGCTGTACTTCACGCCGGACAAGGCCAAGTTCAAATCCTATACGAAGGTCTGGGTGGAGCCGGTGCAAGTCTGGCGTGGGGAAAAGTCGGATGTAAAGGATCTGGATAAGGAGGATGCCACCTACCTGTCCCAATTCCTCTGGTCACGCCTCGATGAAGAATTCCGCAAGGACTATCAGATGGTGCAGGAGCCAGGGCCTGGCGTGATGCGACTGCGTGTCGGCATTACCGAAGCCGGCAAAAACATTCCGGTGCTGGATAATCTCACCGCCCCGGTCTCCATGGTGTTATACGATGGGAAGAAATCTCTCGGCGGCATTCAGCCGTTTGTCGGCAAGGCGACGATTGAAGCGGAAGTGACCGACAGTCAGACCGGTGAACTGCTGGCCGCCGCCGTCGATCGCCGGGGAGGCAGAAAATATGCCTGGAAGTCGCTGCATCGCTGGGGCGATGTCGAAGCGGCCTATACCTATTGGGCCAAGAAGTTTGCCTGGCGGGCTTGCATGATGCGGGTCGACTTCACGTGCGAGCCGCCGGAGGAATAGCGGGACTCGTTCGAATCGATGTTCACCGACGGTTGAATACGCGTTGCGTCAAGAAATGATGCACGCTAATATAAAAAGGAGGAGAAGTCATGAGTCGTTTGCTTCAATGGTCCGTCCTCGTGGGGGCGATCGCGCTGGTCACCGGTGCGCTCCCCGCGGTCGCCGCAGACAAGAAACCCAACATCGTCATCATCTGGGGCGACGACATCGGCCAGTCCGAACATCAGCGCCTACACGCATGGGTGATGGGCTTCAAGACGCCGAACATTGATCGCGTCGCCAAGGAAGGCGTGATCTTCACCGACTACTACGCCGAGCAGAGTTGCACGGCGGGTCGCTCCTCGTTCATCACCGGCCAGTGCGGCCTGCGCACCGGCAACACCAAGGTCGGCCTGCCCGGCGCCGCAGCAGGGCTCCAAGACCGCGACGTGACCATCGCCCAGTTGCTCAAGGCGCCAGGGCTACGCCACCGGCCAGTTCGGCAAGAACCACCTGGGCGACCGGAACGAGCACCTGCCCACCGTCCACGGCTTCGACGAGTTCTACGGCGCCTCTACCACCTGAACGCCTCCGAAGAGCCGGAGACTGCCGGACTACCCGAAGGACCCCGGCGTTCCTCGCCAAGTTCGGCCCGCGCGGCGTGCTGGACTGCAAGGCCGCGGCCACGGACGACGCGACGGTTGATCCGCGCTTCGGCAAGGTCGGCAAGCAGACCATCAAGGACACCGGCCCGCTGACCAAGAAGCGGATGGAGACCATTGATGACGACTTCGCCGACCGCGCAGTGGACTTCATCAAGCGCCAGAACGCGGCCGGCAAGCCGTTCTTCGTCTGGGTGAACTTCACGCACATGCACTTCCGCACGCACGTGAAGCCCGAGAGCATCGGGCAGTCCGGTCGCTGGCAGAGCGAATACCACGACGCGATGATCGACCACGACAAGAACGTCGGCACGTCCTCAAGGCCATCGACGACCTGGGCATCGCCGACAACACCATCGTCATGTATTCCACCGACAACGGCCCGCACATGAACTCCTGGCCGGACGCCGGCATGACGCCCTTCCGCAGCGAGAAGAACTCGAACTGGGAAGGCGCCTACCGCGTGCCCGCGATGGTGCGCTGGCCGGGCCACATCAAGGCCGGCACGGTCTCCAACGGCATCGTCTCGCACCTGGACTGGCTGCCCACGCTTCGCTCGCCGCCGCGGGCGCTCCCGACGTGAAGGAGCAGCTCCTCAAGGGCATGGAAGCTCGGCGACACGACCTACAAGGTCCATCTCGACGGCTACAACCTGCTGCCGTACCTGACCGGCCAGGTCGACGGAAGAGCCCGCGCAAGGAGTTCTTCTACTTCAGCGACGACGGCGACCTGATCGCGCCTGCGCTACGACAACTGGAAGTTCGTGTTCTGCCGAACAGCGGGCCCAGGGACGATGGCGATCTGGGCGCGAACCGTTCATCGAACTGCGCGTTCCGATGCTCTTCAACCTGCGCACGGATCCCTACGAGCGGGCCGACATCACGTCGAACACCTATTACGACTGGTTGCTCGACCATGCGTTTCGTCCTCGTGCCGGCGCAGGCCGATCGTCGGCAAGTTCCTCGTGACCTTCAAGGAATTCCCGCCGAGCCAGAAGGCCGGCAGCTTCAGCCTGGACGAAGGTGCTGGAGCAGCTGCAGCAAGGCGCGGGCAGCAAGTAACGCCTACGCTGATCGAAACGCTAGACTCGATCCACCGGGCCGCACCCGTCGCAAGGCGGGTGCGGCCCAGCGAGTCACCCAGCATCGCATCCGAAAGGAACCACAACCATGAAAACCACACGCAGACAAAACCTCCTCGCCGCCGCGCTCGTTTGCGCGCTGGCTTTCACCACAACCATCGCTCGCGCCGCCGACCCGCTGCCCTCGTGGAACGACGGCAAGGCCAAGCAGTCCATCATCGACTTCGTCGCGAAGGTGACGACGCCCGGCTCGCCGGATTTCGTGCCGGTCGCCGAACGCATCGCCATGTTCGACAACGACGGCACGCTCTGGTGCGAACAGCCGGTGCCCGTTCAATTTTACTTCGCGCTCGACCGCGTGAAGGCGCTCGCGCCGCAGCATCCCGAATGGAAGACCAAGGAACCGTTCGCCTCGCTGCTCAAGGGCGATGTGAAAACCGCGCTCGCCGGCGGCGACCACGCGCTCCTGGAACTCTTCATGGCCACGCACGCGGGCATGACCACGGTGGAGTTTGAGCAGATCGTCAAGGATTGGATCGCCACCGCGAAACATCCGAAGACCGGCAAGCTCTTCACCGACATGGTCTATCAGCCGATGCTCGAAGTGCTCGCCTACCTGCGCGCGAACGGTTTCAAGAACTTCATCGTCTCCGGCGGCGGCATCGAGTTCATGCGCCCGTGGACGGAGCAGGTTTATGGCATCCCGCCGGAACAGGTCGTCGGCAGCAGCATCAAGACGAAGTTTGAAATGCGCGACGGCAAGCCGGTGCTCGTGCGCCTGCCGGAGCTGAACTTCAATGACGACAAAGCCGACAAGCCCGTCGGCATCAACCAGCACATCGGCCGCCGGCCCATCGCCGCGTTCGGCAACTCCGTGGGCGACCAGCAGATGCTGGAATACACGCAGGGCGGCAGCGGCGCGCGGTTCGAGCTGCTGGTGCTGCACGATGATGCGGCGCGCGAATTCGCCTACGGTCCGGCGCGCGGATTGCCGGACGTCAAACGGGTGCTTCACGCCGGCGCTGGACGACCATGCGAAGAAGGACGGCTGGACCGTCGTCAGCATGAAGGACGATTGGAAGACAGGTCTTCCCGGCCGCGCAGTCCGCGGTCACCGCCATTGACATCCTGCTGGAGCCGGACGCCACGATGCTCCAGCATGCCGCCGCCAACAACGCCCGCCTGCTCAAGGTCTTCCCGAAAGGCTTCGCCCTGGATGCGACGCACACGCCCGCACATCACGATGATCCAGTGTTTCGTCCGCACGGCGGACCTCGACAAGGTCTATGCCGCCGCCGGCAAGGTTCTCGCCGGCGCCAACGTGACCGCCATGAAGCTGGAGGCCTTCAAATACTACTACGCCCCGGCCGGCGCGATTGGCGTCGCGGGCATCTGTCGCGAAGCCGACGCCGGAATTGCTCAAGCTGCAAGCGGACATCATTGCCGCCGTGGCCCCGTTCACGGTGGAAACCGGACCCATCGGCGCGTTCACCACCCCGCACGACGATCCCGCCATCGACGCGGCCTTGATCCAATACGTGTCGACGTTCGTGCCGAAGATGACCGGCGAGAACTTCAATCCGCACGTCAGCACCGGCGTCGCGCCCCAGGAATACCTCGACAAGATGCTGGCCGAACCGTTTGAGCCGTTCACCTTCTCGCCCGCGGGCGCGGCCGTTTACCAGCTCGGCCCGTTCGGCACGGCGGCGAAGAAACTCAAAGAATGGGATTTGAAGCCTTGAGGCGTCGCATGGCACATTCCTGCTACGCCGCTTCGCACGTCGCATATCGGACAGCTCGACAAAGCCTGGGACGAAGCGCAGGCGAAGGGCTGGACGGTGGTGGACATGAAGCAGGATTGGAAGACTATCTTTCCGCCAGGGAACAAGTGAGTCGTAATCGACGAGACATGAAACGAGCGTGGCTGTCACTCCCAATAGTGGTCTTTGCTCTGATCGTTGCGATGGGAAGGGGTCGGGCAGGGGAGAGCCGCTGTCAATTCGAACAATCTGACGGGCGTCGAGTGGCGAGTGAGTGAATTTTCCGGTCACATGCTTGCACCGTCCGTTGATCGCCAGCAGCCGTTCATCATCTTTGACGCAGCGAAGAAACAGGCCAGTGGTTACGCCGGCTGCAATCGTTTCTTTGGCGGGTATGAACTGGAGGGAGTTGCGTTGAAGTTCAGCCCGATCGGCGCAACCAAGCGGGCATGTCCCGATCTTGAGGAGGGCTGTCGAAACGGAATTTTTTAAAGTCCTCGATGCCACCCGTGGCTGGCGGATCGTCGATGGGGCGCTCGAATTGCTGAACGGCGATCTGGTACTGGCGCGTTTGCACTCACATCACGGATCGTGAGCGTCGCGCATGCCGCGCTCGGCGCGCTACTGTTCTCGTTCGGATCGCCTCTTGCTTACGTTGCACGCAGCCCATCACGACATTTCCTGTTGCCCTTTTATCTGGAACGTCTGTGGGAAACCCAGGCACACATCACCCGCGATGGCTCGGTCGCCGCTGCTTGCTCCGCTTTGACGGGCCACAACCGGGTATCGGAGACGCTCCAGTGTCAGTGTGGCCATACTGGCCAGCCTGGCGCCAAGCGCAGGGTCCATAGTCTGAACCTGATTCGTGAAAAGCGCGATGGCGTGGAGGCGCAGCCGTTCGTCGATCTCGCGCGCGAGATCTCTGAGGCCGGTTCGAATGGACGTTTCGATCGCGTCCCTTGAAACGAGGAGTCCGACCAGCCACGACGGACCGGGCAGTTCCAAGCGAAAGTCCTCAACAGAGTGGTGCAGGATCGTCTTCAGATTGCCGGACTGATCGGGGCTGAGCAGGAGCCGGCACGATGCCTTCCCGCCCTTTCCGACACAGTGTAGGGCGATACCGTTCTGGGTAATCGTTCCGGTAATCTGTTCGAGATCGGCGACCTGTTTTTTCGTCTGTTCCAACAGGTCGGCGAGATCGGCTTGAGAAAACCCGGATTCGTCTGAAATCGCAGCGCGGGCCACGTAGATCTCTTGTGCATGCTGGTTGAGCGCGACGGGTCGAAGGCATGCGGACCGATACCAATAATCCTCCCGCAGTTTTTCTGAGCCACCTGCGACCACGAATACCGGGGCATCGGGAGACTTGTGACAGGTCCAACTCGAAACGCCCGTTGTCATCCGTTCGACAGGGGGGCGGCAGCGAAAATCCGGACTGAGTTCCTTCGCCACGGCAGAGTCTGACCCACCCATCCTTGAGCGGGCGGATGCTATCCGGATGCGGCCGGCGCGATTCGATCACGTAAGTCTGAACGAACGACGCAAAATTTGTGATCTCGTACAGGGTGCCATGCAGTGTCACGCGCAAACCTCTTTCCGATCGTATCGCGGCGATTCGGCGATGTGAGTGAAGACCATGCTGTGCCGGTGGTGTTGAGTCTGAGGGGTAGACCGGTAACTCGTCCTCGGATGCTGATCGTCCGAGTTCGCTCACGTTCAGCCGATCCTGGCCGTTTGTACCATGCATCTCTTTCAACTGACAAGACCTCTTCCCTGCCATCACGAGCTGTGCTAGCTTTAGCGCCCGTTTCATTTCGTGTGTGGTCCGTCTGGTTCATCTGGTTTGTCTGGTTGATCTGGTTCACGTGGATTCGTTCAACCAGAAACCAGAGAACCAAACTAAACGAGACCACCGACCGACCAGGCCTTGATCAAGGAGGGAGCTTATGCACATTCAGTTCAGGCATGGGCGCACGGGAATCCGACGCCCTCTCATCCGTTGGCTGGTGGCCTCGGTGCTCATGGTCGCCATCGCATGGCCAGGGTTGATCGTAGATGCTCCGGCGCAGGCGGCGAACCAGATAGAAACGGTGGAATCCTGGATCGATCAGATTCTTGAGAGGGCTGGGGTCAGGCGCGGTCAGGCGCCGGAACCGACGATGAAGCCGGCGCCGCATCCTTCCTTCCCGAAGGTCTTGCGGCTCACGCTGGATGACGCGATGGCGCTATTCCTGAAGCAAAACCTCGATCTCATCATCGCAAGTTACGGAATCGATGCCGCGAAGGGCCGGCAGATCACGGCGCGGCTGTATCCGAATCCGACCCTATCGGTCAGTACTCTTAGCGCCTATACGCAGGGGTGCAACCTTGACAAGTGCGGTGCGGTGGCCCCGTCGCTGACCCAACTGTTCGAGGTTGCGGGGAGACGAGGATACCGGATGGAGGCTGCCGCATTGGACACCATGTCCATCGAAGCGAAGTTTGAAGACGCCGTGCGGCAGTTGGGGTTCACGCTCAAGGAGACGTATTTCCGGGTGCAACGGCAGCGAGGGCACCTTGCGGTGGACCAAGAGGTCCAAAGCGTTCTTATCAAGTTACTGCAAGGCTTCATCGGCGAGGGGAAAAAGGCCGGCCAGGATCTCGATCGCGTCCGGCTGGGCCTGCTGGCCGTGAATGCCGACTCCGAGGTGCTCCGAGATATGCAGCGGATCGAAGAGGTATCGGGAGATTTGCGCATGATGTTGCAAATTCCGCCGGACGTGGAACTGGAACTCGACACGAGTCTCGCGTATCGTACGGCAGAGCCGAATTTTGCAAAGTTGCTGGAGTATGCTCTGGCGAATCGGCCGGACATCCGGTCCAAACGGCTGACCCGTGACAAGCGAAAGACTGAACTACAGCTTGCCAAGGCGATCCGGATTCCCAACGTGACAACCAATCTCGGCTATTCGGTGCAGGGACCGCAGGGCCCTGATAACCAGCAACAGTGGGCCTTGGGTCTTTCGGTGCCACTGCCCGTCTTTAACCGGAATCAGGGCGGGATCGTCGAGGCTGAAGTCGCAGTCAGTTCGATTGACGCGGAGATCGAGAAGACGGAGATCCAGATTCAGAACGAGGTCGCCGTCGCCTACCGGAAGTTCTTGCATGGGCGGAAACTTGTTGAGGCCATGAACGGAGCCATGACGCAGGCGTCAACCCTGTTCAGCGCGGCGCAGCAGGCGTTCGCCAAGAAAGAGATCGGGATTTTGGATCTGGAGAATACGCGCCGCTCCTATGCGGACACGGAGGAGAACCATCTGGAAGCGATATTCGGTTACCAGCAGAACTGGCTCCGGCTCGAGTGGGCGGCCGGGCGTGATATTACGCTCTGAACGTCTTGCTGTGCGCGCATCTGTCGGCACCCTGCGCCGATCAGGTGTGACCGACGCCGGGAGGAAGGAACCATGACATGGGCCTGAATCTGTTGTTGGTGTTTATCCCGATCGCCGTGGGGCTCGACTGGTATGGCGCCAACCCTGTTGCGGTGTTTGCCGCCGCTGCGCTCGCCATCATACCGCTGGCCGGCCTGATGGGGCGCTCCACGGAACATCTCTCGACCTATGTCGGGGCCACCATCGGCGGCTTGCTGAGCGCGTCCCTCGGGAATGCCCCGGAGCTGATCATCTCCGGCTTCGCGCTGAAAGAGGGGCTTGTCGATGTCGTCAAGGCGTCGATCACCGGCTCGATTCTCGGTAATACGCTCTTCTCACTCGGCCTGTCGATGATCATCGGCGGGTGGGGCAGGGAACGTCAGCGGTTCAATCCCACCGTCGCGGGCATGAGCGGAGGACTCTTGTTCGTGGCGGCGGTCGCGCTGCTGATCCCGGCCATGTTTCATTTTGCGAGCGGCAAAGAGCGCGAGGTGAGCATGGAAATCGCGATCGTCCTCTTTGTCACCTATCTGTTGAGTCTCGTGTTTACGCTCAAGACCCATCGGCAGCTCATTCAGCCAGGAGCCTGACGCGTCCGGCGCGGCGGAGTCGCACGAAGCCTCGCACGAAGCCCCATGGAGCAAAGGGAAAGCCATCGGCATGCTGGCCGGTGTGACCATCGTGATCGCCGTCGTGAGCGAAATCCTCGTCGGGGCGATCGAGCCCGCGTCCGCCTCGATCGGGATGACGCCGATTTTCACGGGCATCATTTTTCTCGCGCTGGTCGGCAATGCCGCGGAGACCATGAATGCCGTGGGGTTCGCCCGAAAGGACCAGATGGATTTATCGTTCGGTATCGCGGTCGGGGCCAGCACGCAGGTGGCGTTGTTCGTGGCTCCCGTGCTCGTGTTTGCGGGCTATCTGATGGGGAAACCCATGGATCTTCACTTCACCGCCTTTGAGATCGTGGCGATCGTCCTTGCCGTCGCCATCGTCAGTCGCCAGACCTCCGACGGAGAGTCTCACTGGATGGAGGGAGTGATGCTCATCGCCGTCTATCTGATGCTCGCGATCGGGTTTTTCTTTCTGCCGGCATGAGGGGACGACTCGACAAACTGGATCGCTCAACAGTCCTGGTCGGCTACAGCATAACCGCAAGCAGGATCGCGCCACCGACCAGCCACTTGATGTACTCGTTCTGTTTCTCCAGTGACTGGATGCGGCTCACGAGATCGGCAGGAGAGGGCGGTTGTGCAACCTGTGTGGCTAACGTGGTACGGGCTGTCCTTGGCTTTGGGCTGGTTCCGCGGTGTGGTTGTCCGGGTGCTACCTGTGGCCGGATCAGCGGATTGAGCCTTGGCCGCCGCAGGCGGCTCGCCTGTCTGGCGCGTCGTGGGATCCGGCACGAGCGTATCCAGCGGATTGACGCGGATCGTCTTTCGCTTGGCCATCTAGTACCTCTCCCTTCTGTGGCATAGTTCGAAATTCTCGCGAGCGCACACACTTATGCCCTTCGTCCGTTCTCCTGTCGGATGACCTCGGTCGCGAGCTGCCGGTAGTCTGCCGCTCCATTGCACTGTGGATCATAGCGCGTGATCGGCTGGGCGAACGAGGGACATTCGGCCAGGCGCACATTTTCCCGAATCAGGGTGTTGTACACGAGCGAACCGAACCGGCTTTGGAGTTGCTCGACCACTTCCTGCGCGTGGCGGGTTCGTGCATCGACGCGGCAGGCGAGAATCCCGGCCATCTTGATGTCGGGGTTGAGTCGTTCCTTGACGACCTCGAGGGTTTCCAGCAGGCGGGCCAGTCCGCTCAGGGCCATGACATGGCTTTCCACTGTGACCAGCACCTCCTGCGCCGCCGCCAGCGCATTCACCGTCAGCAGTCCCAGCGCCGGAGGACAATCGATCAAGATGTACTGCCAGGGTCCCTTCAGCGCGGCGAGTCGCCGACGCAGAATCGTTTCCGCCCCGACTTCGCCTGCGAGGGCCTTTTCAGCCCCGACCAGCCACGAAGAAGACGGAATCACCTCGACACCGTCGGCCGATGTCGGTTGAACCAGTCCGGCCAGGGCCAATCCGTCGGTGAAGACGTCCAGCAGACCTCGCCCACCGTCTTTCACGCCGAGCCAGCTCGATGCGGAAGCTTGCGGATCGAGATCCAGCACCAGCACCCGCCGGTCTTGCTCGCCCAGCGCCGCCGCCAGGTTGACAGTGGTCGTCGTCTTGCCGCTTCCGCCTTTTTGATTGATGATGGCGATGAGGCGCGTCATAAGCGGCATTCTATCTGAGCTGCCTGCCAGCGGCAATAATTCCGGTTTTCTCATGAATCGGCAGGCGTTCATTGACCTTTTCGAAGCGATCTTCTCGAAGCGATTTGACTTTAAAAAATATGTCGGCTATAAGTCAGACGCATTAAACGTCTGGCGAATCCTTCAAGCATGAGGGATGATCTAACCGAAAGGGAGGGAGTTATGGAAGTTATTATCGGCAGCGTAGCCGGTGTGGTAGTCGGTGCGGTTGCCACGAAGGTAGTCATGGGTGTCGGGTCAAGCGCAGGGACGGTGGCGTGGGCTGCGGCAAAAGAAGTGGTCAAGGGCGGGCTGGTCGTCCAAGAAGCCATGTCCGACATGTGTTCCGGAGGGGGTAACTATTTCAGCGACTTAGTTGCGGAAGCTAAAGCTGAACTGGCTGCGACCCCGACTAGAGAAACCCTGCCGGCCAAGGCGAGAATGCGAAGATGATTAGGTAAAGTCTAAGCAAGTCCGCCAGAGATTCCCCGGCCCACATTCATCTTCATTGGAAGCCTTATAGCCGCTTGCTGAGGGAGCTGTGGCTCTTTCAGCGACTGATCCCTTCACGCGTGCACAGTACGACCTGTCAGAAGGGGCTCGCGACCGCGAATCTGCATTTGCACGACACCAAAAAGCCAGATTAAAACAGCTCCTGCACACCCAGCGGCCGTATGCTCCTACCCACCTAGAACATTACCTTGATCGTCTGCGTCCCTTCATATTAGAGTGGCGTCTAATATTGACAATGCGTCGGTTGTAATTTTTCACTTAGGGACATGTAGAATCCTCTCCCCAACGTTGTTGATCGAGCACGTCACTAACTAAAGGAGGTCAGCCGTGGAGCGCATCGTATCAGGGATCGGGTCCATTTTCCGTCCCATTGCCAAAGAACTGATCAAGGGTGGAATCGTTGTGGCTGACGCGGTTTCTGAATTTGCATCTGAGACGGGCGAGCAGTTCAAGGATCTTCTCGCCGAGGCAAAGTCCGAGTTGGAGAAGCCGGAGAACCAGGGACAGGAAACGAACAAGACTGAGGGCAAGGACGGTCATTAAGAACTGAGCGGATTGGACCGCCTGTGGCTGAGTGAGCAAGTCACGTGGGCGATCAAGGTCGTCTAGGCGTATGCAGCCGATACCGGTCTATCAGTAAGGCGGAATTCACAGTTGTGATTGAGGAAGGCAACGGCCGGTTGCTTTCCGGGAAGGGTTTTTCGAACCATGGAAAGGACATCGACTGGCAAGCGTCTCAAGAAGGTTGTAAAGCGGCCCTTCTCAGGTCCTAATGGCGTTCGGAGGAAACTCGCATCCTCTCCCCAAGATAAACGGCAAGGTGAACGGGGGGAATCTCGCACCTGATGCCCACAGCCGTGCGGTTCACGTTGATGAGACGAAGGTAATTCCATCCTATGTTCCCGTTTCAAAAACCTCAGCCTTGTGGATCCCACTCAATGGAAGCGAGAGAGACGCGCTCTCGACTCTGATTCCTCACCAGATACCGCACCAGAAAAATGGGGCTCACCATTCTGTCTCGGCTGCGACTGCTGAAGCCGACACGGCGCCTGCGAAACTCACCGATACGCTGGCTGATACCAGCGTGGTCCATGCGATTCGCGGACGTGTCAGATTGCGGGTGCCGGCGCTCAAGACCTCGCCCGGCCTGGCCGAACCGCTGCAGCGGCTTCTCAGGGACCAGCCCGGGGTGACCGACGTCACGGTGAACGACTGGTGTTACAGTGTGACGGTCACCTGCGACCCCTCCGTCTGGACGTCCGACAGGCTCTGTGTGTGGCTGCAACTACTCTCGGCAGCAGAGGTTCTCATCGTACAAATCTGCGAATGAACCGGCAGAGCAGGCACAGGCCCCGACTGATGAGGCGGGAAATGAACTCTGGTATTCGAGCGCCGGAATCTGTCTTGTGTTCCTCGTCGAACCGCTGGTGCTGCCGCTGGTGCCCCTGTTGCTTCTGGCCAGCGCCCTGCCGATGCTCAAGCGGGCCCATCGCTCGTTGTCGGAAGACGGCAAACTGAACGTCGATGTGCTGGATGCCTCCGCCACCTCGTTGCTTGTCGTGCAAGGCGCCTTCCCGATGGCGATCTTCATGGTCTGGCTGATCAACGTCGCGGACTGGATTCGCGACCTCACCATGATGCAATCGAAGAAGGCGATCGAGGAAATCCTCGGCTACCAGAACATCGAGGCGTGGGTAGTGCGGGACGGACAGAAAGTGCGCGTCAGCGTGGCAGAGGTTCAACTCGGCGAGACCGTGGTCGTCTATCCGGGCGAGCGTATTGCCGTGGATGGCACGGTGCTCAGCGGCAAGGCCCTGGTGGACCAGGCTGCGCTCACCGGCGAATCGGTTCCGGTCGAGAAGGAGGAGGGTGCCCTCGTCTACGCCGCCACGGTGGTTCGGGAAGGGAAACTCTATATCTGCGCCGAGCGGATCGGAAACGCAACCGAAGCCGCTCAGATCCTGCGCCTCGTGGAAGCCGCGCCGGCTCGTGAAACCAAAATCCAGAATTACGCCGTCAAGTGGGCGAACGATCTCGTGCCCTACAGCTTCGTGGGAGGAGCCATCGGAGCCGTGATGGGAGGCGGTCTCCAGGGCGCGGCCGCCGTCCTCGTCGTCGACTACGGAACCGGAATCAGGATTGCGGCTCCTACGACTGTGTTATCCGCCATGACGAAGGCGATTCGGAACGGGATTCTGATCAAGGGAGGGCGGGCTCTGGAAAGCCTCGCGGAAGTGGATGCCGTCGTCTTCGACAAAACCGGCACCTTGACCACGGGGCATCCCGACGTCCTGGATGTGGTGCCGGTCAACTCCAGCACAGCCGATGAGGTGCTCGCGCTGGCCGCCGCAGCGGAGCGGCGGCTGACGCATCCTGTGGCGGACGCCATCGTCCGGGCTGCCGAGGCCAGACAGTTGTCGATTCCGGAGCGGACCGCGTCGGATTACAGCCTGGGTCTCGGCGTTGAAGCGATCGTGAACGATTCGGTGGTCCTGGTGGGAAGTCCCAGGTTCATGACGCTTCGGGGGGTGACCCTGTCGCCGGAGGTGCAGGGACACATCTCGAGGATGCAGCAACAGGCGATTTCTCCGCTCTGCGTGGCACAGGACGGGCTTGTCATCGGATTGCTGTCTATCTCCGACCCTTGCGGCCCGAGGCGCGGGACGTCGTCCAGGCGTTGAGAGATCGGGGAATCAAACACATCGTGATGCTCACCGGCGATCACAAGGATGTCGCCAGGAGAATCGCCGCGGAACTCGGGATCACCGAGTACCTGGCCGAAGTGTTTCCGGGAGACAAATCTGAGGCAGTCCAGCGTCTGCAACGGGAAGGCTATAAGGTCGCTGTCGTCGGGGACGGGGTCAACGACTCTCCGATGCTGGCCTATGCCGATGTCGGCATTGCCGTCGAAGGGGGCACGGAAGCGGCCAGGGAAACGGCGCCGGTTGTGCTCTTGCATGGAGGGCTCTGGAAGGTTCCCCTCGCGATCGACATCGGCCGCGAAACAGTCGCGTTGATCCGGCAGAATTGGAACATCATTTCGATTCCCAACACGTTCGCAGCCGCGTCTGGCCTGCATCGGCTTGCTCGGACCTATCGGGGCCACGCTGCTCAGCAATGGGTCGGCGATTGTCGCGACGCTCAACGGCCTGCGTCCGATCATGGAGCAGCAGCCGATCAAGGTCGTCTCTCCACGCGCGTGAAGAGACAAAACTCCTGCCTTCACCTGCTGGCGAGAAGGTCACCCTCGTGGGATGACGAGGTTGTACGCATGGCCCAGGATGATATGAGCGCATCCGATGTGCCACTTGAGGCAGGTCAGCAACCCCTCGTCTGCGCCTGTGCGTGTTTTCGGAGAGAATCGATCCGTACCGGTGAAACTCGACGGACCCTTGGCGGCCACCCACGTCATCCATTCGATTCCTGGGCGTGTCCGGCTGCGTGTGCCGACGCTCAAAACCAATTCGAACCTGGTCCGCGGACTACAAGGATTGCTGTCGGCCCAAGCTGGAGTCACTGAAGTTACTGTTGCGCCAGTCTGCCAGAGTGTCACGGTTGTGCACGATCCCGCGATGTGGACCCCGGAGTCGCTGTGCATGTTCCTGCAAAGTCGTAATCGTGAAGAGCTCGAACAGTGTGCATCTGCCGCTTTGCCGGAGGCTGCAACCAGCTCGTTTGCGAAGACCTGGTTGCAGCCGTGGCGATACCTGAATACGGCTGAAAGTAGCCCTGGTTCCACGGGCGCGCTTCAGACAGGCGGACCAGTGAAGTCCGGCTATTGGAAGGTGGGATATGCCAGCATGGTCGTGGGAGTAGCGCTGTTTGCTGTGCCGGGGGTCCCGGGCGTACCGTTCCTGATCCTGTCCACGTACTGCTTCTCCAAGGCCACCATCTTGAAGACAGGCGATGAGCCTGAAGCCGGAGAGCAAGTTCCCAAAGCAGGGCAGTAGGCCAGGCTATCGCAGGTTCGCTGCTCTCTCCTCAGCGGCAGGGGTCGATACAATCGAGACGCTCGCCCTCACGCAGCTTTACACGCTATTCCCGTTCAGGTAATATTTGCGCGTGAATTATTGAGTGAGAAGGAAATGAAGATGGAGGAGAGGGCCATGAAAGAGAGCACAACCGGTACGATAAAAACTCGCGAAAACCTCGCGCGCGAATCTCGCCTCGGCGGACCATGGAAGAGAGCACAACCAGTTCGATAAAAACGGGTCCTGTTGCGGGTATCGACAAAAGCATATTCCATACCATGGAGGAAGGCTGGCAAGCGTTAGGTCGGGGAACCTGGCATTTGGTTCACGCCTTCCCGGGCCACGGGACGATTCCTGGTTTTGCCGTGGGTCTTGGTGCGGCCATGCTGGTTGGAGTCGCCGAGTTGGCAGCGGGGTGCTTTACGGCTTATGTCAGCTACCGAATGTTCGCGTATGGAGAATCGCTGAGCGAGGCGATTGAAAATGCCATCAAGTTCGAGTCAGGCAAGCTCCGAAAGAAAGAAATAGACAGGCCTGTTCCAGAATAACTGTTAAAGTTTCGCGCGCCCGTCAAGGGCCGCATCACCCATGTTCCCTTTCAGGTAGTTGCAGTGTGAGACGACCCACCACACATTGTCGCGACGCGGCAAGCCACGTCGCTCTTTCCGTTCACGTCACTCTCAGAAATCTTTATCCCTTCACGTCGGACAAACTCAACTGTTTCCCGCCCATCACTACATAAGCTGTTCCCGGCCACACGAAGTGTCGGCCTTCCGGGGCGTGGATCTGAATCCCGGTGAACACTCCATAATTGCTTCGCGTGGGATCGACAGTCAGGTGAATCATCCGCTCGATTTCTTCGAGGATGACCCCATGAGCGATCCTGGTCAAAGAGAGTAAATCCGGGACATCGCCATACCGGAGCTTGCCCAACAGATGTCGCTTGAGAACACTCTGCTCTATGTCATCAGGATCGGGCACCAAATGGAGAGACCGGCTTTCGAGTTCATGTTGAAACGCTATCAATGCCCCACAGGCATGGGAAGCTTGCTGACGACCTGGACGGAAATAGACGCCGAATTCCCCCTCAGGCCCGATTGCAATATGGGGCAGGGCGTAATACACATATCGCTCTAGGCCGCTTTCATCAATAGGGGCATGCTGCTGGGCGGCCAAGAACCCGGTCTTGCCTAAAATGGGCAGTCCACCGAGACCGGAAAACAAGAACGCTTCTCCCCAGGTTCTCTCAATATCTTCTACCAGGGGCCAGGTGATTTCGTCGCGGCAGACACATGCGAACGCGATCGTATTCTCCGGCCGAAATCCTTGTCTCTGCAGTGCCTCATAGGATTGGGCGACGAACCGGTCCTGTGGAATCGCCTCAGGAAACTCACTGGTCATGCGTGTCTCCCAATTCATTGTGTCTCCCTGCCTATCTCACTCAATTCCCTTGGGCGGTATTCAAAGGGCATTCTAGTATTCCGGCCAGTGGAGGCGTCAAACCTACCGCGGGGCCCAGGTACTGTCAATGAAAGAATACTCGGGCCCAATTGCTCCTCGGTAATGAACGGAGCGCGATTGGAGCCAGATGTTCAGTTCGTGTGGACAACGGGGTTCAGAAAAAGAGCCGCATGGACAAGAACACATAATCGGTATTTTTGTCGTTGGGGGCGCCCGCCACGCCTTCCTTCAAGAGATTGGAATAGTAACTCCCCTTGATCAGATACAACCATCCTGCTTCGAGCAGCAGATTCTGGCTGACGGACCAGGCCAGCCGCAGGTCGAGTTCCGACCCCACGTATTTGCCTGCTTGCCCGGTCGGGTCCTGCAGACCGGCTCCGCTGAATTCGTCTTTAGACTGGGCCAGCCACCAGAAGCGTTGTTTGAAGAAGAGTTGGACATCCTTCAGGGGCTCTACGGACACGATATAGCCGGGGGAGCTGATATTCGACCGTTTGAACAGCGACCAAATACCCGTGAACGTGAACGGGAAATTTTGCGTCCCGAAGAGCGGATTGAAGCGGCCATTCTTGTTGTCGTTGGGATCGCTATCGCCGCTGGCATAGTCGTACTTGAACCGGATGGACGGCGTCCAGGGGAGCGCGAACGTATATCCGATCTCCGCATGCTGAAAGTAAGCGAATGTGTTCAACACAGGGCTTCCGGTCTTGAGAGCTGATTGGCCGAACTGGTATGCGGACTCGATCTCGTAGTCGAAGGTGGCTTTGGCGTCCGGCTTGAAGACACGGAAGCCGAGCGTGTAGAGGTCTGCCAATTGGCCTTGGGTGGTCTGGTCCTGATTGATGCCATCGGTGCCCTGCGTCTGCTCGTCCTGCGATATGTAATAGGCATACAGTTCTGTATGGAACCAGGGCATGCGCTGATCCAGATACGACATGCCGCTAAAGAGCGTGTTCGAGGGGACGGTGTCCGGCGACGTCTGCTGATTCTGGACCGGACGCATGACAAATGCACGGACTTCCCAATCCTTGCGTGTTCCCAATGTCCAGTGAGCGCCGACGAACGAATAGGGGACGTTGCTGTAGTTGCTCCTGGCGATCAGCCGACTTTTTCCGAAGGCCTGAGTAAACTTACCGATCTGCAGTTCGGTCGGCAGGCCCGATCCAAGAAAATTGTCCGTCCCCACGCTGCCATAGAGCTGCAGCACATCGGTCCGGTCTTCCATCCGGCTGCTGACCGTGAGGCCGTAGTTGTAGAGTGGGCGGGCGTCCAGGAACTCCACGTGAAATTTGAACGGCTTATAACGGATGCCGAGCTGAACGTCGGTGCGCTCAGAAAACTGCGCAGCTCCGGTCATCTCGTTCTTCTTGACCGGTTGGCTGTAGGCTTCGTAGCGTGTCCGAAAGTCGAGGCCCAGGTGTAGCCATTCGGGGACGTGTAGCATCTGATCAAGATGGAGCGGGGACTGCGGGACCTTGAGTCGGAGATCGTCCGAGAAGATAATCTCCTCGACGCGACGCGCGAGCGGTCCGAGACGCTGCTCGGAGGGGCGATCTGTTCGTTGTTCCTCCAGTGACGGCACGTTCGCCTGCGTGGCCTCCGACGGAGTTGGCGACGCGGCATCCGCTTCACCTGCCCAGGCTGGTAGAGCCCAGACATGAACGGCAAAAAGTAACAGTGCGACCAGCGCAGCGAAGTTCAATTTCACATGCTTGATCAAGATTGTCTTCCGTTCGAAGAGTGGTCCGAGCGGAGATTAGCAAACCGTCTACGTTGGAGCAATGCAGGACGCAGTGGACGCATTCGGCAAGAAGCGGGTGTCCGGTTGTTCGTGCAGCCGCCGGTGAGTTCTGTGCACCAGTCATCCATCCATACGAAGAAGTAGTACCTCCTGAGAGGAGATCAGATTGCGGCGCGCTGCGATTGCTCTTACTATCGTCGTTGATCAAGCGAGTGTCACTGCCCGGTCCGGTCGGGTGAGGGGGAGAGGCATTGGGAATGTTGAATGGCAAATGTTGAATGTTGAATTGACGGAGTTGGAGTAGGCCGCAGAGGAAGGCGAACGGTCAAACGGTCTGAAGACTGAAGTGTTCGGAACTTCGAACCCCGACCTTCGGCCTTCAACCTTCGGACCGCACCAGTCTCGCCAGTCTCGCGTGAGTCAGGCATCGGCGATTGCAGCAGAAATGCTCATGAATAAAGCGGCCTAGACGGCATGGGCCGTAATGGGCGAGACATGAATCATACGGGAATGTTGCCGTGCCTGCCAAAGGTCATAGGCGTTCTGCAGCCTAAGCCAATGCGCCGCATCAGGCTTACCGAAGGTCATTTCAATCCGCAATGCCATTTCCGGCGTAACCGTTCCACGCCCATTCAGCAACTTAGACAGCGTCTTGCGGCTCACACCAAGATGGTCGGCGGCGTCGGTGACGGACAAGCCCAAGGGGGCAAGCACCAGCTCCTTCAGAATTTCTCCCGGATGGGCGGGGTTATGCATACCCATGGTCTCACCTCCTCAATGGTAATCAAGAATCTCGACGTCGCAAGGATGGGGAAGAGGAAGGTAAGGGGCAGGGGGGAAAGAGGTTTCCCAGGGGCGAGGTCAGCGAATGAGGCCTGCAGAGTCATGGCAAGTTCTGCTCATCAAAAAACGAGATTTCGAGGTAGTCTCCACCGCGGACACTGTCCAGCGCGTTCAGGATGCTGCCGAGGTGGTTTTTGATTGCGGACCAACTCGTGGTCGGCAGAACCAAGATGGGCAACTGTCTCACTGCAAGGTTCTGTTGATATCGCAAGTTCTGGTCAGTAGTAATGAACACATTAAATCGTCCTTCTGCAGCTCGAAGGAGATCCCCGTTGCCCAAATCAGACCATCCCATCTCGAACGCTGTGGCGACGGTATGATTGCTCAGGGCTAGACGTAAAGGGACCGGGGTGCCTTGATCGAAGAGGATTTGCAACGCGTCCGGTTTTCTATTAGTTCGGGCTCACGTCTCAACCAGACTGTGTTCGGCGTGCGCCAAAACAGCGACGACCTGTTCGTGCGTGACACCAGGAAACCATTTCAGGAAGTCGTCCACGCAGGCCCCACCCTCGAGGTTCTCGAACAACGCGCGCACCGGCACCCGGGTTCTCTTGAACACCCAGGCCCCACTGACCTTTCCGGGAACGCGCTCGACCGCGCTGCACTGACTCCAGTCCAACATTGGCGTCATTGTAGCTTGTTGAAAATCGACAGGCAAGGTCTTCTTCGCCATATGTCAAGCCAATTTAAAGCAAAGAAGCATGCCGTAGCGCGAACGCTGTTGGTTGCCATGAAGGAAGGAAACGCTGGACGGGGGAGGCACATTGGGAATGTTCAATGATTAATGGTGAATGTTGAATTGTCGGGACTGGCGCGACGGACGACGGTTCGAGGTCCGAAGTTCGAGGTTTCCGGAACCCCGAATCCCAACCTTCGGCCTTCAGCCTTCGGCCTTCGAGCCTCGCCCCTCTCGCTTGAGTGAGGTCGAGCGCGTGCTTCTCTTTCAGCCGACAAAACTTCTTACCCGCCTGCACAAGCTTGTGCTACCCTGAGCGCCGTTTCCACTTCGTGTGTGGTCTATCTGGTTCATCTGGTTTTTCTGGTCTTTCTGGTTTGTTTTGTTGTTTGAACCAGAGAAACCAAACAAACAAAATAAACCAAATGAACCAGACAAACGAGACAGACCAAACAAACCAAAGTGAGTTGATCGAGCGAGTATCACCGTCCGGTCTGGTGAGGGGGAAAACATGGCTGGTGAGTCGGGCCTGAATTATAACGCCATCGCGTTCTTAATTGTCTTGGGACTCTTTTCCGGCATGCTCCTGATGCTGACAATCGGGCAGCGACTGGGAGAGCGAAGCCTCGGACAGGAGACGGATGTCGTTCGTTCCCGACTGACGGGAGTCGAAACCGCCATCTTCGGCCTCATGGGCTTGATGATTGCGTTCACGTTCTCGGGCGCCGCTGACCGGTATGAGATTGCGCCGGCAGTTGATCGTGGAGGAAGCGAATGCCATCGGGACGGCCTATTTACGGCTCGATCTCCTGCCGGCTGCGTCGCAACCGGCGCTGCGGGAGAAGTTTCGCCGGTACGCCGAAGCCCGCATCGCGGTCTATCGCGTATTGCCCGACATCGGGGCGTCGGACGTGCAAGCGGCGATTGCCATGACGTTGCAGAATGAGATTTGGACCGGGGCTCTCGCTGCATTGAAAGAGGCGCCGCCACAGGCGACGTTCGTCGTGGTCCCCGCGCTGAACCACATGATCGACGTGACCACCACTCGCGCCATTGCGGCGCATACGCACACCCCGAAACTAATTTTTGCCGTCCTCCTGATTCTCGGGCTGGTCTGTTCCTTTCTGGCCGGGTATGTGTTGGCCTACACCAAGACACGCAATGTCAGACTTCACATAGGGGCGTTCGCGGTGGTTGTGACGCTCACCACTTATGTGATTTTCGATCTCGACTACCCGCGATTCGGTCTCATTCAGCTCGATTTTGCCGACCAGGCGCTCATGATCTACTGGCCGGGATGAAGTAAGAACGGCGCACGTCTCTCTGGTCTGTCTGGTCTCTCTTGTTTGTTTGGGTTTTCCGGGTCAAGCAACAAAACAAACCAGACCAACCAAACCTTCCGCCTTTGTCGTATCAATTTCCTCGCGGTTGACTAACGTCCTTCTATTGGGAGCTCTTCCACGAGTTTTTCGGAAAAGAGCGGGGTCTGGAACACCCAACGCACGCCGGCTAGCACCTGCCAGTCTACCCCGAAGGACGACTCCTTTCCCGCCACTCCCGCGCCGGATGCGACAAAGACGTTCCAATGGTTATCAAACCGGTGACCGACCTCGCCCAGCAGGTTCATCGTGGTCTTGTTGTTATTGTTCCAATCCACATAGTAAGTCATGGACGCCAAGGTCCACCATCGCTCGGACCAGATGGTGTTGACGGCTGACAGGACTTTCATGAAGTGGATGTCGCGACGGCTGGGATCGCCCCCGACAGAGCTGAAGTCCTGGACAATTGTAAGGAGCAACGAGCGCAGCCTGGCTAACGGGACCGCCACCGCGCCTGCTGGCCCAAGGGTATATTTTCCTGTGCTCAGTCGATCGTTCGAGCCTGTCGGAAACACGACATCAGTGCCGATCAACAGGGCCACATTCGGGCTGGCATAGAGTCGGTTGGCGGTGCGGACCGTCATGTCGCTTGCGCCGTTCGTCGTGAATCCGCGGGTCTGGTCCAGATCGGCCCACACATAGGGCATGGTCGCCCGCACGATCCAGTTGGGTGTGATGGGCAGTCGAACCTCGGCGGTCACGGTGTTGAAGCGCAAATTACTGTTGGAGAACGTGCTGTTCCCGTAGTTCAGTTCATAGTACCCGTTGATGGCGGTGGGGTCTGTGCCGAAGGCCTTGGCGGCCGCCGAGATGCGCTGTCGTTCTGCCTGGAGCCGTTCGTGCTCTTCGGGAGTGGCGCCCTGCAGCAGTGATTGCAACGGGCGGCGTTTACCCTCCGCCGGCTTCGCGTCAGGTGTTGGCTTCTTCGCCACTTTCAGATGCTGCGGCGGCTGCCGGCGTCGTACCGCCTTCTGCCGCAACTATGGAAGGAGTCACGAGTACAATGAGCAAGAAGCCCGCGCTCGCAACCAACCCCTGTACTCTGGTATTCCCAATGAAACAGGTGATCATGATGCGGCGCTCAAGGTAAGATTGAAAAGGAACCGTCGCGTTTCCCAAATCACGACGAGGTTCCAGGTTTG
Organism: uncultured Nitrospiraceae bacterium; assembly: GCA_963821465.1. GTDB lineage: Bacteria > Nitrospirota > Nitrospiria > Nitrospirales > Nitrospiraceae > Palsa-1315. The sequence continues at coordinate 337,637 of CAWGDV010000001.1, read as the reverse complement.
AGCAAAGCGCCGTGGGGTCAGATCAACAGTCCTGGCAGCAGTCCGAACCGGCTACTGTTTCTTCTCCGTCTTGTCTCGAAGCATTTCGTACAGACCGTCAAAGTAGGGACCCATAAGGGCACGAGAGACGGAATGTTTTACCGAGGATCCAAAGCCGCCCACCTGGTCGGTTGACACACGGACCAGGGTGATCACGAGCGTGCCATCCTCGGTTGGGAGCGCTGTCACTCCCTGCTGCAGGCTGTTGTAATCGTGGGAGGTGTAGAAGTGGCGATCCGAGGCGTAATAAACCTCGCCGTCCTGGAAGAGCATGCGGTGAGACAGGGCGTACGTCGGACGTCCAAAGAGGTCCATATTCAGCCAGTAGAAATGTTCCTCAAGAGCCTTCTGGCCGTCTTTGGCAGCCGGATAATTGAGCAATGCGGTATGCACAGACGGGGCATATTTGGCCAGGAGTTTCATCTCCTTGGTTGAGAGGGACAGTTCATCGCCCGCGCTGCAGGCGACGCCCGTTTTCACGCTCGTAGGGTGCAATGCCTTCAAGTCCCTTCGTCCGGTAGGCCTGGTACCGCGAGAGTAAGGTCTGGCGCACCAGTGCCTCGACCTGCACGTCCGACACGGCGATCGTCCCGCTGGCTGGTTTCAGCGCCCGAAAGGCGGCGATCTCCTTCGCGTCCAGATTCAAGTCCTCGCCCGGTCCAGCCGAGAGGTAGCGGAGGGCTTCCTTCTCTCCGTTCGGTTCCAGCTTCACGCCCGCGAAGTTGGCCAGCGTTCCGTCACCCACAATCTCGCCATACGCCGTGACCGCTTTTTCCTCTTTATACGCACTGGCCTCACGAAAGAGCTCGACAAAATTCGCGCCTTTTGTCTTGGCCAGCAAGACCATGCCGACCGCCAGTTCCCGATCCGACCCTTCAGTGGCCGACCATTTAACGATCTTACCCTGCCGGATGTCTGCCCGGTCGCTGTCCGATAGATGTAAATCTAGAAGGATTGTGTCGGCCGTCGGGAGGGTTGCTGCCTCGAGGATGGATCCGTTGAAGGTCACGCCGACCCAGATGCTGAGGGCGAGGCAGGTGACGATTCGGCAGGTCATGAAGCAGGACCCTGCCGCGAGAATGCGGGTCTGGATGCCTGTGAGTTTCGCCGCCGCGACCATTTTCATTGCGTTCGTGATTTTCATTGGCTACCTCTTCCCCGCTATGGTTTGAATTTTTTGGAACATGTCCTTGATATAGGGCGCGGTGATCGCTCGCGAGACGGGATGTAGCGCGGAACTCCCGAACCCCGCGACTTGGTCGGTCGAGACCCGGCCGATGTAAAACAAGAACGTGCCGTCCTTGGTCGGAAGCACACCGATGCCTTGCAGCATGCTGTTGTAATCGTGGCTCGTGTAGTAGTGACGCTCGACGGCGAATGCGGCATCGCCCAAATGGTACAACATGCGGTGAACCAGGACGAACATCGGGCGGCCAAACACGTCAATGTTGAGCCAGTAGAAGAATTCCTCCAGGTTCTTAGCCTCATCCTTAGCAAGGCCCTGTGGATAGTTGAGCAAGAATTTATGGAAGGCTGGGAGATGCTTGGCCACGCTGGTCATCTGTTTGGTAGACAGGAGTAGCTCATCGCCTGCCAGCCGCTGCTGTCCGTGGCCACGCTCGTAGGGCGCGATGCCTGGCAGCCCCTTGCTCCGATAGGCCTGGTAGCGGGCGAGCAACTCCTGGCGGATAAGGACCTCGACTTTTTCTACAGGCACGGCGTCCGCATCGCCTCCTGCCTTCAGCGCGTGAAACGCCGCCATCTCCTTCGCGTCCAGATTCAGTTCGTCGCCCGGTTGCACGTTCAGATAGCGCTTGGCTTCCTTCTCTCCATTCGGTTGCAACTTCACCCCGGCCAGATCCGCCATGGTGCCTTCCCCCGTGAGCTTGCCATGTGCCGTGATCACCGAGACTTCTTTCAGCACGAGGGCCTCTCGATACATCTCGAACAGATCCTCTGGTTTGGCCTTCACCAGGAAGGCCATACCGAGCGCCAGTTCCCGATCCGACCCTTCACTGGCCGTCCAATCGACGATCTTGCCCTGCATGATGCTTTCCCTGTCGGCGTCCGATAGATGCAATTCTTTCATGACTTCATCGACCGTCGGGAGGGTTGCTGCCTCAAGGATGGGTCCGTTGAACGTCAGGCCGACCCAGAGGCTGAGGGCGACGCAGGTGACGATTCGGCGGGTCATGAACCAGTGGTGGAGGCTAACGGAAGGGGAATGGGTTGCCGTCATGTGTCGATCCATCAGTCTTCTCCTAACAGGATGTTAAAAAGTCCGCCAGCCAACGTTATTGTTCATTTGGTCTGTTCGGTCAGACTAACGTCTCACAGAGAATCTGTTCGAGTTGAACCAGACAGACCAGATGAACCAACAGGGTTATTTCAGGGCTTCGGCGCCACCGACAATATCCATGAGTTCCTTGGTGATGACGGCTTGCCTGGTCTTGTTATAGTAGGTCGTCAGCTTTTTGATCAGCTCACCCGCGTTGCGCGTGGCGCCGTCCATGGCCGCCATGCGGGCACCCTGCTCGGCGGCCGAAGATTCCAGCAGCACTCGGTACGCCTGGACGTGTAAGTTACGGTGCAGAAGGTGCTTGAGCAGTTCGTCCTCACTCGGTTCGTATTGATAGCCTCCGGGGACGACATCGGTGGCTTGGTCAAGATCCTTCACACCGGTGATTTCAACGATCCAGTCGAATGGAAGGAGCTGTTCGACAACCACCCGTTGCTGGATGGCGGATTTGAACTCATTATAGATGATATACACCGCGTCGATACGCCCCTCTGATGTATTCGACGATGGCCGGGAATTCTTCTCCCATCACCATCCCGTGCTCGAAGGACAATTTGTCGAAGATGTCCACCACTTCCCGACGCACCTTCCAGTCGCGTCGCCGAAAAAAGTCGCGGCCTTTCCGACCGACCACAGCCACCTCAGCCTTCACACCGCGGGACTCCAATTCCTTCAGTGCATTGACTGCCGTGCGGAGAATATTCGCGTTAAATGCCCCGCATAATCCGCGATCGCTCGTCACGACCGTCACGATCACGTTACGGTGGGCGCCTTCCCGTTTACGGAGCAACGGGTGAGCCTCTCGATTGACACGCCGACTGAGGTTGCGGATCGTCTCCCGCATCTTCAGGGCATAGGGCCGTGCCGCGAGAATGCGGTTCTGCGTGCGTTTGAGTTTCGCCGCCGCGACCATTTTCATGGCTTTCGTGATTTTCTGGGTTTTCTTAACGGAGTCGATCTTCCGTTTGACGGATTGAAGGCTGGGCATGTCGGCTATACCTACTTGTTCATCGAAGTGGAGTCGTTCTGGTGACTCAGTGCCAATAGGAGACGGAAACTACCATCAGCAGTCAAGGTGCGTCAAGTTTGCTGGATTCCGTCATTCGCATCGATGCCCTGTTCGGTAGCTGAGCGGAGTGATAGACCCCGTTTATTGCGCGAACACAGAAATAAATCTTTCCCGTATGAGGAGAATTGGGACAACTCCACTTGAGGCTTCTGTTGCGACTCTCCCCACCAGACCCACTTCCATCTGAAGCCTACCCCCTCTGAATTTTAAAAAAATCTATGTTTCTGAGCAAAAGAGCGCACTCATTCCCATCACGTAATAATGGCACCTCTTTTGCCTTGCGCTCTGGACAGGACGAAGAGTTTACAAAAATTTTACCGTTGCAACTACTTTTACCGTTGCAACTACTTTGGAGCGCTGTATACAGTACCTTGTTTCTTACAGTTATTTGGGATGGATCTGCCGGAAATAAGAGGGGCGGAAGGGAAATTACATCCTGGCCCGCATTATTCATGAACACTTCTGCTGCAATCGCCGATCCGCTGCTACGACAAGCCTTCGGCCGGCGGGCTCGCCCCTCGGACCCTCAACGTACTGCGCAAGTACGCCTCAGGTCCTTCGGGCTCCACGCGCCGGTCTCGCGACGGGGCTCAGCGATTTCGCGACGAACCGTCATAAATAATGTGGGCTAGGTAGTAACGAATCCAGAAATTGGGGGAGGCATCCATATGGGACGACAAGAACTGGAACAGACGGCAAGAGAGCTGGTCGCCGAAGGCAAGGGTATTCTGGCAGCAGATGAAACAGTTCCCACGCTGACCAAGCGTTTCGACGCCTTGAAGATTACCTCCACCGAGGACAGCCGCCGTACCTATCGCGAAATGTTTTTTACGACGCCGGGAGCTGCCGCTTTTATCAGCGGCGTCATCATGTATGACGAAACCATCCGCCAGAAGAACGCCGCGGGCATATCGTTGGCCGAGGTGTTGTCCAAGCAAGGGATCATTCCGGGGATCAAAGTGGATACCGGCGCAAAGGTGCTTACCGGTTCACCGGAAGAAAAAATGACCGAAGGACTCGATGGGCTCCGGGACCGTCTGAAGGAATATGCGGCCATGGGCGCACGATTCGCCAAGTGGCGGGCGGTCATTCGCATCACCGACAGGCTACCCAGCCCAATGTGTGTGAGCGTCAACGCCCATGCATTGGCCCGGTATGCCGCCCTGTGCCAGGAACAAGATATCGTGCCGATTGTGGAGCCGGAGGTTCTGATGGACGGGGCTCACACCATCGAACGCTGCGAGGAGGTCACGAGTTCAGTGCTCCATACGGTCTTCGACGCGCTCTTCGAGCAGTGCGTCCGGCTGGAAGGCATGCTCCTGAAACCCAGCATGGTGATCGCCGGAAAAGTGTGTCCCAAGCAGGCCTCCGTGCAGGAGGTCGCAACGGCCACGTTGCGCTGCTTGCGCCGTCATGTGCCGGCGGCGGTTCCCGGCATCGTGTTCTTGTCCGGCGGACAGCCGAGCGTGACGGCGACCGCGCATCTCGATGCCATCAATCGCCTGGGCGGACCGAAACCCTGGTCGATCAGTTTTTCATACGGTCGCGCCCTGCAGGACGTGGCGCTGGAGGCCTGGCACGGACAAAAGGAAAACTTGAAGGCGGCCCAACAGGCCTTTCATCATCGGGCCAAGTGCAACAGCGAGGCGGCAGTGGGCCGCTATACCGACAAGCTGGAGCGCGAGCCGTCCGGTGCGAGTGAGCCGGCGCATCGCTCGGACTGGCACGATGACTGATATCTTCCGGGCACCTGCCGCGAGGCTTCAGCATTGACATGCAGGTTCTGGTGATCAACAGCGGGAGTTCGTCCATCAAATTTCGTCTCCTGGAAGTGGTCGAAGAGCTGGGGGGCGGACTGACAAGTCGGCCGGCGTTGCTCCAAGGAGCTGTCAAAGGCATCGGGGGAATCGCAAGTTTTGAGGTGACAGGACAGGACGGTCACCGTTCGACGACGACGTTGGAGATTCGGAACCATGCGCATGCGTTGCGTGTTCTGCTCGATCGACTGGCCGGCTCTCTGGGCGAGATCGAAGCGGTCGGGCATAGGGTGGTGCACGGAGGAGATCAGTTCGTGAAGTCCACAATGATTACCGAACAGGTTGAGGCCGGAATCGACGCGCTGTCCGAGTTGGCGCCCCTGCACAATCCCTCGTGCCTCGCAGGGATCCGCGGAGCGCGGGCGGCTTTTGGCCCGACGCTACCGATGGTGGCCGTGTTCGACACGGCCTTTCACCAGACCATGCCGAAAGTCGCCAAGCAGTATGCGCTCCCTGTTGAGCTGGCCGAGCGGCATCGGATCCGTCGCTATGGTTTTCACGGGATTGCGCATGCCTCGCTCGCAAACGGGTACGCGGCCTACACGGGGAATCCACTGGAACAGGTGCGTCTGATCACCCTGCAGTTGGGCAATGGTTGCTCCGTCGCCGCTATCGCACAAGGCCGGTCGGTCGAAACCTCGATGGGGTTCACCCCGCTGGAGGGGTTGGTGATGGGGACACGCTCGGGCGATGTGGATGCCTCCATTGTCGGCTACTTGTCCGACCGGGAGAAGGTCGAAGTAGCTGAAGTCGAGCGGTGGCTCAACGAGCGGTCGGGCCTCCTGGGGCTTTCAGGTCGGTCAAACGACATGCGGGAGTTGCTCCGCGTGGCGGAGCAGGAGCAGGACAAACGGGCGGAGTTTGCCATTGATCTATTCTGCTATCGGGTGCGCAAGTATCTCGGTTCCTACCTTGCCGTGTTAGGCGGCGCCGATGCCATCGTCTTCGGAGGCGGGATTGGAGAAAACGCGCCGGAGATTCGGGAGCGGATTTGCCAGAAGATGGAATGGTGTAGCCTGGAACTCAGCCGTGATCTCAACCGAGCGACGATTGGGCTTGCGCCGGGTCGCGCAGCAAAAATCAGTGTGGATGGATCGCGGTTGGCGGCCTACGTGGTCGCGGCGGACGAAGAAACCTGGATTGCCAGGGAGACGGTTCAGTGCGTGCGAAGCGTACATTCATAAGTCAACAGAGCCGACTATAACAGAGGGAAAGGAGAGGTCATGGGAAATCCGATATCGCAGAAGGAACTGAAATTGATCGATGCCTACTGGAGGGCGGCGAACTATCTTTCGGTGGGACAGATTTATCTGCACGATAACCCGCTGCTGAAGAAGCCGCTGAGTAAGGAACATGTGAAGGCGAGGCTGCTGGGTCACTGGGGCACCACCCCGGGTCTCAATTTCATCTATGTCCATCTGAATCGAGCGATCAAGGCACGTGACCTCAGCATGATCTACATTATCGGTCCGGGCCATGGCGGTCCCGGCATCGTCGCCAATACCTACATGGAAGGCACCTACTCGGAGGTCTATCCGAACATCGCACAGGACGAAGAGGGCATGCAGCGGCTGTTCAAGCAGTTCTCGTTCCCCGGAGGCATTCCCAGCCACGTGGCGCCCGAGACCCCCGGCTCAATACACGAAGGCGGCGAATTGGGGTATGCGGTCTCTCACGCGTACGGGGCTGCGTATGACAATCCCGACCTGATCGTCGCCTGCGTCGTCGGCGACGGCGAGGCGGAAACCGGACCATTGGCGACCTCCTGGCACTCCAACAAGTTCCTCAATCCGGCGACCGACGGAGCCGTGCTGCCGATCCTGCACCTGAACGGGTACAAGATCGCCAATCCTTGCGTGTTGGCTCGTATCAGCCACGAAGAATTGGATCAGCTCTTCCGCGGCTACGGCTACACGCCCCATTTTGTCGAGGGCAGTGATCCGGCCAAGATGCACCAGCTCATGGCTGATACTATCGACACCTGCATGGATGAAATCCGCAGCATCCAGACCCAGGCGCGGACGAAAGGTGTGAAGGAGCGGCCGCGTTGGCCGATGATCATCCTCCGTTCGCCCAAGGGGTGGACCTGCCCGAAGGAAATCGACGGCAAACGGTGCGAGGACTACTGGCGCAGCCACCAGGTGCCGATGGGTGAAATGCACGAAAAGCCCGAGCACGTGAAAATTCTCGAAAAGTGGATGAAGAGCTACAAGCCGGAGGAGCTGTTCGACAAAACCGGCCGGCTGATGCCCGAGCTCGCTGATCTTCCGCCGAAGGGCGAGCGCCGCATGAGCGCCAATCCGCACGCCAACGGCGGCCTCCTGCTCCGGGACCTGCGTCTGCCGGACTTCCGCAACTATGCCGTCAAGGTCACGACACCCGGCGCCATTGAGGCCGAGTCCACCCGCCACATGGGAAAGTTCCTGGCCGACACGATGAAGCTGAACATGGAGAGCCGTAATTTCCGTCTGTTCAGTCCGGACGAGAACAACTCAAACCGCTGGCAAGATGCGCTGGAGGTCACCAACCGCACCTGGATGGCGGATCGCTATCCATACGATGACCATTTGGCCCCTGACGGACGCGTGATGGAAATGCTCAGTGAGCACCAGTGCCAGGGGTGGCTGGAAGGGTATCTCTTGAGCGGCCGGCACGGGTTTTTTTCCTGCTACGAGGCGTTCATTCACATCATCGACTCGATGTTCAACCAGCATGCCAAGTGGCTGAAGGTCTGCAACGAAATTCCCTGGCGGCGGCCGATTGCCTCGCTCAATTATCTGTTGTCCTCCCACGTCTGGCGGCAGGATCATAATGGATTCAGCCATCAAGATCCCGGCTTCATCGATCACGTCGTGAACAAGAAAGCGGATGTCGTGCGCGTCTATCTGCCGCCGGATGCCAACACGCTGCTGTCGGTCACCGATCACTGTCTGCGCAGCCGTAATTATGTGAACGTCATCGTCGCGGGCAAGCAGCCTGCTCCGCAATGGTTGACGATGGACCAGGCGATCAAACACTGCACGGCGGGCATCGGAATCTGGGAATGGGCCAGCAACGACAAGGAGGGAGAGCCCGATGTTGTCATGGCCTGTTGCGGAGACGTGCCGACGCTGGAGACGCTGGCAGCCGTGGATCTGTTTCGTCAGCATCTCCCGGAGCTGAAGATCCGCGTCATCAACGTCGTCAATTTGATGAAGCTGCAGCCGCAGAGCGAGCACCCGCATGGCCTGTCCGACCTGGACTTCGATGCGCTGTTCACCAAGGACAAGCCGATCGTGTTTGCCTTCCACGGCTACCCCTGGCTCATCCATCGGCTCACCTACCGGCGGACGAACCATAAGAGCATGCACGTGCGCGGCTACAAGGAAGAAGGCACGACGAGCACGCCGTTCGACATGGTGGTGATGAACGATCTCGACCGGTTTCACCTCGCCGCCGACGTGATCGATCGGCTGCCGCAACTCGGGTCCCGCGCCGCCTATTTCAAACAGGCGATTCGCGACAAGCTGATCGAGCACAAAGAATACATCGCCAAGTACGGCGAAGACATGCCGGAAATCACCGACTGGCAATGGGGTAAGGTGAAAGCGGCAACGAGGAAGAGGACTACGACGGAGGGAGACAACGTCTAGCAGGACGCTGAAAAAGTCCGCCAGCTTCGTTCTCGCGTCGCTCAGAGGCTCAACGTACCGAAGCGTACGCCTCGCTTCTTCGCTCGCTGCGGCCTTGCTGGACGGCCATTTTGAGCATCCTGCGGCTTTGTTGCCATCGGCGCCAACATGGAGGATTCCAGCAGTATCATTGCATGCTGCGCTGGCGCTGGCGGACTTTTTCAGCAGCCTGCATAAGCGGTGAGCCGACGGAAGTCCTGTTGTCTGGTTCGGAGAGGGCGGGCAGAAGTATGTGAGGGTGTATCAGAATCGTTCTTCTCAGCTAAGGGTGCTGATGTGGACCCAGCCATGAGTGCACAGCGTGTCGTCCTGATAGAGAAGACATTGTCCACATGATTGGAGCGGGATAAGGAAGCCACGTCGGCGAAGAAGCCGCTTCCTTGAACCGCATCGCGGAGGTTGTATGAAACAAGAGGACTTTAAGGAAATTCTTCAACAGTACGGAGTTGGACCTATCCAATTTTCCGGCACGAATGACGCGCTCTACGAGCGGCATTTGACTTTCGACCACGTCGTTGATGTCAAGAAGGCCGATGTGCAGGAGCAGTTTGAAGCGGCAGCGCGCGCGATCCGCGACATCATTTCACAACGCTGGATCCGGACCCAGGACACCTATGCCGAGAAAAACCCGAAGCGCGTGTATTACCTTTCGATGGAATTTCTTCTCGGGAGATCGTATGCCAATAACGTGACCAATGCCTTGCTCCGCCCGTTGACGCTTGAAGCCGCGAGAAAGAAGGGCATTGACCCGCTGACAATGCTGGCAATAGAGGCAAGGGAGCCGGACGCAGGATTGGGGAACGGCGGGCTCGGTAGACTGGCTGCTTGTTTCATTGATTCGATGGCGACGATGCAGATTCCCGGGATGGGTTATGGACTCCGTTACGAATACGGAATCTTCAAACAAACGATCAAGGATGGCTGGCAATGTGAAAATCCGGATAATTGGTTGCGTCGTCCCGATCCCTGGGAAGTGGCACGGCTGGAGGAAGCGGTCGAAGTAAAACTGAATTGTTCCTTCGAGCTGCGCGAAGGTGCGCTCCGTCCCATCTTCGGCCGGCCCTCCACTCTGCTCGGTATTCCATTCGACCGGCCGGTTATCGGCTACGGAGGCAAGACGATCAACACGCTCCGCCTGTGGGCTGCGAGTACGCCGGACTATTTTGATTTTCAGCAATTCAGTCGAGGCGATTTTGTGGGGGCGCTGGCAGAAACGCTCACCGCGGAATCGCTGACGCGCGTGCTCTATCCCGATGACTCGACGTTCATGGGGCAAGGTTTGCGCTTTTTGCAGGAGTATTTCCTCGTCGCCTGCTCGCTGGGCGACCTCGTGCGGCGTTTCCGGCGCGGCAATCCCGACTGGAACACCCTTCCCGAGAAAGTGGCCATCCAGATGAACGACACGCACCCGACGATGGCCGTTCCCGAACTGATGCGGATTCTGCTGGACGACGCGCATCTCGGTTGGGACCAAGCCTGGGATCTCACACAACGGACTCTGGCGTATACCAACCATACGCTGCTGCCCGAAGCATTGGAAAAATGGCCGCTTGAATGGTTCGATCGCTTCGTGCCTCGGCATTCGGAAATTATCCACGAGATCAATCGCCGGCATCTTGACCAGGCGCGCGTCCGCTTCGGCGGCGACGAAGGCCGTCTCGCCAGCGTGAGTCTGATCGAGGAGGGCGCGACGCGTAAAGTCCGTATGGCCAACCTCGCCATCGTCGGATCGCATAGCACGAACGGCGTGGCCGCCATTCACTCAGGATTGCTGCGTACGATGACGGTCAAGGACCTGGCCGAGATGTTTCCCGAGCGGTTCAACAACAAGACCAACGGCGTGACGCCTCGACGGTGGTTGCTGCTGGCGAATCCCGCGCTCTCGCACGCCATCACCGAAGCCATCGGAGACGGATGGATTACTGATCTCAGCCAACTGAGCAAGCTCAAGAAACTGGCTCGGCGACAAGGGCTTTCGCGACGCGGTCCGCAAGGCGAAGCGCGAGGCGAAATCGCAGTTTGCCCAGTGGCTCAAGACGACATCCGGGCAGACGGTCGATCCGGACAGCATCTTCGATTGCCAGGTGAAACGCATCCATGAATACAAGCGGCAACTGCTCAACGCGCTGCGCATCGTCGTGCTGTACAACCGGTTGCGGGAGAATCCGAACCTCAAGATGGTCCCACGGACATTTTTCTTTGCCGGCAAGGCGGCGCCGGCCTACCACTTGGCCAAGATCATCATCAAGTTCATCAATAATCTGGCCGGCACCATCGACGGAGATCCGATCGTCCGCGGACGACTCAAGGTCGTGTTCCTGCCGGAATACTGCGTGTCGCTTGCCGAGCGGCTGATTCCGGCCACCGATGTCTCCAACCAGATTTCGACGGCCGGGTACGAGGCCAGCGGTACGAGCAACATGAAGTTCATGATGAACGGAGCCTTGACGCTGGGGACACGCGACGGCGCGACCATCGAGATGGCAGAAGAGGCGGGTGAAGAGAACTTCTTCATGTTCGGCCTCACGGCGGACCAGGTGGCCGGCAGCAAGGGCTGGTACAGCCCGCAATGGCATTATGACAACGAAGCGGAGACCCGCGCGGCGCTGGACCTGATCTTCTCCGGCTACTTCAGCCAGTATGAACCGGGCGTTTTCGAACCGCTGCGGCACACGTTGCTGACGGGTGGAGACCATTATATGCACCTGGCGGACCTCACATCCTATCTCGACGCCGACCGGAAGCTGTGCGACCTGTACGACGACTCGGATGGATGGGTACGCAAAGCGATCTTGAATATCGCAGGCTCAGGGAAGTTCTCCAGCGACCGCACCATTGCCGAGTATGCAGCCGACATTTGGAATGTGAAGCCGTGCCCGGTGCCGTAACACCACGACGATCTGTCACAGAGAAGGATGGAAACTCATGGCGATTTCACCCTTAGCAGGCAAGCCGGCTCCCATCGGGATGTTGGTGGATCTGGCCAAGCTCGAAGGGGAGTATTACGCGCGCAAGCCGGACATGGGAGATCCAAACCAGTCGGTCGCCTTCGGCACGAGCGGGCATCGCGGATCGTCGTTCCGCGGCTCGTTCAACGAGGCGCACATTCTCGCCATTACGCAGGCCATTTGCGACTACCGGCGCGGGCAGGGCACCGACGGACCGCTCTATATGGGCAAGGATACGCACGCGTTGTCCGGACCGGCTCAGCGCACGGCGCTCGAAGTCCTTGCGGCAAACGACGTGCACACTGTCATCCAGCAGGAGGATGGGGTGACGCCCACGCCTGTCATCTCACGAGCCATCCTGGCTTACAACCGCGGCCGGAAGGCGCATCTCGCCGACGGAATCGTTGTCACGCCCTCGCATAACCCGCCGGAGGACGGGGGTATCAAGTACAACCCGCCCAACGGCGGACCGGCCGATACCGATGTGACGAAATGGATGCAGGATCGCGCGAATGCGTTGCTGCGGGAAGGCAACGCCGGCGTCAAGCGCGTGCCGTTCGAGAAGGCGTTCAAGGCGGCAACCACGCGTCAGGAAGATTACATCCTGCCCTATGTTCAAGACCTTCGGAACGTGATCGATATGGAAATCATCCGCGAGGCGGGCCTCGTGCTGGGCGTGGATCCGCTTGGCGGCGCCGCGGTCCATTACTGGGAGCCGATCAATAGGGTCTATAAGCTGAACATCACCGTCGTGAACCCGAAAGTCGATCCGACCTTTTCCTTCATGACGGTCGATCACGACGGCAAGATCCGGATGGACTGCTCGAGCCCCTATGCGATGGCAAGCCTCGTCGGCCTGAAAGATCGCTATCGCCTCGCCTTTGCCAACGATCCGGACTCGGACCGCCACGGGATCGTCACGCCGTCCGCCGGGCTGATGAATCCCAACCACTATCTCGCCGTGGCGATTCGCTATCTACTCACGCATCGACCTCAGTGGCCTACCGACGCGTTCGTCGGCAAGACGTTGGTGTCGAGCGGCATGATTGATCGTGTCGTCGCCAAACTCGGCCGCCGGCTGTGCGAAGTGCCGGTCGGCTTTAAGTGGTTTGTGCCAGGCCTGTTCGATGGCTCGTGTTGCTTCGGCGGTGAAGAGAGTGCCGGCGCAAGCTTTCTCCGTCACGATGGCACCGTGTGGACGACCGACAAGGATGGCCCGATCATGAACCTGCTCGCGGCCGAGATCACTGCTCGAACCGGCAAAGATCCGGGGGAACATTACCGCGAACTGACCACTGAATTTGGAAATCCTCTCTACCAGCGCATCGATGCGACGGCCACGCCCGAGCAGAAGGAAAGGCTGGGAAAGTTGTCGCCCGATGCCGTCACGGCATCGACGCTCGCCGGCGATCAGATCACCGCAAAATTGACCAAGGCGCCGGGCAACAACGCCTCTATCGGCGGATTGAAAGTCATCACCGCCAACGGCTGGTTCGCGGCTAGGCCCTCCGGCACCGAGAACATCTACAAGATCTATGCAGAGAGCTTTAAGAATGAGGGCCACCTAAAGGCCCTCGTGAGCGAAGCCCAGGAGATGGTGAACAACTCACTGAGGAGTGACCGGTGACCCTTCCCCCATTCCCGTCAGACTACCGAGCCTCCGGCGTGCTGATGCACGTCACGTCGCTGCCCTCGCCCTACGGCATCGGCGATGTGGGCGCAACGGCGCTCGCCTGGATCGACCTCCTCCACGACGCGGGGCAGAGCTGGTGGCAAGCGCTGCCGGTGGGACCAATAGGCTACGGCGATTCTCCGTATCAACCACTGTCGTCGTTCGCCGGGAATGGGCTCCTCATGAGCCCGGACTGGCTGATCGAGGACGGACTGCTGCGAGTGAGCGATTGCGAGGGTCGGTCGTTTTCGTCAGACGCGGTCGACTACGACGCCGTCTTCTTGTTCAAGCGCCGGCTGCTCGACAAGGCCTGGACCAACTTTACTGCCGGCGCGCGTCCGGATCTGCGGCCCGCTTATGCGCAGTTCTGCCAGGAACATGCCTGCTGGCTGGAGGACTACGCGCTGTTTCGCGCGCTGAAGGAGAGGTACGGCGGGGCACACTACCTCACGTGGCCGGCCGAGCTGATCCGTCGCGCTCCGGGCGCGCTGGCCCAGGTCCGACAAGAGTTGGCGAGCCAGATCGATCAGGTCCGCCTCGCCCAGTTCCTGCTCTTTCGCCAGGCGGCGCGCCTGAAGCAGCATGCGCATGCCCGGGGCGTGCGGCTGATCGGTGACCTGCCGTTCTTCGTGTCTCCGGACTCGAGTGACGTGTGGGCGAACCCTGAGCTGTTCTTGCTGGACGAGCAAGGCCGGCCGCGTGTTGTCGCCGGTGTCCCCCCCGACTACTTCAGTGCTGAGGGGCAGCTCTGGGGCAACCCCGTCTACGACTGGGACGCGCTGCGCCGGACCGGCTACCGTTGGTGGGTGGACCGCTTGCGCGCCTTACTCGCCCACGTGGATGTCATTCGCCTGGACCATTTCCGCGCGTTCGCGGCAGCCTGGCACGTTCCGGCCGGCGCGCCGACGGCCCAATCGGGCCGCTGGGTACCGGGGCCCGGGGCCGAGTTCTTCAGTGCCGTCCAGAAAGAGCTGCACGAGCTCCCGTTCATCGCGGAGGACTTGGGGCTGATCACGCCGGACGTCCACGTTCTCCGCGACCTCTTCCGTTTGCCCGGGACGCGAGTCCTCCAGTTCGCCTTCGACGGCGATGCGGACAATCCGTACCTGCCGAGCAACTATGTCACAAACACCGTAGTGTACAGCGGCACCCATGACAACCCCACAACTCGCGAGTGGTACGAGGATCTGCACAGAGCAACAGCAGCAGAACTTCTGGAGCTGCCTGGAGCTTTCCGGGGGCGACAGCAGCGAGGCGGCTCCCGCGCTGATGAGTCTGGCCTGGTCGTCGATTGCCGCGCTTGCGATCGCGCCGCTGCAGGACGTGCTCAACCTGGGTCGAGAAGCCCGGATGAACGTGCCCGGCCGTGCCGAGGGCAACTGGCGCTGGCGCTGCACGCCGCAGATGTTGTCCGACTCGGCCTTCGAATGGCTGCGAGCGCTAACGTCCACCTCGAACCGCTCGGCTGAGCTTCCCAGTCCGCAGACCGTCGGAAGCGTGGAGGCCGCGTCATGACCGCGTGCCTGATCGTCTCTTCTCTGTCACTCGAGCGGCGCAGTACGCGTACTCATATTCGGTAGGCTTGCTATGGCTGTTCCAGCGCAACAAGTATTTCTCGTCCGTCACGGCGAAACCGAGTGGAGTCTCAACGGACGACACACCGGGACCACCGATATCCCGCTGACAGAAAACGGCCGACAGGTGGCGAGACTCTTGCTGCCGATTCTGGCGAAGGAGTCGTTCGCGCTGGCCCTGACGAGTCCCTTGCAACGAGCCCGGGATACCTGCCGGCTGGCCGGTTTCGGGGACGTGGCACACATCGAGCCTGACCTGGTGGAGTGGAACTACGGGCACTATGAAGGATTGACGCCCGGCCAGATCCATGCGACGGCCCCGGGCTGGCTGCTCTTTCGAGATGGCGGCCCAGGCGGAGAACAGCCAGGAGAAATCGGCGCGCGGGTCGATCGCGTGATTGAGAAAGCGCGCGCCGTCAAGGGCAATGTCATATTGTTCGCCCACGGGCACGTGCTCAGAGTCTTTGCGGCTCGCTGGCTGGGCCTCCCTCCTTCGGAAGGCCAACGCTTTTTGCTTGATACGGCCACAATGAACATCCTGAGCTACTACCGCGGCATTCCGGCGATCAAGCGATGGAACGCGCCGGTTCAGTTCTGAGCGAGCGCGCCGCGACGTCGTCCGGGAGAAGAGACCACATGGTGAACCGTTGGAATGCTAAGGAGGTGATGCGATGACGAGCGGCGCAGTTCCACTCACGCAAAGCGTTGCCTGGAACGCCCTTCGTGAGCATTACGAGGCGATCAAGGCCGTGCAGATGCGGGATCTGTTTGCGAAAGATCCTGGGCGCGGCGCGCGCCTGGTGTGCGAGGCGCAGGGGATCTATCTCGACTATTCGAAAAACCGCCTCACGGATGACACGATGCGTCTGCTGCTCGACCTCGCGAACGCCGCCGGCTTACGAGCCGGGATCGACGCGATGTTCCGCGGCGACAAGCTCAATGTGACGGAGAATCGCGCGGTCCTCCACGTCGCGCTGCGCGCCCCATTCGGCGCCACGATTAGTGTGGACGGCGACAACGTGGTGCCGAAGGTCCACGCGGTGATCGAGAAAATGGCCGGCTTCGCGCACCTTGTGCGCAGCGGCCAGTGGAAAGGCCATACCGGTAAGCGCATTCGCAATGTCGTGAACATCGGCATCGGGGGCTCGGACCTGGGGCCAGTCATGGCCTACGAGGCGCTGCGGGCCTACAGCGATCGCGCTCTGACGGTTCGTTTCGTCTCGAACGTTGATGCGACCGATGTCGCCGAGTCGACGCGGGACCTCGATCCGGCGGAGACGCTGTTCATTGTCTGCTCGAAGACCTTCACCACGCAGGAGACCCTCGCCAACGCGCAGACCGCGCGTGCGTGGTGCCTGCAAGCGCTCAAGAACGACAAGGCGGTGGCCCGCCACTTCGTGGCCGTCTCCACGAACGCGGACGAAGTCGCGAAATTCGGAATCGATCCCGCCAACATGTTCGAATTCTGGGACTGGGTCGGAGGCCGCTACTCACTGCCCTCGGCTATCGGCCTCTCACTGATGGTCGCCATCGGGCCCGAACGGTTCCGCGAGATGCTGGCCGGGTACCATGCAATGGACGAGCATTTCCGAACCGCCCCGTTCGACAAGAACCTGCCCGTGCTGCTGGGGCTCATCGGACTCTGGTACGTAAATTTCTTCGGTGTCGAGTCCCAGGCGATTCTGCCCTATGACCATTACCTCGGGCGGCTGAGCGCGTATCTGCAGCAGCTCGACATGGAGAGCAACGGGAAGCGCGTGGACCGGGATGGAAACGTGGTGAATTACCAGACGGGCCCGGTCATTTGGGGACAGCCTGGCACCAACGGCCAGCATGCGTACTACCAGTTGATCCATCAGGGCACGCGGTTGATCCCGTGCGACTTCATCGGTTTCTGCCGGTCGCTCAATCCCCTGGGGCAGCATCACGATCTGCTGGCGTCCAATCTGTTCGCGCAGACGGAGGCGCTGGCTTTTGGTAAAACTGCCGCGGAAGTGGAGGCTGAAGGAGCGCCTCCCGCCCTGGTGCCGCACCGGACGTTTCCGGGCAACCGCCCGACGAATACCATTCTGGTCGAGCAACTGACGCCGGAGATGTTCGGGAGGTTGATCGCGCTCTACGAGCACAAGGTTTTTGTCCAGGGCACGATCTGGCGTATCAACTCGTTCGACCAGTGGGGTGTGGAGCTGGGCAAAGTGCTGGCCAAACGGATCACACCGGAATTGACGAGCGGGACGGACCCCGATCTGCGGCACGATAGCTCGACCAACGCGTTGATTCGGCGTTACCGCCGGCTTCGCCTGCCGGGCTGACACCTCGTGCCTCCAACAACACATAATCTGAAAGGCTTACGATGACTCGTGAACAGCTCGATCAACTCTGCATCAACACGATCCGTACGTTGTCTATGGATGCCGTTCAGCAGGCCAACTCAGGCCATCCCGGGACGCCCATGGCCTTGGCCCCCGTGGCCTATTGCCTGTGGCAGCGATTTCTCCGTTTCGATCCGCAAGACCCGATCTGGCCCAATCGCGACCGTTTTGTCCTGTCCATCGGCCACGCCTCGATGCTGCTGTACTCCCTGCTTCATCTCACCGGGGTGAAGGCCGTGAGCAAAGATTACGAGACCCTCGGCGAACTGTCGGTGCCGTTGGACGCCATCAAGCGGTTTCGTCAATTGGGGAGCCGCTGCCCCGGTCATCCGGAGTACCGGTGGACCTCCGGAGTCGAAACCACAACCGGACCGCTCGGGCAGGGGATTTCGAACAGCGTGGGCATGGCCTTGGCGGGCCGCTGGATGGCTGAGCATTTCAATCGGCCCGGCTTCGACGACATGATCAATTTTAACGTCTATGCCTTGTGCGGGGACGGTGACATGATGGAGGGGATCTCTCACGAGGCCGCCTCGATGGCCGGACACCTGGGTATCTCGAACCTGTGCTGGATTTACGACAACAATCACATCACGATCGAGGGCAACACCGCGCTGGCTTTCTCGGACGATGTCGCAACCAGGTTCATCGCCTATGGCTGGAACGTCACCCGCGTCGGTGACGCCAACGACCTCATGATGCTCGATCGGGCGTTCCGAACTTTCCAGAAGACGACAGATCGTCCCACGCTGATCATCGTGGATAGCCACATCGCGTACGGGGCCCCCAACAAACAAGACACCTCGGCGGCTCACGGAGAGCCGCTCGGCGAAGAGGAAATCCGACAGACCAAGAGAAATTACGGATGGCCGGAGGACGTCAAATTCCATATTCCCGACGGCGTCTATGAGCATTTCCGGCAAGGGGTCGGCGCTCAAGGCAAGGCGTTCCGCGACGCCTGGTTCACGCGCATCAAAGAGTACAAGGCCAAGTACCCGGAGCTGGCCGATGAATTGTACCGGATGCAACACCGGCAGTTGCCCGACGGATGGGACAAGGACCTGCCTGCCTTCCCGGCCGACGCCAAGGGCCTGGCCACGCGGGTCTCGTCCGGGCAGGTGTTGAACGCGCTGGGAAAGCGCGTGCCCTGGTTGATGGGCGGGTCGGCGGATCTGGCCCCTTCGGTCAAAACGCGGTTGACGTTTGAAGGGGCGGGCGATGTCTCTGCCGAGACTCCCGGCGGCCGCAATCTTCACTTCGGGATCCGCGAGCACGCGATGGCGGCGATCCTGAACGGGATGGCCTTGGTGAAGGTCCGGGCCTATGGTTCCGGATTCCTGATTTTCAGTGATTATGCCAGAGGCGGGATCCGGCTCGGCGCACTCATGGAATTGCCGGTCATTCATATTTTCACGCACGACTCGATTGCCGTGGGAGAAGACGGGCCGACCCATCAGCCGGTCGAACATCTCGCCTCGTTGCGCGCGATGCCCGGACTGATTGTCCTACGGCCGGCCGATGCGAATGAGGTCGTGGCAGCCTGGCGCGTGATCATGAATCTGCATCACGAGCCGGTGGCGCTCATGCTCACGCGGCAAGATGTGCCGACGCTGGATCGCACGAAATATGCGCTCCGCGGCCGGTTTGGCGCAGGGAGCCTATATCCTGGCCGATGCCGCCGGCGGCAAGCCCGATGTGATTCTCATCGGAACCGGCAGTGAAGTCTCGCTCTGTGTCGCAGC
Organism: uncultured Nitrospiraceae bacterium; assembly: GCA_963821465.1. Taxonomy (GTDB): domain Bacteria; phylum Nitrospirota; class Nitrospiria; order Nitrospirales; family Nitrospiraceae; genus Palsa-1315. The sequence goes on along the minus strand of CAWGDV010000001.1, from coordinate 318,434 downwards.
CTACGAACAGCTCAAGTCCGAAGGAATGAAGGCTCGGATCGTGAGTATGCCCTCGTGGGAACTGTTCGAGCAGCAGGAGCAAGCCTATCGCGACCAGGTGCTGCCGCCGACGGTGACGGCTCGCGTCGCGGTTGAACAGGCCTCGACTTTCGGGTGGGCGCACTACGTCGGCCCTACGGGCGCCATCGTCGGCATGACGACATTTGGGGCGTCGGCTCCACTGAAAGTATTGCAGAAGGAGTTCGGCTTCACCAAGGAGCGTGTGATCGAAGCCGCCAGACAGCAACTGAGCCAAGCGAGGTAGTCGATGCGCGTCGCCATCGGGTCCGATCACGCCGGTTTTGAAATGAAGGAGGCCCTGAGAGCCTATCTCGGGGTCCTGCAGCATGACGTGCTGGACCTGGGAACGCACAGTACGGCTCCGGTTGACTACCCCGACTATGCCGAGGCAGTCGGCATCGCCCTGCGTCGCGGAAAAGCCGATCGGGGCATCATGGTCTGCGGCAGCGGCGTGGGCGCATCGATAGCCGCCAACAAAGTCCCCGGCATTCGTGCGGGACTCTGTCACGATACTTATTCTGCTCACCAGGGCGTGGAACATGACGACATGAATGTATTGGTGCTGGGCGGGCGCGTGATCGGCGTGGAGACGGCGCGAGAGCTGGTTCGTGCCTTCCTGGGAGCAAAGTTCAGCGGCGATGACCGGCATCTCAGACGACTCACAAAAGTGATTGTCCTGGAGAATCCGTTGAACGCGCTGCAGAAATACGGGCAGTCGGTGTGGTTGGACTATATTCGCCGCAGTGTGATCACCAGCGGCGAGCTGCAAAGAATGATCGACGATGATGATGTGCGAGGGGTCACGTCGAACCCGTCCATCTTTGAGAAGGCCGTTGCTGGAAGCACGGATTATAAGGATGTGCTGACGGCCCCGGAGTCACGAAAGCTGGACGCCAAGACGTTGTATGAACGGATAGCCGTTCGCGATATTCAGGAGGCCGCCGATCTCCTGAGGCCGCTGTACGACCAATCGAAGAAGCGCGATGGCTACGTGAGCCTGGAAGTGTCGCCGAAGCTCGCGCGGGATACGCGAGGAACAATCGAGGAGGCCCATTCCTTGTGGAACGGGGTCGCGCGGCCGAACCTGATGATTAAAGTCCCCGCGACAGAGGAAGGCATTCCCGCTATCCGACAATTGATCGGTGAAGGCATCAACGTCAACGTGACGTTGCTCTTTTCGCAGGCGTTCTACGAACGGGTGGTTGAGGCGTATCTCGCCGGGCTTGAGACATTCGCTGCGGGCAACGGCGATCTCAGCCGCATCGCCAGCGTGGCCAGTTTCTTTATCAGCCGCATCGACTCGGCGATAGACGGGCTCATCTCTGCTCGCTTGAAGACCGTGACGAATGCCAAAGAACAGGCGCTCCTTCGTAGCCTGACGGGCAAAGTGGCGATCGCCAATGCGAAGCTGACCTACCAGCGGTATCGCGAACTCTTCGGCAGCCAACGGTGGCAGGCACTGGCGGACCGGGGCGCACAAACCCAGCGCCTCCTGTGGGCCAGTACCGGCACGAAGGATCCCAATTATCGCGACGTGATTTATGTCGAGGAACTCATCGGCCCTGCCACCGTGAACACGATTCCGCCGGCGACGCTGGAGGCTTTTCGCGATCACGGGCGGCCTCGCGCCAGCCTGACCGAGGACGTGGATGGCGCATTCGACACGATGGCCACGCTGGCCGGGACCGGCATTTCGATGAAGGACGTTACTGACAAGCTCCTGGCGCAAGGGGTGCAATTGTTCTCCGATGCCTTCGACAAGCTGCTCAGCGCGGTCGGCCAACAGGGCAAAGACATCGGGTCAGGCAAGATCAATCGCCAGACGTACAAGTTGCCCGACTCCCTCGCCGCGGGACTGAAGGCCTCGTTAGATGAATGGCGCGCGCAGGCCAAGGTTCGAAAGCTGTGGGCGCATGATGCCTCGCTGTGGACAGGAGCCGACGAAGGTCAATGGCTCGGCTGGCTCGGAGTCACGAACGGTCAGTTGGCCCACATCGATCGCTTGAAGGCGATCTCGGAAAAGGCGAAGACCGGGGGATTCTCGCACGCCCTGCTGCTCGGGATGGGCGGGTCAAGCATGGGTCCGGAAGTCATGACAATGACCTTCGGGAAGATCGCCGGCTATCCTGAACTTCACGTCTTGGATTCGACTGATCCGGCTCACGTGAAGGCCTTCGAGAACAAGGTGGATCTAGCGAAGACGCTCTTCATCGTCTCGAGCAAGTCTGGCAGCACACTGGAGCCGAATATCTTCAAGCAGTATTTCTTCGAGCGGCTGACGGAAGTTGTCGGCGAAAAGGAAGCAGGGAACCGGTTCATTGCCATCACCGATCCCGGATCGAAGATGCAGAAGGTGGCTGAGAGCAACGGCTTCCGCCGTATATTCTTTGGCCTGCCGAGTATCGGCGGGCGGTACTCGGTCCTCTCCGATTTCGGTCTGGTTCCTGCCGCCATCATGGGCGTCGACGTGCCCAAGTTTCTCGATCGGGCCGAGGAGATGGTGCAGGCCTGTATGCCGTCCGTCCCCGTCGAAGAAAATCCCGGCGTCGTGCTTGGCCTCATCCTCGGCACGGCGCATGACCAAGGCCGCAATAAGCTGACATTGATCACGTCCCCCGGAATCGGCGACCTGGGCGCCTGGCTCGAACAGTTGATCGCGGAATCGACCGGCAAAGCGGGAAAAGGAATCATTCCTGTGGATTGTGAATCGCTCGCCGCACCGCCCACGTACGGCAACGACCGCCTGTTCGTCTATGTGCGGCTTGCGACGGCGCCCGATCCGGCACAGGACGCGGCTGTCGAGGCGCTCGAGCGTGCCGGCCATCCGGTCGTGCGCATTGCCGTAGATGAAATCTATGATCTCGGCGAGGAGTTCTTCCGCTGGGAGATCGCGACCGCCGTGGCGGGGTCCGTCATCGGCATTCACCCGTTTGACCAGCCTGACGTGGAGGCCAGCAAGGTAGCTACACGGAGACTGACCGCAGACTACGAGCAGACAGGCAAGCTTCCACCGGAGTCACCGTTCTTCGAGGAAGGCGGTCTCAAGCTCTTCACAGACGACAAGAATGCGACGGCGCTCGGAACAGCGCTGGGGAATAGTCCGTCGATCTCGGCCTATCTCAAGGCCCACCTCAACCGGATCAAGGCCGGCGATTACTTCGCCCTGTTGGCCTACATTGAAATGAATGAGGCCCACACACGCGCCTTACAAATTATGCGACATGCCGTGAGGGACAACAAGCTGGTTGCGACCTCTCTTGGCTTCGGTCCGCGCTTCCTCCACTCGACCGGGCAGGCGTACAAGGGGGGACCGAACAGGGGCGTGTTTCTGCAGATCACCTGCGACGACGCCGCAGATATACCGATTCCAGGTCAGAAGTACACGTTCGGCATCGTGAAGGCGGCGCAGGCCCGCGGTGATTTTCAGGCCCTGGCAGAACGGGGGCGTCGGGTCCTGCGAATCCATTTGGGCCAAGACGTACGGGCGGGGCTGGACAAGCTGGAGGCAGCCATCAATCAGGCCTTGACATGACCATGCCGGCATCACGCCAGACACACTCGGCAAACTGACGGCCCTGTGCGAGCATTGTGTCTTCACGAAACAACCTGATCCGTCGTGACCGCTGGATCAGGATCAGCAGCTGGTCAACTTCCAACTGAAACTCTTGTGAGGCGTCCCCTATGAATCAATCTGATGCGCCTGGTTCGAAAGCAGGGGATCTCGTCAGTCTCGGTGACGAAAAGAAAGTGATAGAGGTGGTGTCTGCGTCCATCTTGAGCTTGTGGGAGGCGGTCAACAACCTCACGAGGTTGAGGCCTACCGTGCGGGAGCGGTATCGTGTGACCATCTTCGGGTCCGCTCGGGTTCCCAAAGATCATTGGGTCTATCTGGCAGTGCGGGATCTGGCGGCGGAACTCACCCGACTGGATTGCGACATCGTCACGGGTGGCGGGCCAGGATTGATGGAGGCGGCCAACGAGGGAGCCCACCTTGCCGATCCGGAAAGCAGCACACGTTCGACGGGGATCCGTGTGGAGCTTCCCTTCGAGCAGGACGTGAATGCATTTGTGTCTCAAGCGTACGAGCACCGCACGTTCTTTACGCGCCTGCACCATTTCGTGCTGGTCTCCGACGCATTTGTGGTGGTCCCCGGCGGGATCGGCACGGTATTGGAAGCCATGATGATCTGGCAATTGCTCCAAGTGCAGAAGCTACACAACACACCGCTGATTCTGGCTGGAAAGATGTATGCAGACCTCGTCACCTGGAGCCGGACCTATATGCTCCGACCGGACTTCCCGCTTGTGCGCCCGGAGGATCTCGCCATACCCCTGTGTGTCGAAGACGGTCCCGCGATCTTGCGGATCATCCGGGAACATCACGCTGAATGGAAGCAGAGGCAGGGACAAAGCGCGGAGACAGTGTGAGCCGGCTATCCGGGCATGGCTCCGCAGACCGTCGGTGAAGGCCAGTCAACCATGCCCCTATAAAGTCCGCCAGCCTGTCTTGTCTGCGTGGTCGGTCTCGTTTATTTGGTTGAACGAAACTAACCAGATAAACCAGATAGAACAGCCAAACCAACGGAGTTTTCCCGCAGCCTGCTGCACTCTCAACACTCCAGCAAACTATAGACCGACAGACGGCAGCAACCATGATATCAACGACGCGCGGAGAGGCGGCCCGCTTGGTGGGCGGCCGATTCGATGAGATGGGAGGGTCACCAGCGGTACGTGATCAGATGCGTGATTGCAAGACCTGCATCCCGGTTTGAGGCGAGTATCGATCACCGGACGATCGATTGACTCATTCTGCAGACCAGTATATCATCGCGTATATACATAAGATATAGAGGAGGGCGCCCTCATGGCCACAAAGAAAACACGACTCTTTATGAGCGGGAATAGTCAAGCTGTCCGAATTCCGCGGGAGTTCCAGCTGGACGGCGACGAAGTCGAGATTCAGCAACGCGGCAATACCCTGGTCATTCGTCCGAAAAAACTCTCGTGGGCGCCGCTCATGGATAGTCTGAAGAAGTTCACGGCAGACTTCATGGCGGAGGGGCGTGGGCAACCTGCCGTTCAAAAGCGGAAGCGGCCTTTCGCATGAAGTTGATGCTGGATACCGATATCTGCATCTACCTTATCAAGCAGCACCCTCCTTCCGTGCTCGAACGGTTCTTCTCGCATCCGGTCGGTGACATCGGCATCTCCAGCATCACCGTAGCGGAACTTGATTATGGCGTGAGTAAGAGCCGGCATGCCGTGAAGAATCGTGTCGCCCTCGCCCAGTTTCTCTCTCCACTCGAAGTGGCATCCTTCGACCGAGATGCAGCCGCCGCCTATGGACGACTCCGCGCAACGCTTGAACAGAAGGGGACGCCGATCGGATCGATGGATCTCTTAATTGCCGCTCACGCGCTCAGCCTCGCGGTGCGTCTCGTGACGAACAATGCGAGAGAATTTCGCCGCGTCCCAGGGCTACGCGTTGAGAACTGGGTCTAGCGAAGGCATCAAGGCCGCTATTCCACGCCGAGCGCGATTCTTGGCTGCAAGCGAGCCGCAGATGCGACGGGAACGATCACCAGTGGGCCTGGAGCCGAGGCATATCTTGTCCTTGCATTTCGACAAACCATCTTCCATAAAGACCGCCGGCTCATTTTTTACGCCGGAGTTTCAACACCTGAGATCGTGCTCAATACGAACGTATCCGTGGGGACCACCTATCGGTTTTGAGATCTGGTGGCTGCCTCCCTGACTCCCGTTGATCCAGAGGAGCCGCTGGTGGCTCCGGCCGGATTCATGACTTACCAATCGTACTTGTGCTAGATATAGCCCAACCGAACTGGAGGAGCTTCATGAGCAAGACGCCTCTGAGCCTGCCGATTCTGCAGCACGTGTTTCATCCTTCCGACTTTAGCCCAGCCAGCGAAACCGCCTTTGCCCACGCGCTGAAAGTCGCGTTGGTCGCCAAGGCTACGCTCACTATTTTCCACGTGTCGTCCGACCGGAAGGAGGATTGGACCGAGTTTCCCGGCGTGAGGCAGACACTTGAGCGATGGGGAATCCTGCCGAAAGACAGCCCCAAGTCTGCAACTGCGGAGCTGGGCATTCAGGTCAAGAAAGTCGTTGCTCAGGACAAGGATCCGGTGAAAGCGGTGCTGGGGTTTCTTGAACACCATCCCTGCGACTTGATTGTCCTCGCCACGCAACAGGACAAAGGACAAGTCCTATGGCTGGAGAAATCCGTCGCCAAACCTGTGGCCAGGGAATCGCGTCAGATGACGCTCTTTATCCCCGCAGGCGTGGAAGGGTTTGTGTCGTTGAAGGACGGCTCCGTGTCGCTCAAGAACATCTTGATCCCTGTCGCGCCGGTTCCGAAGGCACAGCCCGCGATCCAGGCCGCTGTCCGGATCGCGCAACGGCTCAACTGTCCCACCGGTCAGTTCACCATCCTTTATGTAGGTGACGGTAGCGAGATGCCCGAGGTCAACTGTCCCGAGTTGCCGGGATGGGAGTGGACGAAGATATCGCAGAAGGGCGACATCACACAGGTGATTCTGCAGACCGCTCGCGGAATGGAGGCCGATCTCATCGTCATGTCCACCGAGGGGCGACAAGGCTTTCTCGACGCTCTGCGAGGCAGTACTAGCGAACAAGTGCTCCGGCAGTGTGGCTGTCCGTTGCTGGCAATTCCGGCTGGTAGCTGGGTCTCGTCTGTGCTGTAAGAGGCAATCCGACCGGGTGCGAACAAAAAATGGATGGGCGAGAGGGGATGCACGATACGATATACGAGAGATCCCGCATCCCGAATTTCAAGTCGCGCCTTTCCTCGCCCGTCTCGCCCGTCTCGCCCGAGTCAGGCATCCGCAATCGCAGCAGACGCTCATGAATAATGCGGGCTAGGAGTCTGTCCGAGTTATCCTTCGTTGCGAGGCAAAGGAGCTGCTGGTAGATGCGAGGCCGCAGGCGCGAAAAAACCGGAGGCGTATTCGCTGGAATACGTTGAGGATTTTTTCGGGCCGAGAACGACGCAGAGGCTTGCAGATCGTTTGCCGCAGTAGAATGGCAATACTCGGACAGACTCCTAACAGTTCGTCTACTGGAGGGGAACCTGTGACAGCGGACAACACTGATCACCGCACTTCCCTGAAGGACGCAAGCATCGAAGGTATCCTCAATGAACTCGCGGCTATCAGGGCGGAGATGATCGCCGAGACGATCACATCAACAACCCGCCTGAGTCACGTTCATCCACACTATCAAGCAAGCGCCAGGAATCTCCTGCATTACCTGGCGCTCCGTCGACGCGACCTCCGCCCCTTGCAGCACCGGTTGGCTGAAATGGGACTGTCCTCTCTCGGGCGAACCGAATCGCACGTCCTGGCCACGGTCGACGCCGTGCTGGACGTCCTGCATCGCCTGGCCCAGCGATCGTGGCAGCCGCCACCGACGGAGGCAGCCGTGCTCGATTTCGCAAGCGGGCAACGGCTACTGGCCGAACACACCAACGCCTTGTTGGGCGCCGCACCATCCCAGCGCGGGGTCCGCATCATGGTCACCATGCCGAGCGAGGCCGCGGACGAGTACCTGCTCGTCCAGCACTTACTTCAGCAAGGTATGGACTGTATGCGCATCAATTGTGCCCATGATGAGGCGGCGGCGTGGGTGCGGATGATCGCGCACCTGAGACGGGCCGAACAGAAGCTGGGGCGGTCCTGCAGAATTGCGATGGACCTAGCCGGGCCTAAGCTGCGCACCGGGCCGCTCGAGCCTGGTCCGGCGGTGGTCCGTATTCGCCCCTGCCGCGATATCTTCGGACGGGTCACCGCTCCCGCGCGGGTGTGGTTGACCCCGACCTCGTCTCCACACGCGCCCCCTACGCCGGCGGCGGCGTGCCTTCCCGTCGAAGCGACGTGGCTGGCCCACCTGCGCCCTGGGGAACGGGTGAAACTCACCGACGCCCGGGGCGCCAAACGGACCTTCGCCATCGTGGACGTGACCGACCGCGGGTGCTGGGCGGAGGCCACGCAGACGACGTATGTCGTCCCCGGCACGGTTCTGCGTCGCGGGCTCCGGACAAGGGATCGGGATGACCGCGAGTCAGTCATCGGCGAACTACCCCCCAGCGAGAATGCCATCTGTCTCCGGCAGGGGGACCTGCTCATCCTGCAGCGAGACCTCAAACCCGGCCGCCCTGCCACCCGCGACAGTGTGGGAGAGGTCCTGACCCCCGCCTCGATTGGCTGCACCATCCCGGAGGTGTTCGATGACGTCCGGTCGGGGGAATCAATTTGGTTCGATGATGGCAAGATCGGGGGCGTGATCGAGCAGGTGGAACGCACAGAGGTGCGCGTCCGGATCACCCGCGCACGCGTAGACGGCGAAACGCTCCGGAGCGACAAGGGAATCAACCTGCCCGAGAGCGACCTTCGGCTGGCGGCCCTGACGCCTCAGGACCTGGAGGATCTGTCCTTCGTCGCCGAGCATGCCGACGTCGTCGAGTTGTCCTTTGCGAACAGTGCCCAGGATGTGGAGTTGCTTCAGCAGCATCTGGGACGCCTCGGAAAGCGGCAGCCTGCCATCGTGCTGAAGATCGAAACGCGGCGCGGCTTCGAGCACTTACCGGAGATGCTGCTGACAGCCATGCGGAGTCCGTGCTGTGGCGTGATGATCGCGCGAGGCGACCTGGCCGTCGAGTGCGGATTCGAGCGCCTGGCAGAGGTCCAAGAGGAGATCCTCTGGATCTCAGAGGCCGCCCATGTCCCCGTGATCTGGGCCACACAAGTCCTGGAAACCCTTGCCAAGAGCGGGCTGCCATCCCGCGCCGAGATTACGGACGCCGCGATGGGGCAACGTGCCGAGTGCGTGATGCTGAACAAGGGGCCGCATGTGCTCAGCGCGGTCCGTGTGCTGGACGATATCCTGCGACGGATGCAGTCGCACAAAGCCAAACGGCGCGCCCTGCTTCGTGAGTTGCGCTTGGCCCAGGCGCTGCCGGCTGAAATCATACGTGGAACCTGAACGGGACAAGGAACCTGTGTCATGCCGAACGAAACGCTGAACGAGCGCCTGGCGCATATACCCGAGCAGCGCTGCTTCTTCCTGTTTCTGGCGGAGCTCGCTCTGCTTGTCGCGCTGCCGTTCCTGAGCCGAGACCACTCACGGCCCTGTGATACTGTTTGTCGTCAACGTCACCATTCTCTTGACCGCGGTTGCGACGATGGGGCGCTCGCGGTTAATGTTTGTCATTGCTGTGATCCTGGTTCTGCCGGCGATTGTCTTTCGATTCCTGGCGCTGGAGTCTGGCCTGCCCGGGCACCTCGTCTTGACCTGGGGCTTCAACGCCGTTTTCTACGTATTCATCCTCGCCAATCTTCTGCATTATGTGCTCCGGCGGGACTTTATGACCGCAGACAAGCTGTACGGCGCCGTGGCCGCATACATACTGGTCGCCTTCTTATGGGCAAACCTGCACGGCGTGACACAGTACTTCTACCCTGGCGCCTATGCGTTCGGGGGAACGCCAAAGGCTCTCGACATGGCGGAACTGATCTATTTCAGCTTCGTGGCGCTCACGACTGCTGGATTCGGCGACATTACTCCTGCGTTGGTTCAATCCCGCTTCCTGACAATCCTGGAGATGATCGCAGGCGTGATGTATGTCGCCATTCTGATCGCGCGCCTGACCGGCGTCTATCCGGTCGTGGATAAACCGATCAAGAAGTCATGACGCAAGAGACGCTCTAACAATGACGGCACCTCATGAAGATTGACGTGCTGGCCGACGCCGATTCAGTTGCCCGAGCGGCAGCTTCGATGATTGCCGAGAAGGCTCGATCAGGCGTGGCCGCGCGCGGACGCTTTATCATGGCCGTGAGCGGTGGCCGCACTCCCTGGATGATGTTGCGCGCACTCTCAAATCAGGACATGCCGTGGGAGAAGGTGCATGTGGTGCAAGTGGACGAACGAGTGGCCCCGGCCGGGCACCCGGATCGCAACCTTACGCAGCTGCGCGACAGCCTGCTTACGCGTGCGCCGCTGCCGATGGATCACATTTATGCCATGCCGGTGGAAGCCGCCGATCTGGAAGCTGCCGCCGCACAATACGCCGCGAAACTCCAAGAGATCGCCGGATCGCCGCCGGTGCTCGACCTGGCTCACCTCGGGCTTGGGTCTGACGGCCATACGGCGTCGCTCATCCCGGGAGATCCGGTGCTCAAGGTGGCAGAAGCGGATGTGGCGCTGACCGGACTTTATCAGGGAAGGCGCCGGATGACATTGACCTATCCCATCCTCAATCGTTCACGATGCATTCTATGGTTGGTAACCGGGAGCGAGAAGGCTGGAATGCTCGCCCGCCTGCGCGACGGAGACCTGTCGATTCCGGCGGGACTGGTTCACCGTGAGCAAGCCATCGTGCTCGCCGACCGCTCCGCGGCCGGGTTGGGTCACTAGCAGGCTGTGGAAAACTGTTTTTGCACGCGAGACGAGCGAGACAGGCGCGACGTGAAGTTCGAAGTTCCGAATACTTCAGCCTTCGGTCTTCAGCCTTTGAAATAGAAAAGGGCCAGCATGTAGAGTACGGCCACCGCGAGCTGGCAGGCCGTGACCGGCAAGCCGTAGCGCAGCCAGCCGGCGATCAGGCCACCGATGAACAGCACCGCGAATACCGTGGGCGTGATGTCCTCTGTGCTGGTAGGTGCAGGCAGGAGGGCCTGTCCCTTATTCCAATTAACACGGCGTGATTCGTAGGAAGTTTCTGAATGTGATTCTGTGTGCGATCATGATTCAATTGGCCTGGATTGTCATGATCGGCGACGGGGCCTTCTCGCCTATGTCAGCCAGGGTCATCAAGATGAGGAGGAAGGTGAACGTACCTTTGGAGTGAAGATCACGGTTATCGATCCAAAACCACAAGTCGTTGTATCGAATAAGCGCGAAGGCTTCAGCCGGCTTGGACGTTCCGCTCATAATCCGAATCAGCGGCGGGGGAGCATCCTGCCCATCGGGCGGGACCATCGCCTGCGGAAACACGCGCTGCTCCTTCTGCTGCTCTTCAGGAATCTGGACATGCGATGAAAGTTCTCGGAGGATCTGCATTCCCGAACGTGTCTGTATGGCTACGATGTCATCCCGCTCGCGCATCGTCCCGTAGACGATCTTAAATTCCGTCGTCTCTGGATTCAACCCGAGCAGGCGTTTGATGGTGGCCCGCTCAGCCTGGATTTCCGGAGGGATGGGTTTGAGGGGGAAAGACAGGACGAGGCCTCCACCTTTCTTGTCTTGTTCGGGCTCGGCGCGTATTCCGACGGCGCCGGATTCCTGGATCTGTCGCAGGGACTTGAGCAGCTTGGCGAATTCCGGGTCCGCCGGTCGCGCTCGTCCTCCACTTTTGGCGTTCGAGAGCGCATTGATGCTCTGTACGCACACGTTGAGCAACAAATCAATCGGATACCCGGCCTCGATCAACTCGAACAGTCGGATCGGCGGAATGGGAGTCATCAGGGTGCGGATGAATTGAGATCCGGTCAGGGGCACGTAGGTGATGGTGGGCCGATCCGTGTACTGGCCCTGTGCGCCGAAGCTGAACCAGTTGCTGAAGGTGCCCCAGGGGGATACGTTCGCGCCGGCCTGGACGGTACTGACCAACTGGTAGCCGCTGACGATCTGACCAACATCGACGAAAATCGGCGTGTCTGCATAGCGTAGCTTGACGATATTGAGCAAGGTCTGTTGCTTCCAGGAATTGGCCACGGCCTGTGTGAAGTCCAGTCGGTCACGATCGAGCGTCAGGGCCCCGAAGTTCATACAGCCAGTCAAGCTGAGCAGGACGGCTATTGCAGCCAATGGCCGTAACCATCCGGATCGGCACGTATTGTCGAGATACGCAACCATTATTTGTTCACTTTCCAACAGGAGACAGAGGCTCGTGCATGTTAGCGCTCGCGGCTGGCGTAATAGAAATATGCGCCCACACTGAAAAAATTTGTCGCCACCGCGATGATATTCCACATGACGACGGGTCGTGAAAGGATCAGTAACCCATAGTAAACCCAAACGATTTGGAAGACGCCCATAATAGCGGCCATCCTCGGATTCATCCCTTTGCTTGACCTCCGCTTGAGCATCGCGATCAAATCCGGCAGGGCGGCAAAGGTCGTTCCTAGTCCCGCCACAAAACCGACGACTTCAGACTTTCGGAAGCTGGGGAAAAACAGACTCGTCGTATCTTGTATCGCTAATTCCCCACAGCCTGCAAGGATGATCACGCTGAAAAGGGGAAAAAGTATCTGAAGTCTTTTGGGAGAAAGCACGTTTGCCTCCGCTCGTTATGCCCGCCATCCAGACCCAACTCGATCAACAGGGATCTAAGCCACATCTCCCCATAGACCTGACCCGATTCTCATGGGGCGAGCGCGGCGTTCCCAGACAGAAAACCACAGCAGGTCAGGCTTAGGACGCCGGCCATGAAGTTTGGGATCCGGGTGGTTTTCATGGTTGGGGCTTTCACAATCGTGTCGCCTGTGCGTTCGCTGGCGCGTCGAGTCTATGCTCCTGCCGTCATCGGGTCAATACTACATCGTTAAGGTCAGTTATTGTCGTAGCGCATGGTGATGATAATTGTTGCATTTCTCTCGCCTGACCCAAAGAACCTACAATCAATGGCAGTGTCAACAATTATTGGAAGAAATCAGGCCAACTCGAAGACGTGATAACCCCAGGCCGGCACATCGAGATAGAGACCGCGTGACAGAAGGTCGTTTCCGTCGCGCTCATAGCAGGCTGAGCCTATGATATCCTTCAATCGCACCATACGGCCAGCCAGATCGGGGAAGGGGAGAGGGACTTAACACTGGCTCTTGGTGGCTGCGTAGTTCACCGCCACAAGCAGACGGTCATCATCTGAGCCTTGCCAGGCAAAGATCAGGAAAGAATCCCACGTCCCGTTGCCATCCCCATGCCGGCACACAGGCGAGCAGGTGCCATTGACCCTCGCGAACGGCCTGTTGCCGGAGCACTCCGAGGAGGCACTTGTAGAACTGGTTAAGCGTTTGGTCGGCGGGCTCCTTCGGCGCCCGGACCAGGTGCGGTGAGATGCGTTTTTTTCGGCCTTCGAACTGTCCTTGATGGAAGAAACGCATGCCCGTGGACAAGAACGTGATGATCGCTGCGGCCTCATGCATGCCGGGTGCGAAGGTCGCGGCGGCTCGCGGCTCGTCGTGGTTCTCCATAAACCGGGCCATCTTGCTCTGGTAGTCGAGGTCGGCGCGCAAATGGTCACGCACCGGCCTGGCATGGCCTTCACGGAGGCGATCGTAGAGCCGTTTGTCGTAGGTGTAATCGAATCCTTGCTGTTGCAGAGTCCATTCGAGATCCCAATAGACCTCGGCCATGAAACAGAAGCCGGGAGATTGTTTGCGCACTCGCTGAGTGGCTTTAGGCCAGAACAGCTCCGCTTGGAGGCCCCAAGTCCGCTCGAAGACATCGGGCAGGACAAGCATGGCCATGTCGCAGCGCACTCCGTCTCATTGCCCGGCGATCCTCAGCAGTTCTCCGATCATCGCGTCCTGCATGGCGGGGTTGCCGTAGTTAAGCTGCCGCGTATCGGGCCAGCCGGGAAAATACGGATCGCTCCCGTGGGCAAGCAGCAAGTCGCCGCTCTTGCGCCTGACCCAGGTATAATTCTGCGACACACGGGCCAGGTCGAGTTCCGTCCCGGAGATGTAATACTCGGGACGGTCTTCCACCCAAGGGTGATCCAGGTCCTGTGTGGTTGGAAACGAAGTCGAGCAGGAGCTTCAGGCCACGCTTGCGGAGCCGAGCCAGCGCCGCGTCGCCTCCCAGATCGCTGTGCACGGTGTAGCCGGTGATGGCAAACCCGGAACCTGCGATATCTTCCTCGCGCAAATCCGGTAGGGTTTCCTGAAAGTCCCTGCGCCACTCATGATTGGTTGGCGACACCTGTTGCCCCGCCGGACCGGTCTGCCAGACGCTCAGGAACCATACCCAGTCGAAGCCAACCTTCACCAGTTGGTCCAACTCGGCGTCTGGAATGTCGTCGAGCGTCGCAGGCCGGCCGAGAGACTTGGACAGCTCCGTCAACCAGACACGGGTGTTGATTTGATATATGAGGGGACGACCCGGCCAAACCTTCACTCTTTCAGGCTCATCGCTTGAGAGCCTTCAAAATCTCGATTGAAGTGCCTTTGAGAATCTGCTCGGGATCTGTTGCGCCGAACATCCGCATGAGCCCACCCACCAGTCCGGTCCAGCCGGTCTGGTGACTCGCCCCGAGCCCCGACCCGTTGTCGCCGTGGAAGTACTCGTAAAAGAGGAGGTGGTCCCGCCAGTGGGGGTCCTCTTGGAATTTTTTGGTGCCGCCATACACAGGCCGACGCCCATTGCTATCATGCAGAAAGATTCTCGCGAGCCGTTCCGTGATCTCCTTGGCGACTTCAAACAGATTCATCATGCGACCGGACCCGGTTGGGCATTCGATTTTGAAATTGTCCCCGTAGTAGAGGTAGAAGTTTACCAGCGCCCGGATGATGAGGGAGTTCACCGGAACCCAGATCGGTCCCCGCCAGTTGGAGTTCCCTCCAAACATGCCACTGTCAGACTCCCCCGGTAAATAATCCACTCGGTATTCCTGGCCGTTGATGTTGAAGATATAGGGATGCTGCTCGTGAAACTTTGAGAGAGACCGGATTCCGTAAGGACTAAGAAACTCGTTCTCGTCGAGCATCTTTGTGAGGATCCGGCGGAGCCGCTCCTGATTGAGCAGCGCAATAATCCCCCGCTCGCTCACGCCGAAATGCCCCTCCCCAGTGGGGTGAATGGTTGTGAGCAGCTCGGGCATCTTCTTGACTCGTTCGCGATTTGATGCGATCGTTTTGGGGATCAGTTTTCGTTGCCAGGGCTCTATGACGGTTGTGGCGCACAACGGGAGCAGTCCTACCATAGATCGCACTTTGAGCTTTGTAGCCTTTCCGTCGGGAGTGCGAAGGATGTCGTAGTAGAAGCCGTCTTCCTCATCCCACATTCCGTCCTCACCGGGCTGGTTCATCGCCGCGGCGATCCAAAGGAAGTGTTCCGAGAACTTCGCGGCCATCTCATCATAGACAGGATCGTGACCTGCCAGAATTATTGCAATCTCCGCCATGTTCTGGCTGAAGAAGGCCATCCAGGCCGTGCCGTCGGCCTGTTCCAGGTGGCCGCCGGTGGGTAACGGCGCACTGCGGTCGAAGATGCCGATGTTGTCGAGGCCGAGGAAGCCCCCCTCGAACACGTTCTTCCCAAACCGGTCCTTGCGGTTGATCCACCAGGTAAAGTTCAGGAGCAGCTTCGAAAAAGCCGACTTGAGAAAATCCCAGTTAAGTTCCTCTTCCTGTGAGATCTGGCGACGGGTGACAAACAGCGTTGCCCAGGCATGGACGGGCGGATTCACGTCGCTGAAGTTCCATTCGTAGGCCGGGATCTGGCCGTTGGGATGGAGGTAGTGCTGGCTGAGCATCAGTTTGAGCTGCTGCACCGCGAAATCAGGATCTACGGCCGTAAGAGCGACCGTATGGAATGCCAGGTCCCAGGCTGCGTACCAGGGGTACTCCCACTTGTCCGGCATCGAGATGATATCGTCGTTGACCATGTGGAACCACTCGCGATTGCGAATCGATTGTTGGCTTCCCTTGTGTAATGGATGTGCGTGATGTTCCTCCAGCCACTGGTCTGCATCGAAGTAGTAATACTGTTTGGTCCAGAGCATCCCGGCAAAGGCCTGGCGTATGAGGTTGGCGCGATCGCGATCCGCCTTGAAAGCCGGCGGGGTCAGGGCGTCATAGAACTCGTCCGCCTCCTTGAGCCGCTTGTTCATTGCCGCGTCGAACGTCCCGAACGGATCGCGGAGCTCGTCCGGTGCCGTCCGCGTCAGACGGAGACGGACCACCTTTGTGGCTTCGGGACCGACGGTCAGTTGGTAATGGGGCGATGCCTTAGTCCCGACCCCAGCTGGATTCACCGCGTCCTTCTGTCCGTGGACAATAAAATTGTGGATGCTGTCCTTCACATAGGGGGATCGGTTGGGAGCGCCAAAGATACGCTGCGTGTTAGTTTCGTTCTCGGTGAACAGCACCGGCACTTTACCATCGCAGTAGAGATAGGAGTCGGCCAGGGATTCCAGGAACAAGGGATCGGTATGCTGCGCGTGAATCACGCTGTGTTTTGCTCCCTTGACCGATTTGAGCACAGGTTTCGACCCGCCCTTCGGCCAGGACCAGGTGTTGCGAAACCACAAGGTCGGCAGGAGATGGAGAGCTGCAGCCTCTTTCCCGCGGTTGCAGACCGTGATCTTGATGAGGATGTCGTCGGGGGACTCCTTCGCATACTCGACAAAAACATCGAAGTAGCGATTCTGATCGAACACGCCCGTGTCGAGCAATTCATACTCCATGTCCTGGCGGTTCCGGCTGCGGTTCGTGTCAACGAGGTCGGCATAGGGAAAAGCCGCCTGCGGATACTTGTAGAGGTACTTCATGTAGGAGTGCGTCGGCGTGCTGTCGAGGTAGAAGTAATATTCTTTGACGTCCTCGCCGTGGTTGCCTTCGCTATTGGTCAGGCCGAACAGCCGTTCCTTGAGGATCGGGTCATTGCCGTTCCAGAGGGCCAGGGAGAAACACAATACTTGATGTTTGTCGGAGATGCCGGCCAGTCCGTCCTCGCCCCAACGATACGCGCGTGATCGCGCCTGGTCATGGCTGAAGTAGTCCCACGCATTGCCGTCACGACTGTAATCCTCTCGCACAGTGCCCCACTGCCGCTCGCTCAGATAGGGACCCCAGTGCTTCCAGTTGAGGCCATCCTTTGACAAACGATCGTGCTCAGGGGTTTGTGGCATCATATCCTCCGTCAATTTTCGTAGCAGGCAGGTTGTTCAAAGCAGCTCGATCCCTTGAACATGAGGCGACCCACTCTCGCCAACAGCGACTTTGCGAGGGTGGTACCCATAAAGATGTTGGGAAGGAAGCAGCGTTGTGAATGTGGTCAGATGCATGTCGTTGGTCAAGGCTCCAAAACTGGCGGCAGTATAGAGAATCCGAAAGGAAAAATCATTAGCGAAGAGGACTCGCACGACTGTGTCACAGCATTTCTAATTGAGCCGTATCGAGGTTGTCGCACGGAAGGGTGAATGTCGTTGTGAGCGCCGAGTGAGCGTGCCCTGACTGTCGACCTGATCTCGAAGGAATTTCCCACTGGCTGTGGCATTAGTCACCAGACTGTCCGAAGGAGGTTGTCCCGAAACGCCTCAATGGATAGCCCTTGTTTTGAAGTCACCCCTCTGGCGGATGTGAAAACAAATTGTTTCTTATGTGAGGGCTCTGTTCTCCTGTGCAGTGTGACGGCATAGGACGTGCACCCGTCGATAAATATCTGCGTGGCAAGCACTAACCCGCATTATTCATGGCGGTTCGTCGCGAAATCGCTGAGCTGCGTCGCGAGAGCGGTGCGCGGAGTCCTGAGGACCTGAGGCGTACTCGTGCAGTACGTTGAGGGTCCGAGGGGCGAGCCCGCCGACCGAAGGCTCGTCGTAGCAGCGGATCGGCGATTGCAGCAGAAGTGTTCATGAATAATGCGGGGTAAGGCGCTGTTTGCCGAAGTGCGAATGTCGGCGATGACACATACCGGTTGATGGACGTCCTGGATCTGCTTGAAAATAAATAGCTGGTTTCTTGCTCGATGGAGCCAAACGAAGGAGGAAGCTCATGAGATTTCGAATTCTGGGGGTCATCATCGTGTGCGGGACAATGTTGGTGGGGTGCGTGACGAAAAGCACTCATCAGGCGACTCTGACGGAGCTCGAACAGGCACAGAAGGCCTTAACCAAGACCGCGGCGGAGTGCGATGCGTATAAGAAGCAAGCAACAGGACAGATAGCCGGGCTTGAGGCGGACAAGACCAAGCTTTCGACTGATCTGCTGTCTGCCCAGAATGTGTCAACCAATATCCAACAGGATCTTGATCGGACGCAAGCAAAGGCGAATGATCTGGAACAGAGACTACAGGCCGAGAAGGCTATGGTCACTCGGTTACAGCAAGGTGGGGAAGCGCTCGCCGCTGAGAAGGAGCGATTGGAGAAGGAGCGGGTAGCCAAGGAAGCCGAGATTGAGCGGCTGACCAGAACCCAGCAGGAGTTGAGCAAGTCACTGCAAGCTGAAATCGAACGTGGTGATATCACGATCAAGCAGGTGCGCGACCGGCTGACGATCAACATGGTCGAAAAGGTGCTGTTCAACTCCGGTCAGGCTCAGGTAAAACCGGCTGGACTGAAAGTTCTCACGCAAGTCAGCGATGTCCTCAAGAACGTGACCGATAAGCAAATCCGGATCGAGGGACATACCGACAACGTGCCGATCGGTGTGAAAATCCGGGATAAGTTTCCCACGAATTGGGAGCTCTCCACCGCCCGTGCCACGAATGTCGTGCGATTCTTCATCGAGCGGGGTGGCGTGAATCGGGAGAGTCTTGAGGCGGTCGGCTTTGCGGATACCAGGCCTGTGGCCAGTAACGACACGGTGGACGGACGGACGGAGAACCGGCGAATCGAAATCGTGCTATATCCGAAGGATCTCTCCCAGGTCGTCGGAGAGGTGAAGCCATAGGGAGGCTAGCTCCTCCTGACTATCGTGGCGGTTTCGCGCCTGGAAATCGGTTTGTAGAGACAACTCAAGGGCCAAGTGTCAGCACATCTCGGTCACTTGTCGGAGAACAATTCTGTCCTTGATATGCGTCGCACATAGCGACTTCACATCCCTGGCGTCACGTCAAACATGGCGCCAGCCGTGCCATCGTGGAGGGCCGGCCAAATTGATGGTCCCAATGGCCCTATGCGGCATCCAGAACCAAGATTCAGTACTTTTCTGACCGATTTGTACTGAAACTTGACCACTAGGTCATATATCATGCCCGCCGAACAGATTCGGCTTCACAAGGTTCCGAAGCAGAGTGTTTTCTAGCAGGCTGCGGAAAAACTATTGTGGCACGCGAGAACTTTGATGGTCTGCACGTGTGGCTCCATAGGAGAATATTCATCGCAGGATGCTCAAAAAAGCCGTCCAGCAATGCCATGCAGCGTTAACGTGAATGGTTTCGGAGGCAGTACCCTTCAGCAGTCCTGCACGTTTCGCACCTTTCACGATTCATGAGAGCGATGCGAGAACGCTGCATGGGAAAGGCGTGTCTCGGCGCGCCTTGGCTGGGAGGGTGAGAAGAGCGACTTTTTCAGCATCCTGCATCGAAGAAGTTTTCCATAGGAGGGTGACTATGCAGACAACCGGCAACTCTTCACCTCTTGGCGCGACCGTCGGCCGTGGCGGTGTCAATTTCAGCCTGTTCTCGCGTGACGCGACGGGCGTGGAGTTACTATTCTTTGACCGGCCGGATGACGCCAAGCCCGCGCGCGTGATCAGTCTTGATCCCGTCACCAACCGCACTTACCACTACTGGCACCTGTTCGTGCCGGGCGTGCGGCCGGGACAGATTTATGGCTATCGCGCTCAAGGCGCCTGTGATCCCGCCCAAGGGATGCGTTTTGATGCGACTAAAGTGCTGCTCGATCCATACGGCCGAGGCGTCGTTGTGCCGAAAGACTACAGCCGTGACGCGGCTCGTCGAGAAGGCGACAATACGGCGACGGCGATGAAGAGCGTGGTGGTGGACCCGTCGGCGTACGATTGGGAAGGTGATGCGCTGCTGAAACGGCCCTCCGCCCGGACCATCGTCTACGAGATGCACGTGCGCGGATTCACCCGCCATCCCAGTTCGGGCGTCGCTGATAGCAAACGGGGTACCTATGCCGGCCTGATTGAGAAGATACCCTATCTCCAGCAACTCGGCATCACGGCTGTCGAACTGCTGCCGGTGTTCCAGTTCGATGCCCAGGACTGTCCGCCGGGAAGAATCAATTACTGGGGCTATGCGCCGGTTTCGTTCTTCGCGCCTCATCCGGCCTACAGCTCGCGCCAGGATCCGCTTGGCCCGGTGGACGAGTTTCGCGACATGGTCAAGGCGCTGCACCGGGCCGGTATTGAGGTCATTCTCGACGTCGTGTTCAACCACACCGCGGAAGGCGACCACAGCGGGCCGACGCTGAGCTTCCGCGGTCTGGACAATAAGACGTACTACATCCTTGAGCAGGATCGTTCGCGTTATGCCAACTACACCGGCACGGGGAACACGCTCAACGCCAACCATCCGATCGTTCGCCGCATGATCGTGGACAGTCTCCGCTATTGGGTCGAGGAGATGCACGTGGACGGATTCCGGTTCGATCTCGCGTCGATCCTCTCGCGGGGCGCAGTCGGGCGCGGTGATGGAGAACCCGCCGGTACTGTGGGATATCGAAACGGACCCGTCAATGGCGGGCGTGAAGTTTATTGCCGAAGCGTGGGATGCGGCCGGGCTCTACCAGGTGGGCAGCTTCATCGGGGACAGTTGGAAAGAATGGAACGGGCGGTTCCGCGACGATGCCCGCAGCTTCTTCCGCGGTGAAGAGGGTTCTTTGGCGCGCTTTGCCGACCGCATGGTCGGAAGCCCGGAGATGTATGGACACAAGGAGCGCGAACCGGAGCAGAGCGTCAACTTCGTGACCTGCCACGATGGGTTCACGCTCAACGACCTCGTCTCGTACAACAGCAAGCACAATGAAGCGAACGGCGAACAGAACCGGGACGGAGCCGACGACAATCGAAGCTGGAACTGCGGCGTCGAGGGTCCGACGGACGATCCGGTAGTCGAAAAGCTGCGGAACCGGCAGGTGAAGAACTTCCTGGCCGTCACGCTGCTTTCCGTGGGTCTGCCCATGATCCTCATGGGCGACGAAGTGCGGCGTACACAGCGCGGCAACAACAACGCCTACTGCCATGACGACGACATCAACTGGTTCGACTGGACGCTGGTCGCCAAACACGCAGATGTGCATCGGTTCGTGACGCTCCTCAATGCGCGACGGCTCTTGCGGGACGTGGAGCACGAGCGCCAACGCATAAGCCTGGCCCAATTGATCCGGCAGACGAATAAAGCGTGGCATGGCGTCAAAGTCGGGCAGCCGGACTGGAGTCCTCAGTCGCACAGCATCGCGTTCAGTGGCGAGATGCAGAAGGAACGACACTTCATTTACATCATCCTGAATGCCTATTGGGAGCCGCTTCATTTCGAGTTGCCTCCGGTGAGCAATGGCAGCACTAATCCCTGGCGTCGATGGATCGATACAGGGCTCGACTCGCCCATGGATATTGTCCCATGGCAAACCGCTCAGCCGATTCCCGGATATAGCTATCGGGCCGAGGCGCGTTCTGTGGTGGTGCTGTTCGCCAGTCAGGGATCGGAGTAAGTGTAGGAGGTGTGTGGAGGGTAATCAGTCCGTTGATCTGAAATGAGTAGAGAGGGGGAAGGTGATGGCAAAAGACAAGGGGCAGGAAGAAAAGGGTCACTCTAAACTGAAGCGCAAAGAATACGAGAAGGAGCTGCGCCGGCTCCAGGCCGAGCTCTGCCACCTTCAGGCCTGGGTGAAAGCCAAAGGTCTACGCATCATGGTGGTATTCGAGGGCCGCGACGGCGCCGGGAAGGGCGGTACCATTCGCGCCATCACGGAGCGTGTGAGTCCACGCATATTCCGCCTTGTGGCGCTCCCAGCGCCCTCCGACCGCGAGAAGACCCAGATGTACGTTCAGCGTTACATGGCGCATTTCCCGGCGGCCGGGGAAATCGTCATTTGGGACCGCAGTTGGTACAATCGCGCCGGGGTCGAACATGTCATGGGCTTCTGCACCAAGGAACAGTACGAAGGCTTTCTCGAACACGTCCCGAATATCGAATGGTATATCACGAAAGCCGGGATCATCCTGATCAAGTACTGGCTCGAGGTGGGCAACGAGGAGCAGGAGCGCCGGTTCGAGGCCCGTGTCGAGGATCCGTTGCGCCAGTGGAAGCTCAGTCCCATGGACTTGCCGTCACGCGAGAGGTGGTACGACTACTCCCGCGCACGCGACCGGATGCTGGAGGCCACGGACTCGAAACATGCGCCGTGGTATCTCGTGCGGTCGGATGACAAGAAGCGCGCGCGCCTCAACTTCATGACCCATTTGCTGTCGTTGATTCCCTACGAAAAGCTGCCGCGTGAAAAAATAAAGATACCCAAGCGATCGAACAAGGGCAAATATGATGACGAGGCGACGTTGAAGGGCAAACGGTTTATCCCGGAGAAATATTGATGTCGGGCTAAGGCCTGCTGACGAGTTCCTCCGGTCTCTGAGGAGAGGCTTTCAGGGTTAGGAGTCATCGGCCAATCGGGCAGGCGGTATCTATCTTTTAAAATGGAGTAAGGCGCCACGTGCAGACACTTCTCAACAACCAACAAAGGAGATCATCATGCTGAAACCGATCCGAACGTCAATCATTTTGACTCTCGGCCTGCTGGCCACGGCCGGGTGTTCCTCCTGGCAATCCATGTGCCCCGAATTCGTTCCATTGGGTTCCGCTAACGGCTTGGATTACCGCAAATGTCCCCTTCCCGCCCCTCCCCCCTCCGCCTCCTTCGCTGGAGGACCGACTGGCCGCAGCAGAAAAAGAACTTCAATCGTGTCTCCTCCGGCTGTCGTTGGTGAAGGGCTTGTTGGCCGACCGCGAACAGGAGATCGCCGCTCTTCGGTCCAGTGCCGGCGATTCCACTAACCTCACGAGCCAGCAACTCGCTGCAGCGAATAAACGCAACGCTGATCTCGCGGCCCAGCTCGCGGCAATGGGCGTCGCCACCAGCGACAAAGATAAGCTCGCAGCCGAACTTGCCGCGAGCAAGCAACAGTTGGCCGATCGAGACAAGGAACTGGCCAGTCTGCGCGGCGAACTCTCTGCTGAGATGGCCAAACTGAGAGAAGCGGAGCGTGGATTGATCCGGGCGCTTCGTCCTCAGATCGAGAAGGGGGACATCACCGTCGATCTCAACAACGAGCGGTTGTTGATTAACCTGGCCTCCGGCTATCTGTTCGGGTCCGGCCAAGATGAACTGAATCCGGCGGGCGCCGATGCGCTGAAGCAAGTGGGGGCGGTCTTGAAGGATTTCCCGGAGTACAAGGTGGCGGTAGACGGGCATACCGACAACGTGGCAATCCGGGGCGAACTGAAGAAGAAGTTCCCCACGAACCAGGAACTCTCTGAATCCCGTGCCGCCAATGCAGCAAAGGCGCTGACCGAAGGTGGCCTTGGCGCGGCGACGACGCATGGGTATGCGGAGACCAAGCCGGTTGAACCGAACACGACCGCTGCGGGCCGAGCCAAGAACCGCCGCGTCGAGGTTCGCGTCACGAAGTAGCCGTCAGGGGCACACAGGCCCTATCACCGGGGGTGGTGGTGGATTGTCCGCTACCGCCCCCATTCATATCGGGGAGATGTTCCATGAATCGGATGCTCATGTTCTGTCAATCGCGGCAGCCCCATTGATTTTCATGAACAACGCCGCTGCGGCAGATTCTACGCAACTGCCACCCAATCTGGGAGGGGATACCATAATCTTCGGAGGAGACTGAACATGGCTCGCGAAACAAAGGACATCCGAGACCAGAATATGAACGATGAATCTCGCCGCCTCCAGGAGGCGCGCGACGGCACGGCGGCATGGAAGAAATGGGGTCCCTATCTCAGCGAACGCCAGTGGGGCACCGTACGCGAAGACTATAGCGACGACGGGGACGCCTGGAATTTCTTCACCCACGATCAGGCCCGCTCGCGCGCCTATCGCTGGGGCGAGGACGGTCATCGCGGGGATCTCCGATGACCAACAGAACCTCTGTTTTGCGCTCGCCCTCTGGAACGGGAAAGACCCGATCCTCAAGGAGCGGCTCTTCGGGCTCACCAACAGCGAAGGCAACCACGGCGAGGACGTCAAAGAATATTACTTCTACCTCGACAGCACGCCGACGCATTCCTACATGAAGTATCTCTACAAGTATCCGCAGGCGGCCTTCCCTACGCCGATCTGGTGGAGACGAACCGCGGGCGTTCCCGGAACGAGATGGAGTATGAATTGCTCGATACCGGCGTCTTCAATGACGACCGCTACTTCGACGTCTTCGTGGAATATGCCAAAGATGGCCCGGACGACATGCTTGGTGCAGATCACTGCGGTCAATCGGGGGCCGGAGCAGGCCGAGCTACATCTATTACCGACTCTGTGGTTCCGCAACGACTGGGCCTCGTGGATTGCCGGACCTGCCGGCGAGAAACCACTCCTCAAGCAGAGCCAGGGACCGGCGGGCACGAGTGCGATGACGGCGCAGCATCCGACCTGCTGGGCACGTACTACGCTGTACTGCGACGGCGAGGTGCCGCTGCTCTTTACCGAGAACGAAACGAACAACGACCGGCTCTTTCCCCAATACCCGAACCCCAGCCCCTACGTCAAGGACGGGATCAATGACGCTGTGGTGCAGGGTCGCCAGACGGCGGTGAATCCTGAACACGCAGGGACGAAGGCCTCGGCGCACTACCGGCAGATGGTGGGTCCCGGCCAGTCGATGACCGTGCGATTGCGCCTCACCAGCCAGGGCCTCCACCGTCCCCTTCGGGCCGGCGTTTGCCGAGACCTTTGCGGCCCGCCTCAAGGAGGCGGACGAGTTCTATCGCTCCGTGACCCCGCCGTCCGTCTCCCCGGACGCAGCCAACGTGATGCGCCAGGCCCTCGCCGGCATGCTCTGGTCCAAGCAGTACTATTACTTCGACGGCGATCAGTTGGCTGGAGGAGCACCACTCCAACCCCCTCCATGCCGGCTATCAGAGCTGCCCGGAACTCGGAGTGGTTCCACATGGTCAACAAGGACATCATCTCGATGCCGGACAAGTGGGAATATCCCTGGTATGCGGCCTGGGACCTGGCCTTCCACACGATACCGCTTGCGATCGTGGACCCGGACTTCGCGAAGCAGCAGATGCAACTGATGTTTCATGGGCTCTACCTGCACCCCAACGGGCAGATTCCCGCCTATGAATGGAACTTCAGCGACGTGAACCCGCCGGTCCACGCCTTTGCGACCCTCTTCCTCCACCGCGCCGAGTATGCCCTTGGCCGCGAGGTAGACGTGGAATTTCTCAAGTCGGCCTTCAACAAGCTCTTGCTGAACTTCACCTGGTGGGTGAACCGCAAGGACCGGTTCGGCAAGAACGTGTTCGAGGGAGGGTTCCTCGGCCTCGACAACATCGGCATCTTCGACCGGAGCGCCCCGCTGCCCACCGGCGGCCACCTGGAGCAGGCGGACGGCACAGCCTGGATGGCCCTGTTCAGCCAGAACATGGCCGAGCTTGCGGTGGAGCTGGTGCCCCACGACCCAGCCTACGAAGACATGGTCACGAAATTCATCGAGCACTTCCTCTATATCGCCGCGGGGATGAACAAGTCAGGGCCGGAGGGCATGTGGGACGAGGAGGACGGCTTCTACTACGATCTGCTGCGGCTGCCGGACGGCAGCGCGCAGCGGCTCAAAGTGCGTTCGATGGTGGGGCTGCTGCCCTTGTGCGCCACCTCGGTGACCGAGGCGTGGCAGCGGGAACTCATTCCGAATGCGACCGCCGCGTTTCGGGCCCGTGCCCGCCAGATGCCTGAGGTGCTGAAGTCCATCCACCCCACAGGCCTGGGGCATTTCGGAGTGAACGAGCGAGGGATCTTTGCCCTGGTCAATTCAGATCGGCTCCGCCGGATCCTCTCGAAGATGCTCGACGAGAATGAGTTCCTGAGCCCCTACGGTATCCGCTCCCTCTCCAAGTTTCACGAGCAGCACCCGTACATCTTGCACGTCGGAGGCCAGGAGTACCGGGTGGACTACCTGCCGGCTGAGTCCAATACCGGCATGTTCGGCGGCAACTCCAACTGGCGAGGACCGGTCTGGATGCCGGTGAACGCCATGATCATCCGGGCGCTCCACAATTTCTATCTCTACTACGGCGACAATTTTAAAATTGAATGCCCCACCGGGTCCGGCAAGATGATGAACCTCTTCGAGGTCGCCAAGGAGATCGCGGATCGGCTGAGCCGGATCTTCCTGCGCGACGAGCGCGGCCGGCGGCCTGTGTATGGAGGCACGGAGAAGTTCCAGTCCGATCCCCACTGGCGCGACCACGTTCTGTTCTATGAATACTTTCACGGCGACAACGGGGCGGGCCTGGGCGCGAGCCACCAGACCGGCTGGACCGGGCTCGTGGCGAGAATGATCCAGATCTACGGGTTGATGGACGCCAAGCAGGCCCTGGAAGGGGGCAAGCGGATTGTGTTCAAGCAAAGGCAACGTATGAATACCTGGCGGAAATATCCGGTCATCTATGAGATCAATACCTGGGTCTGGCTGAGTGAGTTGAGCCGGACACAGCGGAAGCCCGTGACCCTGGCCACGGTTCCCGATCAGGAATGGGATGCCCTTGCCGCTCACGGCTTTGATGCGGTCTGGTTCATGGGCGTGTGGGAACGGAGCCCTGCCGGCATCGCCATTTCGATGAAGAACGAGGGGCTGCTTGAAGATTTCAGGCGAGCCCTCCCGGACTTTTCGCCGGAGGACAATGTCGGTTCGCCCTATTGCGTGCGGCGCTACGTCGTGGACGAGCATCTGGGAGGGCCGGCAGGGCTTGCCGCAGCCAGAAAGAAGCTGGCCGACCGGGGCCTGCGACTGATCCTGGATTTCGTCCCGAATCACGTGGCGCCGGATCATCCCTGGGTCACGGAGCATCCGGACTATTTCATCCAGGGCAGCAGCGACGATCTGGCCCAGAAGCCGGGCGAGTTTTTCCAGGCCGGCGGCAAGGTCCTGGCCCTGGGGAGAGACCCGTACTTTGCGCCCTGGCCTGATGTGGCGCAGTTCAACGGGTTTCATCCGGGATTGCGCAAGGCGATCATCGAGACCGTGGGATCTATTGCCGGGCAATGCGACGGCATGCGCTGCGATATGGCGATGCTGCTCATGACGCCCATCTTCGAGCGCACGTGGGGGCCGCGTGCCGGGCCGCGTCCGGAGAAAGAATATTGGCCGGAGGTGATCCAGGGGGTGCGGAAGCGGTACCCCGATGTCCTCTTCATCGCTGAGGCCTACTGGGACAAGGAATGGGAGCTGCAGCAACAGGGGTTCGATTACTGCTACGACAAGCGGCTCTACGATCGCCTTGAGCATGGCCCGGCCGAGAGCGTGCGCCTGCATCTCTGCGCCGATCTGCCCTACCAGGAGAAGCTGGTTCGCTTCATCGAGAACCACGACGAACCGCGCGCCGCTGCGACGTTTGCGGATCAGAAGGCGCGGGCTGCTGCGGTGACGTTCGCGACCCTGCCGGGCGCCAGACTGTTTCACGAAGGGCAATTCGAGGGACGCCGCGTGAGACTTCCGGTGTTCCTGCGCCGCCGTCCCGATGAAATCCCGGACAGGAGTCTTCAGGAATTCTACAACTCCCTCCTTCAAACCCTTCGCAGTACAGATGTCAGGGACGGGGAGTGGACACTGTGCGAACGGACCGGCTGGCCGGACAATGACAGCTACCTGAATGTGGTCGCCTGGTGCTGGCACAAAGGGGCGGACCGTCACCTGATCGTCGTGAACCTTTCAGGAGTCCGTTCCCAGACGATGGTCAGATTGCCATGGGGCGATCTTGCCGGCCGTTCCTGGCGGTTGACCGATCCGCTGCAGAAGACGGTCTATGATCGAGCGGGCGACGAACTGCACGCATCGGGCTTTTACGCGGACCTGGAGCCCTGGGGCTATCACGTCCTTCACTGCGAGCGCAGTTGATCGAGCCGGATTCGGACGACGGGCTCAGCGAGAGGAGTTTCGATGGAATGGCATTCGATCATCGGTTTTGTGGCGGGATTCGGCACCACCTTTGCTGCCGCCCCGGATTTGATCGCGATGTTCAAGCGAGGGAGCTCCAAAGGCATGAATCCAACCATGGCAGGCATGATGGGCACGTTTCAAATCGTGTGGGTGTATTACGGGTTCTTGATCGATTCGATGCCGGTCGTGATATGGAATATGATCGCGGTGGGGATCAATTTCCTCATGGTGGGCGCGTTTTTTTACTTTGTCCGCAAGGAGAAAATGGGCCGGCCTGAGGCAAGGAGTCACGGGTAAAGAACCATAGGCAGCGGCCGGGATGCCGGCGCAGACATTGCTGGGGACAGGGCGTCATGACTGAAGAAACCCGATCCGCCGGCGAGCTCGCGGGCGGAGGTCCGGTTCGCGGGTGGCGCGCGGCGTTTCCCCCGGCGCAGTGGCTCGCTGCGTATCGGCCGCAGTGGCTGGCGCAAGACGCCATTGCCGGCGTGACCCTCGCTGCCTACGGCATTCCGGTGTCACTCGCCTATGCGTCGCTCGCCGGGCTGCCGCCGCAATACGGCATTTACTGCTATCTGGTCGGCGGCCTGTTCTACGCGCTGTTCGGCTCGTCGCGCCAGCTTGCGATCGGGCCCACCTCGGCGATCTCGATGCTCGTCG
Organism: uncultured Nitrospiraceae bacterium; assembly: GCA_963821465.1. Taxonomy (GTDB): domain Bacteria; phylum Nitrospirota; class Nitrospiria; order Nitrospirales; family Nitrospiraceae; genus Palsa-1315. Next base: position 289,869 of record CAWGDV010000001.1, on the reverse strand, counting down.
GGGTCACGGTTGCCGGCATGGCACAGGGTGACCCGGGACGCTGGGCGGACATCGCGGCGCTGACAGCGCTGGTCATGGCCGCCATGTGTGTGCTCGCGTGGCTGCTGCGATTGAGTTCCCTGGTCAACTTCATCAGCGAAACCATCCTACTCGGCTTCAAGGCCGGCGCGGCACTCACGATCGCCTTGACCCAGTTGCCCAAGTTGTTCGGGGTCCAGGGTGGCGGGGAGCACTTCTTCGAGCGCATCGTCATCCTGGGCGGCCAGCTCCCCGATACCAACCTCGCCGTGTTGGCGTTCGGTCTTGTCGCGCTCGCCTTGCTGCTGCTGGGCGAAAAGCTGCTGCCGGGCCTCCCGGTCGCGCTGTTCGTGGTGGTGATTTCCATCATCGTATTATCGGTCACTCCGCTGGGTGATCTCGGCTTCAACGTCGTCGGCGCGCTGCCGCAGGGCTTGCCGGACTTCCACGCGCCGGGCCTGCGGGTGCGCGATGTGGATGGCGTGATTCCGCTGGCGTTTGCGTGCCTGTTGCTGGCGTACGTGGAAAGTGTTTCCGCGGCGCGCACCCTGGCGCAGACGAACGGCTACGAAATTGATCCGCGCCAGGAATTACTCGGCCTGGGCGCGGCGAATCTGGCTGCGGCGTTCTGCCAGGCCTACCCGGTGGCGGGCGGCCTGTCGCAGTCATCGGTGAACGACAAGGCCGGCGCCAAAACGCCGCTCGCGCTGGTGTGGGCCTCGGTGACGATCGGCTTGTGCCTGATGTACCTGACGGGGTTGCTGAGCAACCTGCCCAATGTCGTGCTCGCGGCCATCGTGCTGGTTGCCGTCAAGGGACTGATCGACATCGCTGAATTGCGCCACCTGTGGCGGGTAAGCCGGTTCGAATTCAGCGTATCGATGGTCGCGTTCGCCGGCGTGCTGCTGCTGGGCATCCTGAACGGCGTGATGGTTGCGGTCGTGGTGTCGATTTTGTTGATCATACGGCGTGCCGCGCACCCGCATGTGGCTTTTCTCGGCCGCATTCCCGGCACCCGGAGTTACTCCGACATCGAGCGCCACCCGGACAACGAGGCCGTTCCGGGTGCGCTGGTGTTCCGCGTTGAGGCTTCGCTGCTGTACTTCAACGTCGAGCACGTGCGTGCTGCCGTCTGGCAGAAAATCCGTTCGACCACCGGAGCGCTGAAGCTGGTGGTATGCGATCTGTCCACTTCACCCATCGTCGACCTGGCCGGTGCGCGAATGCTGGCAACGTTGCACGCGACACTCGAAGCGATGGGGATGCGCCTTCGGCTCGTCGCAGCGCATGCGGCGGTGCGGGATATCCTTGCTGCGGACAGGGCGTCATGACTGAAGAAACCCGATCCGCCGGCGAGCTCGCGGCCGGAGGTCCGGTCCGCGGGTGGCGCGCGGCGTTTCCCCCGGCGCAGTGGCTCGCTGCGTATCGGCCGCAGTGGCTGGCGCAAGACGCCATTGCCGGCGTGACTCTCGCTGCCTACGGCATTCCGGTGTCACTCGCCTATGCCTCGCTCGCCGGGCTGCCAGCTCCCCGATACCAACCTCGCCCTGTTGGCGTTCGGTCTTGCCGCGCTCGCTGCTGGGCGAAAAGCTGCTGCCGGGTCTCCCGGTCGCGCTGATCGTGGTGGTGATTTCCATCATTGTCTTATCGGTTACTCCGCTGGGTGATCTCGGCTTCAACGTCGTCGGTGCGCTGCCGCAAGGCTTGCCGGACTTCCACGTGCCGGGCCTGCGGGTGCGGCCATGCTACTATGAACTGGCGTGAGGCACATGCGGCTTGGGCAGAGGCGCCCGTATGTATTTATCATAAGGAGCATCCATGGCAGAACGGCAATCTGATCTTACCCGCGATACACTGGCGGTCGTGTTCCTGTTCGTGTTGATTGCGGCCTCTACCTGGATCCTCTTACCGTTTCTCACCGCGGTCGTGTGGGCGACCATGATCGTGGTCGCCACCTGGCCCCTGCTCTTGATGCTCCAACGCTGGCTGCTGGGCCGGCGGTGGCTCGCCGTGACGGTGATGACGCTCCTGTTACTGGCGATCTTTCTTCTGCCCTTCTTGTTCGCCATCGGCGCCTTCATCGAGAATTATCAGGAGATTACCGCTTGGACGACCTCGCTCGCCACGTTCACACTCCCTCCCCCTCCCGACTGGCTGGGAAAGATCCCGCTGGTCGGCGCGCGGGCGGCGTCGCAGTGGCAGCAAATCGCCGCGCTGAGTCGTGAGGAGCTGGCAACGCGCCTATCCCCATACCTGGGCGGCGTCGTGCGATGGGTAGCCCAGCAGGTCGGGGGTCTCGGGATGTTGCTTGGCCAAATCGTCTTGACCGTGCTCATCTCGTCCGTGCTCTATGCCACGGGAGAGTCTGCCGCTGCGATGGCGCTGCGGTTCGGCGCTCGACTGGCAGGGGAACAGGGGGAGCAGGCCATCCGCCTGGCCGGACAGGCGATCTACGGGGTGGCGCTGGGGGTGGTGTTGACGGCATTTGTGCATGCCGTGCTCGCTGGGATCGGTCTAGCGGTCGTGGGTGTGCCGTTCGCCATGATGTTGACCGCGCTGATGTTCTTTTTAGCGATCGTGCAGGTCGGAGTGGTCCCCGTGCTGCTTAGCGCGGTTGGGTGGCTCTATTGGACCGGCGACACCACATGGGGGACCGTGCTGCTCGTGTGGACCCTGCTCGTCGCCCCTGTGGATAATATTCTACGACCCATTCTGATTAAGAAAGGGGCGGATCTCCCGCTGCTGCTGATTATTGTCGGTGTGGTCGGGGGGATTGCTCGCCTTCGGGCATCATTGGACTCTTTGTCGGTCCGGTGGTGCTCGCGGTGGCCTACACGCTGTTCACGGCCTGGATCAACCAGGAGGGGGCAATCAGCCGGACAGAAAAGACTGCAGAGAAGATAGTGGGTAAAGAATCTTCCTAGTTCCTTTTCTCGCCGATCAGCGCAATGGACGCGACAGCGACCAGACATACTCAATCAAGACATTGCAGCCAAGACGCGTGGCGCCGGATTGTCTCGGTGGGCCTCGCCTCAGCGTTGGGCGTATGGCTTGGGATTGGAAGCCTGTATGGTGCTTGGGCGGAGGAATTGTCGCAGGGGCCCCAAGAGAGCAAGAGGGGCAGGCCAGTCGATCCAGACGCGGATATCCCTGCCACAACCGAACCCGAATCCGCTTCGGAACAGAAGCCTGAAGGTCCGCGTCGCGAACCCCGGTTTCTCCCGCCAATACTGAGGCCCAAACAACTGACTCAGGAAGAATACGAGGAAGCCGAGAGACTCAGAAACCTGGCCGCCAAGTATGGGACCGATCCGACTGCGATTGTGGGCCGTGTGCAGCTGTCCTCTCAATACGCGGACTTGCCTCATGGTGCTCGGTTTAACGATAACGTCGCTCGAGTGGATATCCCATTCCGGGGTAACTGGTTGCTCCGAGTGGACACGCCGTTCCACCGGTGGCTCGATCCCAACATTCCCGGCGTGAACAGCGCCCAAGGCTTGGGCAACCTATCGGCCGTACTCGGGTGGCGCGCCTACAACACACCCGAATACGCATTCTTGATCGGCGCCGCCTCCTCATTTCCCACCGCGTCCCAAGACACGTTGGGCAGTGGAAAGTATACGGTCGGCCCAATCATCGCCACAGGCCGTTTTCTCCCTCAATGGGAGTCCTTCCTGTTCGGAGTGTTCCAACATTCGGTCTCAGCCGGCGGCGATCCTTCTCGATCGGACATCTCTCTGACTCAAGTGTCCGTACAGATCAATACGATCTGGGCTGACCGTTGGTGGAGCATCGTGCAAGGGGCGTGGCAAGTCAATTGGGAACAGAAAGCGACGAGCAGCATGAATCTCGAATTCGAACTGGGCCGGAATGTGGTGGGGCGATGGGGGATGTATCTGCGCCCGGGTGTTGGGATTTGGGGAAACGATGGACCCTATGATTGGAATGTGGAGGTCGGCACTCGTTACATGTTCAAATCGTTCTGAGGTTTCGGCCGTATCGCTCTATCATAGGGCTGAGCCACAGCGGTCGACAGGGTCTCCTGGCGAATGTGGACAGCTAAACAGTGACACTCCCTCGTGAGCGAGGCATTCTGCCCTCATGTCTGCCGGCCCGCTCCCAAGAACCGTGAAACGTGCAACGAGGATCAGCCTCGGAGCTACAGCTTAGCATCTGGTCGCACTAGTTGTGTGTGATCACGCATGACTGACCCCTAACAGCCTTCAGCCTATCTACCTGAGTAGGCACGACTCTGTCAGGTGCGCATGGTGAGTGTGCGAATGGCTCAAGCTTGTGCCACTGCGCGGTCCATCATTCTCATCAATCCTTGGGAGTTCTATTGCTTGGGGGCGTCCAGCTGCAGTTCGCTTCGGGCCTTCTCCCCCGCGGCTCGCTGTTGCTCGACCAGCGTATATGCCACGTAGTACTTGTAGATGTTGGCCACGTAGGTCACCGTCTCCTCCCCGATCCGTTTCGCAGCGATGACCTCGACGTTGTTGAACCAGACGTTCGGATCGAGCCCCTGCTTTTCGGTTTCTTTCCGGAGTTTCTGGACGCGGCTGGGCCCGGTGTTGTATGCGGCAAATGCGAAGAGGGTCTTGTTGCGCGCGTCCATCGGCTCGTTCCCGAAGAACTCGTCCCGCATCAAGCTGATGTACTTGACGCCGGCGTGGATATTGGGTTCCACCTGCGAAATGTCGCCGGTGTTCATCTGCTTGCCGGTGGCGGGCATCAGCTGCATCACGCCGATCGCCCCGACATGGCTCTTGGCGTTCTGATCGAGCAGGGATTCCTGATAGCCCTGTGCCATCATGAGCAGATAGTCCATGTCGTACTGGGCTCCGTATTTTCGAAAGAACTCGACCGTCGCCTGGTACTTCTGGATCTCGCCGGCCGACGTCGCGGGCTTTACGACCCGTGGGCTGCCGGTGTACTTCTTGACCAGCGTATTTCCGAAGTTGGTTTTCTGGCCATAGTTCTTCGCGAATGTGGCGATCTCAGCTTTCAGCTTCGGACTATCTTTGCGGATCATCCAGGCGATGTCGCCTCCCTCGTGCACCACCAGGTCTTCCCGTGGTTTGAGCTTCTTGAAAACTTTTGCCCACAGCAAAGCCTGATACCGATTGACGACGACGGTGCCGACGAGTCCCGCATGGACCATTTCCAGCAGATCGTCGTCCTGGAGATCCTCCGGCGCGGCCTTGAGGATGACCGGCGGCTTCTGCTCTTTCGCGAATCGCTCGTTGAGATCTTCGAGATGAGTCCAGTAGCTCGACGATTTGCGGACGAACACTTCCTTGCCGGAAAGTTCGTCGAGAGATGCCAGTTCGGGCGATGCTGGTCCCGTCACCACGATTTGCCTGACGCCGCGGAAGAACGGCTCGCCGAAATCGACCTGTTCGAGGCGTTCCGGCGTGACCGTCAAGATGCCGGCTGCGATATCGCCGCGGCCTTCCAACAGCCCCGATATCAGCTGGTCCGGCCTCGTCGGGATAATGGTCACATACGTGCGGATATGCTTTCCCTGTGTCTTGTATTTTTCGTTGATTTCTTTCTCGAAGGCCTTGAGGAGCTCATATTCGACGCCGGTCTGCTGGGCGCCATTAAGCCAGTAAGCCGTGCGGGACGGCGCAACCAGGACGCGAATGACGCGACGCTTGACCATCCCATCGAGGTCCCCGGTCCACGGTTTAAAGACCGGGGCCTGTGTCAGCCGCAGGCTTCGTCTGCGATGGTGTGTCTTGTGCGAAGGCGGGTAGGGCCAGCGCGGTACAGACGCACAGGATGCCCAGTAGAGCGTGCTTCATGGAGTCTCCTCGGTTGTTCTGGTTTCTTTGGTTTATTTAGTTTGTTTTGTTTTTCCGGGTCAAGCAACCAAACAAACCAGAGCAACCAGACCAACCCACAAACGTAGCCGAGGCTATCATTCGCCGGTTTACAAGGTCAAGAAAGTGGGGGAGAGTAGGGCAGGGATGGACAACAGGCATGCGGCTGACTCTTAATCAGCGGGCCGTAGGTTCGCCCCCTACACGGCCCACCAAATTTTCCCACCACTTCCGCATCCTTCCCATGTTAAGGTGAATTTAAGATTTCCTACAGTCTTTTTCGGCAGTGAATTCTAATCATGGAGGGGAGGCAAAGATGATCAGCAAATTCTACCGTGGTGCCCTTATTGTGTTTGCGCTTGGCGCGTTCGTTAGTGTGCCCATGCTGAACGCCCAGCCGTCCCCCGCCGGGAACGTCATGGACGCCATCGTGGAGGCGAAGCAAGCGGTGGCCCATGGCAAACAGGGTCATGCTGAGGTGCTCGTGACCCATGCGCAAAAGTCGCTGAACTTTGCTGAGAGGGGAGGCAAAAACTCGCATTTGAAGGAAGCGATTACGCATCTGAACGAAGCCATTGAGCATGGTAAAGCGGGCCACGCCGACGTCGCCACGGAACATGCCGAAACTGCTCTCACGCATCTGACTGAAGTAAAATTCTGACTGAAGTAGAATAAAGGTATCAACGCCTACGGCGGAGGTAGGTATCTACAAACGGGCGGGGGAGAATCACCCTGCCCGTTTCTGTATGAGGAGTCGTAAGACCGCAACCTTTCCGCGCCTGCCTTTGGGCTGACTCGGCAAAGACGTGGTGCCAAACGTACCCCGCCCATCACAACCCACACCCATATTGAGTCATGCCTCATCTTCAGTGTTTGATGGAGATAGATCGTCCTGGGTGTTCTGAGTGAGGCCTTCGGCAGGACTCTTCATCAGCGGGCCGTAGGTTCGACCCCTACACGGCCCGCCAAATTCAATGACTTACGCGGTATTTATTCCTGTCGTGGTGAGAGTGACGGATTAGATGACGGCGTTGAAGTCGTAAATGCCTGCCTGAAAATCGATAGACCTTGTGCTTACCGTCCTGTATCCGACGACCTAACATGCCGGCATCCCCGAGAACCACTGAACCAGGCAGGTTCCTCTAGGGCGTATGGTACATTCTGGCCATGATGATTCACAAAACAATATGCTTCCTCTCCAACAAGGTTCTCGGTAAGTTCCCTGTCATAGCTGATACGCGAGACGGGCAATAGTGAACATAGGTCGAGAGTGTTGCAAGTTGGTCAATCAAGCTGGAGAGAATGGCTATGGTGGTAATGATTGGAAGCCAGGATACGTGAAAGTATACCCATTCACATGATGATTCACACGAACAGGGAGGACATCATGGACATGACAGCTAGGGCGATAGCCTTGTTTTTTGGGCGCATCCTGTTTTCCAACGATGCCTCACCACCTGCATCAGCAGCGCAGCGCGAAGATTTGGCAACGACGCTTGTTGTCGTCTTCGTACTCGCGGTGCTTGTGGCGCTGGGTTTGCTTTTGACGATTGGAGGGACATCATGAACATGCTGGAATCGGAATGGCAAGGCATCGGCAAGGAAGGAATAAACCCCATGAGGACGATGTTCACAGGATCCTCAGACCACTGACGAAGCAAAGGCCCGGGTTCCCTTTCGGATCCGAGCCTTCTCGCTTCAGACTGGCAACGCTTCCACTGATCTCTCACAACCTTTCCGTTGTGCCCGCCACAGTTTTTGCATTGCGTGTGCTAAAGCATGATTCGACTATACTTCACTCCCCAATAAGACACACTGGAAAAAACCCCAGTTTTATTCGAAACAGTGGTGGTCTTTTCGTAGCGTCTCAACGGCGGGATCCGACCGTGTGATATAGAGCCATTCGATCACACCGGCTATGGCATTCCCCACGCCCAGAACGGATGTCAGTTGAGGTGACGACCCCTCAGTAACCCTTACTTGAGACGCCTACTTACCGCCTGCTCCACTGGCTCCACTAGATGAACCTATGCTTTTCGAGCCAGATCCGGAGCGAGGCGTTGTTTCTCCAGTCGACCTTTTGATACCGCCCGTTTTCAAATCGGGCATGTCTACCGGTTTACCTAGAATTATTTCGCCGTCGGTTTGGCTCTGTGGCTCCTGGCTCATCTTGTACGATGGTTGGGGATGTGGCTTGATGGAGCCGTCCGATCCAACGTCTCTGTACGATCCAGCGAGACTTTTTGATTGAGTCCCCAGGGTGGTACTATCGAGTTGAGCTTCCCCTTGTGGTTTGTCCGCCAGAAAAGAACAGCCAGCGAACAGGAGAATTCCACTCACCATCACCATAGAGACGCACGTTAGTCGGATTATCATGGTGTTCTCCTTTTTTATTGGAATGGGACAGCATCCGCGATGACCGAATGCTGATCAGTCTATTGCCTTCTGAACCGAACCATTCGCCACGCTACCACATTTTAGGCCTAACTAAACGGTAATGGAATGCTTCGTGATAGTAGACTTGTGGTTCAGGCTTTCTTGCGGAACAGATTCAGATCAGTAACGTATCATTATACCTCACGCCTATCCAGTGATCGACTAGTGAAGGCACGATTGGAAAAGGCCGGCATTCCCTATATGCTAACTGGCTCGATGGCGGCGAACTTCTATGCCGTTCCTCGGATGACCCGCGATATCGACCTCGTCATCGAATTATCCGAGCGGGATGTGGATCGAATCACCCGCCTGTTTCAACAGGAATACTATATCGACCGCGACATGGTTCAACGAGCCGTGCGCGACTATACCATGTTCAACATGATTCACAACGCTCTGGTGGTCAAGGTAGACTGTGTCGTGAGAAAAGAGACGGAATACCGTCGAGAAGAGTTTGCGCGCCGTCGGGCGGTCTCCGTCGCAGGCCAGCGGGTTTTCATCGTGTCGCCCGAAGATCTCATCCTCTCCAAGCTGGATTGGGCCAAGGAGAGCCGATCCCAGATGCAACTGGATGATGTCCGGAATCTACTCAGATCAGTGCAAGGGACTCGACACAGAGTATCTAATATCGGTGGATAGAACGATTGGGGCTTGCCACACTCTACCAAGAGGTACGTCAATGAAGGATACGCCACCAGAAATGGACGTCTGTTATCGGGCGATGCTCATGCAGCGGTCCGGAGAAGAGCGGCTCAAGATGGGGTGCGCGATGCGCGAGACGGCGCGTGCCCTCGTTGAATCATCCGTCCTGGAACAAGACCCCCAGGCCACCCCTGAAACTGTCCGCAAAGGCATCTTCCTCCGTTTCTACGGACACGAATTCGATGCCAAGAGCCGGGAGAAGATTCTCGCTGCCATTGAGTCCGCAAGCCATCCCGTTGCCAGGTAGCGGGTCTTCGCCTTGTCAATCGTCGTTCGTCCCACTGGTTCATTTGGTTTTTCTGGTCTGTCAGATCTGTCTGGTCTCTCTGGTTTCTCTGGAGGGGTTTTCGATCCGACCAACAAGACAAACGAGACAGAGCGAAAGAACCAGTTTCGCTCGCCCCCAAACAGAGGAATTCCGGCTCAACGGGGCATGGTTGTGCTGAGTCAACCGTCGCAGCATGTTGTCTCATTATTAAAAAACATGTCAGGGTGATACCGAGAGGCGATCGGCCAGGAGGGCCGATGACCTGCAGATAACTGTGCTATTGGATCCCTGGTTTCGCTGAAACCCTCCTCATCGTGCCGTTTCAGGGGGCGGCTCTGCAGCGAGAGACGACTCCCTCTGGCGGATCGCATTGCTGAAACGCCCGGTCAGGATCGGCCCGAAGGTGGCGGTCAGCATCACCAGCACGAAGATGCCGCTCACCACGGTCTTGTCGATCAGGGGTTCGCCGGCGGAATTGATGGTCCTGTGGGCGACGACAGTGGCGGCAATGGTGGCGGCGACCTGGGGCAGGGTCAGCGACCACATGTTGAGACGATCGAGGACGGAATAGCCCGACAGCCAACCCACGCTCCAGGCGGCCAGAAATTTTGCGCCGAACAGGGCGAGCACCAGTCCTGCCGAGAAAAGCGGGTTGTCCCACAGCATGCGCAGAGTTTCGCCGGCATTGATCCTCATGCCGATCATGAAGAAGAAGGCCGGGATGAAGATGGTGTTGCCGATCACCTCGATATGCGCGCGCGCCTGCGTGTCTCGCAGCGAACGGCTGGCTGCCACGCCGGCGAGGAAGGCGCCGACGATCGGCTCCAGATGGATCACTTCGGCCAGCAGCGAGCACACGACGATGATGAGCAGCAGCGCGAGCATATGCATATCGTGGTTGGCCGGATACTTGCTCATCACATGACCGGCGATGCGGCTGACCACGAAGAGCACGATTGCGGCATAGACCACGACTTCGATGATCTCTAGCGCCAGGGTGGTTTCGTCGAAACCGGTGCGATGGATCTGCACGCACACCGCGAGGATCAGCAGCGCGACAATGTCCGTGAAGATAGTCCCGCTGATGGTCACCAGCACCGGTTCGCGGCTGGCCAGACCGAGCTTTTGTAGTATCGGGAAGCCGAGCAGAGTGTGCGAGGCGATGAGGGAGCCGATCAGGATGGCGGCGTTGAGATCATACCCCGTGAGATAGCCCAAGCCGGCCCCGGCCGAGAGCGGCAATAGCAACGTCGCCAGGCCGAACGCGATGGCACGTCCGCCCACCCGCTTAAACACGGCGAGATCGATTTCCAGGCCGGCATAGAACAGGACCAAGAGCACCCCCATCTCTGAGAAGGCGGTCATGATCACCGGATTGTCGGGCCAGATGTCGATGCCGCTCTGCCCTCCGAGCAGCCCCACCAGGATCAATCCCACCATGCCAGGAATCTTGAAGCGCTCGCTGATGCCTGGAACCAACAGAAAAACGGTGAGCGCGATCATGAAACGCGCTAATATCGGCAGGGTGGTAAGGGTTGTCTTGGTCAGCGCGAATAAGTCTGTAATATTGTCCATATCAACAGTTCCAGGCGGAAAATGTTGGGAATGTGCTGCCTATGGGTTGGCACTAACCCGCATTATTCGTGAGCACTTCTGCTGCAATCGCTGATCCGCTGCTGCGACGGGCCTTCGGCCAGCGGGCTCGCCCCTCAGACCCTCCACGTACTGCACGAGTACGCATCGGGTCCTTAAGGCTCCGCGCGCTGGTCTCGCGACGCGGCTCAGCGATTTCGCGGCGAACCGTCATGAATAATGCGGGCTAAGTACTGGGCAATTCCGTTCAGGCCCCTTCAGGGCGCTGTGTCGTGATGCTAGGCCGATCGTCGGTCTGTAGCGTCAGGATGCCCCTACCCTCTGCATTGTCCCGAGACTGCGCAAACCAGCCAGCGGCAGTTCTGCGCCGGCCGGTGAGCCGCAGGGCCGTGATGTGTCAGGGTTGTCTCCCTTACCCCGTGTGGACGCCGTCTCATGTGGCGGTCTTTTCCCACGGTGGCCTACGGACAAAGGCATGAAGCAGCCTAGTACATGCGCGTTGGTCTGTCTGAAAGCTGGAAATACACATACATTCATTTTCGGCATGAAAGCCTTCATCGGCACGTTGAAAGCCCCAAAAGCCAGGTGAGGACCGCCTGCTTTCGGCACCATAGAAAGTGGCTCAACACCTCCCCCAACATAGAGTATAGTCGGTGCGTTTTATTCACATACTCGGTTAATACAGTTTTAGCAATGGCAAACCCCGTATCCTATTTTTTCATCGTACAACACAGCATTCGAGGAGGGGACCATTGTTGATTTCAATCTTTGCGCCCTATGCAGCATGCCTTTCTATGTGTTCAGCTATTTGTTGCGGACCCTTTACCGCATACTGGTCGGGACCGAACCTGGACAGCACATTACACAAACCACGCCGAGTGTGATACTACCCAACCAGTGCCTGTGATATAGCCGCCCGTGATTCTTCCACAGTTGCATTTTGCCTCAGTCTCCTGCTATCTACGGGCGCATAATTCCCTTGTTATCGTAGGCACGACAAGGCAAGTCCGACATATCCATTGCCGAACCGCCTGATAATCCGTGTCTAGTGGAACTTTGCTCTTTATGTCTCATTGGCATCGGAGTTGCTGAATCATCTCAGTGAGTTGAAGAAAGAGGCTGTTCACAGTGTTTAACACCTCTGATGCGAATCAACAAGTCAGGAGACGTCAGTCAATGGGCCATCAAGAGAGGGCTGTGTGTCTGCCTAAGGCGGCAGCGTCGTTCTGGTTGTTGATCCTATTGGCGTTGACGCTCGTCCACTGCAAAGGCGAGACTGCCTCTGCCCCACCAGCTCCCGTGCGCCAGGTCGAAGTTGCCGAAGTGATACAGAAAGATGTGCCGATTTATTCCGAGTGGATCGGCACAACGGACGGCCTCGTGAACGCGGAAATCCGGTCGCAAGTCACCGGCTTCCTGCTCACTCGGAACTACCGGGAAGGTGGGGCCGTCAAAAAAGGCGACATCCTGTTTCAGATTGATCCGCGAAAGTTTCAGGCCGCCCTCGGTCAGGCTGCGGGCGACCTCAAGCGGGCGCAGGCACAGCTCACCAAGACAAAGCTCGATGTGGCGCGGAACGAGCCGCTGGCAAAGGAAGGCGCGATCAGCCTGAAGGAGTTCCAAGACTCCGTGCAGGCCAATCAGGCTGCGGGGGCCGCGGTGGAGTCCGCCAAGGCGGCGGTGGAGCAGGCGAGGCTGAACCTAGAATGGACGAAAGTTCTCGCGCCGATCAACGGAGTCGTGGGCATCGCCAAGGCGCAGGTCGGCGATCTGATCGATGCCAACAGCGCGTTGACGTCGATGTCTACTCTCGACCCGCTCCGGGTCTATTTTCCGATCAGTGAGCAGGAATACCTCAAGCTCTCAGGGCTGATGGAACAGCGTTATCAGGAGAAGGTAGATCCCATGATAGCGCGTAAAGATGCCCGCCTCGAAATGGTGCTCAGCAACGGCGAGGTCTATCCCCACAAGGGGTGGTTCTTCCTCGCGGACCGGCAAGTGGATGTGAAGACCGGCACGATCCGCGTCGCCGCTCTGTTTCCCAACCCCGGGAACGTGATGCGACCGGGCCAATACGCGAAGATCCGCGCCCCCATCACGCTCCGCCAGGGCGCCCTATTGGTCCCCCAGCGCTCTGTGAGCGAACTGCAGGGCAGCTACCAGGTCGGCGTCGTCACACCGGAGAACAAGGTGGAGATCCGGCCGGTGACTGTCGGCGAACGCGTCGGCTCCCAGTGGATCATCACGCGGGGACTCAAGCCAGGCGAGCAGGTAGTCGTCGAGGGCCTCCAGAAACTGAAAGCCGGGGATTCCGTCCGCCCCCTCCCGTTCGGAACGGAACCGCAGACAGTACCGGATACGCCTGCCGAGCAACCGGAACCCTCTCCGAAGGACAACTGATGGCCAAGTTCTTCATCAATCGTCCGATCGTCGCGATGGTCATCTCGATCCTCATGACGATCCTCGGCGTCATTGCGATGGTGCAGCTTCCGATCGCGCAGTTTCCGGACATCGCACCTCCGGAAATCCAGCTGCAAGCCACGTATGTCGGGGCCGATGCGGTCGCCCTCGAAAAATCGGTTGCCACTCCCATCGAGCAGATGATGAGCGGGGTGGACAACATGATTTATATGTACTCGGTGAACGCGAGCAACGGCCAGATGACCCTGCGGGTGGATTTCGACCTCAACACCAGGCCGAACGACGACCAGATCCTGACGCAGATGCGCTATACCCAGGCCGAATCCCAGTTGCCGCAGGAAGTGCGGAATTTCGGGGTCACGATCAAGAAATCCACGACCAGTCCGCTTGCCATATTCGCGCTCTATTCACCGGACGGCACCTATGACGCCAAATTCCTGGCCAACTATGCCTACGTCAACATCAATGATCCGATGACCCGTGTGCCGGGCATCGGCCAGGTCTCGATCTTCGGGGCCGGTCAATACGCCATGCGTTTCTGGGTGCGTCCGGACCAGCTGTCCAAACTGGGGATCACCGTGACGGAGATTCTCAACGCCATCAAGGCCCAGAACACCGTGAACCCCGCCGGCCAGGTCGGCATGGAGCCGGTGCCGCCCGGACAGGAGTTCACGTACACCGTACGCGCGCAGGGCCGGTTGGAGACGGAAGAAGAATTCAGGAATATCGTGATCCGGGCCAACCCGGACGGCTCCATGGTTCGGTTGAAGGATGTCGCCAGGGCCGAACTCGGCGCGCAGATGTACAACATGATCGGCCGGATGAACGGGAAACCTGCCGCCCTCGTTTTAATCTACCAGCTGCCGGGGTCCAATGCGATTCAGACGATGGATGCGGCCACGAACGCTGATGAAGGAGATGAAAGAGCGCTTCCCGGCCGACCTCGACTATGTGACCTCGCTCGATACGACGCAGGCCGTGCGAGAGGGGATCAACGAGATCGTGCATACCCTCTTCGAGGCCCTGGTGCTCGTCATCATCGTCGTCTACATCTTCCTCCAGGGCTGGCGCGCCACGTTGATCCCGTTGTTGGCCGTGCCGGTGTCGTTGGTCGGCACGTTCATGCTGTTCCCGATGCTCGGATTCTCGATCAACACCCTGTCCCTTTTCGGCCTCGTGCTCGCCATCGGGCTGGTCGTGGACGACGCCATCGTCGTGGTCGAAGCGGTCGAGCACCACATCGACCATGGCCTGTCGCCGAAGGAGGCGAGTCTCAAGGCCATGGAACAAGTGTCAGGGCCTGTGGTGGCCATTGCGCTAATCCTGGCCGCTGTGTTCGTGCCGACTGCCTTCATTCCCGGTATCACCGGAAGGCTCTATCAGCAATTCGCCGTGACCATCGCCCTGTCCGTGCTCATCTCGGCCTTCAATGCGCTTACCCTCAGCCCGGCTCTCTCGGCCCTCTTACTCCGACCGAAGAAACCGGCGCGGGGTCCGCTCGGTTGGTTCTTCGGATGGTTCAACCGAGGGTTCGGCCGCGTGACCGATGGCTACGTGAGTGCCTGCGGTCATCTCATTCGTAAAGCCGGGTTCTCGATGCTGCTGCTTCTTGGGTTCGCCCTCGTGTCCGGCTGGCTGGGGGGGCAATTACCGACCGGGTTCCTTCCGATTGAGGACCAGGGTTTTGTGTACCTGAATGTCCAGCTCCCTGAGGCATCCTCTCTCCAGCGAACGGACCAGCTCACCAAAGAGATCGAGACTATTCTCCAAGACACGCCGGGTATCAAATATGCCACCAGCGTCGTCGGCTTCAGCCTGTTGAGCACAGTCAGCACCACCTATAACGCGTTTTTATTCGTCACGCTCGACCCCTGGGAAGAGCGTAAGAAACCTGAAGAGCAGCTCCTGCCGATTTTCAAGAACGTCAACGCACGACTGGCTGAGTTGCCTGAGGCCAAAGCTTTCCTGTTTCCGCCGCCTGCGATCCCTGGGGTCGGCACCTCCGGCGGCGTGACGTTTATCCTGGAAGACCGTTCTGGAAAGGATATCGCTTTCCTGGCGGAAAATACCCAGAAGTTCATGGAGGCCGCCAGGAAGCGTCCTGAGATTTCGAGAATCGATACGACCTTCATCCCCGAAGTCCCTCAGGTGTTCGCCAAAGTGGACCGCGATAAGGTGCTCAAGCAGGGAGTGAACCTCTCTGACGTCTACCAGACGCTGCAGGCCTTTATGGGGGGCGTGATGGTGAATTACTTCAACCGGTTCGGTCGCACCTGGCAAGTGTATGTGCAGGCGGAAGGAGAATTCCGCACGCAAGCCGAAAACGTCGGACAATTCCATGTCCGCAACAGCGCCGGGGATATGGTTCCGCTATCTACGCTGATGACAATGGAGACCTCCCACGGACCCGAGTTCACGATCCGCTACAACGGGTACCGTTCCTCGCAGCTGCTTGTGGGGACCAACACGGGCTACAGCTCTGGCCAGGGGATGAAGGCGTTGGAGGAAGTCTTTGCGGAAACGATGCCTTCGGGCATGGGGTTCGATTACATGGGCATGTCGTTCCAGGAGAAAGTGGCTTCCGAAGGCGTGCCGGCCAGCGTGATTTTCGGGTTCTCTCTGCTTTTCGTCTTTCTGATTCTTGCGGCGCAGTATGAAAGCTGGGGCTTACCGTTCAGCGTGCTTCTCGTCACGCCGATTGCCGTCTTTGGGGCATTCGGCGCCTTGTGGCTTCTCAAGCTTGTGGCTCCTCAGGCAAGCGAGAACGACGTGTTCACCCAGATCGGCCTGGTGATGCTGATCGGTCTGTCCGCCAAGAACGCGATCCTCATCGTGGAGTTTGCGAAAGTCGAGTATGAGGGAGGAAAGTCCCTCATGGATGCAGCCCTGGCTGCAGCCCAAGTGCGACTCCGGCCTATTCTCATGACGGCCTTCGCCTTCATCCTCGGCGTCGTCCCCCTTGTTCTGGCCACGGGAGCCGGAGCGCATGGACGGGTTCTCCTTGGTCTCGCCGTCTTCGGCGGCATGCTGGCCTCAAGCGTCATCGCGATCTTCCTCATCCCAGTTTCCTTTTATTTCGTGGAGAATCTGCTGCATCGTGGCGGGAAACATGAGAAGCCAAAACCAGGCGGGCCTGCGCCAGGGGCTCCCAAGAAGACCGGCGATGGGGAACTCTCCCATCCGATCCAGCGGCCGGCTTTGTCGCCAACCCCTGTACCTGAGGGCGGAAGTTACGGAGGAGGGCACTGAGATGGAACGAGAACGAGACAGGCGAGAGGGGATACGGGATGCGAGATATCCAAAATCTCGCATCTCGCATCTCGCATCCCGAACTTCGGGTCGCGCTATTCTCGCACGCCTCGCGCTTCGCACGGCACGGTCCGTGACTGCTCGCCTATATATAATGGTAGTGGGCACAGGTGTGTTATTTTTGCTACAGGGCTGCATGATGGGGCCGGATTACAAAAGGCCGGAGACGCCGCAAGCTGAGTCCTGGCGAGTGTCGCCCGCCACCTCGGAATCCATGGCAAACATGCCCTGGTGGGAATTGCTCAAGGACGAGACGTTGCAGGAGTTGATCCGCACCTCCCTGATGGAGAACCTGGACCTCCAGATCGCTACCGCCAACATTGATCAATTTCAAGCCCAGCTCACGATTTCCAAGTTCGACCTCGTTCCCTCTTTCTCCTACGAGGGCTCCGCCTTCGGTTTTCGGAACACGAACACCGCGAATTTCCCGGTCGGAGGAGGCGCGGTTCCAACCAGTGAGAAAAACGGGTTGTCGATCCACAAGGAAAACATCGGCGTCGGCCTCAAGTGGGAACTGGATGTGTGGGGGCGCATCCGCCGCTCGATCGAGGCAGCCCGCGCGCAATTGCTGTCGAAACAGGAAAATCAGCGGGTGGTGATCCTGAGTCTGGTCAGTGGTGTCGCGGAGAGCTACTTCGACCTCCGCGCCTTGGACCTTCAGATAGATATCGCCAAGCGGACGCTGAAGGCATGGGATGAGTCGGTCCGGATATCGAGGCTCCGCTATCAGCAAGGCGACATTCCCAAGCTTGATTTGGATCGATTCGTGGCGGAGCGTGCCGGCGCGGCCGCCCAACTGGCCGACTTGGAACGGCAGGTCGTCCAGCGGGAGAACCAGATCAGCGTGCTGCTGGGGCGCAAGCCCTCGGCGGTTCCACGGGGACGGCTGCTCATCGAGCAGCCCATGCCTCCGGACGTGCCGCCAGGCCTGCCCTCCGATCTGCTCCAGCGGCGGCCTGACATTATGAAGGCCGAGCAGGACCTGGCGGCCGCGTCGGCCAACATCGGCGTGGCGCAGGCGGCCCGGTTTCCTCAACTGTCGCTCACCGGCGATATGTCCGGAAACAGTCTCACCGTGGATTCGACCTCCTCCAAGCCCTATGCAACCTTCAAGGGCCAGGCTTCGCTGACCGGACCGATCTTCAACGCGAGCGCGCTCGGTTACCAAGTGAAGGCCGCCGAGGCGCAGGGCAACCAGGCCATCGCGCAATATATCAAGACGATCTTACAGGCGTTTCAGGAAGTCGAAGACTCGCTGATCACTGTGCAGAAAACCCGCGAGCAGCGCGAGGCGCTGGAGCAGCAGGTCGAGGCGTTACAGTCCGCGTTGCGGCTGGCCGACCTGCGCTACCAAGGCGGCCGCGCCAACTATCTTGACGTACTGACTGCCCAGCGCGCTCTGTTCGATGCGGAGCTGTCCCTGGCGCGGACGCGCCGCAATCAGTTGGTCTCGGTCGTTCAGCTCTATAAGGCTCTTGGAGGAGGGTGGTCTCCTGGCCCTGCCGCGCCCGGACAGGCGACCGAGGGGATGCGCGGGGAATCCGCCAAACCGGTCGCCTCACCTACGGTGAGGCCCGTTGGTCGGTAGCGAGGAGCTAGAAAGGCGGGACGGGTGAGGCGGCCTGAAGGTTCAAGGCTGAAGTGTTCGGAACTTCGAACCCCGAGCCTTCAGCCTTCGGACCCCGCCGTCGCAGTGGTTTATCTGGTTCATCTGGTCTGTCGGGTCTCTCCGGTCTATTGGGTTCCTTGACCCAGAGAGACTAAACAAACTAAATTATCCAAATAAACCAGACAGACCAAACATCGTTGTTGGCATCGGGTGGTTATCGGGCCAGGAGGTTCTTTGGAGATACAGTCGGTTGGAACGGAACGGAGATAAGGCATGACGCCGGGTGCCCTCACTGCCTGTCATGAATGCGATCTCTTGCAACGGGAGCCGACTCTCCCGCCGGGCGGTGTCGCCTGTTGCCCGCGCTGCAACGCCGTGCTCTTTCGTGACATCCCTGACAGTGTCGATCGCGGACTCGCCTTTACGCTCGGAGCGGCGTTCCTGTTCATCATTTCAAATGTGTTTCCGATCGTCGGCTTAGAGGCGGCGGGAATTAGAAGTGCGACGAGTCTCTATGGGGCGGTCGAGATGATCTGGAAGAATGATATGGAAGGCGTGGCCGCACTGGTGTTCATCACGACCATTCTGATCCCTGCCGTGCAACTGTCTCTGATGCTGTATGTGCTCTTGCCGTTGAAGCTGGGGCAGGTGCCGCAGGGGTTGGCGCCGATTCTCCGGGTCTTGCAATCGGTGCGTCCCTGGAGCATGACGCAGGTGTTCATTCTCGGCGTGCTCGTCGCGCTGGTGAAGCTCGTGCACCTCGCGCATGTCGTGCCGGGCATCGCCCTCTGGACGTTCGGGGGCCTCATTCTTTTATTCACGGGCGCCATGGCTTCGTTCAATATGCATGAACTGTGGAACATGGTGAGGGAGGACGAGTGAGCGAGTCTGATGTGACGGCAAGCCAGTTAGGATTGTGCACCTGCCACGGCTGCGGCGGCTTGTCCGAGCTGATTCCCGGAGTCCACGAGATGCGCTGTCGCCGTTGCGGCGCGGCGCTTCATCTTCGCAAGCCCGACAGTATTGCGCGGACGTGGGCTTTGCTCATTGCCGCCTACATTCTCTACGTGCCGGCGAATGTCTTGCCGATGATGCGTACAGGCTCGTTGTTCGGCGCTCAATCCGACACCATCATGAGCGGTGTCGTGTACCTCTGGCACTCGGGCTCGTGGCATATCGCGTTGGTGGTCTTCATCGCGAGCATCGTGGTACCCCTTGCAAAAATGCTCTCCCTCACCTATCTTCTCATCTCGGTGCAGCTTGGCTGGACGACTCGGTCGCTGGAACGCACGAAACTGTATCGGATTCTTGAATTCGTCGGTCCCTGGTCGATGCTGGATGTGTATGTGGTTTTGATTCTCGTGGCGCTCGTCCAACTGAAAGGCCTTGCGTCGATTCAACCGGGCCTGGCGGTGGCGGCATTCGGCGCCGTGGTGGTTCTGACAATGTTTGCCGCGATGGCGTTCGATCCGCGGCTGCTCTGGGAACCGAAAGAGAGGCAGCATGTATAAGGATTCGCCAGGGTCGGTCCTGGAAGATGTTCCGTCGGCGGTCGCTGTCTCGAAGCGCCGCAAGTCCCCCCAGCTCATCTGGCTGATTCCAATCGTGGCTGTCCTTATCGGAGGGTGGCTGGCAGTCAAAACGATCCTCGAGAAAGGGCCCGAGATCACGATCACCTTCAAGACGGCGGAGGGCATCGAGGCCGGCAAGACCGAAGATCAAGTATAAGAACATCGATATCGGCGAGGTGAAAGCTATCAGTTTTTCGAAGGATCTCGAGAAAATCGTGTTGACTGTGGAGATGAATAAGAGGGCCACGCCTCATCTCGTGGAGGATGTCAGGTTTTGGATCGTCAAGCCGCGGATCGCAGGCGGGCAGGTGTCGGGGATCGGGACGCTCTTCTCCGGATCCTACATCGAGATGGATCGCGGCAAGTCCTCGACCAGGCGGGAGGATTTTGACGGCCTGGAAGTGCAGCCGTCTGTCACCGGCGACATGCAGGGCCGTCACTTCATTCTCCATGCCGCGGCCACGGGGTCCCTGGAAACCGGCTCGCCGGTGTATTTCCGGCAGGAGGCGGTGGGTAGCGTCGAATCGCATGAGCTCAAGCAGGATGGGCAGGGGGTGACGGTCAAGATCTTCGTCAGTGCTCCGTACGATCAATACGTCAGGGCAAACACCCGGTTTTGGAATGCCAGTGGGATCAACGTGACGATGGACTCAACCGGCGTCAAGGTGAAGACCCAGTCGTTGACATCGATTCTCATTGGAGGGGTCGCCTTCGAGACACTGGCCGGTGCGCCTCAACCCCTTGCGGAGGAGAACCAGGAGTTTTCTCTTGCTGATAGCCATTCGGAGGCGATGAAGCGTCCGGACACGTTATCTGTACCCTTCGTATTCTACTTTGACCAGTCGCTCCGCGGTCTCTCGATCGGGGCGGCGGTCGAATTTCGCGGAGTCGAGATCGGTGAGGTCAAAGCCATGAACGTGGAAGTGAACGAGACGCGCACCGGATTTCGGCTTCCGGTTACAGTGGCAATTTATCCCCAGCGGTTGCTGTCTCTTTCGAAGGATGAGGGGATCAGTAACCTGACGCAGGACGAGACCAGCCGCCGGGCCCGATGGGATGTCATGGTGCAGTCACGGGCTTCGCGGGCAATTGAGAAGCGGAAATGTAATTACGGGACAATTGTATTTGGCCATGGACTTTTTCCCTGACGCTCCCCCGGCTCAAATCAATTGGACCAACACCCCGCCTACTTTGCCGACACTGCCCGGCGGTCTCCAGGCATTAGAGCGCTCGGTTGCCAGTATCCTGGCGAAGGTCGAAAAAATGCCGATTGAGGAAATCGGGGCCGACCTTCGGCAAAACCTGGTGTCGTTGAACCGGACACTCAATAGCGCGGACAAATTGGTCAAGCGGCTCGATGCGGAGGTAACGCCGGAGGCGAAGTCTACATTGGAGGAGGCGCGCAAGACGCTGAAGACGGTTGAACGGACGATGGCCTCCGATGCCCCGCTGCAGCAGGATCTCCGGACGTCGCTGCGCGACCTCTCGAGGGCCGCACAATCGCTCCGCGAGCTGACCGAATTATTGGAGCGTCAACCTGAATCGTTGATTCGCGGGAAGAAGGAGAGCAAACGGTGAGATACGGATACCTATGGTCGGCGGCTCTATTCCTGACGATCTCGTCGCTCACCGGCTGCGGCAGTTCGCCAAGAGAAACATACTATACACTCAGCGCCGGCGCCGCGGTCAATGGGGCCACTTCGGCAAGCGGCGAGTCTGCCTACAGCATCGCGGTGGGGCCCATCACGCTGCCGGAGGTCGTTGACCGTCCTCAGTTTGTGCTTCGAGCCGGCCCGAATGAGGTCAGCATTGTGGAACTGCACCGCTGGGCCGGGCCGCTCAGGAGCGAAATTCCACGCATTATTGCGGACAATCTGGCTGCCGATTTGAATGTGAAACGGGTGGCGGCCTATCCGCAGAGTGCCGGGGATAATGCCGACTATCGACGTCCTCGTCGACATCCAACGATTCGACTCGACCATGGGAGAGTCGGTGACCATCGATGCCCTCTGGACCGTCAAGCGAGTCTCCGATGGAGTCCTGCGGACAGGCCGCTCGACGGCCCGGGAATCCGCTAGCGGTGGAACGTATGATGCGATGGTCGCTGCACACAGCCGTGCATTGGCGGCGATCAGCCGCGAGATTGCCGAAGCCATCCGTTTAATCAGCGCCCAACCTCAGAAATAACTCGTTCCTTGTTATTTGGTCTGTTTGGTTTGTCTCGTTTGTTTGGTTGAACCAGACCAACCGATGAACCAGATAGACAAACCAGACCAAACCAAACAACGATCCACCTGCACTGGCGGACCTTTTTAGAATCCTGCTAGGCAGAAAATGGATATGACTTAAGCCATTAGCCCGCATTATTCATGAACACTTCTGCTGCAATCGCTGATCCGCTGCTACGACGAGCCTTCGGCCGGCGGGCTCGCCCCTCGGACCCTCCACGTACTGCACGAGTACGCATCGGGGCCTCAGGGCTCCGCGCGCCGGTCTCGCGACGCGGCTCAGCGATTTCGCGACGAACCGTCATGAATAATGCGGGCTAGTGCGCAATACGAGAGACGCGCAATCGAAACTCTTCTTCCTCATGTTCAACGACTCGTTACGTCTGGTTGGAGAGTACTGCATGGTCACGCACGGGATCGGAGGGGCTAGGGTGGAGTTGCCCTCCCCAGAATCATTACCAAATCCAAAGAGTTTGGGCGCTAGGCAGTTGCTGGACAGGTGACGGAATCCGTAGTAACATTGTTGATACGGGAGGGTTGCCATGATTAAGATGCTCAAGAAGCACGGGAATAGCATGGCGCTGGTCATTGAAAAGCCCATGATGGAGGCTCTGGGGATTACTGAAGAGACGCCGCTGCAGATAACTGTGAATGGAAATGCATTAGTCGTCACGCCCGCGAATGTCGGCGTCGGTCCTGAACGGATGAAAGCCGTTATCAAGGAAATCCGCAAACGCTATGGACCAATGCTGAAGCGGCTGGCGGACTGATTTGTGGAGAACGTCACCTTCCTCAGCGTGGACGATGTTCTGCTGCTCCATGTTGACACCATTGATGTAGATGGCGGATTACAGGGGGTCAGAGATCACGGCCTGCTTGATGCTGCCGTTGCAATGCCTCGGCAGCAGTTTGGCGGTGCATTTCTCCACGAAGATTTCGCCGCGATGGCCGCAGCCTATCTGTTCCACATTGCCCAGAACCATCCCTTTGTGGATGGAAACAAACGAGTTGCGGTGATGTCGGCTCTCGCATTCCTGCTGGCAAATGGCGTCGAATTTTCACTGGCTCCGCAGCAGCTTGAAGCGATGACTCTAAAAGTTGCCGGCGGCGAATTGTCGAAAGAGAAATTGACGAAGTGGATGCATTCTCAGATTGGCAAGCGAAAGTAATCCTCCGGCGCCATGTCGAGAACTCCGCAACGCCAGCAGATGAATCCTCAGGCCATCGCAAGGGGAGTTCGATCTCAGGCCAACCTCCTGTGAAAGTCGAAGTAGGGCACACCGATACTGACTCCCGTCTCGAACCGTTTCTGGCAAAAATTGCAGTGACTCAGTGACTCGTGGTGCATTCCATAGCACCTGAGAGTTCATGACAAACTTCTTGGAAAATCTCTCCGAGGAACATCAGATGCCAACATTGCTTTCGAGGATCTCTGTCAGTTGCTTCGACATCTTGGATTCGATGAGCGGACGCGCGGGGGAGTCATCATCTCTTTAGGAAATCGGGCATTACTGAATTGATTAATCTTCAACGTGAGGGTAGTAAAGCCAATCGAGGAGTAAACACGACACGCCGGTCGTGAAGGCCAGCGATGTTTTCACCGGAGAAGGAGAATATGTCATGAAGAAGATCGCTTTGATCCTGTTAACCTGCGCCGCTGTCATGCAAGTTAGTCTCGCCTTGGCCGGCCCGCTGGATCCGGAATGTACTGCCGAGAAGGCGGCCAAGAGCGCAGCCGCCAAGGCCACCGTTGGGGTCGGCGGCCGCTGCTCCCCAGCCGAGGCCAGTAAGGACAAGGCCAAGAACGTCGCCGGCATTGAAGAAAAGGGGGCGATGGAGAAGCGCAAGAATCAGAACGAAACGCTGGCTGAGAAATCAAAAGATGCGACGAAGAAGGCCGTGAAATAGCTTCCGGGGGATGTGTGGTGGACTGATAGCGCTGTTGGACATTATCAGTGAGGAGCAAGAATATGGTTGCCCGATATTTCGTGATTGGAGGCATTGCTGCCGCGTTATGTGCTCTCACTGCGCATCCCGCTCCCCGTCGGCAAGCGGCGCATCGAGGTCACGACCCTGTTCGAGAGCCCCAAGCCGCTGTCCCCAGCGGAGGTCGTGCTGAAGGTTGACGGGCAGGAAGTGGCGCGCACGACCGTGAAGCGTACCGTACCGGCAGCGTTTTCGGCGAGCGAATCCTTCGATGTCGGCATCGATCTCGGTTCGCCGGTGTCGCTCGACTACTTCGACCGACGGCCGTTTGGGTTCGACGGAACAATCAGCACCGTCGACGTGCAGCTCAAATGAGGAACGTCGAAAAGAAACCAAGAGGCGCATTCCATGCGGAGTGAATCCGATGAGTAAGCTGATATCGATCGCTATGTGGCTGGCGGCGACACTGGCGGTGTTCCCCTCTGCAACCCTGCATGCTCAGCCGGCTGACGACTTCGTGATCGTCAGCGGCAGCGCGGCCTATCGCCAGCGCATCGCCATGCCGCCCGACGCGGTGCTCACGGTGCGCGTCGAAGACGTGTCGCGTGCCGACGCGCCCGCGCCGGTGTTGGCCGAGACGAGCGAGCCCTTCGGTGCGCGCCAGGTGCCCATTGCATTTTCGCTGAACAGTGCCGAGCGCGGCCATCGATCTGCGCTTCAGCTATGCCGTGCGCGCGACCATTACCGTGGACGGGAAATTGCGCTTCACGACCACGCGCAGCTATGCCGTGCTGACCCGCGGAGCCCCGAACCACGTTGACCTGCTGCTCGACTCAGTGCAGCCGGCGCCGACCGAAACACCTGCGGCAGCGCCGGATTCGACCACCGTGCCGGTTATAGGAATTGGCTTCGCGCTGCCCGCCACCTTTGCCGGGGTCATGCCCTGCGCCGATTGCGCCGGCATTGCGGAAACGCTGACGCTGCGCGCCGATGGGCTGTATCGCTTGCGCCGCACCTACCTGGACAAGCCCGACGGCCCGTTTGCAGAACTCGGCCGCTGGATGGCGGACGCGAGCGGCACGCGGCTGACATTGCGTAGCGGCTCGGAGATCCTTCTGTTCGAGGTGAAGGACCATGCGACATTGCGCCTGCTCGATCGCCTGGGGCAGCCGATCACATCGAATGCGAACCTTGATCTGCGCCGCACCGTCCAAGTTGAGCCGATCAGCGAATTGCTCCGCTGGCGTGGAGAGTTTCGCTACCTGGCCGATGCGGCCACGTTCACCGATTGCGTCAGCGGCTTGCGCTGGCAAGTAGCGATGACGGCGGATTATCTGGCGATGGAGCGCAATTATCAGCAGTCCCGCAGCGCCCCTGGCGCGCCCTTGCTGGTCAGCTTCGAGGGCCGGCTCGAGGTGCGGCCGGCGATGGAAGGGCCGCCTCGTGAGCAGATGGTGGTGGATCGATTCGGCAGTTCACAACCGGGAGCGGCCTGTGGCTCGGCTGTGTCTGAGAAGGGGAGCGTGATAGCCAAGTTGAAAGACACCTACTGGAAGCTGATCGAACTTGACGGCGCAAAGGTCGTTATGGCGCCGGCGCAGCAGCGCGAGGTGCGCATCACCCTCGCCAGCGAAGGCTCACGGTTGTTTGGTTTCAGCGGCTGCAACCAGCTGGTCGGTGCGTATGTGCAGGAAAACAGTGCGCTGCGGTTCACACAGATGGCCAGTACCAAGATGGCCTGTGTGCCGCCGTTCATGGAGATTGAAAGCCAGGTGCTGAAGATGCTCGGCGACACTACGGCCTACCGCATCGAAGGCGAACAACTGACTCTCCTCGGGGGCGATCAGGTTCTGGCGCGCTTCGAGGCGGTCTACCTGCGTTGACCAACACAAAGCCCGGTCTGTCTGGTTTTCTGGTCTGCCTGGTCTGTCTCGTCTGGCTCGTTTATTTGGTTTGTCTTGTTTATTTGATGGGACAGACTAACCGCATAAACCAGACAAACCAGATGAAACCAGACCAACCAGACTAACCAGCCTGTTCAGAATCGCGCGGAGAGGCCGGTGCCGACGTTGGTGTTTTGTATGGAACTCGGCTCGAAACTCTCCTTGCGGCTGGAACGCTGTACCCCGCCGAATCCCTGGATGGAATCCGTCAGGCGATAGACCAGAATCACTTCACCCTGGTAGATGTTTTCATGGGCGCCGTTCCGTTCATCACCCGCCAGCTCACTGGTCCAGATGTTGTGTTCAAAGTGAAAGGCGGTGAGAAGCGAGAGCCGCTCGGTCAGTTCCACATCCACATCTGCGGATAGGTAGTGGTTGATATAGGACGTATCGTCCTCGAACTGCGGCTGGTTGCGTCCTTCCGCAAGCCCGCGCTCATAATGGTAGCTCAGCCCGAGTTTGATCTTCGGGGCAACGCGCCAATCCATGTGGGGGCCGATCGTCCAGAAGTCCGTATTGCGTTCTGAGAAGGCGTCGTTGTAGCGGCGCAAGCCGTACCGGCCAAGCAACCGGACCGAAAGATCCGGCGTCACATCGTGGATGAGACGAGTGGACCAGATGTAGCTGGTAAACTTTTCGGCTGTCAGCTGATTCTGGCCGGACTGACGCTCTTCATTGTCGCCGAGAAACTGATCAGGAGCGTAATAAAACCGCGCTTGCACGCGAGTATTGGGGGAGAGGTCCTGGGTGGCCTGGGCCCGCAACGTGCCGTGGTTGAACTGCGGATTCTCCGTGAAGACGAAGCCCTGGCCTTGCACGTTCAGGTCGAGCCGTCCAAGGCTATTCGTCAAGGACCGCGTCACGCTCAACAATGGCTCGAACATCATCATCCGATCCCTGATCCGTCAGTTTCGAATCGATGGCCGGCTGAGTTGGATCGCTGTCCCGGGTCAGACGACGGGTGGCGGAAAACAATCCGACGTCATCGGTATAGAAGAGAATTCCCTGACCCTCGAGAGACCAGCCCTCTTCTGCGGACGACGGCTGGGGCAAGAGCCACAGACTTGCGAGAACCGCCAGGCAGGCGATCACCAGTACTTGGTTGGAGATGTGAGAGCCGGTGGTTAGAAGGCGCATCATGCGGGTATGCTTCTAGAATAAGCCAAATTCATTGCGAAATCGACAATCCAGCCGTGTATTCATGAGCGTCGCCAGATGTTTCTCCTGCAACGCGCCAATTCCTCAGCTTCTGTCCGAATCGGATTTCTGGTTTTGGATCCCCTTCCTTTTCCTGAAAGAGTCAGATAGGATCGACAGCCCATACTCGATACCAGCGACACGAAGCGCGCCTCGTGTTGTATCGTGCCCTCGAACGCCAAGCAACTCGCGCCTCAGCGGCATTTCTCACTTGCTGAGGTGGATTCCCTGCAAGATGCTGCCTCGTGACAGGGTGTAACTGTCCACACGATCGAACAAGGCGAGTCCGATAACCGGACAACCTTGAAGGACCGATGCTTTTTCTGTAAGAACTCACGATTCCTGGAGCCAGTGAAATGGCTGAGAGCCCAGCGACAGTGTGGAACAACTGCAATGCGTTGATCGGACGTGTTATGCCGGGTCTTCGGCAACTCCTGGAGTACCGGCGTGAATGGCTGAGCATCGACCTGGTGGCCGGCCTTTCGGTCGCTGCCGTGGCGGTGCCCACCGCGATTGCCTACGCGCAACTCATCGGTTTCGAACCGATCGTTGGGCTGTATGCGGCCATTCTTCCGCTCGTGGCCTACGCGCTGTTCGGTACCTCGCGTCAGCTTATCGTGAATCCCGACGCGGCCACGTGCGCCATCTTTGCCGCCACAGTGCTGCCGCTCGCCGCCGGCGACCCCGACGCCCTCCGGTCACTGTCCATGGCGCTGGCGGTATTGACTGGGCTGCTGTGCATCGCTGCGGGGATCTTCCGACTTGGCTTCCTTGCCGACTTTCTCGCAAAACCGATCCTGGTCGGTTATCTCAACGGCGTGGCGATCAGCATCTTTCTCGGTCAGATTGGAAAAGTGTTCGGCTTCTCCATGGAATCTAGAGGCATCATCCCGCGGCTCATCGAGTTTGCCGGTAAGCTGCCTCAAACGCACCTGCCGACGCTTGCCATAGGATTGACGACCCTCGCGGTCATCTTGGCATGCAAACGCTTGTTGCCTCGCGCGCCGGCGCCGTTGCTGGCCACGGTGGCGGCTGTGGCGCTGGGCTATGGCCTCGGTTTGGAAACCAGAGGCGTGGCGGTCGTAGGTGAGTTGCCGGCAGGACTGCCAGGCCTGAGCTGGCCCCAATTCGATTCTGAAAGCCTGAAGCTCCTTCTCGGCGGCGCGTTGGGCGTGGCCCTGGTGAGCTTCAGCAGCGGTATGGTGACGGCGCAGAGCTTTGCCACGCGGAATCGCTATGACATCGACGTCAACCAGGAGTTCATCGCGCTGGGTGCCTGTCAAATCGCCTCCGGCTTGTCGCAGGGGTTCGCCGTAACCGGGGCCGACTCGCGAACTGCAGTCAACGATGCAATGGGCGGCAAGACTCAGATGGTTGGGCTGATCGCAGCCGCGACGATGGCGGCGGTGCTGTTCTTCCTGACCGAGCCCCTGCGTTATTTGCCTGTGGCGGCGTTGGGCGCGGTGCTGATCATTGCTGCTATCGGACTATTCGATGTGGCGGCGCTGCGCAAGATATGGCGTGTGAACCGAGCGGAGTGCGTCTTGTCCCTGTTCACGACGCTCGGGGTTATCTGGCTGGATTTGCTGCAAGGCATTCTCTTGGCAATAGGGAGCTTGTTGCTCTTGCTGCTCACGCGAATTTCGCGACCGTCGGATACCCTGTTGGGGCGTGCGCCGGGGATGAGAGGATGGCACGACGTGGCTCATACCTTGGAAGCCACAACCCATCCCGGTTTGATGGTCTATCGGTTCAGCGCCGGGATCGTATTCTTCAATGCTGGATACTTCAAGAAACGGGTCATGGAACTCATCGCCGGCCACCCGGACACCAAGTGGTTCATTCTGGATGGAAGCACGATTAATACGGTAGATGTCACCGGCGCCGAAATGCTCGAATCCCTTGCCGGCGAACTGACCTCAAGCGGTGTTCGCTTCGGTCTTGCGAACATTCAGCATGGAGTGCGCGACAGCCTTGAGCGTGTCGGTGTAGTGGAACGCATCGGCGCCGATTTCATCTTTCCGACGCTCAACATCGCGAGCGACGCCTTCCTCTCCCGTACGAGCGCGTGAGAAGGTTCCCAGGTCATCTCGATGACCTGGTTCCCAAGCACACACGAGAGCAGGAGCTCAGATTTGGCGTGACGTGGAGAAGGTGTGGCCAGGTTGAGGCAGCAGGCCCGGGAAAACCGGAGGCGTATTCGCTGGAATAGGTTGAGGATTATTTCTGGACGAGAACGACGCAGATGGTCGCGGATCGTTCGCCGCAGTAGAACGATCACTGTCGGAGAGGCCCCCTAGATGGTAGGCGCGCGAGGCAAGGGCGATGTCAGCGTCGGTACGAATCATCTGGGCTTCCGTTGCGCGCCCAGCCTCCGGATGGAGGAGGCGGTGAAATGATCTCAGAACAGATCGAGTTGGCCGGAGGCAATCTCGGCCCACGGGATGATTTCGATGCCTGGCGACAGCCGACGCCGTTCGCGCGCCGTCGCGATGACCCATCCACGGCGCAGGCCCAGATCCTTCATGCACTGTCGCAGTCCGGCAACAGCATATTGGCTCACCGCTGCGCCGACCTTGATCTCGATCGGCAGGATGCGTCGTCCTTCAACGACCAGCAGATCGACCTCCGCGCCGGCATGTGTCCGCCAGAAGAACAATTCTGGACGAACCAGCCGGCGCGCGGCAAGCGCCGCGAGCTCTTCGATGACGAGGCCTTCGAACGAAGCGCCCCGTTTGGGCCAGGTGGCCAGCTCCGCGGGGCGGCGCAGGCCGGCCAGGAAGTGCAGCAGGCCCGTATCCCTCACGTAGAGCTTCGAACTCTTGGTCAGGCGCTTCTGCACGTTGGCGTAGTACGGCTGGAGGCGACGGATCATGTACGCCCCCTCCAACACATCCAGGTCGCCAGTGATCGTGTGAGAGGAGACGGCCAGAGACCGCGCGAGGTCGGAGACGTTCAAGAGATTGCCATGGACATGCGTCAGCATCGTCCAGAGCAGGCGAAGCCGCCGCGCGGGCAGCCCGATGCCGAGGGCTGGGAGGTCGCGCTCCAGGAAGGTCGAGACGTAGGCGTTGAACCACTCGCTACGCGCACGGGAGTCCCGGAGACTATGGATGGGAGGAAAACCGCCCCAGAACCAGCGATCGGCGGCGCGGGCGGTGCCGGCCAATTCCGAGGCGAGGAATGGCGTGAGTTCCAACAGCGCCACCCGGCCGGCCAATGTCTCGGACACCGAGCGCATAAGGGTGGGGCTCGCCGACCCGAGCAGCAAAAATCGGCCTTTGCGTCCCGAGCGGTCGATCACGTGGCGCAGCAAGGGGAAGACCTCGGGCAGGCGCTGAGCCTCGTCGATGACCACCGCGCGTGGGTAGGCGTCGAAAAAACCTTCGAGATCGGCGTCCAGCGCGGCGAGGTCGGCAGGGCGTTCGAGATCGAGGTGAGTCCAGCCAGGGAGCGCGTGGCCGGCGAGCGTGCTCTTCCCGCATTGGCGTGGGCCCACGAGGAGCACGGACGGAAAAGACCGGAGGAGGAGCCGAAGACGATCGGCCTGTTGCCGGTGGACATATTTCATACCGTCCATTTTTGCATGGTAGATTCAGAAATACAAGATATGAAAATCATCGCGCGGCGCCCACATACAACAAACATGCATGGTGTCCGGCAAGAAAAACGCGTGCGCCGCGGCGGCTCATTCCTCTGCACGGATCAATATTTCTCGCGCTGTATGATGGGCACGCGAGGCAAGGGCGATGTCCGCGTCGGCATGATTCATCTGGGCTTCCGTTGTGTGCGCAGTCTCCGGATGGAGGAAGCGGTGAAATGACCTCAGAACAGATCGAGTTGGCCGGAGGCAATCTCGGCCCACGGGATGATTTCGATGCCTGGCGACAGCCGACGCCGTTCGCGTGCCGTTCCGGTTCGACGGCAAGATCGAGAAGGTCACCGTCGACCTGAGGTGATCCGGTGGCCGGTCCTGATCAACATGAGACGGGAGATCGGGTTCGTCATTGCTAATTGGACATACAGGATACTTCAGTAAAGCGTGGATATGGGTATCATCTTCATCGGCCTGCAGTGCTGCTGACGATGATCCCTGTGCGAGGGGATAAAGCCAGAAGGAAAGGGAACGAATAGAGGGAATGGAAGTTGAGGTATGTGATTCTTGGCCTATGTCTGGGCATAGAAGTCACCCTCGAAGATGCTGAGCTCATGGTTTTAAGTCGTAGCTCAATCCAAAGATAATATTGGTGTCGACCGTCTCCTTGCCGGCGACCGGCTCCGAGTTGTATCTCAAGTCGTACTCCATATTAATCCACCAGTTATTCATGATTTTCACCTTGAATCCCTGGTCGGCATTCACGCGGGCCGCCGCCCCATGCCCCAGGTCCTTGAAAGCCTGCAGTTTATGAAAGAAGACCACGTCATCGCCCCGGAACATGAATTTGTATCGCCACATCACCGTAGAGGAGGGCGTGACGGTCGACGGGTCCGTCGAGAAATCTTGATACACGGCGGCCGGACCGGCGGCTAAGCTTAGAAGGTGGTGTTCTCGGTCGAGGAGATCATAGCCCAGGACAAGGCTGCCGGTGTTGCGCAGGGTGAGATCCTGGAACTGGTCCGTTTCAGTAAGATTGATGCCTCCTACAAAGACTCGGTGTGCCAGAAAGTAGTCATACTGAATGGTGACGGCGCTGTTGTTGGCCGTGTCCTTTCCGTCGGCTTCCGCGCGATTATATTTTCCGTCGAGGTAGTAGCGACGTTCGAGTCTCCGATACGTGAGATTTCCTGAGATATTCAGGGCTTGAGTCTTCGTGTTGCCGAACGTTTGATTGCCGCCGGCGCTGAAGTAGCCGCGATAATCGTTCTCAGTGAAATTGATCGCGCGCACATCCTTAAGCGGAATCGCCCCCTCTCCTCCGAGCGTATGGACGATGTACCGGTCGCGTCTCTGTTCTCCTGCGTCATCGGGTATGTCGGCCTCACCGTACAGCTTGACCGACATAGGACGCTCGGTCGTCAGGCTCTCGATCTCCTCCCATTTGATCTTGATGATGCCCGCAGACGGGGTGTCGATCTCGAGCCGCTTATCCTGCATTTTGATGACCCGGCCGGTGATCCGATCGCCGTTCTTGAGCACGACGACCGCAGCCTGCACCGGGAAGGGAATGGCCGTGAGCAATGTGATGAGCAGGCAGACAACAAGAAAGGTTTTGAGAAAATGCGTGCGCATCGATCATTGTCCGTGGGGCAAATGGCAGAGAGCACCGTGTTATATCCGATAGCCGGAACACTTGTGGCAACGATCACCGTGCGCCGGTGCAATGGGGGCGAATTCTACAGAACGGGTGCCGGTCTTTCAAGGTAAAGGCCTGTGGAGGCCGGCGAAAAATCCTTTGCATTGGTTGTTTGAAAAACCTAAGATGCCTGCCTGATATAAATTGCATTCTGGGGCATTGAGAAAACGAATAATAAGGAGGCGAGTGTGCGTCAAATGATGGGAGCGATTCTGGTACTCATGCTTGTGGTGACTGGTTGTGCCGCAACACAAGAGGCGAAGTCGGTGGAAAAGTCCGGGTTCTTGGGCGACTATTCCCTGCTGAAAGAGGGCGAGCGCAGCACGTTCCAGCAAGGAGCTGAGAATCAAGCCCTGTTGGTCTACAAGAATCCTGCCGCCGATTGGCGCAAATATAGGAAGATTTGGCTGGACCCAGTGACCGTCTGGATGAGTCAGAAAGACTCGCAGCTCAAGGACGTGTCAGTCGAAGATCGGCAGAGGCTGGCAGCCTTGCTGTGGTCGAAGCTCGACGAATTTCTCCGGGAGGACTATCAGATGACGAGTCAAGCGGGTCCGGATGTGATGCGGATCCAAGCGGCCATCACCGAAGCGGAATCATCCTATGCCGTGCTGGATACGGTGACGAGCATCATTCCGCAAACACGTTTGCTCTCGGGTATGAAGAGCCTCGCGACCGGGGTGTCGGCGTTCACGGGCAGCGCGAGCGTGGAAATCAAAATGACCGACAGCGCCACCGAAGCGATTCTTGCTGAGGCGGTGGATCGCCGTGGCGGCACCAAGAGCCTGAGCGGCGTGACAAATTCCTGGAACGATGTGGAGGAGGCCTATCGCTTCTGGGCTGAGAAAGTCCGCTACCGATTGTGCCAAAATCGTGGCGGGCAGAAGTGTGTCGAGCCGAAAGCCTAATGAGCGACTGTGACAACTATCGCCTGATAGCCTGGGGGT
This sequence comes from uncultured Nitrospiraceae bacterium, assembly GCA_963821465.1. Taxonomy (GTDB): domain Bacteria; phylum Nitrospirota; class Nitrospiria; order Nitrospirales; family Nitrospiraceae; genus Palsa-1315. Next base: position 256,582 of record CAWGDV010000001.1, on the reverse strand, counting down.
CTGGGTGGATCTTGTGCATTGTTGGTATCATCCGTTAATGGGCTGAGTCGGCATCATTGGGCCAAGAAATTTCGCCGGCGTGTCAACGCGTCGGCAGGATGCCGAGTGAGAGAGCGAGGCCGCATCCGCCCAGGCGGCGTGTGCGGCCTTCATCTCATGGAGCCATCTCTATTTTAGGCAGCCTTTTAAATGTGGTGATGTGCGCCCTTTTCCTCTCAAGTTGCGCGCCCGCTCGCGCGGGCGAGACCAACCTGCCTGCGCCGCTCTCATCGCCGGATCGCGCCGTGGTTTGTCACAAGGCCAACGAGATCTGTTTCGATCGGTTCGGGCCGAGCATCGGCTTAACGGAAGTTTTCCTCGGGCAGACGGCGGCGCAACGACTCACGGCGACACTCCGCGAGCATCCAATAGAGCAGTCTCCGGGCGCTCGATTCTCGCTTGATCCCGGCGTAGACTGCGTACGGGAAACCGGGCCCTGCCGTGTGGGGGGAGAACCCCATGCCGGGCTCACGAAGGCGTTGTTCGGCCCCTGGTCTCCGCGCGCCGCACAGGGCGCCGAGGCCGCAGCCATCATCGACGTGGAGTGGAAATGGACGGGCAGCCGCTACAATAACGACACGCATGTGCGGCCTGCTGACCCATCGCGTTTCCGGCTGCGATTGGAGCCGGACGGCCTGTTGCATCTTCAAGCGGACTGCAACGCCGCCGGTGGGCGATACCTGATCGAGGACCGCCGCATCATCATCACGGTGAACCATTCGACGATGGCCGCGTGCGGACCAGATTCGGTGGACCGGGCGTTCTTGAAAGATCTTGCTGCTGCCGGAGGGTGGTTTGTTCGGGAAGGTCGGCTGTATCTGGATTTGACAGTCGACAGCGGCACTATGGAGTTTGACCGATAGGCTCAGCGGGATGAGGGCTACGAGATGCGAGATGCGTGCTTTGAATCTCGGATCACGTAGCCAGGATCATGCATCGCGAATCGCATATCCCTAATCCAGAAATAGGGGATAAGGTTGGGCGATGAGCTAGCTATAGGAAGCTTGAGATTTGGGAACTGGCAAGGGACGTCTCAATCGGCGTGCATCGGATGACCATTGATCTGTTGCCAAAGTTCGAGATGTACGAGGAAGGCTCTCAAATTCGCCGGTCCTCCAAGTCAATCAGGTCAAACATCGTCGAGGGCTATGGTCGCCGTCGCTACAAGCAGGACTTCATCAGGTTTCTAACGTATGCCCATGCTTCCTGCGATGAAACGATCGACCATCTGGAAATATTGCAGGAAACTGGTTCACTGAATGATGAACCTTTGTTTGAGCAACTCCATGACCAACTGGACCGGTTGGGCGGCAAACTGAATCAGTTTATTCAGAGCGTTGAATCGCAACACCAATCCGTGCGCGAAGAAGAAGCGCAATATACGGTGCTGGAGAAAACCGAATGAAAGTCGCATCCCGCATCACGTATCTCGTGCCGTCCATCATCGGCAGGGCAATGAACGGGCGCAGAGGGAGTAGCCATGGCAGAACGGCAATCTGATCTTACCCGCGACACACTGGCGGTCGTGTTCCTGTTCGTGTTGATTGCGGCCTCTACCTGGATCCTCTTACCGTTTCTCACCGCGGTCGTGTGGGCGACCATGATCGTGGTCGCCACCTGGCCCCTGCTCTTGATGCTCCAACGCTGGCTGCTGGGCCGGCGGTGGCTCGCCGTGACGGTGATGACGCTCCTGTTACTGGCGATCTTCCTTCTGCCGTTTTTGTTCGCCATCGGCGCCTTCATCGAGAATTATCAGGAGATTACCGCTTGGACGACCTCGCTCGCCACGTTCACACTCCCTCCCCCTCCCGACTGGCTGGGAAAGATCCCGCTGGTCGGCGCGCGGGCGGCGTCGCAGTGGCAGCAAATCGCCGCGCTGAGTCGTGAGGAGCTGGCGACGCGCCTATCACCATACCTGGGCGGCGTCGTGCGATGGGTCGCCCAGCAGGTCGGGGGTCTCGGGATGTTGCTTGGCCAAATCGTCTTGACCGTGCTCATCTCGGCCGTGCTCTATGCCACGGGAGAGTCTGCCGCTGCGATGGCCCTGCGGTTCGGCGCTCGACTGGCAGGGGAACAGGGGGAGCAGGCCATCCGCCTGGCCGGACAGGCGATCTACGGGGTGGCGCTGGGGGTGGTGTTGACGGCATTTGTGCATGCCGTGCTCGCCGGGATCGGTCTAGCGGTCGTGGGTGTGCCGTTCGCCATGATGTTGACCGCGCTGATGTTCTTTTTAGCGATCGTGCAGGTCGGAGTGGTCCCCGTGCTGCTTAGCGCGGTTGGGTGGCTCTATTGGACCGGCGACACCACATGGGGGACCGTGCTGCTCGTGTGGACCCTGCTCGTCGCCCCTGTGGATAATATTCTACGACCCATTCTGATTAAGCAAGGGGCGGATCTCCCGCTGCTGCTGATTATTGTCGGCGTGGTCGGGGGATTGCTCGCCTTCGGCATCATTGGGCTCTTTGTCGGTCCGGTGGTACTCGCGGTGGCCTACACGCTGTTCACGGCCTGGATCAACCAGGAGGGGGCAATCAGCCGGGCAGAGAAACCATCCGGTAAGGAATCTTCCTAGAGCCCGCATTATTCATGAAGGTTCGTCGCGAAAGCGTGCAGACGCGAAGCGAGACGGGCACTCGGAGGCAGGGGACTGGCTCCGCCGGCTGCGGCGGTGCCTGTCCCATCGCTCCTCAGAACATGGACAGGCACCAAAATAAAAATGGTGCCAGTCCCGTATAGTATGTCGAAGGGCTGAACGGCGAGACTGCCCGTCACAGCCGCGTATTCCCGCTTGCAGCAGAAGCTTTATGAATAATGCGGGCTAGGAGCCTGTCCGACATGACCGTTCTACTGTGGCGAGCGATCCACAACCAGCTGCGTCATGCTCGGCCCGCTCCCAAGAACCGTGAAACGTGAAACGAGGGTCAGCCTCGGAGCTATGGACTCGCATCTGGCCGCGCCTGCACATACGAGTTGAATCGGCGCAATCCGTCATCGAAAAAACACAGCCATAAAAACCACACGCACACGACGCTTCATCGCCGCCGCGCAGGAGGGTACAGTGAGCTTGAACGGGGGCTTGTTCTGCAATGTTCCGGGATTTATAGCAATTTGAAAATAAGACTTGACAAGTCGTAATTGTATGTTAAAAATGACTCATGTATCCACGATTGCTTCAACCGCCTCTTAAGCAAAGCTTTTTCCTGTTTGGGCCGCGCGGGGTGGGCAAGACCGCTTGGGCGCATGAACAGTTTCCCGACGCGCTATTTTTCGATCTGCTCGACTACCAGACGTACACGCAATTGCTGGCTGCGCCACAGCGACTCGGCGATCAGATCCCGCAGGGGTACAAGGGCTGGGTTGTGGTGGACGAAATCCAGCGTGTGCCGGAGTTGCTCAACGAGGTGCATCGGCTCATCGAGTTGCGGCGGCTGCGGTTTGTGCTGACCGGTTCGAGTGCGCGCAAGCTGCGTCAGCGGGGCGTTAACTTGTTGGCGGGCCGAGCCCTGACGCGCCATCTGCATCCGCTCATGGCGTCGGAGTTGGGTTCGGACTTTGACCTGAAACGCGCGCTGCGATGGGGTTGTCTGCCGCTGGCCTGCACCAGCGAGAAACCACAGGATTACTTGAACAGCTATGCGGCGACCTACCTCCGCGAGGAGGTGCAACAGGAGGGATTTGCCCGAAACATCGGCGCGTTTGGCCGGTTCCTCGAAGCGGCCAGCTTTTCGCAGGGCAGTGTCTTGAACATGGCGGCTGTCGCCCGCGAGTGCGCGGTTTCGGCCAAAGTCGTCGAAGATTATTTCAGCATCCTTGAAGACCTCCTCATTGCCGTGCGGTTACCGGTTTTCACCAAGCACGCCAAGCGTCGTCTGATCGCACATCCGAAATTCTACTATTTCGATGCCGGAGTGTTTCAATCCATCCGGCCTCGTGGTCCGCTGGATGCTACTGAGCAGATTCACGGCGCGGCGCTGGAGACGCTGTTTTTGCAACAGGCGCGGGCACTCAACGACTACCGAGACCTGGTTATCGCCTGCACTACTGGCGCACGGCCATAGGCGAGGAGGTGGATTTCGTGCTGTATGGCGAACGCGGCTTGCGCGCGTTCGAGGTAAAAATGGCGCAGAACATCCGTCCTGATGATCTGCGCGGGTTGCTGAGTTTCCGCACCGATTTCCCACAGGCCAAGGCTTATCTATTGTACCTGGGCAACCGCCGGTGGCATGACCGCGGTGTTGAGGTGTTGCCATTTGCGGATTGTGTGACTCAGCTCGATCACTGGTTATGATCGCGTCCAGCAGATAAGACGACATGACCGTTCTACTGTGGCGAGCGATCCACAACCAGCTGCGTCATGCTCGGCCCGCTCCCAAGAACCGTAAAACGTGAAACGAGGGTCAGCCTCGGAGCTATGGACTCGCATCTGGCCGCGCCTCCTTCGCCTCGTCACGAACGGCAATGCCGGACAGGCTCCTAGCCGTCGGAAAGAGATCGTGGTGACAAACGGCTAGCAGGGTGACAAAGTACTTGAACACTCCGGAACCACGAGGGTCTGGCCGGACAGAGACTCTTTCAGAATCCTTCGCAGGCTGTTCAGAAAGGCTAGACTTCTCACCCGCCCAACCCTGGCGCGCCAAGACGCGCCTTTCCCCAAACAAGGCCGCAGCAAGGGAAGAGGCGAATCTCGTACTGAGCGCCGCGAGAACGCTGCTGGCGGACTTTGCCAAAGCCAGCTAGTTAATTTTCTCCATCTATGTGGTATAAAGCACCCGGAGCCTGACAGGAAACCAGGCCCAAGTTTAATAAGACCGTTATTTGGTTTGTTTGGTTCGTCTGGTTTATCCGGCTAGTCTGGTCCAACCAAATAAACAAGACAAACCAAATAAACGAGATAGACCAGATGAACCAGACAGACCGCACAGTATTTCCGCAGTTTGGTGGCTGACGACTGTTCTCTATTCTGAACAAAGGAGGACCCAGATGAAGACGACAACTATGGCACTTGGGATACTCTGCGTAATGGCCGGACTTCTGGCCGGCTGTGGCGGGAATTATTATCGGGTGAACGATCCGGCCGGCGACAGGCAGTACTACACCTTGGACATCAAACAGACCAGGACCGGCGCGATCACCTTTAAAGATGAAAAGAGCGGCAGCGTGGTGACGCTGCAATCGTCGGAGGTCAAAAAGATTTCCGGGGATGAGTTCAAGGCAGCGATGAAGCCCGAGGAGAAACAGAGCAAATAACCAGGGCCACAGGTGGGATGACGCAACAGGCCTCAATCGGCTCGGTGCATCAGGATGGGCTTCCAAAATGGTGGCGAGTCTATCTTCAGCATCGCTACGCTGTCCTGTTCTATTCGCTGATCCTGACGCTTGTCTTTGCGCCGATCCTGAACGCGATCGGAATGCATGGCAATTTCATGCAGTTGTTCCTGGGCCTGAACTTACTGGCCGCGTCCGTTCCGCTCGAAAGTCGAAAGGGGCGCTGGGTTCTTCCGGCGATTGTCCTGGTCGCCATCGTACTGAGGATTGCGTCTCTGCAGGCAGGCCACGCGGGATTCTCAACTCTAAGCCTCTGGCTCTGGACGGCGATCGGCCTGTACGCGGTGTTCATTGCTCTGCGCTTTGCTCTCCGATCGTCTATCATCACCCCGCGCATCTCTATGCCGCACTGAGCGCGTATCTGTTGGCCGGGGTGTTTATGGGTGTGCTGTACTGGAGTTTGGATCAGGTGTGGCCTAACTCGATCATCGTCAACGGTCCGGGGGCATCCGGCCCGTTCCTCCCGATGGAAGGCGTCTACTTCAGCTTCATCACGCTTGCGACCGTGGGCTACGGAGATATGGTCCCGGGAAATGACGTGGTTCGCAATCTTGCGATTATGGAAGCCATTGCAGGGCAGTTCTATCTCGCCGTGATGATCGCGCGCCTGATGAGCCTCTACATGCGCGAGGCACGGTGAGACACCGGCGCATTCGCAGGTGAAAGGGGTCTCATGCAAACAGGAGAATTCGTGCGGCGGAGAGAAACGACGGCGTCCGTCCGGTTTGTGAGCGCCGTGCTGGCCGGAATGGTGCTGTGGATCATAAGCGGCTGCGGAAGCATCGGCCCGACCAACGTCAATCGCGACCGGTTCGATTACATCACCGCGATCAGCGACTCCTGGAAGAAGCAGACGCTCTTGAACATCGTCAAGCTCCGGTATGCGGATGTCCCGGTATTTATGGAGGTGGGCCAAGTGATCAGCGGCTACGAACTCGAAGGCACTCTGTCGGCCGGCGGGGCTCCTTCACCGGGCAAACAAGGGCGCGACAGCGGATCCTCGGAGATCTTGTGAATTTCGGCGCCGGAGGGCGCTACCTCGACCGGCCGACGGTCACCTATTCGCCGCTCACGGGCCCGGACTTCATCAAGACCATGATGACGCCGTTTCCACCGGGCGCGATCATGTTTCTCATCGAGGCTGGGTGGCCCGTGGATATGATTTGCAGGTCAGTACCCAGGCGATCAATGGCCTGCGGAACCAGAAGAGGCGGACCGCACGGCCATCCGGCCGATCCTGAGTTCATTGAGGTCATTCGGCTGCTGAAGAATATTCAACATGCCGGGGGCGTTGGAATAACTGCATCGTGAGAAGAAAAGAGCGGCGAGGAGGCTTCCATCTTACTGTTTCATACGCGACACCACACCCCAGAGATTGCCAAGGATGTCGCGGCCGCGAAGCGACTGATGGGGCTGAATCCTGAGGCCAGAACCTTCAAGATCACGTATGGGGCCGACGCACAGGGGGACAAGGAGATCGCGCTCCACACTCGCTCCGGGTATCCAAGTCTTGAACGAACTGGCGGCACGCGCTTCAGTGCCTCCGGAACATGTGGCTGAACACCGCACCGTCGAGGAGAAGGCGCTGGGCAGTGATAAGGAGTTTATACGGCCTCCCATTATCTCGATCCATAGCGGCAACAACCTCTCCGTCGGATTCGTTTACGCAAGTCAGGTATCGGGACCATTGGTACTGGGTCGATGACCGGGACTTCTCCTCCAAGCGCATCTTTATCGTTTCTCATGATGATCCTTTACGCTCAGCGATTCAGGCAAGAAGATTCAGCCGCCGATTCTGACGATTCAGGCGAATTAACCAGATAGGTTCTGGGCGTCATCGGATACCGGACGGATGAAGGGACTGCGGCAATCCATCAACGAAAGGACATCGGGATGAACAGCGCATGGAGACGGAATTTTTACGCCGCCGGTCTACTGATTTTGAGCGGACTCATCATGAGCGTATGGGCCGGTTGCGCGATCAATCCCGTCAGCGGACGGCCTGAACTCACGCTCATCTCTGAGAAACTCGAGCAAGAACTCGGCGATGAAGAAGCCAAGAAGATCGAAGCGGGCATGGGCTTTGCCGACGATACGGGCTTCACCCCGTTTCTCGATCAGCTCGGCCAACGTCTCGCCGAACATTCTCCGCGCAAGAACGTCACGTTCCAATTTCATATCGTCGATATGGCGGAGCCGAATGCCTTCGCGCTGCCGGGAGGCTATATCTATGTGTCGCGCGGCCTTCTGGCCCTGACGAATACCGAAGGGGAGTTGGCCGGTGTTGTCGGGCATGAGATCGGTCATGTCGCAGGCAAACACGCCGTTCAGCGGATCTCGAAGCAGGCTCCGTTTGCGGTGGTATTCGGCCTTGCTTCCGGCATCACCGGACTGGTCAGTTCAACAGTCGGTGATCTCCTGGGCGGCATCGGGGATCTTGCGCAGAGCGCCATCTTCTCGCCCTATAGCCGCTCTCAGGAAACTGAGGCCGACGAAGTGGGCCAGCAGATCGCCGCAGAAGCGGGCTGGGATCCCGTCGAACTGTCCACGTTCCTGGCCACCCTCGGACGCGAAGTGACGTTGCATGAAAAAGAACCGCGGAAACCGAGTTTCTTCGACTCGCATCCTGCGACTTCGGACCGGGTTGCCGATACCGAGCGCCACGCGAAATCGTTGACCCGCGCCACGCGGGACCCGATCAGCCCGACCAGCGAGGCCTATCTGGCCCGGTTGAACGGCGTTGTCGTCGGCCAGCGCGCGGCGAACGGCGTCTTTCAAGAGACGGAATTTCTGCATCCGGACTTGGGTTTCTTCGTGAAGTTTCCAGAGAAATGGCCGCACGAGAATGCGCCGGAGAAAATTGTGGCTGTTGCCCCGGACAAAGATGCAGCGGTCGTGCTCGAGGCCGTCGCGAAAGGGGATGATCCGCTCGAAGGCGCGCGGGTGCTCGGCAAGGCCAGAAAGGTCGATCTGGCCGCAAAAGCCAAGTCCCTGACCATCAACGGTCTTCCGGCTGCGCGAGCGGTAATTCCCGCTGACGGCAAAGCACAGATCGAGCTCACCTGGATCGCTCATGGCGGATTGATCTTTCAACTAGCGGCCGTTGCGTCCACCAAGCAATTCAAGACGTTTCAGCCGGTGTTCGATGCGGTGGCCGGAAGTTTTCGTCCGCTCACGGGTCACGAGCGGGCCGGCATTACGGAGAAGCGAGTCAGGTTAATCACAGCCCGGAAGGGCGAGACGATCGAGGCCTTGGCCGCTCGCGCCCACTCGGCTTGGAAGACGGATGAAGTAGCGGTCGTCAATGGGCTTGTGGCGACCGCGCCGCTGCGCGAGGGACAGGTGCTCAAAGTGGCGGTTGAGGAACGATATGAGTCGCGAGAGCCGCGACAATAGGGAGACGGGCGAGGTCGAAGGCCGAAGGCTGAAGGTTGGGGTTCAAAGTTCCGAACACTTCAGCCTTCAGACCATCTCTTGCGTCTCGCTTTTCCCGCTCGTCGCGCACCTCTCCGCCATTTCGCGTCTGAGAAACCGGACAGGCGTTACCGAAGACGGCAGAGCTAGTCCCCTCTACACCGCAGTGACAGTCTGCCATGCGCACCATTCGTGGATATGAAATGCCCGTTTCTCATGCAATAAATGTTGTAGAACTACTCCTTGAAAGTGGGTATGATGACAGACTTTGCCCGTGGAAGACACACCTCAATGAGGTATGAGATGGTGATTGCCGTCGTGCTGTCCATGATCCTGGGGCTCTCGATGCCGGTCTCGATGGCGATTGCAGGGGAGTCGGCCGAGGCCGCGCAGATCGATCGCGAAGTGGACGCATCGCTCAAGAAATTCCTCGAGGACACGCCGGAAGCGGACATCTTTCGAAAAGACGCCAAAGGCATCCTCGTGTTTCCGAATATCGTGAAGGGCGGGTTTATTTTCGGAGCGCATTATGGAAAAGGCGCGTTGCGGAAACAGGGAGAAAAGGCCGGCTACTACAGTACGACTGGCCGCGTCGTACGGTCTCCAGGCCGGCGTGCAGGCGTTCGGCTACGTCATGTTCTTCATGAACGACAAGGCCTTGACGTATCTGGATGAGAGCGAGGGCTGGGAGGTCGGTGTCGGTCCGAGCATCGTCGTGATGGATAAAGGCATGGGGAAGAACCTGACGACGACGACGGGCCGAAGCGACGTCTACGCGTTTATCTTCGACCAACAGGGGCTGATGGCCGGCTTGGGATTGCAAGGGTCGAAGATTACCAGGATTCACCCGTAAATGATGGTGCCATGGGGGTGCCGGTGCGGGTGGATGGTGAGCAGTGGTGAATCAACAGAGAAGGGAGATTTCGTTATGATGGTTCTGCAAATCGGGGTGCTCATGCTGTCGTTCCTGTTCATGGGGCAGGTTCAAGCTCAGGCTCAGGAAGCGGCCCAAATGAACATGGAGATTCTGAAAGAAAAGATCAAGGCGGACAAGAAGCTCGTTGTCGCGACCAACATGAATCTCAACGACGCGGAAGCCAAGAACTTCTGGCCGCTCTACGACGGGTATCAGAAGGAACTGGAGCAGATCAATCAACGGTTGATCACGACGATCAAGGGTTATGCCGATGCCTTCAATGCCGGCAAAGGCGAGATCTCCGACGACCAGGCCAAAAAACTGCTCGGCGAAGCGCTGGCGGTCGAGGAATCGGAAGTGAAGCTGCGGCAATCCTATGCGGCGAAATTGGGGAAGGTCTTGCCGGCGACGAAAGTCGCCCGGTATTTGCAGATCGAAAACAAAATCCGCGCGATCGTGAAGTTTGAGCTGGCTGCGCAGATTCCGCTGGTGAGTTAGTCGGCCTGAGGCCATTGCTGATGGACGAACGGCCGGAGCTAGTTCAACCGGCACGAACCATCAGGGCTTCTGTTGTGTGAAGTCGACGGCGACTAGGTTCACGGAAGATCTTACTCGATCTTCCCGGTTCGCAGGGTCAGTCCTCGAAAGGGGGCTGGCCCTTTTGATTTTATGGCGGCACTGAGCAGGTTAGCCACCCTTCAGCCACAGACTTCATAGGACTGGTTTACTCAAGTTGGAATTCAGTATATGGTCTGAGCCTTATTTTGTCTGCGCGAGACCGCATAGTGAGATAGTAGGAGGGGACTGCAAAGATGAACATCAGATTCCTGATCGCGTCGCTGGCGCTGGGGTTGCTCGCTGTAGGAGGCTGTACGGGGCCAAAAGTGATCACAGATTTCGATCCTTCCGCTGAGTTCTCTGAGTTTCGCACGTTTGCCTTCACGGGGCTGACGGACCGAGATCAGGGCGGGGCGTTGGACAATTCGCTCATGCGGAAGCGGATCGAAGAGATAGTCGGCCGGCAGCTCACCGCCAAGGGGCTCCGGCAAGTCAGTGTGGAAGACCGTTCCGACCTGCTGGTCCACTTTTGGGTCGGCGTGAAGGACAAGCAACGTGTCGAGAGCACGGGCATGACGGCAGGTGCCTATGGGGGCAGGTACGGGTGGGGTCCCGGCTATCCCTATGGCGGCAGCTACGGGGGAGGGGCCAGCTATTATGGTGGTGGCGTGACCACCTTTGAGTATCAGGAAGGTACCTTGATCGTGGATTTGGCTGAGTCGTCAAAAAATGAGTTGGTGTGGCGGGCCACGATCGTGGCAATATTGCGAGGCAGTCCGGAGGAGAATCTCGAACTGGCCAATAAGGGAGTCGCCAAGGCGTTCGAAGCCTATCCCCCGGCCAAAAAGAAGTGATCGGATCGGCTAGAAGCTTGTCCGCTGTTACGACGAGCCTTCGGCCGGCGGGCTCGCCCCGCGGACCCTCAACGTCCTGCACGAATAGGCATCGGGTCCTCACGGCTCCGCGCGCCGGTCTCGCGGCGCGGCTCAGCGATTTCGCGACGAACCACCATGAGTAATGCGGGCTAGCAGACTGCGGAAAAACCATGGTGGTTCTATCTGGTTTATTTTGTTGCTTGACCCAGAGAAACCAAGCAGACCAAATGAACAAGCCAGGGTGGCGGACTTTTTCAGCATCCTGCTAAGCCTGTTTTGTCCGCACAAGATTTCATAGTAGAAGGGAGATACAAGATGAACATCAGATTGCTGATCGCGTGCCTGGCGCTGGGGCTGCTCGCTGCCGGAGGATGTGCGGAGGGGCCAAAAGTAATCACAGATTTCGATCCGTCCGCCGAGTTCTCTGCGTTTCACACGTTTGCCTTTTCGGGGATAACGGACAGAGGACAAGAGATCGGAGTGTCGGACAATTCGCCCTTGAGGGGGCGGATCAAAGAGATGATCGATGAGCAGCTCGCCGCCAAGGGGCTCCGGCAAGTCAGCGTGGAAGACCATCCCGACCTGCTGGTACACATTTTCTTCGGCGTGAAGGACAAGCAACATGTCCAGAGTACTGGCATGACGCCGGGCCCCTATGGTCCCGGGTACGGGTGGGGGCCAGGCTATTACGGGAGGGGGCCGTTACGGATGGGCCAGGCTATTATGGTCGTCCAGTGGAAACCTATGAGTATCACGATGGCGAGTGGGACCGCGTCAATAGTAGTCGCGTGACTATCCATGAGGATCGTGAAGGCACCTTGATCGTGGATCTGGCTGAGTCGTCGAAAAAGGCGTTGGTGTGGCGGGCCGTGATCAGGGCAGTATTGGGGGACAATTTGGAGAAGAATTTTGAAATGGCCAACAAGGGAGTCGCCAAGGCATTCAAAGACTATCCCCCGGCCAAATGAAGTGATCGGATCGTCTGCCCGCATCATTCATGACGGTTCGTCACAAAATGGCGCCAACAGCAGGCGAAGGGCGAGAGGCTAGGGGCTAGAGGAGAGCCGTGTTTCCGACCGGAAGTCCTCGCCACTTGCCTCAAGCCAGAAAGTTCGCAATTGCGGCAGAAACGTTCTTGAATAATGCGGGGCAAGCATGTTTTTTCTGCATGAGACCTCATAGATACCGTAGGAGGGAGACACAAGATGAACATCAGATTCCTGATCGCGTGGCTGGCGCTGGGGCTGCTCGCTGCCGGAGGCTGCGCGCGGCCGTATGAGATCAAGGTGCACACAGATTTCGTTCCGTCCGCTCAGTTCTCTGCGTTTCACACGTTTGCCTTTTCGGGGATGACGGACAGAGGGAAAGAGATTGAGAACTCTGACAATTCGCCATTGAGGATGCGAATGAAAGAGATGGTCCACGAACAGCTCGTCTCCAAAGGGATTCGGCAAGTCGGCTTGGAGGACCGTCCCGACCTGCTGGTACATCTGTTATTCGGTGTGAATGAAACCCGTGAGTTTCAGGAAGCCACCTTGATCGTGAATCTGGCTGACTCCTCGAAAAAGGCATCGGTGTGGCGAGCCGTAATCAGGGAAAATGTAGGGGACGACTTGGAGAAGAATTTTCAAATGGTCAACAAGGGAGTCGCCAAGGCATTCGAAGACTATCCCCCGGCCAAATGACGGGATAGGATTGTCTCTTGGGTTCATCTGGTTTGTTTTCTCGTGAGCTTGGCGCTGACGGAGACGTCCGAAGCCGGCGGGCTATTCTTGACGGAAATCGGAACGGAGGACGTGGCACTTGCGGGAGCAGGCTGGGCGCCACGCGCGGAAGATTTTCCCGGCGCGCCGCCGGAAAATCTCGTGGCCGGGTCTGTCGTCTTCTCTCCCCCTGACCATCCTGTGAAATTGAACAACCACTTCCAATGGTGGAGCTATGTGAAGGGCGCCAACTGGCGACACCCGGAGGGGCCGAACAGCACGATCAAGGATCGCGGGAAGTATCCCGTCGCCCACATCGCCTACCAGGATGTGCTGGCCTATGCCAAATGGTCGGGCAAGCGTGTGCCGACCGAAGCCGAGTTCGAATTCGCGCAGCGCGGCGGGCTGGAGCGTAAGCCCTACGCCTGGGGCGATGAGTTGAATCCAGGCGGCAAGTTCATGGCAACACGTTCAAGGTCACTTCCCTGAGAAGAATACAAGAAGACGGCCACGAGCGCGCGCGCCGTGCTCTTCCCGCCCAACCTACTTGGTCTCTACGACATGGCCGGCAACGTCTGGGAATGGACCAGCGATTGGTACCGCCATGACTCTATAGACTCTGGCCGCAATCCGCAAGGGCCGGCAGACAGTTTCGATCCCAGCGAGCCAGGCGTAAAAAAGAAAGTCCACAGGGGCGGCTCGTTCCTCTGTACCGACCAGTATTGCGCGCGCTATATTGCCGGAGGCCGTGGCAAGGGCGAACCGGATACGGGGACGAACCATGTCGGATTCAGGCTGGTGCGCGATGCGCACTGATCGGCTGGTGACACAGCCAAATGGCTGTCCTGAACAACGTTGTGGACTGATTGGCTCCTTCGCTGCTGTTGCGACGTTTCAAGAATTGCAAAAAAGAAAGATACTAAGTATAGTCGGCAGGATTCATCTCATCATAGGAGGGCTGTCATGACATCCATTACGCGTTACGTATTTTGTGTATTGGCCTTGGCGGTGGCTGCCGGGTGTGCCTCAACCAAAGTCGTTGGCCGCGAGGAATATAGGGGGGAGAAGATCCCGCGTCCCGCCCACATCTGGGTCTACGACTTCGCCGCCACGCCCGCCGAAGTGCCGACAGAGTCCGCCCTCTCCGGGGAGATTTCCGCACACCCCACGCCCCAAACCCCTGAACAGATCGCGACCGGCCGCCAATTGGGTGATGCCATTGCGAAGCAGCTGGCCCAGGAGATCCGCGACATGGGACTGCCGGCCGAGCAAGCCTCGAACTTCACAATGCCGCAGATCAACGACCTGGTGATCAAGGGTTATCTCCTCTCGATCGACGAGGGCAGTGCGGTCAAGCGCGTCACCATCGGGTTCGGCTACGGGGGATCCCAGTTGACGACGGCGGCCGAAGGCTTCCAGATGACGGCTCAGGGTCTGCGTAAACTCGGAGCCGGCACCCTTGACTCCGGTGGAGGTAGCATGCCGGGCGCGGTGCTGGGGACCCTCACTTTCATTGCGACGGCCAATCCGGTTGGACTCATCGTCGGCCTCGGGTTCAAGGGCTATGGGGAATTCAGCGGTAGCGCCAAGATCGAGGGCCGGGGCAAGGAGACTGCGAAAGAAATCGCGGAGATGATCAAGCCCAAATTCCAGGAGCAGGGGTGGATCAACTAAATGGTACTCACCATCTCAGTCATCAAGTCGTCGTAGGGTCAGGCCGTACATGTGACACATGACCTCTCGGGATATACCAAGTGGGTCGCGCGTAGTAGGAAAGCATGAACGAGCGGCTGCGCCGCGTAACGATGGATTTCAAAGAGGGAACAGAAATGAGGAGATCAACTACAAGATAGGTTGTGTTCACGGTCATGCTGATGGGGTTGTCGGCGACGATGGCAACCATTCCTATTACTGCCCAGGCGGCAGACAAGCTCGATCAGACGGTGCTGCCGATTCCGGAACCCAAGCGCCCGGCGATCACCGAGTTCGACGCACGCAAGGCGACGGCCCCGCCGCGCTTTGAGATCAAGGCGCCAGCCAACGCCCCGAACGTGCTCATCCGTGCTGATCGATAACATATGGGGTTTGGTATGTCGAGCGCGTTCGGCCCCATCCACATGCCGACGGCCGAACGCCTCGCCAACAATGGCCTGCGGTATAACCATTTTCACACGACCGCCCTCTGTTCGCCGACCCGTGCCGCGCTGCTCAGCGGCCATAATCATCATACCAACAACATGGGCGGCATCACAGAGATCGCTACCGCGTTCCCGGGCAACAAGGGCCAACGTCCAAATAACGTGGCACCACTGGCCGAGATGCTGCGGTTGAACGGCTATAGCAGGGCTGCCTTCGGTAAGTCACACGAGACAGCTGCCTGGGAACTCAGTCCCTCCGGGCCGACCGATCGCTGGCCGACCCGTTCCGGCTTCGACAAGTTCTACGGTTTCCTCGGCGGCGAGACCAACCAATGGTCGCCATTGATCTACGACGGGTTAAGCCAGGTTGAACTCCCGAAAGATCCGAATTACCATTTCATGACCGACATGACCAACTTCGATGGCAGATGGGATCAATTCCGCGAAGAGACGTTCGCCAGGCAGATCAAGCCGGGCGTCGTCCCGCAGGGCACGAAGCTCGCCCCCAAACCGGAAGCCATTAAGGATTGGGACAAACCTGTCCGTTCCTATCAGCGATGTCGTTGAGACTCTTGCTGACAATTTCCGGTTGCCTTGAAATACTCGCAGGGTTGCCGGCGCTGATCATTCCGAGACCGGTGGTATCGTTGCTGCTCGGAAGTCCGCTGGACTCGATCGGGGTAGTTCTGGCGCGACTCTTTGGCGCGGGAGTCTTCGCGCTCGGGATGGCCTGTCTGAAAGCGCGCGACGATGTCCGGAGTCCTGCCGGTCTGGCGGTGAGTATTGGAATCACGTCCTACAACGTGCTGGCGGCCGTGGTGCTTCTCTGGACTGCAGCAGGGTCGGAGCTAGGAGGTCTGTTATTGTGGGGAGCGGGGATCGGCCATGCCGTGCTGGGCGCGTTGTTCGTGTCGGCACTAACCCGCATGATTCATGAAGTTTCTGCTGCAAGCGCGGATACGCGGCTTTGACGGACAGTCTTGCCGTTCAGCCCTTCGACATACTGCACGAGTATGCCTCAGGGCTTTACGTCTCCGAGTGACCGTCTCGCTTCGCGTCTGCACACTTTCGCGACAAACCTTCATGAATAATGCGGATTAGTGACGTCGAGACGGTGCGGAAGCTCTTGACGAACGATCATCGTAGGTACTTCAAACGTCAGGAGTTGGGGTAATGCGTCTCATCCATGATCAGGCTATAGCTATCGTGCCTTCGGTGCTGAACCCTGTTTTCGAGACCGTCACAGGCGAGGTTCCGGCTTCCTTCAGTTTATCTCCCAGGCCGGATGACAGGAGAGTCTGTTGCAGGCCTTCGGCAGTTTGGTCGAGGAGAAAGTCCAGTCCGATGACAGCGTAATGCAGGGGGTGGCCATGCGGCCCATCGACACGGAAGACATGCGCGCGACTGGTGCCTTCCTCGAAATCGGCGATGTGGTGCTTAGGGAACTGCTGTCGTAGGTAGAAGCGGATCACATCAAACTTCGCTAGATTGCTCACCTGCGTTTTTCTACCTTTCCGATATATCTTGTTCAAAGAGTCGGCAAGGCTGGTTTCTCCATCAGTGCCCGCAACGCCGCCCATTATACTCCCGAGATCTCTCCAAAGTCAGGAGATCAAAACAGGTAGTGATTCTCCCTGTTTCACAGGTTCGCACGAGTTTGGACCACAACTTGGGGGGTGCCAGCGGAGGCCACGGCCAAGGCGAACGTGATGGACCCGGAGCGCCGCATCATGAAGACACCGGGCGGGTACGTGCAAGGCTACAACGCCCAGGCGGTCGTGACGGAGGCGCAGATTATCGTGGCTGCCGCGGGCGCATCTGCACACCCTCGATCACCCGTGGCTGTGATCGCTTCATCCGCCGTGGCCGCCAACCAGTGACAGCGAATGGACGCGGCTCTGCGCCACGCATATGCTGCTCAAGCGCTGGCGGAGCGGGAAGGCGGCCTGGCTGGGGCCGCGCAGGCACCGCGCGCAGCGGCCATGCGGCTGAGGAAACGCAGACGAGGGGACGACCCGCTCGATCGCCCCGCCCCCTCGCGGTCTTGGCAACGAGCGGCCCGGGTGGACGCGTTGTTGCGCGTGACCGGCATTGGCTTGTTCTTGCACGTCCAATCATGCTGGAGAATAGCGAAATTTTTCCAATACGATTTTTTGATAATAAATTGCATCTTGATGAAATTGCACAGATTGTGTTGCCTAGTGATTGGGCAATGTGCGAGGTGCTGTGATGTAGGATGGTATTGGTTGCTCATCCACATGATTATCCACAACCCATGCACACCTTTTGTGGATACCGTGAATGGAGGTAGCAATGTCCCATCTCACTACTGCCTTACCCATCATGGAGTCTAACACTGATGGCGTCGAAAGGCCTGATTCTACATAGCGTTTCTGCGTCGACCCCTACTTTAGTACTATAGGGCGAGCGATTGGGTGCTCATGAATATGAAAATCAGGCATATCGTCTAGTGTTGATCATCTGTCATCCACAATTTCTCATTAAACAGGGGGGATTAGCATGCTGTCTAATTCAGACCAGATAGAGAACCCCAATCTTCTTATGTCGTCCATATATCACGCACCCGAAGGGGTGGTATGATGCCACCGCTTTCCTGCCTTTTCATGTCGAGGACGAACAGTCTGGCAGCCTATGTGCTAGGAGAACGCATCGATGCCGAAACTTGTGACGGTATTGCGGCCGGAGAAGATTGATGAGCAAGCTCGCTACTATGTCCGGTCCCATATTCTCCTTCCCGCCGGGACGATCGGACTCATCTGCATGGTCGGTGGGGTCGGGTCGCTCGCTTATCAACTGATAGCGAGCCATACCTACAGCTGGGTGACGTTTCTCAGCAGTTCGATCTTAATAGCTGTCGGTGCGTTGTGCGGGTTTGCACAGGCTCGATATCACCGCTATCTTTTTAAGACATTTCCCGAGGTGTACGCGGCAAAGATGAGGACAGCTGTAGCTCAACGCAATAAGAAATTAAAGACTAAGGCTAAGACTGAGCCTGAGGTGCCTCCAATCGAGCACCCAGGGCGTGGCTTTGTTACGGCGATCTCTCTTGCCGGAGCGGTTCTGATCTTCGGCGCATCAGCTGCGGCGTTCATGCGCGGCGATCTCGAACTGCTTCCGTCTGTGTTGGTGCCGTGGGCTGGATTCTACTGGGCGAAGTTGTTTTGTTGGCGTGGGGTTGTGGATTAGTCGATCCGCCGCAGGATAGCCACGAGACAGGCTGAGGTTGAGGCCAAGGCTCAGATGAGTGCAGTCAGGTTCTCGGTCAACTGCAACCGATCCATTATCTGCTTCGCTTCTTGGCTTTTGTCTTGGAGGCTTGAGGAGCTGAGCGCGAAGCCTCAAGCTGTTTCATCTTATCTTCCAATGCACGTATAGCCTGTCTGAGTTCAGGGAGCCGTGGAATCACAGCTTGGGCTTTCACCCAGACCTCATGGGGCATCACGGGGGCCCCTGAAACAATTTGGTTGGGTTCGAGGCTGCGGTTGACACCTGCGCGAGCCGCGATCATGACTTGATCTCCGATGACGAGATGGTCTGCCAGCCCTGCCTGCCCACCGATCATGACGTGATTCCCCACGTGAGTACTGCCGGCAATCCCGACCTGTGCCACGAGGATTGAATGGGCTCCGATCGTTACGTTATGGGCGATCTGGACCAGATTGTCGACCTTGGTGCCCTGCTTGATGACTGTTTGGCCGAGCGTGGCTCGATCGACTGTGACGTTTGCCCCGAGCTCGACGTCGTCCTCGATCGTGACTCCGCCGAGCTGGGGAATTTTGTAGTGCCGTCCTTGGTCCTGCACATAGCCGAATCCGTCGCTCCCGATCACAGTGCCGCTGTGAATGGTTACCCGTGCGCCGATTATACAGCCTTCTCTCACGACGACATTCGGATACAGCAGCGTATCGTCTCCGATCGTCGTATCGTTGCCCACAAAAACACCGGGATACAGTGTCACCCGCGCGCCGATCGTGACCCGATCTCCCAGAGTGACTCCAGGCCAGATTGAGACATCGGATCCGACTTGGGTGTTATTGCCACGAACAACGGCCGCATCGACTCCGCGAGGAGGGGAGACGGGGCAAAAGAAGGCGCGCGCGATCTGGGCAAAGGCCAGTGTGGGATTGGCGACGACGATATGGGGATTTGGGATTTCTGCTAGACGCCGATGGGCGAGGAGTATTCCGGCGTGGCTGGGCCGGTCTGTTTTGAGCATCCGATCCCCTGTGACGAAGGTCAGATCGCTCGGGCCCGCCTCTTCAAAACTGGCGAGGCTTGTGACGGTGGCTCGCGGCGACCCTACAAGCTCTCCGCCAACCACATCGTGGATCTGTCTCAGTGAGATAGGCGTGCGCGCATGAGTTGACATATGAGTTAGGACTTCTTCTTGCCCTTCGGCTTAGAGGGCTTTTGGGGTTTCTTGGTTCGGGCGTTTGAAGATGGTTTTTCCACCCGCTTTTCAACATAGCTCACGACATGGCCCACCGTCATCAGCCCCATCAGGTCTTGGTCGGGGATTTGGAGATCGAAGACCTCCTCGATACGATACAGCAGTTCGATCACCGCCATCGAGTCGAGACCTAAATCGTCACGCAGATGCTGTGTGATCAGTATTGTAGCCGGATCGCGTTTTAGGTACTCGCCCAAGGCGGTGCGGATTCTCAGTGATATGGTGGGATCGCTTGCCATCTCTCAATGTTTTCCTTCGTTCGCTGAAAGGATGCTGAAAAATCCGTCGACAGTTCGGAAGGTTAAGCCTCAGGCTGCGATAGTCCATATCTGATCGTCACTCAGCCTAGACCTCGACCGTCACCTTCTACTGAGTCGCCCGCTTCAATACCACAGCGGCGTTGTTGCTGCCAAATCCAAACGCATTCAGCAAGGCGACTTTTATACGACGTTCTTGCGCTGAGCGGGAGAGTCCTGCCAACGCACAAGCCGGGTCCGGGTCATCGTAGTTGGCGGTTGGATGAATCTGCCCTGTGTGAAGTGCCAGCACCGAGGCGATACCTCCTAAGGCGCCGGCAGCGCCTAGGGTGTGGCCGATCAGCGACTTGGTGGCGTTGATGGTAATCTTGTCCGCACGCGACATAAAGAGTCGCCTGATCGCCTTCACTTCGACAGCGTCGCCTATGGTGGTCGACGTGGCATGAGCATTGATGTAATCCACCTGCGCCGGAGTGACGCCGGCATCTGCGAGGGCCAGCTTCATGGTAGTGGCTACTTCCAGGCCATCTTCACGAGGGATGACCATGTGATAGGCCTCGCTGGTGGCGGCGTAGCCGGCAATTTCGGCATAGATTCTCGCCTTGCGTTTCTTAGCATGCGCGGCCGATTCCAAAATGAGGGTCCCGGCAGCTTCTCCCATAATAAAACCGTCTCGCGACCGATCGAAGGGCCTAGAGGCCTTCTCCGGATGATCGTTGAATTTGGAGGAAAGGGCGCGCAGGGAACAAAATCCGGCGAAGACAAGCGGAGTAATGCTGGCGTCGGCTCCCACGACGATCATGACATCGGTTCGGCCTTCGCGTATACAGTGGAGCGCTTGTCCCAGTGCATGGGCGCTGGAGGAGCAGGCGGTCGAGATGGTCAAGTTGGGACCCTTGGCTCCGTAGGCTATCGCGATAATGCCGGAGGCTGAATTGAGGGTAATGACGGGGATAAAGTTAGGATGGACACGATGGGGTTTCTGCTGCTGGTAGAGCTGCGTGAGTTCACGCTCGCCCATCCCCATTCCGCCTACGGTGGCTCCGACGATGACCCCGACGCGGTGGGGGTTCTCCTTCGCCATCTGGAGGCCCGAGTCAGCCAGCGCTTCCTTCGTTGCCACGAGGGCAAACTGGGCGTAACGGTCCACACGTTCACCATGGGCTGAGTCGAGAAACCGTTCGACCGCAAAGTCACGCACCTGGCCTGCGACCTTGGAGCGATAGCCGTCCATGGGAAACGGGTCAAACGATGTGATGGCCGAGATGCCGGATTGGCCGGCGAGGGCGGCTTTCCAAAATTCACTCACTCCGATACCGATCGGAGAGACGACTCCCATCCCTGTGACGACGACACGTGCCCGCATCTTCTTGAAATCCTTTCGGGAATAGACGCTCTTCTACTTAACGGAAGCGCCGGGATCAGTCAACCAAGGACGAAGCAGGCCGAGGCTAAGACAAGGACATTCAGGTACTCGCTCAACCTCAACCTCAGCCTGCTCCATGTTGGCGGGCTTTTTCAGTATCTTGATTAGTAGCGCACCTTGAACATCAGATAAAGACCAAAACTCATGAAGAGTCCGTTCGCCATCCAGGCGGCGATCAAAGGTGTCAAGACCCCACCACGGCCAAGCGCGATCGCAATGGAGTGGGTCGTCCAATAGCAGAAGCCGACAGCGAGCGCCTGCCCAATGCCCATCGCCATGCTACCTCCTCTGGCCCCACTCCGGCGTAAGCTCAGCGCAATGCCGACCAGGGCCATGACTATGGTGACGAAGGGGAAGGCAATTCGGCTGTAATAGTCTATTGTAAGGCGTGCGGCCTGGGACCCTTGTTGGAGCCGTCGTCTGGAGTAGGCCCGGATGTCATGGAACGTCATCAATTCAGAGTCGCCGGCGAGCCATGTGGTGAAGTCGTCGGGAATGAGGGTCATCACGATGGGTTGGCGGTCGAATGTGGTGGTCGACACCGTTCCATCGGGGGAAAATCGTCGGTGTCGTCCTTGGTACAGCGTCCAGGTAGAGTCACGAAAGCGGGCTTCGTCGGCTTCAGTCACTTCGACCAGTTGGAAGTTGGGATCGAACTGAAAGAACCGCACGCTGCCCAAAAGATCCCCGCCGACGGAGACGCTCGTGACATGCATGAGGCTATCGGGGCCCACTCTTGTCCAGGGCTGCTTGAGTTTCACGGCTGCAGCGGGCAGCTTCTTCTCGATGCGCGTGGTCCGAATCTCCTCGGACTTGCTCGCGGCCAAGGGGATGACGGTGGAACTGAAGAGCAGGAGCACGAGGGAAATTCCTGCGGCAAAGGCGATAAAGGGGAAGGTAATCCAGAGTAGACTGATGCCGCAACTGCGCATAGCGGTGATTTCGTGGCCCCGTGAGAGCAAACCAAAAGTTAGCAATGTGGCCATAAGGATGGCCAGCGGCGCGATTTGGAAGGAAATCGCGGGAGCTTTGAGCAGGAAATACGTCAGGACGTCCAGCCAGCTGGCGTCGTAGCGCAAGAATCGGCGCACCTTTTCGAAGAAGTCGATGACGAGATAAATCGTCATCAGGCCGCTGAAGCACATTGTAAAGATTTTGGCGTACTCGCGAAGGAGATAGCGGAAGAGAATGGGCATGGGATTACCGGCGGCTCATGATATAAAACCACACGACGGTAGTGAGAGTGAATATGCCGTTGGGTATCCAGGCTCCGGCAAAGGGCGGTAGGTGTGCCGTCGTGACCAGGAATTCGCAGGCGATGTTCAGCATGTAGTAGACGATCACGACCAGTACGCCGACCGCAAATCCGCCGATTCGACCGGATCGTTTCGAGGCGATGCCGACCGGGACACCTAACAGGCAAAATACCAGTGAGGCAGTTGGAAAGGCCAGATCTTTGTAATACTCCATCAACCGTCGGAGCGCAGACGGATCGCGCCATTCGGATTGTGCGAGTTGCGCGATAATGGCGTCGTACGACGGACGTTCCTCCGTGGCTGAGTAGCCGCTTTGGTTGAGCGGGAGTTTCAGATCGTAATTGGCGAAGGACACGTGTTCGTATTGGTCGGCCTGATTCGGCCGGCTGTGAATGACTCCGTGCTGCAGGCGTAGGGCGACTTGATCGGTAGAAGCATCCATGATGACCTCGTACTGCTGTGCCACGATGATGCGAGGATCATCCGCATTCCGCTCGTCGGAGACAAAGATCCCGGTCGTGGCCTGTTCAGGATTCCCATCCGGAACATAGATCATCATCTTGGGGATGGGCTCGTTAAACGTCCCCCGTTCCAGCGCCAGTACCAGCTGGTCCCGAAGGAGATTGAGGGCCACTTTCTTGAGGTTGATGTTACTCCAAGGTTGCCCCCACTGCGCCAGCCACAAGGTCAAGCCAAACACGAGTAAGGCAAAGAGCAGGACGGGGCGAGCCAAGCGCATGAGGCTCAGGCCCGCAGTCTGCATCGCCACCAATTCTTTGTCGAAGGAGAGTCGCCCGAACGCGGTGATTGAGGCGATGATCGCGGCGATCGGGAGGGTCAACACGAGGAACGACGGCATCAGATGGGCAAAAACTTGCAAGACCGCCAGGATCCCGACGCCTTTGGAGACCAGCAGTTCCACTAAACGCAGGAGTTCCCGCGTAAGCATCACAAAACACAGCGCACCGAGACTGACACTAAAGGGAGAAAGGAGTTCAGTAAAGATGTAGCGATCCAGCAGCGTTCGTAGAAACATTCGAAGAATCACGCTCCCAGGACCCTGTCCGACATTGACCGTTCTACTGCGGCGAACGATCCGCGGCCCTCTGCGTCGTGCTCGGCCAGAAAAAAATCATCAATGTATTCCAGTGAATACATCTCCGGTTTTTCCAGGCCTGCGGCCTCGCATCTGACCGCAACCCCCTTCGCCTCGTTACGAAGGCAATGTCAGATAGGCTCCTAGCCCGGTGCGACACTATAGGCGAGAGGGAAAGGGTTGTCTACCTTACTGTCAGCGAGCATGCGGCCAAAGAATGGCTTGACAACATTTGAAATGCCGTGGTACATGCTGCGCGAGTTGCAACCGAGATGAGATTCGTGAGCGATATTGTCTCTCCAATGAGCCCGTCATATAGCCTACTCTTCTTCCTGTCTTTTTTGCTGTATCGTGTGTGCCGCTATCCGGGTTTCGATGTCGGCTGGGCAACTGTGCGTGGCCGTTGAGGAAAGGAGTATTGTCGTGAAGGCAAAAGGTACGGTCAAATGGTTCAATGATCGTAAGGGATTTGGGTTCATTCGCCTTGAGAGCGGGGACGATGTCTTCGTGCATTACTCCGCGCTCCAAGGAGATGGATTCAAAACCTTGAAAGAGGGAGAAAACGTCGAGTTCGAGGTCGTGCAAGGCGCAAAGGGGCCTCAGGCTTCGAACGTCTTGAAGACGGCCGTTGCCGAGTCTTGACGTTTTCATTCTGTGGGAATGTGTCATAGGGAGGCCTGCCTTCATGTCGGGGCAGGCCTTCGTATTTCTGCTGAGCAGGCTTCCATCTAAATACCCCATTTCGTTGACAACGAGCATCGACACTGTTAGCGTTTGATCGTTGTGGAGACCTAACGTGGCGATCGACCGCGGTAACGTGTTGCATAGCGCACAGCTCTTCGCGTCACGAGGCCAGTTCGACGCGGCTATCAATGAATGGAAGAAGCTCTCCACCGAGTGGCCAGGCGATGGGAGTATCTTCAATTCAATCGGGGAGTTACACCTCAAGCGCCAGGCCACCAACGATGCCGTCGCCGCCTTTTTGCAGGCAGCTAATGCCTTCCGTGCCGAAGGGGCCACACTCAAGGCGATCGCCACGTTTAAGAAGATCTTGAAGCTCGATCCCTCACGGTACGATGTGTTCCGGCATCTCGGAGATCTCAATGCTGAACGCGGTCTGTTGAGTTGCGCGATTCAAGATTATCTCACCCTCGGAAAACACTACCTCAAAGCGGGGAAAAGCAAAGAAGCGCTGGATATCTATAAGAAGATCGTCAGCCAGGATCCTTCGAATCTGGACGCCCAGCAGCGAGTGGCGGAATTGTGCGTGCAAGAAAATAGGCAGGACGAAGCCACGACAGTGTATTTGCAGTTAGGGCGGGAGCGGTCTGCACAGCAGCGCCATGCTGAGGCAAAGGATGCGTATCAAGCTGTCTTGCGGATCGATCCTGCTAATAGTGAGGCCCTCCAATTCATCGAACATTTCAAAAAGACCGGTGGGAGTTCTAGCCCTGTCGCCACGCCAGGAGCGGGCTCTGCAGGCGGCCTGCCCAAGAATGCCGAGCCGCTCAATCTGCTGTCGGAAGCTACACGCCGCATCGAAGCAAAACAGTTTGCCGGGGCTGAGGCCATTCTGAATCAGTTGCTGACCAAAGAGCCGGGTAATCCGGAAGTCTGTCAATTGCTCGCGAAGTTGCATCTGCAACGCGGAGATCTACTGGTGGCGCTCGGCGAATATCGCTACCTTGCAGGGGCGGCCTTGCGCGCACACGACCATGTGAAAGCTGAATCGCTGATTACCGACTTTTTAGCGGTCGAGCCTCAGTCGGTGCCAATCCTTGAACTCTACGGAGAGCTCTACGAAGAGAAAGGTGAGGCCGCCAATGCGGTGCTCCAATATGGGAAGGCGATTGAGCTCTTACTTGAACATCCCGAGCCTGGGATGCCGACGCTGCATGAGGAACTGTTCCAGAAGGTCACCGAGCTGGCACCGGATAGCCCGACGGTGAAGAAGCTGACTGCTCTCATGCATGGCACTGCTGTGGAGGAATTCCTCGTTCCGACCGGATCCAAGACCTCGGAGAGGCATGTTTTGGACTCCGAGTCGAAACCCGCGCCAGCACAATCGGAGCCATCACAGACGGTAGAACCGGAACCGGCTGTACCGGATTGTGGATTCTCGTTGACGAATGCCGAGCCGGACGAGCAAGGGGAATCGTCGTCGCGAGCGGCAGGCTCGGTTGCTCCCCTCTCGATTGGCGAGCAGTTCCAAGCCTATATGAAGGTCGGTCAGCAGGCTGAGGCGGAAGAATGGCTTAGCCGCTTGGTCACGGCGCAGCCGGATCATGCAGCGGCTCGAGAGCTATTCGGTTCACTGCTTGAAGCCAAAGGCGATACCGCCGGCGCGGCCGTACAATATTCCCGTGCCCTCGAATTGCTCCTGGTTCATCCACAGGATGAGAGCTCGATCCAGCCGGCTTGTCTCTATGCGAAAGTCAAAGAACTAGCTCCGGCCAGTCCATTGGTCGCCAAATGGGCCTCGACGTTTTCACCGAAGCCCGAGGCGTCAGTCCCTGCTGTCGAGAATCCGGTTCCTACTCCGCCAGGGAACGAGATCGACCCGGGGACTCACTATACGCTGGGAGTAGCCTACAAGAACATGGGATTGCTGGATGAAGCGAAGGAAGAATTTTCTCTCTCGATGCAGAGCCACGAATTTTTCTCGGACTCCTGTCTTATGATCTCGGTGTGTTTAAAAGAACAGGGAGAATGCCAGTCGGCGAGCGCGCAGCTCGAGCTGCTGCTGCAGGATCCCAAATGTCAAGGAGCCAAAGCGCAAGCCATTCGCTATGAACTCGGCTTACTCTACGAAGCCCAAGAACAGTGGGACCAGGCTGCCGTAATGTACGAATCGATTCCGACCTTCCACGATGTACCGCAACGACTCGAATCAGTTCTCGCTCGCAGGGGCCCAGCTCAGCCCACATCCGCGTTTCGTTACGCGAACTAGATCAACCCCAGAAACAATCATCCGGATTCTTCTCGCCTCAAGTCTTCCCACCGCCTGCTAAGGAATTCGATTTGGGGCCGGACGCCCTTCCAGCATGGCATGAATATTCTCCAAACACACCAGTCCCATCTGCACCCTCGCGTGTAGTGTGGCAGAGCCCAGATGGGGAAGCAGCACCGCCTGTTTCAACTGCGCCAGGGCTGCGTGGATGGCCGGTTCCTGTTCATAGACGTCGAGTCCCGCGCCAGCGATGATTCCAGTCTTGAGAGCGTCCACCAATGCTCCTTCATCGATAATCGGGCCACGAGCGGTATTGATGACAAAGGCGGTGGGACGCATCCAGGCCAATTCGCGCGCGCCGATCAGATGATGGGTGGCCGGGGTAAGAGGCACATGAATCGTCACGACATCGGCTTCCCTCAGGAGATCTTGCAATGATTGATGCTCCCACTCACGGGGGAGAGACGAGGTGGTCATCGGTTGGCGCGTGTGATAGCGCACCGGCATGCGAAACCCTACCGCGCGGCGGGCCACCGCTTGCCCGATCCGTCCCATGCCGATAATCCCCAGCGTCTTGCCCGAGACTTCCGCCCCCAGGAGTTGCGTGGGACTCCACCCAGTCCAACGGCCGGATCGAACGAGGGCATCCCCTTCGACGATGCGGCGTGCCGTTGCAAGGAGCAAGGCCCAGGTCAGATCCGCGGTGGCATCCGTCAAGACGTCCGGGGTATTGGTGACGATCAGACCACGCTCACGCGCGGCAGCCAGATCGATGTTGTTGTACCCCACGGCATAGTTCGCCAGAATTCTCAGCCGGGCGGCTGCGTGAATAGTTTCGGCGTCGATGCAATCGCCTAGGGTCACGATCGCGGCATCGGCTTGGCAAAGTCCCTGACGAAGGGCCGATGGATCGGGTAACGCATCAAGCGGTTCCTGCACCAGCTGGAATCGTTCCCGCACGATGGCCATGACGGGATCGGGGAGGAGCCGTGAGAGATAAAGAACTGGACGTGTGTCAGTCATAGGCACGCGCTCCTATCCGCAAGTCACATCTTAGCCGGTCACGCATTGCGCAACAACCGGACTTGTGCTGGTCTCAAGAGTCCATCTAGAATGAGCGAACCAACCAATTATGACCGCACCCACTCTCATTCTGCCTGAACGTTCCCACGCCATCGCTTCGGACCTCCGAGCCATGATAGGCGTTGACAAAGTAAAGGACGACTATTCGACGCTCACCGCCTATGCGGTGGATGCGAGCATCTATCGGATAGCGCCTCGGGCGGTTGTACTCGTGGAATCCGAGGAGGACATCGCCGCCACGGTGCGATATGCCGTAGAGCGTGGTATCCCGCTGACGCCGCGAGCCGCCGGGACGAATCTGACAGGCTCGGCGATCGGGTCTGGGATTATTCTGGACGTCTCGCGCTTAAATCGGGTGCTGGAGTTGAACCGAGAAGAGCGCTGGGCTCGGGTGCAGCCTGGGATCGTCCTCGCAGAATTAAACAAACAGCTGGGGCGGCATGGATTATTGTTCGGGCCCGATCCCTCCAGTGGCGACATGTGCAAGATCGGCGGAATGTTGGCGAACAACTCGTCCGGTCCCCACACGCTACGATACGGAGCCGTCAAAGATAATGTGTCGGCGCTCCGTGTCTGCCTGCAATCCGGTGAGTGGCTGGATGCCAAGGCCTATGGGTTCGACGATCCGCACTGCGCTGATCTGCTGAAGGCGCATAGGCAACTTCTTGATTTGCGGTCGCTGCTACAAGATCACGCCTCACTGATCGCGCAGAAACGCCCGACGGTCAGCAAAAACAGTTGCGGCTACAACCTCTTCGGTCTTGCCGACGGGCTGGCGCGAGGCTGTTTCGATCTTCCCAAGCTGTTTGTCGGCAGCGAGGGCACGCTCGGTCTCTTCAGCGAAGCCACCATCAAGCTAGTCGAGAAACCTCACGCAACCCTCACGGCACTCATTCACTTTCATCGCTTGGAAGATGTGGGCGATGCGGTACCGAACCTGCTGAAATTGAATCCGAGCGCATTGGAAGTGATGGATGCCAACACGCTTAATTTGATCGGACGGGCGAAGCACGGTATCCCGGCAGATGCAGCGGCCACCCTCCTCGTGGAGTTGGATGCAGACGGCGTTCAGACGGATCTCCGCGCACAGGCCGAGCGTATGACCGAGATTTGTCGCCGGTATCGTCTTGCCTCTAACCCTGTGATCGCCTTCGATCCTGAGCAGCGGGACCAATTATGGAAGGCCCGCAAGGCGCTCTATCCCACCCTGTATCGATTTGATCCTCGGAAGAAACCCATTAACTTCGTCGACGACGTGGTGGTGCCGGCTGAACGGATCAGCGAACTCATCCGGTATCTGGAAGAGTTCTTCGCCGGACAGCGCGTGCCTGTTGCGATCTTCGGCCATATCGGGAATGGGAACGCCCACATCATTCCCTTACTCGACGTGAATGATCAAGACGATTTCCAGAAGATGGTGCAGGGCTATCACGAGATCCACCAAACGGTCTTGGATCGCTTCGGCGGCTCAATCTGTGGGGAGCATGGGGACGGCCGGGTGCGCGCCGAATATGTGAAGACGATGTTCGGCCCGGAGCTGTACGGCCTGTTTGTGCGGGTGAAGCGGAGCTTCGATCCGTCCGGGGTACTCAACCCAGGCATCAAGATCAGCGATCGGCCCTTCACGGACCATATCGACTATGTGCGATTGTCGAAATCCTGCGCCACTTGCGCCAAGTGTAACGCGGTCTGCCCGGTCTACGATGTGTTTCAATCGGAAGACATGAGTTCGCGTGGGTGGTTCGAGATCGTCACCGATAAGAACTACAGCTATCTCAATTCGAAGCGAGTGGTGGAGGCCTGTCTCAATTGTAAGTCCTGTCGTACCGCCTGCCCGGCCGGGGTCGATGTGTCCCAGCTCATTCTGGATCGGCGTGCCGAGCATCCGAACAAAATGGCTGGTGTTATCTTTCGTTTCCATGCACAAACAGCGAGATTTGAGCAATTCTTAAAGTTTCTCGCGAGGTATCAATCGATGTGGGATCGGCCGCTGATGCGGCGTCTGCTCGATCGTGTGACGAAGCCATTTATGCGTGGCCTCGCCGAGACGGCACGACTGTCGCCTCAGTTGGTACTGCCTCGACTGGCCACACGACAGCTCCGCGACCGCTATCCCGAGCTGATTCCCCAGGCCAAGCAAGGGCCTCGTTCTCCCGTGGCCTATTTCCACGGCTGTGCGGCGAACTATTTCGACGATGGGGTGGGGGATGCCGTGATCGCTGTGCTCCGAAAACATGGGGCCGAACCGGATCTGCCGCCGCAACGCTGTTCCGGGACGCCCATCGAAACCTACGGGCATCGTTCATTGGCCAAAGAAGGAGCGCGGGTCAATCTCGCGTCGATGGCAGGGTATGACAAGGTGGTGACCGGTTGCGCCTCCTGCACCCTCATGCTGAAGGACTATCCAACCCTGTTCGCCGGTGAGCCGGAGCAAGCGGCGGCCCAGGCCTTGGCCAAACGGGTCGCACATATTTCAGAGTTCGTGTCCCAATCGTCGATAAAACCGGCCATGGCCAATTCGCATCCCAAGAAGTGCAAGGTGACCTACCATTCCTCCTGCCATCTGCGGGCTGCGGGAGTGACCAAAGAGCCTCGCGCGATATTAGCAGGCCTGCCGGGAGTGGAGTATGTGGAGATGCCGGACGCCGATCGTTGCGCAGGCGGAGCCGGAACCTATCTCGTGAAGGACTTTGAGACGTCGCAGCGCATTGTCGAGCGTAAGCGGCTGGCCGTCGAACAGAGCGGCGCAGAGGTTGTGGCCACGAGTTGCCCGGCCTGCATGATTCAATTACGCACGGGATTGCAAGGCACAGCGGAAGTCAAGCACGTGGCTCAACTGCTTCAAGAGGCCTACGAGGCAGCAAACGGGTCGTAGGTCTGTCTGGTCTTTCTCGTCTATCCGGGTTAGAGCAAAGACACTACGTACACGAGACAAGCCAGATAGACCAGATAAACCACTTGATGAGAGACGAGAATTAAATGGTCACAATACTGGTCTTTGGATTGACGCTTCGCGATGCCGTCGGAGAAACAGAATTCGAATGTGGGGTCTCCGAGCCGACCACGGTCAGGAAACTCATCGAATCGAACCAGGACCGCATGGGCCCGTTGCTGCAGTTCCTGTTGAACCGAGAACTGATGATTGCGGTGAACAAAAAAGTGAGCGCCGAAGATACGATGGTCAAGGATGGCGATATCGTGAAGCTCTCCCACCAATCGAGAACGTCATATGACGGGACTCGCGATATTCCAATCTAATCGAATGCTGAAAAAGCTCGCCAGCTTCGTTCTCACCTTGAATAGGTCCTCAATGTACCCGAGAGGGTACACCTGCGGCCTGTTCGGCGGCTGCGGCCTTGCTGTCGAACTTTTTGAGCATTCGGTGAGACCCTGCTCCTAAGAAAGGACTCGTGCGTTCGCCGCTTGGCTTCTGGCGTCGGGGCGACGACATCGTCGGAAAGATGCGCATGTCTACGCATCGCCCGTTGACAGAACATTTCCTGCAGCGTAGCCTGCGCCGGCATGTGAGTTTGCATGGAAGATATCGATGCCGCGTAACGATCAGGCCATCCGCCAACTCGTCATCCTCAACAAACTTGAAGCGTCACGCCACGGACTCACACTCGACCAGCTCGCCGAAGCGATAGATCCTGCTGCTACGCGCCATCCGCGAACCCTTCGCCGGGACCTTGCAGCCATTGAAGCGGTCGGCTGGCCTCTCGTGACGGAACGCGTTGAGGGTCAGGTACGATGGAAACTCCTGGAGGGGTTCCGCAACATCCCGGCGCTTCGCCTCTCTCCCAGCGAATTGATGGCATTGACGGTCAGTCGCCGCCTCATTGCGCCCCTGGAAGGGACGGAACTTCACGCCTCGCTGCAATCGGCCCTGGGCAAAGCCTCTGCGGCATTGCCCCCACAGGGGTTGGAGTTGGCCCAGCAACTTGAACACACCTTTTCCGTCGGCCTCGGTCCGCACAAGCGCTATCGGCATCATCGTGAGGTGGTCGAGCGGATCACACAGGCCATCGTGCACAAGACGCGCATACAAATGCGCTACGATTCCGCTTCCCGTGGCAGGATGACTCGTCGAGATGTCGATCCCTATCGACTCTGGTACGCCTCCGGGGGTCTCTATCTCATCGGGTATTGTCATCTGCGCAACGAGCCTCGTATGTTCGCGGTGGAACGGATCAAGTCCGTGACGCCGACCGATTTCCCCTACCAAATCCCGCTCCATTTCGACTTCGACGCATTTGTTGAAGATTCGCTCACCGTGATGCGTGGGCCTCGCATGATGGTGGAGCTGGAATTCGATAAACCCACCGCCGCCTGGGTCAAAGATCGCGTCTGGCATCCCAGTCAGCAGCTCAAACGGATACCGCGTGGGCGGATGCAGATGACGCTCGCCGTAGCGGACAGCCGCGAAGTGGTGGGGTGGGTGCTGAGTTTCGGCAGCGGGGTGAGGGTGATGCAACCGGTTTCATTACGAACTGCAGTGGAAGAAGAGGCGAAGAAGATCGTAGGTCAGTGATGACGATGTCGGCGGCGTTTCAAGGAGGCTTGATGGCGGATCTCGGTCCGTTCCAGTTTTCTCCAATCCAGATCGAGATGGATCTTACCGCTCAAGGACTTGAGCTGATCCAGTTTTTTTCTCCGAATCAATTCCGATGCCGCCTGATGGATCGCATCGGTCTTGGTCTTGGCGGAGGTCACATCCATAAGTTCCCGAATGAGTTTCTCGTTGAGATCCAAGGTCGTACGCATGCATAACCTCTCTTCGATATGCCGGTATCGTATGCATGGAGTAGGCAGATGTCAATCGTTCTCGCTGGAAATTCGGCCTGGGTCGGATCGTGGGCGGGCGACACACAGGCATCGGCAGGGACCTTGGATGTCACGACCGGCTCAGAGGGAGAACCGCAACAGCTGTCAGAAACCCCTACCTTGATCGCGGGAAACGTGCCGGCGAGAAAATTGTTTCTGGAATGGACCTCCGATGTCACAGTCGTTGAGTATTATGGGCACAGCTAAGGAACGTGTAAGCACGGAGGTCGGATGATATACCGCATGCTGATTACGACGACGCTGTGCATGTGGGCCACAACGAGCTATGCCGAGATGGGTTTCGATCAGCGGTACGAACGGGACTACAACATCTTCAACCCGGCCACGCAGTATCAACCGGATAATCCGCTCAATCCAGCTAACAAGTACGATCCCGACAGCGCCTTCAATCCTGTGAACCGCTATGATCCAGGAAATCCCGCAAATCCCATCAACCAATACAGCCCGAGCAATCCGTTCAATCCGGTAAACCAGTACCATCCAGACAATCCGCTGAATCCGGCGAACAAATATAGCCCCAGTGTGCCGTTTGCGCCGTTGGATGGGAAGCCAGAGAGTCGGAATAGGCGAAGGTGAGGGGTCAGGGCAAAACGGTCAGACCGAGGCCCCGGAAGTCGTCATCGAAGGTGAGACACGGCGCATGATTGAGCAGCGTAGTGACCACGACAAATGAGACGGCATCGCAGAAGGAGAGACGATGATCGCGAGCGTACGCGCGAAAAATCTGTTCAGCCTCATCCCGCACACAGTCGCCGTAAGCGACAATATGAAGATTGGGCTTCACGTCGGTGAGAAAGGCGAGGGCAGCCTGAAAGTTGCGCCGATACCGAAGCAACGTCACCGTTTCGCTAACGATATCCCATGTGGTGCAAAACGTCGCGCCGACAGAGGCCGATTCCGTGACAAGCGCCCGAGCGCGTGCATGGTTGGTGTCTTTCGGATCGAGACAGGCATAGAAGAATGAGGTGTCGCAAAAGAGTAGGGTGGGGAGGGCCATCAGCGGATCGCGCCACGCGGTCCATAGAGATGGGTTTTCACGTGGGAGGAGATGGAGAGCTTCCGGCCACGCGGCTTCGGCAACTTCTTCATCAGGCGGAGCAAGCTTTGAGCGGCCGCTCCCGGCTCAGGTTTGGGCAGAACGGCGCGAAGCTCCGCAACGACCTCGCTGTGAACCGTAATTTCCACGCGGGCGCCAGCATCTCGACGGACCCGGCGGACCAACGCCGGCAACTGCTTGCGTGCTTCGCTGATCGAAAGTTTCATGATCGCCTCCGATTGAATATGACTAGAATGTACAGCCATGTACAATTCATGTCAACACGTAGACAACCTCGACGGTCACATGCGCCCACGAAACTTGACCAGGTGAACTAGTGCGATCCCAGTGTGCCGTTTGCGCCGCTGGATGGAGGTGAGCGGCGACAAAGGCGTTGATACGACTCGGCTGAATGAACGGCAGACAAACGACGAATCGTAGGGGAGGAGAGCGTGTGAAACGTGAGGATCAGGGTTCTGAGAGCCATCCGAGGTTTGTGGAAACAGTTCCCACCGAACGGATCGAGCGTCTTATTTTTCTCATCCGCGGACAACGAGTGATCTTGGGAGCCGACTTGGCCGCGCTGTATGGAATCGTGACCTGGCGGCTGAACGAGCAAGTGAAACGGAACAAGGCCAGATTTCCTGGGGACTTTGTGTTTCAGTTGACTGCGGAGGAAGATAGAGCGTTGACCTCGCAATTTGCGAGGTCAAATCCGGGTCGAGGAGGAAGAAGGACCTTGCCCTATGCGTTCACCGAACACGGAGCCATTATGGCAGCCATGGTGTTGAATAGCCCTCTTGCGGTGGAAATGAGCGTTCAAGTGGTGCGGGCCTTCGTACGGTTGAGAGAAATCCTTGCTTCGAACAAGATGCTGGCTGAGAAGCTCGCGGAACTGGAACATAAGGTCGCGAGCCACGACGGGCACATTCGGTCGCTCTTTGAAGCCATTCGGCAACTCATGAACACGCCGTCTTCGCCGGGACGCCGGATCGGATTCGAGGTGAAATCTGGAGAACCCGGCAAAAGGCGAGCAACGCAAGGGTGTGCAACGTAAGAAAGGCGGCTCATGACATCGAAACAATCACGGCGCATCTTCCTGATTCCTGGACACAAAGTCATGCTCAGCACGGATCTCGCTGAATTGTAGGGGTAGAACCACGCGAGGCGACTCGTCCCTCAGCATGATTCTTCGTTAGGGTGCGCGTATCCTGCGCCACATTTATCTCTCGCCCTTTATGTTTCACCTTTCTCGTCTCACGCCCGCTGACAGGCAAGGTGATTTCTGACGGGGAAACGGTTATTCTGCCGCTCCAAATGATTACCGCCGTACCACGCCAAGTACTTCGCCCACGAACTCACCAAGCGTTGTGCCTCCGACAGCGTCGAAAAGCTCGCGGCGGTGCTGTCCGATGCTCAGGTCGATCTCAATCCGCATCAAGTCGAAGCGGCGCTCTTTGCCTTCCGCAGCCCCTTTTCACGTGGTGCGATCCTGGCCGACGAAGTCGGGCTGGGCAAGACCATCGAGGCCGGGCTCCTGATCGCCCAAAACTGGGCGGAACGGAAGCGACGCCTGCTGGTCATCGTGCCGGCCAACCTGCGCAAGCAATGGAGCCAGGAATTGGCCGACAAGTTCTTCCTGCCCTCGGTCATTCTGGAAACCCGCAGCTTCAACGAGTCCATCCGCGCCGGCAACCTCAATCCGTTCCAGCAGGACGCGATCATCATCTGTTCGTACCAGTTCGCCCGGAACAAGGAGCCGTACCTCCGCCAGACAGCCTGGGATCTGGTCGTCATCGACGAAGCCCACCGGCTGCGCAACGTCTACAAGCCCACCAACAAGATCGCCATCGCCATCAAGCAAGCCGTGGCCCCGTTTCCCAAAGTGCTGCTGACCGCCACGCCGCTGCAGAACTCGCTGCTGGAACTCTACGGCCTGGTCAGCATCATCGACGACTTCGCCTTCGGCGACCTGAAGAGCTTACCGCACCCGGTTCACGCGGCTCGGCAACGACGCCGACTTCACGGACCTGAAGGAACGGCTCAGGCCACTCTGCAAGCGCACGCTGCGCAAGCAGGTGCTGGAGTACGTGAAGTACACCAACCGCCATGCCCTGGTGCAGGAGTTCGTGCCCACGCCAGAGGAGCAGCGGCTCTACGACCTGGTCTCCGACTATCTGCAGCAGCCCACGCTCTATGCCCTGCCGGCCAGCCAGCGCCACTGATGACGCTGATCCTGCGCAAGCTGCTCGCCTCTTCCACCTACGCCATTTCCGGCACGCTGGATGGCCTGGCGTAGCAAGCTCGAAACGGCTGCCGCACAGCGCGCGAAGCGGTGGACGCGCCGCCGGAAGAGCTGCCCGACAATTGGGAAGAACTGGACGAACTGGCCGACGAGTGGGAGGAGGACGAGAGATGGCACCACGCCAGCCGGAGCGCGCGACGGCTCACGCCGGAGCAGCTCGCCGAAATGCGGCAGGAAATGGCCAAGCTCCGCGAGTTCCATGCCCTGGCCAAGTCCATCATCAAGAACTCCAAGGGCGAAGTGCTGCTTGACCGCCCTGCGGCGTGGCTTTGCCGCCGCCGCCGAGGCGCAGCAAGAACAGGGAGCCGCCACGCTCCAGCAGAAGGCCCTCATCTTCACCGAGTCCCGCCGCACGCAGGAATACCTGTTCCGCGTCCTGGAGCAGACCGAGTTCGCCGGCAAGGTCATGCTCTTCAACGGCACGAACAACGACCCGCAAGTCCAAGGACATCTACCAGCGCTGGCTGGAGCAGCACGCCGGCACCGACCGCATCTCCGGCTCGCCCAGCGCCGACATGCGGGCCGCGCTGGTGGAATATTTCCGCGACGAGGCGGCCATCATGATCGCCACCGAGGCCGCCGCCGAGGGCATCAACCTGCAATTCTGCAATCTGGTGGTCAACTACGACCTGCCCTGGAACCCCCAGCGCATCGAGCAGCGCATCGGCCGCTGCCACCGCTACGGCCAGAAGTTCGACGTGGTGGTGGTCAACTTCCTCAACAAGAGCAACGCCGCCGACCAGCGGGTCTATCGAGCTGCTGGACGAGAAGTTCCGCCTCTTCAACGGCGTGTTCGGCGCCAGCGACGAGGTGCTGGGCGCGGTGGAATCGGGCGTGGACTTCGAGAAGCGCATCGCCGCCATCTACCAGAAGTGCCGCACGCCGGAGCAGATTCAGTTCGAGTTCGACCAGCTCCAGCGGGAACTGGAAACCGAAATCGCCGACGGCCAGCGCGACGCCCGCGAGAAGCTGCTCGACAACTTCGACCAGGAAGTCGTCGAGAAGGTGCGCATCCAGAGCCACGATTCCTTGACCGCTTCAACGAGCGGCTCTGGCGGCTCACCCGGTACCTGCTCGCCGACCTATGCACGCTTCGACGAGCGGCGAGTACAGCTTCATGCTGGACCGCAACCCGTTCCCCGGCGAGACCATCCATCCGGGCCCGTATCGGATGGGCAAGAACGTGGAGGACGCCAACACCTACCGCGTCGGCCACCCGCTGGCGCAGCGCGTGCTGGCGCGGGCAAGGCGTTGCCACGTCCATGCCGAGGTGACTTTCGACTATACCGGCAGCGGCAAGAACATCGCGATTCTTGAGCCTCTTGGGGCAGGAGCGGCTGGCTCATGTGCGTGCACGTTACTCATGAGTGCCTTGGAGACGGAGGACCATCTGATCCTTGCAGGCGTGACCGATGATGGCGAGGTCTGGACGAAGCCCAGTGCCGCCGGCTCTTCGACCTGCCCGGCTGACGGAGAGCGGGCAGTGTCGCTGCCGACCGGCATACAGGCGACGCTGGAAGAGCATGACTACGCCGCCAGATCGGGAGTTTCTGGACGCGATCTCGACGACAGAATGGCCGCTGTGGTTCGATACCGAGATGGACAAGCTCGACCGCTGGGCCGAAGATCGCCGCGCCTCGCTCAAGGCCGAACTGGAGGAACTCGACGAGGCCTCAAGGAAGCGAAGAAGGCTGCCCGGTTCGCCCCGACGCTGCCGGAGAAGCTGGAACGCCAGCGCGCGTTGCGCCAAGCTTGAAACCAAACGGGACGAAGCCTGGCGGCCTATGACCAAGCCAGCCGCGAGATCGACCGGCAGAAGGATGCGCTGCTCGACGAAATCAGCCAACGGCTGGAGCAGAAAACGGAGCGAAGTCACGCTCTTCACCATGCGTTGGCGCTTAACGTGAATGAAGGAACCGCAGACTAAGGAGACGACCGACTGTGGAACCAGAAAAGCTCGACCTGCGTTCCCACGACATCGCCGAGGACAAGCGGCAGGAATTGCTGCGTCTCTTCCCGGAATCCGCACTGAAGACGGCAAGCTCGACTTCGACGGCTGAAGCTCGCCCTGGGCGAAACGGTGGACGTGGGGAAGGAACGCTACGGCATGAACTGGCCGGGCAAGGCCGACTGCTTCAAGACGATCCAGACGCCGAGCCTGGGCACGCTGCGGCCCTGCCCGAAGGAGAGCGTCAACTTCGACACGACCGAGAACCTGATCATCGAGGGCGACAACCTTGAAGTGCTGAAGCTCTTGCAGAAGTCCTACCTGGGCAAGGTCAAGATGATCTATATCGACCCGCCCTACAACACCGGCAACGACTTCATCTACCCCGACAACTACACCGAGTCCCTGCAGACCTATCTGGAGTACACCGGCCAGGTGGATGCCGAGGGCAAGAAGTTCGGCACCAACACCGACACCGACGGCCGCTTCCACTCCAAGTGGCTGAATATGATGTACCCGCGGCTGTATCTGGCGAGGAATCTGCTGCGGGACGATGGGGTGATCTTTGTTACGCATTGACGACAATGAGGTGGCCAATCTGCGAGAGCTGTGCAACGAGGTATTTGGTGAAGAGAATTTCGTCGCTAACATTATATGGGAAAAGAAGTTCGCGAAGCAGAACGATGCGACATGGCTAAGCACCAGTCATGACCATGTCTCGTTATATGCGCGAAATAAATCTGGCTATCGCCCCAATGCACTGCCACGGACAGACGACCAGCGGAACGATACGAGAATCCCGACAAGGATCCGCGGGGACCCTGGCGAGTCTGTAGCTTTGTACAGCAACGAAGACTCGCGAAGAGCGGCCTACTTTTACTATGAGATCACTCATCCCAGCCGGAGAAGAAAGTGTTCTGCCGAGCGAGACCGCGAGTCTGGGGATCGAAGCGCAGAAAGCATAAAAAGCATCTGGATGAGACGAGCGTTATGGTTTGGACTGAAGGGCGAACTTGAGAAGCCACGGATTGAAGGTATTTCTTGCCGAAGTGAGAACAGGAGTTGTCCCAGACACGTTGTGGCGTTCCGAGGACGTTGGACGATAACCAGGAGGCGAAGAAGGATGCTGTTTGAGGATATTCGGAGGCGAGACTTTCGATACTCCCAAACCACTTCGTCTGATCGATGGATGCTCCAGATCGCAACAGTACTGACGCATGCAGATATTGTTCTCGACTTCTTCGCCGGCAGCGGGACTCCGCTCACGCCGTGCTCGACTCTGAACAAGCAGGACGGCGGTAACCGAAAGTTTATCCTGGTTCAGCTTCCCGAGCCCCACAGAGCGCGAGACTCCCCGACTATCGCCGACATTACCAAGGAGCGTGTCCGCCGCGTTATCAAGAAGCTCAATGACGAGGATACGGGCAAGCTCGACCTGGAAGCGCCAGCAAGCAGGACCGCGGCTTCCGGGTCTTCAAGCTGGCCGAATCCAACTTCAAGCCCTGGAACGCCGAGGTGCCACAGACGCGCCGGCGCTCGAACAGCAGCTCGAGTGCACGTGGACCACATCCGCGAGGGGCGCACGGCGGACGATCTGCTCTACGAAATTTTGCTCAAGAGCGGCTTCCCGCTCACCACGCCGGTGGAGACGCTGACCCTGGCGGGCTAAGGCCGTCCACAGCGTGGCCGGCGGCGCGCTCTTCATCTGCCTTGAGCGGCCTGACGCTGGAATTGATCCGGGCCATGGCGGAGCAAGAAACCGGAGCGGGTCGTCTGCCTGGACGAAGGCTTCGCCGGCAACGACCAACTCAAGGCCAACGCCGTGCAGATCTTCAAGACCAAGGGCGTCACCAGCTTCAAGACGGTCTAATGACCATGAGCGCCGAATTAATCGATCAGATCCGAAGCGGTTCACGTCGGAGAGACGACCGACTGGGAATTTAAATCTGCACGAGGCGGGTTCCCTGGAAGTTTTTGGGAAACTTATAGCGCCATGGCCAATTCGGAAGGTGGCGTGGTGGTGCTGGGGTGCGCGCGAGCAAGAGGGGGCCGCGAAACTGGATGGACTGACCACTATATATTGCACGCTATGAGAAGACGCTTTGGGATGGCCTCAATAATCGTGGGCAGGTCAGCATCAACCTGCTGGAGCTGAGGAATGTCGAAGTCGCCGAAGTCGGCGGCGCCGAGCTTCTCGTGATTCGCATCCCGCGTGCCTCTCGCACACAGCGCCCGGTCTATATCGGCGCTAATCCACTTGGCCATACATACCGTCGTCGTCACGAAGGCGATTATCGCTGCACCGATGCCGAAGTGCGTCGCATGCTTTCCGATGCGGACGAGATGCCGCCGGACATTGCATCTTGGCAGGCTTTGCGCTGACGGACATTGATGGGCCGAGCCTTGCGCAATACCGCCAGCGGCTGCGCGCCGCCAAAGGTGAACATCCGTGGCTGGCATTACCGGATCGCGACTTCTCGAACGGCTTGGCGGATGGCGCCATGACTGATCGTCGGGGGACGAGGGATTGACGCTGGCCGGGTTGCTGATGTTCGGCAAGGATCAGGCGATACGCGATCCGAATGGCGCGCCGAACTATTCCGTGGATTACCGGGAGAAGCTTGATCCGGAGCTGCGCTGGGCCGACCATTTATCCCGACGGAACGTGGGAAGCGAATCTGTTTCAGTTCTACAGCAGGGTCTGGACAAATTTGGCGTCCGGACTCCGACACCGTTCCAACTGGAAGGCGCCATGCGGCGCGACGTGACACCGGCCCATGAAGCGTTGCGTGAAGCGTTCGTCAACGCAATCATTCACGGCGACTCTGCCGGCCCGGGGTGTTGTGGTTGAACGCTATCCGGACCGCTTCATCATCGAGAATCCCGGCACGCTGCTGGTCTCCGTGGAGCAATACTTGGCCGGTGGCGTGAGCGAGTGCGCAACAAATCGCTCCAGCAGATGTTTCTGATGATCGGAGGCGGCGAGCGCGCAGGATCGGGCGCGGACAAGATACGGGCGGGGTGGCGGGCGCAGCACTGGCGCGCGCCGCGGCTTGAAGTACGAAGCGAGCCTGACCGCATCCGTCTTACCCTGCCGATGATCAGTTTGATTCCAGCCGAGACCCTCGATCGTCTGCGCCATGTATTCGGATCGCGAGTCGACTCACTGGCCGCGGCAGAACTTCAGGCCCTAGCCACAGCAGACGTCGAGGGATCGGTCTCCAACGTACGATTGCAGGAGCTGCTGATCGATCATCCGGTGGACATTACCCGGATGCTGACCCGACTGTGCGAACAAGGGCTGCTCGTTTCCGACAACCGGAGGTGGTGGACAACCTATCGGCTCGGTAGCGGACCCGGGGAGCCATCGTTCTTTGATAAGGGGGACTCCTCACATTTGCCGGGAGACTCCGGACATTTGCCAGAGAGCTCCGGACATTTACCCGACGAGATTCTGACGCAACTTCGTAAGCTGGCCGGGCCGGTAACCAATCGTGGCAAGGTCGGTGGGGAGGAGATGGCCTCAGTTATTACTGCCCTCTGCCGGGGACGGTTTCTGACCACCGAGCAACTAGCCGGCATCCTGGGCAGGAGCGCGGAGGGCCTACGCAAGCGTTTCCTGACCCCGATGACACGTGAGGGGAAACTTCGGCTGCGGTATCCGCAGGCCCCGAATCAAACGAATCAAGCCTACACGACGGCGGAAGCGGAATGAAACTGCAATTCGACGCCAACCAGCAATTCCAGCTCGACGCCATGGCCGCCGTCACCGACCTCTTCGACGGTCAGCCCCAAGGCGCGCCGGAGTATGCCGTCATCAACATGGGCAGCCGGAGGGGTCTGTTCGCCGGGCAAGAGCGGACCGAATTGGGCGTCGGCAACCACTTGTTGCTGGCCGAGGACAAACTGCGGCGAACACCCGGCACGTCCAGACGCGGAACGACATCGAAGTCGCCGACCCGCAGCGGCGCTGGAGGCGTGGGAGCTGTTCGACGGCCCGGCCAACCAGCACGAGCTTGCCCGCATTTCTCGGTGGAGATGGAGACCGGCACGGGCAAGACCTACGTCTACCTGCGCACGATCTTCGAGCTGTCGCGGCGCTACGGCTTCAGAAATTCATCATCGTGGTGCCCAGTGTGGCCATCCGGGAGGGCGTGCTCAAGAACATCGAGATCACCGCCGAGCACTTCCGGGCGCTCTACAACAACCTGCCCTTCGAGCACTTCGTTTACGACGCCAAGAAGGTCAACCGGCTGCGGCAGTTCGCCACCAGCAACACGCTGCAAATCCTGGTCATCAACATCGACGCCTTCCGCAAGAATTTCACCGGCACCGAGGCCGAGCAGAAGAGCAACGTCATCTACAAGGAGAGCGACAAGCTCTCCGGCCGCCAGCCCATCGAGTTCGTGCAGGCGGCCCGGCCCATCGTCATCATCGACGAGCCGCAGAGCGTGGATTCGACCGACAAGGCCCAGGAGGCCATCAAGGCGCTCAATCCGCTCTGCACCCTGCGCTACTCCGCGACGCACCGGAATCCCTACAACCTGGTCTACCGGCTCGATCCCGTGCGCGCCTTCGAGCTGCGGCTGGTCAAGCAGATCGTGGTGGCCAGCGCCGTCGCCGAGGGCGCGGCCAACGACGCCTTCGTCCGTGTCGAGCAGATCGACTATAAGAAGGGCATCAAGGCCAAGCTGCGCATCCATGTGCAGACGGCCAGACGGGCCGAAGGAGAAGTCGGTCACCGTCAAGAACGGCGCTGACCTGTTCGTCCTCTCGAACGAGCGGGCCTGCTTATGCGCAACGGCTTCGCGGTCGCCGAGATCAACGCCGAGCCCGGCACCGAGTTCATCCGCTTCAACAATGGCCGGACTCTGCGCCTGGGCGAGGAAATCGGCGGCGATGCGGGACGACGTGTGGCGGGCGCAGATCAAGCACACCATCAAGGGCACCTGGAAAAGGAGCTTCAAGTTGCGCGCGCGCGGCATCAAGGTGCTCTCAGCCTGTTCTTCATCGACCGCGTGGCCAACTACCGCGACTACGACGAGGCGGGCCAGCCGGTGAAGGGCAAGTTCGCCGAGGCGTTTGAGGCGGAGCTGGCCGAACTTGCAAAGGATGCGCGGTACCAGTGACTGGCCTGGCTCAAGGAGCCGATGGACAAGCTGCACAACGGCTACTTCGCGCCAGGACAAGAAAGGGCGTGCTCAAAGATACGCGCGGCGACACCCAGGCCGACGACGAGGTTACAACCTCATCATGAAGGAGAAGGAGCGTCTGCTTTCGATGGAGGAGCCGCTGCGCTTCATCTTCAGCCATTCGGCGCTGCGCGAGGGCTGGGACAACCCCAACGTCTTCCAGATTTGCACGCTCAACGAAACCAGGAGCGCCGTGAAAAAGCGACAGGAGATCGGACGTGGGCTTGCGCCTGCCTGTCGATCAGAACGGGCTGCGGGTCTTCGACGACTCGGTCAACAAGCTGTATGTCATGGCGAACGAGAGCTATGAGGACTTCGCCCGGGCGCTGCAGACCGAGTACGAGGAAGACTGCGGCGTCACGTTCGGCAAAGTGCCGCTGACGGCACTAGCCAAGTTGATCCGTGTAGTCGATGGCAATGAGCAGCCTATTGGGCGTGAAGCCGCCGATGTGATCCGTACGGCCCTTGTGACCAGAAGATGCTCGACTCCGAAGGGCGCATCCAGCCGCTGTTCGACCCGAAACGCAAAGATTTCAAGCTGGAGTTGCCTGAAGCGCATCGAGAATTGGCGCCGGCTGTGATCGACCTGCTGTCGTCCTACCAGATCGAGCGGCACATCCGCCGAGAGCAGGACGAGGCCAGAATCGGCTGAAGAAGGAAGTGACGCTAAGCCCCGAGTTCATGGCGCTGTGGGACCGTATCAAGCCCAAGACCACCTACCGGGTGGAGTTTGAGACCGACAAGCTCGTTGAGCGTGCCGTGGACGCCGTGAAGCGGATGGAGAAGATTGAGAGTCCGCGCATCCGGGTAGCTGCCGGGCGGTTGGCATTGAAAAGCGTGGCGTTACAGCTGCGCCCATGACGGCAGCTGAGGAGGAAATCGAGTATGCGAACCATCCCGTTCCAGACTTGCTGGCCTATCTGCAAAACGAGACCGAACTCACCCGTTCAACCTTAGTGCGGATCTTAAAGGCTTCAGGGCGGCTGAACGAATTCTTCAACAACCCGCAACGCTTCATGGATGCCGTGGCCGCAATTCTGAAATACGAACTCCACCGCCTGCTCGTGGACGGCATCAAATATGAGCGGATTGACGGCTCAGGGCCGGAAGCCGAATGGGAGATGCTGCTCTTCAAGAATGAAGAGCTGATCAACTACCTTACCGCTCTCAAAGTGAACAACTCGGTATACGAGTATGTGGTGTACGACTCAGAAGTGGAACGAGAATTTGCCAAACGTTTGGATGAACGCGAGGACATCAAGCTCTTCGTGAAGCTGCCTGGCTGGTTCAAGGTCGAGACTCCCGTCGGCACGTACAACCCCGACTGGGCCATTGTGAAGCACGACGACCAGACGCTCTACCTCGTGAAGGAAACCAAGAGCACTAAAGACTTTCTGAAGCTTCGCACCACCGAAGCCGACAAGGTGCGGTGCGGCCAACGACACTTTCGAGACCCTGGGAGTGCCCTTTGCAGTTGCGGTTACAGCGGACGAAGTATAGTCCGAAACGTTCTGCTTAGGAGCGTACTTTGAGTCAGGTCGTGTAATCGCACATGGCTCGAAAGGGCGGGCGAGGATTGAAACCTACGGCGATACTCGATCATCAAGCGACTGTAGTGGCTGTCGGTTAGTTTGTGCCTGTCTGCGTGCAACCTGCCCGCCTCAGTGCAGACGTGCGTACAGGCAGGGCGGCGGATGGTCCATGAGGTGTGAGGAGGAAGGCGAGGGGGGCAAGTTCTTCAGAGAAGATCCTTGAAGTGGTCGGGATTAATTTCGGCGGCGTCTAGGATTTGCTTCAATGTGCCGGGCTTGATGGTGTGATGGCGAGGAATAATCACAGGGTGTTTGTTGTCGGTCATCGAGATATGCTTGCCTCGCGAAGGACATAGAA
Source organism: uncultured Nitrospiraceae bacterium (assembly GCA_963821465.1). Classification (GTDB taxonomy): domain Bacteria; phylum Nitrospirota; class Nitrospiria; order Nitrospirales; family Nitrospiraceae; genus Palsa-1315. The sequence goes on along the minus strand of CAWGDV010000001.1, from coordinate 211,859 downwards.
GCCGGCACGTTTGAGGGCTCTCACGACGCGTTCATGAGAGACCTGCGGCAGCTTGGTCATACGCTGACTTCGACGGTCCTCAGCTTCTTCAAACGTTTGAGATCCTCGATGCTTGCGAGATACGTCTTGATGGCGTCTTTGATGTTGTCCAAGGCTTCTTCTTCGGTGTCGCCTTGTGAGACGCAGCCCTTCAAGGTTGGGCAATACACGACGTACCCTCCGGCTTCGGGATCTTGTTCCAAAACGATGGGATATTCCATGTAAGCCTCCAGGTCTGACAATGGGACGTAGTATAGCAGCGTGCGGGAGGGATGTGCGCGAACCGTGCGCTGAGTGAGGTACGGCCCTGTTCTTTGACAACTGAATAGCAAAAGGACGGTGTTATGAGTCTCGAAATTGGTGAGACGCCTCTCTCGGTGGCGGTAGGTTGACGACATCAACCCATTGTGGTGCATCGACACTGGCGCTCGCATTGTGAGCGAGAACATGAAGAAGAACAGCTATATCCATAAGAACGACTTCCACGGCAGAAATGCCGTGGCCCCATTGAAGCGATGATCTTTCCAAGCCCAATGTCAGTGTGCATCTGCGAATTCCCGGAGGCAGTTTGAAGTAAAGTTTTTAGTCGCACATGGCTCGAAAGGGCGGACGAGGATTGAAACCGTCAAGCTGACATAGAAAATGTACCGGGAGGCTTCTCTCACATACGCTCGGCGAGAAATATGAAACCCAGAATGGAATGTCGCAAAGAGCATAAAGGGGTTAAGTCTTGTAACCACACATTGGAGAAAGAGCGGGTGAGGATGCACCTGTGTCTTCTATTCCTTGATTCCCTCAACGTGTGTAGAATGCCCCAACAATTGATGACATGCGGCTCTGTTTGCCGATGCACCGGCGAGTTACATCTCCAGGCATGAAGGGCGAGAATTTGCTCAAGGCTTCGATTCCGATGGAGCAGCAGGATATGGATCTGACTTGCCTCAGATGAGCACATGATTTACGATCTGACCGATCATGCCCGCGAAAGTTTACGGAAGCGCCCCACTATCCGTCTTGAGTGGATCGAGCGAGTCTTGCAACAGCCTGATCGTGTGGAGCCTGACTCTGTTGATGCAGAACTGGAACATCGACTTGGACGAATTCCAGAGTATGACGGGCGCGTGTTGCGTGTGATCGTCAAGAAAGCCACCAATCCTTAGCGGATCGTCACGTGTTATTTTGATCGTAAGATGAGGAGGCAGCTATGAGACTCAGAGTAGATGAAGAGGCGGATGCGTTACACCTCCAATTGGTCGATGTGCCTGTGGAAGAGTCTGAAGAGGTGGCACCCGGCGTGATTGTGGACTATGACAAGTCCAATCAAGTAGTCGGCATTGAGGTACTGTACCTCTCAAAGCGGCCACAGCCGGTGAACCTGATGGATTTTCAGTTTGAGACTCACCCCAAGAGACTCGCGTCGGCCGGCTGACTGGATCTCGTCTCCAGCCATCAAGAAGCCCGCCGTTTGACTTTTGCCGTCGGCGGGGCGGTGAGGGGATCGTCGGGCCATGAGTGTTTGGGATAGCGGCCACGGAGCTCTTTGCGCACGTCTTGATACGCATTGGCCCAGAAGCTGGATAGGTCTTGAGTGACTTGGACTGGTCGTTTGGCAGGAGAGAGCAAATGCAGCATGACCGGAATCTTTCCATCGACGAGACGAGGCGTGTCCTTGCAGCCGAACATTTCTTGCAGCCGCACAGCCAGGATTGGCAGATCTGGCGTGTCGTACTCGACGCGAACATTCGATCCGCTTGGGACCGTCAGATGGGTGGGAGCCCACCGTTCGAGTTGGCGTGATTGTTCCCAGGAGAGGAGCGCGTGCAACGGCTGGGCGAGATCGAGCCTCATGACGCGATCGAGCGTGGTGAGTCCCGATAGATAGGGGCCAAGCCAGTCGTCAATCGTTCGCAGTAATGCCTCGTCCGAGAGATCGGGCCATCGTGATTCTTGTCCTTCGATTCGGCGGAGGAATGCCACTCTCGCCCGCCATTGATGAAGCTCCGTGGTCCAAGCCAGCCTGTCGAGTCCCGCCCGACGAATGCCCTGCAATAAGGCCGTCGAAATCGCCGAAGGATCCGGCTTCGAGAGCCCCTGCTCGGACAGAATCAGCGAACCGAATCGGCGTTGTCTCGTGGCACGAACCATCTGGGTTGGGTCATCCCACGAGACTTCATCTATCACTTGAATCTTGTCTGCATAAAGAGTCTCAAGATCACTAATATTTACAGGAGCTGCTCGATCGATCCTAGCCCATTGTTGGCCACCATCCAGGTCGGCAATGACCAGATAGTCTTCTGAGCCGAGTGGATCGGGGTTTGCGAAGAGGGCGCCACGGCCATTGGCCATGAGATAGCGGGCGTCAACTCCACGTTGCCGTTGGGCGATGCGATCTGGATAGGCGAGCGCGAGCAAGAGACCGACTTTATCGACACTGTCCTGCCGATCCGAACGAGCCGATCGCGGAAGTTGCCGTTGCCACAGGTCGGCGATGCGTCTCATTCGCCGACAGGCTGCGCGATCGACAGTCGCTCCAGCCGCGTGATCGTGCTTTCCGTGCAAGATGTCCACACGGAGGCGCAGATCGGCGTTGCGCCAGCCTGAGGGGCCCCGCAGAATATCTCGCTCGCTGAGCAGGGCGGCAAGTTCACAGGCCAGGCTGGTGAGTTGTAACGGTACAGCCTTCAGCAGCATGTGCGCGAGGCGGGGATGGAGCGGAAGCTCGGCCATCTGTTTCCCATGAGGGGTGACCTGTCCTTCGGCATTGAGTGCACCGAGGTCGGCGAGCAATGCTCTCGCCTGGGCCACAGCTCCAGGCGGCGGGGGAGTGAGCCAGGACAACTCGGCTGGATTGGCTGTGCCCCAGAGGGCCAATTCAAGCAGCAGCGGCGCCAGATCAGCATCGAGCATCTCCGGTGGGCGGCGGGGAGCCAACGATTGGTGCTCCGCAGCAGTCCAGAGTCGAGAACAGACGCCCGGTTCGAGCCGACCGGCTCTACCACGGCGTTGCTCGGCAGAATCCTGGGTGACGCGAATGGTCTCCAGCCTTGTAAGTCCCGATCGCGGATCGAAGCGAGGCACGCGCAGCAAGCCGGCATCGATCACGATGCGTATCCCGTCGATCGTTAAGCTGGTTTCGGCTATGGAGGTGGCCAGCACGATCTTTCTTGCGCCCGGTTGAGTGGGGGCGATCGCGCGATCCTGCGCCTCTTGCGGCAGGTCGCCATGGAGCGGCGTGACGAGGATGTGCGAGCCCAAGTTCAGGTCGAGGAGTGTTCGTTCAACGCGGCGGATTTCTGCCATGCCCGGCAGAAAAACCAAGAGACTGCCTTGGTCCTGCGCGAGCGAGCGCCGGATCGATTGGACGACTGCCACATCGAGATGGCCGGAGAGCGGCCGATCGAGGTAACGGGTTTCTACGGGAAACATCTTGCCTTCGCAGGCAATGACGGGAGCATGGCCCAACAGATCTGAGACCGGCCCACAATCCAACGTTGCCGACATCACGAGCAGGCGGAGGTCCGGGCGGAAAAGCCGTTGCGCTTCGAGGCAGAGGGCCAGGCCTGTGTCGGCTTGCAGGCTCCGCTCGTGAAATTCATCGAAGAGGACGATCGCATACTCGCTGAGCGCCGGATCCTGTTGGAGCAGGCGACCGAGAATGCCTTCCGTGACCACTTCGATTCTGGTCTTGGGTCCGACCTTCGTGTCGAGCTTCATGCGATAGCCGACCGTTCCGCCGACCGATTCATCCAGCGTGGTGGCCATGCGATGGGCCGCAGCGCTGGTTGCGAGCCGCCGCGGTTCCAACATGAGCAGCCTCTTTCCTCCGAGCCAAGGCGCATCGAGCAAGGCCAGCGGCACCCGCGTCGTTTTTCCCGCGCCAGGGGCGGCAGTCAGCAGCGCATTTCGACCCTCCGCCAGCGCGCGGTGAAGGGTCGGGAGCACATCTTCTATTGGAAGTGTAGACATGATAGGTTCGTTCTTCACAAGAGAGACTCTATCAGACTCGTGATAGGAGCGAAACGGAAACAGACGCATGGCCGACTATCGATGGACCAAGGAAAAACCCACTGCGGCAGGCTGGTATTGGTTCCGTGGCCCAGCACATGAAGCCGACGCCTTTATTGTGCAAATCGATGAGGTCGACCAGTTTCAATGGCCTGACGGAGGATTCCAGGAAGTATCGCTCGCCAAAGGGGAGTGGGCGGGTCCGATCGAGCTTCCTGAGAACTGACAGGGCGCATAGGGCAAGATAGGTGAGCACAAAGTTTTTTACCAGACGCAATCTTCTTCTATATCACTGCAGAAGTACGATAGCGACTCGATTACAGTTCGACTATCGCTGTACACAACTCACGAAGGCATTGAGACATTCTTATGAAGCATGACACGACTCACCCATCGGCTGACACGTCGGCGAAGGGCTTTTCTCCCGGGTTCGCGACGCTGGGCTTGGAAGCGGCCCTCCTGACCACGCTCGACACGCTGGGCTATGAAGAGCCCACGCCGATCCAGCGTGAGGCGATTCCTCCGTTGTTGGCAGGCCGCGATCTCTTGGGTCAAGCGGCAACCGGGACCGGCAAGACGGCGGCTTTCACGCTGCCGCTGCTCCAGCGCATCGCCCATTCTTCTCGGCGCTGTCCCTCCGCGCTGATTCTGGTGCCGACGAGAGAGTTGGCCATACAGGTCGGCGAAGCCGTCACGCGCTATGGGAAAGAATTGAAGATCACCGTGCTCCCAGTCTATGGAGGACAGGCCATCGGTCCGCAGCTCCATGCGCTCAGGCGCGGTGTCGATGTCATCGTGGCGACGCCTGGACGGGCGCTGGACCATATCCGGCGAAAAACCCTGCAGCTCAAGACGATTCAGATGGTTGTATTGGACGAGGCCGATGAGATGCTCGACATGGGATTTGCCGAGGACCTGGACGCCATTCTGGAGCAGACACCCAAAGAACGGCAGACCGCATTATTCTCTGCCACCATGCCGTCTCGGATTGCCTCTATCGCCAAACGCCATCTCAAGGAGCCGGTCGAAATTAAGATTGCCAAGGAGCCGCTCAAAGCGGGCGTCGCGCCGCGTGTGCATCAGACGGCCTACATCGTTGCCAGGCATCATAAGGAATTGGCACTGGCTCGTATTTTGGATATGGAAGCTCCGAAGTCGGCCCTCGTATTCTGCCGCACGCGTATCGAAGTCGATGAGCTGACCGCCATGTTGACAGACCGTGGGCATCGGGCTGAAGCGATCCATGGCGGTATGAATCAGCCCCAGCGCGATCGCGTGATGAGTTCGTTCCGAGCCGGGCAGACCGAACTCCTCGTGGCGACCGATGTGGCGGCACGGGGGCTGGATATTCCGTCCGTGTCGCATGTGGTGAACTACGATCTGCCTACGTCTCCGGAAGGCTATGTCCATCGAATCGGGCGGACTGGGCGGGCCGGGCGTGAAGGGGCGGCGATCACCGTGCTCGACCCGCGCGAGCAGCGGTTGTTGTGGAACATCGAGCAGCTCACGAAAGCCAAAATTGTCGTGACGCCGGTGCCGACCGTTGCCGATCTCCGCACGAAGCGGCTTGCACGAACCAAGAGCGCAATTGAAGAGGTGCTCGCGGCCGGCGACCTGGACCTGTTCCGGGCCGTGGTCGCCTCGTTCGCCGAACAGGGAGATCCCATGGAGGTCGCAGCGGCAGCCATGAAACTTGTCTTTCGCATGCAGGGTGGGGAGCGAAAGGAACACGATATTCCTGCTGTGTCGGCCAGGCCGCCGGAGCGGCCATCGATGGGGCGCCGCCTCATGGGAGATCCTCGTGGGCGGGCAAGTGGCATGATGCCGAGAGAGGGACAGAGTAGACCGTTTAGCCAGCCTGGTCGTGGCGGACGAACAGCAGGGATGGCCAAGGTGTATATCGGTGCAGGTAAGGAGGCGGGGATCCGGCCGGGCGACCTCGTTGGGGCGATTGCCAACGAGGCCGGACTCAACTCGAATGTGATCGGCGCCGTCGACGTGATGGATCGATTCTCGCTGGTGGAAGTGCCGGAAGTGTTGGCTCGGGAGATCATCGAGACCCTCAGCCGGACCAGAATCAAAGGACAGAAGGTGGCGGTAAGATTGTTTCTGGAGCAGCCAAGGGGGGGAGAGGGTAGCCTGGTCGTCCTCCTGCTCGCAGAGTGCGGACGGATGGACCTGTGCTCGTTCGCATGCGCGCATCAAAGGCCCTGTGCTCGCGCAATAACGGCAGCCTCGGAAGGCCCTCGCCCGATTATGCGACGGCGCGCGAAATTGGACGGGTGCAATCAGCGCAGCCTGAGGTCCCTAGCGACTCATGCAGTAACGAGCGAGCTTGGAAGGATCATTGATGGACGATGGCTCGTCGAGCGCGCATCGAGGATGCAGCCTGGCTACGCTCTCTTAAGATGAGAAAGAGGGCCTTTCTGCAGCGATGAGTGGCCCCCTATATTCTCTTCCTGCCTGGCATAGAGTAGATCGGCTCCCGTTTTCATTGCATTCATTGGAGGAGACGTGATGAGCGGCAACCAAGCCGGCGATTCCCTGTTGCGACTGATGAGCTTGATGTTCAGAGCCCACCCCTGGCATGGCGTCTCCATCGGGGCCCAGGCCCCGGAGGTGGTGACGGCGTACATTGAAATTGTGCCGACCGACACGGTGAAGTACGAAGTGGATAAGGTGAGCGGGTTCCTCAAGGTCGATCGCCCGCAGCGATTTTCAAACTATTGTCCCGTCTATTACGGGCTGGTCCCGCAAACGTACTGCAGTGACGGCGTCGCGGCCTTGTTTGCTGCACGGACCAAGCGAACAGGCATCGTGGGGGATGGCGATCCCCTCGATATCTGCGTCCTCACTGAGAAGACGATTCCACACAGCGACATTCTTCTCACAGCCCTGCCCATCGGTGGCTTCAGTTTGGCAGATGGTGGCGAAGCGGATGACAAGATCATTGCCGTCATGAAAGACGATGCAACCTACGGAGGCTATACCGATATCAGTCAAGTTCCATTGGCGCTCCTCGATCGCCTGCAGCACTATTTCCTCACCTATAAGAGTGCGCCGGGCAGTATCCACCATAAAGTCGAAATTACAAGCATCTATGATCGCGAGGAAGCGCTAAAAGTCATTCGCGTCAGCCATGCCGACTACAAAGCAAAATTTCCTGAGCTGGAAATGCAGTGGAAGTAGAAGGAGGGCGGTCTGTTTTTCTATCTGTTGATCTCCTGTGCTCGCACAACGCGCGGTCTCGGAAGACCCTCGTTCGACGCGCCTCTGTCCATACAACAGTGACTCTGAAGAAGAGGCGGCAGTGACCTTGTCTCCCTGGACGGCCAAGCTGCGCGAGTGGCAGGCTCGCGCCGTGTCCGGTGCGCTGACCCATACACGACCTGATTTCCTTGCGACAGCCACACCCGCTTCTGGAAAAACCCGTTTTGCGCTGCGGATTGCCCATCAGTACTTGGCCGATCGTGTGGCCCGCCGTGTGCTGGTTATCTGTCCGACCAACCACCTGCGCACACAATGGGCGGCAGCCGCCGGCCTGGTGGGGATTCAGCTTGATCCGGCGCTGACGAACGAGCAGGCCATCGAAGCGCGCGACTATCATGGCGCCGTCGTAACCTATCAGCAAGTCTGTCTCGCGCCAGACGTGTTTCGGCGCGCTTGCCGGAGCCGGCCCACACTGCTCATTTTCGATGAGCTGCACCATGCCGGCGAGGGAAAGGATTGGGGCAACGCGTTGCGGGAGGCGTTTGAAGAGGCGGTCTTTCGCCTGGCCTTATCGGGCACCCCCTTTCGCTCCGATAACAATCCAATTCCCTTCGTGCGATATGAGCAGGGCGAGAGCCAGGCCGATTTCACCTATGGATATGCCGAAGCGATTCGCGAGAGTGTCTGCCGTCCGATTCTCTTTCCAAGCTACGAGGGAGAACTGACGTGGCTTTCGGAGGGCCGTGAACATCGGGCCACATTCGAGGATGGACTCACCTTCGATCTGCAGCGGGAGCGACTCAAGACCGCGCTCTTGCAAGATAGCTGGCTAGGGCCTGTCATTACGGATGCCCATGCTGAATTACGCCGGCTTCGCAAGCAAGAGCAGCCGGATGCCGGCGGGCTCATCGTCGCGATGAATCAGGACCATGCTCGGCAAGTGGCGGAGCTGGTCGGGCATATCACAGGCAGCCGCGCGCATATAGCCGTGTCGGACGATCCATCCGCTTCAAAGACGATCAAGACCTTCGCACAGCATAAGACACAGCAATGGCTCGTTGCGGTGAACATGGTGAGCGAAGGCGTCGATATTCCAAGGCTCCGTGTCGGCGTCTACGCCACGAACGTTCTGACCGAAATGTATTTCCGCCAAGTCGTCGGGCGATTCGTCCGGATGCAGGAGGGACTGCCGAAGCCCCAGCGGGCCTGGCTGTACTTGCCGAAGGACGCGACTCTCGTTCACTACGCGAAACGAATCAAGGCTGAACGCGACCATGTGCTGGAAGAGATCATGCCTCCCGTACAGCGCACGTTGTTCGGTACGGTTACCACCTCACTGAAAGAGTACATCCCTTTGCACGGGGTGGCCCGAATGGATGCTTTGATCGGAGGGGACGAGGGAGAGCCGGCCGCGGAGGGCAAGGGCGTTGCAGAACCGGCGGTGGCGCTTCATGACAAGAAGAACGAACTACGAGACCAGCATCGCTCCCTCGTCGGCTCGGTGTCGCGAAAGACCGGTATCGATCATCGCCGTCTCAATGCAGAACTCATCAAGCGGACCGGGGGCAGAGTTGATCAGGCGACCGTCGCGCAACTGGTACGACGAATCACACTGTTGGAAAAGTGGCGAGATTCGGGGTATGACGGAGCGAGGCAGCGAATCTAATCGAATGCATCAACGACAGCAAGCTCCGAGTCTCCAGTTCAATAACGATCCGCCATTTGGTAGGCCACTGAACAAGTCCGCCAGCATAAGAAGACCGTTATTTGGGTTGGTTGGTGTGTCTCGTTTGTTTGGTTGAACAAGACCAACTAGATGAACGAAACAAACCAGATTGAACCAGATCAACCCATCCCGCTCGGCTATCGTGCTAACAAAGCATTCCTCATCCCTCTACCAGACAGGTCCTACTGGACGGCAATGATTTGCAGGCTGCCTGGAGTCAGTGGGGCTATCGGCGTTGCCATTGCCTCCTGACGGTGAACGTCACCGGCACGGTAACCGAAGTGGCCCCAGTGGCACTGATGGTGATACTGCCAGTGTAGGTCCCGACGCCCATGGTGCCAGTCGACACACTCATCGTCACAACGCTATTCCCTGTGCCAGAGGCCTGGCCCATCAGCGTCAACAGTGTCAACCAGGGGACATTGTCGATGGCGGTCCAGTTGAGGGTGCCACCCCCTGTATTGCTAATGCTCAGGGTTTGGGTTGCGGGGTCGGCGCCGCCCCTTGTCGCAGTGAAGGAGAGACTCGTCGGACTCACCCCGATGGCCGGTGGCACTGGGGCTGTCGCGACGGTGAATGTCACTGGCACGGTAACCGAGTCGGCCCCAGTGGCATTCAATGTCACAGTGGCGCTATGGCTCCCTGCGGCTAAGGCGCCTGTGGTCACCGTCAGCGTCACGGCTCCGTTCCCGATTCCCGAAGCCGGACTGAGCGTCAACCAAGGTGGCATTGTCGCTGGCGGTCCAGCTGAGCGTGCCGTCCCCCGTGTTGCTGATGCTCAAGGTTTGGGTCGCGGGGTTCGCGCCGCCTTGTGTTGCAGTGAAGGAGAGACTCGTCGGACTCGCCCCGATGGCCGGCGGCTCGACTGGTGGTGGCGGCGGTGGGCTCCCTTCCTGCACGGTCACGCTGGCCCGCCCGATCTCGGTTGTGGTGCCTTGCAGGTAAAACACGAATTCAACCGTATGCGAACCAGTGCCGAACAACCCCGTCGTGGCCGTGGTGCCGTTGTCGTCAGGGAAGCCATAGGGTGCGTTGTTTTCGGTATGATGCACGACCCCATCTAAGTTCACCGTCGCCATGACATCCCGTAGGTCGGTCGTGGAACCTGCCACACCCCACGGACCTGTGGCCGGATCGCCCACGACTGTAAGACTCACCGCAGGAGGCGGCGACGGTGGAGGGGCCCCCGCTGGTGTATAGGTTGCGAGGTTGCTCTCGGCAGACGCATTGTTAGCAAAGTCATAGGCCGTGACAAAATAGTACTGAGTATTGGACGGCGTCCCGATATTGAAACTCGCCACCGTTCCCAATGTGGCGAGAAGAGACGCATTACCAGACGATAGGGTGCAGGATTGCAGACTGCATTGATAGACGCGATATCCCGCCAGATCCGGTTCACTGCTGGCTGTCCACGTCAACGTGGCACCCCAGACAGCACTAGACCACAACATTAAGATACCAGCGATGGCTCTTACCCAGTTCATAAGGTGCCCCTCTTGTCTTTTCCTCGACAGCGCGCAGACCATTCCAGGAGAAAGCGATTTCTCACGCACACGTGTCTATGTCGGATTGTTCAACTGACTCGGTCATCCACGCAGTCTGTTGAAACAGTCTGCCGGCAGCGTTCTCGCTTCAACGTTCCGCAACACCGTGCCAGGAGAGATCAATGCGGTGAACCACACATCTCATTACTGTAGTCACCTGGCAAGACTTATGCCGTTGCAGGAGGAGGATGGTCACTGCAAAAATCCGTGAAATCAGAGGAGGATGGTCACTGCAAAAATCCGTGAAATCATTGGTAAAGGAAGAGAGGATCGATGGTCACGCGCAGGGAAGTTGTAGGGGATGGGAGAAGATCGATGAGTAATACGAGTGTTTATTAAGAGGATAGACGATGCATTCGTTTCCCTACAGGTGGGACAATTAGGTACGATAATAAAGAGCGAGGCCATGAGAACCAGCTGATTGCGCTGGTCTGTGAGGTTTGCTTCGTATATTTGTTTGACTCAGACTAACCAGATAAACCGAAACAAACCAGACAGACTAGATCAACGAGATGATCGACCTAAACCGGGGTCAGACCGTGTATCGATGTGTCGGGGAGTGGGGAGGAGAGGTGGGTCGGTTGTGCTGGTTAGGTTCCAATTTGTTTAATTTCTTCACGCAACTGAAATTTGAGGGAAGGATATTCTTTTATGCAGTAGGCAAGCAGCCGTTCTGAGCCGAAGAGCATCACCATCCTGCCGTCCTTGTCCACGAGCCGACGCGTGTCCTGCGGCCAATAGATGCGGGCGATCACGTCCGGATCGCCCGTCACCCAGCGGGCCAAGACGAATGGCATCCGTTCGACCGTGGTCTTGACCCCATATTCGCTGTCGAGGCGCGAGGCGACCACATCGAATTGGAGTTCTCCCACGGCGGCCAGAACCGGCTCCCGGCGTACATGGTCCGGTGAATAAAATACCTGCATGACCCCCTCTTCTTCGAGCTGCTGGAGTCCCTTCTGGAACTGCTTTTGTTTCGTGAGGTCCTGGCTTCGAAGCACGCCGAAACATTCCGGGGGAAAGAGTGGAATCGCATCGAAGGAGCGTGGGGTGCCGATGCAGAGTGTATCGCCGATGGCAAAGAGGCCCGGGTTCACCAACCCAACGACGTCGCCCGGGTAGGCCTCTTCAATTGTTTCCCGGTCACGGCCGAAGAGCCGGTGCGGTCGTGTCATCCGGATCTTCCGGTCCAGCCGCGCATGGTGGACCATCATGTCCTTTTCGAAGCGGCCCGATACGATACGGAGAAACGCCATCCTATCGCGATGTTGCGGGTCCATATTCGCCTGAATCTTGAACACGAAGCCGGAGAACTTCTCATCCATCGGCTGCACCAGTCCCTCCGAACTCATGCGAGGTCCCGGCGGAGGCGCGAGCTGAAGGAAGCCGTTCAGAAAGGGCTCGACGCCGAAGTTCGTGAGGGCGCTCCCGAAGAAGACCGGCGTGAGTTGGCCGGCGAGAAAACGGTCGCGATCGAATGTGGTGCCCGCGCCGGTCAGTAGGGCGATCTCTTCCTGCAGCGGACCATAGGCTTCTCCGAGCGTCTCGGCCAGGCTCGGATGGGGGAAGGTTTCTACCCGCATCGGCGCCCGTTTCTGGTTATGGAGCGTCCGTTGGAAAAAGAGCACTTGGGGGTCTTGGAGGTCGTAGAGCCCCAGAAACCCGGATCCTTCCCCGATGGGCCAATTGAAGGGCACCGCCGTCATGCCCAAGGTCTGTTCGATCTCTTCAAGGAGTTCGTATGGATGCCGCCCCGGTAGATCCATCTTATTGATGAAGGTCATGATCGGGATGTTGCGTTTGCGGCAGACAGCAAAGAGTTTCTTGGTCTGGGGCTCGATACCTTTGGCGCAGTCGAGCACCATAACCGCGCTATCGACCGCCATGAGGGTGCGATAGGTGTCTTCGCTGAAGTCTTGGTGGCCCGGCGTGTCGAGCAGGTTGACCCGCACACCTTGATAGTCGAATTGGAGGGCGGTGGAGGTGATGGAAATGCCGCGCGCCTGTTCCAACTCCATCCAGTCCGACTTCGACGCACGCTGATTGGACCGCGCATGCACGGCTCCGGCGAGATGCACTGCGCCGGCGTACAAGAGGAGCTTCTCGGTCAGGGTGGTTTTTCCTGCGTCCGGGTGAGAAATTATGGCAAAGGTGCGCCGCCGCGCCACTTCACGCGCCAATTCATCGGACAACGATTTCTCAATCGGCAAAGACATTGATATTCCTTCTCCTGTTCAAGGTACCAGCAGAACGCTGAAAAAGTCCGCCAGCGACGTTCTCGCCTCGAGAGTATCCTAACGTAGCATAGAGGCTACGCCTCCAGTGATTTCATCGGATGCGGCCTTGCTGGACGGCCTTTTTGAGCATCCTGAGGTGATTCAGTTCCCAAAACCATACGGAAGAGCACAACCTTATTCTTCGTATACACCGAGTTTTTCGGCACCCTGCTGGGTATTGGAGCTATGTTTTATCACCTGGCACAGTAGAAAACTACGGGGAGTGGAGAGGAGGGTAGCCTGTTGGTCTCCTATGCTCGCGCACCGCGCTGACTGATCTGGCCGAAATCGTTTTCGGAACCGTTATCTGGCTCCAGCACGTAAGATCGACTCGTCTACTTGGATGTAGCCATTTTCCTACGAAACTGCATATCGTATTGGTTAGCAGACCTACCGTTGCCCCATTAATCCAATGTTTCCATGACCGGGCGCTGGCATCGCTCTTGCTTATAGCTCTCGTGTAAGAGAGCGAACGCGAATCAGCATGGAAGAAGAGATATCATGAAAGTCCTCTGTGCATGGTGCGAAGAAGCAGGGAGGAAGGCGCTGATTCGTGAAAGTGAATCCAACCCGGGCGCAAGGGCCACACATGGTATTTGTCGAGAACACGAAGCGGCTCTCCTGAAGCAGATTGCAGTACTCGCGCACAAGCGAAAACAAAAAGGTCTGGAGCCTGTGTTTCACTGTAGGCCGCGCGGGGCAGGGGCCATAAGCTCTTCAGGAAATCCCCGCGAGTTGAACCTCACGGGAAGCTGACCGCTGCATTTTCCTCCACCAAACATCGATCAGCTTAGCGATGCGGCGTGTTGTCGCAGGACGCTGAACAGGGCGAATCGCTAAGGGCATAGGTTAGGGCGGCCCAGTTTGCTCCCTGACTGTGCTCAAATATTTCACCCTTCCACCCCACGGCAGATATGTTTCACTCACCCGACCCTCCGATTGCAGGGCAATCGATTTCCTGTGACGTGCCATCAGCCAGCGCGAAGGCCTTCCGATTCTTCAACTTCCCCAGAGGGAGTAGGCAGATTGTCCTTTACTGCGCGCATCGAGCGACCACCGCTTTATCATGGGGGCTCTGCGAGCAAGAAGAACGGTCTACCTGCTCCCTCGAATCATTCTGGGGCCGCGCGTTTCGCGAGCAAAGGGAGTAATCAGGCCCTCTCTCCGTCTCGTCGAGTTGACGTCACCTGCAGAACGTCGTAGCCTGTTGTTGGCACTTGAGCCACACAAGGAGGAATCATCATGGGAATTAAACCGTTACAGGATTGGGCACTGATCGAACCGTCGGAGGCTAAGGAAAAGACTACCGGGGGGTTGTTCATCCCCGACACGGCGAAAGAGAAGCCTGTCGAAGGAAAGGTCCTGGCCGTAGGGAAGGGGCGCTGGGAATCACCGGAAGAGAAGTCGGGTAGTAAACCTAAAAAGAAAGTGGAAAAAGAGGAAAAGGTCTTCAAGCCTACGGTCCTCAAACCGGGCGATCAGGTCCTTTACGTGCAATACGGAGCGACCGAAGTCGATTTGGACGGTAAGGGACTCGTTCTCGTCCGCGAATCCGATGTCCTGGGCTTGGTGGGATAAGGAGAACCAAAGGGGGCGCGAGTTCAGGTTTGCACGTGTACTGCTGGGTTGGAGCTACGAGAGCTCGCGCGGGTTAGAAAGTTCTACTACAAGTGTCGTTGGCGCAAACGGAAGGTCATGCGAAGGTGGCGTAACCGTTTTTGAAAATCACCGCGAGTTGAGCCTGTCAGTGCGCTGACTGCGGCATTCGTTCCCTCCAATTCTTTCTCAGGGGTGGCAGAGTCCGAAAGGGCCGTTCCGGGAGGCGCTAGAGCGAAGGGCTGTGCCATTTCAGCCCTTCATCGGTTCCAGAAAAACAGGACCAGCGTGGTTGTCTTTTCCATTCTTTTGATCGTGCTCGCTCTGCGAGCAAAAAGGGGCCTGATCGCTCCCCCCGCACCTTCCGTCCTCCACAGCTGACAGTGTAGACTCACCTCGTGGTTTCATGCCTTCGCCCTGGAGGTGTCATGCGCGCGATTCAACGTTTCGGCAAACAGCTCCAGCAACAGCGAACCATCCGTGGTCTGACGCACGACCAGCTCGCCGTGACCGCCGGCCTATCGCGCACGTTCCTGATGCGACTGGAATTGGGACAGCACGACCCGTCCTTGAGCACGTTGGTGCGATTGGCAAAGGCCTTGAAGATATCGGTGACGAAGTTGTTAGGAGAGAGCGTAAGTGCGAGCCTGTGGTGGCAGGTGGGGGAGGCTCGCTTTGCGACGCGAGAGGATGCCGAGAATCAGGCCCGCACCGGGGGAGAGATGTTTGTCACACGGTATCAGAACAAGCCTGGAGGGCCGGTGCGCCGTCTTTTCCCTGTTCGCGAGACGAAATAGTTCCCTTTGCGAATGAGGATCTAAAATGGGAACACTCTACGTATCTTGTCGCGCCTGCGAGCGACTTGTGCGTTCTCCTTGCCGAAAGTAGGCTACATCCAATGGACGTCCTCTTGATCGTTCTCGCGGTCATCGTTGCTGGCGCGGCCTTGGTCTATTTCATGAATTCACCAATGGGTATGCAACTCGTTCGCAAAAAGAGTGTGTCTGCCATTCTCAACTCTATTCATGCCATACAAAGCTCAGCGCCTCAGACACCACTCCATGAGATTTACTATTCTCTCGCGGAAGAAAGAACCAACAAGAGCAAGTGGCTCACCGAGTTTAATTACTTGTACTTGTTACGGGATGCGGGATGTTTCGATCCGAGAACAGCGCCACAACCTGAAAAGTTTGCTGAGCTAATGGCGAGCGTAGAGGAGAAGATTCGGCTCCAGGGCAGTGGAGTGGCCGGGGGTGGCTAGTCGCCATATCGCAGGTCAAGATCACTGGCGAGTGAAAGGTATGCTTCTCCCCATTGATGTGGGCTTTCAAGACTCCAAGACTCCTCGCTGTTGAAAGGCCTGAACCGCAAGCCGTACAGCCCTCCATAGACTAGGTGAGTCAGGCCTGCACCGGAGTCTTCGACCAGCTGGGCATAGGCCGGGCAAGCAGGCGTCTGTTCATCGTCGCTCCAGCCGGTGACCCAGCACCATTCCCCGGCAGGGTTTCGGTCGTAGAGCCGGACTTGCAGGACCAGTCGAGCGGGAACGATTTCCTTGAACCTGGCAAAGACACTTGCCTCACAATTCTCGTTTGATTCAACTTCGACGATCACAGGACGTTCCTTCGGCTCATTTAAACTGACGCTTATTGTAGCGCAGTGAGGAGCCAAGAAACACGAAGGGCTCGGCGGATGATCCGCCGAGCCCTTCGCTGAACTCCGAACTATCAGCTATACGCTGATGGTTTTTTGTCTTCTTCTTAGTACATGCCTTCCATGCCGTGGTTGTGTCCACCTCCACCACCGGCCGGCTCTTTCTTCTCTTCCGGGATCTCGGTGATCATGACCTCGGTTGTGAGCATCAATCCCGCCACGCTCGCCGCATTCTGCAATGCGCAACGCGAGACCTTGGTGGGGTCGATGATGCCTGACTTGATCATGTCCACATACTCCTCGGTCGCGGCGTTGTAGCCACCGTTGGAATTCTTGTCATTGCGTACTTTTTCGACGATGACGGAACCTTCCATTCCGGCGTTCACTGCGATCTGACGAATCGGCTCTTCGAGTGCGCGACGGATGATATTGACACCCACCTGCTGTTCCGCCTCCAACTTGAGCGAATCCAATGCGCCGATACAACGGAGATAGGCTGTTCCGCCGCCGGGGACGACCCCTTCTTCGACGGCTGCCTTGGTGGCATGCAAGGCGTCTTCGACGCGCGCCTTCTTTTCCTTCATTTCGGTTTCGGTCGCGGCACCGACGTTAATGACGGCCACACCACCCACGATCTTCGCGAGGCGCTCTTGGAGCTTCTCACGATCGTAGTCGGAGGTCGTCTCGTCGATCTGTGCCTTAATCTGCTTCACGCGGCCTTCGATCTTCTTCGGATCGCCGTAGCCTTCGACGATCGTGGTGTTGTCCTTGTCGACCGTGATGCGCTTCGCGCGGCCAAGGTCCGTGAGTTTCACATTTTCCAGCTTGATGCCGATGTCTTCCGAGATCACTTGGCCGCCGGTGAGGATCGAAATATCCTCCAGCATGGCTTTGCGGCGATCGCCGAATCCAGGGGCCTTGATGGCCGTCACGTTGAGTGTTCCGCGGAGCTTGTTCACCACCAGCGTGGCCAAGGCTTCACCTTCCACGTCCTCCGCAAGGATCACGAGGGGCTTACCCATCTTGGCAACTTGTTCGAGAACCGGCAGCAAGTCCTTCATGCTGCTAATCTTCTTCTCTGAAATGAGGATGAGCGGGTCTTCCATGACGGCTTCCATCCGCTCGGCGTTGGTCACGAAGTAGGGGGAGATGTAGCCGCGGTCGAACTGCATGCCTTCAACCACATCCAACGAAGTGGTCATGGACTTGGCTTCCTCAACCGTAATCACGCCATCTTTGCCGACTTTCTCCATCGCTTCTGCGATGAGGTCGCCGATGGTCTTATCGTTGTTGGCCGAAATCGTTCCGACTTGGGAGATCTCGGTTTTGTTCTGACAGGGCTTGCTCAGCTTCTTGAGCTCGGTAATGACGACTTCGACGGCCTTGTTGATCCCGCGCTGAATTTCCATCGGGTTCGCGCCGGCGGTGATGTTCTTCACCCCTTCACGATAGATAGCTTGCGCGAGCACCGTCGCGGTCGTGGTTCCGTCGCCTGCTGTGTCGCTGGTCTTGCTGGCGACTTCGCGCACGAGTTGGGCGCCCATGTTCTCGTACGGGTTCTTGAGTTCGATTTCTTTGGCCACGGTCACGCCGTCCTTGGTGATCGTTGGAGCGCCGAACTTCTTGTCGAGAATTGCGTTGCGGCCCTTCGGACCGAGTGTTGCCTTGACGGCGTCGGCGAGCTGATTCACCCCTCTGAGGATGGACGCGCGCGCTGCGTCACCATACATAAGTTGCTTTGACATAGTCTCTCCTCCTTTATTATCGTTTTCGTAGTGTGTGTAGGTATGTTGATTAGCTGGTGAAGACCCCGAGGATGTCTTCTTCTTTCAGGATCAAACAATCCTCGTCTTCGATGCGGAGCTTGCTGCCTGAATATTTGTCGAACAGGACCTGGTCGCCGACTTTCACATGCTCAACCTTCTTGCCGATGGCCTGAACGATGCCTCGTTGCGGCTTCTCTTTTGCGCTGTCCGGCACGTAAATCCCGCCGGCGGTCCGGTCCAATTCCTCGGTATAGGTGACAAATACCCGGTCACCCAGAGGCTGGAACCCCTTGGCTACGTTCTTCTTCTCTGTCTTCTCCTTCGCTGCAGTACTCATAGCAACACCCTCCTCATGAAGTTAAACCAGTGAATATGGACGATGTAGAACAGGTTCGGACTCGATGGTGTAACGGTAGTACTCCAGAACGAGCAGAAGTCCTGATCCCTGGACACGGGAGTGGAGATAGCCCCGGGTTCGTCCAAGTCAAGGGGGGCAACAACAAAATTCTTCCACGCACCCTCAGAACACCGACAGGAGGGATCATAACCTATTGAGAATTTGATATTCCAGAATTTCTTTTATTGAAAACGGGGAAGAACGGCATCAGACTCTCAAGTGGTCGAAATCTTTAATGTCTTTCTTAATATAGTCACGCAAGCGCTTGATGATGCGGGCTTCGAGTTGCCTGGTTCGCTCTTTTGTAATGGAATATTTGGCGCCGAGGTCGTCGAGGGTCAGCGGGGTTTCTGAGAGAATTCGATTCCGTAAGATGTCTTCGTCCCGCTCGTCGAGCGTCTTGACGAATTCGGCAAGCTTGGCGCGAAAGAGCGTCTGTAATTGGGTTTGCGCAAGCTGCTCGTCTGCTGGAACTTGTTGAGAGGGGAGGACATCCAGCAGGCTGCCTTCCTGGTCTTCGCCGAGCGGTTGATCCAGCGAAAGTTCCCAATTGCCCAGCCGCTGTCCCATCTCAATGACGTCTCGCTCCCGTACGTTCAGGCGGTCGGCGAGCAATTTCGTATCTGGAGCGAACCCCTCTCGTTCAAGCTTGGCCTTCTCTTTTTTGAGATTGTAGAACAGCTTCCGTTGGTCTTGGGTCGTCCCGATCTTGACCAGGCGATAGGTGTTCAGCAAATAGCGAAGGATATAGGCCCGCGACCACCAGGCAGCATAGGCGTAAAAGCGCACGTTCTTCGATGGATCGAACTTTTTGATGGCATGCATCAGTCCGACGTTGCCCTCTTGAATGAGGTCCATGTGGTCGGCGCCAGTGTGGAGATATTCGGCGGCAATCGAGATGGACACGCGCAGGTTGGCCATGATGAGCTTCACGGCGGCGTCGCGGCTGCCCTGGACTTTATATTCATGGAACAGGCGTAGCTCTTCTTCTTTGGAGAGATAGGGGTGGAGACGGACCTCGGCCAGGTATTGCTGGAGCGCCGTGACAGGCACCACGGCTGTGGATTCAATGGGGTGAGGATTTTCCAGGGATGTAAGGGGAGGCACTTCGGGAGGCGGATTGATCTCGGCGATCTCTTCTTCGGATGGGTCCAAGACCTCCGGTTCGATCGGTTCTTCGTTACGATCCTTGTTCCGTGGACTCATGACGGTCGAGATTATCATAAGAGCCGCTAGCCTGGGTGCTGAAAAAGTCAACCGTTGCCAGCAGAAGGTTTAGGCTGAGATGACGAGAGTCGATCTTTGCGAGCCCTTGACCTCGACCTCAGTCTGCTCCTTCATTCCCTTGCACGAATGAAACGGGGTCCCCTATGATGGTACGAACTGAACAGACGAGACAGACTAGCCGAACAACTTAGACCGGAAGGGCGACATGGTGATTCTGGGAGTACTACGGAGTGGGCATTGGCCGTCCTTGGCCGGAGCGTGGTTGCATTTGACTGTCAGCTTCATGGTCTGGCTCCTGATCGGCGCTATGAGCATTTCGCTCGCACGCGATCTCCAGCTGAGCGATCAGCAAGTGGCGTGGCTGGTGGCACTGCCGCTGCTCGGTGGGGCAGGACTCAGAATGCTCGCGGGATGGAGCGCCGACTGGTTAGGCGCATGGCCCACCGCAGTGGTGATTCTCCTTGCGGAATTGGTTGCGTTGCTGTGGGGATGGCTGGGCGTGTCTGGATATCACGAAGGGTTGGTCTTTGCGCTGCTCCTTGGCGTCGCTGGCGCGAGTTTCGCTGTGTCGTTGCCGATTGCTGGACGAGCCTATCCGCCGGCTGCGCAGGGATTCGTGTTGGGTCTGGCTGCATCAGCGAACGTGGGTACCGTGCTGATCCTGTTTCTCGCGCCGCGCTGGGTTGCCGTGATGGATTGGCATCGCGTCTGTGCATTGATGGCCGGCATCGTCTGCATCACACTGGTTCTGTTCACTCTTCTCGTGCCTCGGGAACAGCCGAGCCTGGCGTCCCATCGCGTCGAGTGGTGGCACAATGCGGCGGAACTCATCCGCCGCCGATCTGCTTATTGGCTCTGTCTCTTATATGCCGTTACATTCGGTGGGTTTGTCGGGTTCTGCAGTCTGCTGCCGCTGCTGTTGCATGACCTCTATCAGCTTGATGCGGTCATGGCTGGGACCGTCGCGGCGTTATGCGGACTCTTCGGGAGTCTGATTCGTCCTGTGGGGGGCTATGTTGCGGATGCTCGGGGCGGTCTCCGGGCCCTCTATTATGTGTTACCGGTCATCGTTGGTTCGCTTGTGGCAGTGACGAGCCCATCGCTCCCCATAGCGGTGGTCATGATGGTGATAGCGACCGGTGCAATGGGATTCGGGAACGGTGTGGTCTTCCAATTGGTCGCGGAATGGTTCCCGAAAGACATCGGCCTCGCAACGGGTGTTGTGGGAGCGGCCGGCGGTTTCGGGGGATTTCTTTTGCCCATCGTCACGGCAACCATGAAGGGGTTCACCGGGAGCTATGACCTGGGTCTCTGGCTCTTCGCGGGATGTGGTGTCTGTGCCTGGGGAACGGTGATCGTCGCGCTGCGGAGTCGGGTCGTTTCTGTGGCAGGGCCCTCCTCTTGAAGGGTTTCCTTGTTGACAGTGAGGGGCTAAGCCGGAAGGCGATCTGGCGTGGTTCATCCTGGATGCGGTGGCCCAGATGAATCTCGCGGCCATTACCCGGACCTATCGAGCGGATGGCTGGGACAGGCGGCGTACGAGCCGGCCATGATGGTGGCGCTGCTCCTGTATGCGTACTGTCTGGGAGAACGGTCGAGTCGACGGATCGAGCGGCTGTGCCAACGGGATGTGGCCTTTCGAGTGATCACGGCCAATCAGGGCCCTGATCACACGACGATGGCCCGGTTCCGGCAAACCCACGAGATCGAACTGGCCAAGCTGTTCACACAGGGCTGCGGCTTTGTGCGGAGGCGGGCCTGGTGAAGGTGGGGGTGGTAGCGCGGGACGAGACCAAGATCAAGGCCCACGCGGCGCTGGCGGCGAATCGGACCGTCGAGACGATCACCGCGGAGGTCTCGCGATGCTGACCGAGGCCCAGGTCACGGATGCGGCGGAGGATCGGCAGTATGGCCCGGAGCAGTGCGGCGACGAACTGCCGGAGGCGCTTGCGGATCGGCGGAGTCAACTAGCTCGGTTGCAGGCGTGCCAGGAACGGTTGACGCAGGAGGCGACCACGGCCACGGAGCAGCAGCAGGCCAAGATCGAGACGCGGCAGGCCGAAGAGGCCGCCACCGGGCAGAAGAAGCGGGGCCGCAAACCCAAGGCGCCCGAGGCGGCTGCGACCGCGACGCCAAGGCGAATGTGACGGATCCGGATAGCCGCATCATGAAGACGCAGGCCGGGTACGTCCAAGGCTATAACGCCCAAGCGGTGGTGACGGAGGCCCAGATCATCGTGGCGGCTGAGGTGACGCAGGAGGAGAATGACATAAACAACTGCACCCGATGCTCAAACGGGCGCAGGCGAATCTGAAGGCCATCGCGTATCTGCAGGCGGTCGGGACAGCCCTGGCCGATGCCGGCTATTGCAGTGAGGCTAACCTGCTGGCGGCGGATCCGGCAGGGCCCGCGTTGTTGATGGCCCCGAACAAGGACTGGAAGCAGCGCAAGGCGCTGCGGGAACAGCCACCGCCACGCGGCCGCTCTCCGAAGGGGCTGACGGGCCGCGACCGCAAAAAACAATGTTACATGCGCAAGGTTAAGTGATAAATTGATCATCCATTGAACTGTAACTATTTGAACATTCATCCTATGGCTTCTCCCTTTCATAGCATCGAAGAGGCAATTCGGGACATCAAGCAGGGAAAATTCATCATCCTCGTCGATGACGAAGATCGCGAGAACGAAGGCGATCTCGTCATTGCCGCTCAACACGTGACGCCGCAAGCCATTAATTTCATGGCCCGGCATGCCCGTGGGTTGATCTGTCTCGCTCTGACTCCCCAGCGAGTCGAAGAACTCCATCTCCCCCAGCAGGCGATTGAGAACACCGCCACCTTCGGCACGGCCTTCACCGTGTCCATCGATGCGCGGAAAGACATTACGACGGGCATCTCTGCCGCGGATCGGGCCACGACGATTCATGTGGCGATCGATCCGAAGTCCAAGCCCAGCGACCTGGCGCGCCCCGGTCATATTTTCCCCTTGAAGGCGCAGCAAGGCGGTGTGTTGAAACGCGCGGGCCAGACAGAAGGGTCTGTCGATCTGGCTCGGCTGGCCGGGCTCGCTCCCGCCGGCGTGATCTGCGAAATCATGAACGAGGACGGCACCATGGCGCGCGTGCCGGAGCTGGCGAAATTTGCCAAAGCGCACAAGCTGAAGATGGTCACGATCAAGGCGCTCATCGAATACCGCATGCAGCGCGAGCCCTTTGTGCGGCGGATGGCCAGTGCGCGGCTGCCGACGATGTTCGGCGATTTCGAGGCGGTGGCATTCGAAAACGAATTGGACGGCATCACGCACATTGCGTTGGTGAAAGGGCGCGTGGAGGGAGGCGATCCCACCCTGGTGCGTGTGCACTCGGGTTGTTTGACTGCCGACGCACTGGGATCGTTGCGATGCGACTGTCGAGACCAGCTTCATAAGGCGATGGAAGTGATTCAAAAGGAAGGGCGCGGGGTCCTGCTCTACTTGAATCAAGAAGGGCGCGGCATCGGTCTGCTCAATAAGATCAGGGCTTATGGATTGCAAGATCAGGGGAGCGATACCGTTGAGGCGAATTTGAAGCTAGGATTCAAGGCAGACCTGCGCGATTATGGCGTGGGGGCGCAGATTCTCGTCAATCTCGGACTGCATGAGATCAGACTCATCACGAACAATCCCCGCAAGATCGTCGGCATCGAGGGGTATGGATTGAAAGTGGTCGAACGTGTGTCGATCGAGATTCAGCCTCGCGCGGCGAATGTGCGATATCTGCGGACGAAGAAGAATAAGATGGGGCACATTCTCAAGAAGGTGTGAAACGGATGCTTGGGGTAGTCCCTGTGCTCGCAGAACGCGCACGATGAAGCGGTGCTCGTTCGATGCGCGCAGTGGGGACTCCCCCAACCACCCGTCTGAGTATCAATGTGCCAGGGGGAAGGAAGAAATAAAGAGGAATGAAACTGCGAAAAGGGTTTCAGGATGCGACGGGGTTGCGGTTTGGGATTGTCGTCGCGAAGTTCAACAAGTTTGTCACAAGCAAGTTGCTGAGTTCCTGCGTTGACGGGTTAACCTCACGCGGGGTCAATGACGACGACATTGAAGCGGTGCGGGTGCCGGGGGCGTTCGAGATTCCCTTGGTGGCGCGGACGATGGCCCGGACGAAGCGGTTCGACGCGGTGATTTGTCTCGGAGCGGTCATTCGCGGCGACACGCCGCATTTCGATTATATCAGCGCCGAAACGAGCCGTGGCATCGGACAGGCGGCGCTGGATGCCGACGTGCCGATCATTTTCGGCGTGCTGACGACGCATACCATCGCGCAGGCAATCGAGCGGTCCGATCCGACCAAGTTCAACCGTGGCGGAGAAGCGGCCAAGTCCGCGATCGAAATGGCGACGGTCATGCGTCTATTGCGGGCAGGCGAGGAGACTCCGTCGAGCGCGGAAGTCCTGCGAGTTCAGGGAGCCAAGAAGCGGACGCCGCGAAAGCGCAAATCTTAGCCATGGGATCACGCCATCACGCCAGGGAGCGCGCGCTCCAGATCCTGTTTCAATACGATATCCATGGTAAGCCTGGCTTGTGGCTGGATGTCTTCTGGAAGGAGAACGAGGCCACAGATGAAGTGAAGGCCTTTGCCGAACGGCTTGTGGGCGGGGTGTTAGAAAAGAAAAAAGAACTGGATGCCCTCATCGGGAAATACGCCACCAATTGGAAAATCAGCCGCATGCCGATTGTGGACCGTAATATCTTGCGCGCCGGTGTCTATGAGCTGCTGTGGATGGATGACGTGCCGGCTAAGGTGACGGTGAACGAAGCCATTGAATTGGCAAAAAGTTTCGGCGACGACGACGCGTCGAAGTTCGTCAACGGCATTCTGGATCAGGTCTTGAATAAGGAATTCGCTATGGCCGCCAAACGAGCTGAAGCCACAGGCGTTAATGGCGTTGAAAGTAAGGAGTAAGGGGAATGAACCGGCCTGTCCACACTCAACGCTCGGGACCACCATGATCGATAGATATACCCGTCCCAAGATGAAAGCCATCTGGGAATTGAAACACAAGTATGAGATTTGGCTCGCAGTCGAGCTGGCTGCCTGCGCGGCCTTTGAACGAGCCGGACAGGTCCCGCGCGGCACCGCGGCTCGTATCGGAAAGAAAGCCGCGATCGATGTCAAGCGCATCGCCAGAATTGAGAAGGTGACGAAACACGACGTGATCGCCTTTCTCGAATCGCTCGTGGATTCAGTTGGGCCGGAGCATCGGTTCCTTCACATGGGGTTGACCTCGTCGGATATTGTGGATACGTCCTTGGCCGTGCAGATGACCCAGGCGCTCGACCTCATCCTCGACGATCTTGAAGCGCTGATCGCCGTCTTGAAGCGGCAGGCGCTCAAGTACAAGAACACCGTGATGGTCGGCCGCTCGCACGGCATTCATGGCGAACCGATCTCGTTCGGCTTCAAGCTGGCCATTTGGTATGAAGAAGCCTGCCGGCATCGGAAACGGCTAACGCACGTGCGTCAGGAGATCGCGGTTGGCAAGCTCTCCGGCGCGATGGGCACGTTTGCGCATCAAGGGCCTGAAGTGGAAGCGTACGTCTGCGCCAAGCTGGGGCTGACGCCGGACCCTGTCTCCAATCAAATCGTGCAGCGCGATCGCCATGCATCCTATGCCTCGGCATTGGCGCTGATGGCTGCCAGTATCGAAAAGTTTGCGACCGAGATTCGCCATCTTCAACGGACCGAGGTGCTCGAAGCGGAAGAGTATTTTTCGGAAGGGCAGAAAGGGTCCTCGGCGATGCCGCACAAACGAAACCCGATCGCCTCGGAGAATCTCTGCGGGCTAGCGCGTGTCGTGCGTAGTAATAGTCTTGCGGCAATGGAGAACGTGGCGCTGTGGCATGAGCGCGATATCAGCCATTCGTCCGTCGAGCGCGTGATCATGCCGGACAGCACGATTCTGATCGATTATATGCTGGCGCGGATCACCGACGTCATCAAGCATCTGGTGGTCTACCCCGCCAATATGAAACGCAACCTCGATCTCACTGGAGGGCTGGTCTATTCGCAACGGCTGCTGCTGTTGCTCATCGAGAAGGGGGCGCAACGCAAGGAATCGTATGAGGCTGTCCAGCGCAATGCCATGGCCTCCTGGAAAGGGGCGGGGGCACTGCAAGGATTAGTCGGCAGAGATCCCTTCGTGTCGAAACATCTCACGGCAGCGGAGATTCAATCCTGTTTCGATCCGAAGTATTATCTGCGCCATCTTGATAAGATTTTCCGGCGGGTCTTCGGATCGGGGGCGCGCAAACCAGGAAAGGGGAGGAAACGATGAGATCATGTATTGCTACTCTCGCGCGATTTGCGGTGCTGGTGCTCGTCAGCCTGGTGATGGTATCGGTCGTCGAGGCAGCCGATCGCGACAAGCTTCTGAGCGAACCGGGCGTCTATGGCACCTTTGCCGCCTTTAGTCTTGATGAGGACTGGGGGAAACAGGATCAGGCGGTGCGTATTGCGCAATTGACCGTTCTGAAGGGAGTGGTCGAGCAGCATCGAGAGAGGTTGGCGATCGATGTCTATCTTCTTCGCGGACTATCTGACCACGCGGACGTGCTCTTTCGTATGCACGCGACCGAGCTGCGCGAGACCCAACAATTTCTCCTGGATCTTCAAGGCAGCCTCTTTGGCAAGCATCTCAAGACGGCCGGTGTCATGCATGGCCTGACTAAGAGGGCAAACTATGTGCCGGGATTTCCGGATCAAGCAAAGACCGATCTTAAGGCCGCCAGCGAGCCGGGCCCGAAGCCCTATGCAATTGTAATCCCGATCCGGAAGAGTGCAGACTGGTGGGGGCTGGATCAGGACAAGCGCGCGGCCATGATGTTGGAACATACGGAAGCCACGGTGCCCTATATCAAGACGGTCAAACGGAAGCTCTACCACTCCAGCGGACTCGATGACCTGGATTTCATCACCTATTTTGAAACGTCCAAGCTGGAAGATTTCCACAGCATGGTTTTAGCTCTGGAGAAAGTGAAAGAGTTTCAGTATAACCGGCGGTTTGGTCATCCGATCTTGTTGGGAACGGCCAGATCGTTGGACGAGATCATTGAGGTGTTGGCTCAGTAGCGTATGAAAGTGGCGTGAGGACAACGTATGACAACAGGAACGTTACTCTACGAAGGTAAGGCCAAGAAGGTCTTTGCGACCGACAAGCCGGATCAGGTCGTCCAGTACTTCAAAGACGATGCGACGGCGTTCAACGCGCAGAAGCGCGGGACTATCGTCGGAAAAGGCGTCATCAATAACAAAGTGTCCGAGCGGCTCTTCCGGTTGTTGGAACAGGCCGGTGTTCCGACGCATTTTATCGAGCGCCTCAGCGATCGGGAACTGCTCACAAAGAAGGTCACGATTGTGCCGGTCGAAGTGGTGGTCCGCAATGTCGTGGCAGGCAGTTTGGCGAAGCGGCTGGGTTTGAAAGAGGGTGACCCTATCGAACCGGCTATCGTCGAGTGGTATTACAAGAACGATGCACTGGGCGATCCTTTGATTGCCGACGAGCATATTCGATTGATGAAACTGGCGACGCCGGAACAAATGACGGAGATCAAGAGGCTAGCGGTGAAAGTGAACAGCGTAATGCAGCCGTTCTTCCGTGAGCGACAGATGATCCTCGTCGATTTTAAACTAGAGTTTGGGCTGCACAACGGCATGTTGATCCTGGCCGATGAGATTTCGCCAGACACCTGCCGCTTCTGGGACCAGACGACGAAGGAGTCGATGGATAAGGATCGGTTTCGGAAGGATTTGGGAAAGATTGAAGAGGCGTATCGGGAAGTATTGAAGAGAGTTTGTGGATGAGGGGACAGAGGGGACGGTGAGGCCGTCCTCTTTGCTCGCGCAACGCGCGGCCTAGGAAGGCCCTCGTTGGACGCGCGCAGTCGAGGATAACCCCACCATCCCTTGGAAGTTTCCAAACCCTTCCTTTAGAGGTGGGAGGGGGGAAGTGAAGAGGGGAGAATCGTGAAGGGGTTTCGGGGCTGGTTCATGCATTATGGGTTGGTGGCGTCCATTTTGGTGTCCACGGCGCTAGTGGCTGAACTGGCCTATCGCTTGGAAGGCTCACGCTGGCGCTGGCCTATGGTGGCGCTTGCTTTGGCTGGGATTGGGACGGCCGTGGGGATTTTATGGATCAGGAGATATATCAATGGCCTCACCAAGAAATCGGAAGAAGAGAGTCGATAAATAGATGATGCCTGTGAATGTTTTGCAGTGGAGGCTGACGCCACCTAATTTCCGGTTGCAGGGAGAGGATCGATCTCCTAGAAAAGGAGGCAGCATGGAGCTGAAAGAACTGCAAAAGCATTGGAATCAATTTGGCAAGCAGGATCCGCTCTGGTCGATTATTTCGGAGGACGGCAAGAAGGGTAACAAATGGAGCCCCGACGAGTTCTTTGAACGAGGACGGCAAGAAATCGCAGGCGTGATGGAGTACGTTCAAAAATTAGGCCTCCTTCAGCAACGCGGTCGGGCGCTCGATTTTGGTTGTGGTGTGGGGCGGCTTACACAGGCACTGGCTAGCTATTTTGATGAGGTAGTCGGAATCGATATCGCACCTTCAATGGTAATGCTCGCCAAGCAATATAATCGATTTGGCGCACGTTGCACCTATCGCATCAACGACCAAGACAATCTGAGACTCTTTTCAGATCTGGAGTTTCATTTTATTTACACCAATATTGTGCTTCAGCACATGAAGCCTGAGTATGCGAAATCCTACATCAAGGAATTTCTTCGTGTGCTCAAGCCTGAAGGCGTGTTGATTTTCCAATTGCCGAGCAGAAACCTGGCGACACCTCGGCGTCGTGAATCAACAATCGAGGCGGTGCCTGCTCCTGAGACCCCCTCGATATTTATAAGGTTTAAGCAGAACTTCAAGCGGAATGTGCCGGAAGTACTATGGAGATGGTATGTGGATCTCAAGTATCCAGTGCAACAGCCTGTGATGCAAATGTATGGGACTGAGCGATCTGAGGTCGAGGCATTTCTTAGGGGCAACGGCGCCCGTATTGTCGATGTGGTAAGGGATGGCTGGGCAGGAGATACTTGGGAAGGGTTTCGATATTGTGCGACCAAAATCTAAGTACTGGATGGTAAAGCGAGAGCTATTATGAAGGCAAAAATCCACGTCACATTGAAACAGGGAATTCTCGACCCGCAGGGGAAGGCGATTGAGCACGCGCTCGATTCGCTGGGGTTCAAGAATGCGGGCAATGTGCGAGTCGGGAAGTACATGGAAGTGGATGTGAATGAAACGGATAAGGCAAAAGCTGATGCTGCTGTGAAAGCCATGTGCGAAAAGTTGCTAGCGAACACGATAGTTGAAGAATATCGGTACGAACTCACGTCGTAAAACGTGAAGCGTTAAACGTGAGACGAGAAGGTTGCGGATTATGAAGATCGGGGTGGTGGTTTTTCCTGGGAGTAATTGCGATCACGACTGTCAGCATATCTTCAAGGATGCGCTGGGCCAGTATGTGGAGATGATTTGGCACAAGGAGACCTTGTTGGCGGGGCTGGATGCGATTGTGCTGCCGGGCGGGTTTTCCTACGGCGACTATTTGCGGACTGGGGCCATCGCACGGTTCTCGCCGGTGATGGGGGCGGTGAAGGAATTTGCGAAGAAGGGCGGGATGGTGCTCGGCATCTGCAACGGGTTTCAGATTCTGCTCGAAGCAGGGCTCTTGCCAGGGGCCATGCTCCGGAACAAGTCGCTGCATTTCATCTGCAAGGACGTGTCGGTGAAGGTTGAAAATGCGGCCACATCGTTTACCAGCGCCTATGAGTCCGGCCAGGTGCTCAAGATTCCGATCGCCCATGCAGACGGGAACTACTATACCGATCCGGTCACGCTCGCGGCCATGCAGGCCAACGCGCAGGTTGTGCTCCGCTATTGCACCCCGGAGGGCAAGGTGACGCCGGAAGCGAATCCGAACGGCTCACTCGATAACATTGCCGGGATCATCAATGCCGAGGGCAATGTGCTAGGCATGATGCCGCATCCGGAGCGCTGCGCGGAAGCAGTATTGGGTAATGAAGACGGGAAGATGATTTTCCTGTCGATGATCGAGGCGTTGAAGGGGAACAAGAAGCAATTGAAAATGGTAGGGGCGTGACCGCGGGTCCTGCCGCTGACCAGCCCGCCCGTCCTCGCACCTCGTCCGGTGTAGGAGGGGAGGGGTAGCCCGTTAGTCTCCTTTGCTCGCGCAACGCGCGACCTGGGAAGGATGAGGAGGGAGCGGCCAGGTGCCCTCCTTGCTCGCAGAACGCGCACGATAAGAATGTGCTCGTTCGATGCGCGCAGTAGAGGGCAGCCTTGGCCACTCCCCTATTTAGAGAGGTAGCGAGAATTGGAAGGCTTTCGGTGGACGCGCGCAGTCGGAGACCAATTGGGCCACCCTTTAACAGTAAGATGAAAGCTAGGGCGATCGGGCTCCCAGGCAGCATCACCCGTGCCATTAAGAAGATGCGATGAGTAAGAGTTTCGGCTGGTGCGACAGCCGACCCCTTGTTTAGTTTGCGAGGCGGGCCTTTGCCGCTCTTATGTGAGCATGAGCAACGGAGACTCCAAAATCTTGGCTCTAGTCGAGTCATTTCTTCAAAGACAAAAGCTCGATTTTGGCAAAGAGGATGGTCAGCACTGTACTTTATTTAGAGTTCAGACTGGGGCTCATAAGGCTACAGTCAATGTTTATAATACAGGTAAGATAGTTGGTGGAGGGCCAGACTCAAAGCTGAAGACGCTGTTCCAGGACATGAAAGGAGCGTTGGAGGCGGGAGAGGTAGGCGTAGGGCAGACCCTTCCCTTTGAGATTGAAAAATTTCCCCAAACAATTCGTGAGAGAGTCTCAGAGTGTGATCCAGTAATAATAGTGTTCGTTGAGGAGGTGATTAAGTGTCTCAAGCATGAAGCCCTGCTTGGTGCTGCATTTATGATTGGGGCGGCCTCTGAAAGAGCTGTTAACTTGCTTATTCACACTTATGCGAACTCAATTCAAGATGATGGTAACAAGGCAAAATTTGTAAGCCGAATAGGTAGCAAAAGCATTTCAAAGAAATATGATGAATTTTCAGCGTCATTTCAGTTCTGTAGAATTACTCGAAATGAGGTGGGCCACCCGCAGATTGTCCCTGATCTTGAAAAGAGTGTGTTGATAGCCAACATTGGGAACTTTGTGAACTACATTGAGCGCATCTATAAGCTCATGAAGCATCTTAATGACAATGGAGTTGTCGTTTGATGCCGACTGTACCAATTACCAAAGACCTTGCCGCGCAGCATATGAAACAATAAAGAGAGGTCTAGGGAGGTCCTAACTATGGAAATCTTTCCTGGTATCTCGATGGACCCCGGTATCAGATTCGGGAGGCCCTGTCTCACGGGGACACGTATCGATGTGGCGACTGTGGTGGGGGCGCTGGCGGCGGGAGAGAGTTTTGAGTCGGTGCAGGATGCCTATGTCATCACGCGGGAGCAGATTTTGGCAGCGCTGGGATATGCGAGAGGGGAGGTCTTATGAGTAAGGCCACGGTCAAAGAGGAAATGAAAAAGATGCTGGAATCTCTTCCTGAGGATTGCACATGGGAGGATATCCAGTACCACATCTACGTCAGGGAGAAGATTGAACGAGGAGTGGCTGCTGTGGATGCCGGTGACATTATTTCTCAGGAGGAGGCGGAAAAGAGGGTGGATCAGTGGCTAAAGTTGTCTGGGCAGGACCGGCGCTGAAGGATTTAGAAATTATCGTCAGATACATTGCCAGGGATTCTCCGCGGTATGCGGAGGGTTTCTCGAAGCGATTGGTTCGGGCGCCACTGGTCCTCAAGGAGTATCCTTTGCTTGGGAGAGTGGTCCCCGAATACGAGTTATCGAACTTCCGAGAACTAATTCATGGAGCATATCGGATTATCTAAGAAATTCGTCAAGACAGCTGTTACATCGAAGCAGTGATTCATTCTAGCCGGGATTTGATGATGCACTATGAGCCAGGCAAGGTGGGATGTGACTGAATGATTATTACCAAAGACCTCATTGCGCAGCACAATCTGACGGACGATGAGTATAAGAAAATCGTCGAGATACTCGGGCGGGAGCCGAATATCACTGAGTTGGGAATGTTCTCAGTGATGTGGTCGGAACATTGCTCTTATAAGAGTTCGCGCGTGCACTTGAAGAAGTTGCCGACGACGGGGCCGCGGGTGGTGCAGGGGCCGGGGGAAAATGCTGGCGCTGTGGATATCGGTGACGGGCTTTGCGCGGTCTTCAAGATGGAGTCGCACAACCATCCTTCGTTCATCGAGCCCTATCAGGGCGCGGCGACGGGGGTGGGGGGGATTCTGCGTGATATCTTTACAATGGGCGCGCGTCCAATCGCCCTGCTCGATGCGTTGCGGTTCGGCGGCCTCGACCATGCTAAGAACCGGCATCTGGTCAAGGGCGTCGTGGCCGGTATCGCGGGTTATGGTAACTGCATGGGGGTGCCGACGGTCGGAGGCGAAATCGTCTTTAACGATATCTATTCGCAGAATCCGCTCGTAAACGTGTTTTGTCTCGGCATTGCGCCCAAGGACAAGATCTTCCTTGGAACAGCTGCTGGGGTCGGCAATCCGGTGATCTACTTCGGCTCGAAGACTGGCCGCGACGGGATTCACGGGGCGACGATGGCCTCCGACTCCTTCGACGACCAATCGGAACAGAAGCGGCCTACGGTGCAGGTGGGCGATCCCTTTACAGAGAAGCTATTGCTGGAAGCCTGCCTTGAACTGATGGCAGGCGATCTGCTGGTTGGTATTCAGGACATGGGGGCGGCTGGGTTGACTAGTTCGTCCTGCGAAATGGCGTCGCGAGCCGGCAACGGAATCGACCTGGACCTGACCGATGTGCCGCGGCGTGAGCCGGGTATGACGCCCTATGAATTGATGTTGTCGGAATCCCAGGAGCGCATGTTGATGGTGGCGCAGGCAGGCAAGGAACGCGAATGCATCAGGATCTGTAAGAAGTGGGATCTGGATGTGGCGGTGGTGGGACGGGTCACGGGTGACGGCATCCTCCGCGTGAGGGATCAGGGCAAGGTAGTGGCAGAGATTCCAGCGAAGTCGCTGGCCGATGACGGACCACGTTACGAGCGGCCCTATTCGCCGCCAGCCTACCAAGACATGCTGACCAACCTGAACTATGATGCGCTTCCCGATGTGAAGGATGCCAATGCGGCGATGTTATCGTTGCTGGAGTCTCCGACGATTGCGAGCAAACGCTGGGTCTATGAGCAGTACGACCACATGGTGCGGACAAACACGATGGTCCGGCCCGGTTCCGATGCGGCGGTAGTTCGTATCAAGGGGACGAATAAAGCACTCGCGATGACGGTGGACTGTAATAGCCGCTACTGCCTGCTGCATCCCTATGAAGGGGCTCGCCTTGCAGTGGCCGAAGCGGCGAGGAATCTGGTCTGCTCCGGCGCGATGCCGATCGGGCTTACGGACTGTTTGAATTTCGGTAACCCCGAGCGGCCCGAGATCATGTGGCAGTTTGTGCTGGCGATCGAGGGACTGAAGGATGCCTGCGAACATTTCAAGGTCCCCATCGTCAGCGGCAATGTGAGCTTCTACAATGAGACCAACGGCCTCTCGATTTATCCTACGCCGATGTTGGGGATGGTGGGTCTGATCGATTCAGCTGATAAGACGATGACGCAGTGGTTCAAGCAGGACGGCGATGTGATTCTCCTCCTGGGCAAGACGAGGGAGGATCTGGGCGGCAGTGAATATCTGAAAGTGCTCCATCACAGGGAGCAGGGATCGCCGCCGCTCCTGAGTCTGGAGACAGAGAAGGCACTCCATGAATTTATATTGAAAGTAATTCATGAAGGGGTGGTGCAATCTGCCCATGATTGCTCGGATGGTGGGTTGTCTGTTGCATTGGCTGAATGTTGTGTTTCAGCCCCGGACGCCAGGCGAGGGGCTGTGGTACAGTTACCCCTCGATGCCTTGCGGCTGGATGCCCTCTTGTTCGGTGAGAGCCAATCACGGGTGGTTCTTTCGGTGAAGCAGGAGATCGCAGACCGGGTCTTGAATTGCGCCTGGGATTCCGGTATTCCAGCTATGAAGATCGGGACGGTGGGAGGCGATCGGTTCGTCATCGATGTGGAGAAGGGTCAATGGAGCGAAGGATGTCGCATCGACCTCCCGGTCGATCAACTGCACGACCGATGGGCCTTTTCGATTGAACGCATGCTGAATGAAGCGTGAGGGTTAGGCTTAGGGGTAAGGGGTTATGAGTCAGAACCAAGAATTTCTTCCAATCGCCTCACGCCTCACGCCTCACCCCTTACCTATGATCACCCCCGACAAGTTCCACGATGAATGCGCGGTCTTCGGCATTTATGGCCACAAAGAAGCGGCAAACCTCACCTATCTAGGGTTGTACGCCCTGCAGCATCGAGGACAGGAAGCCTCCGGCATCGTATCGGGCGATGGTGAGCAGTTTCATGTCCATAAGGGGATGGGGCTTGTCGCGGATATCTATAGCCCCAATGCGCTCGATGAATTAACTGGTTCGATGGCGATCGGTCACAATCGCTACTCCACGGCCGGAGGGAACGATCTCAAGAACGTCCAGCCGTTCTCGGTCAACTTTGCGTTTGGGAATCTGGCGCTTGCCCACAACGGCAATCTCATCAATGCCCAAGTGCTGCGTCATGAGCTCGAAGCGTACGGCGCGATCTTTCAATCCACATCAGACAGCGAAGTCATCATCCATCTGATCGCGCACTCGCGCGCCGATACGTTGCTGGCGCGCATCATCGATGCATTGAGCCAAGTTCGTGGGGCTTTTTCGATCGTCTTGCAGACGGATGAGGGGATCATTGCGGTTCGTGACCCCCATGGGTTTCGGCCCCTCTGTCTCGGCCGGTTGGGCGATACCTACCTTGTGGCATCGGAGACTTGCGCATTTGATCTGCTCGGAGCTGAGGTTGTCCGCGAGATCGAGCCCGGCGAATTGGTCCTGCTGAATGACAAGGGCGTGACAAGTTATAAGCCATTTACCCCGATGAGTCCCGCCATGTGCGTCTTTGAATATGTTTACTTTGCCAGGCCTGACAGCAAGATCTTCGGCGCGAATGCTGTGTATAGCACTCGCAAGGCCTTGGGTAGGCAACTGGCGAAGGAATCGCCGGTGCCTGCGGATATCGTCATTCCCGTCCCGGACTCCGGGGTGCCTGCTTCGCTCGGCTATGCCGAGGGGGCGGGGATTCCGTTCGAACTTGGGCTGATTCGGAATCACTATGTCGGTCGCACCTTTATTGAGCCGGAGCAATCGATCCGCCACTTCGGTGTAAAGGTCAAGCTCAATGCCGTGCCGGAGGTGCTGGAGGG
Organism: uncultured Nitrospiraceae bacterium; assembly: GCA_963821465.1. Lineage (GTDB taxonomy): Bacteria > Nitrospirota > Nitrospiria > Nitrospirales > Nitrospiraceae > Palsa-1315. Next base: position 177,002 of record CAWGDV010000001.1, on the reverse strand, counting down.
GAAACGGGTCGTCGTCGTCGATGATTCGTTGGTGCGTGGCACGACGAGCCGTAAAATTGTGAAGATGCTTCGCAATGCCGGGGCCAAAGAAGTGCATATGCGCATCAGTTCGCCGCCGATCGTCTCGCCCTGTTTCTATGGCATCGACACGCCCACCAGGAAAGAACTCATTGCCTCCAGCCACTCCACCGAAGAGATTCGAAAGTACATCACGGCAGATAGCCTTGCCTATTTGAGTCTTGACGGCATGCTGAACGCTTCCCCCGGTACACCAGGCCAGTACTGCAACGCCTGCTTTACCGAGCGCTACCCCATTCCTTTGACCCGTGCCGAGGAATGGCAGCTCGGCCTCTTCGAGCCGTCTTCCTAGTCCTCAGCCACAGACCCTCTAATATCAGGACGGCCCATGCGTTGGAGCGTATGCAGCTACCCGTATGCTTTCACGTATTGTGATTGTGAGGGAACTATGGCGTGGCATCTGGCGGTCGTAACCAACATGATCAGTATGGAAATGGGGCTCCTGTCCTGGCGTTGTAACGCTACATTCCCTCTAAAACGAGTAATCAGATTCTAGGCTGACAGTCTACCAAAGTAGGGCGTTTCCCGCTTTTGGAGGCCTATTCAGAAATAGAGGGCAGTGGTATTCATTTTCATGAACATGCTGACTTGCTGTTTTCTACGTCATATTTTTTTGGTTTTGGCTTTTCAGCTCGCACCGTCGGCGCATAGATAAACATCAAATCGCGAAGGAGAAGCTCATGTCGAACCCCATACAAACGATCCCGCCTTCGATTACCTCACACCATAGCATCGATCCTACGATACTTGACCGTGTCCTCCTGCCCAGCCCCGATGTGCAAGGGATCTGTATGGAAGGTGAGACAGTGTTGTTGGATCTAAGCACCGGGCGTTACTACACCTTGAACCGGTTGGGCAGCGTTATTTGGGAACATTGTACCGGCCATAACACTATCAGTGACATCCATGCGGTTTTGTGTGACCGCTTTGATGTCGCACCCGAGCGAGCCCTAGACGATCTCGTTGCCCTGGTCAATCACCTGATCCAGGAAGGGCTACTTCAACAGGAAAGGAGGTGAGGAAGCATGAACATAGAGAAGAAACAGCCGTACGTGCAGCCAGTGCTTGTGAAGCACGCATTGTTACGAGACATCACCGCGAACGCTTCTGGTAAGGGCAATTGCGGTTTTGGTAATGGCGGCTTCGATGGTGTGCCGGGGAATTCGGGTTGTCAAGATGTCACCCGTTGACCGGGTTGGCAGAAGGGCTAGGGGCGGGCCGGTTCGTAAGAACCGGCCCGCCTGCCTTCTCAACCTGTGGCGGGAGCGCGTGATGAATACCAGCGGAGGGCAAGCATGACGATGACCGCGGTCGAACATCCTACGATCGAGTATCTGTTTTCCGTCTATGGAACTTCGGTGAGATATGCCACGACGTCGCCCCTGTTGGCCCCACCAGTGAGTGAGTTTCTGAGGTATTTTCGGCGGGACTCGCTCGAGGAGTCAGCTCCACTCACTATATGTTTCCACGCTGTGCAGGGCCGAGCTGATATTCCGCTGACAATTTCTTCGTCGGCATGTCAACTATCTTCCGGAACGGGTGCAGCGGTCGGGGATCGACGGGAGACCGGATTGCCCTATGAGGTGACTCATGACGGCGGGCGCTTGATTGCGGACTTTTTCGATGTCGGAGTTCTGGTGATGGATGGTACACAGGCCAGGCTGACGGCTATCTGATTAAGCCGGAAACTATACAGGCGAATCTAATTGAATATTTGTTTCACCTCGCCTTGATTGAACTCTTGCGACGACGAGGGCTCTATACCATCCATGCGACAGCGTTGGAGAAACATGGGCGTGGGATCTTGATTCCAGGGAATAGCGGCCACGGCAAAACAACATCTTTTATCTCGCTGCTTCGCTCAGGCTATCGTTATCTGTCGGATGATCATCCGCTGATACGAGATGCCGGGACGCATGTGGACATTCTCCCATTTCCTATCAAAATTAATGTAACTGAAGCAACGATCGTGTTTTTTCCTGAGCTCAGGAGTGCTCCTGATCATGTACTTCATCCCGGTTCGCCCAAGCGGGCCTTTTATGCCGAGGAGCTATATCCGACATCGGTGGGTGACTGCTGTCAACCGGCTATCGTACTGTTTCCCCATGTCGTCGATGCTCCTCACAGCCACCTCGAACTTCTCCCTAAGAGCCGTGCGCTAGAAGTCCTCCTTCCTCAGGCGCTATTGGTCTACGACTCTGAGGTAGCCAGACGTGAATTTCAAGTCTTAGCGAAAGTGGTGCAGCAGGTGGACTGTTACCGCTTACATTTCGGCCGCGATATCCTCGACTTGCCGAAGTTGATCACGCCGCTTCTTGAGCAGGGAAGATGATGGCGATACGGTCTACTGCCAGACAATTCTCTCTGCGACCGGAATCTGAGCTTTTGGTCTGGTGTGCCCGTACGGTTGTGACAGATGTGCTCAAGGCGCGTATCATGCAAAGAGTGCAAGAGTCCCTTGACTGGGCGGCCATCCTTGATATGGCTCGGTATCATGGTGTGGCACCCCTGTTGTATCGGAATCTGTCTACGCTCTGCCCCGACCTCGTGCCCGCCGAATCGTTGACTCAGTTACGCCAGAGGGCGCAAGCCGGCGCGTTACTCAACCAATCGCTCGCCCAGGAACTCGTTGGCTTATGTGAGGCGTTTGCTGCACGCGGTGTGCCGGTCACGCCTATCAAAGGGGCGGCCCTGGCGATGTTGGCGTATGGCGATCTAACCCTTCGAGATTTCACCGATCTTGACCTACTTGTTCCCAAAGGCTCCATTGCAGAAGCAAAAGCTGTGTTAGCAGCCCGGGGCTATGAGAAGAAAGACCCTTCCTCTGAACCTGGTGAGACGGATCATGAAGAAGGCCCGTATAATGTGTTTATCAAGAAGCGCACGCTCTTTCGGGTCGATCTCCAGTGGGTGATGGCGCATCAACACTTTGTGTTCCAGCTAGATCGTCCTGAGTTCTGGCAGCATCGAACGACTGTTCCTCTTGCGAACAAAACAGTACAAGGACTGACGCCAGAAGATCTACTGATTGTCCTGTGTGTCCACGGATCAAAGCACGCATGGGAACAGCTTAAATGGGTGTGTGATGTCGCCGAACTGCTTCGTTCGCATCAGTATTTTGACTGGAATCGTATTTTGTCGAACGCGTCGAACTGGCACTGCCGGCGCCTGGTGTATATGGGGTTGTCGCTCGCGCATCATGTATTGGATGCCCCACTACCTGAAGCAGTCGTCGCCCGGCTTTTAAACGATTCGGATGTACAGATGTTTTCCCACCGTATGCCGGCTACCTTGCTGGCAAACTATGGTGATGGAGTGAGTGAGGAGCAGGCAGTCGCGTTCTATTTCTCCCTAAAGGATTCGTGGAGGGAACGCTGGTGGTTTGGGCTAATGCTGTGTCGCGATCAGAGCCCTATCGTTAAGACTCCACCAACCTGGTTCCGCTGGCGCACCTCCCTCCTGCGTCTCGCTCAGCTCGTTCTTCCCCTTCATCGGATCATAAGAGGTCTGTTCCCATCCACAATTCGGCTCGCTATCAATCGTTGGATCGAGCACGGTTGGTCGGCAGTTGCTCTAGCGGGAAAATCGTAAATACGCGACAGCCGATAGCCATCTCTGTGTGCACCTTCACATGAGGTTGAAAGTCTCGCTTGGCACATCAGATCGTCTGTGCCAGTGTTCTTTGATTTGGAAGCAGCGAATACTGGAATTCTCATTGAGGCTTGCTACACTCAACCCATCATGATCCGGCTTGTGGAAAAGTATTGGATGGTGCTCCATGTAGGCCTGGTTGTGCTATGGGTTCGTCTTTCGTTGCGGGTCAAGAGTTTGCCGTTGGTACTGGACCGATTGACTCCTCGCTCGATGAGGGGGAGGCCTGATGAGGCGGTAATGGGGGATCTGGTCTACTACGTGGATCGCTGGCTTCAACTGTTTCCCTATAACAAAAAAGGGAATTGTTTCCCACGGTCGTTGGCGCTCTATTGGTTCGCTCGGCGATTGGGGTATCCGGTTCTTTTTCAATGTGGTGTGAGAAAAGAAGTTTCGAATCTCGATGGCCATGCCTGGCTCACGCTCGATCAGCAGCCGTTCCACGAGATCGGTCAGCACTGGCAACGATTCACTGTCACCTTTTCGTATCCTCCGGATGCGGCAGCTGGCAGAAGCCAGGACTCTGCCAGCCGCCGTCAAACAAGCAGAACAACGAAGTTCTGACGAGGAATTTATCACGTATTCCTGTCGCTCATGAACATCATTCTGACTCGCATACGCCCCTTTCTCCTCACGGTTCGTCGCGCCCTCTCATTCGTGTGGCAGAGCAGTCCGAGTCTGGCCATCGGCAGTATCGTGGTGCGCGTGATCCAAGGCCTCCTTCCGCTTGCAGTGCTATATCTGACGAAGTTGTTAATCGATGCCGTGGCCGAAGGGCTTAAGACTCCATCAGACGAATCTTCGTTGACCCGAATAATCACGATTCTTGCGGGGTTAGCAGGTGTCGCAATGTTCAGCGCGATGCTCACCGTCGCGACTTCCCTGATTTCCAAAATTCAAGCTCAAGTCGTCACGGATCATATGCATACAATCCTTCAGGCAAAGTCGGTCGAGGTCGATCTTGAGTACTACGAGAATGCGCAGTATCAAGATACGTTGCATCGCGCACAGCAAGAAGCGCCCTACCGACCGACGGCGATCCTCAACGCCTTGCTGCAATTCGGCCAAGACGCGATTTCCTTGATGGCGATGGCAGGCATCCTCTGGTGGCTACATTGGGGGGCAATTCCGGTCTTGATGCTGACGGCTATCCCGTATTTTTTCGTCCGCCTGCAGCAATCCAACATGCTGTATGCCTGGCAGCGCGAGCGGACGCCGCTTGAACGGAAGGCCTGGTATGTCAATATGCTGCTGACGCAAGCGACGGCAGCGAAAGAAGTCCGGTTGTTCGACCTCGGCCCTCGGTTGCGGCAATGGTTCCTTGACGCGCGCTCGGTACTCCGTCGGGAACGGATCACGTTAGAGCGACGATGGGCGCTCGCGGGTCTTGCCGCACAGATTGTTGGAGTGGCCGGTGTGTTCGGCGTCTACAGTTTTGTGGCGGTCCAAACGTATCATGGGTTGCTCACACTGGGCAGCCTCGTGATGTATTTTCAAGCCGTGCAGCGGGCCTCCGGATTCCTGGAGGGTTTGGGGTGGAGTGTGTCGAGTCTCTACGAGAGCAATCTGTTCCTGACCACGTTGGACGAGTTTCTGGGTATTCGGTCTCGATTGCCAGAATCGGCACATCCGAAGCGGGTTCCCCAGCCGATCACGCAGGGGATTACGTTCGATCATGTGTCATTCCAATACCCGCTTGAAGAACGTGTGGCGATACGGGACTTCACCTTTACGATCAGACCCGGCGAACATGTCGCGTTCGTTGGGGCCAATGGCGCTGGAAAGACGACGCTGGTGAAGCTTCTGTGCCGACTGTACGACCCGACTGGGGGGCGCATCACGATCGATGGAATAGATCTTCGAGACTATTCCATTGCCGATCTGCGCGGCGCCGTCAGCGGGATCTTTCAGGACTTCGTGAAATTTCAACTCTCGGCAAAAGACAACATCGCCTTGGGCGTGCGAGCGTCCGATGTTGATCTTCCCTCTGTGACTCAAGCCGCGAAGCAGGCTGGAGTCCATGAGACCATCGAGCGTTTGCCGAAGGGGTATGAATCATTGCTCGGAAAGCTATTCGACGGTGGGCATGAACTGAGTATTGGTGAATGGCAGAAGGTCGCGCTCGCCAGGGCCATACTTCGAGACTCGCAGATTCTCATTCTCGACGAGCCCACCAGCGCGATGGATGCCAAGGCAGAAGCAGAACTGTTCGAGCGGTTTCACGAGCTCTCCCAGGGGCGTATCGGCGATTTTAATCAGCCACCGACTGTCTACTGTGAAAATGGCCGACCGGATCTTTGTCGTCGACCGGGGCCAGATCATCGAGCAGGGAACACACGATACCTTGATGCGGCAGCAAGGTCTCTACGCCACACTCTTCTTGACCCAAGCCCAGCACTATCAATAGGCTCGCCTCCCTTCTGAACATTCCTATTACCTGCAGGGTAGTTGGGCCTGTTTGTCTCTAGTCTTGCTGCTCAGGTCTTTCCTCCCGTTCATCTTTCTCCAGGAACGTAGTTCTACGTAAGCACCTAAAGTACGATCTGTTCCACCTGCTTAGTGAGCTAGGCATTATTGCCGTATCCGAGCTACTCTCTCCGAAGACATGGCGTAGATGTTCGACAGACGCAGCCGGATCGGCAATGGCACGGAGTTGGGCCGGAGAGGAGACTCATCAGTGATTCTTGATTCTTGCCGAGCCGAGCAGATCCTTGGGCCACGCTTAGTCCATCGAGAGGTTCACTGTGTCGTGGTGAAGAAGACCTCTTCTGGATTCAGCGAGCCCAGCTTTTAAATCAGCGTGTCTGCTCAATTGGCCAGTCGTGACCTGGTCACCTCTCGTTACCAGGCAGCCTCGTCGTGGATGGTACGGACGAAGCCCCTTAACGACCTTACGGGAGTCTTTGCCCGTCTCTCATTCCCACTGCTGTTTAGATCTTGAAGATCTTTCTGTGCAGGATGCGCGACTACGTTGTCAAAGGAAGCGACGGCAGCATGGCTGGCATTTCTGAACGCCTTGCCCTGCGCCGTGGTGAATAGACCTATTCCAGGCGGGCAGTCCTACTCTCCTTGTCGGAAGCCCGCTCCTGTCTCAGCGTCGCCATGGCGCAGGGGTTTCATGCTTCCTGCCGGCTTACTGTACGTCGAGCCGCACCGACGCGATCTTGCAGTTTTCGGCCTGGAGCGAACGGGTCTATCTCAAGCCTCTGGGATCGCATCGATCTGGGGCATCTTCTTGCACGCCCACGACGGCGCTCGAACAGATCTGTCGTGTCATGGAGCAGCAGGCGGTCTCGATGCAAGCCATCCCGCACGGGCAGCGGGTGACGGTGTATGTCGTCGGAGAGGAAGTCGTCGCGACCGTCCTGCAGCCAAGTGAGGACATGCCGCAGCGGATGGAGATGCCGTCGGTACTGTCAGAACGCTGTCTCGGTCTTGTGGGTGATTTGGGACTCACGTTTGCCGAATGCCAGTTCGTCGTGACCCCTGAAGGGTCAATCTATTGTCTCGATGTGAGCAGTGTCCCCAGCTTTTGGCACTGTCCGCAAGAGGTTCAGCAACAGATCGTGTGCCGCCTGGTCGAATATCTTTCCGAAATGAGGAGTCTATCGCTTCATGATTCTCTTGATGGGCCCGATGGCCGATCCAGTGCTCGCGAACGTCTGTGCGAGACTCGCAGCCCGAAACGCTGATCTTATGCTCGTCCATCCGGAGTCGGAAGGGGACAGCTGGGATATCGCGTGGTCAACTGAGCGGGGTGCGATGGCCGATCGCCTTCGCATCGGCAACCGCACCATCCATCTGTCCGATATCGATTCGGTGTATCTCCGGGCGTTGGACAGCCATGCGGCATTGACTCCTCGCGAGCGAATAATCGCGACGTCTCTCTGGGAATTTGCCGAGAGTCTGCCGGTATTGGTGGTCAATCGACGCCAGGCGTCGCACACTAACATGTCGAAGCCCTATCAGCAGCGGTTGATCGCGCAATACGGCTTCCAGGTTCCGAAGACGCTGCTCACGATGGTTCCGGAAGAAGCCAGGCGTGTTTTATGACGAATGCCAGGGACGGGTCATTTACAAATCGATCAGTGCAGAACGATCGATCGTGCGGCCGCTCATACCTGCCGACTTTCCTCGCTTGGAGCAGATCCGGTACTGCCCGGTGCAGCTTCAAGAAATGATTCCCGGTACTGATCTGCGCATTCACACGGTAGAGGGCCGCCTATTTGCGACCGAGGTTCTGTCGGATGGTACGGACTATCGGTATGCCGAGCGTGAAAACAAACAGCGCACGATGCGGGCGGTCGAATTGAAGCCGTGCTTACAGATCCGCTGTCTCAATCTGGCCAAAGGTCTTGGGTTAAGCCTGAGCGGTATTGATCTTCGTCGAACACCGGATGGCGCCTATTATTGTTTCGAGGTGAATACCAGCCCGGGGTTTACCTTTTTCGAGAACTATACAGGCCAGCGGATCGGGGATGCCTTGGCCGATCTGCTCTGTGCAGGGAAAGCGTAATCGTGGAATGTGCACAAGGTGGAAAAGGAGGGATCGCAATTATGAGCAGACAACCGTTTATTTCTGCCGATCTGAGACCGGATATGGCCGTTCAGTCTGATCCGGCGCAGCCGACGCTCACGGGTCAGGCGACGACAGAGCAATTGGCTGATGCCGCACGTGCGTTGTTGTCGGAAGAAGAACGGCAACAGGTTGAACGAGGGCAGCAGGACAAACATGAGCGACTCATGGGAACCGTTCCCCAACCCAATCCCAATGTGCAGGGGACGACGTTGGAAGGAGAAACCGTGTTACTCGATCTCAGTACGGGGCGCTACTACACACTCAATCGGGTGGGAACGGCGATCTGGGAGCGTTGTACCGGCAATCAGTCTCTCCAAGACATCCACACGACGCTCTGCTCGCGGTTCGAAGCCTCGTCGGAACGCATCGCCGACGATCTCGTCGCTCTCGTGACGCATCTGGGTCACGAGGGACTCTTAACATTGGAAAGGAGGTGAAGAAAAATGAATCAACAGCAGAAGGAATCCTATACCGAGCCCGTATTGATCGCGCACGAATTACTGCGCGATGTCACGGGGCAGAAGTATCGAGAGAAGTACACCGACAAGGTCAACGACAACAGCGCCCACCTAAGGTTGATGGTCTGTGTCATGGGCTGACCGGCCTGTAGAGGCTGGTCAGCTTGTGAGAATTCAGGGAGATGGCGACACCTAACCAGATGAGGGATGCGATGAACACAGTGGTCACAGCACGCGAGTACCGGTTCAACTTTCATGGCGTCGAACTGCGATTTTCCACTTCCTCTCAGGCGTTCGTGGGGCCGGTCCTGACATTCCTGCGCTATTTTCATGCCGAGGAGGTTCGTGGTGACACCGTACTGACGATGCACTTTGAAGAAGTCGCCAGTCGGGCGGATGTGCCGGTGAAAGTCTCTGATACCGGAAAGATCTTGTTCTCCGGTACCCGACCGGCGATGGGAGATTCCTTACGCGCTCTCTGGCAGTGCGAGATCCTGCAGGATGGGGATCGCATTATCGCCGACTTCCATGAACAAGGGCTGCTGCTGATTGACGGCGCTCGCAATCTAGTCGAGGGCTACTTTGTACGGCCGGACGCGCTGCATCCAGACGTCTGTACGAGCTTTTTCCACTTTGCGCTGACGGAACTCCTGAAGCGGAATGGCCTTTATACGGTGCACGCGACCGCGCTCGAATACCAGGGCCGGGGAGTGCTGATTCCCGGTTATAGCGGTCAGGGAAAAACCACCTCGTTCTTGTCGCTGCTCCGGTCTGGCTTCCGTTATCTGTCGGATGATTATCCGTTGCTCCGTGACCGGGGCACCCACATGGAATTGCTGGCCTTTCCCATGAAGATCGACGTCACGGATCGCACGATTGAGTTCTTCCCTGAACTGCGCAACGCGGCGCCCGGGATCTTGCAGCAGGGGATCTATAAAAAATTCTTTCAGGCGGAGGATCTCTATGCAGACTCCATCGGGAATTCCTGTACCCCGGCCATGATCATTTTCCCGCATGTGGTCGACATGCCGCACAGTTGTCTGGAACCATTGCCGAAAAGCCGTGCTCTTGAGGCCATCATGCCACAGGGATTGCTGGTCTACGACCAAGCGGTCGCGCGACGGGAATTTCAGGTCCTCTCACGGCTGGTGCAGCAAGTCGATTGCTATCGCCTGCATTTTGGCCGAGATATTCTGGATCTCCCCAAGCTTATTACGCCGTTGTTGGAGCTGCGCCAAAGCGCGTAAGCCTCTATGGAGTTTACGGGTATCCATGGGTGTCTTTGGGCCATTCAACTCGATCGAGGGAAGCCGGAGAGTCGATTCGCTCTCGTGACGCAAGCGGGTCATGAGGGACTTTAAACGATAGGAAGGAGGTGAGGATGAATGGAGCTTCAGAAGAAAGAATCCTATACCGAGCCCGTGTTGATCGCGCATGAATTGCTGCGCGATGTAACTGGGCAGTCAAGTACAAGGAGCAGTGTCAGAAGGCGTGCTGACGCCAACTGTCGCCAACTAGCCTCTATGCCTTTCCGACAGGGGCCGGAAGGAGTGAGCTTGCGGAGAGATTGGTTGGTCTACTAAGACAACCAACCTCTCCCTACTTTCATCGGTCGAAAGGATAAAGTGATGCCGTGAGGCGAAGTCGCCGACGACCTCATGAACGATTCTGAAATGCTCTCGATCTAATTTTTATACGATGCGCATGATCTACGATGATTGAGGCCTATCCAGTGGTTTCTTGAACGGGTTTGCGAGTATATCGTTTGCGTCCTTTCTCTCATGGTCGAATTTTTTGGAGGCCCTTGGACAAATCCCGCAGGGTCTTCACAAACTTCTCGAATGGGCTGGCCTGGCCGTACCTGCTTTCCAGTCTGGTCCTGGCCTGGGTCATCTATGTCGCTCGCGGAACAGTAGAGGCAGAATATCCGGCCACGTCGTTTCGTGAGTTTGCCTTTCCAGCCCGTCTCTATCGCCATCGATCAACCCTGCTGGATTGCCGGTTCGTGATAATCGATCTGTTTCTTACGTTTCTCCTTTATGTCCCCATTATGACCGGGGTCGGATTGCTTGGGGCGAAAGCCATCTCCGCGGTTCTTATTGGGCTGATTTCCTGGGAGCCGCCACGTACCCTGTCTTCGACGGCCATCATCGCCGCAGCCATTGGGTTCCTCATAGTGCACGATTTCATCAACTACTGGGCCCATGTGTTGTTCCACAAGGTTCCGCTACTCTGGTCGTTTCATCAGGTACATCATTCTGTCGAGGTGCTCACCCCTGCCGCCGCGTATCGAGTGCACCCGATCGAAATTATCAGTTTTGCGGTCCTACAAGCTCCGGCAGTCGGGCTATCCGCAGTCTTCTATGAAAACATTCTTGGCCGTGATCAGCAGATCACCATGATTTTCGGCGTGAGCATTGTTGGCTTCGTGCTGGCCCTGTTGGGTACTCATTTGCGCCATTCCCACATCTGGTTTTCGTATGGGCCGGTACTGAATCGTGTGTTCATGAGCCCAGCCCATCATCAGATCCACCACAGTATCGATCCTCGGCACTGGAATAAGAATTTTTCCGTGAAGCTGGCTGTCTGGGATGCGCTGTTCGGCACGCTCTATGTGCCGAGGGAACCCGAGACGCTGCAAGTCGGTCTGCCCGATGCCGATCCTCGTGATTTTACGACAGTCCGTCAACTCTATTTTCTTCCATTCAAAAAGGCGGCAAGAGAGTTCCTTTCAATGGGACATAGGAGAGAGTGATGCAGGCGCAGCCGTCTCGCGATAGATCCCGTTCTTTTTCGTCGACTCAGGCCGTTGGGGGGTAAACCCAGCACGGTTACCCGAAGCGCAGTTCTTGATTGGATGTGCAAGGGCCTCTTGTTCTGAGCTTACCAGTCGCCGTATTCGGGAAGCCGCGCAACATGAGATGAATTGGCCGCTACTTTTGGATTTAGCGCGGTACCATGGCGTAGGGCCACTACTCTATCGGACAATCAGTACGGTCTGCCCTGATCTGGTCCCCAAGGCCTCGCTCGATGCCTTGCGACAAGTCACGCAGGCAGGCACGCTGTTAAATCGAGTCTTAGTGAGCGAACTGGTCCAGCTGTGCCGGGCCTTTGACGAAAGTTGAGTGCCAGTCATTCCTTTTAAAGGCGCAACATTGGCGGCTATGGCGTACAAGGACCGCAGCTTACGCGATTTCGACGATCTGGACTTTATCGTTCCGCAGCATCGTGTGGCCGATGTGAAGCGAGTCTTATGGTCACTAGGCTATCGCCCGCGGGATCGATCGCACGATAAACTTAATGCGGCTGATGCCGACGAGCCCTATCACGTGTTCGTCAAGAAGAACTGTGTGTTGCGAGTGAACTTGCAATGGGTCATGGCACACGAGCAATTCGCGTTTCATCTGGATCGGCCGGAGATCTGGATCATCTTATTCCGTTGTCGATCGATGGCCAGGTGGTCAGAGAGTTAGCTCCCGAAAACTTGCTGATTATACTCTGTGTGCATGGGTCAAAGCATGCATGGGAGCGACTGAAATGGGTGATGGACGTAGCCGAGCTGGTTCGCTCTCAACAGCTGAATTGGAAGCTGGTATTATCGACTGCGACGAAGTGGAAATGTCGTCGGATGTTGCTGTTAGGCCTGGAGCTTGCCAATCAGCTCATGGAGACCCCGCTTCCTGCTAATGTTTTGAACGAGATATCTGCCGATCATGATGTGACTGTGCTGGCGCGACGCATGCCGAAAGAGTATGCTCACTCATCATCATGATGGGATCGATGAGCACGATGAGCCGGCTCTGTATTTTTCTCTGAAAGATAGTGGTGGGAGCGCTGGGGGTATGGCTTGGTTTTGGTGCGCCATAACCATCCCTCGATCAAGCATCTGCCTTCGTGGTTCCGCTGGAAAAAGCAGGTAACACTGCTCTCGCACATCAAAAGTTTTTTCGTGCCTCAGCCGCGAACAATGCGTTAAAACCCTCCGTCGAGCAATCTCGCTCAAATAGCCGACGCATTCACACCTACCGTTCTCTCGTTGATCTTTGCGGGGCGTTGTCGCCCGTTGCTCCTCGGTGGCAGCCGGCTCTCGACAAGCAGCTGTGCTGGACCAAAGTGGATGAATCAGCTGTTGAAAGCTGACGTGTCGCTGAATGAAGCTCCCCGCAGCAAGCTGCGGGGTATCATAGAACTCAATTTCGAAGACTTCTCGGAAGCATAGGCGAACCCCGTAGCACAAGCTACATAGAATGTTCTAGTTCAATCGCGTAAATCCATTGGTTGACAATGTTGCCCTGCGCAAGCATTCATCCCTCCTCCGTCGTCTCGATGTTTCCAGATGCCATTGCCCCTGAAAAAATCTGCATGGTAGGATAGCCAGGCAGCGGGAGCTGCGAGTGTTGAATGACGAATGAACAATGTTGAATTGCCGGACTGGTCAGAAATTGAACATCCAATATTGAGCATTGAGGAGAAGGAAGGCGTCATGAAGAAAGTATGGATTGCACTCTTTGCACTACTGGCTCCCATTGCTTGCGATCCATCTGGTCTTTGCCGCGGGACTGTTCAAGGTGGGCGAGCAGGCGCCGTCGTTTGCGTTGACGGCCATTACCGGTGAGACTGTGGGGCTGGACACCTATAAGGGTAAGGTCGTGGTACTCGGGCTGTTTCATATCTGCGACCCCTGTATGGTGCAGGGATCGGCCCTCCAGAAAGTTTCTGAGATGACGAAAGGGAAAAGACGTGGCAGTACTCGGCGTCAATTCTTCCGGCGATTCCAAGAAGAGTGTCGGCGAGTTCTTATCTGCCTTTCCAGTGAAAGTCACCTATCCATATCTGCTGGATCCGAGCAAGGTGACAGACAAATTATACGGCGGAGGGAAGTTTATTCCCAACGTGTATGTGATCGATCAGCAGGGCGTGATTCGGTGGCAGCGAGTCGGCAATATGGATCTGGCCGGCGAAGAGGTGATTGTGGCGGAAGTCGAGAAGCTGTTGGCTGGTGGACATAGCAAGATGTAGGAAGCGGGGCCTCTTCCTGCTCGCAGACCCCTCACCTAGGTAGGTGATCGGTCGATGCGCGCATTCGGAGAAACCCCGCCTCCCCACCTTAGAAACCACCGAGTTCCGCGAGGGAGAGGAAAGAAGATGATGGATGAGATGGAGGAAGGGAAGCAGAAGTTTTTGGAAGTGGTGAGGGGGACTGATGCCGCTGTGCAGGTGGTTATTCCTGTGACGCCTTCTAATAGCATGTTTCTGATTTCTCTCACGAAGGGGCCGAATCGCAAATTCATGACGGTCTCGGAAGACGACATCATCGACCTGCCAAACGAGGCGAGCATTCTGTCGAAGGTCACAAAAACCGTCAAAGATGCCATCGCTGCGTTGTGAAGACGTCCGTGCTATCAGCTATCCGCAATCGGCTCTTATTATGAAAAACCTGCTTCCCGGCATCTGGCAATGGTCCTGGTTCTCCGAAGAGAAGCAGCTCGATTTTAACGGGCTCTTTCTGACGGTTGGGGAACACAAGATTCTCATCGATCCTCCGCCGATGACAGGCGATGCGAGTTCGGTGATCCTCCGCAACGGCCCTGTCGATTACATCATCGTGACGAATCGGGACCATGCGCGCGAAGCAGCGAGGCACCAAGGCGAGTTCCGCTGCCAGCTGTACGTGCCGGAGGCGGATGCTGCGCAGATGGAACTCAAGCCGACCAAAACGTTTAAAGACGGCGAATTGCTGACGGGTGGGATCTGGGTGATTCAGTTGAAAGACCAGAAGTCTCCAGGTGAATCGGCCTTGTTCATTCAGCAGGGAAAGGGTGTTCTGATAGTCGGCGATGCGTTGATCGGGAAGCCGTCCGGCTCCGTCAGTTTGTTGCCCACTGGAAAATATGCCGATGTGGGGAAGGCCCAAGAGGGATTGCGTCGTCTCCTCAAGTACAATTTCGATAGTCTGTTGGTCGGCGACGGCGCCTCGATTCTCACTGGCGCCAAGCAGGCAGTCGAACGGTTGCTCCAGCCCTCATCATGACACTACGCAACGGACTTTCAGAAGAACTTAATCGCCAGGGCAATGAGCATTTTTCACGCGGGCTCTATACCGATGCCTATACCTGCTATGCCAAGGCGTTGGAATGCGACCGGCTGACCGGCGACCAACGGGCGTTGGTCGCCACGCTGGGAAATCTCGGAAACATTTGTGCAGTCAGCGGGCGCCGGGAGTCAGCCCAGACCTACTATCAAGAGGTGTTGGAACTCCAGAAGATTCTTGGTGATGAAAAGGGGATTGGGACAACGCTCGGCAATTTAGGGAATCTCAGAGCCGATGCAGGCGAATGGGGTCGCGCCAAGGCCTACTATCTCGAAGCGCTGGACCTCATGTGCAAGACGCAGGATGATGCAGGCAAGGCGGTATTGTTTTCAGACCTTGGATTAGTCGCGCGAGAGACGAAAGAGTTCGAACAGGCGATCGGATACTATGAACAATCCCTGGTCCTGATGCGGCGGTTGGGGAATGAGGGCGGAGTCGCCGATGCCTGGCGCATGATTGGTCGAACGTTTTTGTATCAGCAGCGCTACGACGATGCTATCGCCTGTTGCCAAACCAGCCAGTCCATTGCCGAGCGATCGCGTGATGAGCTGCGAACAGGCGGTGCTCGTTATGTGTTGGTCCAATGTTATGAAGAGACCGGAAAGCTGCGCGAGGCGGCGGATCTCCTTGAACTGGTGGTGCATATGGATCGCAAATATCAGCTGCCGAAGCTTGAAGAGAATACACAACGTTTGGCGGACTTGCGTGCTAGTCTTGTAGGGCAGGATGGGGCGCCATCTCATCGAAAGAGACAGGTATGAATGACGGAACCTCTCCGGTGTGGCCCGCTCTTAAGACCTCGCTAGCCTCCACATTTCCCCAACTGCAGGAATTGGAAACCGGCGGTGCGCTGGCGATGGATCTTGGCCCCGATGGCTGGCTGCTGGAGCTCACGCCGGACGGACTGCTGCTCTGCCAATATGGCATGGCACTGGACGATGTGATGACGCTGCTGTCCGATGGAACGCCGGAGGATCTTGGCACCGACGAAATCGCGAAGCAGGCCAAGTATTACATCCAACCTGCAGTCGCAAAGTACCGTGCCATTCTGTTGAAGTCCGGCTTTTCCGAACAGACTGAGATAACCGATGAATATGTGGCCGCTCGTTTCGAACGGAGCGTAGACCTGACAAATCCCACAGCCGTGCAGGACTTGATGCGCTGGTGCGTGCGGACGATCGGCGTGGCCGGGTGAACAGACAGATCGCCACGTTCCATGACTTCCGCGATGCGATTACGGCATACCGGTTGCCGCGGGTCCTGATCGCTGCCATTGAGCTGGACATCTTCACCGCCATCGGGATAGACCACTGGACCATTCCTGATCTGGCTCGTGAGATGAAGGTGAGTGAGCGGGGGCTGGCCATTCTCTGCCGGAATCTCGCGATGGCTGGCCTGCTGAAGAAACAGGGTGAGACCTATAGAAACAGTCGGCTGGCCGGCACGGAATTGAACGCTCATCATCCGGTCTATCGGGGGGACTATCTTCGGCTAATCACGAGCCATTGGGCAGATTGGGGGCGACTACTGGAATCGGTAAAGACGGGATTGCCGCTTAATCATGATGAGCCGGAGGAGCCTGACCATCGTCGCCGGTTCACATGGGCGATGCATCACCGGACTCTGGAAACGGCCCCGAAGATTGCAGCCCAGATCGACCTGCGTGGCGAGCGGACCTTGCTCGATCTTGGCGGCGGTCCCGGCACCTATGCGATGGCTTTCCTCGCAAGGAATCCAACGCTCCATGCCACGGTGTGCGACCGTCCCGCAGCCCTCGACGTGGCGAAGGAGATAGCGTCGACTTTCAAGACCGGCGAGCGACTCTCCTATCTGCCGCTGGATGTGATGGGGGAAGACATCCCCGGCACCTACGATGTCATATGGTATTCGAACGTGCTCCACATCTATTCTCCGGAAGACAATCAGGCGCTGTTTCGGCGTGCGTTGGCTTCATTGAATCCCGGAGGCCGCCTGCTGATTCAGGATGCCTTTCTCCACGACCGTGAGGGCCTGTTTCCCGAAGAGGCGAGTCTCTTTGCCGTTTCGATGTTGCTGTTCACAGAGGGGGGCAATACCTATTCGGCAACCGAGACGAGGGCCTGGTTGACGGATGCTGGATTTAAACGGATCAAGATCTTGCGGATGAAGAAGGGGACGGAGGACTGGGAGGATGGGATCCTGGAAGCGCGGTCCCCTGGAATGAATACAAAAACGCACGCCCGCCGAACAGGATCAGTAAAAAGTTCACGATCCCGCTCATTGCGCTGAAGAGAAACAGGACGCCGGTTTCGCCTTGCCCGCCCAAGATGCTCGTGACTGTGGCAAGGTCTAAGGCCAATCCCACCGTTCCATAGATGACGCAAGCCATGGCGGTCCAGGTCCATCCGATCCGTACGAGCCCCGCGAGCGCCATAGGAAATGCAAGGAGATAGAGCATCCATCCTATTCGGCCAGCCTCCGTCACAGCCGGTATGAGCTGGGTGGTAGTGGCTCCGATGAGGCAGAGTCCCGCGAGAAGGCCGATCAGCGTCCAGGTTTGTCGCATAGACAAGATGATACCCGTATTCCGCTACGTCCAGCAACAGGATCTTTTTGGATGTCGATTGCCGATGAATGGGCGATCGTGAGGAGTTACGGTGGTTCATCCGACAGAATGCCTCAAGCCTGTCTTCTGGCCTACGACGGCCAATGCCGCCTCTGTGTCACCACTAAGAAGGGCCTTGAGCGACCGGAAGCTCACGCGGATTCTACACCAATACGGATGGTTCCGTATCAAAGCGAAGAGGCCAAACAGGCTCTGGGGGAGAACTATCGGCCTGGTCGTCTCAACGCTGCCTTCCTGGTCCGTCCTAACGGGGAAATTGCCCGTGGGCTCGATGCCTTTCTGGCCCTCCTGCCTAGTGTCACGGGAGGCGGGCGATCTCAGTCCTTCTGAACCTTCCACTGGTTAAACCCTTCGGCTATCTGCTGTATTGGTTTGTAGGCCAGTATCGGTATTCCATCTTCGGCCAAGTTCCTCTAGCAGGCTGCGGAAAAACGTTTTTTAGCTTCTTCAAAAGCGTGAACTTCGGTGTCTGAAAGGACCTCCGACTTGCTCGAAAACCGCATTTACTTCGATCAGGACAGGCGAACGGCCCATGCTGAGGCATTTCTCACTTATTCCGACGAAAATCGTGCTTTCTAGGGGTTTCGCCCGATGAACGAGCGAGTTTTTCCGCAACCTGCTAGAGGGGGCTTCAGAAAACCCTGGTAAACCTGGTCGAAAAACACTGCTCAGGTAAGCTAGGCGACGCCAAAGCCTCGATATCGCCTGTTTTGCTCTTCGCGCTCGTTCCGCTTCTCCCGCGCACCTATTCAACGCCCCCCCTCTTTCGAAGGGTTTTCTCCCCACAGTGGGGAATTTACGCTACAAGGCGTCAATGCGAGACTCCAGCACAAGCAAGGGGGACCCGCACATGACGATCATCCAATGGCTGTCTGAGACGATAGATGAATTGAAGGGGTTGTTCAGACCGATCGGGGTCGAGCTTGTGCCGGTGTATCAGGCGCGTTGGATCGAGGAGCGGGCGAAGAAGTCGTTCTGCGTCGGGCTAGTCGCGTGCGCCATGATCGGCTCCAGCCTTCCGTTGACAGCTTGGACTGCAGATCTGTCGTCTCTCGCGCTGGTGAAGCCCAGGACGGTTGTGGCAGCTGGTGTTGGGTATGAAAATGCTGAGTCGTCGAAGCTTACCGTGAAAACCTACGATGCTGAGAACGGCGCGATTCTCTCTGATGAAACGTTTGAGTTAGATGTGAGAGAGGATACAACGTCAGCGGACAGTGAACCGCGTGAGCGGGTTTTTGCAGGCGGAGTTGGCCCGGGGGCTGATGGACTTTCAGCGTTCACGCTCCGTGCTTATGACGCAGCGACAGGCAAGTTTCTCTGGGAAGGTCTCCTTAATCTCAGTGCTGGCGTTCAAGAATCCGGGTCGACCCACCAAGTTGTGGCCTATCTTGTAGCACCAAAAGCAATGGTAACTCAGGTCCGCAGCCGAGGCCCCATCGATGGTCAACCTCAGTTTTTCCTTCGTGCCGTCGATTCGGCAACCGGACAGCTTGCGTGGACCGATCATTTCTCAGCTGGAGCCAGCACATTTGCACGTACGGAACAAGTTAGCAGAGCCATAGTTGGCCAGACAGAGGGGTTGGCGACCCCACCTCAGCAGATCGAGTTCCGTATCCGAATGATGGACGATCATGGTCGGCAAGTAATGTGGGAAGACACGATCGAGCAGGCTGTAGAAGAAACAGACATGGCAACCAGGCACGATGCTGCAGCCGAGACCCTTCCAGTTTGGCGTGGCGAGATGCCTGAGGAGATGAATAGAGAATCGATCTAATCGAGAGAGGGTTTCAATCTCCCAACGGATGCTGCCGCGAGTTAGCTTTTCTTTCTGTTCTCCTGTAACTGATCCACCCATCTGGACTGGAATTGCTCGTACGATAGCGAGAGCTGCGATTGCATGGCGGTAGAGAGCGCCTGTCTCGCCTTGAGGTGTGCGAGAAGATCTTGCACCCGCGACATGCCGAAACGGTCGATCAGATAATGCACGGCCGAGTTCGCCTCCAGATAAGCCACGGTCACGGCATCGCTAGACAGTCCCCCCCACCCTCCCTCCAAGGCAGGCAGCGGAATCAGTGTAAACTCCTGCGTCATAATCTGATCGAGATCCGACCAGCGGTCCCCGGACAATTCCATGGCTAAGCCTTCATTGAGCCAGGTAGGGATGGCGCTACCAGCGGAGCCAAATTGATCGTGCAGGAGGGCGTGTACAAACTCGTGTCGCAGTATGCGTGTGAGCCAAGCACGGTCTGTCAAGGCATCCTGCGCAGGAACCTGGATGCGCCCGAGCACAGGATCGAAGAGCCCATCGGCCCACACCGGACTGCCGGTCGCACTTTGAAACATGGACTTGGTGTGCAGGACGACGACAATGGTTTTCGATGGAAAGTGCCCAAACTTTTGGCCGATCTCTCGATAGGCCTCCTCAAGAATCTCCAACACAGCGACCCAGGTCGCCTGATCGGCTTCCCCGTCGAATTTCACGGTAAAGTGCGCGCTACCTCGGCTGGTAAGGCGCGCTTCGCTTTTCTCAGTTCCGCGGACTTTGGCCGTGATAGTTCGTAGATAGGATTGCACCGCTGGATCCTTTCCTGCGCGGGCGGTGGCGTGATCGAGATGACGGGCCGCTTCACCGAGCTGATCCTGCTCTTGAAAGTGATCGGCCAGCGCCAGATGGGGGAATGGCTCGTTTGGAGCCAAGATGACCAGCTGCTCCAGGAAATCCTGCGTCATGGCTGGATCGCGCAGTTCCCAGTAGGCATGGGCAAGGTTCAGTTGGATAACGGGATTCTTGGCATCGAGTGACGCAGCTTTTTTGAAGGCCTTGATCGATACAGCAGTCCCACCGTGTTTTTCTTGTTGAATACCCAGGTTGTTCCAGAGGACGGATACGTAGGGGCGCGAGGTCTTGTCGTCTGTAATGGCTGCCGGTAAATCAGTCAGTTTCTTTTCCGCGGTGTTAACGTGTCCTTTTTCGATCTCATCACGGATCGTCTCCAATAGTTCGTGATGCGTCGCCTTTGGGACCACGCTGGGATCGATCAGCCGAGTCTGTTTTGGCTCATGTTCCGATGGGCCATCGTGAACCGGTTTTGGCAGCGCGTCCTGTGAGTCTTCCACGACAGTGGTGGGCTGACCTGGTGGCGGCGCAGGCAGGTAAGTTGGTTTGAACCAGGCTTGATAGACGACGAACAGCCCGATGAGGCAGGCGACAGGATACAAAATATGAAAAATGTTGCGACGATACATACAGGCCCCATTCGAATGATACTCAATGTATCACCCTAGGCAAGCGCAACAAAGGATTGTCAGGAAATGAGCAAGGCCGGCAGCGAGTGAGGTAAGCAGCCTCAGCCGTAATCCGCCAATAGCATTGACCGACTTTTTTAGCATTCTCTTCGTTGAGCAGGAGCAGAGGCTGTGATACGATCCGCCACTGTGATACGGCGCTCTTCCGAGCCCAACCCCCCTGATCAGTTTCAGCAATGGCTGGACCGTGTCGCACGTCCAATCGAATTCGCGACACGCGATGCCTTCGCGCACCTTCCTACCGTCAAAAATCTGAATCATTTTGTCTCCTCACAGGTGATGCAAGCCCTGTCCGACCACGTCTATCCACGAGCGATTGAAGCGGCATTGCTCCAGTTGCGTATGCTGTTTCTTGAAGACCAGCAGCGGCTTCCGGCAGAGAGCCAACAGCGTCGACTGCAGGACGCAATGGTCATTCTTGGAGTCTTGCGGAAGGCCGTTCGCGATCCGGCCAGGTCGTGGCAGGAGCCGGAGCCTCTCGTGGTGCGTAAGCCTGCCATGAATAATACCCCATCGCGAGCATGGTGGGAGCAGCCCATCCGTTTTGCAAAGGGAGTCGGTCCAAAGCGCACAGCGCTGCTGCAACGGTTCGGGATCGAGACGGTTGAGGATGCTCTCTGGACCCTGCCTTGGCGCTATGAGGACCGCTCAGTCATGACCCCGATCGGGCAACTGGTGCCGGGTGTGCAGGCTTCGATCTGCGGGACGATCATCCGAAGCGAGGCGAAGAGCGCCCGTAGTCGCCGCCTCGCCATTCTCGACATCGTGGTGAAGGATTCAACCGGACGTCTCCAGGCGGTGTTCTTCAATCAGCCGTTTCTCGAATCACTTTTTACCGTCGGGACGAGCGTCATGTTGACCGGGCGAGTGGTAGCCGGTGCGCAGGGCTGGGTGGCGATGAGGATGGAGGTCGCGCAATACGAAGTGGTGGGAGCGGAATCCGAAGCGCCGCTGCACGTGGGGCGCATCGTTCCTGTGTACCACGAAACCAAGGGGTGGACCTCTCGGCAGATGCGCGTACTTATGAAAAGCTTGCTGGATGCGCATACCGCTGAGGCGCAGGAGGTGTTGCCGGTTCCGCTTCGTGCCCGCTATCGATTACTGCCCATTCAACAAGCCATTCAGGATGTGCATTTCCCTCAGCCAGAGACGGATGGAGGACAGCTCGATCGTGGCCTCACGCCGGCGCATCGCCGCTTGGCGTTTGAAGAGTTGTTCATGCTCCAACTCGCCTTGGCCTCGCGGCAACGAGTTATGAAGGAAGAGGTCAAGCAGGTATCGTTCAATCCGAAGACGCCCCTCCTCGGTAAGCTGAGTCGGGCGCTGCCCTTTGAGTTGACCGAAGCGCAAGAGCGGGTGATTCGCGAGATTCTGTCGGACATGACGTCGAGCAAACCGATGAACCGTTTGGTACAAGGGGATGTCGGATCCGGTAAAACCATTGTGGCGGTGCAGGCATTAGTGCTGGCCTGCGGATCGGGCTACCAGGCGGCACTCATGGCGCCGACGGAAATTCTCGCCGAGCAGCACTATCGGACGATGAAAGGTCTATTGGAACCGCTGGGGCTTTCCGTGGTGCTCGTGAGCGGTGGTGGCCGCGCGGCTGCGCGTAAAACCATTCGCGGGCAGGTGGCCTCCGGGACCGCACAGGTCGTGATTGGGACCCATGCGGTCATTCAGCAAGGCGTCACCTTCGCGAAACTTGGACTGGTGGTGGTGGATGAACAACATCGATTCGGTGTCCTCCAACGGAAGACGCTCATCGAGAAGGGATATAAGCCCGATGTGCTGGTCCTGACTGCGACACCGATTCCACGCACGCTGGCCATGACGGTATATGGGGATCTGGACGTCTCGGTGATCGACCAGATGCCGCCGGGGCGAAAACCGGTGCGGACGTTTCTTCTCAGCGATGGCCAGCGCGGAAGGGCCTATCAGATTCTGCGTGATGAACTGCGGAGTGGCCGTCAGGCCTATATCGTGTATCCACTTGTCGAAGAAACGGAGAAGACTGATCTGCAGGCGGCCATGCAAGGCGCAGAGCAGTTGCAAGCGGACGAGTTGGCCGAGTTTCGCGTCGGGCTTGTGCATGGCCGGATGAAGTCGGAAGAGAAAGAACAGGTCATGGCATCGTATAAGAAGGGGGCGATCCAGGTCCTGGTCTCGACAACGGTGGTGGAGGTTGGGGTCGATGTGCCTAATGCCACGGTCATGATGATCGAGCATGCCGAGCGGTTCGGGCTGGCGCAATTGCACCAATTGCGAGGACGGGTCGGGCGAAGCGGCCACCAGTCCTATTGTCTGCTGATGGCATCGGGTGGGGTGTTGTCTCGATCGGCGAAGCCCAAAGCGGTCCGGCGAACCGCCATCGGCGGCCCGGGAGCGGCTGGAGGCGCTCGTGCAATCGACCGATGGGTTTGTGATTGCCGAAGAAGATCTCCGCATTCGCGGGCCCGGTGAGTTTTTTGGATTCCGGCAGTGGGGCATGCCGGAGTTTCGCGCCGCGAATCTGGTGCGAGATGCCGATATACTACAGCAGGCCCGGCAGGAGGCCTTTGCTCTGTTGAAGCAGGATCCACAGCTGAAGGCGCCGGTGCACCGCGTCTTGCGAGAAGCGATGTTGCGGCGATGGGAGTCGAAGTTGGACCTCGGGTCGATTAGCTAAAGGGAAGGCAGGGCTACGAAGCAAGGGGTGTGAAGGTTTCCACTAGCCTCGCACCTCTCGCCCCTCGCCAGAAGGTTTTATGGGTTTATTCCAGCGACTGAAACATGACATGAAAGCGGGGTTGGCGACGTTGCGCCATGGTACGGCGCAGGCGGCGATCCGTGCGTTGGAAGAAACGGAACTGCTGCGGATCCGACTCGATATCCGTAAGCTCGACCAGCAATTGGACGAGCTCTATCGGGATGTCGGCGAGCGAGGGGTTCATCTTCGTGAAGTAGGCGAACCGGTTGAACGGGTCTTGTACGACGCCGAAGTCGGTCGACTCGTCAAAGAGATCCAAGAACTCAAAGCTGCACGAGAGAAACTTGAATCAGAAATAACGGATGTTCGGAACGACCTATGAGCGACCCGTCACGCACAATGCGGTTTGCCAGCGTGGATATCGGTACGCTCACCTGCCGGTTGCTGATTGCCGATCTGTCTCCAGGCGGAAAACTGATAGAAGTACGATCTGATCGACGAATTCTTCGTCTAGGAGAAGGAGTCGATCAGACAAAGCGGCTGAGCGATGCTGCCATGGACCGGGTACTCCAGTGCCTCAGGGAGTGGCGTCAGTTCATCGATGCTGCTCATGTCGAGGCTGCGGTAGCCGTCGCAACGAGCGCCGTGCGTGATGCGGAGAACCGAGACGAGTTTCTTGATCGCGTGAAGCGCGAAGCGGGCTTTGACGTTGAACTGATCTCAGGAGAAGAAGAAGCCAGGCGGACAATGCTGGGTATTCGCTCCGGCTTGTCCCATGGCGTGACCGACGTTCTGGCCCTCGACATCGGCGGCGGCAGCACCGAATTTATCTTAGATCGGTCAGGCCAGAGTCCGGTCGTGCAATCAATCGATATCGGCGTCGTGCGTCTCTGCGAGCGTCTCTTACACCACGACCCTCCGACCGACGAAGAAGAGCGCCAGGCGCGCGAGTGGGTGGCGAGAGAAACGAAAGCAGCAGTCGCCGGAATGGGCAACTATCAGACAGCCACCTTTGTCGGCACAGCCGGAACCGTCACCAGCTTAGCTGCCATGGCTCAAAAACTTCCCGCCTACGACCCAGCCAGAATCCATAACTATCAGTTGCAGCTCACCACAATTCAAGAAATCGAACAGACGCTATTGAGCCGCAAGAAAACCGACCGAGTCGGCCTGCCAGGCCTAGAAAAAGGCCGCGAAGAAGTCATAGCCGCAGGAGCAATCATTATTCGCACGATCATGGAAACGCTCGGCGAGGATGAATGTTTGGTGAGCGATCTTGGATTGAGAGAAGGCGTACTCATTGATCTGGCGGCGCGGGAGCGATGACTGTGAGGCTCAGTTCCCAACTATGTCTTGGGTGAATAGCCGAATGACTAAAAAATTGCACGAGGAGCATGAAGAGGTAGTGCATTACACGAGTGCATCTGGACTTCACGGGATAGTCACGAGTAACACGCTCTGGGCCAGTCACACCTCTTTCATCAACGACAATGAGGAGGTTGTGGGATTTTTCAGTCGCGTGCTCCCGATGGATCCTAAGACCAGTATTCGAAGGTTATGTTGCGGAGTCTAAGGATCTTAAGAAGCGGGTCCAGGATGCATATCAGTTAGGCGTGGATCTATTCGACCATTGGTTAAAAAGATTGTTGACGCATTCAAGGAGGTCGAAGTCAGAGCGTCAGATCACTATGTCGCCTCTTTTTGTACGACAAAAGACGCATGGATATCCCAACATGGCTTACTGAGCCAGTGGCGTGGCTATGGGCTTGATGGGAGCTATGCAATCGTTTTTGATCGTGAACGGCTAGGAGCCCTTCTCGTTCGAGAAGGGAAAATGTACCATGAGGAACAGCTTTTTTTGGTGATGTCCAATATCGACTGGCAGAGAATATCAATGTTGAGGACAAGCAAGTGCAGAAACACATCAAACAAATCATGGAAGGTGCTCGTGCATACTGGATGACTGGAGATATCGGAAAAGTCTACCCTGCATTCGATTGCATCACTCTGTTGTCAGCTTTTTGTAAGCATAGAGGGTTTTAGGAGGAACAGGAGTTTCGAATAGTAATCACTGAGCCTTCGGTCGAAATGGGACAAGACACCGAAAACACAGATGCCAAACCATATCGCAAGGCGCATAACCATTTGCGTAATGGTGTGACTGTGCCCTGCATTCACCTCTTTGAGGATCAGAAATTGAATACCTTGCCAGTCCAACGCGTCATTGTAGGACCTCACCCAGAAAAGCAGCAACGAAAAAAGGCTGTGGATATTCTCCTGCACAACCACGGCATCGACGCAAAGGTATCGGTGTCAGATACGCCGTTTCGTGGCGAGTAGACATTTTATACTGGTGGGTTAGGGGGCATTTCTTGCAAGAGTTAAGGGGGGGGGTTAGCTCAGTCTGTCACCATTACAGATATGCTACTTCATGACGTAGCGCGGTTTTATTTTTCAGAAGGTGCAGGAAGCAAGTTGCTGACGCGAGGTGTAGGATGGAAAATCAATTCGCCGAACTTTTCTCCGTGACCGGACATAACCTGGGTGCATTTTGGGGGTGGACCGTAATACATGCTCAACCACCGCTGATTCGGCATGCCTTTTTCAAGCGACCTGTCAGCAAGACCATGGCAATAACGATATCCGCAGTACTGTGGATAATAAACGTGATCGCAATGGCCGCAATGGGTCTAGGGAAGCAAGCGCATGTGGTCTTGGTCGGTATCGCGGTTGGGTCTTACTACCTGTTGCGGGTTCGTCAAAGAGAGCCTGTTGAGAAATGAACGCAGACATTCTTTCTTATCCTTTTCCTAAGTAGGGTAACCAGACTGTCCTTCACGGCGTGCATCGAGCGACCACCATCCATTTGATCCCTCCAAGCTCGTTCGTTCTCTCTTTAGGGATGGGGGCTGATTGATCTCCCACTGCGCGCAGCTTTCTCACCCGCCCACCCACTGGCACGTCGAGACGTGCCATTAACCCGGGCGAGGGCCTTCTGAGGCCGCGCGTTGCGCGAGCAGGAAGCCCAGGCTATCCTATTTCTTAGCTTCCCACTTTCTCACTACAGGGTGGCGTGGTTAGTCCCCATTGCGGCCGTCGAACGAGCTTTTTCTTTCCAAGATTTCTCCCCCCTCGTCCCATGAGGGAGGAACCAGGCCAGCTTTCACTGCGCGCATCGAGCGACCACCGTTTTATCGTGGGGGCTCTGCGAGCAAGAAAGATGGCTGGCTGCTCCCTCATTCCCCTTCTGATCGTGCGCGTTCCGGGAGCACAGGGACTGGCCATGTCATCCTGTTTTTTTCCTTTGTTCTCCGAGAAGCTGGTTTTCGGAGCCTCGCCTAGTTTTTCGAGTAACAATACTTTGAAGTCGAGTGGGCCGAACCTGACAGGGGCGACCATCCTGGAGAGAGAAGTGCAGTTTGACTTCCTTCTGCTAACGCCATAAACTTTGCGGCCTCGTAAGGGGATACAGTATGGATCAGGAATCGCTTGCGCAAATTCAGCAGATCGTCGGCACTGCAACTGAAACCCTTCGAGTTGAAATTGCCGATTCCAAACGTCACACCGGTGTTTTGACCGAAGGACTTCGACACGAACTCCAGTTGGTTGCCGAAGGGTTCCAGATGCATCTCGATCGACGTCATGCCGACGATCGGGCCTATCTGGATGAGCAGTTCAGGGAAACCCGCGCGCTCATCCAGCTTTCCTACGGGCAAATTCAAGAACGCGTCGAACGTTTGGAGCAACGGGTCCACACTATCGAACAACATCTCGGACTCATCCCGCAGTAGGTCTTCAAGCTGCTGCCCCATCGGACATTCGCAACTGTCGCTCTCTCATTACAGGGTGGCGCCAAACTAAAACGGGCCCAGGTTGCTCCGGCCCGAGGAGTCTTGTACACTTTGTTCAGATCGCTCTTGAAAGGGTGCGTGCAATGCGACGACCAGACGACCATGATGAAGAGGCGCGGATCGCAGATAACTTGCGCCGCACCATCGAACTCACGGAACTCGGCTTGGCTTTGCGTCGGTCGGTGGTGCAGCAAGGCTCCCACGTTGGCGATGCCATGACCCAGGTCATGCGCGAGATCCGGCGCGCGAAAGAGCAGGCATGGCAGCAGAGTCCTTCCTAGTTCAGGCGCTTTCCACCCTCATCACTGAGTTCAATCAACGTGGCCTTCACTATGCGCTAGCCGGGGGTTGGGCCTACAGCGCGCTCGTTGAGCCACGGCCACGACGGACATCGATCTGCCATGCTCATCGAGCAGCCCACCCGTGAAGGTATCCAAAATCCCTGCTCTCATCCCAGTTCGACTCGACCGTGGTCCATCCTATCCTCATGGTGTTTCAAGGGATTTCAATTTGGCGCTGTGTGGGTATTCGCGGCGGCCAAGATGTGGTCGTCGATCTCCTGTTCGCGGACTCGGAATATCTTAAGACAGTGCTCTCCCGTCGGCGGACGGTTGTCTTCGGCGAATTCAACGTTCCGATTCTGGCGATAGAGGATCTGATTGTGTTGAAGCTTCTGGCAGGTCGCCTTCAAGATCAAGCTGATCTCGAAAAGATCCGGGCTCGTCAGGATGAACTTCATGTGGACTGGAGCTATGTCGATGGGTGGAAAATTAAACTCGATCTTCGCGGGTAACGGCTTTTGAACTGTGCAGGATTATTGGACAATCGCACCTCTCGTCTTCCGATAGAGCGAGTCCTTTCCTAGCCTCGACTCTCTCATTCAGGGTGGCGTGGCTAGTCCCAACTGCATCCGTTGAACGAGCCCATTCTGATCGTGTATGTCTTTCTTTCCATCCACCAGGGCGACCAGACTGTCCTTCACTGCGCGTATCGAGCGTCCGTCATCCATCTAAATAATTCATCCAAGCTCACTTCCGTTCCCTCTCTTGGAAGGGCACCCATGTTGGTCTACGTGCGGCCGTCGAACGAGGCCCTTCTCAGGGCGCGCGTTCCGGGAGCACAGGACCAACGTGGGTGTCCTTCCAATCCTTTTCATCGTGCGCGTTCTGCGAGCAAGGAGGGCACCTGGCCGCTCCCTCCTCATCCTTCCTAGGCCGCGCGTTCGCGAGCACAAAGGGCAGCTGGTTGCCCTGCTCTCCCTCTGCTTTCGTGGTTCCGCCTAGTTTCAAGTAACAATACATTGAACGATTGGACTGTCAGATAGTAGGGATCTACTTTCCTAAGAATCTGATGCCCAGATGCTTGCCTGCTCAGGTTCCTAGAACGGGATTCGGATTCCCATTTGGAATTCATTCGGAACCATGCCTTGGCCCTGCAGACCGCCAGCATTCAAGCTATGTTGAGGCTGCAAATTCGGCGCGAACGTACGGTCGAGTTCGGAGTTGTAGCCGGCGCCAAAGCCTGCGCCGATATACGGAAGAAACGTCATGCTCCCAGCAGAGTAGCGTCCACTGAGTGCTGGCACATCGCGGAACACTGAGCCGGCAGAGGGTGTGACAGGTAGTGTAGCAACCCCAGTTCCGATGTTCTCCTGTAAAGAGAAGACACCAGCGCTCTTGCCTGCGAGAGTGGAGGCAGCGAAAGTTCTGTCGAAATGAATCAATGCCAACGCAACAGTAAGAAAAATAATTCCCAGAATGTTGAAGCGGATTTTCATGGGTCGTGCCTCATTAGTGAGAATTACATCCTGCGCACCAAAGAATCACGCCGGACTAGTCATATCGTTCAGCAAGAAACCTGCCGCAAGATTTATTAACCATGCTTTCGTGGAATTCAAGACGTCTACCTCGGTTTGTCTGAATAATCCCCTTGTGTCCTATCTAAGACGATCGGAGCTAAAATATCACGATGACTGTTGCGGAAAGCTAATCGGCGCTCCTACCACGAGGGCAATCAGAGTCAGGCCGTACAATCATACATCTCGTCTTCCGATAGAACGATTCCTTTCTGTGCACTCCCCGCTGCTCTCTCAGCAGGGCGACCAAACTGTCCTTCACTGCATACTTCGAGCGTCCGTTATCCATCTAAATGATCCCTCCAAGCCGCTCGTTCTATCTTTAGGGATGGGAGCTGATTGATCTTCCACTGCGCGCAGCTTTCTCACCCGCCCACCCACTGGCACGTCGAGACGTGCCATTAACCCGGGCGAGGGTCCTTCCGCGACCGCGCGTTGCACGAGCAAAGAAGATCATCAGGCCCCATCCTCTCCTCCCTATGCGGTTGTGTTTTTTATGCGCGAGGCATATAGTTTTCCAAGCTATCAGACTATATGAGGACAGGGGGTAATCGTCTCTTCTGCCGAATGGGGAGGTGGTGAATGAGGAAGATTCTCGTACTTGTCGCAATGCTCGCGTTCGATGCCGACTCGTCGATGGCTGCGGCACTCTTTGACGATCGTGCCAAGAAATTTACTGCTGGTTACGAATTCCTAAAACAACAGAAGTACCAGGAGGCGCGCGCGGCCTTTGAAGCCGGCTTACAAGAGAGCCCTGCCAATGCCATGGCGCATTTCTATCTTGGCGATGCCTGCCGGGGTCTGAAAATCTGGGCCTGTGCCGAAGAGCATTACGAGACCTCGCTGGAGCTTGACGCGAAATCTCCGGTCGCTGGTTTGGCCAAACAACGTGGGCGCAAGGCCAAAATCTGGCGCTTACTGGACGAAGGGAAGCAGGCCATCAACGAGCCGAATGCCTCACCCGATATGATTGCCCAGGCCGAGGAAACCCTAGACATTGTGAATAAGCTGGATCTCGACGACGTACAACAGGCCCGCTACCAGCAGTTGCGAGAGAAAATTAAGGAGAGGAACAAAGGGAGTAACGAGAATGCGGCGTCGACTCATCTTCCAGACCGGTCGATGGTCCTGGTGCCGGCGGGGGAGTTCATAATGGGGAGTCTTGGGGGAGATCCGGACGAACAACCGGTGCACAAAGTCTATGTGGGTGCCTTTTTCATGGATAAGCACCAACTCTCAGTGGGGCACTATTTGAGGTTTTTGGACGCCACACACCGGGACAGCCCGCCAGAATGGACTCGCATGAACAAACAGGAGAACCAGAGTCGCCCAGTCGCCAACGTGGATTGGGAGGATGCGGACGCCTACTGCAAATGGGCCGGTAAGCGCTTGCCGACCGAGGCGGAGTGGGAGAAGGCGGCACGGGGGACAGATGGCCGGGTTTATCCCTGGGGGAATGAACCTCCGACACGCTTTCACGCAAACTCAGGGAAAGAGATCTGGAACAACCATTCGGCATTGGCGCCGGTGGGGACGTTTGAAGAGGGCAAGAGTCCCTATGGCATCTATGACATGGCTGGGAATGTCTGGGAGTGGGTCAGCGATTGGTATGACCCGGAATATTACCAGACCAGCCCGCCGCAGAACCCGTCAGGACCGCGAAGGGGTTCGCACAAAGTGGTCCGTGGCGGCTCCTGGGGCAGCAACGGTATCACTGACTTGCGCTCCGCGGACCGGGAGATCCATTTGCCGTCGTTCAAGGGTTTCGGCACCGGTTTCCGCTGCGCGAAGACTCCGTAGGATTTGGATGCTGGTATTCTTGGTGAGATAAACAGAGACAGTCTGCTTTTTCAGGCTGAGCAATCCCACCTGGCGCATTGACCGAGCGTTCAGTTCGATCATTCTTCCTTATCATTTCCTAGCCAGGGGGCCAGATTGTCCTTCCTTGCGCCCATTCAACTCCCATCATTTTAGAAGTGACTCTTCCAAGCTTGTTTCCTTTTCTCTTCAAGGGGCAGTCTGGTCGATCTTCGAATGCGCGCGTCGAACGTGCATCTTCCGAGTGTGCGCGTTCCGCGAGCAGGAGGACGACCAGGCTGCCCTCTCATGCTCCTTCCAAGCTTGCTTGCTTTTCCTCTCTGGGAATGGCACGCGTGTCATTCCTTTCCTCGTTTCCACTTGATGCTGCAGCCAATGCTGGCTTTCTGATTGCTGTCGATCGGTTTCCCGGCTAGCACGGCGTCGATCGCCGCGCATAGATCGCGGCCTGTGACCGGCTTGCTGCTGCCGGGGCGGCTGTCGTCGAGCTGCCCGTGATAAACTAGCCGCCGTTCGCGGTCGAAGAGATAGAAATCCGGGGTGCAGGTTGCCCGATAGGCCTTCGCGACATCCTGGGTTTCGTCAAAACAGAAGGGAAAGGTGAAGCCCAAGCGTTCGGCCATCTCTTTCAGTCTCGGCGGCGCGTCTTCCGGATATTGCGCCGGATCATTGCTGCTGATGCCGATGATACCAAGCCTTGTGTCCTTGTAGTCACGCCCTATCTTGGCAATCCCTTGCTCGACGTGCACCACATAGGGACAGTGACGGCACATGAACATGACCAGCAAGGCGGTCTTGTCGATAAACGAATTGAGTGAGTAGATCTGACCGCTCACCACATCTGGCAACGCAAACGGAGGAGCGGGTGTTCTGAGCGCTAGCATGACAGACGTCGTGGCCATGGTATCTCCTTCTCCATCATCTCTCGAGATGCTACGGAGGATGCCGCACTGTGACTGCTTCGTCAAGACGTGCGACGGGTTCCCTCCCTCATCGATATCCTAGCATGAAATCTCTTTCCCCCTGTGCTAGGCTCGTGACGCATGGCAGCACACCAAGAAAGGGCGTGTATGTGAAACAGGGTTATCGGTTGATCATTGTAGATAAAGCCGGTGTGCTGGTTTCTGAATTTCAACTGACAGAAAACGCATTGGCTCAGCCTGAAGCCTTTGTCGCGGCGCTCAAACAGTCGATCGAGGAGATCGAAGAGGAGGAGCCGTGAGTGTCCTCCATGTGTCCCATCTGTGCACAATAACGCATTCGCGTGTGTGACAAGGGATCTTGCGTATGGAATACGTTCATCTCGGTCGATCAGGAGTGAAAGTCAGCCGGCTCTGTCTCGGCACGATGAACTTCGGGCCTGAGGCGAGCGAAGCGGATAGTTTTGCCATCATGGATCGGGCGCTGGAGCTGGGCCTCAACTTTTTCGACACGGCGGACGTCTATGGTTGGAAAGTGGGTGAAGGGTGGACCGAGCAGATCGTGGGACGTTGGTTCTCCCAGGGCGGGGGACGGCGTGAGAAAGTCGTCCTGGCAACGAAGGTGTTTGGCCGAATGGGAGAATGGCCGAATCAGTCTCGCTTGTCGGTCCTGCACATCAAGCGGGCCTGCGAGGCGAGCCTGCGGCGCCTGCAGACAGATTGCATTGACCTCTATCAGATGCATCACATCGATCGGGAGACACCGTGGGAGGAAATCTGGCAGGCGATGGAGCAGTTGGTCCGGGAAGGCAAAGTACTCTACATCGGCAGCAGCAATTTCGCCGGCTGGCATGTGGCCCAGGCGCAAGAATCAGCCCGCAGCCGCCACTTCCTCGGCCTCGTGTCGGAGCAGAGTCTCTATAACTTGAACGAGCGAACAATCGAATTAGAAGTGATTCCGGCCTGCGAGGCCTATGGCATCGGCCTGATTCCCTGGAGTCCGCTCGCGCGCGGGCTGTTAGCCGGAGCCTTGGAACCGTCGACAGTCGGTCGACGCGCGAACGAAGATCTGAAGAAAGATATCGAAACATATCGTTCCAAACTGGAAGCCTATGATGCGCTCTGCACACAACTCGGCGAGCGCCAGGCCGATGTGGCGCTCACTTGGCTGCTGCACCAAAAAGCCGTCACGTCGCCGATCATCGGGCCACGCACGATGGAGCAATTGAACGGCACGATGCGGGCCTTGAGTCTCACGTTGAGTCAAGACACACTGCACCAGCTTGACGAAATCTTCCCCGGCCCAGGCGGACCTGCACCAGAAGCCTACGCTTGGTGATCATGGCTCAACGACCATGAGCTGTCCATCTTGCGCAGCTAGGCGCCTGTCCTTCATGTTTGTTCAAGAACCGCCAGGGAACCACGACGCGAGACAGGCAGGAGGAGCGAGGCGGACTAAACGGGGAAGGTCTGGTAGATTTTTCACTGCGCGAGTCTCATTATAAGGCTGAAGTTTAACTCGAGGTTGAAGATCGAAAAGATCCCCCAGTCGAATCAGTCGGTGTTCAATCTGAGCTTCAGCCATATTCTTTTTCTGTAGTGAAGGGGCGTGTTGCGCGAGCACAGAGGAGCAATAAGCTCCATCCCACTCCCTGTTCTGGGAGTTAGGGAGCCGCACGGCGGTCATTCATCTCTTTGCGAACCAGCTCCTCAGCTTTCAGCCAGTCTTCCACGTCGCGCTCCGTCTGTCGCCCTCGTTGTTCATAGAGTTCGTAGGCTTTTTTCGTAATCCGTTCCCTCACCTCATCCGAATACTTCTGCATGGACTCTGGCTCAGACGACAGACCCCGCTCCCCCACATGCTGGACATCCGGATTTTGGGGTTTCATGGGCATACCTCCTTCGACGACAGGTTTCTTCGGTTAACTATACCAGCCCGCTTACAAGTTGCGTAGCGTTACTCGTTGATCTTGCATCCTCGATCTCGGCCCTCTTAGAATACGCCACCCTATGAGGGCCCCTATGCCTTTCACGATTCGCCCCTTCGGTCGCTTCCCTGCGCCATGCGCTGTGGTCTCCAAGGCTGGTCCATTCCTCAAGTTGTCTCAGGCCTACTTTTTGAGTTTCTTGTTGCTGATCACACTCCTGGTGCTGAGTCATGGACCAGTGTATGCAGGATGGGTGTTGACGAGCGGCGACGACGAAGCTGGATTAATGGTGTACGTCGATCCTGACTCCATTCGCCGCAAGGAGAATCTGGCGAAGATGTGGCAATTGTACGACTACAAAACCGTTCAAACAGTGGCGGGTGATTCGCTGTTGTCTATGAAGCGATTCAACGAATACGATTGTACGGAAGAGCGCACTCGTACGCTTGGGTATACGTGGTTCTCGGGCAACATGGGAAGCGGTAACGTAGTGTACAGTACTACCGAAGTCCAACAGTGGGAACCGGTTGTATCTCGTACCATCAACCATACTCTGTGGAAAGTGGCGTGCAGTAAGAAATGATCCTGCCTGAGCGCAGTCCCGTCGAATCTATGCCCTTCTCGATTCGCTGCTTCCGTCACGTTCCTCTCTCTTGCCACACGACGTGCAGTGCCGACCTCCCGCTAGGTGGCGCTGGCGGGTTTTTTCAGCTTCCTGTTAGAATGTCTCCCTCATGAATGCCGCGCGTTCTTATTCTCTCTCAGGCCTCTATGTCATTCTCGATCCGTCGGTCTGTTCTGAGCATCCCTTGGTCGAGGTGTTGAGAATGGCGGTTGAGTCCGGAGCCTCTCTCTTTCAATATCGCAACAAGACCGCATCGATGAAGGACGCCTACGTGGAGGCCTCGGCGCTCCGACACGCTGCTGCGAAGGCAGGCGCCCTCTTCATCGTCAACGATCGCTGCGACTTGGCCCTGGCTCTGGACGCCGATGGTGTGCATCTAGGACAGGGAGACTTGCCGTTCGATTTAGCGAGGAAGGTGATGGGACCGGACAAGCTGATCGGAATCTCCACGCACAATCCCGATCAGGTGCGGGAAGCCACTATCGGGAAGCCGGACTATCTTGGCTTTGGTCCTATCTTCACACCCGGCTCTAAACAGGACCACGACCCGGTAGTTGGGCTTGAGGGGTTACGCGCGATGCGCTCGCTCACGTCGTTGCCCATCTTTGCAATCGGTGGCATTCAAATCGACCAGGTCAGAGAGGTCATGCGCGCGGGAGCTGATGGGGTGGCGGTCATCTCAGCAATCCTCAAGGCCCCGGATATTAGCCACGCCGTGAAATCGTTCCTCGCGCAGATGCCAGGACCAGCTTCGCCAGTTTTGTGATGGGAGCAGTCTCTGCGAGACGGGCCAAGCCCTCGTTCCAATTCAGATTCACGGTAGGGCTGTAGGGGAGGGGCCCTACTACGGGAACTCCGGCAAGTCGTCGAAGGAGACACATGGTCGACTGTTCCTGTGTACGAGCGGTCTTCGTCTGTACAGGGCGACGCTGATTCAAAACCAACGCGACGACGGGAATCTTTCGCAGGCGAAGCGCATGAATCGTCAGCAAGGCCTGGTTGATTCCTCCCAAGCCAGATTGTCCAATTACAACGGCAGGCAACTTCATTTTATACATGAGGTCTACTACTTTATACGCCTGTGTAATTGGCACATAGACGCCTCCAACTCCTTCCACAACCATCAGTGTATGTTTCTGGCGCATGGCATGGAAGACTCGTATGATCCTTGTCACCTGCACAGTTGTCCTCTCTTCTTCTGAGGCAGAGAGCGGCGCCACTGGAAGTCGAAAGACATAGGGACACACTTCTGCCATCGGATCATGGCTTCCAGCCACTCTTCGCAACCGCACTCCATCAGACTGAGCCTTGGGCGATCGCGCGACCCCTGTCTCAATCGGCTTCATGACGCCCACATCGATCCCCCGCTGAACCAGGCATACGACGAGCGCAGAGACGACGAGCGTTTTCCCGACTCCCGTATCAGTCCCAGTAACAAAAATCCCTCGCGAAGCGGAATCGTGCGCGTGCCGTTTAATTCGTTGCATAATTTGTAATCCGACAGAATAAAAAATGCTTTGGTGGCCTCTACTCCCGCAGGATGCTCAAAATGGCTGTGCAGCAAGGCCGCAGACGATGAAAGCACCGGAGGCGTAGCATTTCTCTCCCGCCCACCCCTAGCTGTCAAGACCGCTTGTTCTCCAAGTGGGCTACGTTGAGGATGCTTTCGAGGCGAAGAACGCTGCTGGCGGTCATTTTCAGCGTTCTGCTAGAGATTCCGGCTATCACAGTTCCACACCTGTCCCGACACATCGCCAAGTTGCGCCAGATGCAAGACCGTCTTGGCCACTTCCTCTCGTGAAGGTGGCCGACCCAACGCATGGTCGTTCCAGCTCTCATCTGCCCGCATGGCCCCTTCAGATAGCCCCGTCTTCTGCCAGCCAGGTAAGAGGAGATTCACACGGACGTTGCCCGCTCCCCACTCAAGGGCTGCGCTGTGCATCAGACCGATGAGACCGGCTTTTGATGCCGCGTAGGCGGCCTGTCCACTCGAACCATGAAACCCTGCATGCGATCCAATCACGACGATTGACCCACCGCCGCGAGCGAGGAGGGGAGGAGCCATGGCGCGGAGGCAGTGAAATGTTCCCGTCAGATTCGTGGCGATGACTTCGGCCCAGTTTTCTTGGTGCTGTCGAAGCAGGAGATGACTCCCTCCGATTCCGGCATTGCAGACAAACACTAACGGCACTGGCACCCGACGGTAGGAGGCTTCCACCATCTGTTGCACCGCATGCGGCTCGCGAATATCGGCTTCGTAGAGCACTCCGGTTCCACCGGCAGCCACTACGTATGCGAGCGTGTCTTCGGCCGCCGCCTTGTTTCGATGATAATGGACCCCGACAGACCAGCCGGTCGCCGCAAAGGCTAGGCTGATCGCTCGACCAATCCCTCCAGACGCGCCGGTCACAAGCACCGCATCTCTTTGGTTTATTTGGTTCATCTGGATTCTCTGGTCTATCTGGTTTGTTTGGTTCATCTGGTTAGTTTCGTTCAACCAGAGAAACCAAATATACAAGACACACCAAATAACGGTCTGGATTATGGGTTGGATATAGAATGAAGGCAAGCCTGTAAATGCGGGTCAGGAACTGCTCTCCTTCTCTTGCCGCCTCCAGGATGGCTATGATACGGTCACTACATCGTTCAACCGATGACCGATGGAGGATCTCGTATATGCCGCTGAAGAGACGAGAATATCGAAGGGCTCCCATCGTGGGCATCGTTCTGCTGCTCAGTTGTGCCCCCTGGTCAGCGTCCCTTGCAGCGGAAGATGCCAGCGTCATTGCCCAGTCCGCCGACTATTTCCCCGATCAGATTGGGAATGAATGGCACTATCGTGGCCAGATTACTGAAGGGCCTCTGCAAACGATCGAACAGAAGTTTTTCTCCAACGTGTCCTCAGTCACCGGCACAAAAGTTATCAAGGGCATGACAGTCACCGTGTTCCACGATGCCAATCCAGGCAACCATGGCCCAATGGATAGTTTCTACCGCCGTGATAGCGTCGGCATCGTCTATTACGGTTCAGACCCGGGCACGCCCTTTGAAAAACAGCTTGTGCCCTATCAGATCGTGCGCTTCCCAATGAAGGTCTCGTCGTCCTTTCCGCAATTCAACCGCAAGGAGCTGGACTTCGGCACCGATCTGGATGGTGACGGCATCAACGAAAAGGCCGATGCGCAAGGCGATGCCACGGTGGTGGGGCAGGATTCGGTCACTGTGCCGGCCGGTACCTTCAAGGATGCGGTAAAGGTGGAAGCGCGCATGCACATGCAGATCCACCTCTCTGGCGCGATGAGGACAGCCGTCGGGACCGATGTGATGACCGCCTGGTTTGCAAAGGGCGTGGGCTTGGTCAAGTATGTCGAGCGGCAGGAACTCTCGCAGTTAGAAGACCGAGGCGTGGTCACGGATATCATGGAAGAACTGGAATCGTATGAGATCAAGCCACCGAAAGCCTCACTCGGGCGGCGCGAATCCTCGACGGAGGGTTTGCTCGCTGACAACACGGGTGACCAGGAATTGCGTCAAGTATTCTTCCCCTCCGGCTTTCGCTCCGACTCCGGAGAGTCGATGGCCCCCAAACGGCTGACGACCGACTAACGCGCCCGTGATCGGGCGATTCAGATAAAGATTCCCGACGTCGAATCGTTGCCGTGCCAATTCCAGATTGGCCGGGCTTCTCGAATAGACACCTCCAGTGAGGGCATAGGTTGTCGAATTCGCCAGGGTCAGCGCGTCTTGAAAGGACGCAGCCTTCATCACTGAGAGGATCGGCCCAAAGATTTCCTCTTGGGCTACACGATGTGTCGGCGCCACATCCGCAAAAACCGTCGGTCCGACATACCACCCTGATCCCGTCACAGTTCCTTCCACCAGCAGGCGCGCTTCTTTCTTCCCAATCTCGATATAGTCCTGAATTTTCGACTGCGCGCGACGATCAATCACCGGCCCAACTTGCGTGCCAGGCTCTTCCGGATTTCCGACCTTCAGGCTCAGCACCGCCTCTTTGAGGCGATCCAAAAAACTATCGTAGATCGCCGCATGCACGATCGCCCGAGAGCAGGCGGAACATTTCTGCCCCGCATAACCGGTGAACGATAAAACCACTCCGGTGATCGCGTCATCGAGATCCGCCGTCTCATCCACGATGATCGCATTTTTTCCTCCCATCTCCGCCAGTACCCGCTTGACCATCTGTTGCCCCGGCATCAGAGTACCGGCTTCTTTCAGGATGCTGAGTCCCACGTCTTTCGAACCGGTAAAAGCAATAGTGGCAATATCGGGATGGCGCACCAATGCACGTCCGATGTCAGGTCCGCCCTGCAGACAACAGAGTACTCCTTTAGGCACACCGGCTTCATGCAAGATCTCCGTGAGCCAATACCCCATCATTGGCGAACGCTCGGAGGGTTTGAAGATCACGGGATTCCCAGTCACGAGTGCCGCCGACACCATACCGGTGGGAATCGCCAGCGGAAAATTCCACGGAGCGATGACCGCCGTCACCCCGCGAGGGCTATAGAGACGCTGGTTCAGTTCACCTGGTTCCTGTCCTAACCGTCTCGGGGGAGCGAGCCTGCGCCAGTCCGCCGCATAAAACTCCAGAAAGTCGATCGCTTCTGCGATGTCCGCATCCGCCTCCCGCCACGGTTTCCCGCATTCCACGATCTCCCATGCCGCCAACTCATCGTGCCTAGTCCGCATAAGCGCGGCGGCCGCACGCATGATGTCCACTCGCCGTTCAGTAGTCATGTCACGCCAGAATTCCCGTGCCTGAACCGCGCGGCGCGCCGCGAGTTCGACATCCGTCGAACTCGCGCTGGACAACCGCCCTACGACTTCATCCGGACGTCCGGGATTGCGGGACTCGATGAGAGGCCCCGTCAGGCGCAGCCCCTCGCTTGACGAAGACCACTGACGGCCAAGTTGTGACCGCATGGTCACCAGGGCCTGCTGTATCGCCGCTCGGCTGTCGGCTTGGGCAAAATTCCGCTGCGGTTCGTTTCGAAACTCCTGGACATCGGCGTGATGAGATACGAGGGGATGCTGCTGATTGAGCCCCTCTAGCGCGGGCGGAGCCAGCAACCTACTCAACGGTTGAGATTCCACATACTCCTTGCGAAGGAATGATTCGTTTGAGGTGTTTTCCAGCAACCGCCGTACGAGATAGGCCATGCCTGGAAGCAGCTCGCCCACCGGAGTATAGAGCCGCAATCGGCGCCCCTGCTGCGTGACCGCATGCTGAAAGGGCTCGGCCATGCCGAAGATCATCTGATATTCCCAGGTCTCTGGAGAGAGCCTGAGCGATTCCGCAACTGCCTCGATGTAAGCCAGCGTTCGGAGATTGTGCGTCCCGAAGGCCGGTCGAATGAGTGATGACTGGGATAACAAGAGACACGTGAGCGACTCATAGTTGGCATCTGTCTCCACTTTATGTTCAAAGAGAGGAACAGGCCAGCCTCGTTGCCGATAGCGGATGGTGTCCGAATCCCAGTAGGCCCCTTTCACCAATCGAATCGCAATGGGCACCCCACGCCGGCGGACCCAGGTTAGGAGCCCTTCGATATCACGTGCCGTGTCCCGATGGTAGGCCTGTAACGCGAGACCCGCATAGGGATAGTCCTTGTAGGAAGGCTCCGCGAAGAGCCTGGTGAAGATCTCCACCAGCAAGGTTTTTGTATCGGCTTGTTCCATATCGAAGATTAACGACGCGGGGAGGCGCATGGCCAGATTGAGGATCGGTCGAAGCCGCCCTACCACAGAACGGTAGCTTCCTTCCGGATCGATCGGGTCAAGATGAGGAGAGAGGGTGGAGATTTTAATCGAGAGCTGGACCCGCGGTATCGGTCCGAGATGATCTCGCTCCAGTAAGAGAAGGGACGGCCACGAGGTTGCCTCACGCGCGAGCAGGGACAGGGCTTCCACACAGCGATCGCGGTATCGGTCAGCCTCACGATCGCTAATGGTGGCCTCACCCAACAAATCGACCGACCAGGCTCGCCCATGTTGCCAAAGATCACTCAACCGCGGCGCCGCTTCCTCGACTGTCGCTCCAGCAATAAAGGTACGCGCCATATGCTCAACCTGGCTTCTGATCGCCTTGCCGCTGAGCCGAGCCCCCAAGCTGGTAGCGGAAAGGGCTTTGAGTCCCCATTGGGTGCCGAAGAGTGCGGTGTCTGCATTACCTAAGTACTCGCGAGCTAGCCTGACCACCTCTTCGTCGTCTGTGACCGAGGGCAGGACATCGATGAATCGAAACAGCTGTGCCTTGAAAAGACTGTCATGCATGGCCAGGTTGAGCGCCGTATGCGACCACCAGCGGCCCTCAAAGAGCGTCGGAGTTCGCCCGGCAGAAAGACGGGCGAGCTGTTCACCGATACGGGACACACTAGATTCGATGGAAGAGGAACGCTCCGGCATTGGCACCTCATTGGTCGTGAGACGGAAAAGCACTGTCAGTATACACTGTGAGGATTTAGTTGAAACATTCTGATGAATTCGGTATGCTGTGAGAGTATATTATCTCTCCTGTAACCCTGGTTTCATAAAGTGAGAGATACGTGTGTGCTCTGAAGGAGAGGTAATGCTCGCGACAACAACTGAAGCTACACCAGCCGAGGCTCCGTTTTCTTTTGCAAACTTTGCGCTATTCTGCGCCATCGTAGCCGCCTCAATTGTCGGCATCCCACTCTACGGTTACTATTACGGGTTCAGCCTCTTCGATTGGGGCCTGTTCTTGGTCCTGTACATCGTCACAGGCATGGGTATCACCGTCGGCTATCATCGGTTAGTGTCGCATCAGAGCTTCGAATGTCCGAACTGGGTCAAAGCGGGTATCCTCGTCGCCGGCGGTTGGGCACTGCAAAATTCTGCCCTCAAGTGGGGCAGCGACCATATCCGCCATCATGCCAAGACTGACGAAGAAGAAGATCCCTATAACGCGAGCAAGGGATTCTGGCACAGCCATTGTGGCTGGCTCTTTTACAATAGCATCCATCGCAAGGAAAAATATGAGATCCGTCTGCGCCGCGACCCTGTCGTGATGTGGCAAGATCGCTATTATTGGCCGATCGTGGTCACGGGACTTCTGCTCCCTTTTGTCCTTGGCGTCTGGCACGGTGGCTGGCAGGGGGGTATCAGCGCCTTACTCTTGGGTGGTCTCTTCCGGTTGTTCATGGTGCTGAACTCCACCTTCACGATCAATTCACTCTGTCACATGGTGGGGGCACAGCCCTACAGCAAAAAAGACAGCAGCCGCGATAGCTGGCTGGTCTCCTTCGTCAGTTTTGGCGAGGGGTATCACAATTTTCACCACACGTACGCGCGCGATTATCGCAACGGGCCGCAGTGGTACAATTTCGACCCTTCGAAGTGGATCATTTACACGCTCTCACTGATCGGGCTTGCAAGCAATCTTCGCCGCAACGACCCCACCG
Organism: uncultured Nitrospiraceae bacterium; assembly: GCA_963821465.1. Classification (GTDB taxonomy): domain Bacteria; phylum Nitrospirota; class Nitrospiria; order Nitrospirales; family Nitrospiraceae; genus Palsa-1315. Next base: position 135,109 of record CAWGDV010000001.1, on the reverse strand, counting down.
TCGGGTAATCACGTCGCGACCTACTCTCCCGATGGACTATTGCGTTTTCCTGCTGTGCATTCCCCCATTGCGCAATCGCCCATAGCACAATAGCCCCATTTTCTTTCTCCCTGTCCTTCGCTTATGATGGAGTGGCTGGCCTGAGGGCCAGTCTTATTTCGACTGTGTACGTAGAGGAGGAGCACTTCATGGCTGATGAACAACCCGCTGGACCCCAGACTGGTCACGGGAAAGACAACCTCATTCCCGGCGTCAAATACGTTATCGCCGTCAGCAGCGGAAAAGGCGGAGTCGGCAAATCTACGGTCTCCGTCAATCTTGCCGTGGCCATTGCCTTAACCGGCGCTAGGGTCGGTCTGCTCGATGCGGATATATACGGCCCGAACATTCCCATGATGATGGGCGTGAGCACGCCCCCGGAACAGAAAGACGGCAAGATCGTTCCAGCCGAAAGTCACGGCGTCAAACTCATTTCCATGGGATTTTTTGTCCCGGAAGACACCGCTGTGGTTTGGCGAGGGCCGATGGTCCATACTGCCATTCAACAACTCTTTCGAGATGTGTTGTGGGGCGAACTGGATTACTTGCTGATCGATCTGCCGCCCGGCACCGGAGACGCACAGCTCACTCTTACCCAGTTGGTCCCGCTGACCGGGGCCGTCACCGTCACAACTCCACAAGAAGTCGCCCTACACGATGTCCGCAAAGGCATGATGATGTTCAAAAAGGTGAATGTGCCGCTTCTTGGTATTGTGGAGAACATGAGCTACTTTCTCTGCGGCCACTGCGGTGAACGGACCGAAATATTTTCGCATGGGGGAGGGGAGCGGGCCGCCGCCACACTCGGGATCCCGTTCCTCGGTCGCGTGCCGATCGATCCGGCGATTCGCGACGGCGGTGACTCAGGCAACCCGATTGTCGTGGCCGATCCGGCGTCTCCGCAATCGGCGGCGTTCCGGGAGATCGCACAGAAAATTATTACGGGAGTGAACGGCGCCGCAAAAGGAGTTCCGCCGATCGAAAGCCTGCTGAGCAAGATTAAGAACCCGTTTGCGAAAACATAACTGACAGACGAAATGGCAGGATAGGCAATGGGAGCGTTCGTTCGAGTGACCAGCACAGCTGATGTAAAGCCGGGCCACGGGATCGTCGCAGAGGTGAACGGCAAAACTCTCGCGGGGGGGTTAAGGTCGAAGGAACCTTTTACACCATCGATACCCATCGGCGTGTCCCACTCGGTGAGAGAGATCTTAAAGGGTCCGTGGTGACCTGTCCTTGGCACGGCTGGCAATTCGAGGTGACCACCGGCACCTGCATGGCAAATCCCGCAGCGAAAGTAGATCGGAATGACGTGCTGGTCGAAGGCACCGACGTGAAGGTGTTACTCTAACAGGATGCCGGAGCAGTCCACCGGCCCCCATGGACCGTGGCGCGCAAAGCGCGAGACAGGCGAAAAAGGCGCGACGTGGACAGATTAGATTCCCATCTCGTCTCGCCCGTCCCGCTAGTCTCGCTCGGCTAGGCTCTTTATCATGGTAGTGCCAAGTATGGAACGGAGCGACGTACTATTCCTCTATCGTCAAATGTTGCTGATCCGCCGGTTCGAAGAAAAATCGGCAGAGATGTACGCCCTCGCGAAAATTGCCGGATTCCTGCATCTCTATATCGGCGAAGAGGCCATTGCGGTCGGGGCCATCGCCGCCCTTCGACCGGATGACTACGCGATCAGCTCGTACCGCGATCACGGGCACTGTCTTGCCCGAGGCTCCGATCCCGGCCATGTGATGGCCGAGCTGTTCGGCAAAGCGACGGGCCTGTGCCAGGGCAAAGGGGGCTCCATGCACCTGGTGGATGCCCCGCGCCGGTTTATGGGAGGCTACGCCATTGTCGGAGGCCACATTCCCCTTGCCACAGGGCTCGCGTTCGCGACCAAGTATCAAGCACTCGACCTCGTGACCGTCTGCTTCTTCGGTGAAGGGGCGATCCCAAGCGGCCAGGCACACGAAGCGCTCAATTTAGCGGCCTTGTGGAAGCTTCCTGTGATCTTCGTCTGCGAAAACAACCGCTACGGTATGGGGACGCCGGCTGAACGGGCCATCGCACTCTATGCGGACGTGGCAGGGACGGCCCGCTCCTATGGCATCATGGCTGAGCGCGTGGATGGCATGGATGTGCTGGCCGTGCGCGACGCGATGCGCAAGCTCGTCGAGCAGGCACGCGCGGGGCAGGGCCCATTTTTCATCGAGGCGATGACCTACCGGTTCATGGGCCACTCAATGTCCGACCCGGCACACGGACATTACCGAACCAAAGAAGAAGTGGAGGATCACCGCAAACGCGACCCTCTTCTATTGCTGAAGCAGACGATCCTGAGCAACAATCTAGGCACCGAGGCCGATTTCATACAGCTTGAGCTGGAAGTCGGCAAGCTCGTGACGTCCGCCGTCAGATTCGCAGATGAGAGCCCATTTCCCGCCCCGTCGGAGCTTTACAATGACGTTCTGGCTGAATAACCGGCTGCTCAAACAGCTTGCCAGCAAGGCCGCAGGGGAGAAACAACCGGAGGCGTACCCTCTGGGGTATGGTGAGACTTGTTTCGACCTGAGAACGCCGCTGGAAGGCTGTTTCAGCAGCCGTCAGGTTGTCACATGCTGATGTCCTATCGGGAAGCGCTTAACCAGGCCATGCGGGAGGAGATGCGTCGAGACTCGCGCATTTTTCTGATCGGCGAGGAAGTGGGCTACTACCAGGGCGCATTCAAGGTCAGCAAGGGTTTCGTGGAAGAATTCGGCCCGCAACGGGTGGTGGATACTCCGATCACGGAGGCCGGCTTCACGGGTCTGGCAATCGGTGCAGCCATGGCGGGGCTACATCCCATCGTCGAGCTCATGACCATGAATTTCGGCATTGTGGCATTGGATCAGATCGTCAACAATGCCGCTAAGATTCGTTACATGTCGGGAGGCCAGCTGTCGGTGCCCATGGTGATTCGCGGGCCTGGCAGCGCAGCGCACCAGTTAGGGGCGCAGCATTCGCAAAGTCTGGAGGCCTGGTTCTGTCACGTGCCGGGATTGAAAGTGATCGCGCCGGCCACGCCGCACGATGCGAAGGGTCTGCTGAAGAGTGCGATCCGGGACAACAATCCTGTCATCTTCATCGAAGCGCAATTATTGTACGGAACGAAGGGGGATGTCGGAGACGGTGAGTACACGATTCCCATCGGTGTCGCCGAGGTGAAGCGTGCCGGACGCGATGCGACGATCGTCGCCTACTCGAAGATGCTCCTGCTGGCGCTGGAGGCAGCCGATCAATTAAGCCGAGAGGGGATCGAGGTCGAGGTCATCGATCCCCGCACCCTCAAACCATTGGACCTCCCAACGATCGTGGCCTCGGTCAAAAAGACCGGACGTCTTGTGATCGTCGAAGAAGGCTGGCGTTTTTGCGGGCTGGGGGCGCAGATAGCTGAGAGTGTGTACGCGGCGGCGTTCGACTACCTGGACGCCCCCATCCAGCGCGTCACCGGCGAGGATGTGCCGATGCCCTATAGTCGCCCGTTGGAAGATGCCGCCATCCCGGACAAGGCGCGCGTCATCGAAACCGTCAAAGCAGTGTGCGGCGCACAGTAAACGAAGGAGGCACGATTACCCATGTCGTCACAATCCCAGGCTCCCAGTCATATCGAGATCACGGAGACACTCGTGCGTCTCTATGTGTTCCTGACGCAGTACCTTGATCGCTGTCTCGATGAGGCAGCCAGGAAGACATACCCGGACGAGGAACTGCACGCGCATCTCTCCAAAACGCGCGCAACGATGGCGGACATCCTGGCGGTGAATCCCGTGGTCAAGAGCAAAGTCGAGAAGGAATGCAAGGACGTACTCGCCCTCGGAGCCGCGATCCTGAAAGGCGGCCATGAGCGAGCCTCGGCGATGGAGCCGATGCAGGCGCAGCACGCCATCCTGCGAAACAAGACGATTGCATTGAGCGATCTCTTGGGAGTGTTCCGGGCTCTCTAATAGAGTGCTTAAATGAAGGCTCTCGCAGGATGCTCAAAAAGGCCGTTCAGCAAGGCCGCAGCAAGTGAAGGCCCGAGGCGTACCCCCGGGGTACGTTGAGGGTCTGAACGATGCGAGAACGAAGCTGGCGGACTTTTTCAGCATCCTGTAGATCTTCAGGAATCTGCTCATGCCAGACCAAGTACAGGAGAAACATCAAGTGGCTGGCTTCGATGCACGCGAACGAGGTTTCAATAGGCCAATTGTGTTCGAGCAAGCCGAGGGAGGATATCAAGCCATTCTGCAATATGAGGCGACGCGCGTGGTAACCATCGCACAAGCCACGCCAGTGGCCGCGATGGAGGAATTAATTCGCACGCTCCAAGGGCAGGGCTACTCACAGCTTCGCAGCCAGCTGAGCATCCGGAAGGGCACCTACTTGGGTTCTCAGGAGCCTTGGATTGAGTATCCAGACCCAGCGAGGCAACCTGAAACGCCGGATGGATTGATCAGCAAGTTCTTCGCGTGGGTTCGACGCTCTGCTATCAGTTAAATGGAGATGATGATTGAAAGACAACTCCAATTCTTAGGATGCTCAAAAAGGCCGGCGGTTACACCCGCCCAGCCCTAGGCGCGCCAAGACGCACCTCTTTCCCGGGCAAGGCCGCGGGGATGACACAACCGGAGAGGCGTAGCTTTAGAGCTACGTTGAGGATTGTGTCGACCAGAGAACGAAGTTGGGGGACCTTTTCAGCATCCGTGAGGGACTTTTATGGCTAGTCGCGTTGTGATGCCGAAATTAACCGACACGATGGAAGAGGGAGTCCTCCTTGCGTGGAAAAAGCGCGAGGGGGATCAGGTGCAGGCAGGGGATGCACTCGCTGAAATCGAAACCGACAAGGCCATCATGGATCTCGAAGCCTTCGCCTCCGGCATCCTACGCAAGATCCTGGTGCAGGACGGCGCAACTGTGATGTCCGGAACATTGATCGGCGTCATCGGCGGAGCGGATGAGGATATCACCTCAGCATTGACCGACACGATCAGCGCAGCGCCGTCGGTCGGAGACCGAACGAGGACAAGCGCTCCTCCTGCTGCCGGTCCGGCACCCACCGCACCCGCGAGTTCAGAAGAAACTCGTTTTATCGCCTCACCCCGCGCGAAAGCGCTTGCTATCGATCGGGGAATCGATCTCTCCACCATCACTGGAACCGGTCCTGGCGGACGAATCGTGGAAGAGGATGTCGAAAACGCCACGGCGCCGCCGATGCTGCAGGCCGAAACGGACCAGCCGTTGAGCCAGATGCGAAAAGCCATCGCGCGAGCGACGACACAGAGCAAAGCGCCGGTGCCGCACTTTTATCTGACGAGCGAAATCGATATGGAGCAGGCAGAGCGGTTCCGCGATCAACTTAAACGTAACCGAACAACGCATCCCTCCGTCACCGATTTGCTGATCAAAGCCGCAGCGATTGCACTCACCCGCCATCCGGATATCAATGTGTCGTTCACCGGCCATGCCATCAGGCGGCATGCACGCATTGATATCGGCATCGCCGTCGGCATCGATGACGGCTTGATCACACCGGTCATTCGCAATTGCAGCGTGAAGTCGCTGGACGAGATCTCGGCTGAATCGCGGACACTAATCGACCGGACCAGGGAGAAACGCTTGCAGCCGCACGAATACTCCGATGCCACGTTCTCGATCTCAAACTTGGGAATGTTCGACGTGGAAAACTTCATTGCGATCCTCATACCTCCACAGGCAGCGTCCATCGCTGTGGGTGCCATTCGCGACGTGCCCGTCGTCAAAGACGGCACGGTCAAGGCGGGCCGGCGCATGAAGGTGACATTATCCTGCGACCACCGGGCGCTGGATGGTGTGCAGGGGGCCGGCTTTCTGAAGGAGTTCAAACACATCCTTGAACACCCCTCGGAGTTACTCCCATCCAAGGAGACTCCATGAGCTTTATCCCACTCGATCAGATCCGATCTTTATCCTCTGACTCGTCCCAAGCCATCAGCCATCAGCCATCAGCCATCAGATCTTCCAGGCGCCTCCCGCCCTGGTTCAAAGTTCAGGCTAAAACCGGTCCGGACTACCTCGACATCAAGCAGACGATGGACCGGCTCAAGCTCCATACTATTTGCGAAGAAGCGCGATGCCCGAACCGGTGGGAATGTTGGAACGCTCGCACCGCGACATTCCTCATCCTGGGCGACATCTGCACCAGACGTTGCCACTACTGTTCAGTCGAAACAGGCCGACCGCCAGCGATCGATCATGAAGAACCGCGTCGCGTCGCAGAGGCGGTCCAGGCATTGGGCCTCAGACATGCCGTCATTACATCGGTCAACCGGGATGAGCTGGAAGATGGCGGCGCCGCGATCTTTGCCGAAACGATCCGGCAGACCAGACAGTTCAGCCCAGGCTGCACGATTGAAGTCTTGATTCCGGATTTTGAAGGGAATGAGACAGCTCTCGCGATGGTCTGTGCAGAAATGCCTGAAATTCTGAATCACAACATCGAAACCGTCCGGCGGCTGTTTCCGGCAATCAGACCGCAGGGAAAGTATCAGCGATCGATCGAGTTACTCGACAAGGCGAAGGAATTGGGTATGCGCACCAAGTCTGGACTGATCCTCGGGATGGGAGAAACCCTGGACGAGGCCCGAGAAGTCATGTGCGACCTCCGCTCCGTCGGCTGCGACATCATGACCATAGGACAATATCTCCAACCCACCAGGCAGCATCTGCCTGTTGCGCGCTTCTACGATCCCAGCGAGTTTGCTCTGTTAAAAGAGGAGGGGAAGGCCCTTGGCTTTACCCACGTTGAATCCGGCCCGCTAGTCCGCAGTTCCTATCACGCTGAGCAGCAGGTAGCCCCTGAAGTCTAATAGATACGCCTTGACCATGAGCCACAACAACGTCATTCAACGCTCATCCGGATGATATGGAATTCGGCATGGGCGGGACGTTCGCCAAACTGGTGGAGTCTATGGCTGTGATTATTTCCGTCGTCGTGACGAACGGTGGCCGGTCATCGAAATTATTCGCGTTGACGGAGCAGCGGATGGCAGAAGTGAAAAGAAAGGAGGCTCTCCGTTCCGGAGGCGTCTTGGGAGTCAAAGACGTACTATTTTGTGACGAACCGGACGCAACGGACGAGATCAATACCACGGTTGTCAGGTGACAACGATACACTATGGGGAGGAGTTCTGGGATTGAATCGCTGGCGAGCCGTGTTTGCCGATCCCAAGGCCAGCACTCCGGCAGGTGTGTATGCAGAAGCCTTTCGACAGATCACGATCTCTCTTCTTTCCAAATGGGTTCTGTTGCCTTGCCTCATGGTCGCTGATCCGTCACGCGATGGCATCCGAGTTGGAACTGGGTCACGCTATCCACCGCATTGATATGATACCCCCCCGTCACCCCGTCTGGGTCACCCTGATGCACACGGTCGATGCGGATATAGCCTGGCGAGCCGTTGGGTTGCGGGGCGCGGCGCTGGCCGATGAGCACACCGGTAGGCCGCGTCTTGGTCCAGTGCCGCCGCGTGCGCTGGGACGATGTCCCGCGGCGTAGATTGTACAGATGGGACACCGAGATCCCCGCCAGCCGCTCAAACCGCGCATCCCCAAAGAGCAGGAGGGCGCGTGCCATCAGCTTCTTGGTGGCCGGGCCGGACACGGTGCCATGCAGCGCATCCATTTCAGCCAGCATGGCCACGTCCGTGGCGGTGAAGCGGCGGGGGAACGCATGCCTGGGTGCGCCGTGCCGACAACAGTCCCACTCTGGCGGGACTGTCGCACCAGCCTGGTCACCTGTTGGCGTGAGCGCCCGGTCATGCGCTCCAGATAGCGGAGTAGGACGCCACGGTTGACCCGCCCGTGTTGCGCCTAGCCAAACTGCGTGAGCACCCGCTCGATAAACTGATACCGCTCCGTCTTGGGGACGCGAAAGGCCCCCTCCGTGGTCCCGTCCAGAAACGCTTTGACATGCGCAATCGTGTAGAGCCGTGCTTCTTCCCTGTCGATCACCATGCCTCGCATCATGACCGATTCAGAACGGCAGCCGCTCGGATTCATTGCTCGTTGGAAATACAACCCGGCTTCAGACTCATCTTGTATTGGAAGAGGCTCTACGTTTACTTGATATTAAGCTCATGCTACTATCGTGCCAGTCTTCATCTTGCTAATCGATAGGAAAGCAGGGACAACGTGTGGCAACGCTGGGCACGAAGAGGTTTGTTAGCGCTCAGTGCGGTGTTGGCCTGTTTCCTTGCATACCTGCTTGTGACCAATTCGACAACGGTTCTTACTCCGACGGCAGCGGCGCCCGGCTCCATGAACACAGCTGATGCGACGATCTCCAAGTTTACGTTCACCCAAACGAAGGGCGATACAGTTCAATGGCAGGTGCAGGCGCAAGAGGCTCGGCTCTTTGAACGGGACAAGCGGGCGATGCTCCATGTCGTTGCGGTCACACTGTTCGGCCAGCAGGGAAGAGAATTGACGGTGACCGGAGATGAAGGGACATTAAATACGGAGACGAAAAACTTTGTGCTCGCGAACCGATCAGAGCCCCTTGTGATTTACACCGAGAGCGGCTACGTGATCTATACCAACCATCTGGCGTGGACGGATCAGACGAGAGAGATCCGCACGCAAGATCCCGTCCGTATCGTTGGGCATGGGTTAGAGGTGACCGGGCGTGGACTGTTGGGGCATTTGGATAACGAGGAATTTGAAGTACTTGAGGACGTACATGTGGATTTGGCTCCTGCTTCTTAATGTATTTCCGTTTGGGATGGCATCATTGAGCGAATCGGCTGACGCCGCTATTCCCAAAGGTGGTGCCGATCAAGCGGTCAGCACGACCATTACGGCCAAGAAGATGACCGTAAAAAATCAGGATAACCAAGCGGTCTTTGAGGGGGCGGTTGTGCTGACCCGTGGGGCGCTGGTTGTCTATTCCGATCGCATGGTGGTCATGTTTCGCGCTCAAGACGCTTCCGCGAGTGATGACCAGAAGGGGCGTGGGGCCGTTAAAGGCGCCGCACCATCGAAAGGGCCTGATGCCGTGCCGGGTGTGTCGAATCGTTCGGTCAACCAGATTGAAGCGACCGGACGAGTGAAAATTGAGAAGGATTCAGGGAGTGCGACCTGCGAAAAAGCCATCTACTACCATGACGGAGATAAAATCGTCCTGACTGGTGACCCGGTGGCTTGGGAGAAGGGAACACGAGTCAGCGGTAAACAAATCACGATGTTTTTGGCAGAGGATCGGAGTGTGGTGGAAGGAGGCTCGCATGTCCGGATCGAGCCGGATGGGAAAGTGTCCAAGTGATCGAGACGGTCGAGGGAAATAAGCCGCAAAGTGGCTTCCCGGTGAACAATGTCAACGGCATCTGCTTACGTGCAACGGGATTGGTGAAAAGTTTTCGCGCACGCAAGGTCGTGAAAGGCGTTTCGATTGAAGTCCGCGCCGGTGAAGTCGTGGGCTTGCTGGGACCCAATGGGGCTGGGAAGACCACCATTTTCGACATGATCGTCGGTCTGTGCCAGCCTGATGAAGGGGCGATCTCGCTCGGGGATGAGGTGATCACGGATCTGCCAATGTACAAACGCGCGCGGAAAGGAATTGGGTATCTTCCCCAAGAATCATCTGTATTTCGACGCTTGTCGGTTGAAGACAATATTCTGGCAATTCTTGAGATGCTCGACTACTCTCGGGCAGAGCGTCGTGACCGGGTCGATGCCCTTCTCAAGGAACTGGATCTCTCCCATATTCGAACGAGCATGGCCTATGCGTTGTCGGGTGGGGAACGTCGGCGGCTGGAAATTACGAGGGCGCTCGCCACGAGCCCGTCTTTCATGTTGCTCGACGAACCCTTTGCAGGGATCGACCCAATTGCCGTTGCCGACATCCAACAAATTATCACCCGATTGAAAGAAAAAGAGATCGGCATTTTGATCACCGATCACAATGTCCAAGAGACGTTGTCCATTACGGATCGGGCCTACATCATCAACGAAGGGTTGATTCTTGAGGCCGGGTCTCCTGAATCCATCGTCAAGAGTGAGAGGGCGCGCGCCGTCTACTTAGGAGAACGGTTCAAGCTATGACGCGTAAGGGTGTGTGCATATGAAGCTCAGGCTAGATCTTCGACTGAGTCAAAAGCTGATCATGACTCCCCAGTTGCAGCAGGCGATTAAGCTGCTGCAGTTGTCGCGACTCGAGCTCCAGCAGAGCCTCACGCAGCACTTGATGGAAAATCCACTCTTGGAGGATCTCCCTACTGAGGCAGAGGACACTGAGGCCGAAACCGCAGAGGAAAAGGCGGAAGATGCGGCGGCATCGGCGAACAGTGAGCCATCGAATGCGGAAGAGTCGACTCCGGAAGAACGGGATACGCCGGATGAGGCCTCAGCGGCTGGTTGGGAAGAATACTTTGGAAGCGATCGTCGGATAGGAGGATCCGAGTCTCAGTCGTTCTCGCAGGATGAGTTTCCATCTTATGAACAAACCATGGCGAAAGCCACGTCCTTGGAAGACCATCTCCTCTGGCAGCTGTCGTTTTCCGGTTTATCGGATCGTGAAAAGGAGATTGGGCGGTTGATCATCGGTAACCTTGACGATGATGGGTACCTGCGCATGTCTCTCGCAGAGATGGTTGGAGGGACCGACTTTCCCGAGAAAGAAGCGGAGTCAGTTTTGAAGGATATTCAAAGTTTTGATCCTACCGGCGTGGCGGCACGAGACCTTGCAGAATGCCTGCTCTTACAAATCGGACATTTGGGGAAGAGTCCGATGGGGTCGTTAGGGGCTCGACCAGGCGCCTTGAAGGGATCGATTGTTGAAGCCATCGTTCAGCACCATCTCAAAGACTTGGAAAAAAAACAGTATGCGAAGATCGCGAAAGCCTTGGATGTCACGGTAGAAGAGGTTTTCCAGGCGACCAAGGTCATCGAAGTGCTTGAGCCCAAGCCGGGAAGACCGTTTACGAACACTCAGAATTATGTGATAGTCCCTGACGTGTTTGTTGTCAAGAACGAAGGGGAGTGGGTGGTCCTACTGAACGACGATGGACTGCCTCGTATGAGGATTAGCCCGTTCTATAAGCAATTAATGGGGGCAGGAGAGAGCGGATCGGCGGAGACGAAGGCCTATCTGGACGAAAAACTGCGGGCGGCGCAATGGGTTATTCGCAGTATAGAGCAGCGGAATAAGACGATCGTAAAGGTGGTGTCGAGTATTGTGAAGTTTCAGGAGCAGTTCTTTGAAAAAGGTGTGCAGCATTTAAAGCCGTTGGTGCTCAAGCAGGTCGCTGAGGATATCGGGATGCATGAGTCGACAATCAGTCGAGTGACGGCGAACAAGTATATGTATTGCCCGCAGGGAATGCTGGAGCTGAAATTCTTCTTCAACGCTGGCCTACATCGAGCGGACCAGCCCTCCGACATGATGTCGTCCGTGACGGTGCGAGAGATGATTCGGAAAATGGTGGCGGAGGAAGACGCGAGCCACCCCCTGAAAGATGAAGAGATTGTTGCACGGCTGCTCACACAGCAAGTTATGATCGCGCGACGGACGGTGGCCAAGTATCGAGCGGAAGAACATATTCCCTCCGCCACTCAGCGCAAACGTTTTTTTTAATGGGATGCCGAATAGGTGTCAGGTCTGTCTCATTCGTTTGATCCGTTCGGTCTGTCTGGTTTGTTTGCAGTAGAGTGCCGACTAGATCAGATGACAAAGGAGACTGCGCTGGCCCCACGCATGCGAATCATCGACGTTTTAGTGTGCCCATATAGATTTTCTGCAGCCTGTTAGACCTTCTCTGTTCAGTTACGCTTGTCGTTGTCTCCTATCCGGTGTCTTCCCTGATGTTGTAGATGCTCAGATCCAACAATCATAATCGAATGCCGAGGGCCGAGGCTAATCAGCTTGAAAGGAAAAATATCGATGAAAATTACAGGACGTCGCCTTGTTATCACGTCGGCGCTCAAACAGCATATTGAAAGTCGGTTTGAGCGGTTCGTACGCTATGAAGTGAAGCTGAGTCACCTGGAAGTGATCCTGGGTGTGAGCAAACTTCAGCATAATGCGGAGGTCGTCTGTACGATACAAGGGAGACGGATTCAGGCAAAAGCTTCGACGCGGGAAATGTATGCGACGATCGACCAACTCGTAGACCGCTTGGGTACTCAGATACGAAAACACAAGGAGCGCCGGGCTGATCATAAAGAACCGACCAATCGATCAGTTCGGAAGATTCTGCGTTCGGCTATTCCCAAGGAAGAGGAAGGGGAAAAGATTGAAGTCGTTTGTCCAGCCAAGGTGGTTCTGACTTTGGAGGATGCGAAGCGCCGGCTAGACCCTCTACCTGGTTCGCTAGTGGTATTCACTGCGCGACCTTCTGGAAAATTGCAGATCCTACAGCGTCTCGATCGCCATCGAGTGGTCCTAATCGATCCATAAGGGGCAGACAGGCATGGCTGCGCTTAATTTGGTTGTGATCAGCGGTCTTTCTGGCTCAGGGAAATCGCATGCGCTCAAGTGCTTTGAAGATGTCGGGTATTTCTGCATCGATAATTTGCCACCGGCCATTCTGCCGACCTTTGTTGAACTGTGTCATCAGCAAGGAGGAGAAATTAAGAATGTCGCACTCGGCATCGATGTCAGGGAGCGCGTGTTCTTTTCCGACCTTGTAGGGGTTCTTAAGCGCGTGAAAGCGCTCGGTCATACGGTTGAGTTGATATTCTTTGAAGCTCGCGAAGAGGTGTTGGTTCGCCGATTCTCGGAGTCTCGGAGGCCACACCCACTTCTGCCGCATCTCCCGGTACTGGAGGGAGTACGGGCCGAAAAGGAACGTCTCGCCGACCTGCGGCGCCACGCCGACCGTATTATTGATACCTCAGATTTGACGGTGCATGAGTTGCGAGAGTTGTTGGATCGGCAGTTCAGACAGGAGGGGACGCCGTCCCGATTGACCATCTCGCTTGTGACATTCGGCTATAAGTTCGGTGTGCCGTACGATATTGATCTCCTGTTTGACGTCCGATTCTTGCGGAACCCGTTCTTCATTCCAGACCTCAAACCATTGACTGGGGAAGACCCGCAGGTGCGGACCTATGTGCTGGCCGATCCGGACGCCATCACGTTCATTGTGCAGCTGGAAGGCCTCTTCAAATTCCTCATTCCTCTCTTTGAGCGAGAACGCCGCAGCTATGTGAATGTTGGGATTGGCTGCACCGGCGGACGTCATCGGTCTGTGGCAATTGCCGGCCGACTCCAAGAAAGTTTTTCAATGCTTGGATATCAAGTGACCGTCACTCATCGCGATCTCAATCGGCAATAACCCACGTAACTATTCGGCGCGTCCTCCCACCACTATACATTCGGTCTTGTCCTCCATGTATGTGCACGAAAAGCGGTTTGCTTGACAGGTAGAGCATATGGACTATAGTTAGCACATGTATGATGCCAATCCGCAGTGTAGACACATTGATCAGACGCGTATCGTGTGTCATTCAGGCCTAAACAGCTTCTCGCACGGGAATACGGAATGGAAGGCGGAACGCAGGTGAATAGCCAGAAGGGTCTCGCTAGTCATTTCTTCTCTGGGACATTTAAGTATGTGGAGAATGGTCATGAGTAACCGTCCGCGCAAAATTCACATAAAGACTTGTCTTGCGCAGATAGTCATGTACAGTCAGAGGCACGTATGTTGAGTTCATTCAAGAGTCTCGCCGAAACCGATCTATTCTCAATGTTCGCTCCAAAGCGGCAGCTCGTCGGGTTGGATATCGGGTCGAGTGGTATCAAGCTTGTCCAGTTGAAGGAAAACCGAGGGCGGTACACTCTCCAGAAGTTTGGCTTTAAACCACTCGAACCGGAAGTCATTGTCGACGGTACGGTGATGGATGAGGGGCGTGTGGTGTCTGCGATAAAGGATTTGTTCGAGGAAACAAAGATCAAGGTGAAACAAGTCGCCGTATCGATTTCAGGCCATGCGGTCATTATTAAAAAGATCAGCCTTCCGCCGATGCCAGATGAGGAGTTGGAGGGGCAGGTGAGGCTGGCCGCGGAGCAGTATATCCCCTTCGATATTAATGAGGTGAACATCGACTTCAGTGTATTGCCCACTTCCGATGCTGCGGGCGATATGCAGGGAGAGATGTCGATCATTCTGGTTGCGGCCAAGAAAGACAAGATTAATGAGCTGACCGAACTCGTCAAAGGGGCAGGGTTGTTTCCGATCGTCATGGATGTGGATGCCTTTGCGATCGAAAACATGCACGCGATCAACTATCCAGTCTCGCAGGAGGATACGACCGCGCTTGTGAATATTGGCGCCAGTGTCATGAATATCAATATTGTTCGAAACGGCACCTCGCTATTCACACGTGATATTCCTATCGGGGGAAATCGCTATACGGAAGCCATTCAGCGAGAAATGGGCATGTCCTACGAAGAGGCGGAGGAAACGAAAAAAAACGAGCATTCGGCGGGGAGCAATCAGGCCACACTAACCACGGTCGTCGATAGTGTCAACGCTGAGGTTGCGTCGGAAATTGCACGGACCATTGATTATTTCAAATCAACTATGCCGGATGCGGACGTTCAGCAGGTTCTCTTATGCGGAGGGGGCGCTCAGGTCAAGGGTCTGGTTACGCAATTGAAGGATCGAATGCAGGCTGTGGTCGAGGTGGCGAATCCGTTCAGTGAAATCGATACCTCGGGGACCGGTTTCGATCAGAATACGTTAGCCGAATTAGCCCCGCTGGCTGCCGTGGGAGTTGGATTGGCTCTTAGAACGGTAGGGGATCGATGATTCGTATTAACTTATTGCCAGGGCCCAAAGGGCATAAGGCGAAGCCTCAGTATGATGTCAGGGCGCAGGCACTGCTAGGTGTGGGACTGTTGTTCATTACCTTGGCGGGGTGTTGGTGGTACTCGGCCTCGCTCGATGAAGAGCTAGACGCGCGGCAAACTGAAAAGCTTGATAAGGAGAAGCAGGTCGCGCAGTTGAAGGAACAAGTGAAGCAGGTTTCCGATTTTGAAAGTCGGAAAAAAGTACTAGAAGACAAAAATCGTATTATTGATGAGTTGGAAAAGTCACGTGTTGGCCCCGTCAAGGTGCTCGACCATGTTAGTCAGAGCCTCGAGCCGCTGAAAGTGTGGCTCGTGAGAGTCGCGGTCACCGGGAAGGAAATCGATCTTGAAGGTCGTGCGGCGACCAACGATGATGTGGTGGAATTCGTGAACAACCTGCGCCGTACCGACTATTTTTCGAATATCAATCTTCATGAAAGTCGCGCTGCGGTGGAAAGCCAACTCAATATCTACCAGTTTAAACTTGGTTTCCGCCTCAAAGGGTAAGAATGATGAAGCTGCCCTCCATGAATCTTGACCTATTGCGGTCGATCCCGTTGGTTCAGAAGTTGGGGCTTCTCGTTATGGTTCTTGCTGGGATTATCGTTGGCTTCTATTACTATGTCGCTGAACCAAAATCTGTGGAGATTGCAGGGCTCCAGGGAGCGATCGGCATGCTCAACAGCGAGATTCAAACGTTGACCATTAAAGTCAAGCATCTTGATGAACTCATCGCTGCCAGTAAGCAACTAGAGATTGAGCTTGCAAAAAAGAAAGAACGGCTGCCGCCTGAAGAGGAGGCAGTTATGTTGCTTAAACAGGTATCAGACTTGGGGATTCGTCTAGGACTCGACATTAAGCTGTGGAAACCAAGCGGCAAGAGCGAAGATCCATCGAAGCTCTTTGTGCGGATGCCCGTGAACGTAGAGGTCTCCGGCGGCTACCATACCGCCGCCTTATTTTTCGATCGAATCAATGCGATGCCTCGGATTGTGACTGTGTCCGGTCTCAAGATGGGCGCCCCAAAGTTTGAGAAAGGACGTGTTGTCACACAGACTGTGTTTGACCTTGTCGCCTATGCGGCACCAGAGGAAGCCAAGCTGGTTGCGGCGATTCCGGCGACTCCCCAGAAGAAATAGGGCGCAAAGTCTTAGATGTCTGTGAGGCCATGAGCGGTGAATGCCACCTGTGAGAACTGGCGGTTGATCATGAAGACAGCAAGCATGACTCTAATTGGATGTGCCGGCCTGGTCGTCGCAGCTGGCCTGGGCTTTGCTGAGACAGGTATAAGTGGTCACGTTCGACAAATTAGCCCAATGCGGCAAGATTCCTTAAAAGTCCCTTCTCTCAACGACGTGCCGAGGCACGCATCATCACCAATGACAGCCGCGGCAGTCGGCGATGGGAGTGCTCAACCAGGTGCATCCAATTCGATGTTGGAGCCGGTGAGCGTTAGCTCCTATGACCCTTCCGGGCGGCGTGATCCGTTCACACCAGTATTGCAACTGTTGGGGCTCGGGCCGATTGACCCCACGCTACCTCCGCTCCAGCGTGTTGGGCTCACTGAGATGAACCTGATCGCGGTGATATGGGGGGCCTATGGGTATACGGCTATGGTTCAGACTCCAGATGGAAATGGATATTCGGTGCGTCGAGGAACGCGTATCGGCCCCAATAATGGCGTGGTGAGTGCCGTGACGGAGAAAGGTATTGTGGTGCAAGAACGGTTTACAGATGTGTATGGGAGCAAACAGGAGCGGGAATATGTGAAGCTCCTTCACCCGAAAGAGGGCGCAGAATGACACCTAAGCTAACCACAACAACTACAGCATTTGTTCGCGTGCTCTCGGCGGTCGGAGCGCTCAGTGTCCCGATGGCCATACCGTCGACAGAGGCGTCAACTGACATCCCTAATGTCGATTCAGGCATGTCCTCTCGCATCGAGGGAGATCTGGCACAAACCCTGACCCGCATAGATGTCCAGCGTGGCATAGATGACATCCGTGTCATCATCTCGGGGGATGGCAGGCTGGCCCACGAGGTGACACGTCTTGATGAGCGGCGCCTTATGATCGAAATTCCAGGTGTGGCTTCCGCCATACATAAGTCAGTCATATCGGTAAATCACCAGATGTTGAAGCAAGTGCGTCTGGGTTATCATACCGATAGAGTACGGGTAGTATTGGATCTTGCCGGCACGGCTGCCTACTCGGTTGAACCGCAAGGGGCGAATCTTGTTGTGATTATTCGGGAACGCCCCGGTATGGATCGAGGCATCGATACTAACTCGGACCGTGGCGAGGCGGTCGAAACCATAAAATCAGGGAATCTTATCAAGCTGCCAGGCCAGGCGGATGTCACCTCTCGATCAGCCTATCCGACAATGGCTACGGTTCATCGGTCTTCAACGAAATTTCATGTACGTCCTGTTCAGATGACTTCTGAGGTAGAGGTAGATGGTGGTGAGAAAAGCACGCCAAAGGAGGACTTGGTTGTCGGAGAAACCCGTTATGTCGGTCGGCGTATTTCGCTCGATTTCCAGCAGGCCGACATCAGTAATGTGCTGCGCCTCATTGCCGAAGTAAGTGGCCTTAACATGGTTGTCGGTGAAGGGGTCAAAAGTAAGGTCACGATGAAGCTCGTGAGTGTGCCCTGGGATCAGGCGCTCGATATGATTTTGAAGATGAATGGGTTAGGCAAAATCAGGCAGAGCAATATTCTGTGGATCGATTCGTTAGCAAACATTTCCAGACAGGAGACTGAATTAGCGCAGTCGAAGTCTGCCAAGCTGAATGCAGAAGAACTGGTCGATCGGGTGTTCTATATTAGGAATCTGCCAGCGCAGGAAATCATGACGTCCCTTATGCAGTTTAAAAGCCCTAGAGGGTTAGTGCAAATGAATCTGGGGTCCAATGCCTTAATCGTCCGAGAAACGGAAAGCAAGATGGCGGTGATAAAACAGCTGGTTGACGGGCTCGATCTCGAAGTGCCCCAAGTCCAAATCGAAGCGAGGATCGTGCAGGCGGACACGACCTATTCCCGTTCGCTGGGGGTTCAGTGGGGCATCCAGAATGTGAACCAACTCGCGGGGGGGGCGGTAGCGAACTTCAAGTCGGGTACTACCGGACCATTTGGGAATCAAGTATCAAATTTCCTGGTCAATCTTCCCGCCACAGTCGGTGGTTTGACGTCGACTCCAGGTGTCGGGTTTACGATTGGGAAAGCAGATGGAGCGTTGTTGGATATACGGTTGTCGGCAGGTGAGTTGCTTGGTCTGAGTAAAGTCATCGCCGCACCGAAGGTTACGACCTTGGATAAACGGGAAGCCAAGATTTCACAGGGGGAGTCAATCCCGTTCCAGACGACCTCCCTCCAGGGAACTCAGACGACCTTTGTGGATGCGAACTTGGAATTGAATGTAACTCCTCAGATTACCTCGCGAGATCCCAAGGAAGTGGGTAAGCAGATCATGATGAAGGTTCGTGCAACTAGAAACGCCGTCGGTGCACGAAGCAATCCGGCTGGTCCAAGTATTGATCGCCGGGAAGCCAATACCCAGGTTATTATTCGCGATGGCGAGACCATGGTGATCGGCGGGGTCTTTATCGACACGCAGAACAACACCGTGGTCGGCATCCCCTATCTTTCTCGCGTGCCTGTTCTAGGATGGCTCTTCAAGCAGAAGACCGAAAATGTTGCGAAACAAGAGCTGCTTATTTTCTTGACCCCCAGTATTGTGAAGAGTTAAGAGCGAACCTTCGAGCTCTTCTTTTGATAGGGAGATCAGGGGGAGGAGCCGTCGCGATTGGTGCGTCATTTCGATCCTCCGGTGATACTCTCCAGTCCGCTGCGTATTTCTAATCTGATCAGTTTGTGATATCCCGCAGCTTCCGGCCTTCTAGCCGAAGTGACTGCTTAGGCGGAGTAGGCTGCTATGGGGGCTATCGTAAGTCTAAAGAGGTACGTCTGAGCCTGTGAGACGCGACCCTTCGGCCTGGAGGTGTATCTGAAAACCTTCTAGTTTCTGGACCGTTGTGGTACCATCCCTCCCGATGTCAGCCATCGCAATTCATCATCACCGCCGGCAAAGTGGTTCGTGAATCCAGGCATTTCTATCCAAGAAGAATTGGACGGACCAGTGATGTATTTGGTCAAGAGAGTCCGTCTTTGAGTATGACCACTGGGGTAGAACAGATTGTGCCGGTGGCCCTGGGGGAGCGAAGCTACGACATCGTCCTTCATCCTGGTTTGCTTGCGACAGTGGGTGACAGGCTCAGTGCCCTTACGACTTCTCCGAAGATCGGGGTTGTGACAGATCGACATGTAGCAAGTCGATATCTTCACGGGACTCTCCGCTCGCTTTGCAAGGCGGGATACGACCCCACCCCGATTATCTTGCCTCCGGGAGAGCGAACGAAGACGCTCAGCACAATAGCCAAGATCCTGGATGTGTTAGCCAGGAACAAGTTCGAACGTCAGTCCCTGTTGCTGGCCCTCGGTGGTGGAGTCATCGGCGATGTTACCGGTTTTGCTGCCGCGATCTATCAACGAGGAATTCCGTTCGTGCAAGTGCCGACAACACTTGTAGCTCAAGTAGATTCCAGTGTCGGGGGCAAGACCGGTGTGGACCATCGGCTGGGAAAGAATCTCATCGGGGCATTTTGCCAGCCGCGCGCAGTATTGATAGACCCGCTCACACTGCGCACCCTGCCACGGCGCGAGTGGATTGCCGGTTTAGCTGAAGTGATCAAATATGGCATTATCGCCGACCAGGAATTCTTCGCCTTTCTGGAGCAGGAAATTCCTGCGCTGTTGAAACTCAAAGAGGAGCCGGTGATCCACACGATTAAACGATCCTGCGAGATCAAATCACAGGTGGTGGCCGCAGACGAGCGGGAGTCGGACCACCGACGCATCCTCAATTACGGCCACACGATCGGACATGCACTGGAGTCACTCGCAGGCTATCGTGGATTGATTCATGGTGAAGCGGTTGGGATCGGATTGGTGCTAGAAGCGGATTTGGCTTGTCACATGGGTCTGTGCGGGCGAGACGTGGTCGAGCGGATCGGAAGTCTGGTGCGACGTGCCGGGTTGTCCGAACAGGTCTCACAGCCATCCTTTACGTCCCTCTGGGGCGCCATGCAACATGACAAGAAGGTGGCTGGAGGGCAGGTTGTCGGGGTATGGCCTGTGCGGATCGGGGAAGTGGTTATTCGACCCATCGAGCGGCAGGTCTGTGCCGCGTGGTTTCAGAACAAGCACGGCCGTCGGAGCCGGCCGTCGAGCGGCCGTCAGCCAGGCAAGCATTCTGTCCGTCGAAGGGCTCCTGCACGAAGGTAAACCTCAATGACAATCATACGCACGCCATCTGTAGCTCACCTCCAACAGGCATTGCGAGAAAAAACACGCGAAGTCGATGTGCTCCATCGGATTTCCGCGTCGATCAGCAACCAGCTGGATCTCGAAGCTATTCTCAAACATATCGTCGAAGTTGTCGTCGAAGTCACCAAGGCGGATGCCTGCCTCCTGTACCTCTTGTCGGATAACCAAGACGAACTCATTCTTCGAGCTTCGAAAAACCCTCATCCGAAATTGATTGGCCGTATCACGATCGGGCTGGGAGAGGGCATCACCGGATGGGTCGCTCAGGAACGGACGCGCGTCGTGATTCCGAGTAATGCGAACGACGATCCACGGTTCAAGTTCTTTCACAACCTCCCGGAAGACCGCTATCAAGCCTTTGTCTCCGTACCGATCATGGCCAAAAAAGAAGTGGTCGGCGTGATCAACGTTCAACATAAACGCCCAAAGCGCTATCAGCCCGATGAGATTGCGTTACTCTCGACTATCGCCAATCAAGTCGGAGGAGCGATCGAGAACGCGCGGCTCTACGATCAAATGCAACGCAAAGCCTTACAAGTGGAAACGCTGTCGCAGGTCTCAGAAACGGTGGCGTCCAATCGGTTGATCAAAGACGTGCTTGAACTCCTGGTGACGATGACCGCGCAAATGATGAACTCCAAGATCTGCTCGATTATGCTCTTAGACGAAGCCAGCGGGGAGCTGCGAATCGCGTCGACGCAAAGCCTCAGCGAACAGTATCGACGGAAGCCGAACCTCAAGGTCGGGCAAAGTATCATTGGTCGTGCGGTGAAAGACCGTCGGCCGATTATCGTGCTCGACGTCTCCACAGAGCGAGACTATATGTATCCGGATATGGCCAAGAAGGAAGGGCTGTGCTCATTGCTTTCGGTGCCGATGATGGTGCGGGATAAGGCGCTGGGCGTGATCAATAGCTATACGTCCGCTCCGCACGTGTTCACCAGCGAAGAGGTCAAATTGCTCCAGGCCATCGCCAATCAGGCCGCCATTGCCATCGAGCATGCGACTCTGATCGAGAAGTCCCATGAGATGCAGGAAGCCCTGGCGGTCCGGAAGCTCATGGAGCGGGCCAAGGGCTACCTGATGCGCTCGAGGAAATTGACCGAAGAAGAGGCTTTCAAACTCATCCAGCGGCAGAGCATGGATTTCCGGAAGTCGATGCGCGAGATCGCCGAGGCAGTGCTCTTAGCCGGCGAACTCGATCAACGGGTTGAGAAACATCGAGGATAGGTTCTGCCTGCCATGGGGCTCATCCGGCATCAGCAGCCTATGGAATCGATCGAGGCGCTGGTTTCTTGGAGGATGAGGAGGTGGAACGTGTCCGCTCCTCTTCTTGCTCCGCCAATTTCTTTTTGATCTCCTTCAACTCCTTCCGGAACTCATCTAGATCGGTATCGCGCTGAGCGGGTTCCCCCTTCGCAGGTGTCGCAGGCTGAGCGGCGGTCGATCGCATGTCCGATGCGGCAGGCATTGTGGCAAGCAGGTCGTAGTCGATCACCAGAGTCGCGTCGGTTGAGTGCGCGGTTCGGTAGCTATCGGGGCGCTTGGCGGATTCCGGGACGAAGTGCACCGTGCGGTTCGCCAGTCCCTTCGGATTGAAAATACGTTGACTAACCGAGGTACTCGATTCGGCCCGTTCCGCCCGATGGCGATACTCGGTCAAGGTTAGATACAGCGATCGTCCATAGGCGTAGAGCGACCCCCCCGTCGTTTCCGCGGACGTTCCCCCCTGTGGCTGTTCTGACTCACAGACACCGGGGGAACGGAGGTCAGATAAGCAGAAGGTCACCCCGCCGGATTGCGAATGGATTGGCGTACCGATTTGGATGACGTGGAATCCAACCTGCTGATCCGACGCCACTCTGGTAAGTCCCTCGACCAGGAGTGGTGCCAGATACTCAACATCCTCGTCCCCAAACGCTCGAACTGCCTCCGACTTGCCGGCGGTGGCGGCCAGCTTTCCCAAGACCCCTCGGCTATCCTGGACCACGACCCCACGAAGGACCCGAGCCATTGTATCTGGCGATACTGTAACGGGGTGGGCTGCTTGAAAAGACCGATCGGGAATCCGTTCTACATACACCGCTCCGCGTTCGGATTCATGGATCGTTAAGTCCAGATCAGGCCCGGTCGCGCAGGCAGACATGGCCAGGATGATCCCGGTCAACAGGATAAGAGCACGTCGTGGACAATGAGACATAGCCGATTCGTACTGTGTATGCCAGTCGGCAGTCTAGCACAACCGAAATGGCGAGGACACCGGCAACTTCCTCCATGTCAAGCCCAAATAGAAATGTCCGCTTCCTCCCCAAGTAGAAATGTCCGGTTTTATGTTCCGGCCGCCGCCGCGTGGCTTGTGCGTTCTGGCCGCAGGCGTGTGCGCCACGGATGGTCCGGCCTCGGGGTGACTGGCTGCCGAGCGCGGGGGACCGGTTTCACCGCAGCGGCCTTCACGGGTCGCGCCGTGATCGCATGAAAGTCGAGCGGTCGACCGTGGTGGGTCATCCGCATCGTCCCATCCACCCGTTCCTCCACCTGCACATGGGTCGCCCGGACATTGGTCTGGACCTGATAGAGGTGCCTGTGGTGCGCCACCGTCCAGTCCCGGCGCAGGCCCCGTGTGGTCTTGATGCACAGGCTCCGGTCCAGCTCGCGGCTCGCAGGACGGGGCCGATGCAGATCAGCGGGCTGGGCCGGCTGGACCGAGAAGCGCTGGTTGGAGATCGGCAGATAGTCCTCCAGAAACCGATTCGCCGCCTCCAGGGTGGAGACATCCGCGAGCCGCATCTCCTTGATCACCCGATCTTGAACGGTCTGAAAGCGCCGCTCCACCCGCCCCTTCGCCTGCGGGGAATGGGCCGGAATCAGCTCGACCCCCAGCTCGCGCAGCGCGCGCCCACATTGACTCGTGGGCGTCACCCCGGCCAACTGCTCCTCCACGGTGGGCGGAGCCGGTGATTGATCGGTCGTATGCGTGTCCGCGTAGATGGCCAACGGAATCCCATAGCGCTGCACATACCGCATGAAGCTGTCCATCGCCGGGATCGTCCCTTCGTATTCATAGAACCGGGCATACACCCGACTGGACGCATCATCGAGGTAGGCCATCAGCACACAGTATAAGAGAACATCCTACCACTTGACAGGAGGGCAATAGATTCCGAGAATCAGCACCCCAACTGTAGAGATTGAGTAATGGATAACGACGTCAATCGATTCAGCCATAATATAAGAAAAGGACAATGGTGTCCTGTCGGCATTGACGGAACAACTGGAAGGGCTTTTTCCCCTGCCACAACAAAGCCCCACCCCGCGGTCGTTCCGAGGGTATGGAAACGAGCATTGGTCACCGTCACGAACTTTAACATTCCCCGTAGCGTGCTATTGGGAGCTTTATGCGGGCGAGCGAACGTCCTGATCATGCTTGGTGCGGCGCAGCAACGAGGCGAAAAGGATGAATGACCATGCCTGAAGCCACGGCTCCCCGCCCTTATTCCTGGCTGCCGGTCCTCCTCGGCGTGCTGACGGTCGCCACGCTGAGCATCGGGACAATCGCGTTCCGCTATGTCGAAACCCGCATGGTTGCGACAGCAGGCGAAACCCTGGCCCATACAGCCGCCGAAGTCTCGGACAAACTAGACCGATTTCTCATTGAACGGCATGGCGATGTGCTGATGATGGCAACGACGTTCAGCGTGCAGTCACACAATCGGGAATTTCAGTCGGCCTATATCGCCAGGGTGAAGACCGCATACCCGGATTACTTATGGATCGGCGCCACGGACGAGCGTGGACAGATTGTGGTCGCCACCGACCAAGCCACATTGGGGCGGGACTACAGCGCCGAACCATGGTTTCAGGCCGTGCGTAACGGGCAAGGGATCCATATGGGGGACGTGGAGCCATTCGCAGTGATGGGCGGTCCTGACGCCATAGCCGTGACTGCTCCCATCACTGGGCCGCGCGGGGAATTTCTGGGGGTCGTGACGACGCGGGTGGGGATTCCTGGGCTGGAAAACGTCATGACGAGAACCCTGCTGGCTTTCCGGCAGCGGGAGGGATTTTGGGGAGCGCTGGAATACCAGTTCCTGACCGAGGAGGGGGTGGCCTTCATCGATTCGGATCTCGAGCATAAGGGCCACGTCAATCTCAAACAACTCCGCCTGCCGTCGGCACTGTTAAGCGAAGCGTCCTCCCTGTCCGGTTACGCCGAGGAGGAGCACCTGCGTCGGCATGTGCCGGTCATCACCGGCTATGCCAAGTCTCTAGCCCATAACGAATTTGAGGGTATGCGTTGGACGGTGCTGATGCGCATGGATCGGCGCGATGTGCTGGCGCCGATTCGAGAAGTTCTCTGGAACCTTGGCCTGGCTGGCGGCGCCGTGGTGGTTCCCACGTTTGGACTCTTGGTGTGGACTGTGACACGCGTGCGGAGGGAATATCGGCACGCGCAACAGGAGCGCGCGCTTGCCAGGGACGCCGAAGCATCGTTGCGAAAGAGCGAGGCGCACACGCGGCGGATCGTCGAGATGGCACTCGATGGCTTCATCGGGATGGATGCTGCCGGAGTCATCATCGATTGGAACATTCAAGCCGAGCAGATGTTCGGCTGGTCCACGGCAAGAGGCCATCGGGCGACTCCTCTCCACCACCATCATCCCTGCACAATACCGGGAAGCCCATGAACAAGGATTGCGGCACTTCCTTGCCACCGGCAAAGGACCGATGCTGAACACCAGGGTCGAAATCACAGGCTGTCACCGGGAAGGGCACGAGATTCCGATAGAACTCGCGATCTCGCCGGCCTTGGGTCAGGGGGGGCATACACGTTCAGCGCGTTCGTGCGGGATATCTCGGCGCGGAAGCAGACGGAGCAGCAGGGCCGCATGCACCAAGAGGAACTGCAACGACTCAACGAGGCCTTGGATAGGCGTGTGCGGGCCCGAACACAAGAGCTGGCTGCCGTCAACGAATCGTTGGTCGCTGAAGTGGCTGAACGGATGCGGACCGAGGCGTGGCTCGAACACAGCCGGCAAGCACTGCAGAAGTTGGCGTTCCAGTTGTTGCGCGTGCAGGAGGAAGAACGGCGTCGTATCTCGCGTGATTTGCACGATGATATCAATCAACGGCTCGCGCTTCTTGCCATGGATATCGAAGCGGTAGGACGGCAGCTCAGCTTCTCACCGGATCACGTGGGCCAAGACCGTCCGCGCGATACAAGAGCGGGTTGTGGAGTTGTCCGATGTGGTGCGTCATTTGGCCTATCAGCTTCATCCCTCCATTCTCGATGACCTTGGCCTTCCGATCGCTCTGCAGCGGTTGGTGGACGACTTCACCGCTCGAAGCCATATCCGGGGCAGCTTTGGACACAAGAATATCCCTGCAAGCCGTCCCCCAGGAGATCGCGACCTGTCTCTATCGCGTCACCCAAGAAAGCCTCAACAACGTGGTTCGCCATGCGGAGGCGTCTCAAGTCGATGTGGAGCTGACTGGGTCTCGATCTGAGCTGATGGTCACGATTACGGATAATGGAGTGGGATTCGACTCCGAACAATCCCGGAACGGATCGCATGGACTGGGGTTGCTCGGCATGAAAGAGCGAGTCGCCTTGGTTCATGGGGACTTAGCGGTTATCTCTGCCGTGGGGAAGGGAACGAGGGTGCAGGTGGTGGTGCTCGTTCCGGAGGGAGAGGCATGAGCAAGCCCCGGGTTCTCTTGGCTGATGACCATACGCTGGTGTTGGACGGATTCCGGAAACTGTTGGAGGATCGATGTGAGATCGTCGGGGTGGCGGAAGATGGCCGTACGCTGCTTCAAATGGCCCAGGAACTTCAACCTGACATCGTTACGCTCGATATCTCGATGCCCGAGCTCAACGGGGTCGATGCAGCCCGGAAGCTGAAGAAGATTCTGCCTCGCACCAAGCTGATCTTCGTGACGATGCACGCCGACCAGGCCTATGTGAATGAAGCGTTCAAGGCCGGCGCCTCCGGCTATCTGCTCAAACGATCAGCCGGTTCAGAATTACTTCCAAGCCATTCAATCGGTCATGGAGGGACAGTGTTATGTCACCCCCTTGGTCGCAAAAGGTCTGGTGGAGTCAGCCATTACAGGAAGGATGCCTGCGGTTCTGAGGGACAAGTCCTTGACGGCGCGCCAACGAGAAGTATTGCAACTCGTCGCAGAAGGAAAGACGGTCAAGGAGATTGCATCGACCCTCAATCTCTCGCCGAAGACTGTCGAGTTTCATAAATCGCAGATCATGACGCTACTCGATCTTCACACGACGGCGGAGCTCACAAAGTACGCCCTCGTCCACGGCCTCCTTGCATCGGACTAGCCCGCGGTATTCGCGCGAGAGTCGCGGGAAGAATTAGGCTGAAGCTGGGAAGGCTGAAGGTCGATGTCCGAACACTTCAGTCTTCAGCCTAGCCCTAACCTTCAGCCTTCGGATCGCGCCCGTCTTGCTCTTTCCACCAACCTCTCCCGTCTCGCATGCGCCAGGCATCCGCGATCGCGGAGAAACACCCATGAATAATCGCTGCTGGCTAGCCTAGGGAAATTGCTTCACGTTCCTAGGGAGATGCCTAGTGTATTTGTCGTGCCTCTCAGCTTATAGATACCCGCCATCGATCTGGTGAGGGTTCAGTCCCGCCACTTTCAACCAGCGGGGGTGAATAGTGAGAGGTGAATGGGCAGCGAGAGGCTGGAGGATACGCACAATGGCGTGCGCCGCGACGACGTCGTCGAAGTGAGAGGGCCCAGAGTGAGCAACGAAAACTCAACAGGGCATGGGAGGCTGTCACCATGAAGGTAGATAGGAAAAGAGTCAATGGACACTGTTTGTGGTCGCTGTGGCTACCCTGGCGCTCGTAGCCGGGATGGCATCTACGGCCCCCAGTGCATACGCAAGTGGGACGATCAAGCTCGACGATGACAAGTGGATTTCCCTCGGAATGGGTATGCGTACAAGTTTCAATATGGTCGAAGATGGGTCGGGGAGCGGTGGACAATACAGCAACACCTTTGGGGTCAACAACGCTCGTATTTATATCAACGGGAAGATCCACAAGTACGTCGGGTTCGAGTTCAACACCGAATGTTTTAACTGTACGGCCGGGGCAGGTAATGGGAACGGATCTTCAGGAAATGCCTTCGGGGCAAATTCTAGCATCGGGATGTTGGATGCGATCGGGAAGTTCGAGATTAATGAGCAAGTGAACGTCTGGTTCGGGCGCATGTTGGTGCCGACAGAGCGCGGCGAACTGAATGGCCCGTTTTACCACGCGGTCTTCGATGGCTTTCGAACACCGTTTAATCAATCCGACTTCAGCGGGAACTTTGGCACAGGCGGGGCTGGTCTCTATGGCCGTGACAATGGCGTGACCTTCTTCGGAAAAGTCCATCCAGGCAGCACACATCTGCAATATGTCGGAGGGATATTTACGGGACTGCAGTCAGGTGGTTCGGCCTGCAACCTTCCATTCTTAACCCCAAACAGGCGGAGGGACAATCGGAGTAACTCCTGCCACCTATGGCGGAGCTTGCGGACCCAATCAAAGGAACCAGCTGAAGTACGCCGGACGTCTCACGTGGAACTTGCTGAACGAAGAGAAGAACCCCGGTTACTATACCAGCGGCACCTACTATGGGACAGCCGGTGATATTCTCGCGCTCGCGGTCGGGGGAGAGTATCAGAATTCCGGCGCTGGTACAGCGATAAATAGTAGCTTCTACGGGAATCTTACCACCGACCTCCTGTTTGAAAAAGTACTCGGGGAAAAAGGTGGCGTGGTCACGGTCAACGCTGAGTTTAAACGGTATTGGGCACAGAGCGCCGCCGCCTTTACTGACGCTTCAGCAAACGGAGGCGGCTGCTTCTGCATGTTCGGCGGGACGGCATGGACCGGCTACGTCTTGTATCTGTTTCCGCAGGAGATTGGGATCGGGAGATTTCAGCCCTATGGGAGATATACCGGCCAAAACAGTGAGTTCGCCGGCGTACGCGAAGAATTTGAACTCGGCTTGAACTATGTCATTGCTGGTCACAATGCGCGCATTTCGACGTACTGGCGGACCGGCAATATCGGCTCCAACGGCACCTATAACGGGCAGAATACGAACTACGCCCCCGGGTCGACAGGTCAGCACCTCGATACTTTCGTTGCAGCCTTACAGTTGCAATATTAGACAGTGTGCTTAGGGTACAGCAGTCCGACGCATATGGAGTCATTGCGATACGGCTTTAAAGTTGAGCTGTCGTATGACGGCATGGGCGAAGGGTGTGGCTCATCGAGATGGTCCAGAGAATTTCTATAGCGACGTGTGTATGCAGTCGAGCTGCCACAACATCTATGTGTGAGTTGAAAGGAGTCCAACCATGGAAACGAACAAACCCAATGAGGCAAACCCGGTCGAGCCGGGCAAGGTTGCTGCGAGTGAGGAGGGCCCCTCGCGGCGTGAGCTTCTGGTTCAAGGAAGGAAGGTAGCGGCCGGCATAGGGGTTGCCGCTTTGCTTGGCAACTTAGGCAACTGGGCCCTGTCCTATGCGGCGGACAAGGAGCCGATCAAGATCGGGATCCTGCATTCGCTCAGCGGCACCATGGCGATCAGTGAAGTGTCGTTGCGAGACACGGTGATGATGGCAGTTGAAGAAATCAACGCCAAGGGCGGGGTGATGGGCCGGATGATCAAGCCGGTCGTCGTCGATCCTGCCTCAAACTGGGACCTCTTTGCCGAAAAAGCCAAGCAGCTGCTGCTGCAGGATAAGGTGGCGGTCGTCTTCGGCTGTTGGACCTCGGTCAGCCGCAAGTCGGTACTGCCGGTTTTCGAGAAGAACAACGGGTTGCTGTTCTATCCCGTGCAGTACGAGGGAGAAGAGTGTTCGCGCAATGTCTTCTACACCGGCGCCGCTCCGAATCAGCAGGCCGTGCCGGCGGTGGATTATCTGATGAGCAAAGAAGGCGGCGGATTCAAGAAGTTCTATCTGCTCGGCACGGATTATGTGTATCCCCGCACCACCAATAAAATTCTGCGCGCCATGTTACTGGCCAAGAAAGTGCCGCCGGCCAACATCGAGGAAGAATATACCCCGTTCCACCATCAGGACTATCAAACCATCGTCGGCAAGCTGAAGAAGTTTGCAGCGGGCGGTGGGGCTGCGTCATCAGTACGATCAACGGCGACAGCAACGTGCCATTCTACAAGGAGTTTGCGAACCAAGGTTTGCGGGCCGAAGATGCTCCGATCATGGCCTTCAGCGTGGCGGAGGACGAATTGCGTGGAATGGACACGTCCGCGTTGGTCGGTCACCTGGCGGCCTGGAATTATTATCAAAGCGTCGATACGCCGCAGAACAAGAAGTTCGTGGCGGATTTCAAGGCCTACTGCAAGAAGAACAACCTGCCGGACGGCGACAAGCGGGTCACGGACGATCCGATCGAAGCCGCCTATTTCGGTGTCTACATCTGGAAGCAAGCCGTCGAGAAGGCTGCGTCGACTGAGGTCGACAAGGTCCGAAAGGCAGTCTATGGCAGCAAGTTCCTGGCGCCGGGCGGCGAGATCATGATGGATGCCGCCAATCACCATACCTATAGGCCGGTTCTGATCGGCGAAATTCTGAAAGACGGGCAGTTCAAGGTCGTCATCCCGTTCCCCGGGACTGGTGAAGCCGGAACCCTGGAGCGAATTTACGAATCCGGACAAGGGCTGCGACTGGGTCGCTCATCAAGGGACATATCAAAAATAGTCCGTCATGTTAGAGGGGCTACTCAGTAGCCCCCTCTAACATGTGCGAGAATTTCGGTTGGCGGGACGAGAGGTCTACGTTATTTGTGTGTCCTGTGGAGGGACAGTCCACCATCATGATGATTTCTCTGGGTCGCACCGTTGCCGCACTCAGTTTCGTAGGACTGTTCCTGTTTTCTGGACAGACCTGGTCGATCGCAGCGGAGGAGCCTGTCGCTGCTCCTCCGTCATCTCCCCATATGGCAAGCCACTCAGCCAGATCACCAGCGAAGATGAAGCCATCCGCGACGCAGCCATTCGTGTATTGATCGAACAGGGCGATGTCAGCCTGGTTACGCGGCTGGAAGAGATCCGCGCCAATGCAGACCGCAGCATCCGGCAGGCCATCAAGCCGCTCATGGATCTTCTCAATAATCGAGCGAAACTTGCCAGTCCCAGCAGCGACGTTCGTCGATCGGCGGCAACGGATCTTGGTCATCCGGGAATCCCTGCGGCGATTCCGTGGCTGGATGCCGCCGCGGTAAACGAGTCGAACAAATGGGTGCGTTACACGATGGAAGAGTCTGCGGCGCTGCTCAAGCTCGCGTCGGACGATCCGTCGATCAAAGCCGCTGCAGCCGATAAGCTCGGCGAACTCCGCAGTGAGAACGGGGTGCCGGCCCTGAAAGCGCTGGTCGAGGCCGGCGCAGGAGCTGAGGCGACCGAATCGCAGAAGACGGTGGCGAAGGCCGCCGATGACGCGATCAAGCGCATTGAAACTTGGGGCGCCTGGTCGAACGCGATTGAAACGATCTTCCGCGGAATCAGCCTCAGTTCAATTCTGCTGATCATGTCGTTGGGATTGGCGATCGTCTTCGGTTTGATGGGCGTCATCAATATGGCCCATGGCGAGCTGATGATGGTCGGCGCCTACGCGACGTTTGTCACCCAAGCAATGTTTCACGGCCTGGTTTTCCGTCCGATGCATGTTCGACTGGTATTTTCCTGACCGCATTGCCGGTGGCGTTTCTTGCGGCCGCCGGCTTCGGATTCCTGCTGGAGGCGACAGTCATCCGGTTTCTCTATGGACGTCCGCTTGGAGACCATGCTGGCGACCTGGGGGGTCAGCTCTGGTCCTCATGCAGGCGGCGCGGGTCTATTTCGGCGATCTGACCGCTGTGGTGGCGCCAGGCGTCGCTCAGAGGCGGCGGCAAGTATTGGTGGGTGTCTATCTGCCGTATAATCGAATTTTCATCATTGGGCTGTCGATCATCTGCGTGTTTGGGATTTATTACGCCCTCTTTAAATCGAATCTCGGATTACGCGTAAGGGCAGTGACTCAAAATCGTAACATGAGCGCCTGTCTCGGCATCCCGACCAGAAAAGTCGACGCCTATACCTTTGCATTCGGGTCCGGGTTGGCCGGCATTGCCGGCTGGGCGCTCACGATGGTCGGGAACGTCGACCCGGGCCTCGGCCAAAACTACATCGTCGATCCTTTATGGTGGTGGTCACAGGCGGAGTCGGGAAACTGGCCGGTACGATCGTGGCCTCGCTGGGGATCGGCGGGCTGAACAAGCTGATCGAGCCGGGCTTCGGCGCTGTGTACGGCAAGGTCCTCATCCTCGTGATGGTGATTCTGTTCTTGCAGTGGAGACCGTCCGGACTGTTTGCGATGAAGGGACGAAATGCCGATTGAGAACTGGTCCAGCGCGAGCCCTTGGGGAGAATTGGGAATACGAATTCCATGAGTGATGGAACAACAGACTCGAATCGCGGGGGAGGTCTGGCCTTCTGGGTCGTCGGCGCCATTCTGCTCGTGGCCATGCCGCTCCTGAATGTCTTGCCGCCGGAAGATTCCTGGCTGCACCTCTCCGATTTCAGTCTGAATCGGTTCGGGAAATTTCTCGCCTTTGCGATTCTGGCTCTTGGGCTCGATCTCATCTGGGGCTACACCGGCATCTTGAGCTTGGGGCAAGGAGTATTTTTCGGATTAGGCGCGTACTGCATGGGCATGCACATGATGCTCACGATCGGGAAAGAAAGCGTCTATGGCAGCGATATGCCGGACTTCATGGTGTGGAACCAGGTGAAAGAGCTGCCGCTCTTCTGGAAGCCGTTCTACAGTTTTCCGGCTGCGGTCATTGGAGCGATTCTTGGTGCCGATGGTGTTTGCGCTCAGTATTCGGATTTTTCGCCTTCCGCAGCCGCATCAAAGGCGTCTATTTTGCGATCATTACGCAGGCGCTGGCGCTCGTCGCCTGGCTGGTCTTTAACCGGAACGATACGAATCTCGGCGGCACGAACGGATTGACCGATTTCAAGCAGGTGCTCGGATATCGGCTCTCCGAGCCCGGCACGCAGCGGGTGTTGTATGTCCTCACCGTGCTCTGTCTCGGCGGGGCCTATCTCTTGTGCCAGTGGATCATTCGTTCACGGGCCGGCCGGGTGCTGGTCGCCGTGCGGGACAGCGAGAAGCGCGTCGTCTTTTCCGGGTATACCCCGGCCAACTACAAATTCTTCGTCTTTGTCGTGGCCGCGGCCCTGGCCGGATTGGCCGGGATGCTGTATGCCCCTCAGGTCGGCATCATCACGCCGGCGCAGATTGGGGTGCTGCCGTCGCTTGAAATGGTCATTTGGGTGGCGGTGGGTGGCCGTGGCAGTCTGGCAGGAGCGGTATTGGGGGCCGTGAGCGTGAATTACGGCCGTAGCGTGCTCACGAATTATTTTCCAGAACTCTGGCCCTTCATCCTCGGCGGGCTCTTCGTGTTGGTGGTGCTGTTGTTCCCCGATGGGTTGATCGGCATGATGCGAAAAAGCAAAGAGCCTCCTGAGCCAGCGTAAAGCCGGTGAAGGAAAAGCGGCTGTGCCGGATGAGAAAACCGCTGTGTTGGAGGGGAAGCGCTGAGATGGCCGAACGAGGCCTTCCATTATCATCCATCTCGAAGGCGTCACCGTCGATTACGATGGCTTCAAAGCGCTCAACAATCTGAACTTCATCGTCGACTACAAGGAACTCCGCGTGGTCATCGGGCCGAACGGGGCCGGGAAGACGACCTTGCTCGATGTTATTTGCGGGAAGACCAAGCCGGCCAGCGGCCGTGTCTTTTTCGGCAAGGATATAGATCTGAAGGGAAAACGCGAAGATGAAATCGTCGCCCTCGGCATCGGGCGAAAGTTCCAAGCGCCATCGATCTATGGATTTCTGACCGTCTGGGAAAATCTCGACTTGTCGTTGAAACGGAGCAGCAAAGGTGTCTTCTCAACGCTGTTCGGGAAATCGACGGCGGAGGAGCGGGTAAGGATCGAGGAAAACCTTGAAACGATCGGCTTGAAAGATTATGCGCATACCAGAGCCGGGTCGCTGTCGCACGGTCAGAAGCAATGGCTCGAAATCGGCATGGTGATTTTGCAAGATCCTTCGTTGCTCCTCGTTGATGAGCCGGTCGCCGGGATGACCGACAAAGAAACGGAACAGACGGGTCGATTGCTCCAATCGTTGGCGGAGAAACAGGCGATCGTCGTCATCGAGCACGACATGGAGTTTGTCCGGCAGATCGCCCGTATCGTGACGGTCTTGCACGAGGGTACCGTCATTTGCGAAGGCACTGTCGAGGAGGTGCAGGCAAATGATCGTGTGCGAGAGATATATCTGGGCCGCCAAAAAGTCGCCCATTGACAGGATGTTGAAAAGTGCTCCCAGCTTCGTTCTCGCGCACGAAAGATCCTCAACGTACCCCAGAGGATACGCCTCCGGTGCGTTCGCGCTGCGGCCTTGCTGGAGGCCTTTGAGCATCTGCGAGAGGTATAGTCACCGGGGTGCGGGTGAGAACGGAGGCTTTTTGAACATCCTGCGCGATCGAACCAAACAATAAAATGCTCCAGCTTGAAAAGATCAATGCCTACTACGGTGAAAGCCACATTCTTCGGGATGTGTCCTTTACGATCGATCGCGGAGAGGTCGTGTGTCTCATGGGCCGGAACGGTGTCGGCAAGACGACCACGCTGAAAGTATTGACCGGCCTTCTGCCCGCGAGGTCGGGACGGATGATGTTTGATGGGGCCGATGTTACAAAGGAGGCCGACCGACCAGCGGGCACGACGTGGGCTGGCCTGCGTGCCGCAGGGCCGGGAGATTCTGCCTCATCTGACGGTTCGGGAGAATTTGCTGCTCGGCTTCTGGGCGAGGTCCGACAAGCCGAACGGGACGGTCGAGAAGACCGCCTTCGACGAGGTCTATCATCTGTTTCCCAAGCTCACGCAAATTCTCAATCGCCCAGGCGGCGTCCTGAGCGGCGGCGAGCAGCAGCAGTTGGCGATCGGCCGCGCGATCTTGTCGAACCCCAAGCTGCTCTTGCTCGATGAGCCGACCGAAGGCATCCAGCCTTCGATCGTGGATCAAATTGAAGACGTGATCATCGGATTCAAAAATCAGCGCCGGTTTGCCATTTTGTTGGTCGAGCAGGGGCTCCACTTTGCCGCTCGCCTGGCGGAGAAGTATGTGGTGATGGCCAAAGGGGCGGTGGTGGTATCGGGCAAGAGTGATGAGTTGAGCGCGGAAAAGGTGAAGCAGTATTTGACGGTGTAGTTGCGGTTTCTCTCGCCTTCCAGTGAACAACGGACTATTCACCCACTCCCAATGTCTGCTTCGGAGCTACGTCCATAGCGTCGGCACCGGCGATCATGCAGACGCTACGAGCCTGTCCGAGTAATCCTTCGTTGCGAGGCACAATGGGCTGTCGGCAGATGCAAGACCGCAGGTTCTAAGAAACTGGAGGCGTATTCTCTGCAATACGTCGAGAATTTCTTGGGACCGAGAACGACCTAGATGCCGGCAGATCGTTTGTCGCAGTAGAATGACATTACTCGGACAGACTCCTAGGGCAACCACCGGCCGCCTTCCTTCCCCGAGGTCCTCCTTCCTGGCAACAGAGGGAAAAGTCAGCGCCACACGAATTTTGGGAATACCGGTGCTTCGGTCACCGTTTGGCGGACAATAGACCAAAACTCTCGCACCTTGGCCTGAACCGGCTGAGATTCCTGGCCGAGCACTTTGAATACAAACCCGGCATCGTTGGGTAGTTGCGATGAGTCGGCAGTCCGCTGTTCCTCCAGGTTCACGACTGCAGGGACCTGGAGGAAGATCTTGTCCGCGTGATGCCGGGGCGTGAGTAATACAACGTTGGCGAACATGTCGAACGTGCCCATGACCCCACCTGCCGAACATTGTGCACGTGCGGCTCGATGACAAACTTCTCTGTGAACAATTCGGTACCCTCGGGCCGTTGGGCGCGAACGGTGGAAGAAAAGACATCGTATTGAAACAGTTCCCCCTCGCCATTATACTTGCGCGTCCCCATCATGATCTCGGAGTAAAGCGGCGCAGCGACGACGTCATCGAGGTGAGAGGGCCAAAAGAGTGAGCAACGGAAACTCAACAGGACATGGGAGGTTGTCACCATGAAGGTAGATAGGAAAAGAGTCAGGACACTGTTTGTGGTCGCTGTGGCTACCCTGGCGCTCGTAGCCGGGATGGCATCTACGGCCCCCAGTGCATACGCAAGTGGGACGATCAAGCTCGACGATGACAAGTGGATTTCCCTCGGAATGGGTTTGCGTACAAGTTTCAATATGGTCGAAGATGGGTCGGGGAGCGGTGGACAATACAGCAACACCTTTGGGGTCAACAACGCTCGTATATATATCAACGGGAAGATCCACAAGTACGTCGGGTTCGAGTTCAACACCGAATGTTTTAACTGTACGGCCGGGGACGGTAATGGGAACGGATCTGCAGGAAATGAATTCGGGGCAAATTCTAACATCGGGATGTTGGATGCGATCGGGAAGTTCGAGATTAATGAGCAAGTGAACGTCTGGTTCGGGCGCATGTTGGTGCCGACAGAGCGCGGCGAACTGAATGGCCCGTTTTACCACGCGGTCTTCGATGGTTTTCGAACACCGTTTAATCAATCCGACTTCAGCGGGAACTTTGGCACCGGCGGGGCTGGTCTCTACGGCCGTGACAATGGCGTGACCTTCTTCGGAAAAGTCCATCCAGGCAGCACACATCTGCAATACGTCGGAGGGATATTTACGGGACTGCAGTCAGGTGGTTCGGCCTGCAACCTTCCATTCTTAACCCCAAACGCCAACGGGACAATCGGAGTAACTCCTGCCACCTATGGCGGAGCTTGCGGACCCAATCAAAGGAACCAGCTGAAGTACGCCGGACGCCTCACGTGGAACTTGCTGAACGAAGAGAAGAACCCCGGTTACTATACCAGCGGCACCTACTATGGGACAGCCGGTGATATTCTCGCGCTCGCGGTCGGGGGCGAGTATCAGAATTCCGGCGCTGGTACAGCGATAAATAGTAGCTTCTACGGGAATCTTACCACCGACCTCCTGTTTGAAAAAGTACTCGGGGAAAAAGGTGGCGTGGTCACGGTCAACGCTGAGTTTAAGCGGTATTGGGCACAGAGCGCCGCCGCCTTTACTGACGCTTCAGCAAACGGAGGCGGCTGCTTCTGCATGTTCGGCGGGACGGCATGGACCGGCTACGTCTTGTATCTGTTTCCGCAGGAGATTGGGATCGGGAGATTTCAGCCCTATGGGAGATATACCGGCCAAAACAGTGAGTTCGCCGGCGTACGCGAAGAATTTGAACTCGGTTTGAACTATGTCATTGCTGGTCACAATGCGCGCATTTCGACGTACTGGCGGACCGGCAATATCGGCTCCAACGGCACCTATAACGGGCAGAATACGAACTACGCCCCCGGGTCGACAGGTCAGCACCTCGATACGTTCGTTGCAGCCTTACAGTTACAATATTAGACAGTGTGCTTAGGGTACAGCAGTCCGACGCATATGGAGTCATTGCGATACGGCTTTAAAGTTGAGCTGTCGTATGACGGCATGGGCGAACGCTGTGCTAGTTTGGGTCATTCAGCGAGATTCTGTAGCGATGTGTTTAGGCTGTTGATCTGGTACGACACCATGGTATGAGTGAAGTGTAGTCGCGATTCCTCTATGCAGCAAGTGAACGACAGACCATTTATCCAGAGCCAATGTCTGCTTCGGAGTCACGTCCATAGCATCCGCCCCGGCGATGAAGTAGACGCGAGGGCAGCCACCGGTACATTCCTCGCCCGAGGTCCTGCTTCCTGATAACAAATGAAGAAATCAGCGCCACACGAATTTGGGGAGCACGGGTGCTCCGATCACCGCTTGGCGGACAAGAGACCAAAACTCCCGCACCTTGGCCTGGACCGGCTCGGATTCCTGGCCAAGAACTTTAAAGACCAACCCGGCGTCGTTGGGTAGTCGCGATGCGCCGGCGGCCCACTGCTCCTCTAGATTCACCACTGCAGGAACCTGGTTCGAAAATCTTGTCGGCGTGATGTCTGGGTGTGAGCAATACAACGTTGGCGAACACGTCGAACGTCCCCATGACTCCCACCTGCCGCACGTTGTGCACGTGCGGCTCGATGACAAACTTCTCTGTGAATAACTCGGCGCCATCGGGTCGTGTGGCCTGAACGGTCGAAGAAAACACGTCGTATTCAAACAGTTCCCCCGCACCGTGATACTTGCGCCCTCCCATCAAGATTTCGGAGTAGAGCAGCGTGGCGCTGGGGGGTACGCACATGTGTGTGGTGGTGATGAAGCGGGCATGCGCGTGGGGGATGATCGGGTCGGGCAGATACTCTAGATACGCATTCTCTCCCAACACGATGCTCTGGGTTTGGGCTGCATAGTTGGCATCCATCGAGTGGATTTTCGTGGCGGCCTGTGTTGTGACGTGAGCACGCGTATCGGGCGCGAGGTCGATTTCAATGTTGAACCGGTCACCCTGCAGGATGCAGCCCGTGGTTGTGATGATAAAGACGCAAGGCAGGTCGGGCAGCGCCTCGTCCCAGTATAGCGCCTGCTGCACCAGGAGCGGGGCGCGGCGATCCAGATGCGCCAGCACGGTGCGTTCCCCGCGCCGTTCAAAACCGAGACGCAGGAACGCATTTTTCCCCACCACACCGCTGGGCAGCTGCCCTGGCTCATCTTGAAACGAAGCAAGTTCCGGGGGCTGATGAAAAGTGGTCATGCGTGCGTCTGGTTGAATTTCATGTCGAACAGCACATTCTGCTGGATGAGCGTGACCAGCTCCATAATGCCTTCGCCCGTTTTGCAATTGGTGAAGACGAAGGGTTTATCGCCCCGCATCATTTTTGAATCGTGCTCCATCACCTCCAGGCTCGCGCCCACGTATGGGGCGAGGTCGGTCTTGTTAATGACCAGGATGTCCGACTGGGAGATACCCGGGCCATTCTTCCGCGGAATCTTGTCGCCCGCCGCGACATCAATCACGTAGATAAAGAAATCGACCAGCGCAGGGCTGAAGGTCAGGGTGAGATTGTCGCCGCCGCTCTCGATGAGCACAAAATCGCTGTCGGGGAAGCGGGCTTCCATATCTTCCACCGCGGCGAGATTCATGCTGGGATCTTCGCGCACGGCTGTGTGGGGGCAGGCCCCGGTTTCCACGCCGATAATCCGCTCTTCGAGCAAGATGCCTTTCAAGGTGCGCTGGACGTGTTTGGCATCTTCCGTGGTGACGATATCGTTGGTGATAATCAGGATTTTGACACCCATCTTGACGAAGATGGGTGTCATGGCCTCGATGATCGCGGTTTTTCCGGAACCTACCGGGCCGCCGACGCCGATTCGTGTAATTTTCTTCATGCAGTGCCCCAGTGAGTCAGTTCATGAACATTCGTATGTGCGCCTTCACGTGCGCGGCAGCCAGGATGTCGAGCGAGGGCGAGAACGTCGCCATCTCGTCGAGTGTGGCGCTCGAGACGCGCGCGTACTCGGCTTCCGCGGACGTGTTGACCTCGAGGAGAATGGTTTGTGCGTCGAAGTGATGAATCTTCATGAGCCGCAACGAAGCGCTCAGGATCATGCTCGCCGTGCCGTATTGAAGTACGGCAAAGGCCTCGCGCTCGGGCAACCCGAGTCCGGCGAACAAAAGGCCCAAACTGACCGGATAGGTGCCGGGAGTTTCCTTCCGTTCGACGTGTCCCAGCCAGTCCATCAGGAGCGGCGTATGGATCAGGCGGTTCGACAGCTCGCCGAGCTTCTTTCCCATGCGCACGGTCATGGTCCGCATCTCCTCGTTCAGCTTCCGGTTGAAGAGGGCGGTATCGGCTCGTAGCACACCGGCCATATCGTGCGAGCGCGCCGCCCGGTGCGCCGCCAGCAGAGCAATGGCGTCAGCAGATGCCGACTGGCGGGTTGCGGTCATGACGAATTGGCGCAGCGTCTCCATATCATGAACAATGTGGTGTTGAATCGCGGACTCTAGTCCGTTGGAAAAGGAAAAGGCGCCAACCGGCAGCACCGAGTCGCCAAATTGCAGGACGCGCATCAATTCGGTGATCTTCGGCTGACGATCCCCGGATCGGGTGATTGAAGACGGGGTGTGGTTCGATTCCCCGTTGACTTCCGGAGCGGGTTTCCCAACCAGCTCAGGGATTGATGGAGAATGCTCCGGCGAGACGGGGATGGTTTTGATCCTAATGGACATGATCGTGCGGGTGAGCGTGATCATGTGGATGATCCTGTTCCTCCACATGAGAATGGACTGGACCTTCGGCCCCGCCAAACAGGCGCCGGGACTCATGGGGCGCGAGGTAAGGAATGACCTCAGACCCAGGGACAAAGTCATAGGTGATCCCGCGAAAGGCGTGCGTCTTCATCACAGAAGCCATAACTTTTTTGTCTACCGTGAGAGGAATAAACACGCGATTCCCTTTGACGACAGCAGGCCAATGCTGGTTGCCCAGGGCATGGCCTAGCTCCACACAGGTACGAACGAACACCTCCGGGGTCTGTGTCTGCAGTGCTCCCAACTCGACCACCATCACTTCCTTGAGGGTGATTCGGGCGACAGTGGCGGCCTGTCGCGCCTCGTCCCACACCAAAATGTCGCCATCGCGCAGAAGGATGCCGCGCGGCAACGATATGGCCAGATCAATACCGTCCTGACTCAACTTCCGCAGGCGACTCTTTTGCGCTTCCCACTGATCGAGCGCCAGCCAATCCAGCGTCGCGTGTTCCAGGCGTGCTTTCCAGGCGGTTTCGTGAATGTTGCCGGTGATGGTTTCAATGACGAGCATAGGACGGCTATTATGAAATGCTCCCGCTCCGTAAATCAACTTCGACGGACTGTGAACAGGCCCGATCGCATCAAGCCTTCACCGAATCTCAATCCCAGCCTGACGAACATCAATCCGAGGACCATGCTGAGCACGAGGTAGAGAATGCTCGGTAACCGTTCCGCTGGTATGGCCAGCATCTGGTCCGTCCCCCAGACAAATGAACTGAAGGTGGACAGGCCACCCATCACTCCCGTGGCCAGAAACAGTTTTGTCCCACGGCCGACCCCACCACCTTCGATGGTCAGTGCCGATATCACACCAATGAAGAAGCACGCCACCACATTGGCAATGAAGATCGGCATCGGGAAACCTCCCGGCAGCCCGTCCACCCCGAGCATGAGAAGTTCGCGGAGGACTGCGCCGCAGCCACCCCCCAGAATAACGAGTAAAGCCTGATTCATTATGATGCCTTATGCCGTAAGCTTGACCGCCCAGGCGCCGAGTGCCGCGGCGGCGAGTCCCGCGACGACCGAACCGAACCAATAGAAGGAGGCCATTCTGTATGCCTGCTCTTTGTAGAGAGTGACCGTTTCCATCTGGTAACTGCTGAATGTGGTGTAGCCACCCAGAAACCCTGTCAATATCAGCGCGGCCAAGTCGCTCTCGTGCCGTTGATGCCACTCTATGCTGAAGAGCGTGGAAAGGGCGCCAATCAAGAACGCGCCGCTCACGTTGATGAGAAAGGTGGCCAGGGGAAACTGTCCCTGGTAGCGATGGCCCAGAGCAACTCCGGCCCACCAACGCAGCACGGAGCCGGCAGCGCCGCCTGCGAAAACCAAAAGCAAAGTGCTGATATTCATGAATCAGCCAAACCGTCGAACTCAGGGGTTGATGTGTTTGGCCCCGTGACCAATCGGAGGGCTAACCGAATGATGCAGGGGCGATATGGAGCGGGGATCCACTATTATCGATAGTGGGTCCCCGCGGCGCGGTTGACTTTCCCCTTAGCGTGGAAGTGCCTCAGCTAAAAAAGTAGAGCTGATTCAGAGAGATCGATTTAGCCGGCTGGACCGTGGCATGGACACCGTCCACCTTGACTGCAAAGGTCTCAGGGTTCACCTCGATTTTGGGTGTCAGCCCGTTGCGCACCATGTCCCGCTTCGTAATCGTGCGCGTGCCATACACAGGCATGACCTTGCGTTTGAGGCCCAACTTGTTCGCAATACCGTTGTCATAGGCGGCACGCGACACAAAGCTCACGCATGTCTCGGGCAGGGCCTGGCCGAACGCGCCGAACATCGGGCGGTAGATAACCGGTTGAGGTGTCGGCAGGGACGCGTTCGGATCCCCCATGATTGACCAGTTGATCAAGCCGCCTTTGATGACCATCTTGGGCTTGGCGCCGAACATGGCCGGCTCCCAAAGGACGAGGTCCGCCATTTTCCCAGGAGTGATCGAGCCGAGGACATGTGAGATGCCTTGGGTGATTGCCGGATTGATGGTCACTTTCGCGACATAACGCAGGACGCGGAAGTTGTCGTTGTTCGGTGAATCCTCCGGCAACTTACCGAGACCCTTCTTCATCGCATCCGCTGTCTGGATCGCGCGCAACCAGTTCTCACCGACCCGGCCCATGGCCTGCGAGTCGCTCGAGAACATGGAGATCACACCCATGTCGTGGAGCACATTCTCTGCGGCGATGGTTTCTGGGCGGACCCGGCTCTCAGCGAAGGCCACGTCCGACGGCACCTTGGGATTCAGATTGTGGCAGACCATAATCATGTCGAACAATTCCGCCATGGTGTTGATCCCGTAGGGCAGCGTCGGGTTTGTGGAACTTGGCAGTACGTTGAGTTCGCCCGCAACCTTGATGATGTCTGGTGCGTGACCGCCACCGGCGCCTTCCGTGTGGTAGGTATGGATCGTTCGACCTTCAAACGCCGCGATGGTATCTTCGACAAAACCGCCCTCGTTGAGGGTATCGGTATGGATACAGACCTGCACGTCCATATCGTCGGCGACCGAGAGACTGGCCCGAATGGTTGAGGGGGTGGTGCCCCAATCTTCGTGAA
Organism: uncultured Nitrospiraceae bacterium; assembly: GCA_963821465.1. Taxonomy (GTDB): domain Bacteria; phylum Nitrospirota; class Nitrospiria; order Nitrospirales; family Nitrospiraceae; genus Palsa-1315. The sequence goes on along the minus strand of CAWGDV010000001.1, from coordinate 92,892 downwards.
TCTTGAAGCCTGCGGCGCCTGCCAGAACCTGTTCGACCAGGGGCGCTTCGCCCGAGCAGTTGCCCTTGCCGAGAAATCCAAAATTGATAGGCAGCCCTTCGACTGCCCGGAGCATCATCTCAATGTTCCAACGTCCGGAGGTGATGGTCGTGCCGTTCGTGCCGTCGGTCGGCCCGATGCCGCCACCGAAGAAGGTGGTGACGCCGTTACTCAAGGCTGCGAATACCTGTTGTGGCGAGATCATATGGATGTGCCCGTCGTTGCCGGCCGGCGTTAGGATCAAGTGTTCGGCGGTGATAGCATCCGTGGCTGGGCCGACCGTGAGTCCCGGGGTCACGCCGTCCATGGTACCGGGATTGCCGGCCTTGCCGACACCCACGATCTTGCCGTCCTTGATGCCGACATCGGCTTTGATGATGCCGAGGAGCGGGTCCACCACCGTGACGTTCGTGATCACCAGGTCGAGCGCGCCGCCCTCGCTCGTAAGCTGGTTATCCATTCCCATACCGTCGCGCAATGTCTTGCCGCCCCCATAGATGGCTTCATCGCCGTACACGCGCAGATCCTTTTCGATCTCGATGTAGAGGTCGGTATCACCCAAGCGGATTTTGTCTCCAACGGTCGGGCCGAATAGGCTCGCGTTTTCCTTACGAGATATTTGCGACATAAGCCTGCTCTCTTTCTTGGCCCTCTTGGCCAACTAGTGTCTCTTGCCGGTCTATCTGACTATGGTTTTTTAGCCTTGGACTTGAAGCCACGTTCGCCAGCGCGTTCCAATCCTTTGTCGAGATTGGGCCGGTAGCCCGGCGTGGGACCGGTCCCGGTCCAGCCGTCTACCAGGTTGTTGAACCCATAGATACGTTGCTTGCCTCCGAATGGAACCAGCGTCACTTCCTTCTCGTCGCCCGGCTCGAAGCGCAGGCCCGTTGACGCTGGAATATCCAGGCGCTGGCCAAACGCCGCCTTCCGGTCAAATTCCAGGGCACGATTGACCTCAAAGAAATGAAAATGGGAGCCGACTTGAATAGGGCGGTCACCGGTATTACGCACCTTGATTTTGACGGTGGGTCGTCCCGCATTAATTTCTATGGGTTTGTCGGATAGAACGTAGCCGCCGACTGGTGTCTTTGCCGCTGTAGGTGGTTTTTGAGTCGCCATTGTTTGCTCCCTCTGTTTGGGTTCAACGTCCGTTGAGCAATGCCCGTCCGGTTACTGGATTGGCCCGTGAACGGTCACCAGACGGCTGCCATCTGTAAAGACCGCCTCCAACTGGACCAGCGGGATCATTTCCGCCACGCCCTCCATGACATCATCCCTTGTCAATGTGGTCCGGGCTTCTTTCATCACCTGCTCCAAGGTCTTTCCTTCTCGCGCCCCGTCCAGCGCGGAGGCCGTAATCACCGCCACAGCTTCGGGATGATTCAGCTTCAAGCCCTTCGCTTTGCGCTTCAGCGCAACCTCAGCCATCATATAGATCAACAATTTGTCCAATTCTCTCGGTGTCAGATGCATGGCATACTCCTTTGCAGCAGTGCCCGGTTACCGGGCGGACAACGTTATGAGAAACAATCTCTTGGACAACTATTCTTTTGACTCGTCAGGTACCGGCGTAGGTTATCTTCCGGCGTTGTGGCATCAGCTGGTGCCACCGGGATCAGGGAAGGGAAGCCATTTTTTGCCAAGAGCATCAGCCAGGTGACAAAGACGAAGGCGGACGTCAAGACCGGCATCCCCGACGGTTCCAAGAAAATGCCCAGCGAAGGCCAGACTCGTATGGTGACCAACACACCGATCACCGTGTAGATAAAGCCCGGCACGTTCAGCACTAAGAAGAATCCTCCGAGGGCCATCGCGGTCAGCGCGGCATTATAGCCGAACAGTCCATCGCGGATGGTCTCATCGTGCGCGCCATAGAATACTGCGGCGCCTACGGCCAAGGTCGATCCCATAAGCGCCATCAGCGCGCCAATGCGGGTGTTGATCGCGATCCCGATCAGGATGATGACGCCGGTTACCCAGTTGTCCTGAAAAAAGATTTCTGCGATGCCCATGGTGATGCCGTGAAACCAGGTGATCCAGTTGTAGGCCGGTGTCGGGCCGGTAAAGTCTGAGGGCGAGGTCGGCTTGAGGGCGTTCGAGACATCAATGGTCGAAAACTGCAACAACGCGCCGAGGACGAACCAGGTGGCCAGCACAAAGGGCATGGTGAGACCTGGTACCTTGTGCGGGCCCAGTATGGCGCCGAAGGCCGGCAAGATTGCCGTGGTGAAAACCGCACAGAGCACAATGTAGAGGCAGAGGTGTAGATTGGGAATGTTTCCGGTTGTGAAGTTCGGGCTCGTATAGGCAACTAGTGCGATTGCGATCAGTGCCCCGTTGAATCCGAAGAGACCATCCTTGATCATCCCCTTGTCGGCTCTAAACAAAAGGGCGGTCACTGTACTGATGATGGTCCCAACCAGGCAGACCATGCCGTAGATCCAGGAGTTATAGAAGATGCCGGCTAGGATGACCGCGCCGGAGATCGGATTGTTCTGGAACACGACTTGTCCGATTCCACGGAGCACCCAGTCGACGAATCCGAGAGTCGGATGATCTCGAAAGCGGTCCTGCAATGCCGCGGTCGCCATGCCGCCCTCCAGCCTATAACCCTCAATCTTGGAACGTTCAGGTGTGACCGAGTGGAGAGATTACGACAAACAGTGTATTCCCCGCAACAGGATTCCAGCGGGATACGTGATCTTGCGGAAGCGTTGATCGCCGAGATCAATTTGCCGATCGGTTTTTGACAGATGTTTGACTCCCCGCAAGCTCCGGTACTATTCTTGGCACGCATTCGGAGACAAGGAAGTCTCGCGTTAAACCAGCGCTTTTCGGGGAGAACGATGCGCTCAACTCGTAAGAGAGTGTGAGGCGGATTACTCTATGCGTACTTTTCGTATCGCCATGGTGCAGATGAATCCGACGGTCGGGGATCTGGATGGGAACCTCCGCCGGATCACGGCTTGGCTACGTGAGGCAAAGAAGGCAAAGGCCGACTTGGTCGCATTTCCCGAGTTGGCGATCACCGGCTATCCGCCTGAAGACCTCTTGCTCAAGCCACGGTTTATCGCGGACAACCGCCGCGTCCTTCAGGAAGTCGTCCACCACTGCCGGGGCCTTGCCGCAGTGGTGGGCTACGTCAGCCAGAGCGATGGAATCGATCCGAAGCCGGCTCGTTCGTCGGTGGTGCAGGCCGGCGCGCACGAACTCTACAATGCGGCGGCGGTCATCGCAGATCAGACGCTGATCACGACCTATTGCAAGTGGTACTTGCCGAACTACGGCGTATTCGATGAAAGCCGCTATTTTCATCCAGGCCGGCGGCTGCCGCTCATTCGCCTGCGCGGCACGATGGTCGGGGTCAACATTTGTGAAGATGTCTGGTTGCCGGAAGGTCCGACCGGTTTCCAGGCGGCAGCAGGCGCCGAAGTCATCGTGAATATCAATGCCTCGCCGTTTCATCTGGGAAAGAGCCTGGTACGCGAGCAGATGTTGGCGACCCGCGCGAGAGAAAACGGCGTGGTGCTCACTTACACCAACGCGGTCGGTGCTCAGGATGAACTGGTCTTCGACGGGAATAGTGTGATTCTCGATCATCAGGGTGAGGTCATCGCGCGGGGGAAAGCCTTTGAAGAGGATCTGATAGTCGCCGACCTCAACATGGAGGCTGTTGCGCGGGCGAGACGAACCAGCCGGAAAAAGCTCTTGCCTCGGCGTATCTCCTCTGCCGTGGAGCTCTGTGCTGCCCCGCTTCCACCTATTCGAAAACCTAGGGTGCGCGCGGTCCCCGATGTGGCAGGGGCGCTGGACTCTCTGGAGGAGGTTTATCGGGCTCTTACGCTGGGAGTTCGTGACTACGTGAGGAAAAACAGATTTACGCGTGCCGTGATCGGCCTGAGCGGCGGGGTGGACTCGGCGCTGACCGCCGTGCTCGCCGTTGATGCGCTCGGCGCCGAGAACGTGTGGGGTCTGTTCATGCCGTCGCCCTATACGTCGCAAGACAGTCATCACGATGTCGCCGAATTGGGGACACGGCTTGCGATTTCCGTCCGGACTATTCCCATCACGGCGCTGTTCGACACCTATCGGCATGCGCTCGCAGCAACGTTCGAGGGCCATGCGTCCGATACGACGGAAGAGAATCTCCAAGCCCGCATACGGGGCAATCTCCTCATGGCCTTCTCCAATAAGTTCGGCCATCTGGTGCTCACGACGGGCAACAAGAGCGAGATGAGTGTGGGGTATGCCACATTGTATGGCGATATGGCCGGCGGCTTTGCCGTGATCAAAGACGTGCCCAAGACGATGGTGTATGACCTGGCGCGGCTCCGCAACCTCCGCGGCACAACCCCGGTGATCCCCAAACGGACGCTCGATCGACCGCCGACCGCTGAGCTGAGGCTCAACCAAAAGGATGAAGACTCGCTGCCGCCCTATGAGATACTCGATCCGATTCTCCAGGCCTATGTGGAAGAAGACCGGTCTCTTGAAGAGATCGTCGAAGCGGGGTACGACCGTGCCACTGTGGCGCGCGTGATGGCGATGGTGGATGGCAGTGAGTACAAGCGCCGACAGGCGCCGATCGGCATCAAGATTACGCATCGAGCGCTTGGGAAAGATCGGCGAATGCCCATCACGAACGGCTACCGGAATTCTTAGCAGGATGCTCAAAAATCCCGCCAGCGGCGTTCTCAGCTCGTCGAAATCCTCAACGTACCGATTGAAATTCTCGGAGGTCAGAAATGCTGGAGGGGTTTTTCCGTTCGCCAAGATCCATTGTAGGGGCAAACGGCCCCACGAAGTGCGGTCGGTACCTCCTCCGGTTTCGATTCACCTGCGGCCTTGCTGACGGCCTTTTGAGCATCCTGTTGGGAAAGGTTGAGGGATGAAAGGACGAAGGCGGGGGCAAGGCTACTAAAGGTTCCTCGGACTCCAGCCTTCATTTATGCTGCGGTATGGTCTTCTACTTCGGGCTGGCTTGTCCGGTGGGCTGGCTGCCGAGTTGTTTTTGAATGGATTCCAGTTGCTTCTTGAGGGTCTCCACCTCCTGAGCCAAGGCCTCTGTGTTACGAGCCTGAGCCTCGGCTGCATTACGAGCCTGGGCCTCGGCTGTACGGGCTTGGGCTTCGGCCGCACGAGCCTGGGCTTCGGCTGCGCGAGCGGCTTCTAGCGCCTCGCCATCCACCTGAGGCGCAGCTTGCTTCTTGGCTTCGAGATTTCGCCAGGCTTGCTGCAACAGCTGATAATCGACGGCAAGAAACCTGTCGGTCGGCTTGTCCATCGTCGGCGGGTCAGGGCTATCGGTTCGGAGGGCGGCTTTCGGAGTGAACCGCAGCGAACGGTGCTTGAGGCCTGAATAATCGAGTGGGTCCTGTGATCGGTGGCTAGCCTCGTTTATGGCCAGGTTTGTCAGCATCGGGTTATAGCGGTATTGAGAGAGGATCACGTAGAGCTGCCGGCCAAAACCATAGAGAGACCCGGTGGTCGTTTCCGTGATCGGTGTTTGAAATCTATTAGAAGGTTCGTGCGTCGTCACCACACGATATTCGACAGACTCATTAGGAGTTGCCTTGCGTAAGCCTTCCGCAAGCAACGGGGCCAGGAACTGGACCTCATCTTCCGTGAAAACGGGATAGGTCGTAGCGCTTCCTTCAGTTAAAGTCATAAGGCCCTTAACATGGTGTTCTCCAAGGCCTTCATCATGAATTTGGAGGCCTGTCAATAGCTGGGCAAGAAGGGCTGGTTCCAGATTGATCGGATGATTGGCCTGAATCGACGGGTCGGAGATCGTCTGTAGAGACACCGATCCGCGAGGATCGTCAAAGAGGACTTTCCCGGTTGGGGCGGTCGTGCTGCAAGCAGTGCCGACTATACAGAGCAGAGCGAGGAATAGCGAAGACTTGTGAGACAGCTGTCGTACCCAATGCCTTGGTGAAGGAGCCATAGATGGGAGGAATCTAGCACAGACGATCGGTCATTGCCAGGTGAATGACCACGTGAGAGAGCCTGTTGCACAAACCCTTGGCACCTGGCAATTATATGTATACTCCTACGCCAGAACCGAAGCGGAGGAGGCGAGAGGCACCCACGTTCTGCCGTGTGATCGTGACCACCTATTTGCTGATGCCGCCGGCGTTGCAGGACTGGCTGCCGGAGGGCGATTTGGCTTGGTTCATCCTGGATGCGGTGCCCCAGATGTCTTCTGACGAAGATCGAGCGGGCGTATCGGGCGGACGGACGGGGATCGGCCGCCTATAGACCGGCGATGCTGGAGGCGCTGCGATGTTTTTCGACGACATTCTTACAGATAGCGAGGCCCAATCCTGTGCCGTGCCATTTCCCTGTGGTGAAGAACGGTTCGAAGACGTGGGGAAGGTATCTTGAGGAAATTCCCGCACCGACATCCCTGACTTGCACCACAACGCCGGTGAACTGATAGCGGACAAACTCACACGCGGCGATACGTATAAGCGGATCTGTCCATGAGATAAGCGTCGATCGCATGGTAGTGACGACCATGTAAATCACTTCTTCCTTGCCAATATGCGCGGCATGGATGAACTCTTTCGGATGCGCCAGGCGGAAGCCGATGAACACCAGCATTCCGGCCAGCGCCGCCAGCGGAATCATATTCAGGATACCAGGGATGAGCGCCACGGAGAGTAGCAGGAATAGCCCGTGGAAGAAGTTGGACCAGCTGGTACGGGCACCGTTCATGATGTTGGCCGAGCTACGAACCACTTCCGCGATCAACGGCAGGCCGCCGATAAACGAGGACAGCCTATTGGCTGCGCCCTTGCTGAGCAGCTCCTTGTTCATGTTGGAATGACGCTTCCACGGATCCATCTGGCCCCTTGCAGGGCTGCATTCCTGGGATGTCGAAATTGTTTTTCATCAGCCTGCTAGTTGCGGCAAGGCGCGATGCACCTGCGTCAGCCTGGTCTTGTCCACTTTCTCCCAGCCTCGTCGGTGCGCCAGTCGTGGGAGCCCCGGTCGGGTAGAGATGGAACTGAAGAGCCCCTTGGTCTCGATGATCTCCCGCACGCCCTGGAGACTGCTCTGTGTGCCTTCTTCCTAGCCCGCATTATTCATGACGGTTCGTCGCGAAATCGCTGAGCCGCGTCGCGAGCCCGGCGCGCGGAGCCGTGAGGCCCCGAGGCGTACTCGTGCAGTACGTCGAGGGTCCGAGGGGCGAACCCGCCGGCCGAAGGCTTGTCGCAGCAGCGGATCGACGATTGCAGCAGAAACATTCATGAATAATGCGGGCTAGACCAAGAAGTCCAAATAGATCTCCATCGTGGCATCACCCAGTGGCACGATCATGTCCCACTGACAGCCCGGCACTCACTCCAGCTCTGTCTCATCTCCTGTAGTATGATCGCCCACGTCATCGGGGCCCTCCTTGAGGGCCCACCCTAAACCGGACAGATGATGTGCTAGCTACAGCGGATGCAGCGGGCCGTTCAGGCTCCTTTACCCTTCTTCCCGAAATACTCCTGCCGGCTTACGGCCACATCGGTAACGAGCATCATACCGGAGTGACGTTCGAAGAGCGGCCGAAGCCCTGCCAGGATGGGCTCCACTTTTTCCTCCGGGACGATCGTCATGATCATCTCGAGACTTTCCTGCTCGCTGAACATGAAGTGTGCTTCATGTACGCCGCTATGGCCTTTTCCCGACACATTACCGATGATCGTATAGCCGGTCGCTTTGACCTGGTCCAGCAACTCAGTTACAAACGGCTGGTGTTCCCCCGCCACGATCACCCGTATTTCTTTCATCGGATGCAACGTCAACGCGCCCACAGTTGAACTCCTTCCTCGGTAAGTTGTTCCATCATGGCTCTGCGATCAAGAGCCGGTTGCTTCGTCGATTCTAACCCATTCGCCCGTCGGTCGATAGCGATAGAAGGTACCTTCTTCCGGCTCTAGTGCGACGAGGTGAACCCATTCGTTACGATAGTAATGTTCCAATGTCTCATGGCGTGCAATCAGCTTCTCGATCCGTTCTCGCGGCACTGCGACGACGGTGAGCAGACGCATCGGTTCATGATAGGGCACGTCGCCGTTCATGACGGTTTGCCGGGCGAGTCCGAGCCGGAGATCGCTCCAAGGACCGGACATGATGCCGATGCGCCCCACCACGTTATGGTAAATCTTACTCCCGCCGCCATAGACCTCGTTGTCTACCGCTGAAAAATAATGTTCCATGTTGATCCATTGTGCCACCACCTGAGGGCCTGTCAACAGAACTTCGAGCAATCGATTGCTGGGATCCTCTCGATAGTCGTAGGAATGCAGGAAGACGCGTCCGGTCAGATCGAGGGCCCTGGTGAGATCCCGTGGACCGATAATGAACGCCGTATTCCCTGACAGCCCCCACTCCGGCCGTATCTGGCTCCAATCCACGCTCCGTCGCTGCACATGCGACGCTGCTTCCTGCGACGACAGGGTCGCCGTAATGTCGGGGAAGCGGGTGCATCGCTCTTGATTCGTCAGGCTGGTCGTTTTTTCCAGGTCTTCGACCAGCCGGGCGATATCGGCACGATGGGTAGCCGGCGCATCTTCGAGGTCGAAGAGCTGCACCCTATCGGTCGTGGTATCGACCTGGCCGGCGAGAAAGTGGGTATCCGAGGGAATGGTGAGGCCGATCTTCGCCAGCCGTTCCCTTACGTTTCGATTGTTGGCCATCATGGCGAGCACGCGGGCGTTCGGATTGCCTTCATTGCCTCCGCAAGCCCCGCAGTCCAACGCGGATTCGAACGGATTATTGTCAGAGGTGCTCCCGTGGCCGCAAAAGAGGACAAGCCTGGCAAAATTTTTCGTCAATCCCATCATGCGCAGAGCCGTCTCTACGGTCACGGATTGCTCTTCGAGCGTGAAGCCGGTCCGTGTGATCCGTTCCTTCTGTCTTGACGATGCGCGCTGGTTGATACCGTGATGCTGCCGTAAGGCAGCGATGAACGATGTCAAGACTTCGGACGAGAGCCCTGCCTCTGTCGCTTCCCGTGTCAAAGGAGGTTCCGGGTCACCCTCCCCGCTCAAGGCCCGCTGCCGCAAGGCTTCGACGAGTTCCGGCGTGATCCGGGAGCTGCGCAAGCCGGTTCGCTCTTGCAAGGCATGCCGCACGGTCGCCTGCTGTTCCACTGCCAGCACATCTGCCGTTTCGGCCGGCGCCAGCTTATCGACGGTAAGTGTTGTCGCGAGCGACGGGACAAAGAGTCGCCGCAACCAGGCGGTCCAGCGACGGTACAACAGAGGCAGCAAGGTTTTCCCGAAGATGGGGAGGCCATAGAACAGTCCCAACGACTCCACCATGACATAGGGCGTCACGACGTTTTCTTTTAAGTCGTGCAGAAGGGTATGTCCCGCATGGACCATCTTTGCTCGCGACTCATGCTTCGACAGGGCATGGTCCAGATAGCTGCGGGGGATTTCCCGGACCTCGTTTTTTGCGCGCATGATGACCGGGAATTGCTCCGTGTCATGCTCCTTGCCCCAGGCCCGATAACGGATAAAGGCGGCAAAGAAGCCGGCAAACCCATAGGTCTCGTGCGCGCCGGTGGATTCAAGATGGCGCCGGAACGGTTCGGAGCGTACATCGATGCAGAAGACCGATTGAGAGAGAGGACGTCCTGCCTGATTCTCGGATGGCGTCTGTGCGGCTGACGCGGACGAAGCCTGTGCCCGAACGAGCGTTCCGAGCAGCTGCTTCTGATACCCTGCTTCGAAGGCCTTGAGCCAGACAGGTCCATGGTCAGACTCCGGGAAGGCTTCCATCCAATCGACCATCTGCTTCAAATCGGACGGGGAACAGTCGGCGAGCTGTATCCCATCAATTTTCAATGATCGGGCAAGCGTGAGCAGTTTCCTGGCCGCGCCGCGCCGCGCCGCTGCCTCCTGGCGTGGGACCACCTCTGCTCGATAGCGAGCGAGCAAGGTCTTCCAGCCGTTGCCTTTCTGATGCGCCAGCCAATCGACTTCCTCGGCGTAGAGCGCAGGAAGGCGGCCTGCCACTCGTTGACGTCTCAGGTAATACTCCTCCGAATGCATTTGCATGTACGCCGTCACAGCATCATATCGGCCCTCTATGCCCAGTTCCTTGTGGCAGGCCTGGTGGACCAGCTCCCGTGCGTACCAGAGGCGGATGGCGAGAAACTTGACGAGACCGGCTGGATAGGCCTGTTGCCAGGGATACTCCCGCTCCTCCGCCCGCCACTTAATGAAGCCGGCCCAGCCCGGCAGCGCGGTCAATTGCAGCGACAGATAGTCCTGCTGCAGCTCGGCCGGAATCCCGAGCGCGTCGAGACTTTCCAGCAACGCATCCTCGGGATGCTCGGGTAGCCGCGAGATTTTCTTGCCGCTGTCCACAATTCCGCAGGGAGACCACTCGTACGCTGCGAGTGCCTTCCATGCACTGTACAAACCCTTTTCTCGCCCCGGCATGGTCCAGGTTGCATGGCCTTCGTCGAGGAATGCCTCACACCATTTGATCAACTGATTGTTGATCTGCTGAACGATCTCCGTGCCGAGCGTGTCGTCGCACCAGTGGGAGAGCGTGAGCCGACGGCCCAGCGCGGCTTGATCGTCTTCGGCGATGGAACGGATCCGCCCATCCAGATCGGAGAACATCGGGACTGTAGCCAGCTTTGCCACGAGCCGGTCGATCAGATTGTTCGAGAGATCCGGCAACTGGTCGTCGAGCGGCTCGACGACGGGCGTACAGATTCCCTCAGCCAGACAGGCGCGCAAGACGTCGCCGTGTGTGACCGTGCGGGATCCGACGGCGAGGTGTTTATCATGAACGAGCGGCTTCAACGCGGCATCGAGGTGGGCGGATTGAATCCGGCCCGATTTCAAGTAGTGGCGGTAAATATGGCTGGGGAGATAACCGTCGCCCCCCATGAATTGCTTCCCGCGCCGGACGGCTTCCTCGAACGGGAGATATTCCAGGCTATGGAGGGGGTTGTGGTGGACGAAGGTCCTCATTGGCCAGTATTGAGCAATGACCTCGCCTGCCAGGCGGATCACGCCCCGGAGCTCCATGCGTCTGGTTTCAATGTTGATCGAACGGTCTAGCGATTCCATGAAATAAATTCTTTGACGACCTCAGGATTCGGTGGTTGTTGGGTGATCCCAAAGAGGCTGGCCGGTGCAACCCCTAGCGCGATGACGATCAGAAGTACAATCAAAAGAGATGCGAGTTCCGAGCGGCGAAGATCTTCATAGCGGAGATCCGGCCGTTCCCGGCCGAACAGCAACTGCTGTACCATATCGAGGATGTACCAGGATGCAGCTAGCCAGGCGATCATCATGACAAGCAGGGCGACAGAGGATGTAAGAGCGGTGGTGAGAAGCATACCGATGAAGCCGGTGAAGACCCCGAATGGAGGCAGGCCCATGGCCGCGAGCGCCAGGAGTGAGAACAAGACAGCGAATTGCGGCATTCTCTTGACAAGCCCGCTGATGGCCTGCGGGTCCACATCGTCCCCGTAGCGCGTGCGGACGACTTGCCAAGACATCAACAGACCGCTCGTCACGAGCGCCAAGGCTGCCAGAAAGACAACAGCCTGAGGCATGATGGTTCGTGAAACGGCGACAAACCACCAGAAGATGGAGAAGAACGAGAGGCTGCCGTAGGCCAGGAGCAATCTGACGCGCGATTGCGCCAGTGCCTTGATCGAACCATAAAGAGCGCTCACCAGCGCCAACACGGTTACCGTTGAAATCGCGATATCCGGCACCGTCGGGATGACTGTGGCCAGGCTGTGGAGTCCAATAGCGGGGAGCAGCAGCACGATGAATGAAGGCAAACTGCCCGGCAGTCGCGTAAGTGCGCTCACGTAGCCGTGATGGAACGGCAAAAACGGCAGCAAGATGGCGCAAGCCAGCAGGGAGGCCATTGCGGAGACAGGTGGGCTTGCGATTGCCGCAAGCCCGGCACAGAGGGATCCAAGACCGAAGACACAGATCCCCCACCAGGATCTGGGCCACAACGGATTGTGATGCCAGTACAGGAGGAAGGTAATGAGACCGAGGAGTACCGCCACAGCGACTTGGCCTACGACCTGGTGACTCGTGAGAATGCCCGATCCCAACCCCAAAAACAGCAGGGTCAAGACCCAGGAGAGCCGATGTTGCAGGTGAACCGGTCCTCCCAAGAGCGAGATACCGGCGGCCAGCGGCAGGAGATAGAGGAAAATCTGGCCCTCAATCGTTTCCGCGACGTGTCCGGACATGCCGATGACAGCCAGCAGGCTCAGCCCGGTCACAACAATCGACCAGACCTTCAACTTGACCGGTTGAGACCAGACGGCGAGGCCCAGCATCGCTCCGACAATGGGAACCGCGGCCAGCAACAACGGAGCTAGCACGAAGTCTGTCATTCCGACCACCTTGCCACACGTTTGTCGATTCGATAGACGACACGCATGATCGCTCGACCGAGTGCTTGGTAACACTCATCGGCATAGAGCCGGTTCATGAACAGCACATACAACCCAAGACGGAGACCTTCCACCATGCTCGGCACCCACATCGTTTGGCCGTGAGCTCGGGCATAGATATAGAACCACCCGAAAACGATCAGCAGGGCTGTTCCGCCGATGAGACTGTCGAAGAGCCAGTTGGGAAGCGCCGCCGCCTGGAAGTAGGACGCGACCTCTGCCGGATTCGGATAGAGGAAGGCGGTGAAGGACTCGACGACAAACAGATAGACAAACACGACGAAGAGCAGGATCAGCAGCATCGTCGCGGATACCTTCCAAGACGCGACGGCGCGGAGCCGGATGAGCGTCAAGATGGCTTGGGAGGACGTGACCCAGATAAAAAACAGGAAGATCACGGTCCCTTGCGATTCCAGCAGGGGGATGTGCAGTACGCCGTGGGTCACGAGGAGGATGAGGAGCGGAATGAACAGTGTGGTCGTGAACCCCGTGAACCAGGTCAGGCGCGAGAACTCCTGTTCTTCCGCGTGGGGGTCCGCATGGGGGAAGATCGGTTCCTGGCGGGCCTTGTGGATCACATTGCCGCAATTCAAGAACACCGTCCCCTTGAACAACCCGTGAGCGATCAGGTGGAAGACGGCCAGCGAGAAGGCGCCCAATCCACATTCCATAATCATGTAGCCCATTTGGCCGATCGTCGAGAAACCGAGTGTCTTCTTGATGTCGTTCTGGACCAGCATCATGGTCGCGCCGAGAATCGCCGTGAGCGCCCCGACCACCAGCGCCACATGCAGCGTGGTTGAGCTCAAACCGAAGAGCGGGGCCAGGCGATTGATGAGAAACCCGCCGGCATTGATGATCCCGGCATGCAACAGGGCATGGACAGGCGTCGGAGCGAACAGCGATCCCGGCAGCCAAAGATGCAAAGGAAATTGTGCCGATTTCCCCATCGCCCCGATGAACATAAGTAACGTGACGGCAGTGGCGGCGCTGATTTCCAACCCCGGCCAGAGCGAGAGGGTGATGGGATTCCCGGCGGCTCGAGCGAAGAGATCTTGGAACTCGAGTGTGCCGTAGAGGTGGTACGCGAGAACAATCCCCGCAAGAAACGCGGCATCGGCAACTCGGAGGAGTGTAAAGGTTTTGAATGCCCCCCTGAGAGTCTCCGCATGGGCATGGTTGTGTGCCAGGAGATAGAGCAGATAGCTCAGGACTTGCCAGAACAGAAATAACATCATGAGATTCGCGCTTGAGACCATGCAGAGCAAGACGAAGTCCGTAAAACAGATCAGCGCCAGATATCGTCGAAAGTGGCGATCCTGGTACATATAGCCTGTCGAGTAGCAGTAGATCACGGTGCTGACGCCGGTGATCAGTGTCGTCATGACCGCGCTCAGCCGATCGATATAGAAACCGATCGGAAAGGCAAGGGCGGCGATCGACGCAGGATCGTAGAATCGGATCGTGATCGGCCCTCGCGTGACGACAACAAACAGAATCGCGATGGCGCCGACGAACGCGGCGCCGACGGGATAGGCTGCGAGCTTGGCGCGCCGGTATAGAGTGCGGTCGGGGCCGACCACGACAAGGCACGAAGCTAAGAGCAGGAGGAGCGGGACAGCGAGCGACAGCGACACAAGTACCTCATAATAGCCCTACCTGGTTGACCACCGTTTCGCCCCTTCCGGGAGTCATCGGGATCCGAGGACATTCCCTCGTCACCGGCACGCTAATCCTTAATACGCTGCGCAGACTCGCGTCAAGGACTGGATGGGACAGGAGTCCCTCAACAGACAGATCCTGGCTCGAAGGCCATCTTCCGAACTCTTCACTTCGCGCTCTTGTCTAGACTGTGGACGGCGTGAGTGACGGCCCGGCCGAGTCGCTCATAAGCTTGGTCCACATAGAGCCGGTTCATGAACAGCACATACAACCGGAGACGGAGACCTTCCACCGTGCTCGGCACCCACATCGTTTGGCCGTGAGCTCGGGCATAGATATAGAACCACCCGAAAACGATCACCAGGGCCGTTCCGCCGATGAGACCATCAAAGAGCCAGTTGGGGAGCGCCGCCGCCTGGAAGTAGGACGCGACCTCTGCCGGATTCGGATAGAGGAAGGCGGTGAAGGACTCGATGGCGAACAGATAGTTGAACACCACAAAGAGCAGTATCAGCAGCATGGCCAACGATACCTTCCATGATGCGACGGCACGTAGGCGGATGAGCGTCAAGATGGCCTGGGAGGACGTCACCCAGATAAAGAACAGGAAGATCACGGTCCCCTGCGATTCCAGCAGGGGGATGTGCAGTACGCCGTGGGTCACGAGGAGGATGAGGAGCGGAATGAACAGTGTGGTCGTGAATCCCGTGAACCAGGTGAGGCGCGAGAACTCCTGTTCTCCCGCATGAGGGTCCGCATGGGGGAAGGCCGGTTCCAGGCGGGCCTTATGGATCACATTGCCGGAATTCAGGAACATCGTGGCCTTGAACAGTCCGTGGGCGATCAGATGGAAGACGGCCAGCGAGAAGGCGCCCAATCCGCATTCCATAATCATGTAACCCATCTGGCCAATCGTCGAGAAACCGAGTGTGTTCTTGATGTCGTTCTGGACCAGCATCATGGTCGCGCCGAGGATCGCTGTGAGCGCCCCGACCACCAACGCCACGTGCAGCGTGGTCGAGCTCAAACCGAAGAGCGGGGCCAGGCGATTGATGAGAAACCCGCCGGCATTGATGATCCCCGCGTGCAACAGCGCCGTCGCCGGGGTCGGCGCATAGAGATAGCCGGGGAGCCAGATGAACAGGGGAAACTGCGCCGACTTACTCATGGCGCCGATGAACAGGAGCAGTGTGACCACGGTCGTCCCGCTGATCTCGATGCCGGACCAAGGGGAGAGCATGATGGGCAATTCGGCTGCTTTGGCGAACAGCGGCTGGAATTCCAATGTGCCGTAGAGCTGATAGGCGAGGACGATGCCGGAAAGAAAAGCCACATCGCCGACCCGCAGGAGGGTAAAGGTTCTGACCGCTCCCTTGCGCGTCGCCTCATGGGAATGATTGTGGGCGAGCAGATAGAGCAGACAGCTGATGACTTGCCAGAGTAGGAACAGCATCATCAGGTTGACGCTGGAGACCATGCAGAGCAGCACAGAGATCGTGAGGCCGATGAGCGCAAGAAATCGGCGATCATGGAGATCCTGATACATATGGCCGATCGAATAGGTGTAGATGACGATGCCGACGCCGGAGATCAGCACCATCATGACCGCGCTCAGCCGGTCGATATAGAGACCCATAGGAAAAGCCAGGGTGGCGAGAGAAGTAGGGTCGTAGAAACGAATGGTGATCGGCCCCTCCGTTGCCACAAACCACAGGGTCGCAATGGCGCCGAGAAAGGTGGCGCCGATGGGAAAGGTCGCGATCTTGGCCCGTAGATTCCTCGATCCCTCGTCGCCCACCAGCACAATGAGCGCTGCGAGGAGAGGGAGCAACGGAACGAGTAAGGCAGCGTACACTGGTACCTCAATACGTTCGCTTTATGTTCTACGACAAACAAAAAAGCCAACCGAGATCCCCGATACTAGTCGGGGTCACTCGAGTTGGCTTGTACTACGACCGGCCATTCTTGCGAATCGCCGGTCACCCTACGGCCCGTGACAGTCGAAGTCGGTGTCCCGCTGTGATCGAAGATTCCCGAGACAGGAGAAACCGCCGTACGATGAAATCTAGCGTCATCAATAATACGTTCAGTAGACCGCCGTCAAGCGCTGAAAAGAAATCGGTTCCCCTAGCTGTCACGCGATGGTCCGAAAGCCCCAGGCTTTAGGCGGTGTTGGGCAAAGGGCTTACGTTTGCGCTTGTTCGGGCCGGCTCGCGCTCTTATAATCCTGCACCGGGTCGGTCATCACGGCAGAAGACTTTCATCATAATCGGACGAGGCACCACGTGGAAAACGCCATCCGTAACACCATCATCAAGTTTGAACAAGAATTCATGGGTCGTGGACCGGATGAAGTGCGTGCGTTCGTCGTGCGGGACCTTGTCGTGGTCCGGCTCAAGGGGGTTCTGACGCCGGCCGAACGTCAGCTGGCCAAAACGGTGGAAGGTATCGATATGGTGAAGCGATTGCGACAGAACTTGATTGCACTGGGTCGCGAAAAACTCTGCGAGCAAGTGAGCGAGATTACAGGCGCCAAGACCCTCGCGCTCTTTACCGATATCGACGTGCAAATCGGCGAACGGGTGTTCGTGTTCACGCTCGATCGCGACATCCAGAGCGGAAGTCGATAGAGGCAATCCTCGCGATGGAACAACTCGTCAAAGGCTTTCTCAAGTTTCGGACTGAGGTGTTCGGCAAAAAGACGACACAAGAAAACGTTCGATCCCAGCTCGACCATTTTCGCACCCATCCGTCCGTCGCCCTTCTTCTGCGGAAGAAGCAAGTGGATCTCCATGGATGGGTCTACTCCATCTCGACCGGCGACGTGTGGGTCTACGACTTCGAGATCGAACAATTCACCTCTCTGTTGGATGAGACCTATCATCGCTTGAAAACATCGAGCTAGTCCTGGCATGCTCCGTCAATGAGCACAAGCCAGCTGGAAACTCTCTCTCTCGACAACACCTATGCCCGCCTACCTGAGAAGGGCTTTTCAGTAATTGATCGGCTCTTGACCCTTTCCCAAGACTCCGCACACCCAACGGCCGGGCATGGAATTCTATACCTGGCCCCGCTCAATTGAGGAAAACATCTCAGCGTCAGGTCGCCACGCTCAGCGCCCAGCACCGCTGGCGGATGGCGCGCCAACAGGCAAGCGCCTCAGCATCCAGCACGAGACGCAAGACCACGCGCCCCGCATGGCACAGCATTCGCCCCGCGACCTGCACCAGCTTCCAGCGGACCGTCGCGATCGTCTGCGTTGACCACGCGGCCGGGCAGGCGAGGCGTTTGAAGCCGATGAAGAGGTTGTATGCCAGCACGCCGATCCGGAAGAACACGGCAGTGGCTCCGGAATCGCCACACGGCAACTGTTCCATCCCCAATCCGGTTTGTAATTCCTTGTTGAAGTTCTCGGCTTGGCCGCGCTGGTTGTGCCACTGTAACACCTCGTTGGCCGTCTTCTCCTCCTGCGGCCAATGGCTCGCGACGACGTGATAGGCATACGGCCCCGTAGCCGGCTCAAACAGATCATCCTGAACCCGCTCTTCGCGCTTGATGCTCAGCCGACACGCGGTCTTCGTCTGGTTCATGCTGTGCACGGCCTCCGCCACCTGATAGCCACACCCAGGCTCCGGCTCCTGCCAGGCCCCTGGCGGGAGCCCAGCGATCACCGCCTTGACCGCCACATCCTGATCGGCGGTGATGGCCCACCGGACCTGATCTGCCTCCAACTCATTGATGAGCGCCGCCTGATACGACGCACTGTCGGCCCGGTACCGCGCCAGCCGCTTGCCCACCGGCATCCGTGCCCGACCCTGCCGGTAGAACTCCAGTTGTCCGGCGCCGGGCGACACAGTGCCCTCGCGAAATTCGTCGACCAGACACACGGGCGTCTCCCATAAAAAGCCGAGCATCGGCATGTACCCGCGAACCCCCTTGTAGCTCCACCGGGCATCGCGCTTTTCACCTACCACCAGCGTGGCATCCGCATCCAAGGTGTAGGTCTCGTGGCCATCGCGTCGCAGGAGCCGCGCCGTCAGCGCATCCCGCCCCTGCCCCAGGCCAACCAACCCGGCTTGCCCGGTCTGCGGATCGCCCCTCCGTCGCAGCCAATCGCCCACGGTATCCGGATCGGGAACGACCTCCTGGCCCAGCCGCCGCAATAGCCCGGCTTCGCGGGTCAACTCGTGCAGGTCCTCCAGACACTGGCCCCCGGCTTGAAGCATCAAAATCAGCCGATCCACGAACACCGACGACGTATACCCACGGTGGCTGCCCGGCCCGGGCAGATACCGATTCGCCAACCCGCAGACACCGAGCCCATGGTTAAACTCAGCCAACAAGGCCCCCCCCATGTGCGGTCAAGGGCTCCTCCGTCCGATCCAGTTGGAATCCGAATACCGTTTGTCGTCCCATGCGTCTCACCTTGTCGGTTAAAGAGTGAGTGTGGTCACACACCCCGTATATCCGCGCCCAGCGCGGCCGACAAGGCCTTTTTGTGCCTCCGACCCACTTCCTATCTCTGTTTTAAGGGGGATTGACTGGAGACCTCGTAAGATGAGATATAATACTCCGCCATTCGCTCCTGGAGTACTTGTTAGAGAGCGCAATCACCATGGCAGCAATCAAGGGATTTCGGCGCCGCTTCTCGCGGTTTGAAAAACTCGATGTCATGTTCATTGCATTCATCAATTTCGCGTTGATCGTTGATGGCTTGCATTAGTGTTAACAGGCCCTAGAAATATGGAGAGCGGTCTTGTATGAATAAGCTGGTCCAGGTTGCCCTGAAAAAGCCCTACACATTCGTGGTGCTGGCCATCCTCATTTTGGTCTTCGGGGCGATGGCTGCGGAGGAGGCACCGACTGACGTCTTTCCGGTTATTCAAATTCCCGTCAGCTCTGTCGTCTGGATCTACGACAACCTGATGCCGGCGGATGTCGAAGGGCGTATCACCTATGTGTTTGAGCGCTTCCTGACCCAGACAGTAGAGGGCATCAAATACATATGGAGTAATTCGTTATTCGGCAACGCCATCATCAATATCTATCTTCAGGACGGAGTCGACCTGGGTGGCAGCGAAGCCGATATCACGGCGATTGGGCAGACGTCTGTTAAGGCCCTGCCGCCGGATATTAACGCGCCCATGATCATGCGTCTGTTCCCATCCCAGGTACCAGTGGCCACCTTGCAAATTACCTCCGATTCTCACACACCGGCAGAGCTCTATAACCTCAGCATCATGCGAATCCGACCCCTCCTGGTCACGATACCGGGCGCGATCCTGCCGCATCCCTATGGGGGCCAGGACATGCAGGTCATGATCAATCTCGATCAGCAGAAATTGCTCGCCCGGCACCTCACTCCGTCGGACATCCACAAGGCCCTCGACAGGCAAAATCTCGTGCTGCCGGGAGGAGACATCAAGATCAAGTCAACAGACTGGATCGTCTTGACCAACGCGCAACCGCTGAAGATCGAGGACTTCGACGACATCCCGATAAAGAAAGAGGGCAATGCCTGGATCCATATGCGCGACGTGCGTGTGACGCGCCTCGCGGGCCGGGTGCAAACGAACGCCGTGATTGTCGATGGTCAGCAGGCTGTCATCATCGTCGTGATGAAGAGCAGTGAGGCGTCAACCCTGGAGGTTGTGCAAGGGATCAAGGATGTAATCCCGCGCATCCAGGACGTCGTGCCCGAGGGCGTGAAGGTGAAGCTCCTCATCGACGCCTCGGGTTTCGTGAAGCAGGCGATCGCGGACGTCGTGCACGAAATGGTGATCGCCGCCGCGCTGGTCGGCTTCATCGTGCTGCTGCTGCTCGGCTCCTGGCGGCCGACGGTCATCGTGCTCACCTCGATCCCGCTCTCGATCCTCAGCTCGCTCATCATTCTGCACGCGCTCGGAGAGTCGATCAATGTCATGACCCTTGGCGGCTTGGCGCTGGCCGTAGGCATTCTCGTCGACAACGCAGCCGTCATGATCGAAAATATCGACACGCACATCGAGATGGGTAAGCCCTTAGAGGAGGCGATTATCGATGCCGCGAATCAGATCGTGCTCCCCGTGTTCGTCGCCACGCTTGCCATCACGGTCGTCTGGGTCCCACTGTTCCATCTGAGCGGGATGTCCGGCTGGGTATTCCCGCCGATGGCCGAGGCGGTCATCTTCGCGATGGTCGCCTCATTTATCCTGACGTACACCCTGGTGCCGACCATGGCGAAGTATATTCTGAAGGCGCACCACACAGCGCACGCACCTACTGAAGGTGGACAGCACGAAGCGAAACCGTCGAAGAATATCTTTACCCGCTTCCAGCTGGTGTTCCAACAACGCTTCGACCAGTTCCGTGAAGGCTATAATGCGCAGCTTGAACGGGCGATCGCTCATCGCGTCCCTTTCGTCATCGTCTCCTTCACAATCGCGCAGGCTCCCTCGTCCTCTTTTACTTCAATGGACGGGAATTTTTCCCTGAGATCAAGTCAAACGTCATGGCGATGCACATGCGCGCGCCGCTCGGCACGCGTATCGAGGTTTCCGCGCGTATTACGTCCCTGGTGGCGAAGGATATCGAACGGTTGCTACCAGGCGAGGTCGCAGATATCGTGAGCAATTGCGGCATACCGGTTGGGGCGCATAACCTGGCCTTCATTCCGACGCCGACGGTCGGCACCCAGGATTGCGACCTCACGATCTCGTTGAAGAATATCCAGGCGCCGGTGTGGGACTTCCGACGCATTCTCCGTAAGGAGTTGACGGCGCGCTATCCGGGGTCCGAATTCACATTCCAGCCGGCTGATCTGACCGCGAAGATTCTGAACTTTGGCTCTCTTTCGCCGATCGACGTGCAGATTAACGGCCCGGATCTCTATGCCAACCATGCGTTCGCCCGTAAATTGGCGGGCAAGTTCCGGCAGATCCCCGGCGCTAGCGACGTGGTAGTCCAGCAGCCGATGGGCATGCCGACCCTCCTCGCCGAATCCAACCGCCAGTTCGCGCTCGGCATGAACCTATCCCAGGAGGACTTCGGTAACAATATGCTCGTGACGACCGCCGGCAGTCAGCAGGTGGATCAGAAGTATTGGCTGGATCGCAAGACCGGCATGTCCTACCGGATCAATGTCTATACGCCGCAGGCGCAGCTCACGAGCATTCAATGACCTTATGACCGTCCCGGTTGGTCGGGAACTGACCGACTCGGAAGATGAGATCGGGAACACGAGAAATGTGCAGCTCCTCGGGAATTTGGCGAAGATTTCAGCCATTGGCACACCCGGTGCGGTCACGCACGGAAATATCATGCCGCTGATCGACGTCTACGTGTCCGCCGAGGGACGCGACCTCAACTCCGTCCTGGAAGAGACCGAGGCGGTCATCCACAGCATGGAGTCGGAGATCCCCAAGGGGTCGATAATCGAAATCAAAGGCCAAGCCGAAGTGATGCGCGCCGCGCTTCGTGAAATGCTCTTTGGTCTCCTCGCCGCGGTCGTGCTGGTGTATCTGCTGCTCGTCGTCAATTTTCAATCCTGGCTCGATCCCTTCATCATCGTTACGGCCTTGCCCGGCGCGTTGGCGGGCATCGCTATCGCATTGTTCGTGACCCATACGAACATCTCCGTGCCGGCGCTGATGGGAGCGATCATGACGATGGGCGCGGCAACGGCCAATTCGATCCTGCTTGTGTCCTACGCCCGCGAGCGGATCGCCGTCCATGGCGATGGGCTGCGGGCTGCAGTGGAGGCAGGAAAGGCTCGCATCCGACCGGTGCTCATGACCGCCGCGGCCATGATCATCGGCATGCTGCCGATGGCGATGGCGAATTCTCAGAATGCGCCGCTGGGCCGCGCGGTCATGGGCGGCTTATTTGTCGCCACCCTGTTTACCCTGTATTTTGTGCCCTGCATGTACGCCATGATCTACGGGCGGGGAACTGTTAGCCAAAAGGGGCAAGTCACATCATGAGTAGCCTGCGTGGGAAAGCTCTTGCGGTCCTGGCAATTTTCGTATGTGTCGCGTATTTAGGCTACCGTTATTATGTAGACAGAATCAATGCGGAGGATCTAAAGGCAATCACTATTGACACCTCTATCCAGAGGGTGTCCGTGATCAGCCCGAACGTGTTGCCGCCGACCGAAACGATTACACTCCCCGGCAATGTTCAGGCCTGGTATGAGGCGCAGATTTACGCGCAGGTCACTGGCTATGTGAAGATGTGGCACAAGGATTACGGCGCGCTGGTAAAGAAAGGCGATGTCCTTGCTGAAATCAACGCGCCGGCGCTTGATGCCCAATATGCCCAGGCCAAGGCTGATTTGGAAACCGAGCGTGCCAAGAATGTCCTGGCCGAACTGACCGCGAAGCGCTATCTGGCGATGCGCGAGAACCATGCGGTCTCGGAACAGGCGATTTCGGTACAGGTTCAAGAGGCGAAAGCCCAATGGGCGAGAGTCAAAGCTGCGGAGCAGAACGTCAAGAACTTCGAGGCGCTGATCCGGTTCAAGATGATCACCGCGCCTTTTGACGGTGTGGTGACCGCGCGCAACATCAACGTCGGGAACTACGTCAATAAAGAAGCGAGCGCTGGAGAAGGTAGCGCTGGCGCCATCAGGGATCTCTTTACCGTGGCCGACGTCAGTAGACTGCGCCTCTTCGTCAGCGTGCCTGAGGCGTTCGGGCCCTTTCTCCAGCCAGGCCTGACGGCCGACGTGACGGTGCCGCAACTGCCCAATCGTCATTTCACAGGTAAGTTTCTGACCGTCGCTGGCGGGTTTGACGTCAGCACGCGGACGGCTATCACGGTCTTCGAGATTCCCAATGAGGACAGGGCGCTTTGGCCCGGCTCCTACGCCACAGTTCATCTCACGGCTCCGGTCGATAGGAAGATTCTCACCATTCCAACTACATCGTTGGTCTTCCAGGAGCAAGGCGCGCAAATAGCCCTGGTGGGTGAGGACGACCGCGTGCATTTCAAACCCATCACCATGACCAGAGTTCTCGACAATGCCATCGAGGTGACAGAAGGGATTTCGCCAAGCGACCGCATTATCAACAACCCCAGCTCCGCGTTACTGGAAGATGACAAGGTGATCATCGTCACGGCGGCACATGGGTACGACATCGCCACTCCAACAGCGAAACATGTCGGAGGCGATTGAATGAAAGGCATGCGAATCGGAATCTGTATGGGCACATCTCTACCATGCTCCCTTAGCGATATGGACATTTCTTTGCAAACGGTCCAGCAGTGACAGACACCTGGCCTGCCTGGTTTAGGCGAAGTGGCTTCTTGCTGGTGATCTTCAATCTGTCGGCTTGTAGCTGGTTCCCGGCTGTTGATCTGGCACCTAAGTATGAGCCGCCACAATACGTCGTTCCTGAGTCATGGCATGGCTCAAGTCCCTTCGTGAAGGTGAACCCGTCGGATGACCAGCTCCGACCGGATTGGTGGAAGCTGTACGGCGATCCAGTCCTGGACAGACTGATAGAGCAAGCTATTGATGCCAATCCGGATCTTCAAGCCGCAGCCGAACGTTTCGTGCAGGCCCGCGATGAGATGATGAAAGCCCGGTCGCAGTACCTTCCTCGGATCGGCACAGGTTTCGAGGCCTCACACAATAGACAGTCGGATCGCAGACTCTTTCGTCCTGAAGGGATAGAAGCTGTAGAAGGCACTCAATTACTTGGAGGCCTTGCAGCTTGGGAGCCAGATTTCTGGTCGCGCCTCCGGAATGCCACACGGGCGGAGACCTATCGCGCCGAGGAACGTGCCGCCGATTGGGGGCTTGCGCGCCTGAGTCTGCAGGCGGAAATTGCCTCGAATTACTTCATGGTCCGCGGCCTCGACGCCCAGGAGGCGATCTATACCCAATCGATTGTGCTCTACAGAGATACGCTCAAGCTGACCACGACCCAGTTCGCCGGGAAGATCGCGTCGGCGCTCGACGTCGCCCGTGTCGAATCGTTGTTATTCAGCACTGAGACAAAATTGGCGCAGATTCAAGGTCTACGCCAAGTGGGTGAACAGGCCATCGCCATCCTGCTCAATAAGGCGCCTGGTAGCTTCACGCTTGAGCCGGTGGAGGAGCTTCGAGTCGCGGCGTTCGCGATTCCTGCAACTCTCCCTGCCACATTGCTTGAGCGCCGGCCCGACGTCGCCGCAAGCGAGCGACGAATGGCGCAGGCGAACCGCGCCATCGGTATCGCCCGTTCCGCATTTTTCCCCAATGTTTCATTCCGTCTTGCTGGTGGATTCGAAGACGGCCTCAATCTGTTCAAGCTTGCCAACAGCTTCTGGTCCTATGGCTCTACTATTGATCTACCGGTCTTTCAGGGAGGCTACCGACGTGCACATTTACAACAGGCGTGGTCGGCCTATCGCGAGACGGAGGATCTGTACCGTTCGACCGTCCTCAACGCTTTTCGTGAAGTCGAGAACAATTTGAGTCTGACGAACCGGCTGACGGTCGCTGCAGATCGGCAGGGCGCTTCATTGGGGGCGAACCTGAAGGCACAGGAGCTCACTCTTCAACTTTACCGGGGCGGCCTGGCTTCCAGCCTTGAAGTGATTTATGCCCAGGTCAACACGCTCTTGGCACGCATCGACTTGGTGCTAATCAAGACAGAACTGCTGAGATCCTCCGTCACCCTCATGCGAGCCTTCGGTGGGGGATGGGATCGTAATCAACTCCCTTCCGATGACCAGATTCAGCCTTTCAATACTTTTCAATATTCTGACCTCGACAAACCACAGCCAGTAGGGGGGATCGACGTCAATGCAGGTGAATCAAAGCCCTACAATGATCTGACGAAACCCCATGTTCCCTGATGAATCGCTCGCAAACCTCGAATGCGTTTTTATTCACACCATGACGGATTGCCTAGCCGCCATTTCATCTCCGGTGACCGGATTTGGGGTTAGGACGATCCTCGTTCGTACGTTGACCAGACTGCCACACGCCATAAGCAGGAAGAGGTAATCATGAAAACGACGACCAGTCTGACAGTGATCCTAGCGATCGTTCTTTATTTGTTCCCGGTGACGGGCCACGCAGCAGACGTGCCTGGTGTCCCCCCAGAAAAAGTGGCAGACTATATACATGCTGTTATTGAAAGCCACCGTGCCTTCTACACTATTCATGTCGTCGAACGCTTAGAGGAGCAGGGAGGAATCAAAGTGGATGGAGAATGGCGCACGCATAAGAAGACTTTACCGTTACCAGTTCAGTTCGTTACCGAATCAAGCAACATGTTCTCATCATTCACGGGACTCCGTTACCGATTGATAAGTCTTTGGCCGATTAATCCGAAAAATAAGCCACGCGATCAAATAGACAAACACAGCCTAGAAGCAGTGGTTGAGAGACCGGAACAGTCTGTCAGTCGTACAATCAAGGTCGATAATCAAACCTTCTATCATGCGATTTATGCTGATGTGGCTGTTAGTCAGTCTTGCGTTGCCTGCCATAATACTCATCCCAATAGTCCTAAGAAGGATTTTCAGATAGGTGATGTTATGGGTGGCTTAGTCATCGAATTCCCACTGGGAAATCAGTGATTCCCACTCATAAACAGGCACAAAACCCCCGTGATTGTGACGCCGGATGCCTTGTGCGGCAAAGACAGACCAATTAACCCTTCCGAGTTGGCCCGGTGACCGACACACTGTCTCACGGCTAGTATGGTCGAAGACGATGGAGCGCAACGATCAAAAAATCGATGAAGCAGGGCCAATCTTGAGAGATGAGCCGATGGTGTAGCCTGACAACCGCTGGCCGCCAGAAGACAGAAGTTGGCAATCGAGGAAATCTTTGGCCAAAGGGGGTGGGGTCGTCTGCACGTAAAGGGAATCATCATGGAAGACGACCAAAGGAAGGAATTCGTGAAAGTGTGTCAATCGCCATCGGACCGGTTGGGCAGGACCTTTTCACTCAGAGGTTGGCAGCGTCGGCGACTGGTACCACTACATCATACAGGACGAGAGTCTCAAGAAATCGTGGCAGGCATGCTGCTCATGCAGAATCATCTGTTTACAAGCCCTCCAAGATTTGCTGAGAGGCCGATGACACGAAACCTTCGCTGTCCGCTGGCATCGATGTCAATGCAAGCATGAATCGGTGGTCCCTATTATGGTGGGAGCCAGAGGCCGGGAGGCGACCCGTTGATCAAGGAGTTGAGCCATCAGTGAGATAGCCGTCATCGACAGCCTCACCGGGAGGCGTCCGGTATTCCTATCTTTTTCATCGATACTAACATGGCTTAGGAAGGAGAAATGGTACGCCCATGAAAACTCTAATCATTGTAGCCCGGGACTCTATGTTAAGTGACCTGGAGGAGGTCCTGCAGAGGAATGGTGTTACGGCATATACGATTATTCGCAACGTAATGGGTAAAGGTGTCACTGGTAGAATGTATGGGACCTTCCTTAACCCTGACATTAATGTCATCATTTTTGCAGTTCTTCCCTCCGACCAGGCAGATAGGGCGGTCAGCGCACTTAAAACCCTTCACGGAACACGAAAAGAGACTGCTTCACATGATGACAAACCTATCCCTCTCAAGGTGTTTTCATTTCCTTGTGAAGAGCATATATAGCGCTATGGACTAGAACGTGTCTTCACGCCTTACAGCCTGTAATTCCTCCTGCCAACACGGGTTATTGAGAGCTACCCATAGGCAAAGAATGCGATTCTCTGACGCAGATTTATCCGAGCATGGGCCCAGTCGAGGCGATCGCTACGACCACGCTCTGGAATACAAGTCTGGCCCGTCCGGAGCGGAAGGTCGGTTTGGTGCCCACGCTGAAATATCTTGTTGAGCATTGGCCCCTCTACTGCGCTAGAGTCGCAGGCCACCCGAAGGAGGGACCGCATGCCGACGATCACAAGCAAAGAACTGACAGCACTGACCAGTCCTGCCCAACCTTCACATCGACCACTGGGGTTTCGGCCACGAAGAACAGTTGAAAGATCCGCGCGTCCGGGCTGGTCATCTGCGAGAACTCCGTCACTCCGGAAGTGCCCACGGCCGGTTGGTTTCCCAGAAAATCCATTGCGAAAAACAGGCGGCTCTTGATGCCCTCTCGCTCTGGGGCTCGCACATCGAGGATGATCCGGCTGTTCCGCGGGCTCATAAAAAACTGGCTGTTTACCCCACCGACCGTATTGCTATGCGCTACGGGGCGATTGCCGACGAGTTCCTGAAAGCTTCGCGTACTATCACTAATGAAATCGAATTCGGCAAAGCCGCCCAGTCTGACTTGTAGGCCATTCTTCGTGGTGAACGTCGTCGCTTGCTTCGCTCGTTGCTCTTCTTCGGCCTTCGCACGATGTTCCGCTTCGACCCTCTTTCGTTGTTCCTCTTCGGCTTCGACCCAGGCATACAACCGTCTTCATTTTCCATCCCCCCACTATAGATAGCCGGGATTTCTTTTTTAGGGGCAAATCGCGGCGCAGTATATTAAACCCAACGGCCTCGCCTTGCATCGGTTCCATCTCCGTTTTCAGTCCAGAGTGTTTCCAACGCCCTGGAAGAGGCCCATGGTCCTTCTCCCGAGAAGCTCAACACCCAGAACGGCCACTGTTCCACCCAATTCCTCACACACGTCTCCTCCTCAGGCCTCCGGCGTTATTGGAATCTGCTCCGATCTACGGGTTCGCCTACCCCGCTGGCACCGGCAGGGCGGCAATCCGCCGCACCGTGTTTTCAAACAAACGCCGCCTCAGATGACCCTCCGCCAGCAGCAGCAGTTCCTCCTAGCCTTCGGCGCGGGGAACATTGCTGGCACCGTCCGCCGCGTTGCTGAAAACAACGGCGGGACCCTAGCACAAGCGCGCTGTGCCACGCTAGTGCCGGTCGCGTATTCGGCGCGGCACCGGCACAAGTTGCTTTCGATAGGAACCTGCTCGGTCGGGGAAAGTGACGGGCTACTCATACAGCATGAACCGCAAAGGAGCGGTGCGGCTCGCCTCATCCCTTATGATCATCAGGCTGCGTCACGATTTCCCACTAGGCATCGAGTCCCGCTCGTCGCGCCTCGCCCGCTTCTCGCCCGTCCCGCCTTTCCCGCTCGCTATTCTGCTCCACAGGGATAGCCACAGGGATAGGCATTGACAAGATTTCAATTTGACAGTATAAAAGCGCCCAAGATAAGGGCTTCCAACGGGTGTCCTTGTAGAAAAAATAGGGGAACAACGGCGTTTCCCACCGGCCTCAAGATCGTACGGCTTGGACAATGGCGTCCTCCAGCTCCAGTGAGCTAGAGGACGTTTTTTATTGACCATATTGTACGTATGTGGTCTGGTGGGAAAGTGGTAGTGAAAGGTGAATGAACAGGTAGGGGCCGACGGTTGCGCACAATGGCGTGCGTATCGACAATGGCGTCGAGGTGAGAGAGGCAAGGGAGCAACCGAATCACCAATCGGACGAGGAGGACGATATTATGTCAGTACGTAGTCGAATCGGAATCGGGATCGGAATGTGTGCGATGGTCTCGTTGCTTGGCGGCCATGCCGTATTCGGACAAACGGCCCCTGCGACGACGGAACGGGTGGCGGCGCTCGAGCAAAGAACTAATGAGCTAGAAAAGAAGTCTGCTGAGCTAGAAAAGAAGTCTGTATCTGTAAGTGACTCTTGTCGTACAACGGACCCTAAATGTATAACGGACTCTAAAGGTATATGGAATGCCTTGGGCTTTCAGATCTCCGGGACTGTGCTTGCATCCTATACCCAGAATTTCAATAATCCCCAAACCAACAACAATCAACTGCGTATCTTCGACACGGACGCCAACTCGTTCATGGCGAATATGGCGCAGATCGTGTTCGAACGGCAGGCCGTTGCGTCAGGCTCTGGCTTTGATCGGGCGGGCTTTCGCGCGCGGCTCAATTTTGGGACCGATGCCAGGTTCTCGCGTGCGCGCACGAATTTCCAACCTGGCACGGACAATAACGAGCTGGATGTGCAGGAACTCTATGGAGAGTACATCGCCCCGATCGGCAACGGCCTGAAGATTCAAGCGGGAAAGATCAACACGTTGATCGGGTATGAAGTGATCAACGCGTGGGAGAACCCCAACTTTTCCCGGAGCTTCATGTTCGGTTTGAGCCAAGCCTTCACGACCACCGGTATCCGGTTCACCTATCCCTTTGCGAAATGGGGGACCGTGGCCATCGGACTCGTTAATGGTTGGGACAACATCGATGACAACAACAGGGGCAAATCGTTCGAGTGGAAAGTTGACCTGACGCCGCACGAGAAGTTCGGAATCGCCGTTTACGGGTCCTACGGACCAGAACAGTCCAATGGAAATGCAAATTTAGGTGTAGCAACCGTCGGTGGCTGTCAGCAGTGGTACATCCGGGTGCGATGCTTCGGCCAAGCGAATGGTGGTGGGCGGGATCATCACGATCAAGCCGACCGACAAGGATACCCTCATCCTGGAGCCCTACTACGGGAACGAGGGAAATTCAGGGTTTAATAGCGCTACCGGTGCTGGTACTGGTACCGCTACGGGCCAGAACGCCCGCTGGAATGGGATCATCGCCTATGTGACCCATGACTTCAATGATCAAGAGAAGAACAATGCATTCAGCTTGCGGGTTCGTGGAGAGATCTTCGAGGACGCCGGTGGTGCCCGTACCTGCGCAGGAGGCGTGAATTTCGCCGGCGGCACCAATACCTGTGCTGGTTCTGGTTCTGGCCAGGCCGGCAACGGCGCCTTCTTCGTCCACCGCCCGCTAACGCCGTAGGGTCGGGAACTCCCCAGACCCTCTGGGAGGGGACCTTTACACTCCAATACAAGCCGATTCCGCAACTCCAGACGAGAGCAGAATTCCGGTATGACAAGTCAGACCACAATGTCTTCCTGCGTGGCAGTGAGGCGGTGAACAATCAACAAACGCTGGGATTCTCAGTCGCCTACATGTGGTGAGCGAGGTGAGATTGTAGTCTGTTGAATGGTGACATATGGCTCCCTTCGTGGACAATTCCACGAAGGGAGCCGTCACGAAAAGAACCACCGACCGTGCCTCCGCCGGACCGCGGGTGGTGGGGCATGGCGGGATTGAGGGCACAGCGAACAGAGGGAGCTGTGCCCACAGGCTGTGGCGCAGGCAGAGCGCCGCAGCGTGGTTCGACAAAGCAGGAGCGTGAGGCAACTAGGAGGGCGCTTAGAAATAGTTCAACGAACGTATTGATAACCTCGTCCTGAACCAGGGGATGAAAGGATACAAATATGTCATCGTATGTGAGCCGTATCAGTATAAAGAAGGTTCTGCCGGTCCTCCTGATCTGCTGTACCATCATGTTGGCAGGGGGGGCGGCTCTGTTCGTGCCAGATGTCACGGCACAGGCTCCAGCAGCGGAAGCCGCTCCAGCTGCAGCCCGAAGGCCGATTCGGGGGACACCGCATGGATTCTCGCCTCCTCGGCGCTGGTCATGTTGATGACGCTGCCTGGGTTGGCGCTCTTTTATGGAGGACTCACCAGGCAAAAGAATCCCCTGAGTACGATATTGCATAGCTTTATCTGTCTCTGCCTAGGCAGTATCGCGTGGGTGGTGTTTGGGTACAGTATGGCCTTCGGCCCCGATGTGGGGGGGGTGATTGGAAACCTTGATTGGTTTATGTTGAAGGGGGTAGGAGCCGATCCCCATTCGACCTACGGCCCGACGATTCCCCACATGTTATTCATGGTCTTCCAACTCATGTTTGCCGCCATTACCCCGGCGCTGATCACGGGGGCTATTGCAGAACGCATTCGATTCTCCTCGATGTTGTGGTTTCTCGGCATCTGGTCCGTGGTGGTGTACTATCCTGTGGCCCATTGGGTTTGGGGTGGGGGATGGTTGGGAGCGATGGGTGCCTTAGACTTTGCCGGAGGCACGGTCGTGCACGTGACCTGTGGTATGGCTGCCCTCGTTGCCTGCATTATGCTCGGAAAACGTAATGGCTACCCGAACACTCCTATGCCTCCTCATAACCTTCCCCTCACGTTGTTGGGGGCGGGCCTGCTCTGGTTCGGCTGGTTCGGGTTCAACGCGGGCAGCTCGTTGGGTGCGAATGGGCAGGCTGTGAGTGCCTTCGTGGCCACCCACATCGCAGCCAGTGTTGCGACGGTGGTGTGGATGCTGATCGAGTGGGCGCATCGTGGGAAGCCCACCGCGCTCGGCGCGGCCAGCGGAACGATCGCCGGTCTGGCCACCATTACCCCTGTAGCTGGGTTTGTCTCCCTGGGCCCGGCGCTCATCGTTGGTCTCGTGGCCGGGTGTCTCTGCTATTTCGCCGTCGGTATCTTGAAGCCGGCCCTGGGTTTCGATGATTCGCTCGATGTCGTGGGGGTTCACGGTGTGGGCGGAATGACCGGCTGCCTCCTGGGGGGGCTGTTTAACTCGAAGGCAATGGGTTCCCCGTGCCGATGGGATGTTCTATGGAGGAGGCTTTACACTTATGGGGGCTCAGATTACGATGGTGCTCGCGGTGGGGGCGTTTACAGCGATCGCCACCTGGATCATTCTCAAGATCATCGATGTGATACTGGGTCTGCGTGTGACGCAAGATGAAGAGCAAGAAGGCTTGGATGTCAGTCAGCACGGTGAGAAGGCCTATCACATGTAATATACGGCCCATGATACAATCGACGAAACAATCGTGCCGGCAGTCCCCGCGGACGCTGTACGAGCAGCGTCCGCGGGGGAGCCTGTAAAGGGGGATATCGACATGAAGATGATTGAGGCGATCATCAAGCCGTTCAAGTTGGATGACGTCAAGGATGCGTTGGTGGAAATAGGTGTGCAGGGGATGACGGTGTCGGAAGTCAAGGGATTTGGGCGCCAGAAGGGGAGTAAGGAAACCTACCGGGGCGCCGAGTATACGACCGACTTTATCCCCAAGGTAAAGATCGAATTGTATGTCGCGGATAATCAGGTGGCGCGTGTGATCGAAACCATTACACGCACCGCGAAGATCAGGCAGCGTCGGAGACGGGAAGATCTTCGTGTCGGATATCAGCGAGGTGGTGCGGATCAGGACCGGCGAGACGGGGGAAAAAGCGCTGTGACAACCGTGTCGAACAGCGGGTCGCCTGAGGGGCTCTCGCAGAAGGCGGAGACCGCACCGGTCTCCGCCCTGGCAGGGCACAGGCAGGCACTCCGGCAGCGGTTATTGGACGGGGCCACGGGGGCCGAAGTGATGGCGGCCTTGACGGAGTTCGTAGATGACCTGATCATCGGTCGGTACAGAAACGCCATGCGGCAGGCCGGAGAAGGGGCGCAGGTCGCTGGTGCTCAGCACTGTTGCCTGGTTGCGCTGGGCGGCTATGGCCAGAGGGAGCTGGCTCCCTATTCCGACATCGACGTCATGTTCATCTATAGGGAGGAAGCGGGAGAGGCGGCGGCGGCATTGTTCCGCGAGGTGCTTGCACCATCTCTGGGATCTCGGGTTCCAGGTCGGCCACAGTATGCGGACGATTCAAGAATGCATCGAGTTAGCCGGGCAGGACCTGTCGATCCGCACCGCCATGATGACATCCAGGTTTTTAGCCGGAAGTCCGAACCTGTTCCAGGAGTTTCATCGCCGCTATTTCAAGGAAGTGGTCGGCCGCGGAGTGGGGCGATTTATCGAGCAGAAGATGGAAGAGCGGCAACGTGAATATGTGAAGTTTGGCCAGACGATTTATCTCCTGGAGCCCAACGTCAAGAAAAGCAAAGGAGGGCTACGGGACTTTCATCTGCTCCGGTGGGTCGGCATGGCCCGGTTCCTGGCTGCTACGCTGCAGGACTTGGCGGATCGCAGCCTCCTCTCCAGGCAGGATTGTCTTTCAGTGACGGAGGCCCGGGATTTTCTGTGGCGCGTCCGGGCATTTTTGCACGTCGAAGCCGGGATGGCGCAGGAAATTCTGTCGTTCGATGAACAAGTCCGGATCGCCTCCCTGTACGGATTTGAGGATCGTCCTCACCTCCTAGGGGTTGAGCAGTTCATGCAACAGTACTACCGGCATACGATGGGACTGCATGAGACGATGCTCCGATTTGTGGACCGTTGCCAGGCCATATCTGCAAAGCGCCGATCGCCTCGTGCTCTACCGGGCAATATGGTGGACGGCTATTTTGTGGTGACCGGCCGACATGTGACCGTTCCCTCTGAGCTTCGGGCCCGGGTCCTGGATAGTCCGGACTTGCTCCTCCGGCTATTCGACATGGCGAGGTCCCGGCGGCTCAAGATCGACGCCGACCTGCTGGACGAAATTCACAGCCACATGGATAATGTGTCGAGCGAGGCCTTCAGGACCCCCGAGGTCAGCCGGGTCTTTCTGAAGATCCTCGCAGGACCGGAAGCGGTGGCCGCCACGCTTGAAGCGATGCATCGCGCCCATCTGCTGGAGAAGCTCATCCCGGTCTTTGCCACTCTCCGAGGCCTGATGCAGTTCAACCAGTATCACAAGTATACGGTAGATGTGCACACCCTCTTGGCTGTGGCCAAGGCCGAAGCGCTCGGCCTGGAGTCGGGCGCCATCGGGGAGGTCTATCAGGAGATCAGGCGGAAGGACCTCTTACACCTGGCGATTCTGTTGCACGATCTGGGGAAGGGACGCAAAGAGGATCATTGCGAAGTGGGCAAGGCGATCGCGGAGGAGACAGCGGCGCGGTTGGGCTTGGATGAGCAGGAGACGAGAATTCTGGTGTTTCTCGTGCACAAGCATCTGCTCATGGCGAACACGGCCTTCCGGCGCGACCCCTATGACGCGAAGGTCCTCTTGCCCTTTGCGAAGGAGGTGGGGACGCCGGAGGTCCTCCGCAAGTTGTTGGTCCTGACGGCTGCCGATATTGCGGCGGTGGGGCCCGGCGTCTTGACCAAGTGGAAGGAGTCCTTACTCATCCAACTCTATCGGCGCACGCTGCCGGCTGTGTCGGGCGAGCAGGATAAGACGGTCGGTCCTGAATGCATCAAGGAATTGGTCAGTGAGGTGGCGCGCGAGTTCACGAACGTACCAGCCGGGGGGCTCGACTGGATCGAGTCGCAACTGAGCCAGTTTCCCCTGCGCTATTTGCATGGCACGCCTCCGAAGCGGATCGCAGCCCATTTGGGGGCGATCGGAAGGCTGAAAGTAGGGGATGTGCTGGTCGAGGAGACCTTCAACGAGGAACTGGGCATGTGCGAGTACACGGTGATTACCCACGACAACATCACCCCGGGCATCTTCTCGAAAATGGCCGGCGCGATGGCGGCCGAGGGGCTTGATATTCTGGACGCCCAGATCATCACCAGAGATGACGGGATCGTCGTGAACACCTTCCAGGCATCCGATCCGGATTATGTCGGCGTTCCTCCCGGAGGACCGCCGTGCTTCCGTAGGTGAGACGATCATCCGGGTGCTGAAGGGCGAGGAAGAGCTCGATCAGTTGATGCGTCAGAATACACGCCTGTCCTGCCGTTCGCCGGCTGCCTGCCACCCGCCAAGCGACTGAGGTGGAGATCGATAACGGGATATGCGACCGGCTCACCGTGATCGATGTGTTTGCCGACGATACGCAAGGACTATTGTATGTCATCACGCATGCCATCTTTGAGCTCGGTCTGTCAGTCCATGCGGCCAGGATTTCGACCAGACTGGACGACGATATACAGCAGTCCTTGCGCACTGTCGGCAGACACCAGGTCGTCGACGTGTTCTATGTGACGGACCGGGATGGAGCCAAGATCGAGGACCATGCTCGACTGGAGACAATCCGCTCGACCATCAAGCAGAGTATTGATCAGTTCATGGGTCATCCTGTCGATGCGTCGGAAGGCGTATCTGTAGGAACACCATCATAAATTTGGCGATATGGGCGTATAGGGAGGACCGGAATGAATCCCCGCGAGGCACTGGAATTTGCGAAGAAGCACAAGATACAGATCGTGGACTTGAAGTTCGTGGACCTGATCGGCACCTGGCAACACTTCTCAATTCCTGTGGAAGAGCTGACTGAAGGGCTGTTCAAGGACGGATCCGGGTTGGACGGCTCATCGATCCGGGGTTGGAAGGCGATCAACGACAGCGATTTGTTGATGATTCCCGATCCGACTACGGCCTGTCTCGATCCGTTCTGTGCCGTTCCGACTATGAGCCTCGTCGGCAACGTCGTGGATCCGATTACGCGTGAGCCGTACGAACGCGATCCGCGGTTTGTGGCGCAGAAGGCGGAAAAGTATCTTCAGAGCACGAAGATCGGCGATGCTTCCTACTGGGGGCCGGAGGCGGAATTCTTCATTTTCGATCAAGTCCGGTACGATCAGACAGGCCACAGCGGCTATTACTTCATCGATTCCGAAGAAGGCGCCTGGAACATCGGGCAGGAAGGCCACAATTTGGGCGGGAAAATCCGTCACAAAGAAGGCTACTTTCCAGTCCCGCCGACCGATACGCAACAGGATATCCGTAGCGAGATGATGCTGGAGATGCAAAAGGTCGGGATTTCCGTTGAGAAGCACCACCACGAGACGGCGACGGCGGGCCAAGCGGAAATCGATATCCGCTTTGGCTCGCTGGTCGACACGGCAGATAAATTGATGATGTATAAGTACATTGTCAAGAACGTGGCCCGCCGGCATGGCAAAACCGCGACCTTCATGCCCAAGCCGATCTTCGGGGACAATGGGACCGGCATGCATACACATCAGAGTATCTGGAAAGATGGGAAGCCCTTGTTTGCAGGGAAGGAGTATGCCGGTATCTCACAACTCTGTCTCTATTATATCGGAGGCATTCTGAAGCATGCTCCGGCCCTGGCGTCATTTACGAATCCGACGACGAATTCCTACAAGCGGCTGACCCCCGGGTACGAAGCCCCGGTCCTGCTGGCCTATTCCAGCCGTAATCGGTCGGCGGGCATTCGGATTCCCATGTACTCACCGAGCCCGAAAGCCAAGCGGATCGAGGTGCGCTTTCCCGACCCGACCGCGAATCCCTACCTCGCCTTTTCTGCCATGCTCATGGCAGGGTTGGATGGGATCGAGAATAAAATCAATCCGGGTGAACCGGCCGAGAAGGATCTGTACGATCTCGAGCCGGAGGAAGCGGCGGCGATCCGTACGATGCCTGGCAGTCTCGACGAAGCGTTGCGCAATCTCGAACAGGACCATCAGTTTCTGCTCAAGGGCGGAGTCTTCAGCAAGGATCTGATCGAAGCCTGGATCGGCTACAAACGTAAGAAGGAAGTCGATCCCATGCGGTTGCGGCCGCATCCATACGAGTATGTCCTGTATTACGATGTGTAGGGCGATCCCTAGCCCACATGACGTGTGGGTTGTCGCTATGCGGGGAGGTTCCCTTACAAGCGGATTTGCGGCAATGGTGCCTCGGTAAGACTCTCGACAGAAGGCAAACGATATAACGGCGTTCGTCTCTCGCGACTGGGAGGCGGATGCCGTTGTGTTTCGGGCCCGTGCAGCTGAGGCCGCTAAATAGTAGATCGCAGCCCTTCGACAGGCTCAGGGTAAATGGGTTATGTTCTGGGATGTTTCAGGCCTGACCATTCCATTCGTCACCGTCGATGTTGGACAGCGCGACGCTGCCGAATCACTTGCCCTCAACCTAATCTGGATCGAGTAAAGGTCGCCGTACGTCGCGACACGAGGATAGGCGATATTTCTTCAAGCCGAGCAATCGGAAAGAACTCCCGCCATATTGTTTCTATCGAAGAGTGAACCGTTGATATTTGGTCGCAAGACCTATCCCTGTTTCGCTCTTAATTCGATCGTCCAATGACGGCATAGACATGAGAGCAAGCTCTGTGATTCAATTTGCCGTGGCAGAGAATACTGAGACACCTATGGACCGGATTGAAATAAACTATCGAGCCCTCTTAGCTGTCGCTGTTGTGCTCAATTCGCAGCGGGATATGCACAGTCTATGGGAGGCGATTACAGCCGAGATCACTAAGGTCATTCCGTGGGCACGGGCATCTGTCACTCAGTACGATCGCGAGGCCGACGGGTTCAGGTTTTATGTCATGGCAACGACGATGGCGCAGGTGGTGCTACAACGCAATGCCATTGTTCCACATGTTGGAAGCGGCATGGGCTGGGTTTACGATCATAAAACTGTACACATCCGTCCTGACTTGAAGCGGGATCAAGTCTTCCTCGAAGACGAATGGTATGTCCAAGAAGGCCTCGGACGAATGATCAATCTGCCTCTTCTCGTGAGAGACAGATGTATAGGCATTCTGAATATCGGCAGTATCGAGTCGGGCGCTCCTGATGCAGGGGATCTCGAGTTTTTGACGCAAGTGGCGATGCAGATCGCCTATGCGATCGATCATGTCCAAGCGTACGAACAGATCGATCGACTGCGAGACCAACTTGCCAAGGAAAACGTCTACCTCAACGAAGAACTGAGGCTCATGAAGAACGTCGGCTCATTGGTGGGGCAGAGCCTTGCCTTTCGGCATGTGATAGGCCTTGCACGCGACGTGGCGCCCACTCCGTCGACCGTGTTCATTACGGGTGAGACGGGAACCGGCAAGGAACTGATTGCTCAGGCGATCCATGATTGGAGCCCGCGGCACTCGAAACCGATGGTTCGGGTCAATTGCGCCGCCTTTCCGGCAGGCTTGGTCGAAAGCGAATTGTTTGGTCATGAACGAGGCGCGTTTACCGGGGCCGACCGCGCACGCGAAGGCAAATTTGAGCTGGCTCACGGTGGAACCCTCTTCTTGGATGAAATTGGTGAAATGCCTTTGGAGACACAGGCTAAGTTGCTACGAGTCTTACAAGATGGTCTGATTGATCGTCTGGGTGGGAAACAGCCCGTTCGTGTTGATGTTCGCGTGATAGCCGCCACCAATCGCGATTTGCCTGCCGCCGTCAAAGTCGGCGCATTTCGCGCCGATCTCTTTTATCGTCTGAATGTCTTTCCTATCGGCTTGCCTCCACTAAGGAATCGTCCGGAGGATATTCCCATATTGGCTCGACATTTCCTGAAACAATACTGCGTGAAACTCGGCCGTTCGTGCAAGGATATTGACCGGGAATCTCTAGAGCGGTTGATTCGCTATACCTGGCCCGGCAATGTCCGTGAACTGGAAAATGTGATTGAGCGAGCGATGATTCTGTCTCGTGAGCCTGTGTTGCGAATCGATGAACATGTCTTGGGTTCGCAGGACTCCTCCTTTACGGCGTCGCCACCAGCTGGCATCAAAGATCTCGAACAACGGCACATTCTGCAGACCCTCACACTGACAAATTGGCACATCGAAGGTCCCGATGGAGCGGCCGCGCGTTTGGGGATACCTCCCAGCACCTTGCGCAGCCGGATGAAGCAGTTTGGGATGAAACGACCGCTTTCTAGCTGAAAAAACAGCCTATCCTTCCCGCGCTATCTCTCTCTCCTTCTCTCAGAATGAGCAGCCCGCGATCAGTCGTGAGCTGAGCCCGCGACTGGCCGCGACCCACCGTGGAATATCAGCAGTCCTCTTCAGGTGCTATTAAAGGCGAACGCAAGTAGACCAAACATTTCAATGGGTTGCGACCGAGCGGTTGAAAAGAGTTGGAGCGGCACGCTCTGTGCATTAACTGGGTTCTGTACGCACAATTCAACTTACCTGAAAGGAGAAATAATATGATGACCGCCGCGTTGATTAATACAGTGATATACGGGGGAATCTCGATCTTCTGTTTGGTTGGACTGTTAGCCATGAGTATGGGAATGGTTGCAGGGAAGTGACTTTTACATAGGGTTCGATGGCGTGCTGGAAAGAGCGCGTCAGCACCTGAGCGAATAAGAGACATTTGGATAAATAATAAAGAGGGACTTCTAAATAAATCAGCGGTTTCGATAGGCTTTCAGAAGCGGATCGAGCATCCTTGGACCGATGTAGGCATCAGATAAAAATCGCATGGTTCGCCTCCTTGGAGCCGGCCAGACCCGTCAATATAAGAGAAAAGAAAGGAAGGGTATCTGACATGAGCAGCACCGGACTTTATTTGGCGGTCAACTATTTTGCGTCTTTCTTTCCGCTAGTCATTGTGGGAGTGGCGTTTGTGATCATCACTTGTGGCATAAACACCGTGGGGACGCGTCGTACAGAATAGGCCAGAGCGAGAGATACCATTCACGCGCACTGCGAGAAGGATGGAGAAGCTGAATAAGTCAGGGGCGAGATGAGAGGAAGGTCTCGCCGAACGAGCCCTTCCGAGCGCGCGCATTCCCAGAAGCAATGAATCAGTGTGGGTGTCATTTCATTCCACGAAGATCTGCCAGGATACCCCGCTCGAAAGAGCGGGGCCGAATGGTGGCCGTAGTGATGCAGAGGTACCTTCCCTCTTGGCTTACAAGGCCTCGCTTGGGTGGGGTTCTTTACCGTCAGTCTTCAAAGACATTGAATGGAATACACGGATGGCCTTTGGGGGGTTCCTGGTCTATTTTTGGGAGTTTTAGACAAATACCAATCCCATCGATAACGGAAGCTGTTCCCATGGCAACTGGTCTTTAGCGTATTCCGCTGTTTCACGAGAATACCGAGGTTTATCAGGTCACCAAAGCCGCGGTGCGAACAGGTTCCCCGTGGGAGACGGCTAGAAAAGTGTTGGACAGGGTCCGCGCGGTCGCAAAGTCCTCCGAGGTATGTTCTTCACGTTGATGGTCAGGCAAGGCGTATGTATCAGTATAGATCGTAGTTCCTCTTATAACCCCTTCAGGACCGTTCCTCACTGCATCGATCACAATAATTGAAAGACAGGCTCGTCGGACGAGCTAGCCAGAGTGCCAGGTGCACAGACCGAATCCACTGCGCTGCGGTGTCTTGCATCGACCACGGTGGTCTCCTTTCCAACTGGGATCGAGCGACCCGAATGCATCTGCTTGATATTCTACTCCGATACAATGGCGGCTCCCGTCGGTCTCAATCTTTTCGCACAACTGCGGACGCAACTCATCTACTGTATCGGCTTGCCGTATCCACTCAGGAATTGGCCGTAAGGAGACCTGATCGCTAAAATGGCAAGAAAGGTTAATTTCGGTGGGCACAATCCAGGCTGGCTGCAGTGGCGCAAAGGTCAACCAAGGGTCAGGCATCGGGACGCTCACTCCTAAAAGAAGGAGATAGTATTGGGGAGCCCAGCACACCATTGTTGTAACGGCTGAACAGGCCTATCACGACTGCCTCGATTCATCGGATTAAGAAGATTGTTCTGGGTCAGGGAACTATTCCCTCTACCGCGTGGATTTTCACCATTCCCACGGCGCCACCGGCTGCAGACCGCCTCATAATCCGTTTACAAACTCATGCCAGAATATTCCAACCGGAAGGGCTGGGGGTACTCTCCCGGGAATGGCACCAGTATTGGTTCCACTGCGGCCTCGAACGAGGCTACAGATGCTCCATCCAAGCTCACTCGTTATCTCTTCACGGGGTAGCCTGGTTGATCCTCAAGCGCGCGCGTCGAACGAGCACATTCTTATCGTGCGCGTTCCGCGAGCAGGAGGACGACCAGGCGGCCCCTCCTACTCACAGCGCTCCGAACGTCCGTTCGAAGAAGGTTTTGGTGAGTATCATGTGCTGTTGGATGTCGGACTGCAAATCGCGCGCGCCGGCCCGCCAGTCGTCTCTCGTATAGCCGACGCGGCGAGCAAGGCTGACAAACTCTTCCGAATCGGGAGGAGGAAGCACAAGATCTTTGGTGTTTCCCCTGACCATGCGCAATCCGTCGACCAACATCCGGATGAAGACGTAGGCTTTCCGGAGGCCTGCTCCATCAGTGCGTGCAACCAACTCCTCATTCACCAACGCGGCGAGTGCCTGCAGGGTATTCGGCGTACGCAGGCTTGGGTGGTCGTGGCCATGCATCACTTGCAGGTATTGCGCGGCATATTCAATGTCGATGAGTCCTCCCGCGCTATACTTCACGTTGATCTTTCCAGGCGCGACCAGTTGTTTGATCTGTTGTCTCCTGAGCTCCAGTGCCGTGGGAATGTCCCAGGGAGCGTCTCCGTAGACGAAAGAGTCTCGGTGTGTTTCCAGTCGGTGGCCCAGTGCGGAGTCGCCGGCAATATGTCGTAGCTTGATCAGGGCTTGTCGCTCGAACGGCGCGGCAAGTCCGGTTGGACTGTAGTAGCGGCACATCTCCTCGAATGCATTGGCCAGCGCGCCCTTGCCTCCGTGCGGTCGAAGCCGGACATCAATGCGAAAGATGCCTTCTTGTTTGGCTTCAATCCATCCCAGGAGTTCCTGTGCCAGCCGTTCGAAGTATTCGCTGTTCTCAATTCCATTCTTACCATTTGTGCTGCCCGATCCACTGTAGACGAACAGGATCTCGATGTCTGAGGCGTAGCCGAGCTCTCGTCCCCCGAATTTTCCCAGCCCCAGGACGGCGAAGGGGCAGGGTTTTCCGTTGGCGAGCCGTGGGCGGCCATACGACTTTTTCAGCTTGGCGCTGCAATCTGCGATGCTCCGTTCCATGATGACCTCCGCCAGTTCCGTGAGTGCCAGCGAAAAGTCAGGGAAATTGCTCGAGGGCTCGACGATGTGCTTGATGTCGATGCGGAACATCTCACGGTCTTTAAACCGGTTCAAGGCGTCCTTTCGCGCTTCGTCTGTCTTGGCGCGAGCGACCAGACGTCCGAGCTCTTTCCGGAGAGTCACCTGAGGCTTGATCAGGGGGGCGTCCCGGTATTCCGTAAGCAGCGGAAGAAGGTTATCGTGCTGGCGTCGGAGAAAGTCCTCCCATAAGAAGTCACTGGCACCAAGAAGTTGTGCGAGCAGCGGAAAGGTTTTTTTATCGCTGACAAAGTCGAGCGCCTGGCTCTTGCTTCTCTTGCTCTGGTCTTTCACGATGAGATCCAGGAATTGGTCGAACGATGCCAGTGCCTTTGCCGGGTCGGAAGCCCAGGTCAAGGCATGCGTGAATTGTTTGATGAGCACGGCGGTCAGCCGTAGTTGCTGCTGATCGGCGGAGTCGACCAGTTTCTGCCCATCGCGATTCCTGACAAAGAAACGATCATGCAGCTTGGCGCCGTCGCATTCGATCTGGGCCTTGCTAATGTAAATGTTGCGCATGGCCAAGGCATTCGCAAGCGCATAGAGGAAGGCCGGAGTATCATCCGATTGGATGTCCATGATCGTGTCTGTCGGCGATTGGCTATTGTCGAAGGTAATCTGCACCGTATCCAGCAGACCGGTAAAGGCACTCCGCTGCTTGTCCAATCGTTCAACGAGCCGGCGGTTGACATATTGGCGTGCCTCTTCAAACTGACCGGTGTCCAGCAGTTGAACGACCTCGCTGACCGTCTGTCGGAGGGCATTGTGTTGTGGTAAGGGAAAGCCTGTGCGGTCTATCGGATGGACCAGGAAGACATCGACGATTTTTTTGCGGCTGAGGCCGGGCCGGCCTTTCGGTCGGCCTGCTGTCGAGGGAGAGGCCCCCATAAAGGTATAGATCCGTCCTTCTTCAATATTGAGTCCAAAGGCTGAGAGCACACCGCAGATGGCGGCGAATTCCGAGAAATAATCGTAGGCGACGATGCTGATTTCTGATCGCCCCGCTCCTTTGTCTGAAACTGATAATTCGCAGGGGTGGTCCGGCGTGAGCCGGCTGGCAAGCTGAATATGGTGCGCAATGGTGTCCGGTTGGAACCGCTCGAAGTACTCGGGGTCCATCCGAGACACGAAATCCTGGAGTACCTCATCATCGACATCAGGACAGAGTGAGGCCAGGGTCTTGATGATCGACTCCCGTGATCCAAGCCCATCCGTCATGACTCGAAGTATAGCCGAAGCGCGGTTCATTGTGCGAGCGTCAATGTCTGAGTATAATGCCTGCCTATGACCACTCGTCTCAAGAAGTCAGTGCCACGCTATTGTGCCGTTCCTAAGCTCGAGTGGGCTGCTCGTCCGGATCCGACTCCGGTCCTCTTAGCGCCTGGGTTGGACCCAGCTCGGCTTGAAACGATTCTTCAATCTTACGGACTCCATCGTATTCAGGACGCAGATGCGAATCTGCAGTCGATGGCGGGTGACCCACACCAGCGGCGTCAGTTGGCGGACATCTTACCCGCATTGCTTGAGGCCATTGAGCGGACCGCCGACCCAGATCAGGCCTTGAACCACTGGGAACGCTGGCTTGCGAGCGGAGTCAGCCGGTCGGCCGTGTTGGAATACCTGCGCAGCGCTCCCCGCATGTTGGACCTGGTGTGTACGATCTTCGGGAACAGCGACTCGCTCGCCTTCACCCTCGTCCGCGATCCTCTCCTGCTGTACTGGCTGGCCCAACAGAATGTGTTGTCCACTGCGCCGACCAGGGCAGGGATGGAACGAACGATCCGGCATAGTTTGGAGAGTGTCACCGCCACTGAACTCAAGTTGGATGCGCTCAGACGGTTCCGTCGCCGAGAGATGTTGCGGATCGGCGTGCGCGATCTCCTCAGATTAGCCGATGTGGTGGAAACGACCTCCTCTCTCTCAGACCTGGCCTCGGTCGTCATCGATGCTGCCTATCGCATTGTCGATACCGATCTGCGGGGTCGACACGGCATTCCCATGCACCAGAATCATCAAGGGCGATGGGTCGAGACTGGCTTTACCGTCATCGCGATGGGGAAGCTGGGCGGACACGAGCTCAATTACAGTTCCGACGTCGACGTACTCTATGTCTGTGAATCCCATGAGGGAGAAACCAGGCCTGCTTTGTCCAGACGCTCGAAGGCGAAGAGCCCTGCGCAGCGCGGGCTGTCCAATGAAGAATACTTTGAAATTCTCGCGCGGGAGCTGACGAAGGCGCTGACCGCTCAAACCCATGAAGGGTACGTCTATCGCGTGGACCTCCGCTTGCGGGCAGAAGGTTCGGTGGGGCAGCTCACTCGCTCGCTCGACGATTATGCCAAGTACTATCGGACGAGAGGGCAAGTGTGGGAACGGTTGGCCCTGCTGAAGGCCTGGCCCATCGCCGGGTCGCAGGAGGTCGGGAGATCATTCCTCAATCTGGTGCAGCCCTTTGTGCTGGCAACCTCATCGAAAGACCCGGATGTCAAAGAGGGGCTCGATGTTGTAGCGGAGATTCGATCCGTCAAGGAGAAGATCGACGCGAAGATGGCGGAGCGTGGGCATGAACAGCGCAACGTCAAGCTCGGGGTCGGCGGGATCAGGGAAATCGAATTTCTCATCCAAACAATCCAGGTGTTATCTGGTCGGCGGTTGTCAGGGATTCTTGGACGTGGGACTCTCGATTCGTTGGTGCGGCTTCAGAAAGCCGGTATTCTGTCGAAAAAACAACAGACCGATCTGACCCATGCGTACAAGTTTCTCCGAGACGTGGAGCACAAACTTCAGATGGTGCACGATCTGCAGACGCACGCGCTCCCAGATCAGCAAAAGGAATTAGAACATTGCGCCATCCGCATGGGCTATGACAGAGCCGATCGGCCGATCGCCGTGAAGCAATTTCAAGCCGATCTTGCTGCCCATACCACTCTCGTACATGACATCTTTCGGGAGGTCTTCGAAACGCCGAAAGCCTCAGCGATGCTCAAAAAAGCTTTCCAGCTGATGGGTAAGCGTCGGCAAAATAGCCCGCGCAAGGCCGTAGCGAGCGCGGTAGGCTGAGGTTGAGCGAAGATTAGGCTCTTTTTCTCGGCTTCGACCTGGGCCGTCACCTTAAAGAATGCCTGCGGACTGTTCAGCATCCT
Source organism: uncultured Nitrospiraceae bacterium (assembly GCA_963821465.1). Lineage (GTDB taxonomy): Bacteria > Nitrospirota > Nitrospiria > Nitrospirales > Nitrospiraceae > Palsa-1315. The sequence continues at coordinate 48,088 of CAWGDV010000001.1, read as the reverse complement.
GGTAGATTTTTCGCCGAAGTCGAGCGGTCAGTCTCTCATGCACATGGTGGCGATGGCCGACGGCCATCGGGCGAATCACCCGTGTGTTGCGATCGACGACGTAAACGATTCGAACGCGTCGGCGCGATATTTCCTTTACCCTTCGAGCTCACGCTGGAACGGATCTCCGCATTCAGGGTTGTTTATAATGGCACGAACCGCAGCTTTGATGGAACGTTTCAGGTCAGGATCGAAAGACCGGAGAATCTTAGCGACATATGGAGGGATATCCTGACGGAAAGGACTCACGCAGTGCGATGCTTCTTGACCGGTGTGAATGGCTCACCGAACACGTCCTCAAATGTGAGCCCTTTCTTGCCAGACCGATAGAAGGTCTGGCTCCGATTAATCTGTTTCATCTGAGCAGGGTCGCCCAACACATCCAGCATCTCTTTCGGGCGGGTATACTCATCGCCGTTGAGTGGAATCGCAGCCGGGGGGTCGTTCTTCGTGACCACAACCTCCTCCTCGCGTTCCTGCACACCCGCGATCAGCTCAGGCAATCGTGTCTTCACCTCTGACAAAGATAACGTTTTCGCCACAATTCACCTCGCAATCCATCATGACCACAATTCTGATCATCAGAATATCGTCATGGAGAGGAGACCGTCAGCAGAGAGACGCCGCACGCCGCGAAACGAGGCTAATACCTTTCTTATTCGACAGATGTTGGATTGCAAGACCCGCAATCAGGTTTGCCCCTCCGATAAGGTCTGATCCCCCATGACAGTAACTCCGTTTGCATCGAACTTTTCCTGAAAGAGGAAGCGAGTTTGTCTTGCATGACTGTGAGAATTCGCTCGTGATCTCTCCTGCACTTTTCAATTCGTGTAACGTTGGAAGGCCCAGCAAAAACTAATTTCCATGGGTTGCGACCATCGGAAAACTCTTTGGCTGAATATCACATGCATAGTGGGAATATCTCCTCTCGCGCGAATCGAACATGGAGATACCGCGCTGTGGAAAAAGTGGAATGTGGGAAGTTGTTGTGCTATTCCTGCACGAATGCCGAAGGCTCTGTGCTGGCTTCCTGATCGGGCCGGCCGATTCCCAGCGTATCCATGCGGTATTTGAGCATCCGGCGGCTGATTCCCAGGAGGTTGGCGGCATGGGTTTGGATGTAGTTCGTTCGTTTGAGGGCATCCAAGATAATTTCTCGTTCGAATTCCATCACGGCTTTTTCAAGCGACAGCTTCCCGGCGAGGGTATCGACGCGGAGCGAAGAGGATCGGGAGTCTTCCTTGAGAATGATCGGGAGATGTTCGGGGGTGATGGTGTCCGATCCCTTGGACCAAATGAACGCCTGTTCGATGATGTTTTCCATCTCTCTCACATTGCCCGGCCAGGGATAGCGAGACAGAAAATCGATGGCATCTTTGGAGAATTCTTGGGGCGGGCGGTTGTCTTCTTCGATCCGTTTGGCCAGAAAATGTTGGGCGAGGAGGGGTACGTCCTCACCACGTTCCCGGAGCGGGGGCAAATAGAGCGCAATGACGTTGATGCGGTAGTACAGGTCTTCACGGAATTTCCCTTTGCGAACAAGCTCCTCAAGATTTTTGTTCGTCGCAGTCAGGATGCGCACGTCTACCTTGATTGATTGCACTCCACCAACTCTGGTGAATTCTCGTTCTTGCAACACGCGCAGCAGCTTGGCTTGCGTCATGGCGCTGAGGTCGCCGATCTCGTCGAGGAAAAGCGTGCCTGTATTGGCGAGCTCAAATTGCCCGACTCGACGAGCCGTCGCATCCGTGAACGAGCCTTTCTCATGGCCGAACAGCTCGCTCTCGATAAGCGTTTCAGGAAGGGCTGCGCAGTTCAGCGCGACAAAGGGGCGCTCGCGCCTGCTGCTATTGTAGTGGAGCGCCTTGGCGACCAGCTCCTTCCCCGTACCGCTTTCGCCCGTGATCAGGACGGTGGTGCGGCTGTCGGCGACTTGTTCGATCTTGGTATAGATGCCTTGCATCGACGGACTTTTGCCGATCAGGTTGTGAAAGGCATAGCGCTGAACGACTTGCGCACGGAGTTGTTTCACCTCACGTTGGAGTTCCTGATCCGTGAGCACGCGTTCGACGATGAGGCGGAGTTCTTCCACGTCGAAGGGCTTTGAAAGGTAGTCGGCCGCGCCGAGCTTCATTGCATCGACAGCGGTTTTGACTGATTTCGTTCCCGTCAGCATGATGACCGGTATCGTACGGCTTTCGGCACGCAGAGTTTGGAGTACAGAAAGCCCGTCGGTGCCTGGCAGGATCACGTCTAGGAGGACTAGATGGGGGGCTTCCTTGCGAAAGAGGTCGAGGCCTTCCTGGGCATCGGCGGCTTGGATCGTTTCGTAGGTCGGCTCCAGCACCGTCTTCAACGAGGCTCGAACCCGGGCCTCGTCATCGATCAATAACACACGTTTTTTCATACTAGTGTCCATAGGGTGTTGGCGGCTATGCGGGTAATGCGGGCAGGCTCACGAAAAACGTGGTCCCGACACCGACCGAACTCTCTACCCGAATCTCTCCGTGATGTTCTTGAATGATTTGATGGACGATCGTCAAGCCCAATCCCGTTCCTTCGTGCTCTCCGCTCGCGTGTTTCGTCGTGAAAAATGGATCAAAAATGTGATCAAGATTCGTCTCCTGGATTCCCTTACCGGTATCCTCAATCTCGATATGGACCCAGACCTTTCCTCCCGGCTTCACCAGCTTGCGGGTCCTGACACGTAAACGTTCACCCGATTCTGCCATCGAGTCCATAGCATTGAGGAGAAGATTGAGTAGGACCTGCTTGATTTGCTGCCGGTCCAACATGACACGAGGCAGGTCGGGCGCCAACTCTTTTTCAATCTTGATCCCCTGGCGGTCGGCCTTGACATCGATGAAATACAAGCACGAGGCGACAATGTCGTTGAAGTCCTCGTCCGTCAACTTGGGTTCCATGTATCGCGCGTAATCGAGAATTTCCTGAATCAGCCGTTCGATCCGATACACATCGTCGAGCACCATTTGGCTAAATCCGTGCATAAATTGCGGATCATCTTTTCGTTGTGGAGCCAATTGGATAAAGGTTTTGATCGATGTGAGGGGGTTTCTGATTTCATGGGCGAAGCCGCCGGCGATTGTCTCAAGGGATTTGAGCCGATCCGTACGTTTCATGAGCATGTGTGAGCGGTGGAGGTCCTCGTATAGCACAATGGTGTCTAGCGCATTTGTGGCGGCTTGTGCCAGCGCGGCAAGCACGGATTTGGTCAGCACATTTTCTCCAGCGATAGGCATTGCTGCGCCGAGAAGTGAAAAGGCGATGAGGCGGCCTTTAATGAAGTGTGGCACGATGCGTGTGGCCTGCATGGCTTCCATGGCCGCGCGTACGCCGGCTCCGGAGTTGGTTTCTTGGAGGTCTCTCGCCAAGTCGTCCTGTGTCATGATCCGGTTTGTTGTCAGTAGATGGTGGGGCAGAGGATGGCCCACATCCAGTGTCGAGGGCATAAGTGTGGAGGCGATCGGACCAACCATGTTGACTCGGCGATAGCATTCGTGCTCGCGATCCAGCAGGAACAGCGCCCCATGAGTCGTGGCTCCTGCGCGACAGAGCTCTTGGATAATCCGATTCCCGATTGCCGTCAGGTCGGTCATCGTTCCCAGTTCGGCCGAAAACTGCGTAACAACGTTCAAGAGCTCACTGGAGGAAGGTGGCAAGATGTCGGTATTCGGTGAGTGTGATGTCATAACGAACAGCGAGTGCAAGTGGGCCGTGTAGTCCTGCCGGCAGAAATGCAGATGGCGCATGAAATGTATATGTGTTCAAAGATGTACGGGTGAGAGTATACACGGCCAGAGTGCGTTCAGCTAGCAGATTTATCTTTACGAAGACGGCTAAGAGGATACCTCTATTAAATACAGGAAAGATGCGAGATGTGAGGATTCCGGCTTAACTGGAGAGACGAGACTAGGTAGCCGTCTGAGCGATACGTCCTCGGTCATTACACGTCCCAGGGAGAGAATAGTCCTCTCATCCCCGGATGATCACGACGCGGCGGCGGGGCCGACGCGCCGGGTGGATACCGTGGGATGTGTGGCTCCTACTTGAGGGCGAGTGGAGAGGGGGATGCCTTTGGGCAGGCGCAGGGGTTATGTACAGCAAATAGTTTCCCATCCCATGTTGGACGTCTTTTTTCTGCAAGGGATGGTGATGGACCATGACCATCTTATAGTCGTCAGCTTTTGTCACAGGAAACCCCTGGCTGTCCGTATGGCCTTGGTGCGTTCGAAATTCGAGGAAGGTTCTGTCTTGGGTGACATCGGGAACCGTCCGCAACAGAGCTTGCTTCTTCGTCATATTGTCCAGCCCGATCATGAGGAGTTCGTCATGCCCATGTGGGTAGGCGAATTTCACACGGCCATCCATCCTGAACTTGAGGGGTGCCTTGTGGACCTGAACTTCTGTGGTGATCTCAATCCCTTCATCTGTCTGGTTTAGGCCTCGTTGGGAGAACTTGCTGAAGCACACAATATTGACGCCTACCTGATAGACGTCCATTTCTTTTACAGAAGCTCCATCGGGCGCCATATACATGGTGAAGGTGGCCATCACATCCTTCGTAATCGGCGCCTTGTGATAAAACACTACGATCGACATGAGGTGATCGCCCTTGGCGAGCTTGACCCCGTAGCCCTCAGGAAAACGCGTTTCTGTCATTTCAGCCCTGCGCCCGCAAAGAACAGCGGTTCGCCCTCGCATGAGACGCTCTGTTTGCTGTTGTTGAGCATCAGGATGTGATGGAGATAGTTCTTGAGAGGGGCTTTCCTTCTTTGGTGAAGACCGAAGTCTTGTATCCCACCATATACATATCATTGGGAAGCTGAAAACTATGCTTGAGCATCGACGCTACCAGGTCTCCCTCGTGAGCAGCTGGAAGGTCAGTGCCGACGCGCGTATACCACCAGACGCCTTTGGCTTAGGTCCCATCCTCGGAGAGGAGGAGTTCGAATCCCCCTTCGCGGTCGTTGCCCGGCTGCCGCCAGGTGCCTTGCCAGAGACGGTCGGTAAACTTCGTGGTCACGAATTGTCCACCGTGCTGTGTATAGGGACCGTTGCCTGTTTTGTCGAGTGTGGCCCGGTAGCGCTTGTCGTCCTCCACCTCGAGAACGTCCCATTCCCCGCTCAAGTCTAGGACAGTGGGTTGGCCGGTCGATGAAGCCACGGTGCGCGGTGCAGCGGCGCTCGTTCGATCATCGACAGGCATCGCATCGCTCGCAGCTACGTTTGCAAACTCTTCTTTTATATCGCGTTCAAGGTCTGGCCAGCCCACGTATTTTCGGCCACCGATGGAATAGCTGACGATATCGGCGTCGTGGGCCATCAGTTTGGACATCGCAGGCAAATCTTTCTCCGAATTGGCTCGCACGAGGGCCCGAACTGTAGCTTCGAGTTCGGTGTTATCTGTGGTGCCGCTCATGGCTGTGGGAACCCAGCAGGCTCCTCCAATGAGCAGGTACACGAAGAGGCGAAACGGTACGGACACACGCATGACCATGCTCCTGTCAGATTTACAAGGGAGACGGGAGGAACGCTGCTTAGTGAAAAGATAAAGCCACAGGGACGATAAAGTCTTGTCAATGGTTAACTCCATACCTGTAGACAGCACACCATCGTCGAAAACGTTTGGTCACATGCTCAGAAAGCCTTAAGATGACGCTATGCCAGCCGACGTAGGGAGAGTCCCTCTTCCTCATTTTGACTCAGCACCGCCATCTGTCGCCGCAGGAGTCATGGACACGGGCCTGATCTGTCTCTTGATCTTGGCCCGGTTCTACGACTTGCCTGCTGATGGGCCTCAGCTGCGCCATCAGTTCGCTCAGTCTGGTCAGCTCCTCTCCGATACCGATCTCCTCCGTGCCGCCAAACACCTCGGACTGAAGGCTGGACTGCAGCAAGACTCAATGGAGCAAGTTGCCTGGAACGCCTTTCCCCGCCCTTGCCAAGCGAACGGATGGCCGCTTTGTGGTGCTGGCGAAGCTCGAAGGGGAGAAGGTCCTCATTCAAGATCCTACCGAAGCACGTCCGCTCGTGCTCTCCCGCGAGCAGTTCGAATCGGCTTGGACCGGGGAGTTGCTGCTCTTTACCAAGCGAGCGAATCTTCGCCTGCAAGATCTGACGTTCGATTTCACCTGGTTCATCCCTGCCATCGTCAAATACCGCACGCTCCTCGGCGAGGTTTTCGTCGCGTCGTTCTTCTTGCAGCTCTTTGCCCTGCTGACGCCGCTGTTCACCCAAGTCGTCATCGACAAGGTGCTCGTCCACAAGGGGTTCACGACGCTCCATGTGTTAGCGATCGGCATGATTGCCCTGGCGCTCTTCGATGCGATCTTGGGTGGGTTGAGGACCTATCTCTTTTCTCATACGACGAACCGGATCGACGTCGGGCTCGGCGCGCAGTTGTTCCACCATGTTCTGGCGCTCCCCTTGGCGTACTTTGAGGCGCGGCGGGTGGGAGACACGGTGGCCAGGGTGCGTGAACTGGAGCATATCCGGCAGTTCCTCACGAGTCATTCTGTGACGGTCGTCCTCGATGTCATATTCACCGTCGTGTTCCTCGTCGTCATGTGGTTCTACAGCCCGGTCCTTACGTTGATCGTCATGGCGTCCTTGCCACTCTATGCCCTGTTATCGATCTCTATTACACCGGCGATCCGCGCCAGGCTCCATGAGAAATTCAATCGCGGCGCAGACAATCAGTCCTTCCTCGTCGAAGCGATCAGCGGCATCCAAACGGTGAAGGCCTTGGCGGTCGAGCCGCCGCTCTTACGCAAGTGGGAAGAACAACTGGCGGGCTATGTGCGGGCCAGTTTCCGCGCCACTACCTTGATGACCGTGGCCGGCCAGACCGCGACGTTCATTCAGAAGGTCACCACCGTCGCCGTGCTGTGGTTGGGCGCCTATCGGGTCATCGAAGGGGATCTGACCATCGGGCAATTGATTGCCTTCACAATGCTCTCGGCACAAGTGACGGGACCGCTGTTGCGTCTCGTCAATCTGTGGCAGGAGTTACAACAAGTGGGCATCTCGGTGCAACGGCTGGGTGACGTGCTCAACACCCAGCCGGAGCCTTCCTACAATCCAAATCGGACCACGCTCCCCCAAGTCCACGGACATGTCGTGTTTGAGGATGTGACCTTTCGCTATCGCCCTGACGGCTCGGAAGTGTTACGCAAGGTCTCCTTCGCCGTGGTGCCAGGCCAGGTGATTGGGCTTGTCGGGCGGTCCGGGTCCGGCAAGAGCACCATGGCCAAGTTAGTTCAACGGCTCTACGTGCCGGAGCGCGGGCGTATTCTGGTGGATGGGGTGGATCTCGCACAGGTGGACCCGGCCTGGCTCCGCCGGCAGGTGGGGGTGGTGCTCCAAGAAAACTTTCTCTTCAATTGCTCCGTGCGCGACAACATTGCGCTGACCGATCCGGGACTGGCGATGGAGCAGGTGATCCAGGCGGCCAAGCTGGCTGGGGCGCACGAATTCATTCTGGAATTGCCGCAAGGCTATGACACGATGGTGGGGGAGCACGGCTGCTCGTTGTCCGGTGGGCAACGCCAGCGGATCGCGATTGCTAGAGCGTTGGTCGCGAACCCGCGCATCCTGATCTTCGATGAAGCTACCAGCGCGTTGGACTATGAGTCCGAGGCCGTCATTCAGCAGAACATGGCCCAGATCAGTCGTGGGCGCACGGTCTTCATCATCGCCCATCGGTTGAGTACGGTGCGGCCGGCGCATCGGATTTACGTGGTGGAAAAGGGTGAGATTGTCGAACAGGGCTCACATGAAGAGTTGCTGCGCGTGAAGGGGTTTTATGCCAGGCTGCAGTCACATCAGGACGGCTCTACGACGGTGAAGCGTGAGGGGTAATGGGGATAGCGGGGATAAGGGTCTGTCTCGTTGTCGCACAGTCTATCTGGTCTGTCTGGTAGTAGACGCGATAGACGAAACAGACCAAAGAGACCAGACAGACTAACGACATAATTCGATCGACGAATTCCGGGATAGAACAGACTATGGCATTTGGAATTCTTTCACGTCATTGGACAGTCTGGAAGGCGGCTTGGCAGGCTGAGCGCGGCCAAGCACTCGGCTCAATCCCAGGCGGTCGCTCGACGGAGTTTCTTCCCGCTGTGCTGGAAATTCAACAGGCCCCGCCCTCACCGATCGGCCGCGCTATCCTCTGGACGATCATGGCCGTGTTTGCAAGCGGCGTCCTGTGGGCGACATTGGGATGGATCGACATTGTGGCTACAGCACAAGGCAAGATTATTCCCAGCGGCTACTCCAAGGTGATTCAGCCGTACGAGACTGGTGTGATCACCGCCATTCACGTGCAGGATGGGCAGATCGTCAAGCGGGGAGAGGTGCTGATTGAGCTCGACTCGACCCAGAACAGAGCCGATCAGAACCGAGCCTCGAATGAATACCAGGCTGCAAAGATTGACGCGGCTCGCTTACGCGCGCTCATAGCCGGCCAATCGACATTCACAGCCCCTGCCGATGGCGATCCCCAACATATACTCCTGCAACGCCAGCTCCTTCGCGATCAACTTGCGGAGTATCAGGCCAGAGTCGGTACCGCGCAACATTTGATCGATCAACGAAAGGCCGCGCTCGACCAAACGAACGAGAATATCCAACGACTCGAAGCGACGGTGCCCATGGAGGCAGAACGCGCGGAGGCCTTCAAGAAACTGTTGGAGCACGATGCCGCGACCAAGCTGGACTTCCTTCAAGCTGAGCAGCAACGGATCGACAAAACCCAAGAACTTGCCGGGCAGCGCAAGAAGCTGCATCAAGATCAGTCCGCGCTGTCTGAAGCGGAGACCAACTACCGCGCGCTTGTCTCGGAGTTTCAACAGACGAAACAGGCAGAACTTTCCCTCTTGGAAACCAAGGCCTCATCACTGGTTCAGGATGTCACGAAGGCCGGACAGAAGGCCGATCTCCAACGATTGACGACCCCGATCGATGGCGTCGTGCAGCAGTTGGCGGTCCACACGGTGGGTGGAGTCGTCACCCCGGCTCAGGATCTGCTGATTGTTGTCCCGCAAGACCATCCCGTCGAAGTGGCTGCTCAGGTCGAAAATAAAGATGTGGGGTTTGTGAAGAACGGCCAGATCGTCGAGATCAAGGTCGAGACGTTTCCCTTCACCCTCTACGGCACTATTCCAGGGAAAGTGTTGAGTGTGTCCGACGATGCTGCGCCGATTGAGAAGGTCGGACTGGTCTATCCCACCAGAGTCAGCATGGATCGGACCACCATCCAGGTGGAAGGCCGGCAGGTGAATCTGTCACCAGGCATGGCGGTCACTGTCGAGATCAAGACCGGCCAACGCCGCGTGATCGAATATCTCATGAGCCCGCTACTGAAATCTATCAAGGAAAGCATCAGGGAACGATGAGCAAGTTTTTGATTTATTGTGCTAACACCATGTTTAAGATTACTGTTTTCGCGACGGTATGTCTAGGAGTTCTTTGCCAAGCTGACGGCGCCGTTGGAGGAGGGGAGAGCAGGCTGGACTCGCCGCCGCCTCCCCTTGAAACATTGAACCTGACCTTACGCGGTGCGTTGACTGCGGCGGTTGAAAACAATCCCGATGTACTCCTCTATAAGGAGCGGATCGAAGCAGCTCGCGGACAAGTGCAAACCCAATTGGGCGCCATGCTCCCCAATCTCTCGTCAACCGTCCGACAAACCAGGCAAACGCAGTTTCTGGGGACGTACGGGCTCAGTCCTGTCAGGACCGACCCCTTCAGCATTTTTGATACGCGGGTCAATGCAACGCAAAATCTCCTGAGCGTCAGCTTGATTCAGCGCTGGCGGGCCTCACGCGAAATGCTTCACGTCAGCGAGTCGGAGTCTGAGAGTCGAAAGTTCGACACCATGGCCAGCGTGGCCCTTACCTATATGGAAGGCCTGAAAGCCATGGGCATGGTGAAGATGCATGAAGCCAACCAACAAGTGATGAACGACCTGCTGGGGCTCATCAAACAGCGCCAGCGCGCAGGCGCCGCGACCGGTCTCGACCTCGCTCGGCTCGACGCGCAGCTTGCTGGCGAGCGGCAGCAAATTTCCGTCTCCCAATATGCCGTCGAGCGAGCCAAACTGAACCTCCTGAATCTGCTGGCGCTTCCCTATGAAACACCGCTGGCGTTGACCGATGAATTTCACCTTGACGTGCTCGACCTGCCAGCCATACAGGCCGCTCTGGAGGACGCCTTGAAGCAACGCCCGGAGGTCGTGGGTCAGGCGACACGCGTGCGGGCCACGGAACTGACCTATTCCTCCATCACCGGCGAGCGTCTACCGTCATTGGTGGCGCAAGGAGACTATGGCCTCATTGGAAATCGCTGGAACAACAGCCTCGACACGTACAACATGGCACTATTGCTACAAATTCCGATTTTTGATGGAGGACAACGAGAAGGCCGGATTGCCGAATCCCGCGGCCAATTGCGGCAGGAAGCGCTTCGACTCCAATCGATTTTGAACCATGTGAAAATGGAAGTGCACGATGCCATGGCCGGCTTGATTGCCGCAAGGGGGCAAGTGGGTATTGCGCAGGCCGGTATGCGGTCGGCCTTGAAGGAACTTGAGTTGGCACGAGAGCGCTACACCGTGATCACGGCCTCAAGCCATTTCGAATTGACCAATGGACTGACGGCTGTTGCCCGAGCCCGGGAAAACCTCGTCGAGGCCTTGTTTCAATTGAACGCCGCACGCGTGAATTTGTCCAGAGCCACCGGCAATCTCAACTCATTGCAATAGCCTACGCTGGAATGTGGGTTACCGTTACAACCGCTCGTTGAAATTTTTGAGCCACGAGGGTAGTGTGGATTGCCTCAGGCGGGATAAATTCATGAGTTTACATAATAATTCTTATCAGACATGAAAGAATTTTGATTTATGTTCCTCGAACTGCTCGGTCGTATCCAGCAGGAACTCTCTATCACCGGCAGTGCGATCTATGAAACCGTCCTTGCGCTTGCCGAACGCGCCAACCGCAAGGTCCAAGTCCTCCGTTTGCACAGTCAGGCGACAAACCTGTTGAGCCAGATTGAACAAAGTCACGGCGACCTCGGACGACACATTGCCGCGTTCTGTGCGAAGCGACCACCGTTCAGCCATGAGTCAACCCCGCCATCCGATCAATTGGAAGCTGTCCTCAGTCAGGCCGGCGATCGTATTCACCAGCTCAAACAGACGCTGCTCAGTGTCGATAGCCAAATCCGGGAGCTCAAACTGGAAAGCATTCACCACGAACTCCTGACCCTGCAACAGGACCTGAGTCTTCGCGCGGCGGCCATCGAACGGCTCGCTGTCGTCCAGGGATCACCGGTCATTGGGAAGAGACTCCCTGAGGTGGTGCTGCCTCCGTCGGTTCGTCTCGTCACAGTCTTTCGTGGACCGTTTCTCGTGTCGCCCGACGATGCCCTAGTACTTCGCGTCGACGATGTCCTGGTCATGATCGGGCTACAAGCAGATCTCGCGCAGGTTGCCTTAGAGTTCACCCGAGCTCGGAACACCAGGTCGGCGTAGATCAAGTCTGCAAGCCGCCCCTCGCCTTCTCGCCCACCCATCGACGATTGCAGAAGACGTGCTCATGAACAATGGAGACCAGTAGGCTTCTCCGCTTTCCGTGATGTACAATCACACGAAGGGGGAGCAGGATGACCCGCATACTACAAGTCTTTATCAGCCTCGTGTGTATGGCCTTGCTCGACATCCACTCGTTCGCCGCAGGTGAATCTGGCGCACCAAAGTCCGCCGACTCGCCAGGTCTTCGCCTACTTGAAGAGATTCAAATTGTCATCATCGATCTGGCCGAATCGGCAAAGCCCTCCGTCGTAAATCTCATTCCCCTATCCGGACCAGGACGAGGGCGTGAGTCGTTTCAAGAGCGAGCTCCCAATGCATCAGGATCAGGGTCAGGCGTCATCATCGATCCTGAAGGACATATCATCACGAACAACCATGTCATAGGCGATGCGACGGAAATTGAGGTTCGCTTTTCCGATAGGTCCAAATCGATTGCCCAAGTCGTCGGCAAGGATCTAGATACAGACCTAGCCGTGCTCAAGGTCACCGTCGACCATCCTCTCCCGAGCGCAAAATTCGGGGATTCATCGTCTGTGCGCGTCGGCCAATGGGTGCTCGCCGTGGGAAATCCATTCGGACTCGATCGGACGGTGACGCTCGGTGTCGTCAGCGGGATCGGCCGGGAAAACATCAATCTCTCGCGCTATGAAAATTTTATTCAGACGGACGCATCGATCAATCCCGGCAACTCAGGTGGTCCGCTCTTCAATCTGCGCGGCGAAATCATCGGCATCAATACTGCCATCATTAACTTCGCCCAAGGAATCGGTTTTGCGATTCCCTCTAACATGGCCAAACAAGTGATTGAGCAATTGCTGACGCAGGGACGGGTAACACGAGGCTGGTTGGGCGTCGGTATCCAACCGCTTACGGTGGAGTTGGCCCGCAAGTTCGGCGTCAATGAAGGCGACGGGGTGCTGGTTAACGAAGTCTTCGAGAAGGAACCGGCTGCGGAAGCCGGGATCAAGCCCGGCGACATTCTGACCCGTATCGACGGGATCGTGATCGACACGCCAAACCGGCTCTCTCGCGTCGTGGCGGGATTGCTCCCTGGTTCGATGGCAAAGATTGAGATCGTCCGCGATCAGCAGCGCCTGGTGCTGGACGTCGCTCTGATTGAACGTCGGGACCACGCCGTCATCACCTCGCATCCGCAGGCACGCACTGAAGTCAAGTTAGGTCTCGACGTGCAAGATCTCACACCCGGACTCGCCGATAAATTTAAGCTGCGGGAAAGCCGAGGTGTGCTCATCAGCAAAGTGGAGCCCGGAAGTCTTGCCCAATCAGAAGGCCTACACGAAGGCGATCTCATCAAGGAAGTGAATCGTGTCGATGTAGGCTCGGTCGGAGAATTCAGCAACGCAGTCTCCAAGATCCGCCGGGGAGAAACCGTTCTACTCCGTGTGCTGAGAGAAAGCCGAGCTTTCTATGTGGTGCTCAAATCAACCGACCCCTGACAGGAAGCGGTCTGTCTGATCCATCTGGTCTATTCGGTCTTTCTCGTGTGTTTGGTTCAGCAAAACTACCCAGGATAGACCAGATCAACCAAACAGACTGAACAGACCAGATGATCGGTCAATGTGCCGCCGCGTGAGGCTGCACCTTGTGCGTTTCAATGATTCGACCCGAAAGTTCGCGCGGCACTTCGTCGTACCGTGCGAACTCCATCGCATAACTGCCGCGTCCAGCTGTAAGTGAATTCAGCACCGTGGCATATGTGAGCAGTTCCGCCATTGGAACAAGGGCTGTGATCTGCTCCGTCTGGCCTTTCGCCTCCACGTGGAGAATCCGTCCTCTGCGCGCATTCAGGTCCCCAATCACACCTCCGATGTGATCCGCCGGCGCATCGACCTCCACCGTCATGATCGGCTCTAATAGGACGGGATGAGCCGCCTCCAACGCTTTCTTGAATCCCATTGATGCGGCAATCTTAAATGCCATCTCAGATGAATCGACCGTATGGTACGAGCCATCGTAGACAGCCACCCGGCAATCGACGACAGGAAACCCAGCCAAGCCCCCATAGTGCATGGCTTCGACCACCCCTTTCTCCACGGCTGGAATAAAGTTGCGTGGAATGGCTCCGCCGACCACCTTGTTCTCAAACTTGAATCCCTCCCCGCGTGGCAGAGGTGCGAGTTCCAGCCAGCAATCACCGTATTGGCCATGTCCACCGGTTTGTTTTTTATATTTCCCCTGCGCCTGTGCCGTCGCGCGAATGGTTTCGCGGTACGGAATCTTCGGCGTATGCAGCACCACTTCCGCACCGTACTTGCGGCGCAATTTTTCGAGGGCAAGATCGATATGCAACTGGCCCATTCCGCTTAACACCATTTCCTTTGTGTCGGCATGTCGCGAAAATTCGAGCGTCGGATCTTCTTCAATCAACTTATGCAGCCCAAGACTGATTTTTTCGATATCGGCATTAGATTTCGGTTCAATCGCAAAAGAAAGCACAGGCCGTGGAAGCGCCGTCTTCGGATAACAGATGGGAGCCTCTTCGTCACAGAGCGTATCGCCTGTTTGCGTATCCTTGAGTTTCCCGATTGCTACGATTTCCCCGGCTCCGGCCGAAGACAGAGCCGTATGTTTCTTCCCTAACACCGCGTACAGATGCCCACTTTTCTCTTTACTGCCCCGGGAACTGTTGAAGACCGTCGAGTCTGCGTGAAGGACTCCCGACAAGACCCGCAGAAAGGACAGTCGTCCAACAAACGGGTCTATCAGCGTCTTGAAGACAGTCCCAGAAAATGAGTCTTCTCGAACGGCACGGCGGCTGACCTTCTCGCCTGTTTCCGGATGCAAGCCTTCCAACGGAGTCCTCGACGCCTGATCTATCGGCGACGGCAAGAAATCGACGATCGCATTGAGGAGCGGAACGATCCCGATATTCCTGATCGCGGACCCGCTGTAGAGTGGGACAATCGTGCCGGCCTGGACGCCAAGGCGAAGTCCGTCTATCAGGTCCTCCTGCGTCAACTCCCCCACAGCGAGATATTGCTCCAATAATCGATCGTCTCTCTCGGCCACCTCCTCCTGAATACGCTTTCGCGCATCAGTGACCAGCGTCCGCTTATTTTCAGGTATCGGCAACTGCTGACTCGTGGAAATCTCAATCCGCGAAGTGATGAGGCGCTGATGCACGAGATCCAGCACCCCCTCAAGCTGGGCACCACTGGCATAGGGCAACGAGATCGGCAATGGCGTGACCCCAAGATCGCGTTGACACGTCGCGACAACCCCGTCGAGGGAGGCACCATCTTTATCCAATTCATTGAGGAACAAAAGACAGGGCAAGCCGAGCGCTGTGACGCGAGACCAGACTCTGGCAAGTTCGCTCCGGATCCCCGACGAGGCGCCCACCACCAGAACCACGGCGTCCACCGCTCGCAACGCCATAACCGTCTCCCCAAGCAGGGTCAACGCACCGGGAGGGTCGATGAGATTGATAGTGGTGTGATTCCAGGAACAACGGAGGAGGCTGGTGCTGACGGAACTGCGTCGATGCAATTCTTCCGGCTCGAAGTCCGAGACGGTCGTGCCTTGTGCGACAGACCCAAGGTGGGGAACAGCGCCGGCGGCAAAGAGCATAGCCTCAGCCAGCGAAGTCTTCCCGGCACCGGCACTGGAGATCAGTGCCACATTTCTGAGAGACTCCCTGCCTAGCTCGCTCATGGTGCCCTCCTCATGTTAGACGGAAGACGGTCGTATCTTCCGGAGATGACATGGCCTTCTTACACCGTGACGACTTCCCCTTTGTTCACGCGTCGGCACCATGGTTTGTCAGCCATCCTTGATCGGCAAAGCTGACATAGCGTCCATCGCCGATGACGAGATGGTCAAGAACCCGAATGCCCAGGACCTCCCCTGCCGATACCAATCGCGCCGTCAAGATACGATCTTCTTGGCTCGGCGTAGGATCGCCGCTGGGATGGTTGTGTAGAAAGATCACTGCCGCCGCTGATTCTTTTACTGCGAGTGTGAAGACTTCGCGCGGATGGACAATGCTGAGCGTCAAGCTGCCTTCCGATACCGTTGCGTCACGCATGATGGCGTGCTTGGCATCCAGTAACACGACTTTGAAGACTTCGTGACGCAGGTCGCGCAAGCTTGGATGGTAATGGGTAAAGAGGTCGCGGCTGGATGTGATTTTTGTTCCTTTGGTCAGCGGACCAGCAAGGGCACGCTTCCCCAATTCAAGAGCTGCCTTCAATTGAGCCGCTTTGGCCTCACCCACACCTGGGATTGCGCAGAGCTCTTCGATTCCGCATTGTGCAAGTCCTGCCACGCCCCCGAGTCTATCCAGAATATCCATCCCGACTTGTACCGCTGAACACCCGTGACGACCAACTCGAAGGAGAATGGCAAGGAGTTGGGCATTGGTGAGCGTCTGTGGCCCCTGAGTGAGTAGAAGTTCGCGCGGCCGTTCTGTTTCAGGCCATTGAGTGATGCCTTGCCCTCCTTTCTTGCCAGCCACTTATCCCCCTCGGTCAAAAAATGACACTCTGAACATTATCGTACTAGCGTTCACCCCTCGGTAGCCTCTTGCAAACAAATACGTATCATCTAAACTGTTGAAATTACGTACAGCGAAAATTTGGTGCAGTAATTGCTTAAGAACGCCTGCAGCAGTGCACAACAACCATGGGAGGATTCGATGGAATGTCCGAAGTGTAAAGGCCTCATGATGCTTGAGCGGTTCTCCGACTTCTTCTTAATTTTCTATGCCTGGAAATGCATCAATTGTGGCGCTATTATCGATCGCACCATTTCAAATAATCGGCAGAAGAGCTTGGCCGCTCGCAAGCCCCAAGCAGTGGCGACCCCTTAGAACAATTTCGATTTGTCTCTATACTGGTCGACCCTCTCGATCGCCACGGATGGTCGAGGCTGCTGCGCTGATACCCCTTCGCTCGTGTCTTATGTTGCCATGGCATCGGGCATCATTATAGCCTCAGGTTCCAAGGTCGTCAAAATACTTCCGTTCCTCTCGGTCCAACCTTCCTCGCCCCAGATTACCCCCGCTCCACACCGTGCTTCAGTCTCATCTAACTTGACCCCTTCAAAAATGCTGTGTTAGAGTTAGCGCTTCCGAAATGTCTCTCACCTGAATGTATGCGTGTTATTGCCGGATCCCACCGGGGTCGCCGATTGAGTGGGCCCCAAGGGACTACGCTGCGCCCCACATCCGACAAGGTTCGCGAGGCCATTTTTTCAATTCTCGGGACTCAGGTGTCTGGAGGGCGCTTTCTTGATCTGTATGCCGGCACGGGAGCTATTGGGATTGAAGCGCTGAGTCGTGGAGCCTCAGCCGTCACTTTTGTCGAGTCGGACCCCTCGGCCATGCAGCTGTTACAGAAAAATCTACGGACCTGTCAGCTGCTCGACCGCGCACAAGTTCATGTGGGACAGACATCCACCTTCCTCAAACGGAAAGATTGGTGGAGTGGTCCCTACGATATCCTCTTTGCGGATCCGCCGTATGCCGCTCTGGATGAAATAGACATCCTAATCCATGCCTGGAGGCCCGGGCTGTTGTCGGAACATGCTGCCGTGATTATCGAACAAGACTCGCGCGTCGAATTGCCTGCATCGATTGACCATGCCACACTGGTACGACGATACCGGTATGGCGATACGGCACTCTATCTCTATAGTGTGTCCACCTCAGTGCCGACTGCATTATGAAAATCGGCATCTATCCTGGAACCTTCGATCCCATCACCCACGGACATACCGATATCATCACCCGAAGCTTGCGGGTGTTTGATAAGGTAGTCGTCGCTGTTGCACCCAATCCGTCGAAGCATCCACTCTTCACCCTGACTGAACGGCTGGAGATGATCAGAATCGTGATGAAAGAGATGAAACAGGTTGAAGTGACTCACTTCGACGGCTTACTCGTGGACTATGTCCAGCGATACGGCGCCCATGCAATTATCCGTGGATTGCGGGCAATCTCAGACTTCGAACATGAATTTCAAATGGCCCTCATCAATCGCAAAATGGCCAAACAAGTTGAGACTGTTTTCCTGATGCCTAGTGAAGAATATTCTTATTTATCTTCAACCATCATTAAAGATGTAACCACTCATGGTGGAGCGCTCACTGAATTTCTGCACCCTGAGGTTGCGCGCCAATTGCAGGAACGGATCAGGAGTTTAAAAACATGAGGCTTGCTGCACGAGCTGGGCGAATTGTCCCGTCCCCTACCTTGGCCATGGCCGCCACCGCAAAGGCAATGGCAGCACGTGGAATCGACGTCGTCGATTTCTCGTCTGGAGAGCCGGACTTTGATACACCCGAACCGGTGAAAGCCGCCGCAGAAGCAGCCATTCGTGCAGGGTTTACCAAATACACACCCTCATCCGGGATCGATGAACTGCGCCAAACGATTATTGACAAGCTTCAGGCTGAGCAAGGGCTCCGGTACGAGAAATCTCAAGTGCTGGTCTCGTGTGGCGCCAAACATTCGCTCTATAACCTTGCCGAAGCGCTCCTTGAAGCGGGTGACGAGGTCATCATTCCCGTTCCCTATTGGGTTTCCTATGCCGACCAAATCTTGCTGAACGACGCCACGCCGGTGTTCTTGCCGACCCGTGAAGAAGATGGGTTCGCCATTGATGCCCAAAAATTGGAACAGCTCGTCACTGCACGCACCAAGGCGATTATCGTCAATAGCCCCGGGAATCCGACGGGAGCGACCTACGATCGGGGAACGCTCGAACGCCTTGCTGAGTTGGCCCTCCGCCGGGATCTCCTGCTAATTTCAGACGAGATTTATGAAAAAATCCTCTATGACGGGGCGACTCACACGAGCATCGCCTCATTAGGGCCGGAGATCGCAGCCCGCACAGTTGTGATCAACGGTGTCTCCAAAGCCTATGCAATGACCGGCTGGCGGATCGGCTATGCGGCCGGCCCCAAAGACCTGTTGATCGCCATGGCGAATATTCAAAGCCAGAGTACGTCCAACGCTTGCTCCATTTCACAAAAGGCTGCCGTCGTGGCTTTGCGCGAAGGCGGCGCCTTTACGCAAAAGATGGTGACAGAGTTCGATCGGCGACGGCAGGTTATGGTCGAGCGCTTGAATGCGATGCCCGGCGTCCGCTGCCGAATGCCCACCGGAGCATTTTATGCCTTTCCCAATGTGAGTGACCAGCTCGGACGGCAAAGCCCGAACGGAACGATCACAACTCCAACAGACCTCGCAAACTATTTGTTGCAGGAGTTCAAGGTCGCCGTGGTTCCCGGCGAGCCCTTCGGGAGCACCCAGCATATTCGACTGTCGTATGCAACCAGTATGGAGACAATAGTTCGTGGAATGGATCGCCTCGATGCAGCATTCAAGCAGCTTACCTAGCCTGCAGCAATTGAAGCAGGCTGAGGTCGAGGTTACGGTTGAGAAAAGATTCGACTGCCTTCGTCTCGGCCAAAACTTGAACCTTCCATAACGCCGGTGTATTTTTTTAGCATCCTGCTAGCAGGAGGAAATAAATCGTGCCCATCTATGAATACCAATGTGAAAGCTGCACAGATAGATTTGAAATCAAACAAGGCATGAAGGACGATCCCCTCACCGTCTGCCCCCGATGCGGGAAGCCAGTACAGCGCCTGATTTCATCGCCGGCCATCATGTTCAAAGGCAGCGGGTGGTACGTGACGGACTACTCCGACAAAATGAAACCTTCCACAGGCAGTGATGTACCAGTAGCCACAACTGGGGAGAAGAAAGAGACGGCGCCAAGTACGTCGGACCAGACGACGTCCACGGCTCCCTCTACTCCGGCATCTCCCTCCTCGTCCGCGCCGGCAAGCACCCCATCGAGCACGACCTCAAGCACTTCGACAACCGCACCGGCCTCTTCCACCACCACCAAAAAACTCGTGAAAGACGAGACTCGTTAGCGCTTGCTTGTGGCCCTGGTCTGTGCTTTCTTTTTGGCCGGGGCCTTTTGCGTGGTCTTTTTTTGCGTGACCTTTATGGGCGACTTGACTGCGCTAGCCTTCGGCGTTGCGGCTTTCGCCGATTTTGCCAATCTCCCCTGTGCTGCGGCCAAGCCATTTTGCAAACTGGTAATCATGATCGTCTTATCCTGATTCGCTCTGGAGAGATCATTCACTTGTGTTTGCAAATCGTCTTTCACCTTCGCAGTGGAAGCAAGCTGATTTTGTAACTGAGCCTTTTCCATTGTCGCACTCTGGAGCTCGGAGCGGAGTTGTTCGATTTGTGTTTGGAGCGCCGGGGGCCAGTAATCGCACCCGGACAGACCAACCGATACGAGCGTTATGGCGGCCACCGCAACAAGGTTACGCACCATCACTGTTCGAGTCATCGGTATTCTCCTTTCAGTGTGAACGATACGATCGATTTCACCGACTATCTGGGTCGAGATACAGGCCGTGAGCGGTCAACTGTGCAACGATGGCGTCTCGATCGATCGCTCCATCGCGAATGATTCTAATCGGACCCTGTACGTCGATAACGGTGGACGGCCGCCCACCGGGTGTCGGTCCAGCATCAACGATCAGATCGAGTGTGTCGCCAAGGCGGTGCCGGACTTCTTCAGCCGTCGTGGGCGGCAGCATACCTTCACGATTCGCACTGGTGCCCGTCACAGGACCGACTCGACGCAAAAGATCACGCAGCGGCGGCCAAGCACTAAGACGGATGCCGACGGAGCGAGTCCCCGCAGTCACCGTATCGGAGAGTCCAACCGCTGCGGGAAAGACGATGGTGAGAGGCCCGGGCCAGAAAGCGTTCATAAGTGCGGTGGCCGCAGGTGGGATGCTTCGAACGAACGGCCTCAACTGAGACCCGTCTCCGATCAGCACGAGAATCGGCTTTCCCTCCGACCGGCCTTTGACCTGCCACAATTTGGCGAGCGCCTGCTCGTCGAACGGGGCCACGGCAAGCCCGTAGAAACTTTCCGTCGGCAGAGCGATCAGCCCACTCGCTCCAAGCACACGACGCACCTGATCGGCCAGCGCCGGAACGGTGGACGCAGCATAGTGCTCGATCGTTGCCATGACAGAAACCATTAGCTCCTTGCGGCGTTACGGGTGGCGTGTGAACGCACGGCATGCAATATCCGTCCGATAGTGAGCGCCTTCAAATGCGATCGACTTCGTTACGCGATAAGCTTCGGCTTGCGCGGATTCCAACGTCATTCCGCGTCCTGTAATTCCCAGTACCCGGCCCCCGGCTGTTACCACCTCGGTGCCAGTTCGTGTCGTACCTGCATGAAACACCACGCTTGCCGCATCGGTCGTGCGCGGCAATCCACGAATCGCGCGGCCGGTCTGATAGGCTCCGGGATACCCTCCCGATGTCATGACGACACAAACCACCGTGTCATCATGCCAATCTACGGTCAGTCGATCGAGCCGATGTTCGACCACAGCCTCCATCACTTCCAATAAATCGGTCTTGAGCAACGGGAGCACGACCTGCGTTTCCGGATCTCCCATCCTAGCATTGAATTCCAACACATACGGCGTCCCTTTCACAATCATGAGTCCGGCATACAAGACGCCCTGAAACGGACAGCCCATGCGAGACAGAGTTTCGACGGCGGGATAGAGAATCTGCCGGGTAACCTGCTCGCGCAGCGCTTTAGTGCCGAGCGGCGCAGGACAATAGGCACCCATACCTCCGGTGTTGGGTCCCGTATCGCCATCCCCGACTCGTTTATGATCTTGCGCCGGCAGCATCGGCACCACAGTCAGGCCATCCGTGAAAGCCATGATCGTCAGTTCCTCGCCGTCAAGAAACTGCTCGATCAATATGCGCTGACCGGCCTGACCGAACACCGCATGTTCCATCGAATCGCGGACGGCCTGTTTCGCCTCCTCGCGCGTCGCCGCAACCACCACACCCTTTCCCTGCGCCAGTCCGTCTGCCTTCACCACGACAGGAAGCTCATGCTGATCGAGATAGGCCAAGGCTGGAACGACCCGATCGAAACTTTGCGCCTTCGCCGTGAGAATCTTTGCGCGGCTCATGATTTCTTTGGAGAAAACTTTGCTGGCTTCGATGCGGGCAGCAGCCTTTGTCGGTCCAAATATTCTGAGCTTCGCCTTGCGAAACTCGTCGACTATACCCAACGCCAGCGGGGCTTCCGGCCCGACGACCGTCAGATCGATCTTCTCCGACTGCGCGAATGTTTTGAGCCCGCCAATATCGTCGGCTTTAATTGGAACGCACGTTGCGAGCGAGTCGATTCCCGCATTGCCCGGCGCACAATAGAGGGTCGGCTTGCGGGGACTCTGCGTAAGCTTCCATACCATGGCGTGCTCACGTCCACCACTGCCAACAACGAGAATTTTCATGTGTGCTTGTACGACATGAAGATAATGGGGCTGCTCAAAACGGATTCTCGCAAGGCCGCAGGAATCCCAGTCACCGTATGCTTCGGTACTTTGAGCGTGGGTGGGCGACCGAGAGCGAAGCGAGAGGCCATTTTCAGCAGCCACTCAGTGGCGGAAGTGGCGCATGCCCGTCATGATCATTGCCACACCCTGCTCATCTGCGGCTTTGATGATTTCGGTATCGCGAATCGAACCGCCCGGCTGAATGACCGCCGTGATCCCCGCCTGCACGGCAGCATCCAAACCATCTCGGAATGGAAAGAACGCGTCCGACGCCATCACGCACCCTTTGATCGGCATTTGGGCTTTCATCGCCGCAAGCTTCACAGAATCGACTCGACTCATCTGGCCGGCCCCGATCCCCACGGTCTGGCCCGGCTTCGCATAGATAATCGCGTTCGACTTCACATGCTTGCAGACCTTCCACGCAAAGGCGCAAGCCGCATATTCCTCGTCCGTCGGTTTGCGCCTGGTGGGTACATTGAGCGCTTTCAGGTCGGTTAACACACCGAAATCCCGATCCTGCACGATCAAGCCACCCACCAATTTCTTAAGATCGAAGCCCTCTTGCTTCACCTTCGTGAGCGGCCCGACGTCAAGTAAGCGTAGATCCTTCTTGCGCTTCAATTCTGCCAACGCATCGTCCGCGAATCCCGGTGCAATGACCACTTCGACAAACGTGGAGGTTATTTCCTTCGCCGCAGCCAAATCCACGGGGCGATTGAACGCAATCACGCCGCCGAACGCCGAGATAGGGTCGGTCTCTCGAGCCTTCACATAGGCCCCGACGGGCGTCGCACCCAAGGCTACACCGCAGGGATTATTGTGTTTGATAATCGCCACGGCAATCTCGTCGTATTCTTTCGCCAGCTCGAGCGCCGAATTGGCGTCGAGGAAATTGTTATACGACATCGCCTTGCCGTGCAGGATCTTTCCACGGGACACTGAAGGCTCGGTCGAATGCAGATCTAGGTAGAAAGCCCCTTGCTGATGCGGATTTTCTCCATAACGGAGCATCTCTGCCCGCTCGAACTGCAAGGACAATATTTTAGGAAACTTACTTTCGCTGCCCTGCACCTGTTGTTCGAGATACCCGGCAATCAGACTGTCATAGCGCGCCGTGTGTTGAAAGACCTTCATTGCCAACTCGCGCCGTAACTCACACGACACCACCCCTGCCTTCGCCGCATCAAGTACGCGCTGATAATCAGCCGGATCGACGACCACCAAGACGTCTTCGTGGTTTTTGGCAGCAGAACGCAGCATCGACGGCCCGCCGATATCGATGTTCTCAATGGCCTCTTCAAAGGAACAGTGGGACTTCGCAATCGTCGCCTCGAACGGATAGAGATTGACTACGACGACGTCAATGGGTCCAATCCCTTGCTGCATCATCTGCTCGACATGGGCAGGCACCGAACGACGTCCAAGCAAGCCGCCATGGATCTTGGGATGTAGTGTCTTGACACGGCCGTCGAGAATTTCCGGTGAGCCTGTATAGGTTGCCACATCAGTCACCGTCACACCGGCCTCTCGCAAGACTTTCGCAGTTCCTCCGGTCGAAAGGATCTCGGCACCCAGAGCCTCAAGCCCTTTCGCCATGTCCACCACGCCGGTCTTCTCCGACACGCTGATTAATGCCCGCTTGATGCCGGCCATAGATGACTCCTTGGAAAACGATCGATGGATGTTACGCGAGCTGGGAGGCACGGCGAAGAATGCAGCTTGCCGCAGCAAGCTGTGGAGCACCCTGCGAAATTCTCCGAAACCGTTCCCCTCCGGATATGGAGGGTTCTCCTTTTCTTCATCCCCGCAGCAAGCTACGGAGTATTCGGGGAAGAAGAATAACAAATGAATATCCACCTTACAAGTGGGTTCTGGAATTCTAGTCGCTCCTAGTCTTTGGCCCCGCACCTCTCGCCCAAACGTTGGCGATTGAAGCAGACCCGCTCATGAATCATGGGGGCAAGATTTATTCTAGAAGGCCACAAATCCTGTCTGGAATGAGGCCGCGCAGTATGATAGGGTTAATAAGGCCAATCAGCCACCTTCCGTTCGAGAGTTGATTCATGATGCGCAGAGCTATTCTAGGCGCAGGCGCTGTCGCACTTGCTATTCTTGCCGCGATCTGCATCCCGCGCCATCTTCCAACATCGACAGCATCCATCGCCCTCACTCCTGCCTCCTTTCAAGCGCGTTTAGAGCATGGAACTCTGACCCTCCGCGGCTCGCTCCCCAATGAAACCATCAAGGCCGAAATCCTTCAGCGAGCCCAAGAGCTATATGGAGCAACACCAAACCGCATCGTCAATCAATTGGTAGTAGACTCAGAAGTGGGGCCTGCATCCTGGGCTGGCGATGTCCCCAAAGTCCTCCCCATCTTAGGGCACATGAAGGAACGAGGATCCATCATCATCGATGGGCGCTCGATTGTCCTCAGCGGCCTAGTCGACGACGATCGTGCCAAAGCCACCGTGCTACGTGATATCGCTCCTCTTAGACAGACGGGGCTCGAACTGGAAGATCATATCCTCACCACTCAGGCCGCAGCTCCCTCCCCCTCGCTCCAGAAGAAAATAAATGAGATCATCTCGCACGGCTCCATCGAATTTGAATCGAACACCACGACGATACTCCCCCGTGGCCGCGCCATACTCGACCAGCTGATGCCCTTATTACGTCAAAACCCCCATACAGCCATAGAGATTGGCGGTCATACGGATAAGTATGGCGCGGTGGACTATAACTTTGAACTCAGCCGCCAACGCGCGGAAGCCGTGCGACAGTATTTCATCAGCCACGGACTAACCAATGAGTTCAACGCCGTCGGCTATGGCGCCTCTCGACCGCTGTCGGGGGTCGGTTACCAGCGCAACCGCCGCATCGAATTGCGCGTGAAAGGAGTGAGTGACCTATGATCGTACTCATCGGCCAGATCCTGGGATGTCTCCTCGTCGCGGCAGGGATCGGCGGCGTGGTCGGATGGCTGCTGCGACAGATATCCCCCGACCAACACACACAAGAGTTCCTAGACATCACCACCGCCCTGCGACTCAAAGAACAGATGCTGGAGAAGGTGCAGTATGAGCTGAAAGTCCAAGCCGCTGGGATGAAGATTCTCGAGAGCAAGATCCTCGAAGCGGAGGAGCTCAACCAATCTACCAGCCAGGAACTCTCGGCACGAAACGACCGCCTCAAGGCTCTTCAAGAGGAGTTGGCTGTTCGCACACAGCGGCTGATGGTCCTGGAAGCGGAAGAAGCCGCTGTTCAGCGGCGCGTGAGCGAGTATGACGCGGCCGCCGCCGCGCAGTCGAAAGAAATTCAGCAACTCCATCTCAAATGCAAGGAGACCCAGCAGACGCTTGAGTCGAACGAGGAAGAACGGTGCGACCTACAGCGCCGCATCGCCGAGTTGGAAAGCACCGTCGCAGAAGCTGATCGGCTACGCGCGCGCGTGGAGGAGCTCGAACCGGCCCAAGGACGGGTCCATTGGTTGGAAGTGCAACTCTGTGATCGAGACGGTGAGTATCGAGCCGCGCTGCACCAACTCAACAGCCAACTGGCCGAACGAGACCGGCGCATCGGCGAGCTGGAGCCGCTCCCTCAACAACTTCAGAAACAAGAGGCGGCACTGAAACAGTGGGAGACGAAATATGCCCATACCCTCACGCAACATGAAACGCAGATCGGCAAGTTACAACAACAGCTCACTGCGCAGGACCAACTCCGAGCCCAACTTCTGCTCAATGAACAACTCCTGCACGAGCGAGCCGAACAGATCAACAGCCTACAGCACCGCATTCAAGAATTCGAAGCGCAACAGCAAGACCTGGCGGATCAGGTGAAGACGGCGGGAGAAAAGCAAGAAGAGATCGCCCGCCTCCGCAAACGACTGGTCGAAGTGAGGGCCGCGCTCCGCATCAAGACCGATGGGGGGTCCGTCGCTCCTCGTCAGAAGACCCGTCAGAATGGAAGTCAACTGAGCTTGGAGATGGAACAGGCGAAAGCGGCGAAAACCGGATCGAAAGACGATCTGAGTAAGATTCACGGGATCGGTCCCGCCTTTGCTCGGACCCTAAACAAGATGGGCTTATTCAGCTTTGGCCAGATTGCGCGTTGGACGCCGGAGGATATCGACAAGGTCGCAAAGAAGCTCTATACTGCGCCAGACCGGATCAGGCGAGATAATTGGGTCGCCGGTGCAAAGAAACAATACCGTGAGAAATATGGAGAAAATCCCTAACGTGAGGCTTACCTGCCAACATACGCCGACTTTACTCCCTGCTGTGTTGTGAGCTACCATCAAAATACGTGTCCGCCCCAGACACCCCCACATTAAGAGGGGGTAGACTGCCTCCAGGCATTCACATATCCACGATGATGTTAATGAAAGTAATCATTCTGCACGACCATCATGATCTCCCGATCAAAGGACGCATAACTCGTGTACGATCGTACGCTCACCAGAAACATGTTGTGGGCTATCCTATTTTTTTTCGCTGTGATCTTCGGCTTCAACGCCTGTAGCGACAAGAACAATGTGTCGTCTCCTGAATCTGAGCCTGCGCCTGCGCCGCCTCCCTTGGAGATTACAACAGGTACGCCAATTAACGGAACCGTCGGCAAAGCATTTAGCCGGACAATTGGCAGCAGTAGGTGGAACCCCGCCCTATACGTGGTCGATGAATGGGGCACCACCAGCGCCAGGCCTTACATTGAATTCTGCTGGGCTGATCAGTGGAACTCCCACTGCCTCTGGCATCACCACACGGACCTATCGAGTCACTGACACAACGAATCAGTCGACCCCAAAAAACCTGACCATCTCGATTGAAGATGCTGCTTCATCGGTGTCGGGGGCAGGGATTGCGTCGATCACAGCCGGCACTCAAACATCACCAACAATGACGCCGTTCACGCTTCCGAATGGGACGGTGAACGTGGCCTACCCGACTATCCAATTAGAGGCGTCTGGCGGAATACCACCGTATACGTGGTCGGTCTCTCCTGCCTTGCCCAATGGATTGGCCCTCAACCTGCTTGGACCAGGAATCATCAGCGGAATTCCGCTGAATGCGAGTCCTGTTCCAACAACGTATACCTTTACGGTTATGGATTCGACGGTACCAACTGCTCAGTTGAGTACACTGACGCGAACCCTCACCATCAATGCCGCGCTGACGATCGACACTGGCCTACCGACCGGTCCCCCACTTCCCGCTGGGACTGTCGGCCAGCCATACAACGCGATATTGTCGGCGTCAGGAGCAACGGGCCCAGGAACCTATACCTGGTCGATTGTTGGAGATCTGCTCCCGGCTTCAGGTCTGCAGCCGTTGAGTTCAGGCGGAGTCATGAGTGGGATACCGACCACTCCTGGATCGTTTACGAGAACCTATCGCGTGCAGAATGGTACTGGAGTAGCCGTCACCAAATCGTTGACCCTCAACGTCAATGCCGCGTTGAGCATGGATACTGATAACGCCACCTTGCCGCTGCCTCCTGGCCATGAGAACCAACCCTATGGCCCCGCTATACTGGCAGCCTCAGGTGGGACCCCGCCCTACACCTGGTCGGTCACTCCCCCACTCCCGGCTTCTCTTACTCTAAACGACGTAACCGGCGAAATAACCGGAACGCCGGATGTCGGTACCGTTGGGACAACGTCTCACACGTTTACCGTGCAGGACTCCACGAGTCAGTCAGTGAAGAAGTCTTTACATGTGACGATCAATCCGTAACAGGATGTCATCGCACCACCGATCTCAGCAGCGAGCCAAGCTGGCTTTGGAAACTCGCATATGTACTCCCTTTCCCATGCGAGCGAGAGCGGAAAATCTTCTGCCGGCGACTTGTGCCGCGGCTCGTGCATCCCACCGCTAAATTTCCCGTAGGATCATTGGTTTGGCTCGATAAACGCAACAAACAAGACCTCCCCTCCCCTACAACACTCCTGGTAGAAGGGCGCTAGGCCTTCTCCATTGGTAGGATAGACACTGGCCCCCCCAACCGATTATTATGCTACCCCTACTTAAGACGGCTCGGTTTCCGAGCACGAGCGCGAAGATCACTGTCCCAGGATCGAACACATGATTGAGATCGTCTGATGCAGTATCATTCTTCCCCGCGAAACATTGTGTTCACAGTTCTCTTCTCGATACTCGCGGCCCTCGCGCTGAACGCCTGCGGCGACACCAATAATGTGTCTGGTCCTCCTGCTCCTGCTGAACCGGGGCCGCTGACTATTACATCAACCTCACTGGAAATAGGCGTGATAGGTCAACGCTATGCCGACACAGTAGGTGGTTCGGGAGGCACGACGCCCTATACGTGGTCAGTAGCGCCTGCGCTCCCGGCTGGCCTTTCCTTGAACCCAACAACCGGCACGATTACGAGTACACCTTTACCGACCGCCACTAGTAGTCAACTTCACACCTTCACGTTGAAAGATTCATCGTCACCGCAGGAGCAGGTACAAAAATCCCTGACATTGACGGTCGTTAATCCCCCACCCGTGCTTGCGATATTGACCACGTCACTCCCCAATGTCACTGTGCCCGAATCCTATTCAAAGACTCTGCAGGCCGCTGGGGGCACCGTGCCTTTCACCTGGAGTGTGATCGCCGGATCACTGCCACCATCTTTTACTCTGAATACAACAACTGGTGAGATTGCAGCTCCCCCAACTACTGTTGGCGCTGCTGGCACATATAACTTCACGATTAGAGTCACAGACACGGCAGGACAGGTTGATGATCAGGCCTTGTCGATTAGGATCGTGGTCGTGCCGCCCACTATCACGACGACCTCGCTTCCCGGTGGGACGGTAGGCACGGCCTATAGCCGAACCCTGCTGGCCTCTGGGGGCACCGGGACGCTCGCGTGGAGTCTTGGCCTTGGATCGCTCCCGGCAAATCTCTCCCTCAGTTCTGCTGGGGTGATTTCAGGTACGCCGACCGGAACGGGCACTGCCAACTTTACAGTGAAGGTCACCGATTCGTTATCGCTGTCTGATACTCAAACCCTGTCGATCACCATCGTGGCCGCGCCTGTTGGACCCACTATCACGACGACCTCGCTTCCCGGTGGGACGGTAGGCACGGCCTATAGCCGAACCCTGCTGGCCTCTGGGGGCACCGGGACGCTCGCGTGGAGTCTAGACCTTGGATCGCTCCCGGCAAATCTCTCCCTCAGTTCTGCTGGGGTGATTTCAGGTACGCCGACCGGAACGGGCACTGCCAACTTTACAGTGAAGGTCACCGATTCGTTATCGCTGTCTGATACTCAAGCCCTGTCGATCACCATCGTGGCCGCGCCTGTTGGACCCACTATCACGACGACCTCGCTTCCCGGTGGGACGGTAGGCACGGCCTATAGCCGAACCCTGCTGGCCTCTGGGGGCACCGGGACGCTCGCGTGGAGTCTTGGCCTTGGATCGCTCCCGGCAAATCTCTCCCTCAGTTCCGCTGGGGTGATTTCAGGTACGCCGACCGGAACGGGCACTGCCAACTTTACAGTGAAGGTCACCGATTCGTTATCGCTGTCTGATACTCAAGCCCTGTCGATCACCATCGTGGCCGCGCCTGTTGGACCCACTATCACGACGACCTCGCTTCCCGGTGGGACGGTAGGCACGGCCTATAGCCGAACCCTGCTGGCCTCTGGGGGCACCGGGACGCTCGCGTGGAGTCTAGACCTTGGATCGCTCCCGGCAAATCTCTCCCTCAGTTCCGCTGGGGTGATTTCAGGTACGCCGACCGGAACGGGCACTGCCAACTTTACAGTGAAGGTCACCGATTCGTTATCGCTGTCTGATACTCAAGCCCTGTCGATCACCATCGTGGCCGCGCCTGTTGGACCCACTATCACGACGACAACGCTCCCTAATGGAACGGTTGGTACGCCTTATAGCGAGACCTTGGCGGCCTCTGGGGGCACCGGGACGCTCGCGTGGAGTCTAGACCTTGGATCGCTCCCGGCAAATCTCTCCCTCAGTTCTGCTGGGGTGATTTCAGGTACGCCGACCGGAACGGGCACTGCCAACTTTACAGTGAAGGTCACCGATTCGTTATCGCTGTCTAATGCCCAACTCCTGTCGATCACCATCGTGGCCGCGCCTGTTGGACCCACTATCACGACGACAACGCTCCCTAATGGAAAGGTTGGTACGCCTTATAGCGAGACCTTGGCGGCAACTGGGGGCACTGGGACGCTGACGTGGAGCCTCCTCTCTGGCGCACTCCCAACTGGCCTTGACCCCATTGATCCCTCAACTGGCGTGATTGCAGGCATGCCCACTGTAGCGGACACGTTCACCTTCACGCCGCAGGTCACTGATACGGTACCCCTATCCGATCCTACTCCGCCGGGCCTGTCGATCACGATCGACCCGTTCTGACGTCCTTGTACCATTGGAATTGATCACTTGCCGTCAAGCCTCTCTGTTTGATGGCAAGCGATCATCTACTCTCTTCCTTCCCCCCTCACAGTAGATGGCCTGGCTTATTCCCCAGCTGCGCGCATCGGACGAGTGATTCCCCTGCCCCTTACCCGGATCCAGCGAGGCGGCTGGTGTGGTTTTCATTATGCGCATCGAGCAACCCTCATCCTTCTCAATGATCCTTCCAAGCTCACTCGTTCTCTCTTCAGGGATGAAGGCTGATTGATCTTCCACTGCGCGCGTGATCTCAATCCCCTGTTTCATTCTCAAGGATAGCCTGGTGGATCCTCGAGTGCGCGTGTCGAACGAACACATTCTGATTCTTTACCTTCTCCATAAGGGAGCAGGCAAACCTTCCTTCACTGCCCGCATCGAGCAACCACCGCTTTATCGTGGGGGCTCTGCGAGCAAGAAGGATGGCAGGGTCTCCTCTCTCTACCTCTCTTTTAGGGCAGTGGCCAAGGCTGCCCTCGACTGCGCGCATCGGACGAGCACAGTTTCATCGTGCGCGTTCTGCGAGCAAGGAGGGCACCTGGCCGCCCCCTCTTCATCCTCCTGAGGCCGCGCGTTGCGCGAGGACAGAAGATCATCAGGCTCCATCCTCTCCTCTGTTCTGGCAGCACAGGACCAATGTGGGTGTCATTCCAATCCTTATTATTGCAGGAGCTCAGCGAGCACAGAGACCATGCCAGCTGCTCGCCACTTCCCTAGCTTGCCTCTGTGCTCCCTTCCCATTACGAGTGAGAGCAGAAGATACTGCCGGCTACTTGTGCAGCGCCTTGGGCACCGCTCCACCGAGGAGATGCAGTCGCAAGGGGACTGCGAAAACCGTTCGATGTTCCGTTCAGCGACGCGTAGAACCCAACAAGTTCCGCAGCTGAGCAAATACGCGGCGTCGTGCAGTCGAGATGCCCGTCGGAGCAAGCAGGGGTTTCCATCTCACTCGTGCCTATCCTACTTTCGCAGGGTATACGGGACCACGGTTTCTCCACTATGGTGCAGGGGGAATGGGTTGATCGTGTGACAAATCGGATGTATGCTCATGCGGGTGGAGATTAAGACCAATATTTATTGACAAAAGAGAATCGTGTCGCTGAATTGCTTGGGTGACAGAGCCTTAATAAGTCGTCGTAGAATCACCAGAAACTTCCTGTGGGCCCTCCTGCTGTCGTTCCTGTACGTCTGCTGGTTGACCGGCTGCGGCGATACCAATAATGCCACTACTGCTCCACCTCCCGACACCGGCCCAGGGCCATTGACGATCACCACAACTTCCCTACGAGACGGAACGGTGGATAAGGCCTACACCGACACGCTGGGCGCGTCCGGAGGCATCACCCCCTATACCTGGTCGATAGCGCCGTTACGGCCTCTGCCGCCTGACCTCACGTTCAGCCCGACCACCGGCGCGATCACAGGCACACCAAAAAGGCAGGGAACAACTTCGCACACCTTTATAGTGCAAGATTCTTCGTCGCCGGTTCAAACCAAAGAACAAACCCTTTTCTTGACCATCGATGCTGCCCAGATACCGCTCAAGATCACGAATTCTGAACTTCCAACAGGCATTGTCAATGCGCAATACTCCTCGACAACGTTGCAAGCGACGGGAGGCACCCCACCTCTTAATTGGGACCAGGTAGTCCAACCTGCCTTGCCGAATGGATTAACGTGGCATGCTGACACCCATACAATCGACGGCACACCTCTGAATGGTAGTCAAGGCACAAAGGGCCACACCTTTACTGTCCGAGATTCCGCGAACCCCGCGTCGACAGCTACTAAGACTTTATCCCTAACCATTGTCTCGCTTGATATCACGACGACGTCTGCGGACCTGCTCCCCGATGGAACCGTTTCTGTACGGTACAGCCGGACTTTGGTGGCCGCCGGAGGCACCAAGCCGCTAAAATGGTCATTTTCTGGCGCACTTCCAACGGGTGTGACTCTCAATCCCGACACCGGCGAGATTTCAGGCACCCCGTTCGCAGCGGGTACATTTAACTTTATGCCGCAGGTCACCGATGCGAAACTGCTAACCGACCTTACACCGCCCGACCTCTCGATCACGATCAAGAAGCAATAAATTCAGCAACTGTTTTAACAATAAAGCCGACGCGAGAACGGAAACAGGTGTCAGCAACCATTATTCACCAGCTCCTTCTTCGATTCGCCCTCGTTCTCGAATGTTGCACCCAAGTTCCGCTGCGGTACCATTCGCTCCACCTACAGTGGAAAAAATGGGAGGCATTGCTTGACGTAACCCCTCCCTCGACCGACGCTCCGCATTCATGGCTCGCCAACTTCGCGTGGAATATCCGCCACCTCACTTGGCAGGGCACCCATGTTGGTCTCCGTACGGCCATCAAACGCAATTACAGATGATCCCCCCAAGCTTGCTCGTTATCTCTTCAGGGATGAGGGCTGATTGATCTTCCACTGCGCGCGTCATCTCAATCCCCTGTTTCATTCTCAAGGGTAGCCTGGTTGATCCTCGACTGCGCGCGTCGAACGAGCACATTCTGATTCTTTACCTTCTCCATAAGGGAGCAGGCACACCGTCCTTCACTGCGCGCATCGAGCGACCACCGCTTTATCGTGGGGGCTCTGCGAGCAAGAAGGATGGTTGCCTGTTCCCTCTCATCTTTCTGAGGCCGCGCGTTGCGCGAGCACGGGAGATCAACAGATTCCATTCCCTATACCTTCGTAGGGCAGACGGGGCCAGGGGTTTCTCCCTATAATGCGTCACTGGTTTGATCGGGCGACAAATCGGCTGAACATTCATGCCGGTAAAGACCAAGGCCAACATGTATCGACGAAGGAGGATCGTGTCGCTGAAATGCTTGGATGGTAGAACCCTGATAGGTCGTCATGGGTTCACCGGAAACTTCCTGTGGGCCTTCCTGCTGTCGTTCCTGTCGTCTGCGGTTAGTCGGCTGCAGTGACGTCAACAATGTTTCTCCTCCTCCTGCCGGACCAGGGCCCTTGACGATCGTGACCACTTCGCTACCCGACGCCACCGTGGGCCAGCCCTATGCGGCCGTCGTAGGCGGATCTGGGGGCATCACCCCTTATACGTGGAGTCTCGCTGCTAGCTCTCCAGCCATGCCGGCTGGCCTCTCGCTAGATACCGCATCCGGTGCCATCACCGGCATACCGACAGTGGATGGCACGACTTCTCTGGTCTTCAGATTGGAAGACGAATCCGATCCCGACTCAGTTCGTAGAAACAACCCTGCCGATCACGATCGGCACCACGCCCCAGCCGCTGGTAATTTCCACTTCGTCGCTCCCGGAAGGGGCTGTGAACCAGCCGTACCCTCCCACAACCTTGCAGGCAACGGGTGGAATCCAACCCTATTCGTGGTCGGTACTCCCCCCGTTGCCGAACGGATTACAGTTCAATGTTCTATCGCCGGGCACGATCAGCGGCACTCCCCTGAACGGAACGGCGGGCACGACGACACATACGTTTACGGTGGCTGACTCCGATGTCCCATTCAATCAAACGGCGACCACGCAGCTGTCCCTGAAGATTAATCCGGCTCCAACGCCACTGGCGATCACTTCACCAGCTGGAAGCTCCTTACGGGATGCCAAAGTGAGTAAGAATTACAGCACCACGTTGAAAGGATCAGGCGGGACTCTGCCCTACACGTGGTCGATCACTCCTGCCTTGCCGACGGGGCTCCTGTTGAATGCCTCGACTGGCGCAATTACAGGCAAACCGGCAAGCGGGACGATCGGGATATATTTTCTCACCATCTCGTTGAAGGATTCGTCCCTGCCAACGAATCAATCGACAGATAAGCCGGTAACCCTGACCGTGAACCATTGAGATCATTCCCTCTGATGTGGTTGAAGAGGATCAGATACAGGCGCGACAAGAACGGAAAAAGGTGTCAGTGTGGAGGCCCATAAAGGTTAAGTCGGATTGCAAGCCCTCCGGTCCTTCATGGCATCACCCTGTATTGCCGCGCGCTCGGAAAGAAACCAACGGCTGTGGTATGATTCGGAGCCGTGACAACCACGCACCCATGATGGATTTCTCCACTCACCCAGCCAACCCATCGCGACTTCTCTGCAGCGACTCGAAGAGTTGGAGTCTTGCAATCAAACATTTCGCGGCGCGTGGCGGGGATCTGGTTCAGCTAGTTTCTTTGGTTTATTTTGCTTACTTTGGTTCGACGAACGAAAGAAACAAGATACCCCCTTGCACAAGATCAACTGCCCGGAGTCGCCGTCCTCTGAGTCGCCCTTCGCGACGCTTGTGTCATCTTTTTTTATAGCTCCTCTTGATCCTCTTCCCCTTTGACTCATTCAAGGCCACTCAGGGGAAAGCCCCGTTACCTCGCATAGCAGGCTCGCTTTATCAACGACTTATGATCTAATCATCGAGTGCTAGAGTTCATATGGATCTGGGCCACTCCAATCATGTGAACGATGCACACACTCTTGAAATTGTCCCTGGTGCTTTTGCTGGTTCTGTTTGCTCCTCCGGTCTGGGGAGGTGACGAATCAGTTTCAGACTACGTGGCTCAACGCTGGGCTGGATTGTTCTCCGATCGGGCACCCCAAACCGATTCGAAACAAACCACCTCTCCCCTCTACCAGACCAGCCTCACGGCAACCTCATTTACTCCACCCGTGGCCTCTCCCCGTCTGCGCGACCTCGTCCCGGAGACCGATCGAGCCCGCACGCAAGGTCTCCTGTCTTCAACGACATGGCTGAACGGAATCTTCGTCACTGAAACGGAAGTGGCCCAGAATCAGGGAGGAGCTGGATGGCTTCAAAGCAAGATCCCAGGGGATACATCTGGCGATGCGTCACAACGCATGATCCGACTCGGTCTGACAGGCACAACAGGGTCGATCCGTTATGGGATGCTGTCTCGATCAGCAGGGCAGACGTTCTTCAATGGACCGGATCAGGCACGGCGTGAGGTGTGGGGAGAATGGACGTCTGGATGGACGACGCTGCGGAGTTCGATCGGACAACAGTGGGACAATGTGACCAAAGACTCCACCCGCTCTCGCCTTGAACAGGCCTATGGACGAGTCGGTTTCGCCTGGAATCGTCCAACCTGGCCTGAGATCACCCTGACCTATGCACACAACTCCCTGAACAGCTCGTTTGAACCACTCGGCGTCGCTCCCCAGCGAAGCCACAGCCATACCCTGGAAAGTACGCTTGCCTATACCGGCATAAGCTGGAATGCCCGCCTCGCATCGAGTTATATCCTCGGGAGCGATCTCCTTCATGGTGAAACGGAGTATACGGTGAGGATGCAGATGTTCACGGCGAACTTTCGCCCTTTGAACACCCTGACTATTACCCCTACGTTGGGGTATCGGGAGGAAGTACGGGATTGGTCGGACGTTCGAATCCATTCGCCCTCGGCATCAGTCGCCCTGCAGTACAGGCAAAGTCAGCAGGTACTGATTAGTGCTATGGGAAACTATGCCGGCACACGCTCGAGTGATGGGCTGATTGACACGATGCATGTGGGTGGGAAAGGGAGACTTGTGTGGGATCTTCAGCGATCACAGACGTGGACAACGTTGATCTCCGTCGAAGCCGGCTACAGCCGGATGACGAACCATGCGCCGCCCGCAGCCGGGACAGAAGATATCTCTGGACTGGTACGCCTCGTTCTTGCCGCCATATAACCCGCACGACCATCGGCCCTCTGCGTTGCCAGGCCTTGACTTACGTCGGTGCCGTCTCATAAAGCGTTGTTCATAGATTGTGCCGAGTCGATCTGGTTCGTCTCCTATCTCTGGTGTGTCGGGTTAAACCAGAGAAATGAAGCAAACAAAACACACCCCCCGATCTCCTCGTGCTCAAAGCACGATTCTCCTCTCGCACCAACGACGCGGGTTTCGACCCCGATAGCACGGATGGTTATGTGAAGAGTCGGTACCCCCTGTTGCTAGAGTTCCAGTTGCCACCGCTTGCGTGGATTATGACACCGCTCTATGTAATCAAAGATATCGGCTATGGCTTCGGCTCTCGTCCGGTAGCGACTCATCGCGTGAGGTCTTCCTAATCGGTTACAGCACTGGCCCGAGTTCATTGAGATCGTTATGTCAGATCATGGATCCTACTACCGATATCTACGACAAGATATAACTCGAGGTTTGTCTCGTAAATTATTAAAATTATAGGTGATGTTCTCAGACTGTTGATCAAGTTTCCCTGGCCGTGCAGGTCCTATCAAAAATCCGTAGCTTCGCGATAAGACAGCCCTGGCGCAAAGTCTTGAATTCATGGCTTCCGAATCCATTTTAGTGCCTCCACTAATTAATAATCTCATAAAAAGCAGGCATTCCGCCCACATGCTGACATGCTGGTCAAGGTTCACCTGCTGGAAAAGTTATTTTTGATAAGTGTCGCTCCTTGATACCTTTTTTCCAGTTATCTGCTAGGTTTTACTGAGGCGTGCAGTCACCTGTCCGTCCATGGGGTGAACCATGAAAAGTGCAGCGATTCTTGCCGCTGGTATTGTTGCACTTGGCCTCCTGGCCGCTCTCTGCCTTCCACGCCATATTTCCCCGTCAACAGCATCGGGGCCAGTCACTCCTGCAAATTTTCATGCACGTGTTGAGCATGGAATGCTGATACTCCGCGGCTCGCTTCCCAGTGAGGCCAGCAAGGCCGCCATTCTTCAGCGAGCCCAAGAGTTCTATGGCGCCACGCCAGGTCACATTGTCGATGAGTTGGCGGTGGATCCGAGAGGGGGGCCTGTTGCCTGGGCCGACAACGTCCCCCAGGTCCTCCCCGTCCTAGGGCACTTGACAGAACGAGGCTCCATCATCATCGACGGCCGCACGATTGTCGTGAGCGGCCAGGTCGGTGGCGATGGTGCCAAGACCGATGTGCTACAAGCTATTGCCCCTCTGACTCAGACAGGGCTGGAACTGGAAGATCGTATTCTGACGAGTCCATACTCGACAGGTCCGTTCCCAAAGGTTCTCTCCCCCCAGCCCCGTCCAAGAAGGCTCCCTCCCTGACGGCGGTCTCATCCCTGAAGGCTCCATCTCCGCAGGCGCCCACATCCTTGGCAGCACCATCACTGGTGGAAGCCCCTTCCCCCTCGCTCCAGAAGACATTGAATGAGATCCTCTCGCGTTCGTCCATCGAGTTTAAATCGAACAGCACCACGATGACTGGCAACAGTCTTGCCACACTGGACCAACTGATTGACCAGTTACGGCATGCCCCTCGCACGGCCATTGAGATCGGCGGGCATACGGACAAGTACGGCGAGCCGGACTATAACATTCAACTTAGCCGCCGACGCGCTGAAGCCGTGCGGCGCTACTTCATCAGCCACGGACTGACCAACCAGTTCACGGCCACCGGCTATGGCGCCTCACAACCGCTGTCAGTGGCGGGGAATCGGGCCGGCCTCCAACGCAACCGACGAATCGAACTACGAGTGAAAGGACAGATCGACCTATGACCATGTTCATCAACCAAATGCTGGGATGTCTCATCATCGCGGCTGGTATCGGCGGCGCGGTCGGATGGCTGCTGAGAAACGTATCCGCCGGCCGGCTCGCGCAGCAGCTCACGGACGTCGCCGCCATGATGCACCTCAAAGAGCAGATGCTGGAGAAGGCACGGCATGAGCTGAGGGAGGCCGCCTCGAAATTGCAGGCGCTAGAAAGTCAGGAGACGGCATCGCAAGCGCTCAGCCATTCCGACCAAGAAAAACTCTCCTTGCACCAGAGACATATTCAACCGCTCAAGGAAGAAGAGCTACGCCCCTTACACGCGCGTCTCGCGATCTTGGAAAATCAGTGTGTCGATACTGACACCCAAGTAGTTGCGCAGCAGATCGACAAAGCGGCTTGACCTTAACCCGCATCATTCACGAAGATTTCTACTCCAACCACCGATGCCTGACTCACGCGAGTCGCGCTCCCCGCCCTTGCCGCGCGCCATTCCGCCACGAACCGTCATGAAGAATGCGAGCTAAGGCTGGGAACGAACCTCGGAGGTGAAGCGGAAGCGGAGTGACAGAGCCCGTTGCTCCAACGCCTCCCGAAACGGCCCTTTCGGACTGTGCCAGGCGGAACCATTCGGGAATTTCTTGGCAGACTCAGTCAGTTTCCGATTTCCTCCCCCGCGCAGTTACAATGGGTGCCCCGTTCTTCCGGCAAATTGTGCTCAGGGATCTGCCACCTCATAAAGGAAATCCATAACCCTTATAAATTTTATACCCTGTTCATATGGTGCATGAAGCGCGATCCGACGTTGAAGTCCGAGGGTCGAAGTTTCATAAGCCTCGAGCTTCGGACCTCGAACCCTCGCCCATCTCGCTCGCGGTTCGTCCGCGAGATCTTGCGTGATTGCCGTGGACTTGGATGCTTCCAGCTGCCCCCCGTGGCTTCCGGCCTTCGTAGCCGAAGTGGCCACTTCAGCGGAGCAGGCTGCTGCAGGGATCTTCATTCTGCTTCGTACAGGATAAGCTTTCCGCCGACAGCCATGGACCGTGGCATGGAAGGCGTCGTTCGTTTCCAGATTCTGATGTTTCACGAACGACGAGGCTCTCATTTTGAGCATTCCGCTAGCGCCTGATCGCGCACGACGAGTGGCCTGTAGGCACAGGTCATCGGTCTTTCCACACAGGCGACCATCTCACGTAGAGAATGGATCGTTAGCCCTGCTGGGAGCGACTGTGCATCCATTCATGGATGTCGCGACGGAGGAAGCGCCAATGCTTCCCAATCTTCGACGCCGGCAATTCGCCGACCCGGGCGAGCTTGTACACGGTGGACTTGGGCACTCGAAGAAAACGGGCCACGTCCATGACCGTCAAGATCTCTCCGTCCATTGATGGCGCACCGTTCTGTTGAAGCATCATTGATGCAGAAACCGCGTTGTTCATAGTGAATGGGATATCGGCGGTGTAGATGGAAAACTTGAATCACCGCAGATGTTCATTGCTGCGAGAGACGGTTCGTTCTTGCACATTTCTTGGAACACGATGCGTACAGCGCGAGAACCGGCTGCTCTGTCCCGATTATTTTATTCGACCAGACAGACCGGATAGACCAGAGGAACCAGATCAACCCTCTCCCGCTCGCCAGTCTCGCCTGCCTCCCGCAACTATCCTATGGAGTACAGACCGGTACCAACCGGCAAGATCATCTCCCAACAGTTGCTATGAAGACCTTCGAGAAATCACTGAGAAACCACGCGCGAGGCGAGTGGCATGTGGCGAGAGGGAAGATATTCCTTCTGGTCACCCTTAGCATCTGGCGGCGAACGGCCCACACCCAATGCGGTGTGTACCTCCTCGGGCCTTCACTCGCTGCGGCCTTGCTTGGAGCAAGGCGCGGCCTAGGGTGAAGAGGCCGTCTTGGCAGACTCAGGGCGGGCGGGTGAGAAGTCTGGCCTTATTGAACAGTCTGCAAAAATAGACCGGCCTTCCCTATCGCAATCATTGACTTTTTCCTTCGGTCGGATGGAAACTGAACGCAGATCATAGTGGAGAGCGGCTATGCCCGTTAATATGGACCCTGCTAAGAAACGAAAAAGACAGCCGTCGTCGCGAGAGACAGTTTCATCTCAGGCCGAAAAGGAAACGCCTGTACCGACACAAGCAGCTCAGTTCGGAGAAGAGACAGAAGAGGATCGGGTGAAGGAACTGGCAGATGCGGAGCAGAAGAATCTGTGGGAAGCCACGGAAGTCATCGACATGGATAAAGTCTAGGGCAAAGAGCATATGGCCCATGGCTTATCGCTGATGGTGAGGGGAAAAACTCAAATAGGACGGTCTGCTTTCGAGATAAGAACGAAGCTGGCGAGGGTTTTCAGCATCCTGTCAAGCCGGCAGAAAGAAAAAGGCGATCGCCAGCATGAGGTACACCCCGACCAACATCACACCTTCCATCCAGTTCGATTCTCCGTCCATTGCCACGAAGCCCACAATCAAGACTGAGATCGTCACGGCAGCAACCTCGAACGGTGTGAAGATAAGATCCAACGGCGTCCCGAAGAGATAACTGGCAAAGACGAGCAAGGGGGCATCGAGTAACGCAATCTGCAGACTGGACTCAACCGCGATACCATAGGCAAGGTCCATTTTATTTTTCAGCGCCACCATCACCGCCGTGGAATGTTCGGCCGCATTCCCCACCAGGGCGACCAAAATGACGCCGACGAAGACTTGCGTGAGCCCAAGTTGGTGCGAAGCTGACTCCAATGCCCCCACCAACATCTCGCTCATCAAGGCCACGAGACAAGTCGCCACGGTGAGTACCGTGATCGAAGCGCCACGGGTCCAGGGTTGTTCTCCAAGATGCGAAGCATTAAGGGCCTCTCCGGCAAATAGATGGCGGTGAGTTTTCAAGGTAAACACGAGGCTTGCTCCATAAATAGTGAATAAAATAAATGATACTGTGAGTCTTATCTCTCGTTCAATCGGGATGCCACGATCGGTGGCGGTGAGGGAAAGAGTGCGGGAATAATGAGTCCTATAGCAGCCAGTAGCAGAAGACTGGCGCCCATTCCGGCGGCCGTCTGGTTAAACTTCTGCCGCTCGAACTTCAGCCCGCCGGCAAACATGGAGACACCGAGTACGAGTAAGATGTTGCCTAGGATCGAGCCGGTGGAGAGAGGCTTTGACAACATCGTGAAGCCCCGCGCGCAGAGCCACAAGCGCAATAATCAATTCCGCGGCACTGCCCAACGAAGCATTGAGCAGTGCGCCGATGCCGGCACCGACATGGGTCGTCAAATGCTCTGTGGCTCGCCCTAACAGGCCCGCCAGCGGAATAATGGCCAGTCCAGCCGATACAAAAATCAACAGTGGATCGGCGCGAAAAACTTCGAGCGCGATCGTCACCGGAACAAAGATGAGCAAGTAATCGAGCCAGGACGTGAAGAGATATGGCACGCGCAAACCCTAGCATGACCATGAAACCTTGTCGATGAATCGACCCCGAGCACCCCACGCCCTGTTCTATCCCTTTCATCTCTGCCACCCGGAAACCTTGGCACGGCTCCTGACTCGCTTTGCCACGGTCCATTTTCGCGACTTCATGGCGCTGCAATTGACCCCCATGTCCGGGATGACGGCATTCCAAGACCGGATGGGCATGAGCTTCCCTGATCTCATCGAGTCCGGACGCCTCATCCAGGGCCATGACGTGAGTGGACCGCTTCCACCTACCGTGGCAGCTGCGGTCGATCACGACCTGCGCGATCCTCTGTGGCGCAAGCGCTTTCACACGGCGCTTTGCCAGGACCGCCGTCTCCAACGCGGACTGTTCGAGCCGTCACATAGCCTTCGCATCGGCAACAGTCTTGTGCCAGGCCCAGCCGCACTCCTGCGCCTCATGGACGATCCGTTTAGACAGCACGTCTATGATCTTGGTCAGGTGAGAGCGCTCTCGAAGAGAAACCTCACTCTTGAAGAAGGATACCACTATGAATATGGGCTCGCCCTCGTGAAAACTTCCGCCTCACTTGTCTATACGCACACCCTCGCGCTGGCACACCAGCTCCAACCAGTCACAGACTCCCCCGCTCATTTCGTGCTCTATACGCAATCCTCTGCCCGAGAGAACTGGCCGAAAACCAACCATCTGCTTGTTCGGGTAGGCTATTAAAAGTTTCAACCAAGTCTGCTAGAATTCGTCCCCATGGCAGGCACAAATACCCCATTCGCTCCTCCTGTCCCGACAGAAATCACCAGCATCGACACCAGCGCCGGGATCGATGCGCGTGTGATTGTGTTCAACTGCGAGTGTCATACCTATGAGCAAGTCATCGCGCTCTTCTGCCAATACATTCCTGGCATGAATTCCACGAAGGCCTTTGAACTCGCATGGATGATCGACCATGATGGAGAAGCCATCGTGTTCTCAGGTACGCTGGCAGAAGCGGAAGAGATCGCCGCAAAATTGGGAGGAGGGGGACTACGAGTGGCCGTGCAATAATCGCAGCCTAGGAGTCTGTCCGAGTAATCCTTCGTTGCGAGGCAAGAGAGCTGCGGGCAGATGCGAGGCCGCAGGCTCGAAAAAACCGGAGGCGTGTTCGCTGGAATAGGGGGAGGATTTTTTCGGGCCGAGAACGACGCAGATGCCTGCAGATCGTTTGCCGCAGTAGAACGGCATTACTCGGACAGACTCCTCACTACTTCTTGCGTTTCTTTCGAGCGGCCTTGGCCGGCTGAGATTTCGGCTTGGCCTTTGAAATTGCAGGACGGACTGCAACTTTGGCAGGAGTGCGTTTTGCCGAAGAGCCCTTTGGAGGAGCAGACTTCTTGCCGTGACTCCCTGATCCACCCTTCACAGGCTTTCCTTCGGCGAGCTGAGCCTGAAGTTTGTGTGTGGCGGATGTTTTATTCATCTTCGTCACCATATCGCCACTGTAGATCCGCACTTGATAGAGCTCTAAGAGTTTGCCAATGGCCTTCTGATCGCCTTTCTTCGCGGCATTCAACAACCGGCGTCGATGGTTCATCTCTTCTTCTTCTGTATGGGAAGCAGCCCGTCGTTCCATGTCCGTCCTTTCGTTCTACGTGGGCATAACACCCACACGCGGCGCAGTATATCCGAAATGTTCAATGTTTTCTATCGCCTTTGCGGGTAGCCCTACGAGCCTGACGGGTCTGGTGGAATGAGTGAGACAGACGAAATCAAGGTTTGCACATTGCATCTGTCATGCTAGGCATGCCCGTCGCGCGCATGCTAACGCTTGTGGCACGTTTCACCCATGCGTATAATGCACAATATATTTCAACTCACGAAGGAGACCACCCAATGGAACATCAGAAACAGGATCAGCCGACCGTCGCCGACGATCCGAAGGCCCGCGAGATACTTCGCCAAGCGTTCGAAAATACCGCGCGATGGCAGAGAGACTTTACGGGGTTCACGGCCGACCTGACCGTAAATGTGAACGGCAAAGAAACTAGCGGCCCCGTCATGGTCAAGGGCCCTCGTGAAGTATCGGTGCAACTGGGAGAGACCGACGTGCAGAAGTGGGCGCAGGAACAGCTCGGCATGATCGCGGTGCACCGTGGCCCAAGAACTTTCGAGGAATCGGACGGCAAGTACTCATTGACGATGGAAGAAGACGGGCACCCGTTCGGCACGAAACTGTTCATTCATGGATCGAACTCGTTTTATCGCGTAAAAGACAAGCGCATCACCCAGATCAATCGCACCATGGCACACCCCGGCATGACCCCCTTTGCCTTTACGATTAATGTGGAGGAGAGCGCGGTGACCCAAGACCAGAAGAATCTGACGACGAAGTACAGCGTGTACTACT
This sequence comes from uncultured Nitrospiraceae bacterium, assembly GCA_963821465.1. GTDB lineage: Bacteria > Nitrospirota > Nitrospiria > Nitrospirales > Nitrospiraceae > Palsa-1315. The sequence goes on along the minus strand of CAWGDV010000001.1, from coordinate 4,327 downwards.
ATTCACCCACCGACAGGAAGCTGAGCAACGTGGAAAGCTTCACCGACACCCATGTGCGCGTCGGATCATCGGATTTGCCGGCCACCCGCCGCATCATTACCTATGAACACGGCGAAGTGATTGTGAAAAGCTTGACGTTCACAAACCACAAATTGATCTAACGATGGATTTGCGAACAGGCTTTCCTCGCAGCATGCGAGTCAAGCTAGAAGGCCATGTCCATCTCGCGCGCATGATCGATAAATGCCGCGCCGTACTGGCCGGCACCGAGGGGGAATACATCTACCCCTGCCCCATGGATGACCGACTCATGGAGTTCGCAGGCATCACTGCCGATCAATTCACCTCGACCGTCAAAGCCAACCCATCGGATGACGCAGTGGCGAAATGGTTCACCCAGACGGCGAAAGCACATCCTCCAGCTGAGTTGGACGCATGGAACCGGATGATGCTGAATCGTGGACCGAGTACTCCCGAGAAACAGGAATACTTCAACAAGCTCAGAGACGCCGTCGATCCCTCCCGAACCGACCTCACCAGCTGGGCGGATCTGCAAGATCTGGAAGAAAGACGGGACGTTCCGCGGCAGGAGCCAGTTTCCTAGCCGAATGGGAATTGTGGACCTGGAGGCAATCGGTATGAACCCATATTCCCCGACGGGTCTACTTCTTGCTGCCACAATGGCTCTCACAGGCTGCGCAACAGGACAGATGCATCTTGAGAAAAACGCCCAGAGCGACGAACTGCGAAAGGAGACAACCGTCGATGCGCCCCTTCCCTCCGGCTGCCCGACTCATACCATGTCTCTCCCGGCAGGACAAACCCACCTCACAGTTTCCTATCAAGAACCGACAGTTGATGAGAACAATGTTCCACTTAAAGATCTTGCATACACCACCATTTACGTGAGTGCACCTAACAGCACGGCCCAGGCCATTCGCATCTGGACAAACAACCCGCGCGGTGGAGCACGTGTCACGATTCACAATGTTCTAGCCCCAGCTCAGGAACTGGAGCTCTGCGTCACGGCAACGAATTGGGCGAGGAAGGAATCTTTACCCTCACCGCCGACCCAGCCAAAACCGTAGGCTGTGGGGATGGGCACCTGGCGATTCCCTGTGCTCGCGCAACGCGCGGTCGCGGACTCCCCTCGCCCACCCACCAGCCTTCCCCTCCCATTTGAGGGAATAGAGAAAGAAAGCGGCGCAGCAGAACACCCACGTTGCTCCTGCATTCCTAGAACAAGGAGGGAATGGAACCTGATAATCTTCTATGCTCGCGCAACGCGCAGTCGCAGACTCCCCTCGTTGGACGCGCGCACGTTGGGAAACCAGCAGGCACCCCTTTAATACTGGATGGAGAGTATGAAAGGAATACTTGGTGGACGGCTCCACATAGGCACGACCGCCCTCCCCTGGTAATCTTGAATATGTTCGCTCGGAATGCCTTCGTGCCATTCTTCAGAAACCACTCTATTTCTAGGTCTATTGACATCTCTTCGCTATACTCTTTCCCAATATGCCGTAACACCGTCAAGATATCGATGGAACGCCGATGGAAACCACAACCAGTATCGTCCTGCCAGATTTCCTCCCCTACTTACTGGCAATATTCGGATTGCTCGTCCTGTGGCAATACTATCAACTCCGCGTGATGAAGGGGCGAATTCTGGCCATCGATATTTTCGACCGATCAGGCATCCGCATGTATCTCTTTGCTGTAGCCGACGATCTACAGGCATGCGAGGTGTGCCGCTCAGCTCATGGAACGGTTTTCCCTCCCAGCGAAGTCATGAAGAGCCAGTTCTCGCCGATCAAGGGAACATGCAAGAGCCCAACCAGTTGTATCGGCTTCCTCGTCGGTTTGTATGGCGCATGGCCAGAAGCGAACCAGATCGTCGAGCGATTACGATTGTCCCGCAAGCGAGAACCAATACAGTTGAGCCAGGAAGAATTGAGGGAGATGATTCTTGGTCCCTGGGAGCGGAGCATCAGCGCCAACACCGACCGGTTCGGTATCTTCGTGCTGGAAGCTGTCTTGGGAGATTGTACGAATCCAAGTCCCGCGATGGAAAAATATCGCGATACGCTTGAATATGCCAAGGAGGTTCGACATATGCCTCTGATCGTGCCGGCATATTTTCGCCTCGTGGAACTCTTGACTAGGCAAGGGCAAACAGCTGAAGCGCTCCATTTCATCGAACAGTTTGAAAAACGTTATAAGGGGAAAAAATCGGGGCCCTATGCGCCGACCGAGAAGCAGTTAAGTCTCATGAAGATCAAGAAGTCCCACCTGAAAAACGCTGCGCGATCGACCGTGCCCGCCCCAACGACCTGAAAAAAATCCGCACACAGCTCTCTTGGTCTAACTGGTTTCTTTGGTTTGTTCAGTTGTTCTTGCTCGGGGATCGAAAGAGATAAGACAGGCCCGCACGCCAGATAGACTGCCTCTGGAAATTCCTGGGGTCGCTGCGTGACCTTGCCTCGCCCTCGCACGAGAGCGGCCGGAACCGTAAAGCGCAAGCCGTGCAAAACAGGTGTGACAAGCGAGACGGGGTGGGTCTATCTGGTTGATCTGGTCTATTTAGTCTGTTTATTAGCCGGACCGGCAACCCTCACGGACAAGAGCGACAAGCAGAACTGGCACGACGTTGCAAATCTGCTTCCCATGAGAGGCGGGCTAGACGGGCTCCCATTGCGTGTCCAACGAGAACCATCAAACTTTATATACCTTTTCTTTAGGGGAGTGGCCGAGGCTGTCCTTCAGTGCGCGCATCGGACGAGCACTACCTCATTGTGCGCGCTCTGCGAGCACGAAGGATGGTCTGGCGGCTCCCTTCCTATCTCTCTAAGCTCGCTCGTTATATCTCGGGGATGGGGACTGACTGATCTTACACTGCGCGCCTTATCCCAATCCCCCATTTCATTCTCAAGGGTAGCCTCGTTGATCCTCGATTGCGCGCGTCGAACGACCACATTCCTATCGTGCGCGTTCCGCGAGCAGGAGGACGGCCAGGCTGCCCTTCCCGTCCTTCTGAGACCGCGCATTGCGCGAGCACGGAAGATCAATCAGTCCCCATCCCACTCTCATCTTCAAGACGGATTCGGCGCCACAAACACGAGCACTTTGAGACGCTGATCCGTGTGGTTTTTCACGCCATGTTCTTCCCCTGCCGGTGCCATGGTCCCCTGCCCTGGACCGAGCACTTGTTTCTCTGAGCCGACCTGAAACGTACCCTGCCCCTCAAGCACGAGATAGACCTTATCCTGCTCGCCATGGATATGGCTCTTCTGTTCCTGCCCTGGCTCGAAGCAGTAGATGTCGCAGAAAAATCGTGGCGTCTGAAACATATTGTTTTTCTTCATCTTTCCACTGCTAAACTGTTCATATTCTGCTATGTTTACTATGTTCATTCGTCGACTCCTTCAGGAAGGCTGCGGATGTGTTCGACGGCGCTCAAGCTTCGCCAGAATGGAATCGACCGAGATCACATGATGCGAGAGCCCCAAGTCCTTGGCCGGAAGCCCCATTGCCAGACCGAGGAACTGCGGCACATGCAAAATCGGTAAGTGGAGCTCGCGGTTCACCGCACGGCCAGCCCGATCCTGATAGATATCCAGACTCATGTGACAGAGCGGACAGGGCGTCACCATAAAGTCGGCTCCCTGCTCCTTGGCTTCATTCATATGCATCCCTGCCATGGCCACGGCAATGGCCTCCTTTTCGAGGATGATAGGAAATCCACAACACTTGGTTCTTCCTGCATAGGCTACCGGTTCGCCACCGACAGCTGTGATGAGGCGTTCGAGGGATTGGGGATTCTCAGGATCGTCAAACCCCAGATCCCACGACGGACGCAGGATGTAGCAGCCGTAAAACGGGGCGATGTGGAAATCTCGCATCGGCACGGAGACCAATGTACCCAGACGAGCCAGCCCAATGTCTCGCACCACGATCCACAGCAGATGTTTAACTTGGACCTGACCGTGGTAGGCCAGCCCTTCTGGCGCCAGAAGGGTATTGATGCGATCCAGAGTCCCTGCCTCTGTCTTCAATCGTCGATTGGCTGCGCTCATCACCCCTTGGCATGTGCCGCAGATTGTCATGACATCCAGTCCGAGCGTCTCCGCTTGCGCAAAGGTCCTGGCATTGAGCGCCAACGCCATATCCGGATGTACTTCCGTCACGACCCCCGCGCCGCAACAGGCCGCGGCAGTGAGTTCAACAACCTCGATCCCCAAACGGCCGATGATCGCTCTCGTCGATTGATAGAGTTCCGGCGTTGCCCCTTGAGCCGCACAACCGGGGTAGAGGGCATATTTCATGG